>CAWGNN010000001.1:0-104742 GCA_963824105.1 uncultured Actinomycetota bacterium
GCGGATGACGGGAATCGAACCCGCGTAGCCAGTTTGGAAGACTGGGGCTCTACCATTGAGCTACATCCGCGTGGCTCCATCGAGGGCCGGAAGCCGCTGCTCAGGAGCCTGCTGGAACGCGGCTCATATGGTGCCACAGATGGCGCTCACCCCACGATTCGGGCGTCGGGACGCGCGTCCACTAGACTCCCGGGGGTTCGCCGCCGGGGCGTAGCGTAGTGGCTAGCGCGCCTGCTTTGGGAGCAGGAGATCGCAGGTTCGAGTCCTGTCGCCCCGACCATGATCCGGACCATCCGGACATGCGCATCATGCCGACCCTGGTCGGCCCACGGTCAGCAAGGAGACACACAGGTGAAGAGCGCCGTCGAGACACTGAGCCCGACCCGGGTGAAGCTCACCGTCGAGGTGCCCTTCGAGGAGCTCAAGCCGAGCCTCGACGCGGCGTACAAGAAGATCGCCAAGCAGATCAACGTGCCGGGCTTCCGTCGTGGCAAGGTTCCCGCACCGGTCATCGACCGGCAGGTCGGTCGTGGCACGGTCCTCGACGAGGCGATCAACGAGGCGCTCCCCAAGGTGTACGTCGAGGCGCTGCAGGGCAACGACCTGCAGCCGCTGGCCCAGCCGGAGATCGAGATCACCAAGTTCGAGGACAACGAAACCCTCGAGTTCACGGCTGAGGTCGACGTCCGCCCGAGCCTCACCCTCCCGTCGCTCGACGGGTTGGAGGTCACCGTGGAGCCGTTCCCGGTCAGCGACGATGACATCACCGAGCAGGTCGACTTCCTGCGCGAGCGGTTCGGCTCTCTGAGCGACGTCGACCGGTCGGCTGCCGACGGCGACTTCGTCACGATCGATCTGGTCGCCACCGAGGACGGCCAGGTGGTCGAGGGCGCCGACCTGAAGGGCGTCAGCTACCGAGTCGGGCGCGGCGGCATGGTCGACGGCCTCGACGATGCGCTGGCCGGGATGTCGGCCGGGGACGCCAAGACCTTCGAGTCCACGCTCGTCGGCGGCGACGCGGCGGGCCACGCCGTGCAGATCCAGGTCACCGTCGACGGGGTCAAGGAGCAGCAGCTGCCCGAACTCGACGACGACTTCGCCCAGATGGCGTCGGAGTTCGACACCGTCGCCGAGCTCACCGATGACGTGCGTGCGCGGCTCGAGCGGGGCAAGCGGCTCGAGCAGGCAGCCGCTGCTCGTGACGCGGTCCTGGAGCGGATCCTCGACATGGTCGAGGTGCCGCTGCCGGAGTCGGTCGTCACCGACGAGCTGAACCAGCGCCGGCAGAGCGTCGAGCAGCAGCTCGCCTACGCCGGCCTGACGATGCAGGCGTACCTCGACGAGGAGAAGACCACGATCGACGAGTTCGAGGCCGACCTGGAGAAGCGGGTCCGCGACGCGCTCGCCGCCCAGTTCGTGCTCGACGAGGTGGCCAAGAGCCAGGAGATCGGCATCGCCCAGGAGGAGCTCACCGAGCACATGCTCCGGCGCGCTCAGGAGACCGGCGAGGACCCCAACGAGTACATGCGGCACATGATCGACCACAACCACATCCCGGAGCTGATCTCCGAGATCGTGCGGGGCAAGGCACTGGCCCAGATCGTAGAGACCGCCACCGTGACGGACACCTCCGGCACCGTGATCGACTTGAAGAGCCTCCGGCCCGACGGGTCACTGGCTGAGCCAGAGCCCGGAGCCGATGGCGCAGCGGCCGAGGCTCCCGCGAAGAAGGCCGCCAAGAAGGCTCCGGCGAAGAAGGCCGCCAAGAAGGCTCCGGCGAAGGAGGCGGTCACGGCCGCCGAGGGTGAGGAGCCGGCCCAGAAGACAGCTCAGAAGGCAGCCAAGAAGCCGGCCAAGAAGGCAGCCAAGAAGACAGCAGAGAAGGCCGAGTAGCCGGTCGGACGGAGGGCCGGGCCTGACAGGGTCCGCGCCCCTCCTGGACCGGACGTACGCCCTAGGCGAACAAGGCCGAATTGGCCCTGGCTCGGGGCGGTCGGGCGGCTAGGGTCTATCTCGTGAATGAGAACTCCCCCGGTCACCCGGATGTGACCCCCCAGATGAACGGTGGCACCCCGTCGTACGGGTTGGACGACCATATCTACCAGCGGCTCCTGCGGGAGCGGATCGTCTTCCTCGGCTCCGAGGTGCGCGACCAGAACGCCAACGCGATCTGCGCGCAGATGCTTCTGCTGAACGCCGAAGACCCCGATGCCGACATCTTCTTGTACATCAACAGCCCCGGGGGCTCGGTGGACGCCGGGATGGCGATCTACGACACGATGAACTACATCCCCAACGACGTGGCGACCGTCGGCATGGGCCTGGCGGCGTCGATGGGCCAGTTCCTCCTCTGTGCCGGCGCCGCGGGCAAGCGGTATGCCCTGCCGCACGCGCGCATCATGATGCACCAGCCGTCCGGCGGCATGGGTGGGTCGGCCTCCGACATCAAGATCCAGGCTCAGCAGTCGCTGCACATCAAGAAGGTGCTCTTCGAGCTGATCAGCCAGCACACCGGCCAGCCGTTGGAGCAGGTCGAGCAGGACGCCGACCGCGACCGCTGGTTCACCGCGCCGGAGGCGTTGGAGTACGGCTTCATCGACAAGGTCGTCGCCAACGCCGGCCAGGTCGCCGACCAGGGTCGCCCGGCGGCCAAGAAGTAGGGGAGCAGACGTGAACTACTACATCCCGCAATGGGAGGAGCGTACGTCGTACGGCTTCCGCCGCATCGACCCGTACGCCAAGCTCTTCGAGGACCGGATCATCTTCCTTGGCGCCCCGATCAGCGACGACATCGCCAACGCGGTGATGGCCCAGCTGCTGTGCTTGGAGTCGATGGATCCGGACCGTGACATCCAGATCTACATCAACAGCCCTGGCGGCTCCTTCACGGCCCTGACAGCGATCTACGACACGATGCGCTTCGTCAAGCCCGACATCCAGACCGTGTGCCTGGGTCAGGCGGCCTCTGCGGCGGCGATCCTGCTTGCGGCCGGAGCGTCGGGCAAGCGGCTCGCCCTCCCGAACAGCCGGATTCTGATCCACCAGCCCTACACCGAGGGCACCTACGGCCAGACCTCGGACATCGAGATCCAGGCCAACGAGATCCTGCGCATGCGCGAGTTGCTGGAGAAGATGATCTCCGAGCACACGGGCAAATCTGTGGAGGAAGTCTCGCGGGACATCGAGCGGGACAAGATCCTGACCGCCGAGCAGGCGGTGGAGTACGGGCTGATCGATTCGGTGTTGGCGTCCCGCAAGGGCTCATTGCCGGTCGCTTAAGGCCGAAGAGACGGGTGTGTTTCTACACCCGCCACGGGGGTGTTTTAGGTACCGTCGGTGGTGGATCCTCCGGCGGGAGGCAGTTCCGGAAGGTTTGACGCGAAAGGAGCACCAGCAACGTGGCACGTATCAGTGACGGCGCTGACCTGCTGAAGTGCTCTTTCTGCGGCAAGAGCCAGAAGCAGGTCAAGAAGCTCATCGCCGGCCCCGGCGTCTACATCTGTGACGAGTGCATCGACCTGTGCAACGAGATCATCGAGGAGGAGCTGAACGAAGGCTCCGAGCTCGGTTTCGACGAGTTGCCCAAGCCCCGGGAGATCGTCGACTTCCTCAGTTCCTACGTGGTTGGCCAGGAGAACGCCAAGAGGGCCCTGGCCGTGGCGGTGTACAACCACTACAAGCGGGTCCAGGCCGGTCTCGGTGTGAGCAACCACCGCCACCGTGCCGAGGACGGCGTGGAGCTGTCGAAGTCCAACATCCTCGTGCTCGGGCCCACGGGCTCCGGCAAGACCTACCTGGCCCAGACCCTCGCCCGGATGCTGAACGTCCCCTTCGCGATCGCCGACGCCACCGCCCTGACCGAGGCCGGCTACGTCGGCGAGGATGTCGAGAACATCCTCCTCAAGCTGATCCAGGCCGCTGACTACGACGTCAAGAAGGCCGAGACCGGGATCATCTACATCGACGAGATCGACAAGGTGGCCCGCAAGGCCGAGAACCCCTCCATCACCCGGGACGTGTCCGGGGAGGGCGTTCAGCAGGCGCTGCTGAAGATCCTGGAGGGCACCACCGCCTCGGTGCCGCCCCAGGGAGGACGCAAGCACCCCCACCAAGAGTTCATCCAGATCGACACCACGAACGTCCTGTTCATCGTGGGTGGGGCCTTCGCCGGTCTGGAGCACATCATCGAGCAGCGGATCGGTCGCAAGTCGCTGGGCTTCGGAGCGTCCCTCCCGACCAAGGAGGACAAGGACCCGGACCGGCTCTTCGGTCAGGTCCGACCCGAGGACCTGCTCAAGTTCGGCCTGATCCCCGAGTTCATCGGGCGGCTCCCAGTCATCGCCACCGTCGACAAGCTCGACCGGGATGCTCTGGTGTCGATCCTGACCGAGCCCCGTAACGCGCTGGTCAAGCAGTACCAGAAGCTCTTCGAGCTGGACGGGGTGGAGCTGGAGTTCACCGAGGCCGCAATCGACGCGGTCGCGGAGATGGCCAACGATCGCGGCACCGGTGCTCGTGGCCTGCGCGCCATCATCGAGGAGGTCCTCCTCCACGTGATGTACGACGTGCCGTCGCGGACGGACGTCGGCCGGGTCGTGGTCACCGAGGAGGTCGTCCGCGACAACGTCCTGCCGACCTTGGTCCCGCGCGAGGCTGAGGACAAGAAGAAGTCCGCGTGAGCGAGTCCGCTCACCTGATGCCGCTGTCTCTCCCCGAGCCTGAGCACTTCGGGTCCTGGCTGTCCGACCGGAGTGACTCCGCGCTGGCCGACGCCGTTCGACTCGTCGGTGCGATCAAGCAGGAGCCCGTCGAGGATCGCCTCCGGACCTGGAACGACCTCAACATCACCTTGTCCAACGTGTTCGCACTGGCTGAGCTGATGTCCAACGTGCACCCCGATGAAGGGGTCCGGAGCCGAGCCGAGAAGGCCGAGCAGGACGCCCACCGCTTGGTCACCGAGATCGGGCTCGACCGCGAGCTCTACGACTCTCTCTCCCAGGTCGACCCGGCCGGGCTCGACGGTTTGGCCCGCCGGGTATTGGAGCGCTCTTTGCGGGACTTCCGGCGGTCCGGTGTGGACCGGTCGGAGGACGAGCGTGAACGCCTGGCCCAGCTCTCCGAGAAGCTGACCGACCTGGGACAGCAGTTCTCCCGAAACATCCGCGACGGGACGCGCGAGATCGCCTTCGAGCCCGGCGATCTCGACGGTCTGCCGGAGGACTACGTGGCCACCCACCCGCGGGGGGAGGACGGCAAGATCCGGCTGACCACGGACTACCCCGACTATTCGCCGTTCATGTCGTTTGCCCGTAGCCGGGACGCGCGCGCTCGCATGGTCCATGAGTTCCTCAACCGGGCGTGGCCGGAGAACGACCAGGTCCTCGCTGAGATCCTCCAGCTCCGCCGGGAGAAGGCGACCCTGCTCGGGTACGCCGACTGGGCTTCCTACGACGCCGAGGTCAAGATGATCGGGGAGGGTTCGGCCATCCCCGATTTCATCGACCGGATCTCCGACCTGGCTGGGCCCTCGGCGCGCCGCGACTACGGCATCCTGCTGGCACGCCTGCAGCAGGACCACCCCGAGATCGAGCAGTTCTCGTCGGTCGACCGCGCCTACTACAGCGAGCTGATCCGCCGGGAGCGGTTCGACGTCGACTCCCAGCAGGTTCGCGCCTACTTCGACTTCTCGAAGGTCCGTGCCGGCCTGCTCGACGTGACCGGACGACTGTTCGGCCTCAGCTACGTGCCCGCCCCGGATGCAACCGTCTGGCACGAGGATGTCGCGTGCTACGACGTCATGATCGATGGCCAGCGCCTTGGCCGCATCTACCTGGATCTGCACCCAAGGCCGGGGAAGTACTCCCACGCGGCACAGTTCAGCCTCGTGGAGGGTGTCGAGGGACGTCAGCTTCCCGAGGGTGCCCTGGTCTGCAACTTCCCCCGCGGACTCATGGAACACCACGACGTCGTCACGCTCTTCCACGAGTTCGGCCACCTCGTGCACCACATCCTCGCAGGCCACCACGACTGGGTGCGTTTCTCCGGAGTCGCCACCGAGTGGGACTTCGTCGAGGCTCCTTCGCAGCTGCTGGAGGAGTGGGCCTGGGACCCGCACGTGCTCGCGACCTTCGCGATCGATCGAGCCGGCCGGCCCATCCCGCCGGAGCTGGTCGCTCGGATGCGCGCCGGCGAGGAGTTCGGGAAGGGCTACCTCGCGAAGGTCCAGATGTTCTACGCGGCCGTCTCCTACCGCCTGCACCACGACGTGCCGTCGGACCTGACCGAGGCCGTGCGCGCGCTCCAGGCGAGGTACGACCTGTTCGGCTACGTGCCCGACACCCACTTCCAGGCCAGCTTCGGCCACCTGGAGGGGTACACCTCGGCGTACTACACGTACATGTGGAGCCTGGTCATCGCGAAGGATCTCTTCACGGCCTTCGATCTCGGCGCGATGCTGGATACCGCGGTGTCCTACCGCTACCGGGACCGGGTGCTTTCACCCGGTGGCTCCAAGGACGCCGCCGACCTGGTCGCGGACTTCCTCGGCCGGCCGTACTCCTTCGATGCCTTCCGCGCCTGGTTGGAGTCCTAGGGAGCTCGTGAGTCTCGACGGACGGGGCGCTCGGGCTCGTCGTCGTCATCCTCGTCGTCCTCATCGAACTGCGGGAGCGCAGGAGGCGGGGGCGAATGCCGCCGGATGATCGGCTCGGCGACCCAGTGGATCAACCACGCGAGGAAGAACGCGCTCGTGAAGATGAGCAGAGCCTGCAGCGGGTCGTTCATCGCCTCGGGTCGGAACAACACGGTGCCGGCCAGCGCGAGCATCGTCACTCCGGCGAACAGCTTGAGCAGTCGCGCATGCTTCTCCTCCACCCGGGTCACCCTCATCGTCAACACGATCACGACGAAGACGATGAACTCGTCGAGGAGGAACGGGATCATGTAAAGGAGGAACAGGCCGACTGCCTCCGCCGCAGAGACTCCATGAGCTGCCAGCAGGCCGGTCCAGATCACCGGGAACCCTGCTGTGCACGGTGTCTCGAGCAAGGAGACTCCGATGGCCAGCCCCACTGTGGCGGTCAGCGCGGGCAACATCCGATCGGCGCCGGCCGCGGTCCTCATCCTCGTGTAGAGGGAAGGCTTCGCCGACTCGGGGATAGTGAAGGAGATCCCCTTCTTGAAGGCGAAGTACTCCTTCACGCTGACGATCCCGACCACTCCAGCAAGGCCCGCCACGACGAACTGGATCTGGGCAAGGTGACCGATGACAGACAAGGCCGAGTAGATGCCGGCCATGTAGAGGGCATACATCGCCGAGGTCACCGTGAGGAACACCGCCCCCACGGCGATCACGCGCCGACGACTGCCGGTCCGCACCACGATGGCGAGCAACATCGAGATCGCCCACAGCGAGCACGGGTTGACTCCGTCCACGAAGCCGATCACCAGTGTCGAGAAGACCAGCGAGGAGTTCTTCAGGGACACGTCACCGACGAGCGGGACGGAGATCACCGCCTCGCCCGGGTCGGCCGCGACCTGTTCGCCGGCCGCTAGCTGCGCCAGCGCCGACTCCATCTGGGTCCGGAACGGTCCGTTGAAGCCGACCCATGAGCGGTCACCGATGACCGTCACCGGGACCAGTCCGGGCTGAAACCCGTAGACGGCCCCCCACTCCTCCATCACGATGGCGTTCTCGGGGTGGTACCAGACCTCGTACTCGGTGATCTGCAGGTCCGGATACTGCTGCCGCACTGTCTCCAGCCAATCGTGCTCGTCTGCGCAGTGCGGACATCCGTCGCCCCAGAACAGCACCAGCTCGAAGCCATGCGTGCCGGGGGAGTCGTCGGCGTGAGCCACCCCGGGCGCCAGGGCAAACAGGATCGCGCTGCCGACCGCCAGGGCGAGCAGCGCCAGCAGGCGGCGGATCCAGGGGACACGTTCGATGCCCACGACTTCAGGATGGGGTTTCCCGGTCCCCTTGTCGGGAGTCGGTGGTCCCCATGGGCCGGGACCGGCGGACAGGGCCGGGGGAGGGTCAGCTCTGGGTAGGCACCACGGTGGCCGTAGCCGTGATCTCGCTGGTCTCCGTGTCGGTGAAGGAGATCCGCCCTTGGATACCGAGCGAGGCGACCAGGTCCTCCTCGGCCTCCCGGATCAGCACCTGGGATGCTCCCGGAGCTGTGATCACGACATCGGTGACCGGGGTGCGCATCGACACCTTCGCCTGCGACTTGACTCCACGGACGGCGGCCAGGACCGCGGCCACCGCGTCCACCATCGACAGGTCCGCGGCGGCGGCCGCCCCCAGATCCGGTGCCTGCGGCCATGCGGCCCGGTGGATCGAGCCTTCCTGCCACCACGACCACACCTCTTCGGTGACGTAGGGCAGGTACGGCGCGAGCAGGCGCAGCTGCACGCTCAGGGCGATCGCCAGGGTGGCCTTGGCCGAGTCGGCCACTGCCTCGCCACGGGCGCCGTAGGCGCGCTCCTTGACCAGCTCGAGGTAGTCGTCGCAGAACGACCAGAAGAACCGCTCGCTCACTTCCAACGCTGTCGTGTAGTCGTAGTGGACCAGCGCCTGGGTCGCCCGCTCGATCGTGTCGCCCAGGACGGCCAGCAGTGCACAGTCGATCGGCTCGGTGACGTGCGAGGGATGGGTATTGGTGGCCCCCACGCTGTCGAGCACGAAGCGCGACGCGTTGAGCACCTTCATCGCCAGCCGCCGCCCGACCTTCATCTGCTTCTCGTCGAACGGTGAGTCAACGCCGGGCCGCGCCATCGCCGCCCGCCAGCGGACCGCATCGGCGCCGTAGCGGTTGAGGATCTCGTCAGGGACGACGGCGTTCCCCTTGGACTTGCTCATCTTCTTGCGGTCCGGATCGACGACGAACCCGGAGATCGCGGCGTGTGCCCACGGGATCAGCCCGTGCTCGTGGTGCGCGCGCACCACGGTGGCGAAGAGCCAGGTGCGGATGATCTCGTGCGCCTGAGGGCGCAGGTCCATCGGGAAGGTATGCGCGAAGAGCTCCGGGTCGCGCTCCCAGCCGCACACGATCTGCGGGGTCAGGGACGAGGTCGCCCAGGTGTCCATCACGTCGGGGTCCCCGACGAAGCCACCGGGCTTGCCGCGCAGGCCCTCGTCGTAGCCACGGGGGGCGTCGGTCGACGGGTCGACCGGCAACTCGGACTCGGCCGGAAGGATCGGGTGGTCGTAGTCGGGCTCCCCGTCCTCGCTGAGGGGGTACCAGACCGGGAAGGGGATGCCGAAGAAGCGTTGCCGCGAGATCAGCCAGTCGCCGTTGAGGCCTGCCACCCAGTTGTCGTACCGGTGCCGCATGTGCTCGGGCACCCAGTCGATCTCGGCGCCGCGTGCGATCATCTCGTCTCGCAGCGCGGCGTCGCGGCCCCCGTTGCGGATGTACCACTGACGCGTCGACACGATCTCCAGCGGCTTGTCGCCCTTCTCGAAGAAGTTGGCCATCCGCTGCGTTGGGGTCGGATCACCGTCGAGGTCCCCGCTCTCCCGGAGCAGCTCGACCATCGCCTCTCGAGCGCTGAAGGTGGTCTTCCCTGCCAGAGCCTCGTATGCCGTGCGCGCGGCCTCGGTCCCGCTCAGCCACTCGGGGGTGTCCCGGTGCAGCCGGCCGTCGCGGCCGATGACGGTGCGGACCGGCAGTTGGAGCTCGCGCCACCACTGCACGTCGGTGAGGTCGCCGAAGGTGCAGCACATCGCGATACCGGCACCCTTGTCCGGCTCGGCCGCCTCGTGCGCGAGAACGGGGATCTCCACCCCGAAGACCGGTGAGGTCACCGAGGTGCCGAAGAGCGCCTTGTAGCGGTCGTCGTCGGGATGGGCGATGAGCGCGACCACGGCCGGGATGAGCTCCGGCCGGGTCGTCTCGATGTGGACCGGACTCCCGTCCGGGCGGTGGAAGGCAACCCGGTGGAAGAAGCCCGGGTAGTCGCGGGCCTCGAGCTCGGCCTGAGCGACCGCCGTCTGGAAGCTCACGTCCCACAGGGTGGGCGCCTCATGCATGTAGGCCTCGCCGCGCGCGACGTTCCGGAGGAAAGCCCGCTGCGAGGCGACCATCGACGCCTTGCCGATGGTCGTGTAGGTCTGGCTCCAGTCGACGCTCAGCCCGAGTTGCCGCCAGAGCGCCTCGAAGGTCTTCTCATCCTCCTCGACCAGGCGCTCGCACAGATCGACGAAGTTGGGTCGGCTGATCGGCACCTGGCGCTTGGGGTCGGGCTTCTCCGGCGGCTCGAACTCCGTGTCGTACGGCAAGGACGGATCGCATCGGACGCCGAAGTAGTTCTGGACCCGGCGCTCGGTGGGCAGGCCGTTGTCGTCCCACCCCATCGGGTAGTAGACCTCCTTGCCCCGCATGCGCTGGAAACGGGCGATGAGATCGGTGTGGGTGTAGGAGAAGACGTGCCCCACGTGCAGCGAGCCCGAGACCGTCGGCGGCGGAGTGTCGATCGAGTACACCTGCGAGCGTGGCTTGCTCCGATCGAACCGGTAGGTCTGCTGCTCCTCCCAGATCCGGGACCACTTCTCCTCGAGCCCCTCCAGAGCGGGCTTCTGGGGTACCCGTGTCGCAGCGGGGACGCCGTTGGCGGACTGGCTGCGATCAGGCTGGGTCTCGGTCATGGCAGGAAATCCTACTTGCGTCCGATCGGGCGGCGCTTCCGAGTTCGACCCTGCATACACTCAGAGCAAGATGACAAGAGATACCTCTACCCAGGACGATCCCTTCGGCTACCAAGAGGTCGAGGCGGCCCTCTTGGGACGTTGGCCCGAGACTCGGCTCGATCCCACGCTGTCTCGGATCGAGAGCCTGGTCGATCTCGCCGGTTCCCCCCACCAGGCGTACCGGGTCGTCCATCTGACCGGCACCAACGGCAAGACGAGTACGTCGCGCATGGTGGACGCGCTCATCCGCGCCCACGGGCTGCGGACCGGCCGATTCACCAGCCCACACGTCGAGTCGATGACCGAGCGGATCACTATCGACGGTGAGCCCCTGAGCGAGGCTGCTTTCGTCGAGGCGTACCGGGACGTCATCTCGCTCGTCGACATCGTCGACGCCGACGGTGAACACCCCATGTCCTACTTCGAGATGATGGTGGCGATGGCCTTCGCGGCTTTCGCCGACGCACCAGTGGACGTCGCGGTGGTCGAGGTCGGCATGGGTGGGGCCTGGGATGCCACCAACGTCGTCGACGCAGACGTCGCCGTGATCACTCCGATAGCGGTGGACCACGTTCAGTTCCTCGGAGAGCGATCCGAGGAGATCGCGGTCGAGAAGGCCGGGATCATCAAGGCCGGCTCGATCGTCGTCGTCGCCGAGCAGACCGAGTCGGTCATGGCGATCCTGGCCGAACGGGCCCGCCAGGTCGGGGCCACCCTCCTGCGCGAAGGGATCGACTTCGGCGTTGCTCACCGGGCTCCCGCCGTCGGCGGTCAGATGGTGAGCCTTCAGGGACTCCACGGCGTCTACGTCGATGTGTTCCTCCCGCTCTACGGCGCGCATCAGGCCCAGAACGCAGCCCTCGCGCTTGCCGCCACCGAGGCGTTGCTGGCCGATGAGGCTTTGGAGGGCTCGCTGGTGGAGGAGGCGTTCGGCTCGATCACTTCCCCCGGGCGCCTGGAGGTGGTCCGTCGCGGCCCGGTCGTCCTGCTCGACGCCGCCCACAACCCTCACGGCATGACCGCGACGGTGGAGGCGATCGCGGAGGCGTTCACGTTCGATCCCCTGATCGGTGTGGTCGGGGTGATGAAGGACAAGGACGTTGAAGGCATCCTCGCTGTGCTCGAACCGGAGTTGGCCACGATCGTCTGCACCCAGAACTCCACCCCAAGGGCGATGCCGGCCGAGGAGCTCGGCAAGGTCGCCGAGGAAATCTTCGGCGAGCATCGGGTGCGCGTGGTGCCGAGACTCGATGAGGCGATCTCGACCGGGGTCGAGTTGGCCGAGACCGGCGGCGCGCTCGGTGAGTCGATCGGCAGCGGCGGGCTGCTCATCACCGGCTCGGTCGTGACCGTGGGCCAGGCCCGGACCCTCCTCGGGGGACCGCGTTGAGGTCGATGCGTCGGTCACTCTGCGCAGCCATGATCAGCCTCGAGGCCGTCGTCCTGCTGTTGACCATCCCCGTGCTGATCTCCTTGAACGGGGTGGATGCCACCACGGCCACCACCGCGGGCCTGGGGCTGGCGTTCGCCTGTTTCCTGACCGCCGCGATGCTCCGCATGGACTGGGCCTACTACCTCGGCCACGTGATCCAGGTGGCAGCGATCGGGCTGGGCTTCCTGATCCCCACCATGTTCGTCCTCGGTGTGATCTTCGCAGCGTTGTGGGTGGGCGCCATCATCCTCGGTGGGCGCATCGATGCTGCCCAGCGGGCCGCGGCGAGTGACCACTAGGCTTCCTTGCATGTCTGAGCGCACCCTTGTCCTGATCAAGCCCGACGCCGTACGTCGCGGACTGGTGGGGGAGGTGCTTGGCCGCTACGAGGCCAAGGGGCTGGCCATTGTCGCGATGAAGATGCTCACCATCTCCGCGGAGATGGCCGACATGCACTATGCCGAGCATGTGGAGCGCGACTTCTACCCGCCGTTGCGGGAGTTCGTGACCAGCGGGCCGATGGTGGCCCTGGTCCTCGAAGGTGACGCCGCGATCGACGTGGTCCGCTTGCTCAACGGCGCCACTGACGGGCGCAAGGCCGATCCCGGGACGATTCGAGGTGATCTCTCGCTGTCCAACCGGGAGAATCTCGTGCACGGGTCCGATTCCGTGGAGTCCGCGCAGCGCGAGATCGGGCTCTGGTTCCCCGACCTCTGAGGCGACGGTCCGCGGTGGTCTCGCGCCGGACAGGTGTCGCCTCGGCCTTGCGTCACCGCAGCACCGGGGGGACCCTGGGGTGGGGTGATCGACATGGATATGCGTGAGCTGTACCGGGGCTGTGTCGGCTTCTGGTCCGAGCAGGTCAGCCGGGTCGACGATTCCAGCTGGAGTCTCCCGACACCATGCGCGGACTGGGACGTTCGGACGCTGATCAACCATCTGGTCGGTGAGGAGCGCTGGTCGCGCCCGCTCCTGGAGGGCAAGACCATCGCCGAGGTGGGGGACGCCTTTGCCGGCGACGTCCTCGGGGCGGAGCCGCTCAAGACCGCGCTGGAGGCTGAGTACGACTCGGTGTTGGCGGTCGACGCGCTGTTCCCCGGTATCACGACCGTGCACCTGTCCTACGGCGACGAGAAGGCCGAGAACTATCTGTGGCAGTTGACTTCAGATCACCTGATCCACGCCTGGGATCTGGGCACCGCGCTGGGCCGATCCGTCGAGATGCCGCACAGCGCGGTCGAGGCCGTGGCCGACTGGTTCGCCGAGTGGGAGCCGCGCTATCGGGAGGCCGGGCTGATCGCGGAGCGAGCGGCGAGCGACGGGACGCCGCAGGGGGACCTGCTGGCCGCCTTCGGCCGGGCGACCGGCTGAGTTCGAGATTCGCCGGGTCCACGACGTACGCTGGGGCGTTCCCCCAGCCCCTCCAGGAGGTTGCGCATGCCCGCCGAGCACGCCGAGTCGGTGTTCTCGCGCCTCGAGCCGCTCCTGCCGACGGTGCAGAAGCCGATCCAGTACGTGGGCGGCGAGCTGAACTCCACCACCAAGGAGTGGGGTGACGCGGACGTCCGGTGGGCGCTGATGTACCCCGACGCCTACGAGGTCGGACTGCCCAATCAGGGCGTGGCGATCCTCTACGAGATCCTCAACGAGCGGGACTGGATCCTTGCCGAGCGGACCTACGCCGTCTGGCCCGACATGGAGCGAGTCATGCGGGCCGGGGACTCCGACGGGCCGATTCCGCAGTTCACCGTCGACGGCCACCGCCCCGTCCGGGCCTTCGACGTCTTCGGAGTCTCCTTCTCGACCGAGCTCGGCTACACCAATCTGCTGACCGCGCTCGACCTCGCGGGCATACCGATCCGGGCGCTCGACCGTGGCGAGGAGGACCCCATCGTCCTCGCCGGTGGTCACGCGGCGTTCAACCCCGAGCCGATCGCGGACTTCATCGACGCAGCGGTACTCGGCGACGGCGAAGAGGTCGTTCTCGCGATCTCGGAGGTGATCCGCGAGTGGAAGTCCGAGGGTCGCCCTGCCGGCCCCGGACGCACCCCGCGTGAGGAGCTCTTGCACCGCCTGGCCGTCTCCGGCGGCGTCTACGTGCCCGGGTTCTACGACGTGGAGTACCTCGACGACGGGCGGATCCGAAGGGTCCTGCCGAACCTCTCCGACATCCCCTGGCGGGTGGCGAAACACACCCTGATGGATCTCGACGCCTGGCCCTATCCGCGCAAGCCGCTGGTGCCGCTGGCCGAGACCGTGCACGAGCGCTACTCGGTGGAGATCTTCCGCGGATGCACCCGGGGGTGCCGCTTCTGCCAGGCCGGGATGATCACCCGCCCTGTGCGGGAGCGCTCGATCACCACGGTCGGCGAAATGGTCGAGAACGGCATCCGCAAGTCCGGTTTCGAGGAGGTCGGACTGCTCAGCCTGTCCAGCGCCGACCACAGCGAGATCGGAGAGATCGCCGTGGGGCTCGCCGACCGCTACGAGGGCACCAACGTGTCGCTCTCGCTGCCGTCGACGCGGGTGGACGCCTTCAACGTCACCTTGGCCAACGAGTTCTCGCGGAACGGGCGCCGCTCCGGCCTCACTTTCGCTCCAGAGGGCGGGTCCGAGCGGATGCGCAAGGTGATCAACAAGATGGTCAACGAGGAGGACCTGATCCGGACGGTGGCCACGGCCTACTCGCACGGTTGGCGCCAGGTCAAGCTCTACTTCATGTGCGGGCTGCCCACCGAGACCGACGAGGACGTGCTCGCGATCGCCGATCTGGCCAAGAAGGTCATCGCCACGGGCCGGGAGGTCTCTGGGCGCAACGACATCCGCTGCACGGTGTCGATCGGCGGGTTCGTTCCCAAGCCGCACACGCCCTTCCAGTGGGCCGCGCAGCTGGACTGGGAGACCACCGACGCGCGGCTGGTCAAGCTCCGCGAGGCGGTGCGGGCGGACAAGCGGTTCGGCCGCGCGATCGGCTTCCGGTACCACGACGGAAGGCCCGGAATCATCGAGGGTCTCCTCTCTCGCGGCGACCGCCGAGTCGGGCGGATCATCGAGGAGGCCTGGCGGGACGGTGGCCGCTTCGACGGATGGAGCGAGCACTTCTCCTTCGAACGCTGGGAGGAAGCGAGCCGCCGCGCTCTCGTCGATGAGCCCGTGGACCTGGACTGGTACACCACGAGGGAGCGCTCCGCCACGGAGGTCCTGCCGTGGGACCACCTCGACTCGGGCCTGGACCGCGAGTGGCTCTGGGAAGACTGGCAAGACGCCATCGACCCCGCGGGGAACGAAGTGGAGGACTGCCGCTGGTCGCCCTGCTACGACTGCGGGGTCTGCCCGCAGATGAACACCGAGATCCAGATCGGACCCACCGGAGCGGCCCTCCTGCCGCTCACCGTGGCCGAATCATGACCCGCGAGCAGCCCGCGCAACAGGCGCCTCCGGTGCAACGGCTGCGGGTTCACTATGCCAAGCGCGGGCGGATGCGCTTCACCAGTCACCGGGACTTCTCGCGTGCCTTCGAGCGCGCCCTGGTCCGGGCCTCGATCCCCATGGCGTACTCCTCGGGCTTCAACCCGCATCCTCGGGTCTCGTATGCCGGCGCCTCGCCGACCGGTTCGGCCAGCGAAGCCGAGTACCTCGAGATCGGGCTCTCCCAGGAGCGGGATCCGCAGATCGTTCACCGGGCGCTGGACGAGGCCCTGCCGGCCGGTCTCGACATCGTCGAGGTCGTCGTCTCCCACGGGGGCTCGCTCGGCGAACGGCTGGAGGCCAGTCAGTGGCGTGTGCGGCTCCCCGATGTCGCTCAGGAAGGGGCGGAGCCCGCAGTCCGGGCATTCCTTGCCGCCGACCAGGTGCTGGTCTCACGGATGACCAAGAAGGGGATGCGAGAATTCGACGCGCGCGGGGCCGTGGTGTCGCTGGCCGAAGTCGGGGATCCCCTCGGCAAGTGTGCGATACTCGACGTGGTCCTGCGGATCGGCACCCCGGCCGTGAGACCCGACGACGTCCTCGCCGGACTCCGTGAGATCGGCGGGCTCTCAATCAGCCAAGTTGCTCTGTACCAAAGGCTGAGCCAGGGCCCCCTCGATGAGCGGACCGGCACGGTGGGTGACCCGTTGGCTCCGGACCGCGACTCGTCCTGAGGGTGACAGCCTCAGGGGGAAGACCGCGGTCGGTGTCACGTGAGCTCATGCGACAACCTGGAGGGCGGCCGCCGGTCGGCATTTCGCCGGCGTACCAGTGCAAGCTTCGCGTCGGCCCGTGGGCTGGCGACTGACACGCATCCAGCAGGGTCTCGGCCCCTGGGTGAGGGAGAGATCGCATGAGCGACCAAGAGAACCTGGCAGGCACCTTCGAAGGCGACCTGACCACAGCCCCCGCATCGTCGGAGACGACGGCCGCATCACCGGACTCCTCCACGCAGGAGTCCGCGCAGGCCGCGGCGAAGAAGACCACCGCCAAGAAGACCGCGGCGAAGAAGACCACGGCCAAGAAGGCCGCAGCGAAGAAGACCACCGCCAAGAAGGCCGCGGCGAAGAAGACCACGGCGAAGAAGACGACCGCCAAGAAGGCAGCCGAGAGCAGCTCCGAGGGGTCGGGGCCCGAGGAAGCGGCCCCTGTCGAGCCCTCTGGTGAGCAGCCGAAGCGGACTCGCAAGCCCACCAAGAAGGCGTCGGCCACCGAGGCCTCGGCATCGCCCGCGATCGCCCCGCTGTTCCAGGCGCCGGAGTCTGTCCCCGCCACCGCCGCCTCCGCCGAGTCGGAGAAGGCCGGCACGACCGAGAAGACCGGTAAGACCGCACAGTCCCCCAAGTCCACGAAGTCGACCAAGTCGCCCAGATCCACCGAGTCCGAGAAGTCGTCCGCCGGTGACGGGGCCTCGTCAGCCGACGACGAGTCCGGCGAAGACAACGGGGAGACCGGCACCGGCGCACGGCGTCGCCGACGCCGCGGCGGCCGTCGACGCCGTAAGGGCGCTGGCGACACCACGGATGCTCGAGACGACGAGTCGGACGACGAGGACACCGAGAACGGTGGCGCGGGCGAGTCAGCATCCAGCCACCGCCGCCGCCGCCGGGTCCGGGCCGGTGACTCCTCCGGGAACGCCACCTCGGGTGACCCCGAGAACACCGTGACGCGAGTGCGCAAGGGGCGTTCCGCGGAGGACGAGATCACCGGGTTCAGCGGTTCCACCCGGCTGGAGGCCAAGAAGCAGCGCCGCCGGGAGGGCCGTGAAGCTGGTCGCCGGCGCGCACCAATCATCAGTGAGGCCGAGTTCCTGGCCCGCCGCGAGTCGGTGGACCGGGCGATGGTGGTGCGGCAGCGCGGAGACCTCACCCAGATCGCCGTGCTGGAGGACAAGGTCCTCGTCGAGCACTACGTCGCCCGTGAGTCACAGACGTCGCTGATCGGCAACGTCTACCTCGGTCGAGTTCAGAACGTGCTCCCCTCGATGGAGGCGGCCTTCATCGATATCGGCCGTGGCCGCAACGCCGTCCTCTACGCCGGCGAGGTCAACTGGGACAACTTCGGGGTCAAGGACGCCAAGGACCGGCGGATCGAAGACGTGCTGAAGTCCGGCCAGAGCGTGCTTGTGCAGGTCACCAAGGACCCGATCGGGCACAAGGGAGCCCGGCTGACCAGCCAGATCAGCCTTCCCGGCCGTTTCCTGGTCTACGTCCCGGACGGGACGACCAGCGGCATCTCCCGCAAGCTCCCCGACTCAGAGCGCTCCCGGCTCAAAGCGCTGCTGAAGGAGATCGTTCCTGACACCGCCGGCGTCATCGTGCGTACCGCCGCCGAGGGGGCCTCGGAGGATGAGCTCACCCACGACGTGGCGCGCCTGAAGGCACGCTGGGAGGACGTCGAGTCCAAGTCGACCTCCGACAAGTCTCCTCAGCTGCTCTACTCCGAGCCCGACCTCACCTTGAAGGTCGTCCGGGACCTGTTCACCGAGGACTTCGGAACGCTGACCGTGGAGGGCGAAGAGGCCTGGGCGATGGTCAAGGAGTACGTCGAGCACGTCGCTCCGGACCTGACCGACCGGCTCAAGAGGCACGACGCCGACGGCAAGGACGTGTTCGCAGCCCACCGCATCGACGAGCAGATCGCCAAGGCTCTCGAGCGCAAGGTGTGGCTGCCCTCCGGCGGCTCGCTGATCATCGACCGCACCGAGGCGATGACCGTCGTCGACGTCAACACCGGCAAGTTCACCGGCTCGGGCGGCAACCTCGAGGAGACGGTCACCAAGAACAACCTCGAGGCCGCCGAGGAGATCGTCCGGCAACTGCGCCTGCGCGACATCGGCGGGATCATCGTCATCGACTTCATCGACATGGTCCTGGAGAACAACCGTGATCTGGTGCTGCGACGGCTCGTGGAGTGCCTGGGACGGGACCGCACCCGCCACCAGGTCGCCGAGGTGACATCACTGGGACTGGTGCAGATGACCCGGAAGCGGATCGGCACCGGGCTCCTGGAGGCATTCAGCGAGAACTGCGAGGTGTGCGCCGGGCGCGGCCTGATCGTGCACCACGAGCCCGTGGAGTCCCAGCGCAAGCCCGAGGAGGAGCCTCGCAAGTCGACGTCGAGTCGGCGTGGCCGCTCGCGTGGCAAGGCCGCGGAGGTCGCCAAGGTGCCATCACCCGCCGACGTGGCGGCAATGGCCCAGCAGCACCATGAGGATGACGAGGCACCCTCCGAGGAGCTCGACTCCGAGGATTCCCTGGACCCGCTCGCCGTGGTCGCGATCGATCCGAGCTCCGACGAGACCGACGAGCCCGACGAGCCCGACGAGACCGACGAGATCGACACCGAGGACCTTCCCGAGCGAGACGGTGACTCCTCGGTGAACTTCGATGTCACCGCCCTCGAGCCGTTCGATCAAGACGCCAGACCTGTGGTTACCTCGGTGCGCCGTACCGCCGCCCGACGCGCCGCGGGGCCCCCGGTGGCCGTCTTGGCCGCCCCCGTCGACGTGACGGAGAAGGACGGTGCGGAAGATGCCTTCGACGACGGCCACAACGGGCCGGAGGAGTCCCAGGACGCCGTGGCTCACGATGGGGCGGTCTCCGGAGGGGCGGGGGAGAGCGAAGACGCAGACTCCTCGGTCGAGGTGACCGTGCACGTACCGATCAAGAAGAAGGGCGCGCGCAAGCGTTAGGAGCCCTTTGCGGCAGCCGGGGGTCAGAGCGACCGCCCTCCGGTTTTGACCCACCCGGTGCGGTTCCGTAGACTTCGTCCTTGGTGTGCGTGCCGCACACCGTTGCGCATGCCGTCCCACCGCCACCGTCGCAGATCACCTGTGCTCAGGCCGGCGTTCGGGGCAGTGTTCGGGGCGCAGAGTCCGAGTTCTTGTTTTCGAAGGAAGAGAGTCCGCGGTGTACGCGATCGTGCGCAGTGGCGGGAGCCAGCAGAAGGTCTCTGTCGGCGACGTCATCGAGATCGACAAGATTGCCCATCAGGCCGGAGATTCCGTCAGCCTGCCGGTCCTGCTGATCGTGGATGGGGACAAGGTCACCAGCGACGCCAAGAAGCTCGCGAAGGCCAACGTGACCGTCGAGGTTCTCGGCGCCACCAAGGGCCCCAAGGTGACGATCCTGAAGTACAAGAACAAGACCGGCTACCGCAAGCGCATGGGCCACCGTCAGAAGTACACCCAAGTCAAGGTCACCGGCATCTCCGCCAAGTGACGTCGAGGATCAAGGACTAGTCATGGCACACAAGAAGGGTGCGGCCTCCAGCAAGAACGGTCGCGACTCGAACGCCCAGCGTCTGGGCGTCAAGCGCTTCGGCGGTCAGCTGGTCAACGCCGGCGAGATCATCGTGCGACAGCGTGGCACTCACTTCCACCCGGGTGACGGTGTGGGCCGCGGCAGCGACGACACGCTGTTCGCTCTGCGTCCGGGCAACGTCGAGTTCGGGAGCAGGCGTGGCCGGCGTGTTGTCAACGTGATCCCGACCGCTGAGTGAGCTCAGCCGGATAACAAGCCTTCTCGAGGGGCGCCCTGCTGAGAGAGCGGGGCGCCCCTCGAGCATTGTCAAGGCCGATGTGGCACGGCGCCTGCGGTGAGGAACGAAAGGAGCACAACATGGCCGTCCCGACCTTCATCGACGGCGTCGTGCTCCACATCAGTGCTGGGCGTGGCGGCAACGGCGTAGCGTCGGTCCATCGGGAGAAGTTCAAGCCCCTCGGTGGCCCTGATGGAGGCAACGGTGGCCCCGGGGGGAGTGTGATCCTGCGGGTCGACCCCGACGTGACCACCCTCGTCGACTACCACCACGAGTCGAGCAGGCGGGCCGGCCACGGCGGGCACGGTGCCGGCAGCAACCGCAACGGCGCCCACGGCGACGATCTGGTCCTCCCGGTGCCCGACGGCACCGTGGTGACCGACGAGGATGGCCAGTTCATCGCCGATCTTGTCGGCGCGGGCACCGAGGTCGTCATCGCCCAGGGTGGCCGCGGCGGGCTTGGGAACGCCGCGCTCGCCTCGTCCAAGCGAAGGGCCCCCGGATTCGCGCTCCTGGGGGAGCCCGGCGAGGAGCGGACCATCGGGCTGGAGCTCAAGGTGGTCGCCGACGTCGGCCTGGTCGGCTTCCCGAGTGCCGGCAAGTCGAGTCTGATCGCTGCCATGTCACGGGCGCGCCCCAAGATCGCCGACTATCCGTTCACCACCCTGGTCCCGAACCTCGGTGTGGTCACCGCCGGTGACACGACCTTCACGGTCGCCGACGTCCCGGGTCTGATCGAGGGCGCGAGCGAGGGACGTGGGCTGGGGCATGACTTCCTCCGCCACATCGAGCGCTGCGCCGCCTTGGTGCATGTCATCGACCTGGCGACGATGGAGCCCGGACGGGACCCGCTCTCTGACCTCGACGTGATCGAGGCGGAGCTTGCCCGCTACGGCGGTCTGGAGGACCGCCCTCGGATCGTTGCGCTGAACAAGGCCGACGTGCCCGACGGCCGCGAGCTGGCCGAGATCGTCCACTCCGACCTGGAAGAGCGCGGCATGCCGGTCCTCCTGGTCTCCGCGGCGACCCACGAAGGGCTCAAGGAGCTCGGGTTCGCGATGGCTCGGGTCGTCGCCGAGCAGCGCGCGTCCCGCCCTGCCCCCGAGCCGGCACGCATCG
Organism: uncultured Actinomycetota bacterium; assembly: GCA_963824105.1. Taxonomy (GTDB): domain Bacteria; phylum Actinomycetota; class Actinomycetes; order Propionibacteriales; family Nocardioidaceae; genus CAWDVB01. The sequence continues at coordinate 21,255 of CAWGNN010000001.1, forward strand.
TGCTACGACCGCGGCCGGTGAGTGGTGGAGACGAGTTCACCGTCGCGGCAGTCGCAGAGGGCTGGCAGGTGCGCGGCGAGAAGCCGGAGCGATGGGTCCGGCAGACCGACTTCAGCAACGACGAGGCGGTCGGATTCCTCGCCGACCGGCTCAACCGGCTCGGTGTGGAGGTCCGACTCGTTGACCTCGGCGCCCGGGAGGGCGACACCGTCGTGATCGGCGGGGGTCCCGACGCCGTCGTCTTCGACTTCCGGCCGTCGGTCGAGGCGGGCGCCGAGCTGCTCGGTCGCCGGGGTGAGGACCACCGGTTCGAGGAAGCCAGGCCGGCCGCTCAGCGGAGGCGAGCCATCGACGAGGCATTCCCGGAGCGAGGCGAGGGCGAGGCCCGGGCCGACGTGGTCCGTCGGCTCTCCTCCGCTGACATCGACGACGAGAGCCCGCAGGCGCAGGCGTGGGACGGATCGGTCGACTGGGAGGACGACGACCCGGGGGTGGACCGATGAACCCCCGTCAGGGCATTCCGCATGCCCGCCGGGTCGTGGTCAAGGTGGGGTCCTCCTCCCTGACCACGTCGGGCGGAGGGATCGATCCGGCGCGGGTCCGCGCACTGGTCGACGCCCTCGCCGCCAGCCGGGAGAGGGGAGCCGAAGTCGTCCTGGTGTCGTCGGGTGCCATCGCCGCCGGTCTCGCTCCGCTGGGTCTCGCCAAGAGGCCCCGCGACCTGGCTCGCCAGCAGGCTGCGGCGTCGGTCGGACAGGGTCTGCTCGTGCACCGCTACACCGAGGAGTTCGCCCGCCACGGGCTGGTGACCGGCCAGGTGCTGCTGACCATCGATGACGTGACTCGCAGAGGCCACTACCGCAACGCCTATCGGACCTTCGCCAAGCTCCTCGAGCTGGGTGTGGTGCCGGTGGTCAACGAGAACGACACCGTCGCCACCACCGAGATCCGCTTCGGCGACAACGACCGGCTAGCCGCGCTGGTGGCACATCTGGTCCACGCCGACCTGCTGCTTCTGCTGAGCGATGTCGACGGCCTCTACGACGGGAATCCGGGTCGGGGTGACGTGGCGATGTTGACCGATGTGACCGGGGACCACGATCTCGCCAAGGTGAGCATCGGAGCGGTCGGCGCTGCTGGGGTGGGGACCGGCGGGATGGTCACGAAGATCGAGGCCGCTCGCATCGCTACCGGCGCCGGCATCCCCGTCGTACTCACCTCGGCTGCCAACGCGGCCGGCGCGCTGTCGGGGGAGCAGGTCGGCACGATGTTCCACTCGACCGGCAAGCGGCGCCCCACCCGGCTGTTGTGGCTTGCCCACGCCACGCAGGGCAAGGGCAGGCTCATCCTGGACGACGGGGCGGTGCGGGCCGTCGTGGAGCGGAAGGCCTCACTTCTGCCCGCGGGGATCCGGGAGGTCTCCGGAGCGTTCGAGACCGGCGATCCGGTGGACCTGGTCGACCCACAGGGCGTCGTCGTGGCACGGGGCTCTGGTCAACTACGACTCGCGCGAGCTGCCTTCGCTGATCGGTCGTTCCACCCGAGATCTCGCGCGGGATCTGGGCAGCGCCTACGAGCGAGAAGTCGTCCATCGGGACGATCTGGTGCTGGTCGGCCGGAGTAGCTAGCCCGGGAAGGTAAAGAAGCCCTCGTAACCCGGCGGAAGCGTGCGTGGTCGACCACACTGGTGCGTGAACGACACTATGGACAAAGGGGCTCGCATGAGGCAGGGCAATCGCCTGTGGCATGTGACGGTGACCGTAGCCGGTGACCGGCTCGAGCCCCGGCTCGTGCGGGCCGCCTTGAACCGGCTCATCGAGAACCAGCCGTTCCTGCACTCGGTGAAGTACGCCGACGACTGCGCCGAGATCCAGTACTGGGAGGAAGCGAGCAGTCTTCTGGACGCCTCGTCACTCGCGCTCAGGATCTGGGACCAGCACCGCGACGTGGCCAGTCTGCCCGCGTGGGAGGTGATCGGCCTCGAGGTCGTCGAGCGCACGGTCTTCCACGCTCGCGCTGAGAAGGACTACTCCACGATCGTCGGCGTCCGCCACGTCACACCCGTGCCGTTCTGACCGTCGCGCCGGACTAGCCTGGGTGCATGACCGCAGGTTCAGAGGCAGACGACGCCCTCCAGCGCCAGGCCCTTGCGGCGCGCGAAGCCTCCATCGGCCTCGGCCAGGCGACCTCCGCCCAGAAGGATCGCGCCTTGCACGCCATGGCAAGCGCGCTTGTCGATGCTCAGGAGGGGATCCTCCAGGCCAACTCCGACGACGTCGAGGCAGCCCGGGAGGCCGGCACTCCTGAGGCGCTGATAGACCGGTTGACCCTGAGCCCGACCCGCATCGCGGGGATGGCGGCCGGGCTCCGACAGGTGGCGTCCCTGCCCGATCCGGTCGGAGAGGTCGTGCGAGGCTCGACGCTGCCCAACGGCCTGGAGCTGCGTCAGGTGCGGGTCCCCTTCGGGGTCGTGGGCATCATCTACGAGGCCCGGCCCAACGTGACCGCGGACGCGGCCGGCATCTGCCTCAAGAGCGGCAACGCCGTCCTCCTTCGCGGCTCATCCAGTGCCCTGGCCTCCAACACCGTGATCGTCTCCGAGCTCCGCGCGGCGGCCGCGTCCGCAGGGCTGTCCGAGGACGCGGTTCAGCTGGTGCCGGGGGAGGGGCACGAGCCGGCGAAGTCGTTGATGCGTGCCCGCGGTCTGGTCGATGTCCTGATCCCGCGCGGCGGCGCCGGCCTGATCCGGTCCGTGGTCGAGGAGTCCATCGTCCCGGTGATCGAGACCGGAGTGGGCAACTGCCACGTCTACGTCGATGCCTCCGCCGATCTGGCACGGGCGGTGGAGATCGTGCTGAACGCCAAGACCCAGCGCCCCTCGGTCTGCAACGCCGCGGAGTCCCTCCTGGTCCACCGGGACGTGGCCGACACCTTCCTGCCGCTGGTGACCGCCGCGCTGCGGGAGGCGGGCGTCACCGTCCACGGCGACGAGCGGTTCGCGGCTCACGACGGGGTGGTCCCGGCGACGGAGGAGGACTTCGCCACCGAGTACCTCAGCCTCGATATCTCGGCCGCCGTGGTCGACGACCTGGATGCCGCAGTTCGGCACATCGCCCGCTTCGGCACCGGACACACCGAGGCGATCTTGACCAACGACCTGTCGTCCGCGCGGAGGTTCACCGCCTTGGTCGACGCCGCCGCCGTGATGGTCAACGCGTCGACGAGATTCACCGACGGCGAGGAGTTCGGCTTCGGCGCGGAGATCGGGATCTCGACGCAGAAGCTGCACGCCCGCGGCCCGATGGGGCTGCCCGAGATGACGACGACCAAGTACATCGTCACCGGCACGGGCCAGATCCGCTGAGGGAGTATCCGAGGTCGTCTCGGGTTGGGCCGGGTCCGGGCTGCCTTGTGGATCGGACACGGTAGGGTACGCGCATGGCGATGACGTCCTTTGTGTTCCACGCTGCGCAAGCCGGATCGACCGGGGTCAGCCCCTGGTTCGTCGGCGGCAGCCTGCTCTTCGTGTTCGTGGCGTTGATGGCGGCGCTGTTGGCATTCGGCGCGGGTCGCGAGCACTCCTGACCGCCGTTCTCGACTCATCGACCCCCCGTCGCGTCGGAGTGATGGGCGGCACCTTCGACCCCATCCACCACGGCCACCTGGTTGCCGCGAGTGAGGTCCAGTCGTGGTTCAACCTCGATGAGGTCGTCTTCGTGCCGACCGGGCATCCCTGGCAGAAGGAGCACCGCGAGGTGTCTCCGGCCGAGGACCGGTACCTGATGACGGTCATCGCGACGGCCTCCAACCCTCGGTTCACCGTCTCGCGTGTCGACATCGACCGCCCCGGCCCGACGTACACGATCGACACGCTGCGCGACCTGCATCAGCAGGACCCGGACGCCGAGCTCTACTTCATCACCGGCGCGGACGCGCTCGGCGACATCTTCACCTGGCGGGACGCCGAGGAGGTGTTCGGTCTGGCCCACTTCGTGGGTTGTACCCGTCCGGGCCATGAGCTCAACCCGGCCACGATCGAGGGGATCCCGAGCGACCGGCTCACCATCGTGGAGATCCCGGCCCTGGCGATCAGCTCGACCGACTGCCGCGCGCGGCAGGCCAAGGGCGAGCCGGTCTGGTACCTGGTCCCCGACGGGGTGGTGCAGTACATCACCAAGCACAGGCTCTATCTCGATGCTGCAGGCGGAGGCGCCGCATGACCGCGACCGACCACGCCATCGACATGGTCCGCATCGCCGCCGAGGCCGCATCCGACAAACTCGCGCAGGACATCGTCGCCCTCGACGTCTCCGACCAGCTCGCCATCACCGACGCGTTCTTGATCTGCTCGGCTCCGAACGACCGCCAGGTCCGCTCGATCGTCGACGAGATCGAGAAGCGACTGCGTGATGCCGGGGCCAAGCCGCTTCGCCGCGAGGGCAACAAGGACGGCCGCTGGGTGCTGCTCGACTACGCCGACATCGTCGTCCACGTCCAGCACGACGAGGAGCGAGCCTTCTACGCCATCGAGCGGCTCTGGCGCGACTGCCCGGTGATCGAGCTTCCGGCTGCCGTGGCCCACGACCCACGGTGACTCCCAAGACCCTCGTCCTGGTCCGCCACGGCCAGACCGCCTGGAATCTCGAGCGACGGGCCCAAGGGCACGCCGACATCCCCCTCGATGACGTTGGCCACGCCCAAGCCCTGGAGGTCGCCACCAGGATCGCCAGGCTCGCGCCGCAGGCGTTGTGGTCCTCGGACCTCAGACGCGCGATGCAGACGGCCGACCACATCTCCCAGGCAACCGGCTTGGGAATCCACGCCGACCCTCGGCTGCGGGAGTACGACGTGGGCGCCCGACAGGGTCTCACCGGCTCGGAGTTCGCCGAGGCGTTCCCCGATGAGGCGGCCACCCATCGAGGCTTCTCCACCGAGGGAGTCCCAGGCGCCGAGTCGGCCGACGACGTGGTCGCCCGCATGGTCCCCGCGCTCGGTGACTGCTTCGCCGCCCTCGAGCCCGGTCAGACGGGTGTCGTCGTCTCCCATGGAGGGAGTGTCCGGGCCGCGCTCGCTGCGGTCCTCGGCTGGTCCGTCGACCACCGGGAGAGCCTTCGCCCGCTGCCCAACTGTGCCTGGGCGGTCCTCGAGCAGAGCAGCGACGCCGGCCACGTGAGACTGGCCCATTACGGACTCCCGCCCGCCTGACCCGGATTTCTCATCATGCGCACGCCCGGCTAAGATTCGGGAGTTGCCCAACGGGCGGCGGGGCTGTGGCGCAGCTGGTAGCGCACCTCCATGGCATGGAGGGGGTCAGGGGTTCGAGTCCCCTCAGCTCCACCGATCGAAGATGGCCGTCGGCCTGTGTATTCGCAGGTGGGCGGCCATTTTGCTTCCTGGTGGGGTTGCCCGAGAGGCCGTTTTCGACAAGCCCGTGGCCGGACCACACGTCTAGGCCGGTCAGGCGACGTCATGGGAGGTCTCCACCTGCCACAAGCCTTCGCGGCCACCAGCCGAACCGGCGTCTCTCGCTCGCCGGGAGCCGCACACCACTCTCGGACGTCACTCTGCAGGTGTCGCCATTCGAGGTGTGGTGGGCCCACTGCAGGCGTACAGTCGAAGTGACGTGAGGCCGTGGGGGTCGACCGGTGCGACGGCACTCCGAAGAGCAACTGAGGCCCAGATGAGCAGCGAGTTCCGGGTAATCACCAATCCGAAGTTCCGGATGTGGATCCGTGAGGACGGCATCGTCCAACTCGCGTGGGTTACCGGCGAGTCGCTTAACCTCGACGACGCGGTCGCCGTGACGGAGGCGACGGCGGCGCTAACCGGCGGGCGACCGTACCCACTCCTGGTGGACGGGCGTGGTGGCGGGACGCTGGAACGGCGGGCGCGTGTCGAGTTGGTCCGCGGGAATCTCTCGGTGCCTGCTGTGGCCCTGATCGTTGACACTCCTCTCAGCCGGATGATGGCCAACTTCGTCCTCTCCGTGGGCAGGCCAGTGGCACCGACAAAGGCGTTCGGCGACGAGGCCTCCGCCGTCGCCTGGTTGAGTGGATTCCTCCCGTGACGACGTCCTCAGGACCCGCCGACCAGACCCCCCGGCCTGGCCCGGACACCCTTGCGTCCCCTCCCATCGTGACACCCGCGGACCCGGACGACGTGGATCTCCCTGGGCGATCCAGCGAGCCCCAGGTGATCACCCATCCCAAGTTCCGCATCTGGCTCCGCGAGGATGGCATCGTCCAGGTGGTGTGGGCTCTGGGCGACTCGATGGACTTCGACGACGCGGTCGCCGTGACGGAGGCGATGTCAGCGCTCACCGGTGGGCGAGCGCATCCGATTCTTGCGGACGCGCGGGGTGGTGGTCCGCCAGAGCGGAGTTCGCGCGCCGAGTTCGCCCGCCGCAGTGACCTGATGTCGGCCGTGGCCATAGTTGTCGACACCCCCCTCACTCGGACGATGGGCAACTTCTTCCTCGCGGTGAACAAGCCGGTGGCACCGACGAGGCTGTTCCAGGAAGAGGACCCCGCCGTCGCCTGGCTGAGTGGGTTCCTCTCGTGATGACATCGTCGGGATCGGCCGACCAGACTCCCCGGTCTGGCCCGGACACCGTTGCGTCGCCTTCCAACGTGACACCGGCGGAACTTGACGACCTGATTCACCCTGGGCGATGCAGTGAGCCCCAGGTGATCACGCATCCGAAGTTCCGGATGTGGCTCCGCGCGGACGGCATCGTCCAGGTGGTGTGGGTCCCGGGCGCGTCCATGGACTTCGCCGACGCTGTGGCTCTGACCGAGGCGATCTCAACGCTCCCCGGCGGGCTGGCGCATCCGATTCTGGCGGACGCGCGTGGTGGCGGCCCGCAGGACAGGCATTCACGCGTCGAGTTGGCCCGCCGGAGTGCAGGGGTATCGGCCGTGGCCCTGATCGTCGACACCGCCCTCAGCCGGATGATGAGCAACCTCCTCCTCGCCCTGAGCAAGCCGGTGGCGCCGACGAGGCTGTTCGAGGACGAAGGCTCCGCCGTTGCCTGGTTGAGTGGATTCCTCCCGTGATGGCCTCCGCGGGACCCGCTGACCAGACCCCCCGGCCCCGTCCGGATACCGTCGCGTCCACTCCCGCCGTGACACCCGCAGAACCAGACGTGCTGAATCACCCCGGGCGATCCGTTGAACCGGAGGTGATCACCCATCCGAAGTTCCAGATGTGGCTTCGCGACCGATGGCATCGTCCAGTCGGTGTGGGCTCCGGGCGAGTCGCTGGGGTTCGACGATGTGGTCGCTGCGATGGAGGCGATGTCAGTGCTCACCGGCGGGCATCCACATCCGACTCTTGCACTGGCACGCGAGGGAGGCGCGCTGGACCGGCGGGCGCGTGCCGAGCTCTCCCGCCGCAGTGACCTGCAGTCTGCCGTCGCGATAGTCGTCGGCACCCCCCTCAGCCGGATATCGGGCAACCTCCTCATAGCCGTGAATCAGCCGGCGATGCCGACGAGGCTGTTCGACGACGAGGGCACCGCCGTCGTTGGCTGAAGGGGTTCCTCCCGTGACGACCACTTCGGGACCCGCCGACCAGACCCCCCGGCCCGGTCCGGACACCGTCGCGTCCCATCCCGCCTTGACACCGGCGGATCCAGACGGCCTGATTCGCCCGGGGCGGTCTAGTGAGCCTCAGATGATCACGAATCCGAAGTTCCGGCTGTGGCTCCGCGCGGACGGCATTGCCCAGATGGTCTGGGCTGATGGCAAGTCGATGGATTTCGGCGACGCGGTCGCTGCGACGGAGGCGATGTCAGCGCTGAGCGGCGGGCAGGCGCGCCCGGTACTGGTGGACTTGCACGCTATGGGTTCGCAGGATCGGCGTTCACGCGCCGAGTTCGTTCGCCGGGGTGACCTGGTGTCGGCCGTGGCGATAGTTGTCGGGACCCCCCTCAGCCGGATCATGAGCAACTTCTTCCTCGCGGCGAATCAGCCGGTGGCACCGACGAGGCTGTTCGAGGATGAGGGCGCAGCCGTCGCTTGGCTGAAGGAGTTCCTCCCGTGACGACCCCTTCTGGTCCCGCCGACCAGACCTCCCGGTCTGGCCCGGATCCCTCGGCGCTTGCTGTCACAGTGCCACCCGCAGATCCGGACGACCTGGATCTTCGCGGGGGATCCAGTGAGCCCCAGGTGATCACGCATCCGAAGTTTCGGATGTGGCTCCGTGCGGATGGCATCGTCCATGCGGTGTGGGCTGCGGGTGCGTCGATGGGCTTCGACGACTCGGTCGCCGCGATGGAGGCGATGTCAGCGCTCACCGGCGGGCGTGCGAGCCCGGTGCTGGTGGACGTGCGTGAGATGGGTTCCCAGGATCGGCGTTCGCGCGCCGAGTTCGTCCGCCGGGGTGACCTGATGTCGGCCGTGGCGATAGTTGTCGGGACCCCACTCAGCCGGATCATGAGCAACTTCTTCCTCGCGGTGAACAAGCCGGTGGCGCCGACGAGGCTGTTCGACGACGAGGGCCCAGCCGTGGCCTGGCTGACGGAGTTCCGTCTCGTGACGACCCCTTCGGGACCGGCCGACCAGACCCCACGGTCTGGGTCCGGATGCCGTTGCGTCTCCTTCCGCTGCGACACCCGCAGCATCCGGACGACCTGGAATCCCCGGGGCGATCCAGTGAGCCCCAGGTCATCACGCATCCGAAGTTTCGGATCTGGCTTCGCGCGGACGGCATCGTCCAGCTGGTGTGGGCTCGGGGTGAGTCAGTGGGCTTTGACGACACGGTCGCTGCGATGGAGGCGATGTCAGCGCTCACCGGCGGGCAGACGTGCCCGGTTCTGGTGGACGCGCGTGGATGGGTCCGCCAGGATCGGCGAGCGCGCGCCGAATTGGTTCGCCGGGGTGAACTGATGCCGGCCGTGGCGATAATGGTCGACACCCCCTCAGCCGGATCATGGGCAACTTCTTCCTCTCGTGAACAAGCCGGTGGCACCCGACGAGACTGTTCGCGGACGAGGGCTCGCTGTTGCCTGGTTGAGTGGGTTCCTCTCGTGACGACATCGTCCGGGACCGGCCGACCAGACCCCCCGGTCTGGCCCGGACACCGTGGTGACTCCTTCCGCTGTGACACCCGCAGATCCGGACGACCTGAATCGTCCCGAGGCGATCCAGTGAACCCCGGGTGATCACCTATCCGAAGTTCCGGATCTGGCTCCGTGCGGATGGCATCGTCCAGCTCGTGTGGGCTCCGGGCGAGTCGATGGACTTCGACGACGCGATCACTGTGAGGGAGGCGATGTCGGCGCTTACCGGCGGGCGACCGCTATCCGGTTTTGGCTGACGCGCGCGGTGGCGGGCCCGAGGAGCGACGTGCGCGCGGCGAGTTCGCCGGCCGTAGTGACCTGATGTCGGCTGTGGCAATCATCGCCGACACCCCCTTGAGCCGAATGATGGGCAACTTGCTTTCGCGGTGAACAAGCAGGCCGTGCCGACGAGGCTGTTCGACGACGAGGGCACCGCAGTTGTCTGGCTGAGGAGTTCGTCTCGTGACGACATCATCCGGGACCGGCCGACCAGACTCTCCGGTCTGGCCCGGATCCCGTGGCGTCTCCTTCCGCTGGGACACCCGCAGGTCTCTGGACGGCCTGAATCATCCCGGGGCGGCCGGTGAGCCTCAGGTGATCACCGCATCCGAAGTTTCGGATGTGGCTCCGCGCGGACGGCATCGTCCAGGTGGTGTGGGCTCCGGGCGAGGCGCTGGGCATCGACGACGCTGTTGCTGCGACGGAGTCGATGTCAGCGCTCACCGGCGGGCGGCCGTGCCCACTTCTGGTGGACGTGCGTGGCATAGGTCCGCAGGATCGGCAGGCGCGTTCCGAGTTCGTGCGTCGCAGTGACCTGGTGTCGGCAGTGGCCCTGATCGACGACACCGCCCTCAGCCGGATGATGGGCAACTTCTTCCTCGCTGTGAGCAAGCCGGTGACACCGACGAGGCTGTTCGAGGACGAGGGCCCCGCGGTCGACTGGCTGAGTGGGTTCCTCCCGTGACGACTTCCTCGGGATCCGCCGAAGAGATCCCCCGGCCGGGTACCGCGGCGTGCTCACCCACCCTGCCGCCCGAGGATCCGGAGGATCTGAAACTTCCGGGACGGTCCGGTGGGCCTGCGAGAGGCGTATCGTCGTTATCACGTGGGGCGTGGGAGATTGGCCGACACGGCCCACGCCCGATGAGGAACAGAGGCCCCGATGAGCACTGAACTCCAGGGGATCACGAATTCGAAGTTCCGGATGTGGCTCCGCGCGGACGGCATCGTCCAGTTGGTGTGGGCTCCGGGCGAGGCGCTGGGCCTCGACGACGCGGTTGCTGCGAAGGAAGCGGCGTCAGCGCTCTCCGGCGGGCAGAAGTGTCCCATTCTGGCGGACGCGCGTGGCGGCGGTACGCCAGATCGGCAGGCGCGTGGCGTGTTCGCCCACCCCAGTGACCTGATGTCCGCCGTGGCCATACTCGTCGACACCCCGCTCACCCGGATGATGGGCAACTTCCTCATCACAGTGAGCAAGCCGGCAATACCGACCAGGCTGTTCGACGACGAGGGCCCAGCCGTGGCCTGGCTGACGGAGTTCCTCCCGTGACGGCAGTCGCCGGACCTTCCGGCCGGACCCCCGAGCACGGCTCACCCACGGATCCGAACGAACTGCTGGACAGCGGATTTGAGGGTCGGCTTGAGGAGATCGCGCACACGATCCAGGAGTTCGCCATGCTGGACTTCACCGTCCGCGCCTCGGTGGGCAGCGGCGGAGACCTCGTGGATGCCATCGCGGCGGGCGTGAACTTCCTCGGCGAGGAACTCGAGGCGTCGTTCCACGACATCGAAGGACAGGTTGCCGACCGGACGGCCGCGCTCGAACTGCTCACGGATGAGCTCACCCAGCAAACGCTCCACGACGGGCTGACTGGCCTGCCGAACCGGACCCTGTTCTGGGATCGCCTGACGCACAGGATCAGCCTCGCGGACCGGCGCTTCTCCGCATTCGCGGTCCTGATGATCGACCTGGACAACTTCAAGTCGGTCAACGACACCTTCGGGCATCCGGCCGGAGATGCGCTGCTGGTCGATGTGGCGTCGCGCATCCGTGCTTCACTGCGGGAGGGTGACTCCGCCGCTCGTCTGGGCGGCGATGAGTTCCTCGTCCTCCTGGACGAAGTCGCAACGCCGAAGGAGGCCCTGGCCGTGGCGGAACGTCTCGTCCAAGCGGTCCAGAAGCGGTCCGGAGAACCGTCCGACCCGCCCGACACCTCGATCAGCGTCGGCGTGGCCGTGAGCATGGGCCGATCCCGGACCAGCGATGACATGGTGGCTGCCGCCGATGTCGCGATGTACGACGCGAAACGTCGGGGCGGGGCGCAAAGTGTGCTCTACGACGAGAAGCGCCATGGACCCACGATGCTTCAGGTCCCGGACTTGGCCGCACCAGAAGGCTCATAGCGCCTCGGGTGACGGGGCCGGTGTCGTTCCGCGGAAGGGCGGTAGCAGGGCGCTTCTAAGTCAGCCCGTGGTCAAGTGCGGGATCGCCGGGCCTCTCCTGCCCGCCTCGGTCAACGTGGAGCGGGGCCGGTTGTGCCGCGCCGCATGAGCTCAACGGGCAGGAGCATCTGCATCGCGGAGTCCGTCTGGCCCTTGATGACGCGCAGGAGAGTCTCCGCTGCCAGCTCGCCCTCACGCCGTAGCGGCACGTGAACCGTGGTGAGCGGGGGAGTGAGCTTGGAGACGTAGTCGATGTCGTTGTATCCGGTGATGGACACCTGGTCCGGGCACGAGATGCCGTGCTCGCCCAGCGCCTGCAGGGCTCCGATCGCGAGGAGGTCGTTGGCCGCGACGATCGCGGTGAAGCGTGCTCCTGCCTCCAGCCGCTTGCGGACGACGGCGGCTCCGGACTCCTCGGTGAACGAATCGGCTTCGAACGTTTCTGCCTCGAGCTGGTGGGTGAGGACCGAGGCCTGGAAGGCGTCGGCCCGATCCTCTGCCGTCGAGGTCGTCGGCGGGCCCGCCAGGTGGACGATCCTTCGGTGGCCGAGCTCGACCAGGTGATCGACACAGAGCTTGACCCCGTGTCGGTCGTCAGCACCCACGAAGGGCAAGGAGGCCGATCGGGTCCTGCGGTTGACCAGCACAGTCGGCACTTCGTCCTCCGCGAGGGATGCCAGCGTGGCGCTCTCCAGGTGGGCGGTGGCGATGATGAAGCCGTCGACACCGCGGCCGCGCATGGCGAGGACCTGGTCACGCTCGGTCACCGGGTCGTGGTTGGTGTCGGTGAGGACCAGCGTGTAGCCGGCTCCGCTCAGCACGTTCTCTGCCCCGCGCACGATCGGGGGGAACAGCGGGTTGGTGATGTCGGGCACGACCAAGGTCACAACCATCGATCGTGACGTCCTCAGGCCGCGGGCCATGCTGTTCGCGACGTAGCCCAGGGTCGTTGCGGCCTGTTCGACACGTCGCACCGTCTGCTTGCTGACTCCGTCGCGAGCGGCCGGGTTGAGCGCACGCGAGGCCGTTCCCGGGTGGACGCCCGCGGCACGTGCGACATCGACCAGACGAACCCGAGCCATGGCGGCCCCTCCTACGCGTTGTGTGTCGATCTTGCCACAAACGGTTGTCGGAATTCACCCGGAATCGCCTAGGAACACCCTCGGTAAAAGGGTGAGATCGACCGAGTGTGACTCTTGACACCGGGTCGCGGAGTGCCGCAGTATGGCGCCACAATCGTTTGCGCTGCAGGGCAGTTGGTCCGCGTTGGTGCCGGCCTGTGGGGCGCATTCACCAGAGGAGGAACAGCAGGTGCTTCGACGCAATCGCTTGTCAAAAGCGAGTCTCACCGTCGCCTCGGTAGCGACCCTCGGACTCGCGCTCGCCGCATGTAGCTCCAACGCGGGAACGTCCAGCTCCGGGTCGTCCAGTAGCGCGGCCGCCCCGTCCAGCAGCTCGTCCAGCGCGGCTGGCCCGCTCGTCATCGGGGCGTCGATCTCGCTGACCGGCGACTTCTCCGACCCGGGCAAGGCCGTCGAGGCCGGCTACAAGCTGTGGGCCGCGACCGTCAACGCGAAGGGCGGCATCCTCGGCCGGCAGGTCCAGCTCGACATCGTCGACGACGCGTCCGACCCCACCCAGGTGGTGACCAACTACCAGAACCTGATCAACAAGGACCACGTCGACCTGACGTTCGGTCCCTTCTCGACCTTGCTGACTGCGCCTGCCGCGCAGGTCGCGGCGCGGTACAACTACGCGTTCCTTGCTCCTGCCGGCGGTGGCCCCGCGGTGTTCGACAACAAGCTGGGCAACTTCTTCTTCATCCAGCCCGCTCCCGTGGTCGGCGCCGGTGACGTCTTCGCCAACTTCCTTCTGAGCCTGCCCAAGAGTGAGCAGCCGAAGACGGCGGCCTACACCGAGCTGGACGACCCGTTCTCCGCCCCGATCGCCGAGAACATCAGGACCAAGCTCGAGGCAGCCGGCATCCAGACCGTCTACAAGAAGGTCTACCCGGCTGAGACGACCAACATGGGCCCGATCATGGCTGCGGCCGTGGCCAAGAAGCCGGACATCATCGTCGGCGGCACCCAGAGCGTCGACGCATACGGTCAGATCAAGGCGCTGGTTCAGTTGAAGTACAACCCGAAGTTCATCTTCCTGTCCAACGGCGCCAACTCGCCGCTGAACTTCCCGAAGAACGTCGGGGCCAACAACACCAGCGGCATCATCAGCTCCGCGGACTGGTTCCCCGGATCCACCGCTCCGGGCACTGCGGACTTCGTCAAGGCGTACATCGCGATGTACGGCGGCACCGAGCAGGAGATCGACGACAGCAGCGCCGAGGCGTACGCCACGGGTCAGCTGCTCGAGGAGGTCGCGGCGAAGACCGGCAGTGTGGACAACGCGACGATCATCAGCGCGCTGCACGCCGGCACCTGGCCGACCATTCTGGGCGACCTCTCCTGGGACCAGTACGGAGCCCCGCAGGGCGAGTACAACCTGGTTCAGTGGCAGGGCGGGAACCTGGTTCCCGTCTACCCGGCGTCTATCGCGCAGGCAACGCCGGTGCTGACGAAGCCGGACTGGGGTACCAAGTAGCCGATTGATCTCCGGGCCCCACGACCTCGGCCGTGGGGCCCGGAGTCCAGGGCGGTTCGTCTGCCACGGTGGACGGACCAGCCCGAGGTGGCCGCCTGCGGCCCGACTCTGGTCGGCCTTCCGGCGCCGCAAACGGTTGCCGTACGACCCAAAGAACCACGTGCCGCACCCGGGAGAGCTCGCCTGAGCGGGTATCGACTCAATCTCGCGGCGCTCTGCAGACACATTGAAACAATCGTTTGCGCCCAGACAGGTAGGTTCACCCCATGGGTGGCCGTCCTACCGGGTGCGGCCTTCAGAGGAGGAGCAGCAGGTGTTTCGCCGCGATCGCTTGTCGAAGTCGGGCTGGGGTGGCTGATCGATGCACACCCTGATCCAGGGCATCATCTTCGGAGTCCTCAGCGCCGGCATGTATGCGCTGATGGCCTCGGGCCAGACGCTGATCTTCGGCATCATGAAAGTCGTCAATCTGGCCCAGGGCGCGATGGTGATCCTCGGCGCCTATCTGTCCTTCCAGCTGTTCACCAGCTTCGGCATCGACCCCTTCGTGTCGATCCCCATCACCACCGTGGTGATGTTCGGTGTCGGCGTGGCGACGGAGGTCTTCTTCCTCAGGCCGTTGCGGAAGGAGGAGCGCGCGGAGCTGAGTCTGCTCGTGACCTTCGCCGTCGCGCTGCTTCTCGAGGGCCTCATGGTGTTCTTCTGGAGCACCAACATGCGCAGCATCAACAACTCGTACGTCAACGCCTCCTGGTCGATCGCGGGCTACCAGATCCCCGTCGTCCGGGTCTGGGCGTTCGTCCTCTCGGCGGTCGCCTTGGGCCTGCTCTTCTGGCTCCTCAACCGCACCAAGTTCGGCCGGGCGGTGCGTGCCAGCGTGCAGAACCCCGAGTCGGCCACCCTGCTCGGCGTCAGGTCGGAGACGATCTCGGCGCTCGGCTTCGGATTGGGTGCCGCGACGGCCGCTTCGGCAGGAGCGATGTACGCCATGTTGTACCCGTCGTTCAACGCCGGCAGCCACTACGACCTGATCTCGCTGCTTCTCTCGATCGTCCTTCTGGGAGGACTCGGCAGCATCGGTGGAGCCATCGTCGGCGCCTTGGTCATCTCGCTGGCCGAGTCGATCGTCGCGGTCTATGACCCGGTCTGGGCGCCCATGTCGTTCTTCGTGGTGCTCCTGCTGGTGCTGCTGCTGCGCCCCCGCGGGCTCTTCGGCACGGCAGCGAGGGGGGCGATCTGATGGGCGCGCTCCGTTCCTTCGTCGGACCTGGATGGACGACCCTGTTCTTCGGGACTCTCGTGGCGCTGCCCTTCGCAATCACCTCGGTTGATACGGCGCACTGGGTGCTCAACATGCTCATCTTCACGTTGATGTACGCCGCCATGTCGAGCGCGTGGAACCTCGTGGGAGGCATGGCGGGATACCCCTCGCTCGGACACGCCGCGTTCTTCGGGCTAGGGGCCTACTTCGAGGCGATCTGGTTCCAGCACCACGCGATCACCAGTGGCTACGAGCCGTTCATTCTGTTGCCGCTGGTCGGGCTGGTCGGGGCCGCCGTCGGCTATCCGTTCGCTTGGATCTCCATGCGCACCCGCTCCGATGTCTTCGCCATCGTCACCATCACCCTGTTGTTCGTCGGCCAGCAGCTCGCCTACAACCTGCACGGCCTCACCAACGGCTCCTCCGGTATGGCGATGCCGGTGCTCCCGTTCCCGGCGGACACCTTCGAGCGGCCCTTCTACCTGGCCTTCGTCGGCCTGCTCGCGCTGGCCATGGCCATCACCTGGGGCGCCATGCGCTCCAAGGTCGGCCTGTCTCTGGTCGCGGTACGCGCCGACGAGGACAAGGCGGCGGGCATCGGGGTGCACGTCAACGGGGTCAAGATGCTCTCGTTCTGTGTGAGCGTCGGACTGACCGCGATGGCCGGGGGCATCTACGCGAGCTACGAGTTCTACCTCTACCCCCAGTACGCCTTCGACCCCCTGATCACGATCGGAGTGGTCCTGATGACCTTCCTCGGGGGCCGGGGCACGCTGTGGGGGCCGGTGCTCGGGGCGTTCATCCTCGAGATGTCGCATCTGTACCTCGCCTCTTCAACCCTGGGCCAGCACCGCCTCTTCCTGGTCGTCTGGGCCCTGATCTTCCTGGTGGTGATGTTGTTCATGCCTCGCGGCATCCTTCCGTCGTTGCAGGAGCGGCTGCGATTCAGGAGGGCTCGAACGGCTCCCCCCTCGGATCCGCCATCGGGCGACCCGCTCGAACCATCCAGACAGACCGCCCCGACAACTCCCGCGGAGGTGAACGGCGCATGAGCGCAATGCTCGAAGTTGCGAAGGTGACCAAGTCGTTCGGCCCGGTCCGGGCCGTGCAGGGAGCGTCCCTGACGGTCGAGGAGGGCTCGATCACTGCGCTGATCGGCCCGAACGGCTCGGGCAAGACGACGCTGTTCAACTTGATCACCGGATACCTGCGGCCCGACAGCGGGTCGATCTCGTTCCGCGGCCGTGAGGTGACATCGGAGAGCCCGGCCAGTCTGTACCGGCGGGGTCTGACCCGGACGTTCCAGCAGGCACGGGTGTTCCCACACCTCACCGTCGAGGAGAACCTCGTCGTCGCCTCCGGATTCAGCTGGGGGGAGCTGTTCGGCAAGCGGGTCGGGCGCAAGGACGCCGAGGCCGCGGCCAAGCTGCTGGAGGAGTTTCGCATCTCCCACGTGGCCGACCTCTACGCCAGCGAGCTCTCCTACGGCCAGCGCAAGCTGCTCGAGTTCGCCGCGGTGTTGATGAGCCGCCCGAAGCTGGTCCTCCTCGACGAGCCGACCGCCGGGGTCAACCCCGTGCTCATCGAGACGATGGAGCAGCACATCCGATCGCTGAACGAAGCCGGGATCACGTTCCTCATCGTCGAGCACGACATGAGCTTCGTGATGCGGCTCTGCAACCCGGTGCACGTGTTCGACCAGGGCGCGGAGATCTTCACCGGGACACCGTCAGAGGTGCAGTCCCATCCGGCAGTCCTCGACGCGTACCTGGGGGCATGATGAGCGACCCGATCCTGAGCCTTCGAGGCGTCATCGCCGGCTACGGAGCCGGCGACATCCTCAAGGGCGTCGATCTCGACGTCGAGCCCGGCTCGGTGACCTGCATGATCGGCCCCAACGGGGCCGGGAAGAGCACCGTGCTCAAGGCGGTGAGCGGGTTGCTCAAGCCTCGGAAGGGGACGGTCACCCTCCTCGGTGAGGAGATCCAGCAGCTCTCCGCCAGACAGCGGCTGCTGCGAGGCATCGTCCATGTCTCGCAGGACCGCAGCCTGTTCCCCGCCATGACCGTCTGGGACAACCTGATGATGGGCGGCTACGTGCTGCGCGACCCGGCCGAGGTGCGCCGGCGAGTCGAGAAGGCCGCGGACGCCTTCCCGGTCTGCCGGGAACGTGCCCGCGACCACGCGGGCTCGCTGTCGGGAGGGGAGCAGAAGCAGGTCGAGTTCGCCCGCTCGCTGGTCCTCGACCCGAAGCTGATCCTGCTCGACGAGCCCTCGATCGGGCTCGACCCGAAATCGCGGACCCACGTCTTCGAGAGCATCCGGACACTCGCCGAACAGGGTCATACCGTCCTGCTCGTGGAGCAGAACGCCCGCTCGGGCCTCGCGGCCTCGGACTGGGGCGCGGTGCTCGAGACCGGTGTCGTCCGCCTGGTCGACCGCGGATCCGCCCTGCTGACCAACCCGGAGGTGGCTCGGCTGTACCTCGGCGCCGCTGGGTCGACCTCCCTCGCTACCTCTACCGAGCCATCGGCTTCCACCTGACCATGAGCACTCCCGACTATCCACACACTCAAGGGGGCAACGCGTGACCACACCAACTCTTCGGATCGGCTGGATCGGGACCGGCCGGATGGGTGCTGCCATGGCGGGCCGACTGGCCAGCGCTGGCTACGACCTCACCGTCTGGAACAGGACCAGGTCCAAGACCGAACCGCTGGCCGCACTCGGCGCGAAGGTGGCCGACGAGATCGCCGACCTGCGCGACCTCGACGTCGTCTTCACCATGGTGTCGACTCCCGACGACCTGGAACAGGTGATGGTTGGTGAGGCGGGGCTGCTCGCCGACCCCTCCCACGTTCCCGGCGCGGTGGTGGACACCTCGACGGTGAATATCGACGCCTCGGCCCGGATGCGCGCCGCCTGCGCGGAGCGGGGAGTGGACTTCCTGGCCTCCCCGGTCAGCGGCAACGGCAAGGTGGCCCGCGCCGGCGGCCTCAGCCTGGTGGTGTCGGGACCCGAGCAGACTTACGAGCGGGTGCGGCACGTGCTCGACGAGCTCGGCAAGGGCGCCACCTGGGTCGGCGAGGGCGATGAGTCACGCCTGGTGAAGATCGCCCACAATCTGATGCTGGGCGTGGTGACCCAGTGCCTGGCCGAGATCACCGTGCTCTGTGAGAAGGGGGGCGTGCCCCGGCACGCCTTCTTGGAGTTCCTCAACAACTCGGTGATGGGGTCGACCTTCACGCGGTACAAGTCACCGGCGTTCGTCAACCTCGATTTCACGCCGACCTTCACCCCGGTCCTGCTGCGCAAGGACTTCGACCTCGGCTTCGAGGCCGCCCACCAGCTCGACGTGCCGATGCCGGTTTGCGCCGCCACCGCGGCCGCGATCCAGGCCACCCTCAGCAAGGGTCACCACGAGGAGGACTTCGCTGTCCTGCTCGATCTCCAGGCCGCCAACTCCGGGCTCACGCTCAAGGCGGAGAATGTCTTTGTGGACGACGGATTATCCGCCGCAGAGGAGTGATCACCATGTCCGAAAGGCCGTTACCGGCGCCTGGACACATGGGCGTCGACTATGAGCACCGGGTCGATTTCGACCGCCTTCGCAGCTACCGGCTCGGCCGGGCGAAGGCCGCTTTGGAGGGGAGCGAGTGCGGTGCGTTCCTGCTCTTCGACTTCTACAACATCCGCTACACGACGCACACCTGGATCGGTGGGGCGCTCGGCGACAAGATGATCCGTTACGCCCTGCTCGCGCGCGGCAAGGAGCCGGTGCTGTGGGACTTCGGCTCTGCCGTGCGTCACCACAAGATCTACTCCACCTGGCTCCCGACCGAGAACTACCGGGCGGGATTCCTGGGCTTCCGGGGTGCGGTCGCACCCAGCGCCGGCCTGATGGCCGACGCGGTCACGGAGATCAAGTCGATGCTGGTCGAGGCCGGGGTGGCGGATCTGCCCGTCGGGGTCGACATCGTCGAGCCGGCGTTCCTGTTCGAGATGCAGCGTCAAGGACTCACGGTGGTGGACGCTCAGCAGCTGATGCTGGACGCGCGGGTCATCAAGAACGTCGACGAGATCATGTTGCTCACCCAGGCGGCGGCGATGGTCGACGGGGTCTACCAGGACATCTACGAGGCGCTGAAGCCGGGAGTGCGCGAGAACGAGATCGTCGCGCTGGCCAACAAGCGGCTCTACGAGATGGGGTCGGACCAGGTCGAGGCGATCAACGCGATCTCGGGGGAGCGGTGCAACCCGCACCCCCACAACTTCACCGATCGGCTGATCCGCCCGGGCGACCAGGCATTCTTCGACATCATCCACTCCTACAACGGCTACCGCACCTGCTACTACCGCACCTTCTCGGTCGGCTCGTCGACACCTGCACAGCGAGACGCATACACGCAGGCCCGGGAGTGGATGGATCGCGGCATCGACGGCATCAAGGCCGGGGTCGGCACCGACGAGATCGCCGCCCTGCTCCCGAAGGCCGAGGAGTTCGGGTTCGAGAGCGAGATGGCGGCGTTCGGCCTGCAGTTCGCGCACGGCCTCGGCCTGGGCCTGCACGAGCGGCCCATCATTTCGCGACTCAACTCCATGAAGGAGCCCATCGAGCTCCAGGTCGGGATGGTCTTCGCCCTGGAGACCTACTGCCCCGCATCGGACGGCTTCTCGGCCGCGCGGATCGAGGAGGAGATCGTCATCACCGACGACGGTCCCCGAGTCCTGACGCTGTTCCCGGCCCAAGAGCTCGTCGTCGCCAATCCCTACTGACCAGGAGGCTCACCTTGACCGCTTTGACCGACCTGCTCGGGGGTGTGCCCACCGGGCTCCGCATCGGCGGGAAGCTCCTGCCGGCGTCCGACGGTGGCACGTTCGACGTCTACGACCCGGCCACCGGAGAGGCCATCGCGTCCGTCGCGAACGGGACGGTGGAGGACGCGCTGGCCGCTGTCGAGGCGGCTGCGGCAGCGGCATCGGGGTGGGCGGCGACTGCTCCGCGCGAGCGCGCCGAGATCCTGCGCCGTGCCTTCGAGCTGATGACCGAGCGGGCCGAAGATCTCGCCATGCTCATGTCGCTGGAGAACGGCAAGGCTCTGTCGGATGCTCGCGGCGAGGTCGCCTATGGCGCGGAGTTCTTCCGCTGGTACTCCGAGGAGGCAGTGCGCCTCCATGGCGAGGTCACGACCGCCCCCTCCGGCAACAACCGAATCCTGGTGCTGCGTCAGCCGGTCGGGATCTGCGTGCTGGTGACTCCCTGGAACTTCCCGGCCGCCATGGCCACTCGGAAGATGGGGCCAGCCCTTGCCGCAGGCTGCACGATGATCCTCAAGCCGGCGAGCGACACCCCGCTCACCGCGTTGGCCATCGCCGACATCCTGAGCGAGGCGGGCGTTCCGGACGGCGTGGTCAACGTCCTGCCGGCGCGTCGGTCCGGCGCGGTGGTGTCGGCGATGCTGGCTGACGACAGAGTTCGCAAGCTCTCCTTCACCGGCTCGACCGAGGTCGGACGGGTGCTGCTCGCCGAGGCGGCCAAGACCGTCACCAACACGTCCATGGAGCTCGGTGGCAACGCGCCGTTCGTCGTGTTCGCCGACGCCGATCTCGATGCGGCCATCGAGGGCGCCATGGTCGCGAAGATGCGCAACGCGGGCGAGGCCTGCACCGCGGCCAACCGGTTCTATGTGGAGAAGTCGATCGCCGAGGAGTTCTCCCGCCGGCTGTCCGAGCGGATGGGCGGCCTTCGTGTCGGCCCAGGCACGGACCCCGACACCCAGGTCGGGCCCCTCGTCAACGAGGAGTCCCTCCACAAGGTGCGGGATCTCGTGCAGGCCGCGCTCGCCGCGGGCGCGACGGCCATGATCGGCGGCTCCATCGCCGATCGCGACGGCTGGTTCTATCCGCCCACGGTCCTGACCAACGTGTCCGAGGGATCACCGATCCTGAACGAGGAGATCTTCGGCCCGGTGGCCCCGGTGGTCACGTTCGAGACGGAGGACCAAGCAGTGCGGCTGGCCAACCAGACGGAGTACGGTCTCGTGGCCTACGTCTACACCGGCGACCTTGCTCGGGGGCTGCGGGTCAGCGAGGCACTCGAGTCAGGGATGGTCGGACTCAACCGCGGACTGGTCTCCGACCCAGCCGCTCCCTTCGGTGGCGTCAAGCAGAGCGGGGTCGGTCGCGAGGGCGGCCATGAGGGCGTGCTCGACTACACCGAGTCGAAGTACATCGCCACAAGCTGGTGATGGGATCAGGGCTGGGAAGGCCAGGTTCCCCGGTCGATCGCCTTGCCGTTCGGGTAGGAGACCAGCTCGAACTGCATGCCCCAAGGGCTGCGGAAGTAGACCCAGCGCTGACCCTCGCTCGGCCCCTTGGACGCGGTCGGCTCGCCCATCATGTCCACGCCGCACGCGACCAGATGCTCGACCGCGGCATCGAGGTCATCGACGTAGAAGGCGACGTGGTGGCCCCCGACATCGCTGTTGAGCGGTTGCTCCCGGCGCGAGTCGGAGGCTTCGTATTCGAAGACCTCGAGGACGGCCTGCTCACCGACCGCGTAGAAGTGCAGCTGCCGCATCACCGTGTCTCGGGCAACGCCCAGATGCTCGGTCATCCACGAGCCGTCGGGGTCCTGGAAGGGACCCAGGGTGTAGAGGTAGCGCGCTCCGATCACCTCGGTCAGCCACTGGTGGGCCTCCTCGAGATCGGGCACGGTGAAGCCGATGTGGTCGAGCCGACGGAGACCGGGCAGGCCAGCGGAGCCGGGGGAGAGAGTCATGACAAACGATTGTGCTCACTGTCCGTCGAAGGGGCAAGTGTGACATTTCCGTAGCCGGCTGTGGGCGCCCCAGAGCTGTGCCATAGTTCAAGACAAACGATTGCACAAGGAGCATCATGCGTGTCGACGACTCGCTCCGACCGGCCGTCCCATGGGTGGAGATCACTTCCACCGACGACGACTGGGAGGCGGCCGACCCGAGCCTGCTGATCGGGATGTTCACCCAGATGACGCTCATCCGGGTCTTCGAGGAGTACGTCCTGAAGCTCTCCGGCGCCGGCCTCATCCACGGGCCGGCCCACTCCAGCATCGGCCAGGAGGGAGCGGCCGTCGGCTCGGTGAGCGTGCTGACGACCCAGGACACCGTCAACGGCACCCACCGGGGGCACCACCAGTTCCTGGCCAAGGTGCTCGGTCACCTCCAGCCGAAGGGCATCATGCTCGACGAGGGGCTCTCCGCGTCGGTGCGGGACGCCCTGCTGAAGACCCTCGCCGAGATCGCCGGGCTCGATCGTGGGTTCAGCCATGGCCGCGGGGGCTCCATGCACCTGCAGTGGAAGAAGGCCGGGGCGCTCGGGACCAACGCCATCGTCGGTGGCGGCGTGCCCCAGGCTGCCGGCTCCGGGTGGGCACACCGGCACGCGGGGACCGACTCCGTCGCGGTGACCTACTTCGGTGACGGGGCTGCCAACATCGGGTCCACGCTGGAGACCTTCAACCTCGCTGCGGCGTGGAAGATCCCCGTCTGTTTCTTCATCGAGAACAACGGGTATGCCGTGTCGACGAACGTCGACGAGGCCACCGCCGAGCCGCGTCTGTCCGCTCGCGGTCCGGGCTTCGGAATCCCGAGCTGGCGCGTGGACGGGATGGACCCGCTCGCCGTGCACCTGGCGATGAAGGCGGCGGTCGACCACATGCGGGCCGGGGGCGGCGCGACGCTGGTCGAGGCGGTCACGTACCGCTACTTCCACCAGAACGGCGGGTTCGCCGGAAGCGCCTTCGGGTACCGGTCCAAGGAGGAGGAGCAGAGCCACCGCGACCGCGACCCGATCCAGCAGACCATGGATCACCTGGTGCGGCGCGGACTGGCGACCGAGGAGCAGCTCGGCGACTTCACCGCCCGCGCCCGGATACTCATGGAGGACCTTGGCTCGGTGATCCTCGAGCCGGTCGAGGGCGGCAAGCCCGGGGAGCGCAGGATTCGGCCCTCGGAGTGGCCCGACACCGCGTTCGTGGACGTCGGCGTCCGCGGCGATGCCTCGGAGCTCCAGGGCCTGCGCACCGAGGACCGTGCCGATTTCTCGGGGAAGACCGAGGACCAGAAGTTCATCTCCGCGGTCGCATCGGTCATGGACCGGCGGATGTCGACCGACGACCGGATCGTGGTCATGGGCGAGGACGTGCATCGGCTCAACGGCGGGACGAACGGCGCCACCCGTGGTCTCGCCGAGAAGTTTCCGGGGCGCGTCCTCGGGACGCCGATCAGCGAGAACTCCTTCACCGGTTTGGCCTGCGGGATCGCCATGGACGGCCGTTTCGTTCCCGTCGTCGAGTTCATGTACGCGGACTTCATGTGGGTGGCCGCCGACCAGCTGTTCAACCAGATCGCGAAGGCACGCCACATGTTCGGTGGTGAGGAGGGGGTGCCGCTGGTGCTGCGGTCGAAGGTCGCGATGGGCACCGGCTACGGATCACAGCACTCGATGGATCCCGCCGGGATCTTCGCGACCTCGCCGGGGTGGCGAATCGTCGCCCCCTCGACGCCGTTCGACTACGTCGGTCTGATGAACACCGCACTCGCCCTCCAGGACCCGGTGGTCGTGCTCGAGCACGTGGATCTCTACAACGGCACCGGCGAGGGGCCCGTCGACGATTTCGACTACCACCTGCCGCTCGGCAAGGCGGCTGTCTGCCGGGAGGGCGCCGACCTCACGATCCTCACCTACCTCGGGATGACGCCCTACGTGCTCGCCGCAGTCGAGGAGTCCGGCCTGGACGCCGAGGTCATCGATCTGCGCTGGCTGGACCGCGCCTCCCTGGACTGGGAGACCATCCGTGCCAGCGTGCAGAAGACCAACAACGTCCTGATCGCCGAGCAGGGCGCGCTCGGGACGTCGTACGGCACCTGGCTGGCTGCCGAGATCTCCCGCGTGCTCTTCGACTGGCTCGACTCACCCGTGCGCCGGGTGACCGGCGGGGAGGCATCGCCCAGCATCAGCAAGGTCCTGGAGCGGGCGGCCATCGCCCAGTCCGAAGAGGTGCTCACTGCCCTTCGGGACTTCCAGCGAGAGAGCGAAGGAGACGTCTGAGGTGGCTGAGATCTTCCGTCTCCCGGAGCTGTTCACGGGGCTGGAGTCCGCAAAGATCGTTTCGTGGGAGCTGCAGGAGGGAGCGGAGTTCGCCCAGGGCGCGCTGCTCGCCACGGCGGAGACCGACAAGGCTGAGGTCGAGCTCGAGGCCCCTCGCGACGGGGTGCTGCTCAAGATCCTGACCCCCAAGGGTGGCGACGTGCTCGTGGACGGTCCGGTTGCCGTCCTCGGGGCGGTCGGTGAGGACCCTTCGGCGGTGGATGCGCTCCTCGCTGCGGAGGGCGTAGGAAGGACCGAGTCCGCCCCGCCCTCCCACAACGGCGGGGTGCCCCCACGGGGCGACAGCGCTGACCCGGCTGCCCCCACTGCCTCCGAGGAGTCAGGCGGGCGCACCTTCGCCAGTCCGCTTGTTCGACGGCTCGCACGCGAGCACGGTGTCTCACTCAGCGAACTGGTCGGCTCGGGCCCT
Organism: uncultured Actinomycetota bacterium; assembly: GCA_963824105.1. GTDB lineage: Bacteria > Actinomycetota > Actinomycetes > Propionibacteriales > Nocardioidaceae > CAWDVB01. Next base: position 46,176 of record CAWGNN010000001.1, read on the forward strand.
GGTGGCCGGATCCGTCGTGTCGACCTGGAGCGTCATCTGGGGAGTGCCCCGGACGCGGAGCCAACGATCCCCGAAGCGAGAAGCCAACCGCCCGTGCGCGTGGAGCCGGACATTGCCGTCTCCTCCAGGTTGCCGGTGCTCGAGTCGGCCTACGTCGAGGTACCAGCGAGCAACATGCGCCGGATCGTGGCCGCTCGGCTGGCCCAGAGCAAGGCCGAGGTGCCGCACTTCTACCTGAGCGGATCGGCCCGGATGGAGGCTCTGGTCGCCATGCGGGCGCAGATCAACGATGGGGCCGAGGTCCGAGTGTCGATCAACGACCTGATCGTCAAGGCGGTCGCGGCCGCCCATGCGCGACACCCTGAGATGAACGTCTCGTGGGTCGACGGCTCGATCCGACACTGGCGGCACGTCGACGTGGGAGTGGCGGTCGCGACCAGCCGGGGACTGGTGACGCCGGTGCTGCGGCAGGTCGACAGGGCGACGGTCACCGCCGTCGCGGCCGAGATCGGTGACCTCGCCACGCGGGCCCACGAAGGCGGTCTGCGCCTCGACGAGCTCGAGGGCGGCTCCATCAGTGTGACCAACCTCGGCATGTTCGGCACCGAGGAGTTCTCCGGGATCATCAACCCGCCTCAGTCGGCGATCCTTGCCGTGGGTGCGATCCGCGACGAGGCGGTCGTGGAGGACGGCGAGCTCGTGGCCGGGAAGATCGCTCGCTTCACCTTGTCGGTGGACCACCGTCCCCTCGACGGGGTGATGGCGGCGGAGTGGATGCGGACGTTCCTGAAGCTCGTGGAGAGTCCGCTGAGACTGCTGGCCTGACCGCGGATCGCGTCTTGGTCAGCCCGTCAAAGCGCGCGCTGCTCGGCCACCGAGTTCCCGCCGTCGACGACCAGACACTGCCCGGTCATGTACGCCGCGCCGGGGCTGCACAGCCAGGCGACCGGCCAGGCGATCTCCTCCGGGGTGCCGCTGCGGCGCATGGGGGTCACCTCACCCTCACGGAGCTCGTCCTCGGTCAGTGAGCCGGTGGCGATCCACCCGGGGGCGACGGCGTTCGCGGTGATGCCGTCCCCGGCCAGATCGACAGCCAAAGATCGGACCAGCCCCACCATCGCCGCCTTGGAGGCGGCGTAGGCGGCTTCCTTCTGCATCGCCATCACCGGCCCGCTGACGCTGGCCATCATCACGATCCGCCCCCATCCGGCCGCGCGCATCGTCGGGAGTGCCGCTCGGGTCATCAGGAAGGCGGTGTCCAGATTGCGGCTCATGCTGGCCTGCCACTCCGCGTACGGCAGGCCGTCCACCCCGCCGGAGTTCGAGTCGCTGTCCGAAACGGAGATCATCCCGGCGTTGTTGACCAGAATGTCCAGTCGCCCCCATCGTCCGGTGGCAACTGCCGCGACGTGCTCGGCCGCGGCGGGGTCGGTCAGATCCGCGACCACGCCGATCGCGGGCACCCCGGACTCCTCGAGCTCCCGGGCGCGGTCGTGGATGCGGTCGGTGGTTGCCGTGAGCACCACAGCCGCTCCGAGCTCCCCGAGGCGGCGGCACACGGCGAAGCCGATGCCCGTGGGGCTGCCGGCCCCGGTGACCACCGCGACCCTGTCGCTGAGGTCGATGCCTTCGAATGCCATGGCCTGGATGCTGCCAGAGTCGACTCGGCCCGGGCCAACGGGCCCGGTCGGGTGGGGGAGCGGCCGATGGATTGTGATGCGAGGGAAACACCCGCCGCCTACCCTCGCACTATGTCCAACGGCCATGAGAAGCACCTCATCGTCATGTTCGGCGCGACGGGTGATCTGGCGCGCCGCAAGCTGCTGCCGGGCGTCATGCACCTGCTGCTCTCCGGTCTGGTGCCCGAGTTCCGGCTTATCGGGGTGTCTCTCGACGAGTTCGACGACGAGTCGTTCCGGAACCTCGCCCACGAGGCTTGCGGGGAGTTCTCCAAGCGCATCGTCTCGGAGGAGCAATGGGAATCGTTCGCCCCCAAGCTGCACTTCGTGAACGTGAAGTCCGGCTCGGAGGGACTTACGGCGAAGGCCGCCGAGCTGGAGAAGGAGCTCGGCGGGGAACCTCAGCGGTTGCACTACCTCAGCGTTCCGCCGAGCTCGGCCCTGGACGTGATCGCCACCCTGCGCGACGCCGGCCTGGTCGAGCGGTCCCGGGTCATCATGGAGAAGCCTTTCGGGACCGACCTGGCCAGCGCCAAGAGGCTCAACTCCTCGATCCACGAGGTCTTCGAGGAGGAGCAGGTCTTCCGGATCGACCACTTCCTCGGCAAGGAGGCGGCTCTCAACATCTTGGCTTTCCGCTTCGCGAACGGGTTGTTCGAGCCCATCTGGAACCGCAACTTCATCGACCACGTGCAGATCGACGTGCCGGAGACGCTGTCGGTGGTGGGGCGCTCGGGCTTCTACGAAGGGACCGGCGCCTACAAGGACATGGTGGTCACCCACCTGTTCCAAGTGATGGCGTTCATGGCCATGGAGCCGCCGACGACGCTGGACCCCGAGTCGATCAGCGAGGAGAAGCGGAAGGTCTTCCGCTCCATGGTCCCCATCGATCCGGACTACGTCGTCCGCGGTCAGTATCAGGGCTATCGCGACGAGCCGGGTGTCCCGTCGGACTCGGAGACCGAGACGTTCGTGGCGCTCAAGGCCGAGATCGACAACTGGCGCTGGGCGGGCGTGCCGTTCTACCTCCGCACCGGCAAGCGTATGGCCGAGGGTGCCCGGATCATCTCGATCGCCTTCCGCGAGCCGCCCAAGAGCATGTTCCCGCACGGTTCCGGTGTCGGGCTCTCCGGCCCCGACCACCTCACCTTCGATCTCGCCGATGCGTCGAAGCTCTCGCTGTCCTTCTACGGCAAGCGACCCGGTCCGGGAATGCGGCTGGACAAGCTGTCGATGCAGTTCGCGATGACCGACCACGACCGGGCCGACGATGTACTGGAGGCGTACGAGCGCCTGATCTACGACGCGATGAAGGGCGACCGTACCCTCTTCACCAGCGCCGAGGGCATCGAGCGACTGTGGGAGATCTCCGAGCCGTTGCTGAACGACCTTCCGCCCGTGCGGCCCTACTCCGAGTCGACGTGGGGGCCCAACTCGGTCCATCAGCTGATCGCTCCACGCGCCTGGCGTCTCCCGTTCGAGCGCAGCTGGCGCAAGCCCAATCCGCAGGGCGCATAGCCGGTGCAAAGAACGGGGGCCCGTCGGGACCGACGGACCCCCTTCTGGGGCGATCACCTGCCCGTCAACGGGCGCGATCGGACGGGTGAAGCCGAGCCTGCTGCACGGGCACTGGCTCTGGGCCGGGCTGGTGGATCAGGGGCTTCGTCGGGACCTCGACCCGGTCTCGTAGCGAGACGAGCCGCTGTCGATCAGAGTCCAAGGGGGGTGTCGTCGCCTCCGGCGACCCTCGTGGCCAGGGTCAGGCTGGCTGCCGTCGGCTGGAGACTCATGTGTGGCCCACTCCTCAAGTCCCAGGGTCAACGGTGTGGCGCCGCCCTGCTGAGCGACACCACACCGTGGGGCCGAGAACCAGATCCCCACCCCGCCGCGGGGACTGGCACGGCCAGTGCGCGGCGGGGCTCTCGCTACTTGCCGGTCACCTCAATGACCAGCCTGGCGACGTGGAGCTTGTAGGTTCCCGCGTCTGTTCCCGTGATCCTGACGGTCGGGAACATGAACCGGATTGCATACTTGCCGGGCTGGGCGGCCTTCAGGTTGTAGCCGTAGACCACGTTGCCGGTTGCGTTGATCTCGGCCGATGCCGGGGTGCCGAAGGGCACCACCATGCTCCGGTCGCCGAGGTACCTGATGCTGAACACGGCCTCGCCGTCGTAGACCCTCTGCTCAGCTGCGGTGAAGGTGGTCGCAGTCGCCACGTACCCGGACCCGCCGTTGTCTGTGGCAAGGGTTCCGTATGCGGACACCCGGTCAAGAGCCTCGGGGTTCAGCTTGACGACTACATAGCCGTCCATCGACGGCCTCCAGGATGCGACGTTGAACAGGCCCAGTTCCACCCGGATCTGGTGGCCGGTCGTCAACTTCGCCGCGCCGGTGAGGTTGTCACCCCACGCCGCCGTGGCCCTCGTGGTTACGGCGTTGAAGCACTGGGCCTGCCAGGCGTTCTCGCCTTGCACGAAGTAGTAGACCGACGGGTCGAGCGGGTAGCCGGTGGACGGGTCACCGCTTGGTTCGACCAGCGTCCCCACGGCCTGATCGCCACAGGTCACGCCCGTGAACCCGCCGTTGACCATGATGATGGGCACAGACAGGCTGTTGCCTACCTCTGCGGCGTCATCGTCCCCCCCGTGCCCGGGCGGTGGTCCTGGTGAGCCCCCGATGCAACACTGGCGCCAGTCATGGTCATCGCGAACATCGCAGATGTGCTGACGAAAACGCCCAAGGCTCGCCAAAGTGAGATCTTCATCGTGTCCTCCCCAAAGGACGGATCGGAGCCGAACAACCCCCCCCAGGGCTTGGTGGGACCCTCCCGGCCCCTGTGGCTCCTCTTGCCCCATCCTGGATCGGGCCCCTATCCGGGGACAGAGGACTGTGACCCTTGTGCGACGACCTACGTCCCGTACGCACTTGCTCGGGCACCGGCAGCCCCACGTGGACAGCCCAGTGGTGGGCGGGTCGCTCGCGCTGCGAGGCTCGGACTTCGGCCGCTCCTGCGTCTGTTCGAGCCCAACCTCCCTCCGCTTCTCTTGACTAATTCAAGAAAGGTGGAAAGGCTGTCGAGGTGCCGGTTCCCGACTTCGAGCAGATGCTGCGCGGAGCGAGCCTGCGTGTGACCCGCCCGCGTATGGCGGTCATGGAAGCCGTGCACGCCCATCCCCACGCCGACACCGAGTCGATCATCCGCGTCGCGCAGCATGCGGCCGAGGGAGTCTCCCACCAGGCCGTCTACGACTCGCTGCACCGCTTGTCCGACGTGGGCCTGGTGCGCCGCATCCAACCGAGGGGAACCGTCGCCCGCTACGAGTTACGGGTCGGCGACAACCATCACCACGTCGTGTGCGAGAGATGCGGCGAGATCAACGACGTCGACTGCGCGGTCGGCGACGCGCCATGCCTGGTCGCCTCCGACGACCACGGCTACCTCATCGAGGAGGCCGAGGTCATCTACTGGGGGCTCTGCCCCTCCTGCTCGAAGTCCCAACAGTCCTGAGAAACCAGAATCACGGAAGGAATCCCATGTCAGACACTCACGACACCGCCTCGGGCACCGAGGGCGGCTGCCCGGTCGTCCACGCGACCCACCCCACCCAGGGCGGCGCCACCCGCGGCTGGTGGCCCGACCGACTCAACCTCAAGATGCTTGCGAAGAACCCCGCCGTGGCCAACCCACTGGGGGAGTCCTTCGACTACGCCGCGGAGTTCAAGAGGCTCAACCTCGAGGAGGTGAAGAGCGACATCGCCGCCGTGCTCACCGACTCTCAGGACTGGTGGCCGGCCGACTACGGCAACTACGGCCCGTTCATGATCCGAATGGCCTGGCACTCCGCGGGCACCTACCGGATCAGCGACGGCCGAGGGGGGGCGGGCACTGGTCAACAGCGGTTCGCGCCGGTCAACAGCTGGCCGGACAACGCCAACCTCGACAAGGCCCGGCGCCTGCTCTGGCCGGTCAAGAAGAAGTACGGCAAGAGTCTCTCCTGGGCGGACCTGATCGTGCTCACCGGCACCGTCGCTCTGGAGCAGATGGGACTGCCCACCTTCGGCTTCGCCGGCGGCCGGGTCGACGACTGGGAGCCCGATGACGACGTCTACTGGGGACCGGAGCAGACCTGGCTGGGCGACGAGCGCTACAGCGGTGACCGCGACCTGTCCAACCCGCTCGCCGCGGTCCAGATGGGCCTGATCTACGTCAACCCTGAGGGCCCCAACGGAGAACCCGACCCGCTCTCGGCCGCTCGCGACATCCGCGAGACGTTCCGGCGGATGGCGATGAACGACTACGAGACGGTGGCCCTGGTGGCAGGTGGACACACGTTCGGCAAGACCCACGGCGCCGGTGACTCCGCGCTGGTGGGTCCCGAGCCGGAGGCCGCTCCGCTGGAGGAGCAGGGGCTCGGCTGGCGGAGTGGCTACGGCAGTGGTGTCGCGGGCGACGCGATCACCAGCGGTCTGGAAGGTGCCTGGACCGACACCCCGACCGCCTGGGACAACAGCTTCTTCGAGATCCTGTTCGGCTCCGAGTGGGAGCTGACCCAGAGCCCGGCCGGTGCCCACCAGTGGAAGCCGAAGGGCGGGGCCGGTTCCGGCACGGTGCCAGACGCCTTCGACCCGAGCGTCACGCATGCACCGACCATGCTGACCACGGACCTGGCGTTGCGATTGGATCCCGTCTACGAGCCGATCTCTCGGCACTTCAAGGAGAACCCTGCCGAGTTCGCCGACGCCTTCGCCCGGGCCTGGTTCAAGCTCACCCATCGCGATCTAGGCCCGATCACCCGCTATCTGGGCCCGCTCGTCCCTCAGGAGAACCTGATCTGGCAGGACCCGGTCCCGGCGGTCGACCACCCGCTGGTCGACGACGCGGATGTCGCGGCACTCAAGGCCACGATCCTCCAGTCGGGCCTGTCGGTCTCACAGCTGGTCTCCACCGCCTGGGCGTCCGCCTCGACCTTCCGCGGCAGCGACAAGCGCGGCGGCGGCAACGGCGCGCGGATCCGGCTGCAGCCGCAGAGCGGCTGGGAGGTCAACCAGCCCGAAGAGCTGGCTCAGGTGCTGCGCACGCTGGAGAGCATCCAGGGGAGCTTCAACGGCTCCGCCGCCGGAGGCAAGAAGGTCTCCTTGGCCGACCTGATCGTCCTGGCCGGATGCGCCGGTGTGGAGCAGGGTGCCAAGAACGCCGGACACGATGTCGTCGTGCCGTTCACTCCGGGCCGGACGGACGCAACCGAGGAGATGACCGACGCTGACTCGTTCGCCGTTCTGGAGCCCACGGCCGACGGCTTCCGCAACTACCTCGGCAAGGGTGCGCCTGAGCTGCCGGCTGAGTACCTGCTGCTCGACAAGGCGAACCTGCTGACCTTGTCGGCGCCGGAGATGACCGTCCTGATCGGCGGTCTGCGGGTGCTCGGGGCGAACTACCAGGACTCCGCACTCGGCGTCTTCACCGACCGCAAGGGCTCGTTGACCAACGACTTCTTCGTGAACCTGCTCGACTACGGCACCGAGTGGCACCCGACCACGGAGGATGCGCACACCTTCGAGGGCGAGGACCGCGGCACCGGAGCGGCGAAGTGGACCGCCAGCCGAGTCGATCTGGTCTTCGGCTCGAACTCCGAGCTGCGTGCCGTCGCCGAGGTCTACGGCAGCGACGATGCGGGCGAGAAGCTCGTGCACGACTTCGTTGCGGCGTTCGCGAAGGTGATGGAGCTCGACCGGTTCGACCTGCGCTGATCTGCTCCTGCGAGGCCTCGGGGCCGGCTTCCTGCGGAGGGAGGCCGGTCCCGGTCTCTTCCCTCTGGCTCCTCCACCCTGCCCGGCCTTGCCGGTCGGGCAGGGTGTTGGTTTCCTCCGGTCACGGAAATCGGCAAGGATGGCTCGGATGTCCTGAGCCATCCTCAGGACACGTGGTTCTGGGAAGGTGGACGCGATGGCCGTGCGGGGAAGCAGCTTCGACAAGGCGCTCGATCGTGCGGCGGCGCACGCGCACGCCTGGCTGGCGGGGGTAGGAGAGCGGCCGATCCCCGCCCGCGCCACCCCCGACGAGATGCTCGAGGTCTTCGGGGGTTCGCTCCCCGCGGAGGGCCTGCCCGCGGAGGACGTGGTTGACCTTCTGGCGGAGGGGGCCGAACCGGGACTCATGGCCATGCAGTCCAGTCGCTTCTACGGCTGGGTGATCGGCGGGACCTACCCGGCCGCGATGGCTGCCGACTGGCTGGTCAGCGCCTGGGACCAGAACAACGGCATGCGCGCCACCACTCCGGCGACAGCGGTCCTGGAGCAGGTGGCGGGGGAGTGGATCGTGGACCTGCTCGGCCTTCCCGTCGACTCGGGGGTCGGGTTCGTCACCGGGGGCACCATGGCGAACTACGCGGGCCTGGCCTCCGGGCGTCACGCCGTCCTCGATCGTCTCGGTTGGGATGTGAACACCAACGGCTTGTTCGGTGCTCCGCGAGTCCACTGTCTCGTCGGTGCGGAACGGCACGACACGATCGACGTCTCACTGCGCTACCTGGGCCTTGGCGCGCCCACTCCCGTGGCGGTGGACGGCCAGGGACGTGTCCGGGTCGATGCGCTCTCCGAGGCGCTCGACCTCATCCCCTCTGGAGAGCCGGTCATCGTGGCTCTCCAGGCGGGCAACCTGCACTCGGGAGCGTTCGACCCCTTCGTCGAGGCGATCGCCGTCGCCCATGAACATGGGGCATGGGTCCACGTCGACGGCGCCTTCGGCCTCTGGGCGGCCGCCACGCCCACGTTGGCCCCGCTGGCCTCCGGGATGGCCGAGGCCGACTCGTGGAGCACCGACGCACATAAGACCCTCAACGTCCCCTATGACTGTGGCATCGTGATCGTGCGCGATCAGCGGGCCCTGCTCGGCGCCTTCGACATGCATGCCGCCTATCTCTGGAAGGCGGACGCCGGCCCGAGTCACCCGTACTCCTACGTCCCGGAGCTCTCCCGGCGAGCGCGAGGAGTTCCGGTCTGGGCGGCGCTGCGGGCACTGGGCCGTGCGGGAGTGCGCGAGCTGGTCGACGGACTGGTGACCAACGCGCAGGCCATCGCCGAGGGGGTCGCCGCGATCCCGGGGATCGAAGTCGTCAACGACGTGGTCTACACCCAGGTCTGCATGTGCCTGCCCACCGACGCCGAGACCGACGCCATGGGGGAGCGGTTGAAACGGTCCGGGGAGGTCTTCATGTCCCCGTCGGAGTGGGCCGGGCGCCGGGTCGTCCGAGTGTCGGTATCGAACGCCTTCACCGACGCCGACGACGTACGCCGAACCGTCGAGGCCGTACGGGCCGCGGTCGCCGGCTGACCTCTCGCGGGCCGGCGGCTCAGTCCGAGCCGTCTCCCTGGTCGCCGGGGGCGGAGACCTCGCCCTCCCGGGCGACGCGGATGTTCGACGGATCCCGGCCGGCTTGCGAGGCGTCCGCGCCGTCCTGAGCGGCGGAGCCGTCGCGATGCCAAACCACGCGTTGCGGGAAGGGGATCTCGATGCCCTCGGCGTCGAAGCGCGCCTTGATCCGCTCGCGGAGCTCGCGACCCACGGCCCACTGCTGCAGCGGAGCGGTCTTGACCACCAGCCGCATGGTGATCTGGTCCGAATCCAGGCCCTGGACGCCCCAGACCTCGGGCTCCTCCAGCACCAGGGTGCTGTAGTCGGCTTCCTGAGCCAGCGACTTGGCCACGTCGAGGAGGACCGCGCGGACGTGAGCCAGGTCCGAGCCGTAGGCGACGCCGATGTCGAGCACCGCACGCGCCCACTTCTGGCTCATGTTCCCCACATGGGGGATCTGCCCGTTTCGGACGTACCAGACCGTGCCGTTGACGTCGCGCAACCGAGTGACCCGCAACGTCACCTCCTCGACGACACCGGAGGCCGCGCCCAGGTCGACGACGTCTCCGACGCCGTACTGGTCCTCGAAGAGCATGAAGATGCCCGAGATGAAGTCGCTGACCAGACTCTGCGCGCCGAACCCCAGCGCCACGCCGACGATGCCGGCCCCGGCGATCAGCGGACCGATGTTGTAGTCCAGCCGAGCGAGGATGATGGTGAAGGCGACGGTGAAGATGGCCAGTGATGAGACACTGCGCAGAACGGACTCGAGCGTCTTCGCTCGCAGGGCCCGGCGGTCGTGCGAGGCCTTGGCCTCCGCCTCTGCCTCGTTCTTGGCCTTGGCGTCGACGAAGTTCTGCGTGAGCTCGGCCAGGAAGTTCTCCCCAGCGGCTCGGGCGACGATCTGCTTGATGATCCGGCCGACGACCCACCGGGCGATCACCGCGATGGCGAGGACGAACAAGATGTCGAGCGGCTTGGCGATGATCCATTCGACGGCGCTCGACAGCACGCCGTTGTGGGTGTGGTCGTAGACGAAGGAGCAGACGCTCTCGCCTGGCTGACACGGGGAGTCGGTGAGGGCGGAGATCACCGCACTAGGTTAAGGGGCTGGGCCGCCATCGCCAGTCACCACCCGGGGGAGGCGAGCCGAGAACGTCGAGGAGACGGGGTCCTTCCGCCCGGATCACGCGGGGATCCGAGGCGGTTCTCTCCGATTTCGGTCGTTCGCCCCTAGCCCGAAGTGCGGACTCTGGGTAGGTTCCCAAGATGACCGACCCGAACGAGGAAACGCGCCCGATCTACGAACCCCGCTCGCTTTCTCAGAATCCTGCCCCTGCTCCGCGCCCCGAGCCAGTGCCTGCCCGATCGCGGACCCCCTGGGTGGTCACCGTGGTGCTGCTCGCCGTGATCGCGCTGGCACTGGGCGGAGCGACGGCGTGGGCCTACACCTCGGGCGACTCCAAGACCGCGGACCTGAACGCGCAGCTCGACTCGGCCAACAGCCAGCTGGCAACCGCCACCTCGCAGGTGTCGGACCTGCAGGCCCAGCTCGACAAGGTCAACCAGAACAGCTCCGACCAGTCGGGTCAGATCAAGAAGCTCAACAAGACGGTCAAGACGCTGCGGAAGAAGGTCAGCAACTCGATCCCGATGAGCACGCTGCCCGTCGTCGTGTACGCAGGTCAGGCCGGACCAGCGCTGAAGGCCGAGTTCCAGAAGCAGCTGGTCCAGCCGATCGCGGACTATGCCAAGACGAACCAGCAGGGGATCTTGGTCAGCATCTACATTGAGATCCCAGCGCACAACGGCGCCGCGTTCACCTACACCGCGATCTACGCCAACGACGGCTACGAGGCCGGCCTCTACGGCAGCCGAGGGTCTCCGCTGCCGGCCTGGCAGCCCATCTGCGATAGCGGCTGCGGCTGATCCGGGTTGCTCGACGCCAGGTGGAGATATACCCTCGGGGGTATGCGTAGAATCCTGGTCGCCCTTTCCCTCATCGGGCTCTTCTCGGCAGGCACGCTGACCGCGTGCTCCTCGTCCACTGGCCACTCGGTCAGCCCGGAGCAGGCCAAGACCATGATCGGCCAGGGCGCGGGCGTCCTCGACGTGCGGACCCCCGAGGAGTTCGCCCAAGGTCACCTGATCGGGGCGGTGAACGTCGACGTCGAGGCCGCCGACTTCCAGACCAAGGTCGCCCAGCTCAGCAAGAACACGACCTGGGTCGTCTACTGCCACAGCGGTCGGCGGGCCGGCATCGCGATCGACGAGATGTCGAAGCTGGGTTTCACCGATCTGAGCAACGCCGGGGGCTTCGACGCGCTGGCCAATGCCGGGATCCCCTGGGCCCAGGGCGGTTGAGAGCCGGTCCTCGCCGGGCCGTCAGGTGATGGTCAGGCCGCCGTCGACGGCGTAGGTCTGCCCGGTCACGTAGCCGCCGGCATCGCTGGCGAGGAACAACAGCGCCGCGGCGAGCTCCTCGGGGCGGCCGGTACGACCCGCGGGGAGCCTCGGAGACATCGCTTCCAGGTACCCATCGGGGTACTCGGCGGTCATCTCGCTGGGGAAGAAGCCCGGGGCCAGGGCGTTCACCCGGATGCCTTTGCGTCCGGTCCACTGCTGGGCCAGATCCCGGGTCAGGCCGATCAGGCCGGCCTTGGACGCCGCGTACGCGGCTTGCGGGAGCCCGGCGGTCGTGATCCCCAGCACGCTGCTGATGTTGACGATGCTGCTGCCGGGCTGCATCACCCGCCCGCACGCCTGGGCCATCCAGTAACAGCCGTTGAGGTTCACGTCGATCACGGAGCGGAACTGCTCGGGAGTCTCCCGAGTGGCGGGCACGGCGGTGCCGAGCCCGGCATTGTTGATCAGGATGTCGACCCGGCCGAGCTCGGCCAGGGTGGTGTCGACCAGGGTCTGGCACTCCTCGGGTGAGGTCACGTCGGTCCGTACGGCGATCGCGCGTCGACCGACGCTCTCGACGATGGCGACCGTCTCCTGGAGTCGGTCCACGCGGCGCGCCGCGAGGGCCACGTCGGCACCGGCCTCGGCGAGAGCCTGGGCGAAGGCGACCCCGAGCCCGGATGACGCCCCGGTCACGATCGCCACCTTGCCGTCGAGCCGGAACAGATCGAGAACAGACATCAGGCCTCCTGGAGAGTGGTCAGGACAGGGCGAGCGCGCTACGGCGGGCGTTCCAGGCCGAGATCACCATGTCGTCGACACTGTGGCGCATCGCCCAGTCGATGTCGCGTGCGGCCAGCTCGCCGGAGGCGACGATGCGAGCCGGGTCACCGGACCGGCGCGGCCCGATCGTAGGCTCGAAGTGGATGCCGGTGCCCTTGGCCATGGCGACCATGATCTGCCGCACCGACAGCCCCGTGCCACTGCCGAGGTTGTAGACCGGCTCGAGTGAGCCCTCCTCGTCCATGGTCCGGGCGGCCGCCACGTGGGAGTGCGCCAGGTCGGACACGTGCACGTAGTCCCGAATGCAGGTGCCGTCCGGCGTGGGGTAGTCGTCCCCGTTGATCCGCGGGGTGCGGCCCTCGATCAACGCCTCGATCACGATCGGGAAGAGGTTGTGGGGGGAGGTGTCGAACAGGTGCACGGCCCCGCTGCCGACTACGTTGAAGTAGCGCAGGGATGTGTGCTTGATGCCGCGGGCGCGCGCCTGGTCCCGCAACAGCCACTCGCCGATCAGCTTGGACTCGCCGTAGGGCGACTCGGGCGAAACCACGGTGGACTCGGTGACGGTTTCCACGTCCGGGGTGCCGAAGGTGGCGGCACTCGAGGAGAAAACGATCCGGTCGACCGACGCCATCTCCATTGCGCGGAGCACGCTGACCATGCCGGTGACGTTCTGCTCGTAGGTGTGCAACGGCTGGTCGACCGAGACCCCGGCGTACTTGAAGCCCGCGATCGCCATCACGCCGGTGACCGAGTGCTCCACCATCGTCTTGGCGACCAGCTCGGTGTCGAGGATGGACCCCTCCACAAACGGCACATCCTCGGGAACGAACTCCCGGTGCCCGCTGGACAGGTCGTCGACCACGACGCAGGGGATGCCCGCCTCTTGGAAGGCCAGGACTACGTGCGAGCCGATGTAGCCGGCTCCTCCGGTGACGAGCCACGTCATCGTGGCACCCCTTTCTTCGATGCGGCCGGCATGTGTAGCCGGTGAGGTGAGCGTACCCAGCCGAGCACCGATGGCCCGAGGGCGGCCGTAGGCTACCCTTTTCCCATGCGCAAGGCCCTCCTGCTTAGTTGGCCGTGCTGATCCGATCGCTGAACCGATCGATCGCACGGCTACCCCTCACGCCCGAGGGGTTTTTTTGTGCCTCGGGCTCTGCAGGACACCAGACACAGGACGGATGAGATGAGCGAGCAGCAGACAGGGGGCGACCGCGAGACCTACGACGTCGTCGCGGCGCAGGAGAAGTGGCGCAAGGTCTGGGAGGAGATGGATCCCTTCCGGGCGGCCGACGACGGCAGCAGGGAGCGCCGCTACGCGCTCACGATGTTCCCGTACCCGAGCGGCGACCTGCACATGGGCCACGCCGAGGTGATGGCGCTGCACGACGTGATCGCGCGCTTCTGGTGGCAGCAGGGCTACGACGTGATGAACCCGATCGGTTGGGACTCCTTCGGTTTGCCGGCGGAGAACGCCGCGATCAGGAACGACGAGCACCCCGCGACCTACACCTACGCCAACATCGAGACCCAGGCCGAGTCGTTCCGCCGGTACGGCGTGAGCTTCGACTGGTCGCGGCGGCTGCACACCTCGGACCCGGACTACTACCGCTGGACCCAATGGCTGTTCCTGCGCTTCCGGGAGTGGGGGCTGGCCTACCGCAAGCACAGCCCGGTCAACTGGTGTCCCAACGACCAGACCGTGCTGGCCAACGAGCAAGTCGTGCAGGGCATGTGTGAGCGGTGCGGCGCGGAGGTCACCAAGCGCGAGCTGTCGCAGTGGTACTTCAAGGTCACCGATTACGCCGACAGGCTGCTGGATGACATGGCCGCGCTGGAGGGCAAGTGGCCCGACCGGGTGCTGGCCATGCAGCGCAACTGGATTGGTCGCAGTGAGGGAGCCCACGTCGACTTCGAGGTCGAGGCGACCGACACCCAGGACGCGACGAAGGTCACCGTCTTCACCACTCGGCCCGACACGCTGTACGGCGCGACCTTCTTCGTCGTCGCGGCTGACGCGTGGCTGGCCGACCAGATCTGCGCGCCCGAGCAGCGCGAGCAGTTCGACACCTACCTGGAGTCGGTCCGTCGCGAGACCGACATCGCCCGGCTGGCCACCGACAAGGAGAAGACCGGCGTCTTCCTGGGGCGGTATGCGGTCAACCCGGTCAACGGCGAGCGAATCCCGGTCTGGGCCGCCGACTACGTGCTGGCCGACTACGGCACCGGAGCGGTCATGGCCGTACCCGCCCACGACCAGCGCGACCTGGACTTCGCCCGGGAGTTCGGCCTGCCGGTACGGATGGTCGTCGACACCGGCGAGCCCGACCCGGCCGAGACCTTCGCCGCCACGCCCGGGGACGGCACCTACGTGAACTCCGGCGAGCTGGATGGGCTGACCGACAAGGTCACGGGCATCCGCTCGATCGTGGCCCGGTTGGAGGAGCAGGGGACCGGCCGAGGCGCGGTGAACTTCAGGCTCCGCGACTGGTTGCTGTCCCGCCAGCGGTTCTGGGGCCCCCCGATCCCGATCGTGCACTGTGACGAGTGCGGTGAGGTCGCCGTTCCCGACGACCAGCTGCCGGTCGAGCTGCCCGATCTGCGCGGCGCGGACCTGAAGCCCAAGGGCGTCTCACCGCTGGCGGCGGCCGAGGATTGGGTCAACGTGCCTTGCCCGGACTGCGGCCGCCCGGCGAAGCGGGACAGTGACACGATGGACACCTTCGTCGACTCGTCGTGGTACTTCCTGCGCTACTGCTCCCCGCACTACGAGGACGGCCCCTTCGACCCCGAGGCGGTCCGGAGGTGGATGCCGGCGCAGCAATACGTCGGGGGGGTGGAGCACGCCATCCTGCACCTGCTGTACAGCCGGTTCTTCACCAAGGTCCTGCACGACATGGGCATGCTGGACTTCGTCGAGCCGTTCACCGCGCTGATGAACCAGGGCCAGGTGATCAACCAGGGCAAGGCGATGAGCAAGTCTCTGGGCAACGGGGTGAACCTGGGCGAGATGTTGGACAAGTACGGCGTCGACGCCGTGCGGCTGACCCTGGTCTTCGCCGGGCCCCCCGAGGACGACATCGACTGGGCCGACATGTCGCCCGGCGGGTCGCTGAAGTTCCTGCAGCGCGCGTGGCGGCTGGCTGGGGACGTCACCGCTCCGGTCGGGGCGGACCCGGCGACCGGGGACGCCTCGCTGCGCCGGGTGACGCACCGGACCGTCAACGACGCGGCCGAACTGGTCGACAGCCATCGGTTCAACGTGATGGTGGCCCGGGTCATGGAGCTGGTGAACGCCACCCGCAAGGCGATCGACTCCGGCTGCGGCCCCGCCGACCCGGCGGTCCGCGAGGCGGCAGAGGCCGTCGCGATCCTGCTGAGCCTGGTCGCCCCGTACACCGCCGAGGAGATGTGGTCGCGTCTGGGCCACGAGCCGACCGTCGCCAAGGCAGGCTGGCCCACGGTGGACCCCGCGCTGCTGGTCCAGCAGTCGGTCACTGCGGTCGTCCAGGTCCAGGGCAAGGTCCGCGCGAGGCTGGAGGTGTCTCCCGACATCTCCGAGGCCGACCTGGAGGCCGCGGCGATGGCGGAGGAGACGATCGCGCGCCAACTGGAGGGCAAGACCGTGCGCAAGGTCATCGTGCGGGCGCCGAACCTGGTCAACATCGTCGCCGGCTGAGCCGTCCTCAGCGATACGCTCACAGGCATGGCCAGGACCGTCGTCGTCACGGACTCGACCGCGTGTCTGCCTGCCGACTACACGTTCGAGCAGGGCATCGCCGTGGTGCCCCTGCACGTGATCATCGGGGCCGACGACTATGAAGAGGGCATCGATGTCGAGGCCACGCCGGCGTTGGTCGCCGAGGCGCTCCGCGAGTGGAAGCCGGTCAGCACCTCCCGGCCCGCGCCGGCCGCGTTCCTGTCCGCCTACCGGCTGGCGGCGACGAGCGGCGCGGAGCAGATCCTGTCGGTGCACCTGTCCAGCGACATGAGCGGGACCTACGAGGCGGCGGTGCTGGCGGCTCGGGAATCGCCGGTGCCGGTCCGGTGCGTCGACAGCCGCCAGGTCGCGATGGGCACCGGGTTCGCCGTACGTCGGGCCGTGGAAGCCCTGGCGGCGGGGGCCTCCCTCGACGACGCGGCCGACGTGGCTCGGCGCACCGGGGAGCAGACGGTGGCTCTCTTCTACGTTCACACCCTGGAGTATCTGCGGCGCGGCGGGCGGATCGGTGCGGCCGCGGCAGTGGTGGGCTCGGCGCTCTCGGTGAAGCCGATCCTCCACATGGAGGACGGTCGGGTCGCGCCGCGCGACAAGGTCCGCACCTCGTCGAGAGCGCTGGCTCGGCTCGAGGCGCTGGCCGTCGCGGCGGCCGAGGGCCACGAGGTCGAGGTCGCGGTCGGTCACCTCGCCAACGCCGAGCGGGCCGCCAGCCTCGCGGAGTCTCTCGCCTCGACGCTCGAGGTCGAGGTCCCGGTGACCGAGGTGGGTGCGGTGATCGGCGCACACGTCGGCCCGGGCCTGATCGGCGTCGTCGTGGCACCCCGCAAGGCCCTCTGACCCGATTCCTTCCCCACGCGCTTGCTCCGGGTCTTGTCCCCGGAGCGGTTTGAGCCGCCTCGCCGTAGGACAGGGCGTGCCTAGCGTCGCCGCATGACGGGCGAGGAGCGGTTGGACCGCGGCGACCGAGTAGAGGTCGTGCGACGTCGGATGTTCGAGGCGAGCGGGGCGACCCCACCCGCGAATCTTCCCGATGCGGTCGGCTCAGGGGAGTCCTTGTGGGGCCGGCTTCGCGACCATCTGCCGGTGTCCCTGCAGGCGAGACTGTCCTTCGGGCCGTTGCACCTCTCGGCGGTGCTGGTGGCGATCGCGCTGGTCCTGTTCGTCCTCAGCTGGTGGGTGATCCGCTCGGGGCCTCGGGGGGAGGCAATCCCCACCCCGTCGTCGGCGGTGAGCCCGGTCGCGGTCCAGTCCGTGGCCCCGACTGCCACTGCAAGCCCTGCCGAGGTCGTCGTCGACGTGGCCGGCAAGGTGCGGCGTCCCGGTGTCTATCACCTGCCGCTCGGCTCCCGAGTCATCGATGCCTTGGAGGCTGCCGGTGGAGCCCGACCGCACATCGACCTGACCCAGGTGAATCTCGCCCGGCTGCTCACCGACGGTGAGCAGATCCTGCTCCTGAGATCTTCTGCTCGCGCCACCCCATCCAGTGCGGGCACCGGCACAGGTCCCTCGGGCGGGCTGATCAACATCAACCGCGCCGACCAGAGCCTCCTCGAGACCCTCCCGGGGGTGGGGCCGGTGACCGCCGCCGCGATCGTGACCTGGCGTGAGCAGAACGGCCGGTTCTCCTCGATCGAGGGCCTCGTCGATGTCTCGGGGATCGGAGACGCCACCCTCGAGCGGCTCCGTCCCTACATCACGGTGTGACCCCGGTGCGAGAGCCTCTCGACCTTCGCCTGGTCCTGCTCGGGCTTGTGGTGTGGCTCGGCTGTCTGACCGGGTTCCTGTTCTCCTTTCGCGGGCTTGCGGTGTCGCTGCTGTTGGTGGGCCTTCTCGTGGTGGCCCTCCGTCGCCGGCGGGCGTTGAGTGCCCTGGGGGCCGGCGGAGCCCTGCTCTTCCTGCTGGGGTCACTGCTGATGTCGGTTCGGTCCGATCTGGTCGCGGCCGATCGCCTCGCGACCAGTGTGGGTCCTGGTGGGTATCTGGCAGCCGTGGCCGTCGTCGACAGCGACCCGGTCCTCAAGGACGGTGACTTCTCCAGCTACGTGGTCGTGCGACTGCGGTTGACCTCGGTGCAGATCCGCGGGCGATGGCTCTCTGCCGATGCGCCGGTCGTGGCCGTAGCACCCCCGAGTTGGCAGGACGTGGCCCTGGGATCCTCCGTGGCTCTGAGCGGCACCTTCAGCACCTCCGACCGGCCCGAGCTCGCGGGGACCCTCCGGATCCGTCGAAGCCCTCAGCCGCTGTCCGGCCCACCGGCGTTGCTGCGCGGCGCGCACTGGGTTCGGACGGGGATCGAGGAGGCTGCCTCGATCTCCGACACCTCGTCTCGCTTCCTGGTACCCGGCCTTGTGGTCGGCGACGACGCCGGGCTGAGCGACCAGGTGACTCAGGAGTTCCGGACCAGCGGACTGACCCATCTGACCGCGGTGTCGGGCACCAACCTCACCCTCGTTATCGGGTTCCTCCTCGTGGTGGCCCGTTGGCTGGGTTTGCGGGGCCGGATTCTCGGTGTCGTCGGAATGGCGGGTGTCGTCGGGTTCGTGCTGGTGGCTCGGCCCGACCCGAGTGTGCTGCGTGCCGCGGTGATGGGGTCGGTGGCACTCCTGGGCATGTGGACCGGCTCGGCGAACCGTGGGCTGCGTGGCCTGGGCGCGTCCCTGGTCCTGCTCCTGCTGTTGGACCCGTGGCTTGCGGTGTCGGCCGGCTTCGCGCTCAGCGCCCTCGCGACAGGTGGCATCCTGCTGCTCGGACCAGCGGTGGCGGGCGGGCTGGCCCAGTGGATGCCTCGATGGGCGGCGGATGCGCTCGCCGTACCGTTTGCGGCGCAGTTGGCCTGCACTCCGCTGATCGCCGCCATCTCAGGACAGGTGAGCCTGGTCTCGGTGGTGGCGAACTTGTTGGCCGGCGTGGCGGTCGGGCCCGCAACCGTCCTCGGTCTCATCGGCGGTCTTGTCGTCCAGGTTGTGCCTCCCGTCGGTCTCCTCCTCGGTCGGCTCGCCTGCTGGTGCGCGGACTGGATCCTCCTTGTCGCGCACCGGGCTGCGGGGTTCCAGGGTGCGGCCGTCGGCTGGGACACCACCGCCGTGGGGATCCTGCTGCTGAGCGTGGCGTGTGTCGCGGTGGCTCTCCTTGCGCCGAGAGCGGCCCGGCACCCGGCTCCCGTGCTTGCCGTCACGTTCGCCACCATCCTCTTCGTCGTTCACCCGCTGCGCGTGCCGTGGGCCCCAGCAGGGTGGATCTTCGTCGTCTGTGACGTCGGGCAGGGCGATGGGCTCGTCGTCAGTACCGGCCCCGGCGCCGCGGTGGTCGTCGACACCGGTCCCGATCCGGCGCCGATGGACCGCTGCCTTGACGACCTTGGGGTGCGCCAGATCCCCCTGCTGGTGTTGACCCACTTCCATGCCGACCACGTCGACGGCATCACCGGAGTTCTCCAGGGGCGCACGGTGGGCCAGGTGTGGGTGTCGGGGTCACCCGTCCCGCACCAGGGAGCGACCTACGTCGCCGACGTCACCGGGCGGGAGCAGTTGTCGGTCTCGGTCCCTGGGTTCGGTACGACGGTGACCGTGGGAGGCGTGTCGCTCCAGGTGGTGAGCCCGGACTCCGGGCCGCACCCGGACGCGATCGACAACGGGGACGGGACCATTCCGAACAATGCGAGCATCGTGCTCGCCGTCGAGTCGCAGGGGATCTCCATGCTCCTGACCGGCGATGTCGAGACCGAGGCCCAGCGTCGGCTTGAACCGGTCCTGGCGGGGCGGACCTTCGACGTGCTCAAGGTGCCTCACCACGGCAGCTCACGCCAGGACCTGGAGCTGCTGGCGGCGCTCCACGCACGGGTAGCGCTGATCTCGGTGGGGGTGGGTAACCCCTACGGCCATCCGGACGGCAACCTCGTCGGGTGGCTCAGGGGCCAGGGCATGCTGGTCGGGAGAACCGACCAGGACGGAGCCCTCGCCATCGTCGACGATGGGGGCCTGCGGCTGGTCCGTCAACGTCGGTGACGTGTGGCAGGCTGGCTCCACCATGGCGGCGATGACAGCGGACGAGGCTCTCGGCAAGGTCCTCCTGGTGACGGGAGCCGAGGATCTGTTCAAGGAGCGTGCGGTGCTGGCCGCGCGGCACGCTGTCCGCAAGCATGACTCGAGCGCGGAGGCAACCGAGGTCTCGGGGGAGGATCTCGTCCCGGGCCGGCTCGAGGAGGAGGCCGGTCCATCGCTCTTCGCCTCGACGCGGTGCCTGGTGGTCACGGGGCTGGAGAGCGTGGAGCAGGCGGTGGCCGACGAGATCTGCGCCTACGCCGAGCGACCCGAGATGGATGTCTGCCTGGTCCTCGTGCACTCCGGGGGGCAGAAGGGCGTCGCTGTCTTGAACCGTCTGCGCAAGCTGCCCGCCGTCACCGAGGCCAAGTTCGACCGGCTCAAGGAGCGTGAGATCCCCGGCTTCGTGGCGTCCGAGGCCCACAGCCACGGCTCCCGGATCGACGCCGAGGCAGCTTCGGATCTGGTCGCTGCTGTCGGGCCCGATCTCCGTGCGCTTGCGTCGGCCGTCGACCAGCTGGTGTCCGACCACCCCGAGGAGCCGCTCACGCCTGCGGTGGTGCGCAACTATTTCGCGGGGCGTGCCGAGGTGAAGGGCTACGTGATCTCCGATCTCGCCTTCGCGGGCAGAGCCGAGGAGGCGCTGGGGGAGCTGCGCTGGGCGTTCGGCGCCGGCACTGCACCGGTCCTGATCGTGGGCTCCTTCGCCTCGACCGCGCGCACGTTGGCCCGCCTGATCGGGGCACCCCGGGGCCTGCGGGACGCCGATCTTGCCCAGGAGATCGGGGCGCAGCCGTGGAAGTTGCGCCAGCTCCGCGCGCTTGCCCGCGGGTGGGACCCGGTCCGGATGGCCAATGCGATCAACGCGATCGCGCGCGCCGACGCCGAGGTCAAGGGAGAGGCCGTCGACAAGTCCTACGCCCTGGAGCGGATGGTTCTGGCCGTCTCCACGGGTCGAGCCTGAGCCCAGGGACTTCCGGGCATAACTTCTGGGCAATGGAAAAGCGCCGGTCCCCGGAGGGGGGCCCGGCGCTTCGGTGCGGCAGGTCAGAGAGCGCTGGCCTGCTTCGAGATGGCCGACTTGCGGTTGGCGGCCTGGTTCTTGTGGATCACCCCGGCCGACGCGGCCTTGTCGAGCTTCTGGTTGGCCTCGGCGGCCAGCGCGCGCGCCTTGTCGGCGTCGCCGGCGGCGGCGGCATCGCGGAAGTTGCGGATCGCCGTCTTCAGCGCCGACTTGACCGAACGGTTGCGCTGGCGCGCGGACTCGTTCTGCCGGTTGCGCTTGATCTGGGACTTGATGTTCGCCACGGGGCAAGCCTCGACTTCGGTTCGTTCGTAGGGTGATGACGTCTCTGGGCGCGGGCACGCGAAAACGGAGCACACGCGGGGAGAAACGATACCAGTGGGCCGAGCCCCCGCCCAAATCCGCGCGACGGTCCCACCCACTGCTCGGACTCCGCCGTCGATGATGGTCTGGAGCCCGTCGTCTGGGAGAATGGCGAGGCCTACCCCTCGACCGGAAGTGCTCGGAAAAAGCCAGTGCCCACGAAGTCCTCGCCGATCCCCGGCGCGACCGATCCCTCGATCATCCGGAACTTCTGCATCATCGCCCACATCGACCACGGCAAGTCCACGTTGGCCGACCGGATGCTGCAGCTCACCGGCGTCGTCGACCCTCGGGCGATGCGCGCGCAGTACCTCGACCGGATGGACATCGAGCGGGAGCGGGGGATCACGATCAAGAGCCAGGCGGTCCGCCTGCCATGGACCGCCACCGACGGTCCCGACGCGGGGCGCACCTTCGTGCTGAACATGATCGACACCCCGGGCCACGTCGACTTCACCTACGAGGTCTCCCGGTCTCTCGAGGCCTGTGAGGCGGCAGTGCTCCTCGTCGACGCCGCCCAGGGGATCGAGGCCCAGACGCTGGCCAACCTCTACCTGGCCCTGGGGGCAGACCTGCAGATCATCCCGGTGCTGAACAAGATCGACCTCCCCTCGGCTGATCCGGACAAGTACGCCGCCGAGCTGGCCTCGATCATCGGGTGCGACCCCGAGGAGGTCCTCCAGGTCTCGGCGAAGACAGGAGCAGGCGTCGAGCAGCTCCTCAACGAGATCGTCGCCCAGACCCCGCCACCGGTGGGCGACCCCCAGGCCCCCGCTCGCGCCCTGATCTTCGACTCGGTCTACGACACCTACCGCGGAGTGGTCACCTACGTGCGCGTCTTCGACGGCAAGCTCAGCCACCGCGACCGGATCAAGATGATGTCCACCGGTGCTGTCCACGAGATGCTCGAGGTGGGGGTCATCTCCCCGGAGCCGACCCGAGCCGGCGACCTTGGCGTCGGTGAGGTCGGCTACCTGATCACCGGGGTGAAGGACGTGCGCCAGTCGCGGGTCGGAGACACGGTGACGACCCTTGCTCGACCGGCCGAGAAGGCGCTCGGCGGGTACAAGCACCCCAATCCGATGGTGTTCGCCGGGCTCTACCCGATCGACGGCGACGACTACCCCGCCCTGCGCGAGGCCCTGGACAAGCTGCAGCTCAACGACGCGGCCTTGCAGTACGAGCCCGAGACCTCCGGGGCCCTCGGCTTCGGCTTCCGGATCGGCTTCCTCGGTCTGCTGCACATGGAGATCGTGCGCGAGCGACTCGAGAGGGAGTTCAACCTCGATCTCATCTCCACCGCCCCGAACGTCGTGTACGAGGTGCACATGGAGGACGGGTCGGTCCTCAAGGTGACCAACCCCAGCGAGTTCCCGGTCGGCAAGATCGCCGAGGTCCGCGAGCCCGTCGTACGCGCCACCGTCCTCTCGCCGAAGGAGTACATCGGCACGATCATGGAGCTCTGCCAGGCCCGGCGAGGCACCCTGCTCGGCATGGAATATCTCTCGGAGGACCGGGTCGAGATGCGCTACACCGTTCCGCTCGCCGAGATCGTGTTCGACTTCTTCGACGCGCTGAAGTCGCGGACCAAGGGCTACGCCTCCCTGGACTACGAGCCGGTCGGGGACCAGGCCGCCGATCTGGTGAAGGTCGACGTCCTGCTCCACGGCGACAAGGTCGACGCGTTCAGCGCCATCGTGCACAGGGACGCGGCATACACCTACGGCGTCGCTCTCGCGGCCAAACTCAAAGAGCTGATCCCGCGCCAGCAGTTCGAGGTGCCGATCCAGGCCGCGATCGGGGCCCGGGTCATCGCCCGGGAGACGGTCCGGGCGCTGCGCAAGGACGTCCTCGCCAAGTGCTACGGCGGCGACATCACCCGCAAGCGCAAACTGCTGGAGAGGCAGAAGGAAGGCAAGAAGCGGATGAAGATGGTCGGGCGTGTGGAGGTGCCGCAGGAGGCCTTCATCGCGGCGCTGTCGACCAGCGAGTCCGCGGAGCGGCCCAGATAGCCGTGCTGCAATCGCTGCTCGAGGAGTGGGAGCTGGTCCTCGACGGCGACCGGCGCACGGGAGTGTGCGCCGAGGTGTGGCCGGTTCGTACGGCCACCGGGGACCCGGCCGCGCTCAAGTTGACCGTCGTCGACGATCCGGAAGGGCAGCACGAACACCTGGCGCTGCGTCGCTGGGCCGGCGAGGGCGCAGTCCGATTGCTCCGTGCGGACCCGGCGCGACGTGCCCTTCTCCTCGAGCGCCTGGGGACCCGCGATCTGACGTCGGTAGCCGATGACGTCCAGGCCTGCGAGATCACCGCAGGTCTGTATGCGCGGCTGCACGTTCCGACCATGCCGCAACTGCAGCCTCTCTCGTCGTACGTGCAGCGCTGGGCCGACGAGATGGAGTCGCAGGTCTCCGACGGTCGGCTGCCACGCCGGATGATCGAGCAAGCCGTCGCCTGGGCCCGCGAGCTCGTGGCTGACGAGCAGGCCGCCGCCCGTGTCATCCACGGCGACCTGCACTACGAGAACGTGCTGGTCGGTGATCGCGAGCCGTGGCTGGCGATCGACCCCAAGCCGATGAACGGCGACCCGCACTACGAGGTCGCTCCTCTGCTCTGGAACCGGTGGGAGGAGATTGGGTCCGCAGACTCGTGGCGGACCGCGATTCGGCGGCGTTTCCACGCCGTGATCGACGCGGCTGGGCTCGATGAGGTGAGGGCGCGGCGCTGGGTGCATGTGCGAGTCATGAACAACGCCCGGTGGGCACTGCGGGACGGATCGCCGGAGGTGGCGACTGTGGCAATCGCGATCGCGAAGGCAGTGGCCGACTGAGCTTTGCCAGGCTCGGCCACCGTTTGCGACGGGTCAGCGGTCCGTTTGCGACGGGTCAGCGGTCCGTTTGCGACGGGTCAGCGGACCGTTTGCGACGGGTCGGCGGATCGGATTCGGGGGGTCACGGCGGGTCCAATGGTCCTCCCGGAGCGTGATGGGGTGGACTACGTTGAGAGGCGAGGTGCAGTTGTCTGCCCTCAGGACCGGCAGCGAGAGGTGGATCCCCGTGCCCGACGTGACGAACGGCTACGCCGACATTGAGGACCGCCCGACATCGGTCGCCGATCAGTTCTTCGACCGGGTCACCTCCACCCCGGATCGTGAGGCCTACCGGTACCCCGTCGCCGACCACTGGGAGTCGGTCACTTGGCGTGAGGTGGGCGATCGGGTCACCAGGCTGGCCGCCGGGTTGGTCGCCCTGGGGATCGAGCCACAGCAGCGAGTCGGCATTGTCGCGGCCACCCGGTACGAGTGGATCCTCGCCGACCTGGCCATCATGAGTGCCGGAGCCGCCACCACCACCGTGTATCCGTCGACGATGACCTCGGAGGAGGCCTACATCCTCTCTGACTCCGAGAGCCGCGTGGTCT
The DNA here is from genome assembly GCA_963824105.1 of uncultured Actinomycetota bacterium. GTDB lineage: Bacteria > Actinomycetota > Actinomycetes > Propionibacteriales > Nocardioidaceae > CAWDVB01. The sequence continues at coordinate 70,966 of CAWGNN010000001.1, forward strand.
TCGCCGAGGACGACGAGCAGATCGCCAAGCTCCAGGAAGCCCGTTCCGATCTCCCCGGGGTGATGAAGGTGATCACCTTCGACGGGACGACGGACGACGACTGGGTCATCAGCCTCGATCAGGTCGAGCAGTTGGGAGCCGATCTCCTGGCCTCCGAACCCGACGTGGTCACCAAGCGCATGGACGGGATCTCCGCCAGTGACCTGGCCACCTTGATCTATACCTCGGGCACCACCGGGCGTCCCAAGGGGGTCCGGCTCCAGCAGAGCGCCTGGACCTACGAGGGGGCGGCGGTCAAGTCGCTGAACATTCTGAGCGAGGACGATCTGCAGTTCCTGTGGCTACCGATGGCTCACTCGTTCGGCAAGGTGCTCCTCACGGCTCAACTGGCCATCGGCTTCCCTACGGCGGTGGACGGCCGGGTCGACAAGATCATCGAGAACCTCGGCGTGGTCCGGCCGACGTTCATGGGGGCGGCCCCACGCATCTTCGAGAAGGCTCACGCTCGCATCGTCACGATGCAGGAGCAGGAGGGCGGGCCCAAGGAGAAGATCTTCAACGCGGCCTTCGCCGTCGGGGGCAAGGTGGACCAGCTGCGGCGCGAGGGCAAGAGCGTCCCGCCACACCTGCGCGTCGCCCACGCCGTCTTCGACAAGCTGGTCTTCAGCAAGATCCGTGAGCGCTTCGGTGGCAGGGTCCGGTTCTTCATCTCCGGGTCGGCTGCGCTCAATCGGCAGATCGCGGAGTGGTTCAACGTCGCCGGCATCCTCATCCTCGAGGGGTACGGCTTGACCGAGACCTCCGCGGGGTCGGCGGTCAACCTCCCAGAGAAGAACGCTTTCGGGAGCGTTGGACTCCCCTTCCCGAGCACTGAGTTCGCCATCGCCGATGACGGCGAGATCCTCATCAAGGGGCCCGGGGTCATGCAGGGTTATCACAACATGCCCGAGGAGACCGCGGATACGATCAGAGACGGATGGCTGCACACCGGCGACATCGGGGTGATCGACGACCAGGGCATGGTGCGGATCACCGACCGGAAGAAGGACCTCTTCAAGACTTCGGGCGGCAAGTACATCGCGCCCTCGGTCATCGAGGCTCGGTTCAAGGCCCTCTGCCCGCTGGCGTCCCAGTTCATGGTGCACGGCGACGAGCGCAACTACTGCGTCGCCCTCATCGCCCTGGATCCTGATGCGATCGAGGGGTGGGCGGCGCACAACCACATCAAGGGTGAGTCCTACGCCGAGCTGGTCCAGTCCTCCCAGATGCAGGAGCTGATCTCCGGGTACGTCGACGAACTGAACCGAAACCTCCACCGGTGGGAGACGATCAAGAGGTTCGTCATCCTCGATCACGACCTGACCGTCGAGTCGGGGGAGTTGACCCCCTCGATGAAGGTGAAGCGGAAGGTCCTTGAGAAGAACTACCGGGACGTGCTGGACGGCTTGTACACCTGACGGGTCCCTACCATGGCAGGGTGCCACCCCGCCTCCCCGATGGCCAACCATCTCCCGCTGACGGCTCTCTCCCTCCTTGGGCGACCGCCGACCTGGCTGACCAGCCACTGGCGTTCTACGTGCACGTGCCCTACTGCCGAGTCCGTTGCGGCTACTGCGACTTCAACACCTACACGCTCGGCGAGCTTGCCGGGGACGCGGCGCCGTCGCGGTTCGTGACCGCGGCCCGGCAGGAGATCCTGCTTGCCCGGCGGGTTCTGGGCGATGCTCCTCGGGTCGACACCGTCTTCTTCGGTGGAGGTACCCCGACCATGCTCGATCCGCGGGATCTCGGCTCGCTTCTGGGGACGATCGTCGGGGAGTTCGGGCTGGCGCCGGGCGCCGAAGTCACCGTCGAAGCCAACCCCGACAGCGTGGACGAGGCTGGCCTGCGGGCGCTGGTCGCGCACGGTTTCAACCGGATCTCGTTCGGGGTCCAGTCGTTCACGCCGCATGTCCTGGCCACGCTGGACCGCACCCACGATCCCGCCAACGTCGATCGGGTCGTCGCCGCTGCGCGGGAAGCCGGCTTCGCATCGGTGTCGCTGGACCTCATCTACGGCACGCCGGGGGAGTCGGTGGATGAGTGGGCCGAGACCGTGGAGCGTGCCGTCGCGTTGGGGCCTGATCACGTATCCGCCTACTCGTTGATCGTCGAGGAGGGGACGGCGCTGGCGAGGAGGGTCCGCCGGGGCGAGCTGCCCCTGCCCGACGATGACGACCTGGCTGACAAGTACGAGGTCGCGGACGACCTATTGGAGGGGGCAGGTTTCGGCTGGTACGAGGTGTCGAACTGGGCTCGCGGCGAGGAGCACCGGTGCCGACACAACCTGCACTACTGGCACAGTGCGTCCTGGTGGGGCGTCGGCCCGGGCGCCCACTCCCATGTGGGCGGGGTCCGGTGGTGGAACGTCAAGCATCCGTCGGCGTACGTGGAGCGACTCTCCTCGGGTCAGAGCCCGGCCCAGGGGCGCGAGGTGCTCGACCACGGTCAGCGCCGGGACGAGCGGTTCTTGCTGGAGACTCGACTGCGGTCGGGGCTCGCTCGCGGTGAGCTGGGACCCGAGGCGAGGGAGCGCAGCGAGGATCTGATCGGCGATCGACTGCTGACCATCGAGGGCGATGCGCTGGTCCTGACGCGTCGGGGCCGGCTGCTCGCCGACTCCGTCGTGCGGCGCCTGCTCGACTGAGGGTCAGAAGACCGGCAGCGCGAAGATGTACTTCGCCTCGCGGCTGCCCCGGGCCGCCTTGGTCGCAGACCAGGCCGCGACCGCGGCCAGGGCGGCGAGCAGCAGCGGGATCAGGAAGAGGATCGTCGAGATCAGCCCGAGGAAGGCCGTGACCAGCATTCCGAGCAGGACGGTGATCTGGAAGTTCAGTGATGCGGTGGCGTGATCCTGGACGAACTGGGACCCCTCGGCCCGGGCAGCCAGGACGAAGAAGGGTGCCAGGAATCCAAGCCCGACCCACAGCAGGGGGATGGTCGCCCAGTGGGCCGCCGCGGCCCACTTCAGATCGTGCTCCGGCTGCGCGGCGAAGCCGAACGAGGGGATGTAGGGCTCGGCGGTGGCGGTTCGGGCGCTGGCCTTGTTCTTGCTCTTGCCGCCGCCCTTCTTCCACCCGAGGCGCCGACGTGAGCGCGGCTCCTCGTTGTCGCCGGAGTCCTGGTCCTCCTCTGCCGCTGAGGACTCGTCGTTCTGGGTGTCGGAGCCCGACCACGATGTGCCGATGATCGGGGGGAGGCTACCCGCGCCGGGCGCGCCCTCGCCGGGCGACCATCGGGACGGAGCACCCGGCGGGCTGGTAGCCAGCTCACGCGCACGGCCGAGCCAGGCGATGACGGGCGACTCCTCCTGCTCCCGGGAACCTCCGGTGACCAAGGCGAGGACCTCGGGCGCCTCGCGTGCCGAGGCGGTCCCTGCCGGGGCCTCGGCGATGAGGCTGCTCTCCTCCTCGCTCGGTCCCGCGACAGCGGCCTGAGTCTCGGGCGAATCCTCGGGTTGCTCCGAGGCGCTCTTCCTGCGGCCGAACCGGTGGCTCTTGGGTGTCTTGGCCACGCGCTCGGCCCCACCATTCACCTCGGCCTCGAAGGTGATGAAGTCGGTCTCGATCGCGGCCTCGTCGACCACCGAGAGGACCGGCTCCGCGAGCTCGGGGAGCGGCTCCAGTGGGCCGGGCTGGACCTGGGGCTCTACGGCTTCGTCCGGAGCCGGAACCGGCTGCCCTGGAGCGGACTGCTCTGGAACCGGCTGCTCTGGAACCGGCTGCTCTGGAACCGGCTGCTCCGGATCCGACTGCCCCACGTCCCGCTGGACCGGCTCGGCACGTTCGGCGCTGCGCTTCTTGCGGCCGAAGAGGCCGCGCTTGCGGGGCTCCTCGGTTGGCGTCTCGGGGGTCGAGAGGAGCGACGGAAGGGGCTCCTGTTCGACGACGGGCTCGGGCACGGGCTCGGGGACCGGCGCGGGAGGCGGCAGGGTGACGACCGTGGAGAAGGCGAAGTCATCGCGGGCGGCGGTGAACGTCTCCCCGCCCGAGTCCGTGCGAAGCAGGGGGAACGGGCCGTGAGGGAAGGTGAGGCTGTCTTCCCAACTGCTCATAGTGTCCTCTGCTCTCCATTAGCGGACGCAACAACGGTACCCATAGGCCGGTCATCCGGACCTAAAAATAGGAAAAGAAGCATCATACGACCCAAACGCCACAGAAGGTTACAAAAGGGGCAGTGAGCGAGCGCTCCCGTACTGCCGGATCCCCGCGCTGATCCCTACGCGCAGGGACGCGAGGGGGTAGGGCCACTCCAGGTCCTCCGGCGAGGACCCCGCTGTCGTGCTGAGGTGCCGGATGTTCTCGGCGATCTCCCCGAGCGCGGCCCGCTGATCGGCCACGAACGCCTTGTCGACGACGTTGCCGTGCCCGGGGATCACCGCTGAGTCGGCCCCGATGATCTCGGCCAGGAAGTCCAAGGTGGCCGGCCACTCCAACGGGAAGGAGTCCGCATTCACGCCCGGAGCCGCGGACTCCTCGACCAGGTCGCCGGCGAAGACGGCATCGGAGTCGGGCACGCGCAGCACCAGGTCGCCGCCGGTGTGACCGCGACCGGGGTGGAGCAGCTCGACAGCCCGATCGCCCAGATCGATGATCCGGGCCGAGGAGAACGTCGCCGTGGGCTCCACGAGCTCGGTCTCCCTGAGCTCGTCGGAGAACGGTCCCTCATACGTTCGCTGAACCTCTCGGCCCCGGGGGACGATCCGCTCGGCGGCCGTCTCGTGCGCGAGGAAGGAAGCACCGGGCCAGCGCTCGAGGAGGGCTCGGGCTCCGAAGACATGGTCCCAGTGCTCGTGGGTGGCAATCACTGCGACGACCTCACCCAGACCGAGCCCCGCGATCTCGGCGGCGATACGAGCGCCTGCGGCATGGGAGGCGTGGGTGTCGACCACGAGCACCCCTCGCTCGCCGACCACGAGCCCGACGTTCACGTCGACCCAGGATCGCCGTGCCGCGAAGCAGCCGTCGGCGACTTCGACGAAGCCCGCGTCCGCGACGAGTTGGGTCACCCTCACCCGCCCGAGAGTACGGCACCCGGCAGGTAACATTGGCACTCAGAATCAACGAGTGCTAGATGTGGGAACACGCGTCGCCGCTGCGAGCCACGGCTGAAGCCCAGCGCAAGCCCAGAGTGGTGAGAGCGAGTGGTGAGAGGAGGAGACCGCCGGTGGAGGAACGTCGAATGGCCATCCTGCGCGCGATCGTGGAGGACTACGTCGCCACCCAAGAGCCGGTCGGCTCCCGCGCTCTCGTGGAACGTCACCGGCTCGGCGTCTCCCCGGCGACAGTCCGCAACGACATGGCCGCCCTCGAGGACGAGGGGCTGATCGCCCAGCCGCACACCAGCGCCGGGCGGATCCCGACCGACCTGGGGTACCGCGTGTTCGTGGACCGGCTGAGCGAGGTCAAACAGCTGTCCGGGGCGGAGCGCCGCGCGATCACCACGCTGCTGGAGGGCGCGGTCGATCTGGACGACGTGGTTCAACGCAGCGTTCGGCTGCTGGCCCAACTCACCCGTCAGGTAGCCATCGTCCAGTACCCCACGCTGTCGCGGTCCACGGTCCGGCACATCGAGCTGCTCGCTCTCACCGAGGCACGCCTGCTGCTGGTGCTGATCTTGTCCACGGGCCGGGTCGAGCAGCGCGTCGTGGAGCTTCCCGAGATGATCGCCGACGAGGACCTGTCCCGTTTGCGCGCCCAGGTCAACGAGTCGGTGACGGGGAAGGTGATCGCCGACGCCGCCGAGAACCTCGCCGACCTCGCCGAAGATCGCCAGGGAGCCGAGCGGACCAGTGCGATCCTGGTGCTGGCTGCCCTCACGGAGGCTCTCTCCGACCATCGGGGAGACGAGCGGGTCGTCGTCGGGGGGACCGCCAACCTGGCCAGGTTCGGCGACGGGTTCGACGGGACGATGCGCCCCCTCTTGGAAGCACTCGAGGAGCACGTCATCCTGCTCAAGCTGCTGGGTGAGGCTTCCTCGCCCTCCGCCCTGACCGTGCGGATCGGACACGAAGTGCCCTACAAGTCACTGTCGACCACCAGCGTCGTCGCGACCGGGTACGGTGCAGGCGACCAGCCGCTCGGCACGCTCGGGGTCGTGGGGCCGACCCGCATGGACTACCCCGGAACGATGGCGAGTGTGGCGGCGGTCGCCCGCTACCTCTCCAAGATCCTCGAAGAAGGATGACGAGACCACCTGTGAGCCAGGATCCCTACGAGATCCTCGGCATCAGCCGCGAAGCTGACGCCGACGAGATCAAGCGCGCCTACCGCAAGCTCGCCCGCACGTTGCACCCCGACGTGAACCCCGACCCGGCTACCCAGGAGCGGTTCAAGGAGGTGACCGCGGCCTACGAGATCCTGTCGGATCCCGAGAAGCGGCGTGTCTACGACATGGGCGGGTCCCCGTTCGGCGCCGGTGGGTTCGGCGCCGGTGGAGCCGGATTCACCTTCACCGACATCATGGACGCGTTCTTCGGCGGCGGTGGTGGCGCCGCCGGTGGCTCTCGCGGACCCCGACCCCGGGTGCGACGTGGCCAAGACGCCCTTGTCCAGGTGGAGGTCAGCCTGGCCGAGGCGGCCTTCGGCGCGACCAAGGAGCTCAGAGTCGACACGGCGATCGTCTGCGAGCAGTGCCATGGCGGGGGGTGCGCGCCCGGATCCGAGCCGGTGACCTGTCAGACCTGCCAGGGGCGTGGCGAGGTGCAGCAGGTCCAACGCTCCTTCCTCGGGGAGATCCGCACCCTGCGTCCCTGTGCCGCCTGCCGCGGGCATGGAACCGTCATCCCGGAACCGTGCCGGGAGTGCGGGGGAGAAGGCCGGGTCAGGGCGCGTCGGACGATCAACGTGCGCATTCCGGCCGGCGTCGACACCGGCACCCGGGTCCAGTTGTCGGGCCAAGGCGAGATTGGCCCCGGGGGCGGCCCCGCCGGGGACCTGTACGTGGAGATCGCTGTGATCGAGCACCCCGTGTTCGTCCGCCAGGGTCACGACCTCGCCTGCACCATCACCGTGCCGATGACGGCGGCTGCGCTGGGCACCGTGCTCCAGATCCCGACTCTCGAGGCTGATCTTCCTGAGGACCGACGTGACGAGGGGGCCCACGGTCCCACCGCTCAGCTCGAGGTGCCGCCCGGCACCCAGTCGGGCGCCGAGTTCGTCCTCGGCGGCTACGGCGTTCCGTCCTTGCGCGGCAGCGGCCGCGGCGACGTCACCGTGACCGTCGTCGTCTCCACCCCGATGCGCCTGGACGACCGGCAGCGCGAGCTGATGAGCGAGCTTGCGGTCCTCCGTGGTGAAGAGGCCGCAGAGGGCACCATCCACTCCCACCAGCGCTCGGTGTTCGACCGGCTGCGCGATGCGTTCGGCAACCGCTGAGGAGAGTCGATGACCCTGCCGATGTTCGTCTGTCCCGAGGTTGCCGACGCCGAGAACGGCGCGATCCTGACCATCACCGGCGAGGAAGCCCACCACGCCGCAGTGGTGCGGCGGATCCGCGTCGGGGAGCAGGTCGATCTCACCGACGGCAAGGGCAGCCTCGCCACGGTCGAAGTGACCGAGGTGGACAAGGAGAGGCTCGCCGGCCGGGTGCTCTCGCGGGAGGACCTCATCCCGGAGACTCCGCGAGTCGTGGTGGTCCAAGCGATCCCGAAGGGCGATCGCGGAGAGCTGGCCGTGGAGATGCTGACCGAGGTCGGGGTCGACGTCATCGTCCCGTGGGCCGCCGAGCGATGTGTCTCGGTCTGGCGCGGGGAGCGTGCCGAGAAGTCGCTGCGGAAGTGGCGCAGCGCTGCACGCGAGGCTGCCAAGCAGGCCCGGCGGGCGTGGTTCCCGGAGGTGCGCCCGATGGCGACCACGCCGGAGGTCGCCGAGCTGCTGCACGGGGCCTCGGTCCGCGTGGTGCTCCACGAGTCCGCCTCCGGCCCGCTGTCCCACATCCCGGTCCCGGGCCGTGGCGAGATCGTGATCGTCGTCGGTCCCGAGGGCGGCATCAGCGATGCCGAGCTCGAAGCCTTCTCCGCGGTCGGAGCAGAGGCGCTGCGGATGGGATCCTCCGTGCTGCGCACCTCGACCGCCGGCGTCGCCGCCGCGGCCGCGCTGCTTGCCCGCACCCCACGCTGGCGCTGACCGCAGCGGCGGGCTCAGGAGACGGTGATCGTCTTGCTGTCCTGCCAAGGGCCGGGGGCCTCGCCGCCGGAGGGATCGGTGTCCTCGACGACGATCGTGTAGGTGCCCGGTGTGAGCCTGACCTTGAAGCTGTACGGCGCCATGCGGCAGCAGTCCTCGGCCAGCGTCCAGCCCTTCTTGACCAGCTGTCCGGACTCGTCGTACACCCGCCAGACGATCTGCCCCTCGAACGCCGCGCCCAGACCCTTGACCCTGACCGGGCTGGTTACCGAGTCGCCCTCCTCGAGGTTGGTGATCCACACCTGGGCGAGGCTGAGTCCCGGGTCCGGGAACGCAAGGGGCTCCGCGACCGGAACGCCGAGGAGCCGATCGACGGGGGAACCGTCGGACAGGATCTGAACGGCAACCTTGTCGGTGGCGCTGAAGGCGTCCTTGACCGTCCACAGGATCTGGTCCACCGAGGCCGACGCGAAGGAGGCCTTCATCCCGGCCGGCCTCGAGCGCAGTCCCGAGATCCCCTGTAGGTCGACCGCGATGGTGCCGCGGGACTTGGTCACCGAGTTCACCGCCACTCCCAGGGACTTCCACACGCTCTGGTAGTCCGGATCGAGGGCGCCCTCGAGGGCCGTGACGAGCGCCGTGACCGGGGCGCTCTCCGTCGTCGTGACGGTCCGACGCTCCTTGAAGAGCCGGAATCCCCGGGTCGTCGTCCCGACGTAGTACGCGGTCACCTCGACGGGCGTGCCGCTCGGAGAGGCGGTCGTCGAGGTGGATGTCGACGTCTCCGGAGTCGACATCGTGGGAGTCGGAGTCGTCGACGGCGAGCCGACGTCACAGGCGGTGGCCAAGGCGAGCCCCAGGGTTGCCGCCAGCACGCGTCGAGCAACCCGATGAGCCGAGCGCAGGTACATCTCGCGCCTCCCCTCGTCGTTTCCATGCTGTTCCTCGGCGGGGCGCCGACCCAGTGGCGAGAGTCCTGATCCTGGGACCGTCGGACCTCACGCCAGCAGCGGGCCGATGGGTAGCCTTCGACCATGACCACCGAGCCAGACTGCCTGTTCTGCCGGATCGTCGCCGGCGAGATCCCCGCGACCGCGGTGGCCGACACCGAGACGACCTTCGCGTTCCGCGACATCAACCCGCAGGCGCCGACGCACGTGCTGGTGATCCCCAAGGAGCACCACACCTCCGCTGCCGATGTCGCCGAGTTCGCGCCGCAGCTGCTCGGCGACCTGGTGGCGACCGCGCGCGATATCGCGACAGCGGAGGGACTGGACAACGGCTATCGCATGGTCTTCAACACCGGCCCGGACGCCGGTCAGACGGTCTTCCACGTCCACTTGCACCTGCTCGGCGGTCGCCCGATGGGCTGGCCGCCCGGCTAGGGACAGATCGGACGAGCGCGCGGCGGCGGGTTCGCCCTACGATTGAGTCAGCCGGCGAGAAGGAGGCGGGCCGAAAGGCCGTACATGTCCGACATCGAGCAACCTCAGCACGCGATCGTGGTGCCCAACAGCATCAACATGGTCGCCCTGCTCGGACCCGCCGACGAGCACCTGAATCTGATCGAGCAGGCGTTTCAGGCGAACATCCACGTCCGAGGCAACCGGATCACCCTCAGCGGTGACTCCGCGGAGATCGCCCTCGCCGAGCGGCTCTTCGACGAGTTGGTGACCATCCTCCGGACCGGCCAGGGGCTCACCCCCGAGACCGTCGGTCGGGCCATCGAGATGTTGCGCTCGGAGGCCCAGGAGCGACCGGCCGACGTGCTCAGCCTCAACATCCTGTCCAACCGCGGTCGCACGATCCGCCCCAAGACGATCAACCAGAAGCGGTACGTAGAGGCGATCGACCGCCACACGATCGTCTTCGGGATCGGCCCGGCGGGTACCGGCAAGACCTACCTGGCGATGGCCAAGGCGGTACAGGCGCTGCAGTCCAAGCAGGTCAACCGGATCATTCTCACCCGGCCGGCGGTCGAGGCCGGGGAACGCCTGGGCTTCCTCCCCGGCACCTTGTCGGAGAAGATCGACCCTTATCTGCGGCCGCTCTACGACGCGCTCCACGACATGCTCGACCCCGAGTCGATCCCGAAGCTCCTCGCGGCTGGGACCATCGAGGTGGCTCCCCTGGCCTACATGCGGGGCCGAAGCCTCAACGACGCGTTCATCATCCTCGACGAGGCCCAGAACACCTCGCCGGAGCAGATGAAGATGTTCCTGACCAGGTTGGGCTTCGGCTCCAAGATCGTGGTCACCGGGGACGTCACCCAGATCGACCTGCCCGGCGGGATCTCGAGCGGGCTGCGAGTGGTCGAGCACATCCTCGACGAGCTGGAGGACGTGTCGTTCAACCGGCTGACCAGCAAGGACGTGGTGCGTCACAAGCTGGTCGGGCACATCGTCGCGGCATACGACCGTTACGAGGCGCAGGCCCCCGAGCAGCCGAAGCCGAGGAGTCGCCGGGCATGAGCATCGAGGTCCTCAACGAGTCCGGCTACGAGATCAGCGTCGCTGAGCTCTCCCGGCTCTCCCGATTCGTGATGGATCGGTTGCGGGTCCACCCCCAGGCGGAGCTGTGCATCAAGCTGGTCGACGAGCAGACCATCGCTCAGCTCAACGAGCAATGGATGGAGAAGTCGGGGCCCACCGATGTGCTGGCCTTCCCGATGGACGAGCTACGTCCCGGCAAGGTCAACGAGGAGCCCGAGGAGGGGATGCTCGGCGACCTGGTCGTCTGCCCGGCCGTCGCCGAACGGCAGGCTGCCGAGGCCGGCCACGAGCCGTCGGACGAGATCGATCTGCTCGCCGTCCACGGCATCCTCCATCTGCTCGGCTACGACCACGCCGAGCCGGAGGAGCATGCAGAGATGTTCGGGTTGCAGGCCAGGCTCCTGGCGGAGTGGCAGGCCGTGATGTCGGGTGGTGACGTGGAGGAATGACAGCTGCCGAGACCTGGTCCCTGGTCGCCGCGGTGGTGCTGATCCTGGTGGCCGTGGCGTTCAGCGCGACCGAGGCGGCGCTCGGGTCGTTCTCGCGAGCTCGCGCCGAGGAGCTGGTCGCCGAGGGAGTCGGACGAGCCAAGCGGTTGGCCCGGATGCTGCAGGATCCGCCGCGCTTCCTCAACACCGCCCTGTTCCTGCGCTCGCTCTCCGAGATCGGCGCGATCGTGCTGGTGGCGGCCGTGGGGTTCCGAGAGTTCGGAGACGCCCTGTGGCACGTCGTCCTGGTTGTCGCCCTGATGCTGGTCGTCTCGTTCGTGGTGATCGGCGTCGCGCCTCGGACGCTGGGCCGCCAGCACGCCCAGCGGGTGGCGCTGGCCACCGCGGGTGTCATGGACCTGCTCACCCGGGTGCTGGGTCCGATCCCTCAGATGCTCATCATGCTCGGAAACGCGATCACGCCCGGTAAGGGGTTCAGCGAGGGGCCGTTCGCCAGCGAGGCCGAACTGCGTGAGCTGGTGGACCTGGCCGAGGCCAGCCAGGTGATCGAGTCCGACGAGCGACAGATGATCCACTCGGTCTTCGAGCTGGGCGACACCCTGGTCCGCGAGGTGATGGTGCCCAGGACCGATGTCGTGTTCATCGAGCGCTTCAAGACCCTGCGCCAGGCGATGTCGCTGGCGCTGCGCAGCGGGTTCTCGCGGATCCCGGTGGTGGGGGAGAACCTCGACGACGTGGTCGGCTTCGCCTACATGAAGGACATCGCCAAGCGCGTCTTCGACAAGCACGACGCTGAGCAGACCGAGCGGGTCGAGTCGGTGATGCGCTCGGTGCTCTACGTTCCCGACTCAAAGCCGGTCGACGAGCTGCTGCGCGAGATGCAGGCGACCCGCAAGCACGTCGCGATCGTCGTCGACGAGTACGGCGGCACGGCCGGGCTGGTCACGATCGAGGATCTGCTGGAGGAGATCGTCGGTGAGATCACCGACGAGTACGACGCCGCGGTGGAGGACGTCGAGCGGCTCTCCAGCGGCGCCATCCGGGTCAACTCGCGTTTCCCGGTCGACGATCTTGGGGAGCTCACCGGAGTCGAGATCGAGGACGACGACGTCGACAGCGTCGGCGGACTCATCGCCAAGCACCTGGGCCGGGTGCCCATCGCCGGGTCCACTGTGGAGGTCGACGGACTGCGGTTCGAGGCCGAGGGGCCGAGCGGGCGGCGCAACCGGATCGGCTCGGTCCTGATCACCCACGTCGAGCCACCGGTCGAGTCCGAGGGCGACGAGCCCTACGCTGATTCCCATGTCGGATGACGCCATCGATCCCGAGGACGCCAAGCTGCTGACCCTCGCCCGCTCCGCCCGGGCCCGCACCGGCGCTGCCGAGGGAGCCGCGCTCCGGGACGCCGACGGACGCACCTATGCCGCTGCGACGGTCGGGCTCCCCTCGCTGCGGATCAGTGCGGTGGGCGTCGCGGTCGCCATGGCGGTCTCCAGCGGGTCCAAGGGCCTCGAGGCGGTCGCCATCGTGGGTGAGGCCGACTCGTTCGACGACACCGACCTCAACGCCGTACGTGACGTCGGCGGCGAGGGCGTCGCCCTCCTGATTGCCGACAGCCGCGGATCGCTGCGCTCACGAGCAGTGTCGTGAGCGTTCCCTACCGGAGCGGTTTCGCCTGCTTCGTGGGCCGGCCCAACGCAGGGAAGTCGACCCTGACCAACGCGCTGGTCGGCACCAAGATCGCCATTACCTCCTCGAAGCCGCAGACCACCCGCACCGTCGTCCGCGGGATCGTTCATCGCCCCGAGGCCCAGCTGATCGTCGTCGACACTCCGGGGTTGCACCGGCCCCGGACCCTGCTGGGAGAGCGGCTCAATCACTTGGTCGTCACGACCTGGGGTGAGGTCGACGTGGTGGGCGTCTGCTTCCCTTCCGATGAGCGGATCGGCCCGGGAGACCGGTTCCTCGTCCAGGAGCTGGCGAAGGTCCGCCGCACGACGAAGGTCGCCATCGCCACCAAGACGGACCTGGTCGGTCCGGCCCGGCTCGCCGAGCATCTTGCCGCGATCGGCCGGCTCGGGGCGGAGACGGGCACGGAGTGGGCCGACGTCGTTCCGGTCTCCGCTGTCTCCGGCGACCAGGTCTCGCTTCTCGAGGATCTGCTCGTGGGACATCTCCCGGAGGGAGTCCCCCTGTACCCGGAAGGCGAGCTCAGCGACGCTCCCGAGGAGGAGATCGTCGCCGACTTGATCCGCGAGGCCGCTCTGGAGGGAGTGCACGACGAGCTGCCTCACTCGATCGCCGTGGTCGTCGAGGAGATGGGCCTGAGGCCGGACAGGCCCGACGACAAGCCCCTGCTGGACGTCCACGCCAGCCTCTTCGTCGAGCGGGACTCCCAGAAGGGCATCGTGATCGGTCATCGGGGCGCCCGTCTCAAGGCAGTGGGCTCGGACGCCCGCCGTTCGATCGAGGCATTCCTCGGCACCCCCGTCTTCCTCGACCTGCGCGTCAAGGTGGCCAAGGACTGGCAGCGCGACCCTCGCCAGCTCCGTCGCCTCGGCTTCTGACCGGGCGGAGCGATCAGCGCTTCATCCAGCACAGCAGGTGGTGATTGCCGGACCGCCACTGGTCCTTCGTCGGCCACTCGAACCCGTAGGCGTACTTCAGGGCGAGGTTGCTGGCCAGCCGTACCGCGTCGGAGCAGCGGAGATCCGCCTGCGTGCGCAGGGCCTTGACTCCCGGGTAGGCCTTCCCGCCGACCGCCAGTGCCACAAGCACGCGCCACGGCGTGCCCGGTCCGCACAGCACCCGCTTGAACCCCGCGGTCCCCGGCGCTGACGTGCCGCAGGTGCCGATGTCGCTGCGGTGACGTTTCCACCAGTTGGCCGTCTTGCGGGGGAGCGGCGCCAGCTTGCCCGACGAGGCGTAGAGGACCATGTCGCATCTGACCCAGCCGCTCGTCGGCGAGTCGGGGAGGAACCACACCGTCTGGATCATGGTCGTCGCCAGCTGCAGGTCGGTCGCGCCGATGTGTCGCCGTACGGCTTTGGTGCAGGCGTCGGTAATGGCGTTCACCTGGTCAGGGCTGCGGTGCCGCAGGACGGCAACGGTGACTGACGTGTGATCCGAGGAGCAGCCGACCACGGGTGCGCTGTTCGTCGGCTGGGTGAGGTCGGTGAAGGCGAGCTGGTGGCAGTCGCCGACCTGTGGGGGCGCGGCTGCGGGCGGAGTGGTGGCCGACGTCGACAGGGCGGTCCGGCGATGTCGATGGGGCGGTAGTCGACGGCTCGGCCACTGGGGTCGTGGGACCGGTGCAGCCGGACAGGACCAGCCCGGCCAGGACCAGCCCGAGCAGTGCCGGAATCACCCGGTCCCGCCGCCACCGCGGCGACGTCAAAGGTTCGTCATCGCCCAGCACACCGACCGCCTGTTGCCCGCGTCCCACTTGCTCTGGTCGAACCAGGTGTACCCGTAGTTGAACTCCGGGGGATACCCGAGCCAGGCCGAGACCGAGTCATGGCAGAACTGGCTCGTCGTCTGGATCACCTCGGTAGTCCCCGGGTACGGGGTGTCGGTGCTGCCGAGCACGACCGTGCTCACCGCCCGCCAGTTGTGGTCCGAGGAGCACGGCACCTTGACCGAGCCTTCGATGGAGGCCCCCTGCGCGCAGGCCATCCAGGCATCATCGGGAGTCCCCGAGAGGACGCCGCGAACGGTGAGAGGCAGATTCACCAGCGAACTTGTCTCGGCCCCGCCGCCGACCACGTCGCAGCGGAACCAGCGAGCTCCTTGGTCCCAGTCGCTCTGGGTGGGCCGGAACCACACCCAGGTCAGCAGGGTGCGCAGCGCCAAGCTGTCCGAAGCCCCGGTGTAGGACTGGAATCCGGACTGGCACTCGTCGTGGACGAAACCGCCGAGCGCCGGGTCGTTGATGGGGTAATCCGCCAGTGAGGCTGGGAAGGTGCCGACCAGGAAGGTCTCGGCCGTGTGCTGCTTGGCGCAGTCGATGACCGGAGAGTCGTTGCTGGGCAGGTTCAGATCCTGCTGGGTGAGGTCCCGGCAGGCGCCCTTCTCCGGGGCTGCTGCTGGGGGTCCGAAGCTGCAGCCGGACAATGCGCCCAGGGCCAGCGTCAGTCCCACCACGAGAACGCGGCGCACCCCAAACTCCTTCCGCCCCGTTCCTGCACCCGCGACAGGCTACCGGTCGAGGCCAAGCCTGCCTCTGTGCCCCCACGTGTGAAGTTTGCCTGCCCCGGAAGCCCCACCCGCTGGGACGCCGATCTCACCATCCGGCGAGGTCGGGAGACGCCAGGGCCCTGCGTTCGCTACCCTAGGCGCACTATGTGGAGCAGGCTTCTCCTTCGCTGCCGCAGCGAGGTTCGCTAACCCGGACCCCCTCGCTGCGGAGTCTGAGTGTCCGTCTCCGGGACCCGACCGCCATCCACAGCGAGGAAGTTCCACCATGAAGCCCCACCAGCAGCCCAGCGGAATGCCGTACCAGCGGTACCGCTCGTTCGCGCCCATCGACCTGCCGGACCGCACCTGGCCGACCAAGAGGATCACCTCGACGCCCCGTTGGCTCTCGACCGACCTTCGTGACGGTAATCAGGCCCTGATCGATCCGATGACTCCCGCACGCAAGATGCGGATGTTCGAGCTCCTGGTCCAGATGGGCTACAAGGAGATCGAGATCGGCTTCCCGGCGGCCAGCCAGGCCGACTTCGACTTCGTCCGTCAGCTGGTCGAAGGGGACCGGATACCCGACGACGTGCGTATCACCGTGCTCACCCAGGCCCGCGAGGACCTGATCGAGCGGACGGTGCAGAGTCTGGTCGGAGCCGACCACCCCACGGTCCACCTCTACAACGCCACCGCCCCGCTGTTCCGTCGTGTCGTCTTCGGTGTCGACAAGGACGAGTGCCGGGGGATCGCCATCCGGGGGACCGAGCTGGTGATGAAGTACGCCGAGCAGCTGCTTCCCGGCGCCGACTTCGGCTACCAGTACTCACCGGAGATCTTCACCGGCACCGAGCTCGACTTCGCTGTCGACGTGTGTGAGGCCGTCTCCGATGTCTGGCAGCCCGATGCTGACCGGGAGATCATCTTGAACCTCCCGGCAACGGTGGAGATGTCCACGCCCAACGTGTACGCCGATCAGATCGAGTACTTCTCCAGGCAGCTGACCCGGCGTGAGTTCAGTGTCGTCTCACTGCACCCTCACAACGACCGCGGCACCGCGGTCGCCGCGACCGAGCTGGCGATGATGGCCGGTGCGGACCGGGTCGAGGGCTGTCTGTTCGGCCATGGCGAGCGCACCGGGAACGTCTGCCTGGTGACCCTGGGCATGAACCTCTTCAGCCAGGGCATCGACCCGCAGATCGACTTCTCCGAGATCGACGAGATCCGTCGCACGGTCGAGTACTGCACTCAGCTGCCGGTCCACCCGCGCCACCCGTACGCCGGCGACCTGGTCTACACGGCGTTCTCCGGCTCCCACCAGGACGCGATCAAGAAGGGCTTGGAGGACCTGGACCGCCAGGCCGCCGAGCGTGGAATCGACGTCGCCCAGATGGAGTGGGAGGCCCCCTACCTGCCCATCGACCCGCACGACGTGGGCCGCACCTACGAGGCGGTCATCCGGGTCAACAGCCAGTCCGGCAAGGGTGGGGTTGCCTATGTGATGAAGGCCGAGCACAACCTCGACCTGCCACGGCGGCTCCAGATCGAGTTCAGCCGGGTGGTGCAGAAGCACACCGACACCGCCGGCGGCGAGATCACGTCCCAGGAGATCTGGGCGGCGTTCCGGTCCGAGTACCTCGACCGCGAGGTGCCACTGAAGCTCAACTCGGTGCACACCTCCTCCGCCGAGGGCCAGAAGGACGCCCTCACGGTGCGCGTCTACGTGGATGGCCAGCCCCGCACGCTCGAGGGTCACGGCAATGGCCCGATCGCGGCCTTCGTGGACGGGCTCTCGACGATCGGGAGCGACGTGCGGGTGCTCGACTACAGCGAGCACGCGCTGTCGTCCGGTGGCGACGCGATCGCCGCGGCGTACGTCGAGTGCGCCGTCGGCGATCAGGTGCTGTGGGGCGTCGGCCTTGACCCCAACATCGTCACCGCGTCGCTGAAGGCGGTCATCAGCGCGGTCAACCGCGCCTGAACCTGGCGCGGTTTGCTGGTGAGGCGTTCCAACCCCCGGTGGCTCTGGGGCGCCCTCGCGCTCGCCCTCGGCAGCCTGCTGCTGTCGTGGCTCCTCCACGCCTGGTTCCCGGTGTTCGTCTTCGTCCTTTCCTCCCCTTGCGACAATTCCTTCGTCCTGTTCCTCCCCTTGCGACAAGTCGGCAGACTCTGGCCCCGCGGGCGGGGGAGCGGCCAGGACTCGGCGGGACCGGACGGCGTCGAGTCGCCAGACTGAGGGGGAGCGGTTATGGAGTATTTTGTTGGTAGGGGGGGGTTGGGTGGAGATGGAGGGATTACAACAGCCGGGGTGCAGGAAGGGAGAAGAAATAAAAAAACAGTAAAAAAAAGAGAGAAAAAAAAAAAAAAAAAAAAAAAAAAAAAAAAAAAAAAAAATAAAGAAAAAAAAAAAAAAAAAAAAGAAAAAAAAAAAAAAGAAAAAAAAAAAAAAAAAAAAAAAAAAAAAAAAAAAAAAAAAAAAAAAAAAAAAAAAAAAAAAAAAAAAAAAAAAAAAAAAAAAAAAAAAAAAAAAAAAAAAAAAAAAAAAAAAAAAAAAAAAAAAAAAAAAAAAAAAAGAAAAAAAAAAAAAAAAAAAAAAAAAAAAAAAAAAAAAAAAAAAAAAAAAAAAAAGAAAAGAAAAAAAAAAAAAAAAAAGAGAAAAAAAAAGAAAAAAAGAGAAAAAAAGAGAAAGAAAAAAAAAGAAAGAAAAGAAAAAGAAGAAGAGAGAGAGAAAAAGAAAAAGAGAGAGAGAGAGAAAAAGAAGAAAAAGCAGAGAGAGAGAAAGAAAGTGCCAAAAGAGAGAAAGAGAAGAGAAAGAAAAAAGAGGAGAAAAGAGAAAAAACGTTTGTACTGTTACTCCGGTTGCGACAGTGGCAACCGGGGGGCAGCTCAGCCCAGGGCGGCCGCGGGGGCGGAGAGGTGGTTCACCACGGATAGCTGCTCGGCGGTGCGGCGCCTCAGGTTTGCCAGGGCGCGGGCGTCGAGTGGCTCGCACACCCAGTCCCAGTGCAGGGAGCACCAGGCGCCCGGCTCCAGACCGTGGGCCAAGCCGTGGCCGTCCAGGCTGACGGTGGCCTGCTCCTCCGCCGGCTCCCCGAGGCCGAGCCGACGGCCGTCCCAGGTGAGCGGGCGGGACCGGACGACAGCTTTTCCGCCGCCGACCGAGACCACCTGGCCCCAGCGGATCCGGCAGCGATCCAGCACATGCAGCGGCTCGACAGTGCGGCCGCTGCGCAGCAGGCCGACCCAGGGATACACCCCGAAGACATGGAAAGCATGATGCGGTTTGGCTCCCGCCGGTGCGGACTCGGCCAGGAAGCCCCACGACCGACCGGCCCGTGGCTTGAACCGGTCTTCCAGCGAGTCGCCCATCAGGGCGAGGCCGACGGTGTCCAGGAGCTCGTTGCCGATCCAGTAGGCCTCCACCACGCGGTCGTCCAGGGGATCGGCGATCCCGTTGGCGTGCGCGATGAGCTCGAGGTAGGGCCAGGCGCCGTCGAAGGCCCCCAGGAGCCGTCGCAGGTCGCCGTCGGAGACACCGGCGTCGGCCTGCTCCAGGATCTGCCGCGACTCGCCCGGCCCGCAGTAGCCGAGCTCGTTCGGCGGGTAGCCGTAGCGAGCGAACCTCAGCGGGCCGGCGATGTTCACGTCAGACACGAGCAGCCGCCCGGGGCAGGTACCAGGAGCGCACGAGGAACCATCCGGCGCCGGCGACCAGCAAGGCGAGCCAGCCGAGGCTGGTGTCGATCGTGGCTCCGTTCACCAGCGCATTGAGCCCCACGGTCACCGGCGCAGCCAGCACCAGGACGGCGGTGACGTCGACCGCCGGGGCGCGCTTCAGCGCGGCGAACCAGGTCGACACGTAGCCAGCGAGCAGGACGCCGGTCAGCAGGGCCCAGGCCCCCTGCGCCGGGGTGGGGAGGGCCAGGTGCCCCGTCATCGCCGTCCAGACCAGCAGGACGACCGAGCCGAGGCCCATCCGGGCCAGGGCGATCGTCCACGACGAGAGCTCGGCCAGGAGCCGCTTGGCGACGACCACCTCCACCGACCACAGCAGCGTCGCGGCGAGGATCAGCGCCTCGGGAGCCCCGAACCCGCCGACGCCGCCCGCCAGTCCGATCTGCCCGACCACGAGGAGCCCCACGGCGAACCAGTGCAGCCATGACAGCCGCTCCCCGAGCACCACCACGGCGAGCAGGGCGACCCACAAGATCAGCGACTTGTGCAGGAAGGCGGCCTGGCCGGAGTCGGCGCGGGAGAGCCCCTCGAAGAAGAGCACGAACGGGACGCTGCCGCCGAACACGCCGATCACCGCGAGCCAGCCCCACTGGCGCGACGACCGCGGCCTGTCAAGCCGTGCTCCGCGAGCCAGCCCGACCAGGACCACGCTCAGGATGAGCCCGGCCGCGACGACGTTCTTGACGGTCGTGTACGCGGTGGCGTCGCCGAACGCCCGGACCGCCTGGCCGTTGACAAAGATGGAGAACCCGCTGATCCCAGCGGTCGCCAGAGCCAGGAGCATCCCCGTCCGACGGGCAGTGGTGGGTGTGGTCATTCCAGTCCTCCCTCAGGGGTTGATCGGATGCGCTGAGCCTCTGCGGCCGTGGCCGGGTCGAGTCGATTCAGTGCGAAGCCGGAGTGCACCACGAGCCACTCGCCGACCGTCACCGGACCGTCGAGGGTGAGCAGTGAGACGCGTTTCACGCGCTCTCCGACGGCCACCTCGGCAGTGGCAGCGTCCGGGAGCGCGGAGACCCGGCCGATCTCAGCCAGACACATGGTGGGACACCTCCGGGTTCTTCGTGGTTGTGCCCATGGCGTCGAGCACGCGGTCGACTGCGACGGGCACGGCCGCCCGGACGGCCTCGGAGACCGGCGCCATTGCTCGGAACGACCCAGCCACCACTCCGACCACGGTGACCCTCCTCGGCAGGACACCGAGGGTGCGAGAGAGGGCCACGGCGTCGGCCAGCCCGAAGGCGTGACTGCCCCCGCTGGCCGTCCACATCCGGGCGCCGTCCAACGGTGGCGCGTCGGCGCCCGCTTCGACGACGAGCACCGTGCCGGGCTCTGCGCCGGCGAGCAGTGCGTCGGCCACGACGACGTGATCGCGGCCCTCCCACAGTGCAACCAGGTTGGTCGGATCGGCCTGCTCGACGACCTCCACACCGTCAAGCCCGAGGTCGGCGATGAGTGCGGCGACGTCGAGGCCGACGCGGTCGTCCCCGCCGTGGAGGGTGCCCAGCCCCACCACCAACGTCGTGCTTGAAGACTCGCTCATCGGCGTTCCACCGTCAGATCGAGGAAGTGGGTCGCGCACGAGATGCACGGGTCGTAGTTTCGGATCGCCTGCTCGCAGCGGTGCTGCAGGGTGTGGTCGTCGAGGTCTACCCACTTCTCCACCATCGTGCGCAGGTCGGCTTCGATGCTCGTCTGGTTCTGTGACGTCGGCGGCACGATCTGTGCGTCGGTGATGATGCCCGCGTCGTCGATGACGTAGCGGTGGAAGAGGACTCCGCGGGGAGCCTCACTCGCGCCGAAGCCCTCCCCGGCCCGCGGTGCGACGGGAACGGCAGGCTCCGCGGTCTCGTCCCATTCGTCGATGATGCGCAGCGCCTCCACCACTGCCTCCACCACCTCCACGGCTCGCACCACGATCGATTTGAACGGGTTCCGGCACGAGATCCCCAGCCCGGCCTCGGCGGCCGCCTCGCGTGCGACCGGGGAGAGCCGATCGTGGTTGAGCGTGTAGCGGGCCAGGGGCCCCGTCACATAGGGGCCCCGCACCCCTCCGTCCAGCGTGGCGTGGAGGGCGTTGGAGTGAGCGACGTGGGTCTCGGTGATCCGTCGGGCGAAGTCACGAACGTCGAAGGCCTCTCCCGCGGTCGTTACCACCGAGCCGTTCTCGATCGGGTACCCGGACTCGGGACGCAGTGCGAGGTACTCATAGGGCTGCTCCATCACCGGGAAGGTGAAGCCCGAGACGAGCGACACGGTCCGCAGGGCGTCGTCGAGCGCCTCCTCGAGCTGCGGCCGGATCGTGGCGAGCTCGGCGGCGGTCGGCATCCGGTAGAAGCCGCCGACTCGGACGTTGACCGGATGGACGGACCGCCCGCCGACCAGGCTCATCAGGGAGTTGCCCGCCTTCTTCAGGCGCAGACCTCGTTCCACGACACCCCGGTGGTCGGCCGCCATCTCGATCGCGCCGTCGTAGCCGAGGAAGTCGGGGGCGTGGAGGAGGTAGATGTGCAGGGCGTGGCTCTCGATCCACTCCCCGCAGTACAACAGCCGCCGCAAGGCCTGGATCGGCTCGGTCACGGTCACGCCGCAAATGTCCTCGATCGCCCAGCACGAGCTCATCTGGTAGGCGACCGGGCAGATCCCGCAGATCCGCGCGGTGATGTCGGGTGGCTCGGTGTAGGAACGGCCGCGCAGGAAGGCCTCGTAGAAGCGAGGGGGCTCGAAGATGCGCAGCTGGACGTCGGTGACCCGGCCGTCCTGGAAGGCGATGTGCATCGCACCCTCGCCCTCGACCCGGGACAGAGTGTCAACGTGGATGACGTGTCCGCCGTCACGGTTCTGATGAGTCATCTGGCGTCCTCCTCATGACGTGCGCTCTCGGCCGCGAAGACATCGTTCGCGGCGTTGAACGTGCGATAGACGCGCAGCACGTCGGCTCGGGGCATGCCCAGGTCGGTCAGCCGTGCGGACAGGGACGTGGTGTTGGGGCTGTCCTGGGGGCCGAAGCAGCCGTAGCAGCCGCGGTCGAAGCTCGGGCACAGCGCGCCACAGCCGGCCTGGGTGACCGGGCCGAGGCAGGGAGTCCCGTGCGCGACCGTGACGCACACGTTGCCGCGGCGCTTGCACTCCACGCAGACCGAGTACGTCGGTACGCGGGGCTTGCGCCCCTGCAGCTCCGCGGCCAGCACCTCCAGCAGCTGGCCCTTGTCGATCGGGCACCCCCGAAGCTCCATATCGACCGCGACATGGGCGGAGATCGGAGTGGCCCGCGAGAGCGTCTCGACGTACTCGGGATGGGCGTAGACCACGGACCGGAACTCCGCCACGTCGGCGAAGTTGCGCAGGGCCTGGATCCCGCCGCTGGTGGCGCAGGCTCCGATGGTGATCAGTCGGCGCGACATCGAGCGGACCTGTTGGATGCGGTCGAGCTCTTCGGGTGTCGTGATCGAGCCCTCGACGAGCGAGAGGTCGTAGGGTCCGTCCACAACCGCCCTGGTGGCCTCGGGGAAGTAGGCGATGTCGATGGCGCCGGCGATCGGGATCAGCTCGTCCTCACAGTTGAGCAGGGTGAGCTGGCAGCCGTCGCAGGAGGCGAACTTCCAGACCGCCAGCGTCGGTCGCCGCGTCCGTGCCACGGGGTGGCTCGTGCTCCCTGAGCTCGCCATGGCTACACCTCCGCCCGAGCGAGGAGTGGCTCAAGCCGGTCGTACTCGAAGACCGGGCCATCGACGCAGACGAACAGCTCGCGCAGCTGACAGTGGCCGCACAGCCCGACGCCGCACTGCATGTTCCGCTCCATGGACAACCGGATCCGTGCGGGCGCGACGCCGCGGTCGATGAAGCGGCGCGCCGTTTGCCGCATCATCACCTCCGGTCCGCAGGTCAGGACCGTGGTCCGCTCGGGATCGAACCGGGTTCCTTCGATGAGCTGGGTGATCAACCCGATGTGACCCCGCCAGGCGAACTGGGCCGCGTCGACGGTCACTCGTACGTCGATGTCGTACTCGTCGGCCCAGATCCTCAACTCGTCCTCGAAGAGCATCTCCTCGGGTCGGCGCGCCCCGTAGAGGAGAGAGACGCTTCCGTAGGCGGAGCGGTTGGCGCAGACCTCCAGGACGGCGGGACGCAGCGGCGCCAACCCGATCCCGCCTGCCGCGATCACCAGGTCGCCGCCGCGTGCGTGGGCCACCTGCCAGCCGTGGCCGAAGGGGCCGCGGATACCCACGACGGTCCCGGGTTCGCTGGCGGCGAGCGCGTGGGAGACCGACCCGACGTCGCGAATGGTGTGCTGCAGTGTCTCGGGGCGGGCGGGGTCTCCACTCACCGACACGGGGATCTCGCCGACTCCGAAGGCGGTGACCATGGTGAACTGTCCGGGCCGGAACTCCAGCGGCCGGTCGTCCACAGAGGTGAGCAGCAGGGTCCGGGTGTCGCGGGTCTCACGCTTGGCCTCGGTCACCACGAAGCCGCGCGGCACCATCGCCCGGGCCTCCGGGTGGTCGGCTGTCGTCGTGGTGGAAGCGGTCATGTGGGGTTGCCGTACATGTCGAGGAGTCGGACCCGGGCCGAGTGCAGCCGTGTCGCCATCACCTGCACCACGTGGGTGAGCAGCTCGTAGCCGACGGTCGCGTCGCGCTGGCACTTCTCCCGCAGGCAGGTCGCTTCGAACGCCACGAGGGACGTCTCCTCCGTCGCGCGGGCGTCGAAGGTCCACCGGTACGGCGGGACCAGCCAGGACCACCCGATGACGTCGCCCTCGTGGATCGCGTCGAGGACCGCGTCCGCGGTCGGGGTGCGGACCTGCAGGGCGACCCGCCCGCTACGGACCAGGTAGAAGGCGTCGGCCGGGTCGTCCTCGTGGAAGAGGTACTGCCCGGGGCCGACGTGGATGTTGCCGGCGCAGCCTGCGATCAGCTCGATGGTCTCAGGAGCCAGCCCGGCGAAGAACGGGTGGTCGGGCAGCAGTTGTTCGATGGTCTTCACGGTCTCTCCTCCTCGGTGGTCCCACGCAGGTGGGCCACCTCCTCGGTGATGTCGATGCCGACGGGGCACCAGGTGATGCAGCGGCCGCAGCCGACGCATCCCGAAGAGCCGAACTGGTCCTGCCAGCCGGCCAGCTTGTGGGTCATCCACTGTCGGTAGCGCGCGCCTGTCGATCCTCGTACCGCACCGCCGTGCAGATAGGAGAACGACGTGTCGAAGCAGGAGTCCCACACGCGCTCGCGGACGACCTCGTCCCCGGCCAGCGAGGTGACGTCCTCGACCCCGGTGCAGAAGCAGGTGGGGCAGACCGCGGTGCAGTTCCCGCAGGCCAGGCAACGCTCGGCGATGGCTTCCCAGCGGGGGCTCTCGGCGGCGCCGTAGAGCAGGTCGCGCAGACCCTCGGTCTCCATCGAGCGCCCCATCCGCTCCACTGCCCTCGCGGTCACCTCGGCGGCCGCCTCGAGGTCGGCGTCGGCGGCGATCGAGTCGGTCACCGCGTCGAGGACCTCCGCCCCGCGATCGGTGCCGACCTCGACGACGAAGCGGTGCCCCTCCTCGTCGAGGATCTCGGTCAGACACAGATCGAAGCCCTTGGTCGGGCGGGGTCCGGTACCCATCGAGGCGCAGAAGCAGGTCCCTCCGGGGTCCGAGCACGCCACGGCCACCACGAAGGCGCCGCGGCGCCGGTCCTCGTAGGCGCTGTCGCGGTGCCCGCGGCTGAGGAGGACGGTGTCGTGGATCCCGACGGCGTTCAGGTCGCAGGACCGGACGCCGAAGACGGCGACCGTGGCAGGCTCATCCTGCGGCTGGGTCTGCCAGTTGTCGTCGGTGCGCTGCACCCGCCAGAGCACCTCGCGGGTCGGGAAGAAGACGTTCTTGGCCGACTGTGGGCCGTGGGCGAACCCGAACACCCGATCGTCGTCGCGGCGGCGCAGCCGCGCCCGGCCCGCCTCTTGGTCGTCGGCCCAGCCGACGGGGAACTGGTCGACCCGCGACAGCGGTTCGTTCACGATGGTCCCGGAGCGCACCGTCGGGCCGACGACCTGGTATCCCCGGGACACGAGGGCATCGATCAGCCGCTGAAGCCCCGCCAAGTCGAGGGTTCGGACATCCATCAGCACCACTCCACCACTGGATCCATCACTGGTCCGGTCGACCACCTGCAGTCTGGCCCCCCTTCGTCCCCTCGGCCAGTGCCATGTGTCGTTCCCTCGGCCCGGGGGTCCCGGGGAGGGAGAATGGCGGGCATGGCGCTGTACCGGGATGAGGCGATCGTGCTGCGCACCCAGAAGCTGGGTGAGGCCGACCGCATCATCACGCTGCTCACACGTGAGCACGGCCGGGTCCGCGCCGTCGCCAAGGGCGTCCGCCGGACGACGTCGCGCTTCGGCTCCCGGTTGGAGCCCTTCAACCACGTCGACCTGCAACTGGCCGAGGGTCGCTCACTCGATGTGATCACTCAGGTCGAGACCATCCAGTCGTTCGGATCGGGAATGGCCATCTCCTACGAGGCCTACACGGCGGGGACGGTCATGCTCGAGACGTCAGAGCGCTTGGTCGTCGAAGACAAGGAGCCGGCGTTGCAGCAGTTCCTGCTCCTGGTCGGCGCGCTGCGAGCCATGGAGGGGGTCAACCGGCCGATGGCCGCGGTCCTCGACTCGTTCCTGCTGCGGTCCCTGGCGGTGGCGGGTTACGCGCCCTCGTTCGACGAGTGCGCGCGATGTGGGGCGCCCGGACCCCACAGGGCGTTCCATCCGGCAGCAGGTGGTGTGCTCTGTGCCGACTGTCGGACGCCGGGGTGCGCCCGCCCCGCCGACGAGACGGTGCGCCTTCTCGGTGCGCTGCTGGCGGGGGCGTGGGACGTCGTCAACGCGACCGATGAGCGCTTCCGCCGCGAGGCGTCGACGCTGGTCGCGGCCTTCGTCGCCTGGCACCTCGAGCGGGGGCTGAAGTCACTGCCCCATCTCGACCGCTCCGGCTAGGCGTGCGAGTGCGCGTGGTGGTTCGGCTCGGGTAGGGCCTTGTCCGCGCTGAGGTTGAACTTTTCCAGCAGTCGGGCGAACTCCGAGCATTCGGCCGGATCCCAGTCGCAAAGGATCTCGCGAAGCCGGGCCCGCCGGAACTCCCGGGCCTGGCTCAGAACCTCGACGCCCTGGTCGGTGAGCTCCAGGATGGAAGCTCGCCGGTCGCCAGGATCGACAGTACGGAAGGCCAGGCCCTCGTTCTCGAGGGCCTGGACCTGGCGCGTGATCGTGGAGGGGTCCAGGCCGAAGACCGTGGCGAGCGCACCCAGGCGCTGCGGACCCTCGTCGGCCAGCCGGCTCATGATGCCGTAAGCGGAACGGTCGACATTGCTGGCGTCGTTCGCGGTGCTGTGGTGGATGTGCTGGACGCGCCGCATCAGCACCGTCAACTGTTGTTCCACAAGCTGGTTGGTCTTCACGGTCCACTTCCCTCCTGACCGGCGCAAACTCGGTACTCCGGCCATCGCGGACAATTGTATGAGCCAGGGATCGACATCCTGACGGGTCGAAGGTCACGAGTGACACGGACGTAAGATGCGCGTACCGAGGGACGGGAGTCGATCAGGTGGCACGGCGCGACACGGGGTCACGACAGGCGCCTCGGAAGCCATCGCCCCACCCCTCCGGAGCCCGACCGCCAGCGGTTCCGGCCGACCTGGTCCCCGGTCATATCGCGATCATCATGGATGGGAACGGCCGCTGGGCCCGGCAACGCGGGCTGCCTCGGACGGAGGGACACACCCGCGGCGAGCACGCTCTCTTCGACGTG
Organism: uncultured Actinomycetota bacterium; assembly: GCA_963824105.1. GTDB lineage: Bacteria > Actinomycetota > Actinomycetes > Propionibacteriales > Nocardioidaceae > CAWDVB01. The sequence goes on from CAWGNN010000001.1 coordinate 97,765, forward strand.
GTCGAGGGTGCAATCGAGATGGGTGTGAAGGCGATCTCCGCCTACGCGTTCTCGACCGAGAACTGGTCGCGGTCCCCGGAGGAGGTTCGCTTCCTCATGGGCTTCAACCGGGACGTCATCCGACGCCGGCGCGACGACATGCACGCCCTCGGGGTCCGAGTGCGCTGGGCCGGCCGCGCTCCTCGGCTGTGGCGGTCGGTGATCAAGGAGCTGATGGTCGCCGAGGAGCTCACCCGGGGCAACGACGTGATGACGCTGACCATGTGTGTGAACTACGGGGGTCGTGCCGAGATCATCGACGCCGTACGGCAGATCGCCGCCGACGCCGCTGCAGGACTCGTCGATCCATCCCGCATCGACGAGCGATCCCTGTCCCGCCATCTGTACGTCCCGGAGACCGGCGAGGTCGACATGGTCTGGCGCACCTCGGGGGAACAGCGCCTGTCCAACTTCCTGCCGTGGCAGGCGGCCTACGCCGAGCTGGTCTTCTCCGACGTGCTGTGGCCCGACGTGGACCGGCGAAACCTCTGGGAGGCGATCGAGGAGTACGCCGGCCGCAGCCGCCGCTACGGAAGCGCCACCTGAGGGACCGAAGGAAGAAGCAGAAGTGGACATCTTCTTCGTCCTGGGGATCTCCCTCTCCGGGGTGGGGGTCGCCTTGTCCGGCGCGGTCAGCCTGGTCTTCTTGGGGCTGGTGGCCGTGGGAGTCGTTCTGATGGTCATCGGGGCAATCCGCATGCGCCAGGCATCGCCGCCGGACACACCTCGCTGACCCCGACAAGGCTCAGAGCCAGCGGTGGCTCGAGTGTGCTCAGCGACGCGTGCAGTCGGGGCAGTGGCCGAAGACCTCGAGGGTGTGGCTCACGTCGCTGAAGCCGTGTTCCTCGGCAACCCCCCGGGCCCACCGCTCGACGGCGGGGCCGTCCACCTCCACGGTCTTGCCGCACGAGCGGCAGACCAGGTGGTGGTGGTGGCTCTCGCTGCACAGGCGGTAGAGCGCCTCTCCGTCGTCGCTGCGCAGTACGTCCACCTCTCCGCCGTCGGCCAGCGACTGCAGCGTGCGGTAGACGGTGGCGAGGCCGACGTTGTCGCCGGACTCGCGGAGCAGCTCGTGGATCTGTTGCGCGGAGCGGAAGTCGGTGTGGTCGTCCAGGCAGCGACGTACGGCGATCCGCTGGCGAGTGGGGCGGCCCTCAGTGCTCGTCATAGTGATCCTCATGGGACGCGTGCCGGTGGCCCTCGTGGACGTAGTCGACGTGGTCGCCGTGCTTGACAGCGAGGTGTCCGCAGTCGGGACCATGGACATGACCGTCATGGCCGTGCTCGTGATCGGCGTGCTCATGGTCGTGGACGTCTTCTGAGGTCGACGGGAACGGCTCTCGGAGCCGTTTGCGCCGGCGCACCAGGGCGCCGACCGGCCAGGCGGCGGCGAAGAACGCCAGGGCGAGAAGCACGATCGTCGCGCCCGGCGCGACATCGATATAGCTGGAGACCACCACGCCGCCCACGCTGGTTGCCGCGCCGAGCACCATGCTGATGTACAGCGTGGGCCGGAAGGCGCCCACGATCTGCTGCGTGGTCGCGACGGGGACGACCATCAGCGCGCTGACCAGGAGCAGACCGACGGTCCGCATCGCCACGGTGACCGTGACCGCGGCCATCACGGTGACCATCAGGTTGTACCAGCGGACGTGGAGCCCGGCGACGCGGGCGAACTCCTCGTCCTGGGCGACGGCGAAGAGCTGGGGTGAGAGCCCGACGGTGACCACGAGCAGGACCACGGCGAGCCCAATCGTGACCAAGACATCGGTGGAGGTGATCGAGGTGATCGAGCCGAAGAGGTAGCGATTCAGGGTCGCGGCGCTCTGACCGGCGAGCCCGGTGATCATCACGCCGGCCGCGATCCCGCCGTAGAAGAGGAGTGCGAGCGCGATGTCCGCGCTGGCGCGACCGGTGTTGCGCACCGTCTCGATGATGATGCCGCCGATGATCGCGACGACGATCGCGCTCCATGTGGGAGAGGTCTGGGTGAGCAGGCCGACCGCGACACCGGTGACGGCCAGATGACCGATCCCGTCCCCGAGCAGCGCCTGACGGCGTTGGACCAGGTAGGTGCCGACAGCGGGCGCGGCGAGTCCGGTGACGAGCGCGGCGAGGAGCGCCCGCTGGACGAAGTCGTAGGCGAGGATGCTCACTCGTCGCCCCCGATCATGCTGTCGACGTCGGGGTAGGCGGCGAGCGGATGGGCCACCTGCTGCTCCTCCAGCTCGGGGTGGTGATGCCCGGCGTCGTGGAAGGTGTGGATCGGCTTGCCGTCGTAGGCGATCCGGCCGTCCTGCATGACGATGGTCCGGTCGATCAGTGGCTCCACCGGGCCCATCTCGTGAGCGACCAGGACCATCGTCGTCCCCCTCGCCTTGAGCACGCCGAGTGTCTCCGCGAGCTCTCTCTGGCTCACCACGTCCACGCCGGCGGTCGGCTCGTCGAGGAAGAGCAGGTCAGGGGCGCCCGCGAGGGCCCGGGCGATGAGCACCCGCTGCTGTTGGCCGCCGGAGAGGGTCGAGCAGCGGTCCGACTCGCGTCCGTCGAGACGGACCGCGGTGATCGCGTCGCGGATGGCTGCCCGGTCCCGTCCGGTGAGGGGGACGAACGGGCGACGGCGCGACAGTCTGCCCGCGGCCACCACCTCCCACACGGAGGCGGGGATGCCGGTCGCGGCTGCCACGCGCTGCGGCACGAACCCGACTCGGCGCCAGGAGCGGAAGTCTCCGAGGAGCTCGCCGAAGAGTCGCACCCGTCCCCGCACGGGAGGGATCAACCCGAGCATGGTGCGGACCAGCGTGGACTTGCCCGAGCCGTTGGCACCGAGGACCGCGAGGGTCTGTCCCGGCGGGACGGTGAGGTTGATCCCGCGGAGGATCGGGCGTCCGCCGAGCTCGACGGAGACGCCTTCCAGACTGACGTGATCGGTCACTGACATCCGTTCGCCTGTTCGAGTGTGCTGAGGTTGCGTTCCATGATGGTGAAGTAGTCGTCGGCGGTGTTCCCCGACTCCAGGCCGCCGATCGGGTCGAGGACCCCCACCGAGATCCCCAGGTCCTGCGCCAGCGAGTCAGCCATCGCGGAGCTGGTCAGCGGCTCGGCGAAGGCGGTCGTGATGCCGTACTGCTGGATGAGGTCGTGCAGCTGAGCGATGTGTGCGGGGGACGGTTCGGCGTCGGGCGACAAGCCGTTGATCGCATACGAGGTGAAGCCATAGCGGCTCCCCATGTACGCGAAGGCATCGTGGCTCACGATGACGACGTTGCGCTGGCAGTTCTCGAGTCCGTTCTTGTACTGGGTGTTCAGGTCGGCGAGACGGCCTTGGAGGGCGGCGAGGTTCGCCTCGTAGTCGGCGGCATGGGCGGGGTCGGCCGCGGCCAGGCCTTGCTCGACTGCGCTCGCGGCCTGCGAGTAGCGGACCGGGTCGAGCCAGAAGTGCGGGTTCATCTCGCTGGGGTTCTCCTGGAACGGCACCAGGTCGACCGCGGGGCCGACATCGACGATGTGCTGGGAGTCCGACTGGGCCACCGCGTCGTCGACGGGAGCCTGGAAGCCCTTGAGATAGACCACCACGTCAGCTCCGACGACGTCGGCGGTCTGCCGCACCGTCAGCGTCATGTTCTCGGGCTCGACCCCGGGGATCGTGAGGTTCTCCACGTCGAAGTGGCTCCCGCCGATCTGCTGGACCAGGAATTCCAGGGGGTAGAAGCCGACCACGGCCTTCAGCTTGCCGTCGGTCGAGGTGGAGGAGCAGCCGGCGAGAGCCGGGGCCGCGAGCAGCGCGGCCGCGGTGAAGAGTGCGAAGCGTCGGATCACGCCGACAGTGTAGTGATAATGAGAACCATTCTCAAGTAGGTCTGACTAGGCTTCGGTTGTGCTCGTGTTGAACAGGTTCCGTGTGCCGGCCGGTGAAGGTGAGGCCTTCCTCGCCGAGCTGCAGGGAGCCCAACAGAGCCTGGCCGGTCAGAAGGGGTACGTCGACGGGGCGATCGGCCGCAATGCCGATGATCCCGAGCTGTGGGTGCTCCAGACCCGGTGGGCGGACGTCGGCTCCTACCGTCGGGCGCTCTCGTCGTACGACGTGAAGCTGCGCGCCTGGGCCGTCCTCGGTCGGGCGATCGACGAGCCCTCCGCCTACGAGATCCCCGTGGACGGGGAGCACGAGCTCAACCGAGTGGAGCCGCGCTCCCTCGGTTGACTACCCTGAAACCTCGCCGTCAGCCAGACGGCGTTGTCGCACCCCCCAAGGAGCCCCCTCGTGCCCGCCAAGCCTTCCGCCGTCGTCGACACCGTCGTCTCCCTCGCCAAGCGCCGGGGTTTCGTCTACCCCTGCGGCGAGATCTACGGCGGCACCCGCTCGGCCTGGGACTACGGTCCGCTCGGCGTCGAGCTCAAGGAGAACATCAAGCGCCAGTGGTGGCGCTCGATGGTGCAGAGCCGCGAGGACGTCGTGGGCATCGACTCCTCGGTGATCCTCCCGCGTCAGACCTGGGAGGCATCCGGCCACGTCGACACCTTCATGGACCCGCTGACCGAGTGCCAGTCCTGCCACAAGCGCTTCCGGGCCGACCACCTGCAGGAGGAGTACGCCGAGAAGAAGGGGATCGAGAACCCCGACGACGTCGATCTGACCAAGGTTGCCTGCCCCAACTGCGGCACCCGTGGCGCGTGGACCGAGCCACGGCAGTTCTCCGGCCTGCTGAAGACCTACCTCGGCGTGGTCGAGGACGAGTCCGGTCTGCACTACCTGCGGCCGGAGACCGCACAGGGCATCTTCCTCAACTTCGCCAACGTGGTGACCTCGGCCCGCAAGAAGCCGCCCTTCGGCATCGCCCAGATCGGCAAGAGCTTCCGCAACGAGATCACGCCGGGCAACTTCATCTTCCGCACCCGGGAGTTCGAGCAGATGGAGATGGAGTTCTTCGTGGTGCCGGGCACCGATGAGGAGTGGCACCAGTACTGGATCGACCAGCGCACCGCCTGGTACGTCGGCCTGGGCATCTCCGCGGACAACCTTCGGCACTTCGAGCACCCGCAGGAGAAGCTGAGTCACTACTCCAAGCGCACCGTCGACATCGAGTACCGGTTCAACTTCGCCGGCTCGGAGTGGGGCGAGCTCGAGGGCATCGCGAACCGCACCGACTTCGACCTCACCACGCACGCCAAGCACTCGGGCACCGACCTGAGCTACTTCGACCAGGCGAGTGGTGAGCGCTTCACGCCGTACGTCATCGAGCCGGCGGCTGGCCTGTCCCGATCACTCATGACCTTCCTTGTCGACGCCTACTCCGAGGACGAGGCGCCCAACACCAAGGGCGGCGTCGACAAGCGCACCGTGCTCAAGCTCGACCCCCGGCTGGCGCCGGTCAAGGCAGCGGTGCTTCCGCTCTCCCGCAACGAGGATCTGTCCCCGCGGGCGCGGGCCCTTGCTGCCGACCTTCGTCAGTACTGGAACATCGACTTCGACGACGCCGGCGCGATCGGACGTCGCTATCGTCGACAGGACGAGATCGGCACCCCGTACTGTCTGACCGTGGACTTCGACTCGCTCGAGGACGGCGCCGTAACCGTGCGTGAGCGAGACTCGATGGCGCAGGAGCGCATCCCGATCGAGGGCGTGCGGACCTACCTGGCAGATAGGCTGGCCGGATGCTGACACGTCTTGTCCCCGTCGCCGTAGCGGGTGTGCTCGCGTTGGCCCTGTCCGGGTGCACGGCATCGCCGCCGAGCGCACAGTCGACGACCCCTACGTCGTCGGCAAGCGGGAGCGCGGACCTTCTGACCCCGCAGGGCACGACGCTCACGCTCGGGGCGACCGCACGGGTGGACTACAAGCCCGACGACGTCCGGGAGACCACGCTGGCCATCACCGTCTCCAAGGTGACCCTCGCCCAGGTGAGCGACTTCGTGCTCTTCAACCTGAACGCCACCCAGCGCAAGTCCAACTTCTACTACGTCGAGATGAAGATCGACAACGTCGGGAATGGGACCGTCGGTGGTGACCTCGTGCCGGTCTGGGGCGTCTCGCCGGCCGACGTGCTGCTTCCTCCGGTGAGCTTCTCCTCGAGGTTCAAGCCGTGCACGTCCAAGCCGCTGCCGCAGACCTTCGCGCCCGGAGACTCCCTGACATTCTGCGAGGTCTACCAGGTCAAGAAGTCCGGCGAGCTGAAGGCGCTGAGCTACCGGCCCAACCAGTCGTTCAACCCGATCGTGTGGAGCCCGATCACCCTGAGCAAGAGCTGACCCGCGCCGGGACCGCCGCAGACGGCGGTGACTCAGGAACCCCCGAACCGCCAGCGGGAGCGCTCGTGCAGCTAGGCCCAGACGGGGGCGTCGCTCAACTGGGTCAGGGGATCGGGCGCGTCGGAGCCGATGATCTCCTCGCTCCGGGTGATCGCCTGCCCTCTGCTCTGCGTGCTTTGACCCGGACGACGACGGCGAAGGCGACGAAGACGACGATCGCGGCGGTCAAGACGGTGCCGAAGACTGGCACTCACTGCCCGATCGTTGGCGGATCCGGGACCGACGACCATCCTGGCTCGTACTCGGATCAGCCGCCGGGGCCTCGGAAGCGGTTCCGTAGCGTCTCCCTGGCGGTCTCCAGGTTCCGCTGCTTGGCCGCATAAGGGTCGAGGTCGACCGGACTGCGTCGCTCGCCTCGCTTGACCCCTCTGTCCCTGAGCCACGCTCGCAACTGTGAGACGACGAAGACGACGAATGCCGCGGTGATCGCGTAGAACACGATGGTGCCGTCCGACATGCGGTCCCCCGTTCTTCAATCCTGTGACCGCGACTCTGCCGTCGACGCTACGCCACGCGAAGGACTCGCCCTCCGTTCCGATCCACTACGGCAACTGGTGTGGGAAGAGGCGGGACAAGTGGTTCTGGCCCATTCGCCTCGTCGGAAGTCGCCTTCCTGGCATCGGCAGGAGGGCT
>CAWGNN010000002.1:0-23388 GCA_963824105.1 uncultured Actinomycetota bacterium
TCAGTCGAGGTAGTCACGGAGCACTTGCGACCGCGAAGGGTGCCGGAGCTTCGACATGGTCTTGGACTTGATCTGGCGGATCCGCTCGCGGGTCACGCCGTAACCTTGCCGATCTCGTCGAGGGTCTTGGGCTGGCCGTCGGTCAGTCCGAACCGCATCGACACCACCCCCGCCTCGCGTTCTGACAGCGTGTCCAGCACGGCGTGAAGCTGCTCCTGGAGCAGGGTGAACGAGACTGCGTCCGCGGGGACGATCGCCTCGGAGTCCTCGATCAGGTCACCGAACTCGCTGTCGCCGTCCTCACCCAGGGGCGTGTGCAAGGAGATCGGCTCGCGGCCGTACTTCTGGACCTCGATGACCTTCTCGGGGGTCATGTCGAGCTCCTTGGCGAGCTCCTCCGGAGTCGGCGCCCGGCCGAGGTCCTGCAGCATCTGGCGCTGGACGCGGGCGAGCTTGTTGATCACCTCGACCATGTGGACGGGGATGCGGATGGTGCGGGCCTGGTCGGCCATCGCGCGAGTGATCGCCTGCCGGATCCACCAGGTGGCGTACGTGGAGAACTTGTAGCCCTTGGTGTAGTCGAACTTCTCGACCGCACGGATCAGACCGAGGTTGCCCTCCTGGATCAGATCGAGGAACAGCATGCCGCGGCCGGTGTAGCGCTTGGCCAGCGAGACCACGAGTCGCAGGTTCGCCTCGAGGAGGTGGTTCTCGGCCCGACCGCCGTCCTGGGAGATCCACTCCAGCTCTTCGGTCATCTTCGGCGAGATCTTGGTGCCCTTGTTGAGCTTCTCCTCCCCGAAGAGGCCGGCCTCGATCCGCTTGGCGAGCTCGACCTCCATCTCGGCGTTCAGCAGCGGCACCTTGCCGATCTGCTTGAGGTAGTCCTTGACCGGGTCCGCGGTGGCGCCGGCCACGGTCACCTGCTGCTCGGGGGCTCGTCCTCGTCGGAGGCGGAGATGACGTAGCCCTTCTCCTCGTCCTCCTTGATCGACGGGTCGGTGGCCAGGTCCTTCTCGAACTGATCGTCCGGGATATCCGGCAGCACCTTCTTGCCGTCCGGCCCGATCACCACCTCGGCGGCCCCGTCCTCAACCGCCGCGGGAGCCGGCGACTCCTTGGCTGCGGTTTCTTCGCCGCGGTCTTCTTCGCCGCGGTCTTCTTGGCGGGAGACTTGTTCTCCGTCTCGCTCGCAGTTGCTTCCCTCGTCGAGGTGCTCTTCGCCGGAGCCTTCTTCGCGGCAGCCTTCTTCGCCGGAGCCTTCTTCGCGGCAGCCTTCTTCGCCGGAGCCTTGGTCGCGGCAGCCGTGGTCTTCTTCGCCGGAGCCTTCTTGGCCGGGCTCTTGGCGGCCGTCTTCTTCGCGGCGGCGGCGGCGCGGCGGCCCCCTTCACCGGAGACCGACACGGCGACCCCGTGGTCGGTCAGCAGGCGCAAGAGATCGCGCATCTCAGCCGGCGTCAGGTCGGCCCCGACGGCGGCCTCGCGCAGTTGGTCATCGGTGATCTCGCCGGTCGCACGCGCCGCGCCGACCGTTGCGGAGATTCCGGGGAGGGCAAGAAGTCGATCCTGCTTCGACCTGCTCAGTGACACGGACTCCCTCTCCTATGAAGCGAATCGAGGGCGCAAAAGGGCCCGTTGGCGTCAAGAGACGCGAGTGACATTGTGGCACGTCCGCAAAGCCGCGCGACACCTGCCCCGCCGCGTGTCGCTCAACGCACGGACATCCGGCCCGGCGTCCCACCTAGGATCGCCCCATGCGCAAGATCGGACTGCTCGGGGGGATGAGTTGGGAGAGCACGGCCCTCTACTACGAACTGATCAACCGCGAGGTGAGGGATCGACTGGGCGGCCTGCACTCCGCTCGCTGTGTCCTCGCGTCGGTCGACTTCCACGACATTGAGCACCTCCAGCGCACCGGTGACTGGCACGAGGCCGCGCAGCGCCTGGCCGAGGAAGCTCTCGCACTGCAGAAAGCGGGGGCGGAGTGCCTGCTTCTGTGCACCAACACGATGCACAAGGTCGCCGGTGAGATCAGCGAGGCCATCGACATCCCGCTGCTGCACCTGGCCGACGTCACCGCCGGGGCCGTTCGGGCGGCAGGGCTCAGCCGCGTGGCTCTGCTGGGTACGCGGTTCACCATGGAGGAGAACTTCTACCTCGGCCGGCTGGCCTGGGGGTACGTCGAAGGGGTGGTGCCGGAGGAGCCTGACCGCCTGATCGTCGACGACATCATCTACGGCGAGCTCGTGGTCGGCCAGATCCGCGAGGAGTCGCGCGCCGAACTCCGTCGGATCATCGAGGGGCTCGTGGAGGAAGGCTGCGAAGGCGTGATCCTCGGATGCACCGAGATCGAGCTGTTGATCGGCCCGGATGACGTCGAGGTTCCCGTCTTCGCGACCACGGCGCTCCACGCTCGAGCAGCCGTGGACTTCGCCCTGGCCTGACCGACTCCGCTAGATCTCAGTCAGAGGACTTGACTGCCAGGACCGGACATTCGGCATCGAGCAGGATCCGCTGTGCATTGCTGCCGAGGATGAGCTTGCCTACGGGGGTCCGGCGCCGCAGCCCGATGACGATGAACTCGGCGCGTGTCTCGACGGCGATGCCGATGAGATCCTCGGCCGGGTCCTTGCCGCGCACCATCTGACGCACCTCGAACTCGACACCCGCCGCCTTCAGCCGGCCGCTGACCGACTCGAGCTTGTCGGCGGTCTCGGACGCATCCTCGTCGTCGAAAGACTCGCCCCCGCGGTGGGAGTTGACCACTACCAGCGACGCGTTGCGCAGCTTGGCTTCTTCAATCGCCCTGGCCAGCGCAGCGTCACCCTCGGGCTTGGGCACATAGCCCACCACGATCGTTGTCACGTCTTCTGACTCCTTTCCTTACGGGGACGCTATCGCAGGTAAGGCTGTGGATGACACCTTGACGGGCGATCCATGTCGGGCACAGTGGGCCCATGTCGACCGAAGCCGCATTGCGCCTGGAGGTCGGGAGGTTCCGGCGCGGGGAGCACCGGCGCCGGTTCCCCGTCCGACTCTCCCTCGGTGAGCTCGCCGGAGACCGGGTCGATGCCGAGGTGCCGAGCGAGCCGGACGCGCAGCTCAGTCTCGACCTCGCCCTCGTGCTCGCCGAGCAGATCCCGGCGGAGGCCTGGGACGGTCTCGCCTGGTGGGTGACTCGCCCCGGCGTCCCCGACCTCCACGAGATGGACAACCGCTGGATCGCGGCGACGTCGATGGCCGCTGGGGTGCTCGCCCGGGACCCGCTCCCCCTTTATGTGATCACCCGCACCGGATGGCTCGACCCGAGGTCGGGATCGGCCCGCCGATGGGTTCGGCTGCGCCTGTGACTGTCCCGCTCAGCCCCGATCCCAGTCCGCGACCGGGATGTTGGCATGCATGTGCTCGCGATAGTCGGCATTTGCCGCGCGCAGCGCGGTCTCCTGGGAGTCGCCGGCAGCGGTCTGGGCGTCAACCCGGTCCACCCACCAGGCCGACGCAGTCGCCCGAGGGGCACAGCGCCCCTCGATGACCCCGGTCAGACGGTCGATGTCCGGCTCGTCGACTCCCCACGACCTCAACCCGTCGACGGCGCGAGCCAGCAGATGGGATCGGATCAGGTCGGTCGCCTTGATCTGCCCGAACTCCGGCCAGAAGACCTCGGCATCCTCCCCCCAGAGAGCCGCAGCCCTGAAGTTGGACCGCGCCACGGAGAACGGGACCTGCTCCCACACCGGCGACTCGTCCTCCCGGAACGCCCTCACGAGGCCCACGTAGAACGCGGCATTGGCGATCGTGTCGACCACTGTCGGCCCCGACGGCAGGCAGCGGTTCTCGATGCGCAGGTGTGGGACCCCGTTGGTGACGTCGTAGACGGGACGGTTCCAGCGGTAGACGGTCCCGTTATGGAGCCGCATCTCCCGCAGGGTCGGCACCAGTCCGGCATCCAGCTCGGCCAGCGGGTCGTCGTCGTAGAGGACGGGGAGGATCGGCTCGAAGCACCGGAGATTCTCGTCGAACAGCTCTTGGGCGGACCCGATCCAGTCGTGTCCGAACCACACCCGGACGAGGTCTCCGCGGTGTCGCTTCTCGGCATTGCGTGAGTCGATGGCCTGTTCGAAGAGAGGGATCCGGGTCTCCGCCCAGAGTCGCTTCCCCACGAAGTACGGCGAGTTGGCTCCGATCGCGACCTGGAGCGCCGCCACCGCCTGAGCGGCGTTCCAGGAGGCCGCGAACTCCCCCGGCGTGACCTGGAGATGGATCTGGGTGCTGGTGCAGGCGGCCTCCGGGATGATCGACTCCGCCGACATCCGCAGGTGGTCATGGCCCTCGATCTCGATGAGGAATTCCTCGCCACGCAGCCGCCGCAGCTCCTCGCTCAACAGGCGGTAGCGGGGGTTGGAGCTGATCGCCTTGTCGTCGAGGTGTTCCTCGCCCAAGGTCGGGAGGATGCCGACCGAGACCAGGTGCGAGCCGATCGACGCGGCACGCTCCTCCGCCTGATTCAGGCTCTGCTGGAGCTGAGCCTCCATCCTCGACAGCCCGCTGCCCGACAACAGCTGTGGGGAAACGTTGGTCTCAATGTTGAATCGACCCAGCTCGGTCTGGAACTCCGGATCGGCGATCGCCTCCAATACCTCCGAGTTGGTGAAGGTCGGTCGTTCGGTCTCGTCGACCAGAGAGAACTCCATCTCCAGCCCGAACTTGGCAGGCGACTCGTCGAAGGCCAGGTCGACCAGCATCCGGTCGAGGGCCTGGATGCATGCCGCGAGCTTCTCCTGGTAACGGGCGCGGCCCGCAGCAGTGAACTCCTGATCGGCGATGTCCTCACCCATCGGCCCAGTATGGGCGTAATCAGACTGTCTGTGGGCCTGTCGTTCCAAGAGTCGGCGAGTCCCAGGCGCTCGGAGGCACGGCTGCCTCCAGGGCTTGGGCGACCAACGACGCCAGCGTGTGGTCGGGCTCGACGGTGCGAACCAGATCCACCGCGCACCAGGCGAGAGCTCCATCCCCCGACAACCAGGAGGCGAAGGCGAGCAGCCCGGCGGGCTCCGCGACCAGGTCGTCGGGTGTCGCCCGGACGATCTCCTTGAGCCGCCGGCGCCAGTCGGCCGCTGTGGCTCGGTCCATCGCCAGCCACAAGCCGTCGCGGATCTCCCGGACGCCCAGATCGAGCGCGAGCCTGGCGATCTCGTCCGGCGAGAGCCGATCCTCGCCGACAACCCGCTCCAGAGCCCAGCCGAGCTCGTCGGAACCATCCACGGAGGCACCGCCGGCACCCTGCGCGAGCACCCTCTGCACTGCCTGCGCAAGCGCGCGCTCGGTCGAGGTGACCAACTCGGTCGGCCCACGCAGCGACAAGGCCAGCTCGGCACGGTCGCGGTAGATCTCCCGGTCCAGGAAGCGGCACTCCAGGACGAAGGGATGGCCGGTGAGGTCGTACTCGAAGCCCTCGCCGCCGAACGGGTCTCCTGCTCGGTACCAGCGCCCCGCATGCTCGCGAACAGCGAGATCGACGTCGATGCCGCGGGTGCCCAGCTGCTCGGCCAGAGCGGCGGTCATCGCGTCGCACAGGTGCCGGTCACCGGAGTAGGTGACGATGATCGCCTCCTGTGCCTGGTTCACGGTCGCGGCCTCGGCCAAGTGCTCGGCGAGGGCGAGCACTTCCTCCTGATCCAGCGGCAGGTCGGCTCGAGCGTGGAAGGAGGCGGCAGCGGTCCTGGTCACCATGACCACGGAGTCGCTGGGTTGGAATCCGAGAACGGAGACGACCAGAGCAAGAACGTCCTCGGGCGTGCGGACGGTGAGAGTGCGAGGTGTTGTCATGGGCCGACCTTCGCCGGAGCCACGGACGTCCGGTGCGGGCGCCGCGAATCGGTGCCGGCGACACGACGGTGGCGCCTCTGGGGACGAATACCGGCCTACCCGGAAGCCGCCGGGAGGACGCGGGGCAACGGCTGCGGGATGATCGGGCTGTGCGCACCGAGGCCAGCATCCTGCACCTGGACCTCGATGCCTTCTTCGCCTCAGTGGAGCAGCGCGACAAGCCTTCGCTGCGCGGCAAGCCGGTGGTCGTCGGCGGCATCGGCGGCCGAGGCGTGGTGGCGACCGCCTCGTACGAAGCCCGGACGTACGGCATCCGCTCGGCGATGCCGACCGCCGAGGCCCGGCGCCGCTGCCCGCACGCGGCCTACTTGACCGGCCGCTTCGCGGCCTACCGTGCCACCAGCGAGGCCGTGATGGCCGAGCTGCGGTCTCTCTCACCCGTCGTCGAACCACTGTCGCTGGACGAGGCCTTCGTGGACCTGCGAGGTGCCGGCCTTCCCGACCTCTCGCTGCCGACGGTCACCGAAGCCGCCCGCACGTTGCGCCAGCGGATCCATGAGGTGACCGGCGGGCTGACCGGCTCGGTCGGTCTGGCCTCCTCCAAGCTGATGGCGAAGATCGCCAGCGAGCTCGACAAACCCGACGGCCTGGCGGTGATCGAGCCGGGATCCGAGGCCCGGGTGCTCGCACGCATGCCGGTGGCCGTGATCCCCGGAGTCGGGCCGGCAACGACCGAGCGGCTGCGCCGGGCGGGGGTCCAGACCGTCGCCGAGCTGAACCAGCTCTCCGAGAACGAGCTGGTGCGGCTGCTGGGAGAGGCGCACGGTGCGGCGTTGTTCCACCTGGCTCGAGCCGAGGACGACCGCCCGGTGGAGCCGGCGCGGGAGACCAAGTCGGTGAGCGTGGAGGACACCTACGACACCGACCTCACCGACCCCGCGGTGATCGAGCGCCAGATCGCCCGTCACGCTCGCCGCGTCGCGCTCCGGCTACGTGACCAGGCGCTGTCCGGCCGCACCGTGACGATCAAGGCGCGCCGCTACGACTTCACCACCGTCACTCGGGGATCAACCCTCTCCGAGCCCACCGACGACCCGGAGACGATCGTCCGCCTGGCCCGTTCCCTCGTCGCGGACCTCGACGTCACCGGCGGGGTCCGCCTGCTCGGAGTCGGCGTCTCGGGCCTTTCGGACTGGGTGCAGGAGGACCTCTTCTGGGACCCGGACGCCGCCGAGACCGATGATGACGAAGACACTCCAGACCCACCGCTGGCCCGCGCCCGGGGGCTCTGGCTACCGGGGATGGACGTGGTCCACACCGACCACGGCCGCGGGTGGGTCTGGGGGTCGGGGCGCTCGGTGGTCACCGTCCGCTTCGAGACCGCCGAGACCGGGCCGGGCCCGGTCCGCAGCTTCGCCGTGGACGACCCGGACCTGCGCCGGTGGGAGTCAGCCCAGCTCGACACGGAATGAGACCTCGTCGCCGGGCCTCAGCTGCGCGCAGACCGCCAGCGAGGCCGGGTCCGCGACCGCGATCACCGGATAGCCACCGGTGGTCGGGTGGTCGTTGAGGAAGATCAGGGGTAGCCCGCTCGCGGGCACCTGCACCGCACCGAGGACGATCCCCTCGCTGGGCAGCTCGCCCTCCCGGATCCGGGGCAGGGCCTCACCCTCCATTCGGATCGCGATCCTGTTGGAGGAGGCTCCGACGACGTACGACGAGCGCTGGACGATCTCCGGCCACTGCGGTTCGAACCAGTCGGCCCTCGGTCCCGGATGGAGCACCAGCTGACGCCGGACCGGCTCGATCGCCGCGACGTCGGAGTGCCCGGGCATCCCCTGGGGGCGACCGACCGGAAGGATCTCGCCCGCGGCCAGGGGTGCCGGGCCGAGCCGGGACAACGTGTCGTGGGAGCGGGAGCCGAGCACAGCGGGCACCTCGAGCCCTCCGCTCACGGCGACGTAGGAGCGGAGCCCGGCATGCGCAGGGCCGACCCGCACGATCGCCCCCTCGGCCACCGAGACGGGCTCGGCCCAGGGAACGTGCCGACCGTCGACCTCGATGTGCGAGCGGGCACCGGTCACCGCGATGGTCAAGGCGACATCGGCCCGGAAGGCGACTCCGTTGAGGGTCGTCTCCAGCACCGCGGCGTGGGCCTCGTTCCCCACGAGCCGGTTCGCCAGGTCGCGCGCCGGCGCGTCCACGGCGCCCGAGCGCGGCACCCCGAGGTGGGCCAGCCCGGGCCGCCCGAGATCCTGAACGCTGGTGAACGCCCCCGGGTCGACGATCGAGATGCTGCGGCCCGTCACGGATCCACCGCCACGAAACGGACCTGGCGTCCGGGGGCGAGCAGCGCGGGCTCGTCCCGCCCGAGATCCCAGACGGGCACATCAGTGGTCCCGAGCAGTAGCCATCCGCCCGGGGAGGCGTGGGGGTAGACGCCGGTGTAGGTGCCGGCCAGGGCGACCGAGCCAGCCGGAACCACGGGGCGTGGGTCGGCACGCCGGGGCACCGAGAGCCCCTCCGGAAGACCAGAGCAGTACGAGAAGCCCGGCGCGAAGCCGCAGAAGTCCACTCGGTAGGTCAGCCCGCTGTGCGTCGCGACCACCTCGTCGGCGTCCATCCCCCACAGGCCGGCGACGAGGTCCAGGTCGGGGCCGTCGTAGCGCGTGGGCAGCTCGACGACGGATCCGGACCGCTCGTCGGGCCCCTCCGCCAGATCCCAGTCGGCCAGGGAGGTGGCGAGCCCGTCGGGGTCGACCACCCCGTCGAATAGCACCGTCCGCGCCGCTGGGACGATCTCGGCGGCTTGGACCCCACGCGATCGTGCGACCGCGAAGAGGGCAGCCGCCTCGGCTGCCGACCCCACCTCGACCAGGAGAGCCTCCCTGCCCACGCGAATGGCACGCATCGCCTCACCCCACCGATCCGGTCGAGCCAAGAGCCTGGAGCACGAACCCCGCGTCGGCCAGCATCGACCGGACCACCTGTGCGGTGTGGACCGCCCCCGGGGAGTCCCCGTGAAGGCAGAGCGAGTCCACCCGGTCGGCCATCTCGACCGCGCGCCGGCCGACCTCGGTCGGCTCGGACACCAGGGCTCCGACCGAGCCGCGCGGGACCAGCCGTCCGTCGGCGGTGTAGCCCCGGTCGGGGAACCCCTCTCGCCAGGTGGAACGCCCGAGGTCCAGGGCCAGGTCGAGGATCACCGAGCCCGGAAGGCCCAGCACGGGCAGGCCGCCCGAGCCGGTGAGGACCGCCGACGCCTGCTCCGCGTCGTACCCCACCCGGTGGTAGAGCGCCCCATGCGGCTTCACGTAGGAGACTGCGGTGCCGAAACGGGCCGCGATCGCGCCGAGCGTGCCGATCTGTTCGGCGACCTGGTCGGCAAGCTCGGAGTGGGGCACGTCCATCTCCCGGCGCCCGAACCCGTCGCGGTCCCGGTAGGACACCTGTGCCCCGATGGTGACCCCTCGCTCCGCCGCGATCCGGCACACCTCGACCATCGTCTCGGTGGTCCCCGCGTGGTAGCCGCAGGCGACGTTGGCACTGGTCACGACAGCGAGCAACGCGGCGTCATCGGTGATCTCCTCGCCCAGATCGGCGTTCAGATCGACGGAGCCCGGCATGTCGTCCATTGTGCCCGTGCCGGCGACGAACCCGGTGGCATAGGGTCGCGGGGTGTCTGAGCACCCGAACGCCGATCGCAGGCCTGTCCGACGTACCCACCACGGCGACACCGTCATCGACGACTACGAGTGGCTGCGCGACAAGGAGTCCCCCGACGTCATCGCCTATCTCGAGGCCGAGAACGCCTACACCGAGGCGCGGACCGCTCCCCTGAGCGGGCTGCAGGAGCAGATCTTCACCGAGATCCGTTCCCGCACCCAGGAGACCGACCTCAGCGTGCCCACCAGGCTCGGCGGTTACTGGTACTTCGTGCGCACGATCGAGGGCAAGCAGTACGGCGTGCAGTGCCGGTGTCCGATCGGCGACCCCGACGACTGGACTCCCCCGGCTGCGGACGACACCCTTCCGGGCGAGGAGGTGCTGCTCGACTCCAACGAGCTTGCCGAGGGCCACGACTTCTTCGCCCTGGGAGCCGGCGCCGTCAGCCTGGACGGCAACCTGCTGGCGTTCAGCACCGACACCCGCGGCGACGAGCGCTTCCACCTGCGAGTCAAGGACCTGCGGACCGGAGAGCTCCTCCCCGACGAGATTGCCGAAGTCGGCCACGGAGCCACCTGGGACGCCGCCGGGGAGCACCTCTTCTACACCACCGTCGACGACGCCTGGCGGCCCGATCGAGTCTGGCGGCACCGGATCGGATCTCCGGCCGAGGACGACGTGGAGGTGTTCCACGAGCCCGACGAGCGGTTCTGGGTGTCGATGGGCCGGACCCGCAGTGACCGGTTCATCCTGATCGCGAGCGGCAGCAAGAACACCACCGAGATCTGGTTCGCCGACGCCGAGGAGCCCACCGCAGAGCTCCGGGTGGTCGCGCCCCGCCGAGCCGACGTCGACTACACGGTCGAGCACGCGGTGATCGGCGGCCGGGACCGGTTCCTCGTCCTGCACAACGATGGGGCCGAGGACTTCGAGCTCGCCGTGGCCGACGTGACCGACCCCGCCACCTGGGCCACGCTCATCCCCCATCGCAGCGGTGTTCGGCTCGAGGACGCCGAAGCGTTCGCCGACCATGTGGTGGTGTCGCAGCGCAGCGACGCGATGACCCAGCTGCGGGTGCTCACCCTCGGCGAGCAGGGGATCGGGGACGACTTTCTCATCGAGTTCCCTGACGACGTCCGCACCGTCGGCCTGGGCGCGAACCCGGAGTTCTCCCAACCACTCGTGCGGCTGCACTACAACACCCTCGCCACACCGCCGGCCGTCTACGACTTCGACGTCACCGCCCGGTCTCTGACCCTCCGCAAGCAGACACCGGTCCTCGGCCACTTCGACCCCCAGGAGTACCGCCAGGTCCGCGACTGGGCGGTGGCCCCCGACGGCACCCGGATCCCGCTGTCGATCGTGGTGCCCGCGGATGCGCCACGGGACGGGTCGGTGCCGATGCTGCTGTACGGCTACGGCAGCTATGAGATCTCCATCGATCCCTACTTCTCGATGGGACGGCTCTCGTTGCTCGACCGAGGGGTCGGCTTCGCGATCGCCCACGTCCGTGGCGGTGGCGAGATGGGTCGGCGGTGGTACGAGGAGGGCAAGACGCTGGCGAAGCAGAACAGCTTCACCGACTTCATCGCCAGCGCCCAGCACCTGGTCGACACGGGCTGGACCTCGCCCGACCGGCTCGTGGCCCAGGGAGGGAGCGCCGGAGGCCTGCTGATGGGGGCGGTGGCCAATCTGGCGCCGGGTCTCTTCGCGGGCATCTCGGCACAGGTCCCATTCGTGGACCCGCTGACGAGCATCCTCGACCCGGACCTTCCCCTCACGGTCGTCGAGTGGGAGGAGTGGGGCAACCCCCTTGAGGACCCCGAGGTCTACGCCTACATGAAGGGCTATTCGCCGTACGAGAACGTCGCCGCGATGCACTACCCGCCGATCCTCGCCGAGGCGGGCCTGAACGACACCCGCGTCCTCTACGTGGAGCCGGCCAAGTGGATCGCCCGGCTGCGGGCCACCGCGACCAACCCGGAGGATTTCCTGCTGAAGGTCAAGATGTCGTCGGGTCACGGCGGCGCCAGCGGCCGGTACGACGACTGGCGGGAGCGCGCCTTCACCCTGGCGTGGATCCTCGAACGGCTGGGTCGCGCCGACACCGGCCAGCAATAGCCTGACAAAGGTCACGAATCGGGTCACTTTCCCCGAGGGCAACGACTGAGAATCGGCTGTGAGCATGCGGTTCTCGGCAACCTTCGGCCGTTCCCACTCGTCAACGGTGTGTCAGGTCAGAGCGTCCTGGGCGGTGTCCGCACGGGAATCCACGGGTGCCTCTGACCGTTGCTAAGAGTGTCGCCACGCTGCACCCGACGTGACGGCGGAAGGAAGCACCACCGTGACTATCACCCAACAGCGCGAGATCGAGGGACGCGACAGCGTCGGGCTCTACCTCGACGAGATCGCGCGGACCCCCCTGCTCGACGCCGAGGCAGAGGTCGACCTTGCGCGCACCATCGAAGCGGGCCTGCTGGCCGAGGCACTGCTCGCCGAGGGCCGGATCGGCCGGAAGAAGGGCGGCGCCCCCGGCTGGGCCACCCAGGAGGAGCTGGAGTACCTCGTCGAGGCCGGCCAGGCCGCCATGCAGCAGTTCGTGACCGCCAACCTCCGGTTGGTCGTGTCGATCGCCCGCAAGTACGGCCGCAACCAGATGCCGATGCTGGACCTGATCCAGGAGGGAAACACCGGCCTGATCCGCGCGGTGGAGAAGTTCGACTACACCAAGGGATTCAAGTTCTCGACCTACGCCACCTGGTGGGTGCGCCAGGCCATTACCCGCGGCATTGCCCAGCAGGCCCGTGTGGTGCGCCTCCCCGTGCACGTCTCGGAGGAGATCAACCAGATCAACGCAGCGCGCCGCACGCTGGGGCGGCAGCTCGGACGCGACCCCGAGCCCGAGGATATCGCTGCCGAGCTCATGATCGACGTCGAGCGGGTGCTCGAGCTGATGGCCTGGAGCCGGGAGCACGTCAGCCTGGATGCTCCAGTGGACGACGACGGAACGACGGCCCTGGGCGACCTGATCGTTCCGTCTCAGGCGCCGGCCCCCGATGAGAACGTCGTCGACGCGGCGGTCGTGGAGGCGCTCAGCCACCTGATCGACAAGCTCGACCCGCGGTCGGCGGACATCATCCGCAGCCGGTTCGGGCTGTCCGACGGCCGGGTGCACAAGCTCGCCGACATCGGCGCCCGTCACGGGATCTCGGCCGAGCGGGTCCGCCAGCTCGAGCGCGAGGCCCTCAACCGGCTGCGCGAGATCGCCGACCCCGATCTGGCCGCCTGAGCCCCGTCCCACCGTCAGCGAAGCCTGCGCAGCACGCCCTCGACCTGCCTGCGCAGGTCTTCGCGCGTCCCGGAGTTGTCCAGCACGTAGGTCGCGATGGCCCGTCGCTGCTCGCGGGTCGCCTGCGCCCTGATCCGCGCTCGCGCCTCCTCCTCCGTCGCCGCACGCTCGGCCACCAGGCGCCGCACCTGCTCCTCCTCGGGGGCATCCACGACGATCACCGCGTCGAACTCCCCCGCCCGACCAACCTCGGCGAGCAGCGGGATGTCGTGCACGACCAGCGCACCCTCCGGAGCCCTCGCATCGATCTCGGTGGCACGCTGCCGCACGAGCGGATGGATGATCCCCTCCAGCACGCGGCGCTGGGCCGCGTCGGCGAACACGATGGTGGCCATCGCGGGGCGGTCCAAGTCACCCTCGGGGGTCAGTACCGCGTCCCCGAACGCGTCGCGGATCGCGGCCAGCCCAGGAGTCCCGGGCGCCACCACCTCGCGGGCGATGACGTCGGCGTCGATCACCACGGCCCCGGCCTCGCGCAGCATCGCTGCGACCGTGCTCTTGCCGGAGGCGACTCCCCCGGTCAGCCCAACTCTCATGGGGACGGTCCTTCCTGATCGCTCGCCCGCGGGTAGGAGTATCCCAGTTCGGCGGTTGGGCGAGAATGACTGAACATGACCGACATGGGCCAGCTGAACGTCGGCGACCGGGTGGCGCTACTGACCCCCGGGAGCCAGACGTACGTCGAGACCGTGATTGAGCTGCTCCGCCGCGGGATCGTCCCGGTGCCTCTCGACCCGCACCTCACCCCCTCCGAGCGCGCCAAGATGCTTCCCTACGCCGACCCGGCGGTCACCATCACCGAGCCCGAGCAGCTGCGCGCGCTGCTCGACCGAGTTCGCGCTCGGACGGCGTTGTCCGACGTCCCCCTGGCGCGGCCCATGCACCTGACCAGCGGCACGACCGGTAGCCCGAAGGGCGTGTGGTCCGGCATCCTCGACCCCCTGGCGGCTGCGGCGCTGCTCGCCGAGGAGCGGGACCTGTGGGGCTTCCGCCACGAGGACACCAATCTGGTGGTGGGCCCACTGCACCACTCCGCCCCCCTGCGGTTCGCGATGGGCACTCTCCTCGCCGGTGGCCGGATTCTGGTGCCCGGCCCGTTCGACGCAGAGCGCCTGACCGCCGTGATCGAGGACGAGCGGCCCAGCACGATGTTCGTGGTCCCGACGCACCTGCAGCGACTCTTCGCGCACTGGGACACCCACGGTTTCCCAGACCTCCGTTGCTTCCGGCTGGTCGCCCACGCCGGCGCCGCCTGTCCCGAGCCGGTCAAGCGGCGGCTGATCGAGCTGTTCCCTCCCGATAGCACCTGGGAGTTCTACGGCTCGACCGAAGGGCAGTTCACCGCCTGCCGCAGCGAGGAATGGCTCGAGCACCCCGGCACGGTCGGCCGGGCCAGACCAGGACGTTCGCTCAACGTCGATCCCGACGCGACGATCTGGAGCGTCGTCCCTGAGTACGCGCGGTTCAGCTACTTCGGCGACCCCGAGAAGACCGCAGCTGCCTGGCGGGAGACGCCCGACGGCCCGGCCTTCACGGTCGGGGACCACGGACACCTCGACGCCGACGGCTACCTGTACCTCGACGGGCGTCGCGAGGACCTGATCATCTCCGGTGGAGTGAACGTCTACCCCGTCGAGGTCGAGAGCGTGCTGGCACACCATCCGGGTGTGCGCCAGGTCGCGGTCTTCGGGGAGCCCGACGAGGAGTGGGGTCAACGGGTCTGCGCCGCCATCGTCGGCGACGCACCGGAGCAGGAGCTCCGCGACCTCGCCACGGCGGAGCTTGCTCCGCCCAAACGCCCCAAGCAGTACCGGTACCTCACCGAACTGCCGCACACCGCCACCGGCAAGGTCCGGCGCCTGGACCTGGCATCCCCGGAGCGACCGCCGGACTGAGGATCCCGAGCCTCGGAACCATCCACCCACGCTGACGGCAGCGCCTTCATCTTCTGGCACAACGGTCTGGAGCGGCTCTATCGAGACGGTTCCAAGAGGGGCGTCCAAGCGGCCCACGTCCCGAAACTGCTACGCATCCTGTCGGCGCTGGATGTGGCGCAAGCCCCCGACGATCTGGAAGTCCCGTCGTTTCGCACTCACCCGGTGAAGGGCGCTCTGGCAGGAGATTGGTCGATCTGGGTGAACGCGAGCTGGCGGGTGACTTCAGACTCGTCGACCACGATGTCGAGCTTGTCGACTACCGGGAGTACCACTGAGCAGGAGGTGAGGATTGTGGCGATGAAGACCCCGGTGTACCCCGGTGAGATCTTGCGCGAGGACGTGCTGGCCGACCTCGGTCTGGGGGTCGGCGAGGCAGCGTCACGGCTGGGGAACTCGCGGGTGGCGTTGAGCAGAGTCCTACACGGGCATGCCCGGATCAGCCCGAACCTGGCGGTGCGGCTGGAGGAGGCCGGGGTGGGGACCGCGCGGGCTTGGCTGGCGATGCAGTCGGCCCACGACCTGGCAAACGAACGCGCGACCGGGTCGCCGAAGGTGCGTCGGCTTCGCGACGTCCCCTGATATGCCTCCTGTCCTGAGGCCGTCGCAGCCGGACGCACCTGCCGCTGTTCGCTCTCGCCCTGCCTGAGATCGCGAGACTCGGACCATGGCCAAGCCGCCGACTTAGTCGTATCGTCCGGTTGGTCGGACAAACGTCGCCGGGCAGCCGAAACGTCACGTTGCTCGGCTCATTACCGGAGGTGCCAAATGCGGGGGAAACTGATCGTCCTCGGCGTAGTTGTCGCACTGGCGTCGGCAACGTTCGTTGCCCAGGCGTCCGGTGGGCTCGGTGGAGGCAGGTCCACCATCAACTGTCAGAGCTCGGCCTGGGAGACCATGCCCGTGTCGTCGGTCCCGCAGTTCCGGCACGTCGGTGGGCTTGCGGCCAGCGTGACGGCGATCTATCCCGTCACCGTGACCGTGAGCGGGGTGCTTAGGGGCAAGCCCTCCAACTTCAAGGTCGTGGACAAGTGGGTGGGAGGGAAGGACACCGCCGCGCCTGGAGTGATTAAGGTGACACCGGTCCACGGGCGCGCAACGCCGTTCAGCTTCACCTGGGTCGCGTCAGGAAGCTCGGCGAGCGAACACGGACACCAGATCTTCGTATCCTGGCGTCGCGCAACCAGCACGGGCATCTCGACGCTTCTCAAGGCAGACGTGACCATTACCTACACCTGGGGCGGTTGCACCGGCGGTGGCAGCTAGCAGGAGTACACGGCCGAGCTGACCTTCGCGGCACAGCAGAGGACCCCCGGCATCTGCCGGGGGTCCTCTGCGTGTCTGCTCGGCCGGCGACGGGGACCGACTGCGGACCCTACAGATCGTTGCCGGCGTAGGACTGGTTGAAGCTCTTGTTGGCGAGCGGGAAGTCGGGGACGATCGTGTCCGCCATCGCGACCGGGAGAGCCGGCCAGTTGAAGAAGGACGGGTCGACCACCTTCACCCGGCTCAGTCGTCCGGATCCCCCGACCTCGACTCGGTGCGCGATCGTCCCGCGCCATCCCTCCACCAGCCCGAGCCCGCGGCCACCGGGACGGGGGGACTCGGCTCGGCTGTCCGATCCGACATGGCTGCCCAGCCGGGCGATCAGATCGGCAGTCAGGTCGGCAGAGACCGCGATCTCGCGCAGCCGGACCAGGTAGCGCGACATGACGTCGCCGGCGGTCTCGGTCACGACGTGGAAGGCCGGTCCCAGGTCCACGGACGGATGGTCGGCGCGAGCGTCGACGGCGACTCCGGATGCCCGCGCGACGTAGCCGAGCGTGCCGAGGCCGCGAGCGTTTTCCTCGGCGAGGACAGCGGTGCCGGTGAACCGGTCCCGGACCGTGGAGTGCGACAGGGTCGCGTCGGCGATCGCGGCGATCTCCTCAGCGATCCCGCGGATCTCCGCCGCGTCCGGAAGGCTTGCGAGGCGGGCTCCGCCAAGGGTGACTCCGCCCCGCAGCAGCCGATGCCCGGTGGTCGTGCGGTTGATCCGCAACAGCTTCTCGCGCAGCCGCTGGGCGTGGACGTTGCTGAGGCCGAAGGCCACGTCGTTGGCCAGCATCCCGAGGTCCGCGACGTGGTTGTGCAGACGCTCCAGCTCCAACAGCAGCGCCCGGATCAACCGGTCGGGCTCGGGGACCTCGACCCCGAGCGCCTCCTCGGCGGCCAGCGCATAGGCAAGCGAGTGTCCGACCGCGGTGTCGCCGCTGATCCGCTCGGCGAGCTCGAACCCGTCCTCGGGACGCCTGCCCTCGAACAGCTTCTCGACCCCGCGATGGACGTACCAAAGCCGCGCCTTCAGCTGCAGGACCGTTTCGCCCACGACCGAGAAGCGGAAGTGTCCCGGCTCAATGAGTCCCGCGTGCACCGGACCCACCGGGATCTCGTAGACGCCCGCGCCGGAAGCCTCGACGAACGGCGCGACCCCGGAGCCCTCACCGATTCCGGGGTTGGGCCCGGCGTCCCGGCGCATCGGGTGCCAGCCGCTCGGCCAGTGGGCGTGTCGCACCAGCCTGCGTGGCAACGGGTGGTCGGTGATCGCGACACCGAACAGGTCAACGATCTCGCGCTCGAACCGGCTCGTGGCGAAGTCCCAGGAGGCCAGGGTCGGCATGGTCGGTGCGTGGTGGTCGAGACTGAGCACGAGCTCATGGCGCCGCTCCCCTTGCGGGGAGGAGGCCGGGGCGACCAGGCAGTACACCACCCGGAACCGGTCGCCGTCGTCGTGGCCGGCCACCAGGGCGACCCGCATGCCCTCGGCCAGCAGGGCAGCGAACCGCTCCCCGAGGGACTCGCCGGTCACCTGCTCGGTCACCATGTCGGCCGGGCTCACCGAACACCACCCAGGGCCTCTGCCGACGTCCGGATCAGGTCGGCGAACGGGCCGCCGACGAACGCGATCACCGCTGTCACGCCGAGCGCCACCACCAGCGGCGCGATCGAGTCATGGTTCTCCTCGGCCGGCTCCCGCTCCCCCGGGTCGCCGAAGGCGATCGCGGCCGTGTTCCGCACCAGGCCGGCGAAGGCGACCAGCAGCAGCGCCACCGCCACCGCCATGACCCACCCCAGACCCCCCGTGAACCCGGACACCACGATGGCGACCTCGGTGAAGAAGATGCTGAACGGCGGCAGGCCCAACAGCGCGGTCATGCCCGCAACCAGGAAGACGCCGAGCCTGGGGCTCCTGACGAGCAGCCCGCGCAGTCTCGACAGGCTGGTGGTCCCCTCGGAGGCCAGGATGCGTCCGGACACCACGAACGTGCTCGACTTCGCCAGGCCGTGGCCCAGCATGTGCAGCAGCAGCGCCGAGATGGCCAGGGTGCCGCCGACCGCGGCCGCGAGCGCCATCAGCCCCATGTGCTCGATGCTGGAGTAGGCCAGCATCCGCTTGAGGTCGCGCTGGCGCAGGATCAGCAGCGCCGCCACGGTGAGCGACAGCAGCCCCGCGGCAACGAGCAACCAGCGTGCCAGTCCGGGGCCGACCACTGGATCGGCGATCGCCTGGATGCGCAGGATCGCGTAGAGGGCCACCGAGAGCAGGACCCCCGACATCAGCCCCGAGACGGGGGCCGGCGCCTGACTGTGCGCGTCGGGAAGCCAGCTGTGCATCGGCGCCAGCCCGGCCTTGGTGGCGAAACCGAGGATGGCCAGGCCCGAGGCGGCGCCGACCAGCTTGGGGTCCAGCCCGGGGATGCCCTGATGCATCGCCGACCAGGACAGAGTGGGCGTCCCGGCGCCCCGTGTCGCCGCATACAGCAGCACGACGCCGAGGAAGGCGATGGCGACCCCGACCGAGCCGAGGACGACGTACTTCCAGGCCGCTTCCAGAGCCAGGCCGGTCCGGTGGTGACCAACCAGGAACGCGGTGGCGATCGTCGTCAGCTCCACCGCGATCCACAGCACCCCGAGGTTGTCGGCCACCACCGCCAGGGTCATCGCCGCCATGAAGAGCGAGATGAGGGTCGGGTAGGCCCGGCCCGGGTCGCGGTCGGAGAGCCCTCCCCAGGTCGAGGTGACCCCCACGGCACCGACGACCAGCATCATGAACGCCGACAGGGCGTCGGCCCTCAGCTGGCCACCGATCGCGGTCGGCTCGCTGCCGGACAGGACCGCAGCGGCCAGCGCGACACCGCTGGCGAGGATGACCAGCGAGACGACCGGGCCCGCCAGCCGACGCACGGGCACCGTCACCGTGAGTGAGGCGCGCAGGAAGACGCTGGCGGCAGCGGCTCCGGCGGCGAACACCACCGGCAGGACCAGAAGGACTCCCATCAGTCGCGCAGCTCCCTCAGGTCGTCGAGGTCGGTCTCCCCGAACGCCGAGCGCATCCGGCGGGTCAGCACCTGAAGGATCAGCACGACCAGGAGCACGTCGAGGGAGACACCCAGCTCCACGATGAGCGGCACGCCCCCCGACGTCAGGAACGCCACCGTGGCAATGCCGTTGTCGAGCATGAGGAACCCGAGCAGTTGGGACACCGCATGGCGACGCGAAGCCAGCAGGAGGAAGCCGTAGAGCACGAGAGCCACGCCGATCGGCACCGCCGACACCGTCGGACCGGGCCCGAGTGCGGCCAGAGGGCGGGACACCAGATAGGCCAGCGTGGTCAGCAGTGCGGTGGCGATGAGTGACGCCGTGGTGTTCAGCAGCGGCACCTCCTCGCGGGCCGCCATGCCTTCGGCGGCCAGCGTCCGCCGCAGCACGGCGGGAAGGGCGAACCCCTTCAGGACCAGCACGAGCGCCGCGACGGCGAACAGCTCGGCACTCCCCTCCTCGAGCGCCAGGAGCAGGGCGAGGAGGGCCAGGGTCGCCCCTTGCGCCGCCAGTAGGGCCACTTGGGAGCGCAGCGAGCGTCGCCACACGAGCAGCACCCCGGTGACCAGGAGCAGCCCGGTGGTGACCGCAATGAGCTGTGCGAACAGCGCCTCGCCCATCACACGCCACCCCCGACCAGATAGGACGCGGTGACCGCCAGGAAGGCCAGCACGAACGACCCGGCGAGCAGCTCGGGAACCCGGAAGAGCCGTGCCTTCGCCAAGAAGACCTCCGCCGCCGCCACCAGGCCGCCGATCACGGCCAGCTTGACCACCAGCGCCAGGAGCGCGAGGGGGATGCTCCAGAGGGTCAGCTCGCGAGCCACACCCCACGGCACGAGCAGGGTGCCGATCAGTCCGAGCAGCGCACCCAGCCGCAGCCACGCCCCCACTTCCAGCCAGGCCAGGTCGCGGCCCGAGCTCTCCAGCAGCATCGCCTCGTGGACCATGGTCAGCTCGAGGTGCGTGGCCGGATTGTCGACGGGGATCCTGCCCGTCTCCGCGATGACAGCGACGAGCAGCGCGATCAGGGCCAGCAGACTGACGGGGGCCGCGATGCTGGCGGGGTGGTCCAGCCGCGCGGACACGATCTGAGAGAGCACCGACGAGCCCACCGGTATCGACAGTGCGTAGACCGAGACCAGGACGGTGGGTTCCACCAGTGCCGCGATGGTCATGTGCCGACTCGAGCCCATCCCCCCGAAGGCGGATCCGGAGTCCAGGCCGACCAGTGCGAACGCCACCGTGCCCAGGAGGAGCACAGAGACCACCACGAACAGATCGTCGTGGACGCGGTCGAACGTGGCTGTGGTCAGTAGCGGGGTCAACGCCACGACGACCAGGCTGGACACGGCGACCACGAGGGGAGCCACGGAGGCCACCCAGCTCGTCCCGCCGGCTCGCAGCGGCTCCTTCGCGAAGAGCTTGCGCAGATCCCGCCAAGGCTGCAGCACGCCCGGCCCCACGCGGCCCTCCAGGCGTGCGCGGACCTGACGCATGACGCCGACCAGGACCGGCGACAGGGCGGCCATCACGAGCACCTGGCCCAGCACCAGTACGAGGGTGCTCACCATGCGACCACCACCAGGACGACGACGAGGGCCGCGAACGAATAGCCGAGGTACCGGTGGATGCTGCCGTTCTGCAGTCCGCGGGCCACCTCACCCAGGCGATCCATCAGCCCGATCACCGGACGGTAGACGCGCATCTCGACAATGTCGCCGACCTGCTGCCGGAACCGCACCGCCTCGACGAGATAGCGCGACTCGGTGGCATGCGTGATCTCGATGTCGCGTTCCGGCCGCAACGCCTCGTCGAAGACGCGTGACAGCGGCTCGGCGTACGACGTGGCGGTGTACTGCATCCGAGGGCTCACCCACTCACCGCCGCCGCTCCACGGCAGCCTCACGTCGCGACGGGGAGCCCGCCGGGCCGCGGCCACCGTGATCGCCAGGACGGGCACGGCGAGGACCACCGCGAGGATCGACAGGGCCATCGGGTTGAGGAGGGCGCCGACCTCGGGAAGCCGGATGCTCGCAAGACTGCCGGCCGCTATCCCCTGGGGGCCTGCGGCGCGCACGGCGCCGACCGTCAGCACGCCCGGGAAGAAACCCATCGCGAGCACAGCAGCAGCGCTGATGAGGAGACCCGTACGCATCGGAGTGGGGACCTCCTGGGCGGCCGCCGCGGCATCCGACCGAGGCCTGGCCAGGAACGCGATGCCGAACGCCTTGACGAAGGTCATCAGCGCCAGCCCGGCGGTCAGCGCCACGACGGCGACGGCGAAGGGCATGGCGACCTGGACGACCCGGTCGCCGGGGACACCGCCGTGGATGAGTGACTGCAGGAGCGCCCACTCGGCGACGAACCCGCCCGTCACCGGCAGCGCCGCCGCACCCAGCGCGCCGATACCGAAGGCGACCGATGTCCACGGCATGCGTGACACGAGCCCGCCCAGTCGGTCCAGGTCGCGCTCTCCGGTCGCGTGGAGGATCGCCCCGGCCCCGAGGAAGAGCGCCGTCTTGAACGCGGCGTGAGCCGCGGCGAGCAGGAGCGCTGCCCCGTACGCGACATCGGCGGCCCCGTCTGCGCCCGCAGACCTCAGCAGCAGCCCGGTCCCGACCGCGAGGAACATCAGGCCGAGGTTCTCGGTCGTGGAGTAGGCGAGCAGCCGCTTGAGGTCGCTGGCCACCGACGCCTGCAGGATCCCGTAGACGGCCGAGGCGCCGCCCAGCGCCATGACGGCCAGGCCCCACCAGGTCGACCCGAGGGGAAGCAGGACCAACGCCACCGACATCGCCCCGTAGAGCCCCATCTTCACCATCGCCGCGCTCATCAGCGCCGAAACGTGGCTGGGCGCCGCCGGATGGGCCCGCGGGAGCCACACGTGCAGCGGCAATAGTCCGGACTTCGTCGCGAAGCCCACCAGCAACAGGAGGACGGCGAGCCCCAAGCGCCAGGAGTCACCGACCCGGCCGGCCGCGGCGAACGATGTGGTGCCGGTCAGGGCGGCGAGCACCCCGAAGCCGAGCAGGAGAAGAACGAAGCTGACGTGGCTCATCACCGCGTACCAGAGAGCCGCCGAGCGCGCTTCGGAGCGTCCACGGTGCTCGGCCAGCACCAGGACCGTCGAAGCGATCGCCATGGTCTCCCACCCGAGCAGGAAGGTGATGCTGTCGCCGGCCATGGTGACCAGTTGCATCCCGAGCCCGAAGACGGCCAGCGCGCTCCACCCCGTGCGCGATGCCGCCGGACCGTGGGCGTAGCCGATGGCGAAGACCGCCACGACCGCAAGGACGCTGCCGGACAGGACGAGGAAGAACGCGCCCAGCGGCGTCGGGGCGAGCAGGAGGGTGACATGAGGGAGCGCGGTCGGGACCGCCACCGAGCCCGACGAGCCGGACAGCACGAGGACGCCGGTGACCACCGCGGCCACCCCCTGCGCCGCCACGAACATCCCCGCCATCGCGGCGCGCCAGGACTCGGGGACCCGGATCGCGATGCCGACGGCGGCGAGCGCCAAGACGATCTGCTCGACGACCCAGACCTCGACGCTCATCGGCCGGTCACCTTGCGCAGTGCCTCGACCACCGCGTCCGGCTCGGGTGGGCAGCCAGCGATCTCCAGGTCCACGTCGACGACGTCGGCGACGGCCCCCGCCACACCGGGTGCCCCAGCGAACGCGCCGCAGTTCCGGGCGCAATCGCCCATCGCGATCACCAGGCGGGGGGCGGGTGTCGCCTCCACGGTCAACTGGAGCGCTTCGCGCATGTTGTGTGTGACCACGCCGGTCACGAGGACGGCATCGGCGTGGCGGGGGGACGCCACCAGTCGCGCGCCGTAGCGCTCGGCGTCGTAGACCGGGCCGAAGGCCGCCGCCAGCTCGATCTCGCACCCGTTGCAGGATCCGGCGTCGACGTGACGGATCTGCACGCTCCCGCGCAACGGGGTAGGTACGCCGTCGAGCGGAGGGGGGGCGGGCGGGGCATCCTCGGCCACGCGGCCCGTCCTCCAGATGAGTCGGATCCAGGACCTCACGGCTACCGCCCGGCGAAGCCGAGGGCCGCGGCGGACCAACGACCAGCTGGCCTTCCGACCCGCATCCGCATCAACCGTCCGCCTCGGTCACCGGGTCATCCTCGCACAGCAGCTCGCCTCGCCTCGCGACCGAGTCGGCGGCTGGGACGCGCACGCGCAGAAGGCCCCCGGCTGGAGCCGGGAGCCTTCTGCCAGGTGCTCTGGAACCGGCCGTCAC
>CAWGNN010000003.1:0-33443 GCA_963824105.1 uncultured Actinomycetota bacterium
TCGCCGCCGGTGAGCTTCTCGCGCAGCGCCTGCAGCGCCTCGTCCGAGGCGAGGGAGCCCTCGGTCGGAGCGTCGCTGGTGTAGGAGGACGCCTCGCCCGCCTCAGCGTCGGCCTTCTTGGCCTCGGTCTGCTGCTTGACGTGGGCCTCCCAGCGGGCGTGCGCCTCGGCGTACTGCTTCTCCCACTCGGCGCGCTGGGTCTCGTAGCCGTCGAGCCACTCGCCGGTCTCCGGGTCGAAGCCGTCGGGGTAGATGTAGTTGCCCTGGTCGTCGTAAGAGGCCGACATGCCGTACAGCGTCGGGTCGAACTCCTCCACGTGACCCGCCGTGTCGGTCTCGTTGGCCTGCTTCAGCGACAGCGAGATCCGGCGACGCTCGAGGTCGATGTCGATGATCTTGACCATGACGTCGTCGTTGACCTGGACGACCTGCTCGGGGATCTCGACGTGACGCTCGGCGAGCTCGGAGATGTGCACCAGTCCCTCGATGCCCTCCTCCACGCGGACGAAGGCGCCGAACGGGACGAGCTTGGTGACCTTGCCCGGGACGATCTGACCGATCTGGTGGGTCCGGGCGAAGTGCTGCCACGGGTCCTCCTGGGTCGCCTTGAGCGACAGCGAGACGCGCTCGCGCTCCATGTCCACATCGAGCACCTCGACGGTGACCTCGTCACCGACGGTGACGACCTCGCTCGGGTGGTCGATGTGCTTCCAGGAGAGCTCGGAGACGTGGACCAGGCCGTCGACCCCGCCGAGGTCGACGAAGGCTCCGAAGTTCACGATCGACGAGACGACACCCTTGCGGATCTGGCCCTTCTGCAGCTGGGTCAAGAAGCCGTGGCGCACCTCGGACTGGGTCTGCTCCAGCCAGGCACGACGGGACAGGACCACGTTGTTGCGGTTCTTGTCCAACTCGATGATCTTGGCCTCGAGCTCGCGGCCGATGTACGGCGCAAGGTCGCGCACGCGACGCATCTCCACCAGGGAGGCGGGGAGGAAGCCGCGCAGGCCGATGTCCAGGATCAGGCCGCCCTTGACCACCTCGATGACGGTGCCGGTGACGACGCCGTCCTCCTCCTTGACCTTCTCGATCGTGCCCCAAGCGCGCTCGTACTGGGCGCGCTTCTTCGACAGGATCAGCCGACCTTCCTTGTCCTCCTTCTGGAGGACCAGAGCCTCGACACGGTCACCGACCTGAACCACCTCGGTGGGGTCGACGTCGTGCTTGATGGAGAGCTCGCGGGACGGGATGACACCTTCGGTCTTGTAGCCGATGTCCAGAAGGACCTCGTCGCGGTCCACCTTCACGATGGTCCCGTCGACGATGTCACCGTCGTCGAAGTACTTGATGGTCTCGTCGATAGCGGCGAGGAAGTCCTCTTCCGACCCGATGTCGTTGACTGCGACGTTCGGCGGATCGGCGAGAGCGGAGGAGCTAGTCATAGGGGAAAGGATTCCTTGGTGGATAGATGTCGTTGTCGGGCACGCACGAGGCCGGTTTCACCATCGGGGTTACTGCCTCGGGGAGAGGCCGTCGACAGCGAGCCAGGATCCACCAGGTCCGAGACCCGAGCAGGCTCCGCGCGCACCCGCCAGGATACGCAGTGGCACGGGGCGACGTCCAACCGAGTGGCCGCGCGCAGCCGGGCAGCGGACTTGTCGGACATGGCCTAAGGTCGGCCCGTGGAGACCGTTCATCCCGATCGCCGTGACGTCGACGAGGCCGCGACGAGGCAGGCGAACCGCCTCGACTGGGACGCCTACGCCGACGAGTACCAGACCACCCACGGGGAGTTCCTGCGCGACATCGGCTTCGTCTGGGGCCCGGAGGGCCTGCAGGAGGCTGATGCCCGGGTGCTCGGCGACCCCGCCGGCCGCCGCTGTCTGGAGGTGGGGTGTGGCGCCGCCCAGTGCAGCCGGTGGCTGGTCACCCAAGGTGCCACCGCCGTCGGGCTCGACCTGTCCCGCCGCCAGCTCCAGCACGCGCAGCGCCTCAACGAGGCCACCGGTGTCGACGTCCGCGTCGTTCAGGGGACTGCCACTGCCCTGCCCTTCCACGACGACACGTTCGACATCGTCTTCTCCGCCTTCGGGGCACTGCAGTTCGTGTCCAACGCCCGCGCGGCCGTCGCGGAGGCCGCTCGGGTGCTCCGCCCCGGGGGCCGCTTCGCCTTCTCGGTGACCCACCCGATCCGCTGGGCGATGCCCGATGACCCGAAGGAGGGCGGTCTCGTCATCGACAGCTCCTACTTCGACCGGACGCCGTATGTCGAGGTCGACGACTCCGGGACAGTCCGCTACGTCGAGCACCACCGCACCCTCGGCGACTGGGTGGGGCTGCTCTCCCATGCCGGTTTCGCACTGGAGGAGCTGTACGAACCGGAGTGGCCGGCCGGGCACGACCGGATCTGGGGTGGCTGGGGCCCGGTGCGCGGCGCGCTGATTCCGGGAACCGCGATCTTCTCCGGTAACCTGATCGGCCGCGAGCACTTGACGAACCGACGCCGTTGAGGGCCCGCGCAGGAGTCCGGGGGAGCCTCTCTCCCCCACGGCCGGAACAGAGACGACGATGACGCAGTCCCAGACCCGCGGAATGCTCGCCGCGAGCTCTGTCACCGCTGTGGCGATGATGATCCAGAGCGTCCTGGTCTATCTGTTCACCCTCTTCGCCGCCCACATGCTGGGTCCGATCCACTTCGGCGGGGTCAGCGCCTTCCTGGGGCTGCTGCTCGTGGCAAACGTGGGAGCGCTCGCGCTTCAGGCGACCGCCGCCCGCCGTACGGCGACCTGCGCGCCGGAGCACCAGGCAGAAGTCGTACGAGAGGCGCTGCGCAGCACCCGCCTGACCACGATCACGCTCGCCGTCGTCCTCACCCTCGTCTCGCCGTTGGTTGCCTACCTGCTGCATATCTCGCTGCTGTCGGCGCTGATGGCCCCGGCCACGATCGCGCCGCTCACCATGGCCGGAGGCTTCGCCGGGATCCTGCAGGGGACTCAGCGCTGGTCCTGGCTGGCCGCCGTCTTCGTCTCCATCGGTGCCGGCCGGGTGTTCTTCGGCACCCTCGGGATGTATCTCGACCGCAATATCCAAGGTGCCACCATCGGCCTCGCGGTCGGTGCCGTGCTCCCGGCGCTCATTGGCTGGCTCGGCACGCGTGCGACCTCCCGCCAGGGCGAACGGGGAAATCACCGGCTGCTGCTGGAGGTGTGGAAGAACGGCCAGAGCCTGCTCGCCTTCTTCGTACTCACCAACATCGACGTGCTCATCGCCCGCAACCAGTTCGCTCGCGTGGATGCCGGCATCTATGCCGCGGGCGGAGTGCTCGCCAAGATGTGCCTCTTCCTCCCGCAGTTCGTGATCGTGGTGGCCTTCACCAAGATGGCCAAGGACCACGCGGCCGACGCGGACGACCGGCAATGGCTCCGGCCGCTCGGGTTCGTCGCCGCACTTGGCTCGATGGTCGTGGCCGGGACGGCGCTGCTGCCGCAGCTTGCGGTCCTCTTCATCGGTGGCTCGCGCTACCAGCGCCTCGAGTCCTTCGCCTGGGTCTTCGCGCTCGAGGGCACGATCTTCGCGATGCTGCAGATGGTGGTGTACCGGCAGATCGCCCGGCAGGCGAAGGTCGCCCGTTACCTGTGGGCAACTGCCATCGCGATCGTCCTGGTGGGGCTGCTCGCCCCGGTGACCGTGCCGACTCTGGCGATCGCCGTGATCGTCATCGCCATCGTCGGCGCGATCCCCACGGCCCTCGCCCGGTCTCACCTTCCACCCGGCGCGGCCCTTGAGGGTGCCTAGCCCGTCAGTGCGCCGCCGCGTGCCAGTTCGGCCCGGAGCCGACCGACACGTCGAGCGGGACCGATAGGTCCGCCGCCCCCGACATCTGCTCGCGCACCAGGGTCTCCACCCGCTGCTCCTCACCGGGCGCGACCTCGAGCACCAGCTCGTCGTGCACCTGCAGCAGCATCCGAGAGGCGAGCCCTTCGGCATCGAGCGCTCGGGCAACGCCCAGCATCGCCAGCTTGATGATGTCCGCGGCCGACCCCTGGATCGGCGCGTTGAGCGCCATCCTCTCGGCTATCTCGCGCCGCTGGCGGTTGTCGCTGGTCAGGTCGGGCAGGTAGCGGCGGCGCCCCAGGATGGTCTCGGTGAAGCCGGTCCGGCGTGCCTCGTCGACGACTCCGGCGAGGTAGTCGCGCACTCCCCCGAAGGTCTCGAAGTAGTCGTCCATCAGCACTCGAGCCTCACCGGGGTCGATGCCAAGCTGGCCTCCGAGGCCGAACGCCGACAGGCCGTAGGCCAGCCCGTAGTTCATCGCCTTCACCCGCGCCCGCAGCTCGGGGGTGGGCTCCACGCCGAAGACCCGCTCGGCGGTGACGGTGTGGAAGTCCATTCCCGACTTGAATGCCTCGATCAGGGCCTCGTCGCCGGAGAGGTGAGCCATGATCCGCATCTCGATCTGGCTGTAGTCGGCGGTGAGCAGAGTCGCGTAGCCCTCGCCGTACACGAAGCCCTCGCGGATCCGGCGGCCCGCCTCGGTCCGGACCGGGATGTTCTGCAGGTTCGGCTCGGTGCTCGACAGCCGCCCGGTCGCCGCGATCGTCTGGTTGAAGGTCGTGTGGATGCGCCCGTCCTCGCCGATGGTGTTGAGCAGCCCCTCGACGGTCTGACGCAGCCGGGTCACGTCCCGGTGCCGGAGTAGATGCAGCAGGAAGGAGTGCTCGGTCTTCTCGAACAGCTGCTGCAGCGCCTCGGCATCGGTGGTGTAGCCGGTCTTGGTCCGCTTGGTCTTCGGCATCCCGAGCTCGTCGAAGAGGACCACCTGCAGCTGCTTGGGCGACCCCAGGTTGATCTCTTTGCCGATCACACCGTAGGCATCCTCGGCGGCGGCGCGGACCGCAGTGGCGAACTCGGCCTCCAAGCCCTCGAGGTAGGGCCTGTCGATGGCGATCCCGAGACTCTCCATCTCCGCCAGGACACTGACCAGCGGCAGCTCGACATCGGCCAGCAGCGCGGTGCCGCCACGGTCCGCGAGCTCCTCGTCAAGGGCGACCGCCAGGTCCACGACGGCCAGTGCACGCAGCATGGCGTCGTCCGCCTCGCTGTCGGCCCCCACATCGAAGGCGAGCTGCCCCTGGGCAGCGTCGCTCTCAGCCGCAAGCAGCTCACGATGCAGGTAGCGAATCGACAGGTCGGCCAGGTCGTAGCTGCGCTGGTCGGGCCGGGCGAGGTACGCGGAGAGCGCGGTGTCCCGGTCCAGCCCGGCGAGCTGCCACCCGCGCGCCCGGATGGCCAGCATCGGGCCCTTGGCGTCGTGCATGACCTTGGGGCGGCTCGGCTCGGCCAGCCAGTCGGCCAGCGCGCTCAGGTCGGCGGCTTCGGCCGTGTCCAGGTCGCAGAAGGCGGCCTTGCCGGGGACGGCCAGCGCCACGGAGTGAAGCACGCCGGTGCCGGACCCCCACGTGCCACGCACGTGCAGGCCGACCCGTGCCGTGCCGGTGGCCTCCTCGTCGAGCCACGCCCGGAGCCCGCCCGGCTCCAACCGCACCATCGCTGCCTGCGGAGTCGTCTGGTCCTGCTCGGACACCTCCCCCTCCACCTCGAGGGTGGAGAACAACCGGTCCCGGAGCACCCGGAACTCCAGGCTGTCGAAGAGCTGGTGCACCTCCTGGCGGTCCCACGGGCGCACCTCCAGCGTCTCGGGCCCCTGCCCCAGCGGCAGGTCGCGGACGAGTGCGTTGAGCCGGCGGTTGCGGATGACGTCGGCCAGGTGCTCGCGGAATGACTCGCCGGCCTTCCCCGGGACCTTGTCGGCCTCGGTGATCAGGTTGTCCAAACCGTCGTAGCTCCCGAGCCACTTCGCCGCGGTCTTCGGTCCGACTCCGGGGACACCGGGCAGGTTGTCCGACGTCTCACCCACCAGGGCGGCCAGCTCGGCGTACCGGGCGGGACTCACGCCGTACTTCTCCTCCACGGCCTCCGGGGTCATCCGGGCCAGGTCCGAGACCCCCTTGCGCGGGTAGAGCACGGTGACGTGCTCATCGACCAGCTGGAGCGCGTCCCGGTCCCCGGTGCAGATCAGCACGTCGAACCCCGCCTCCTCGGCCCGGGTGGTCAGCGTGGCGATGATGTCATCGGCCTCGTACCCCTCCATCTCGAAGCTGCTGATGTTGAGGGCAGCGAGCACCTCCTTGACCAGGGCGACCTGGCCCTGGAACTCGGGAGGGGACGCCGTGCGGGTCGCCTTGTAGTCGGCATACTCCGCGGCGCGGAACGTCTCGCGGGACACGTCGAAGGCGACCGCGACGTGGGTGGGCCGCTCATCGCGGAGGACGTTGATCAGCATCGAGGTGAACCCGTAGACGGCGTTGGTGTGCTGCCCCGTGGAGGTGGAAAAGTTGTCCACCGGCAGCGCGAAGAAGGCGCGGTAGGCCAGCGAGTGACCATCGAGCAGCAAGAGCCGTGGGGCGTCCGTCACGGTCCCCGACTCTAGCCTCCCCCGCCGACGACGCGGGCCACGCGATAGCGTCGGCCATCGGCAGATCGGAGGCACGCGTGTTCCCAGGGTTCGGCACTCTCGTGAACGTCGCCACGGTGCTGGTCGGCACGAGCATCGGCGCACTCTTCGGGCACCTGATCAGCGAGCGGCTCCGTCGCCTGATCACCGACGGGCTGGGCCTGACCGCACTGCTCATCGCCGGGCTCAGCGTGATGAGCTACAACGACCCGTCGTGGGCGGCGGCCGTTGGAGTTCACGCTCCGATCCTGATCGTGCTCGGCTCGGTGGTGCTGGGCGGGCTCACCGGCGGTCTGCTGCGCATCGAGGACCGTTTGGAGAGCTTCGGCGACTGGCTACGGACCCGGTTCGGTTCGGGCGGGTCCGAGGACAGGCGGCGCTTCATCGAGGGGTACGTCGACAGCTCGATGGTCTTCGTGGTCGGCCCACTCACCGTCCTCGGTGCACTGTCGGAGGGGCTGGGCCGCGGCTCGGACCAGTTGCTGTTGAAGGCGTCGCTGGACGGGTTCGCCTCGATCGCCTTCGCGGCCACGTTCGGATGGGGCATCGCGGCCAGCGCCCTCACCATCCTCGTCGTCCAGGGGTCCATCACGGCGGTCGGCCTGGCGGTCGGCGACGTGCTTCCCGCCGCCGAGGTCACGGCACTGACAACGGTCGGCGGCTTGCTGCTCGTCGGGGTCGCGCTGCGACTGCTGGACATCAAGCGGCTGGCCGTCGCCGACTTCCTGCCTGCTTTGGTCCTGGCACCAGCCCTGACGGCCATCGTGGCGGCCGTGAACTGAGCCGGACGACTCCGCACGAGGCGTGAGTCAGACGCTGCTACCCCCCGAGGTAGGCAGCCTTGACCGCGTCGTCGCCGGCGAGCTCGGCACCGGTTCCGGACTGGACGATGGCACCGGTCTCGAGCACGTGCGCGGTATCGGCCAGCTTGAGCGCCTGCGCGGCGTTCTGCTCCACGACCAGGACGGTCGTGCCCTGCTTGTTGATGTCCTCGATGATGGAGAAGATCTGCCGGATCAGCTGAGGAGCCAGCCCCATCGACGGCTCGTCGAGGAGGAGCAACCGGGGTCGCGCCATCAACGCTCGGCCGATGGCCAGCATCTGCTGCTCCCCGCCAGACAGCGTGCCCGCGATCTGCTTCTCGCGGTCCTTGAGCCGTGGGAAGAGACTGAACGTGCGGTCGAGGTCCTCGGCGACCGCAGGGCTGTTCCGGTCGCTGCGGGCGTAGGCACCCATGTCGAGGTTCTCCCGGACCGACATCCCGACGAAGATGCCACGGCCCTCCGGAGCCTGGCTGATCCCCATCCGCACCCGCTCGGACGGAGAGGCAGTGGTGATGTCATTCCCGTCGAACACGACCTTGCCGCGCCGCACCTTGCGCAGTCCGGACAAGGTCTTCAGCGTGGTCGACTTGCCGGCTCCGTTGGCCCCGATCAGGGTGCCGATCGTGCCTTGCTCGACCCCGAACGAGATGCCTCGGACGGCCTCGATGTGTCCGTAGTTGACGCAGAGATCCTCAACCTCAAGAAGCATCTTCATCCACCCCCAGGTAGGCGGCGATGACCGCCGGGTTGTTGCGCACTTCCTCGGGCGAGCCGTCGGCGATCTTCTTGCCGAACTCGAGCACCACGATCCGGTCGGTCACACCCATCACCAGACGCATGTCGTGCTCGATCAGCAGCACGGTGAATCCGCGGTCGCGGACCCGCCGGATGAGCTCCATCAGCTCAACCTTCTCCTGCGGGTTGAAGCCGGCCGCCGGCTCGTCCAGACACAACAAGGTCGGCTGGGTGGCCATCGCTCGCGCGATCTCCAGCCTCCGCTGGTCACCGTAGGAGAGGTTCTCGGCGAGCTCGTCAGCACGGTCGGCCAGGCCCATGAACTCCAGCAGTTCCATGCCCCGGGTATGCCCGTCGTCTTCCTCCTGGCGATGCTTGGGCAGCCGGAAGAGCGCCGAGATCAGACCGGTGGAGTGCTGGGCGTCGGCGCCGACCAAGACGTTCTCCAGAGCAGTCATGGCCTTGAAGAGCCGGATGTTCTGGAAGGTCCGTGCGATCCCCATCTTGGTGATCGCGTGCCGCTTGCGGCCGGTCAGCGACTGGTCCAGGAACCGCACCTCACCCGAGGTGGGCTGATAGATGCCCGTGGTGACGTTGAAGCAGGTGGTCTTCCCGGCGCCGTTGGGGCCGATCAGCCCGAGGATCTCGCCCTCCTCGATGTGGAAGGTCACCTGGTCGAGCGCGGTCAGACCACCGAACCTCAAGGTCACGTCGTCAACCTCAAGCACACGCCTGGCCATCTCAGGCCACCCCCTTGGGCATGTCGTCGCCGACTTCCAGATGCTCGATCTCCGACTCCGCGCGTCTGGCTCGCACGGTTCGTTTGGGCGGCAGGAGGCCGTAGGGACGGAAGATCGTCAAGATGATGAGCGCGAGCCCGAAGTCGAGCACGCGGAAGTCCGAGAACCCGCGGAACCGCTCCGGAAGGTAGGCCACGAGGACACCGCCCACGATGACCCCCCACCGGTTGCCGGAGCCGCCGACGAACACGGCCGCGACGAAGAGCACCGAGAGGAGCAGCGGGAAGCTCTGCGGGTTGATGTACCCGCCCTGGCCACTCGCCTTGAAGGAGCCGGCGAGCCCGCCGACCATGGCGCCCATCGCGAAGGCGAGCAGCTTGAACTTGAACGTCGGGACGCCCATCAGCTCGGCGGCCTCCTCATCCTCACGCGTCGCCTCCCAGGAGCGGCCGACCCGGCTGTCCTTGATCAGGCGGTCACCGAAGATGACCAGGATGAGCGCGGTCAGCACCAGCCAGTAGTACGGGATGGCATCGATCGGGCCGAAGGACAGGAAGTGCGTTACGTGCTGGTTGTCCAGCGAGGGGACAAGGCCGTTCCACTGCAGGTGCGGGATCACGAAGAGGCCGTGCGTGCCGGCGGAGCCCGGCGGGTTCGGGCCGATGCTGGTCGGGTGCGGTATGTCCTTGATGCCTGCGGCGGCGCCCACCCATTGGACGTTGACCGCGATCAACCGGATGATCTCACCGAAACCGAGCGTCACGATCGCCAGATAGTCGCCGCGCACCCGCAGAGTCGGAGCACCCAGGATGACCCCGGTGAGCATCGTGACGCCGATCGCGACCGGCAGCGTGAGGAAGAACGGCCACGCGCCGTGGTAGCTGGTGAGCACGCCGACGGTGTAGGCGCCGACGGCGTAGAAGCCGACGTACCCCAGGTCCAGTAGGCCCGCATACCCGATCACGACGTTCAGCCCGACGCCGACCAGCGCGAAGATCGCGGCGGTGAAGAGCACGTTCCCGAAGTCGTTGTCGATGGTCGTGATCACGGGCGGCCGCAGCAGAGGAAGCGCGTAGAAGAACAGCGTGACCAGGACGAGCCAGCCGACGCGGGCAGGCTTGGAGAGACCTCGGTACCAGTCGCCCACACGGGCGAACACATTCGCGACCGGACCGAGGGCCTGACGGAGGTCGATCATCATGCACGCGCCTTTCCGAGCACCTCACCAAGGATCCCGGAGGGGCGCACGAGCAGAATCAGGATCAGCACCACGAAGGAGACGACGTCCTTCCATTGGGTGCCGAACACCGCGGCGCCGTAGTTCTCAGCGACGCCGAGGACCAGACCACCGACCAGCGCCCCGCGCAGGTTACCGATGCCGCCGAGGACCGCGGCGGTGAACGCCTTGACGCCGAGGATGAACCCGGCGTCCATCTTGGTGACGCCGATCTTCACCATGTAGAGCGTGGCGGCGGCACCGGCCATCAGCCCGCCAAGGAGGAAGGTCACCTGGACAACGCGGTTGGCGTTGACACCCATGAGAGATGCCGACTCCGGATCCTGGGCGACGGCGCGGATCCCGCGACCGAGACGGCTCCGTCGCACGAACTGGTCCAGTCCGACCATCATGAGCAAGGCGGCGACGATGACCAGGATGTCGACATCCTTGACCGCGTAATTGCCCAGGTTGAAGACGGTCTGGGGCTGGATGGTGACCGGGTTGGAGTAGATGTCACGTGCGTTGCCGACGTAGTTGTGCAGGAGTCCGTCGAGCCCGACCCAGCGCGCGAACTTGTCACGCAAGCCCATCGCCTCCGAGAGGGCGAACGAGGCGCCGATCGCCGAGATCAGGGCCATCAGTCGAGGGGCACCCTTGGTGATCAGCGGCCGGTAGGCGACCCGCTCGACGAGGAGTCCGACCGCGGCAGACATGGCCATGGCCGCGACGAGCGCGACGAGGAGCAGGCCGGCGCTCTGGGCGAGGGTCCAGGTCACCGGCCCGGTCCCGTGGATGAAAACGAACACCCACGCCACAGCGAAAGTGCCGTACATGAAAACTTCTGAGTGGGCGAAGTTGATCAGCTGAAGCACGCCGTAGACCATCGTGTAGCCCAGTGCGATGAGGGCGTAGATCGCACCGTAGGCCAGCCCGGTGACCGTCAACTCAATCATGTGGTGGAACAGGAACGAGAAGTCCAACGGGATCCCTACCGTCCGCTCAGAACTGCGGCCGGGGGCGATGAGCCCCCGGCCGCAGTCACTAACTGATCTGCTGTACCGGTCCCCTACTACTTGATGGGGGTCGGGTTCGCCTCGTCGATCGCACCGTTGACGACCTGGTAGGCGTAGATCACCGACGAGGTGATGTCACCCTTGGAGTCGAACGAGATCGGGCCGATGACTCCGGTCCCGCTGTAGCTGCCGATGAAGGCGTTCACGTCGGCGTGGCTGGTCTTCCCGGCGTCGAGCGCGGCCAGGAAGATGTTCGCCGCGTCGTAGGACTGGGTCGAGTACAGGCCCGAGTCCTCGCCGTTCAACGCCTTGTACTTCGTGTTGAAGTCCGCCGGAGCCGGAGCAGCCGGTGCAGACAGGTAGGCGCCATCAGCGGCGGCACCAGCGACCTTCACGAAGTTCGGGTCCTCGGCACCGTCACCGGACATGAACGTCCCGGTCCAGCCCGCCTGGCGAAGCTGCTTCACCAGCAGGCCCGCCTCGGTGTAGTAGCCACCGTAGAAGACCGCGTCAGCGTTGGCAGCCTGCACCTTGGCCACAACGGCCGACATGTCGGTCTGCTTGACCTGGATCTCGTCGTAGCCGATCGCGTTGCTGCCGAGAGTCTGCTGCACGACGTTGGCCAGACCCTTGCTGTAGTCCTGCGCGTCGTCGATCACGTAGATCGCGGACTTGCCGAGATCCGAGGTGAGGAACTTCGCGTCGGACGCGCCCTGGGCGGCGTCGTTACCGATGACGCGGTGCCAGTTGGTCCAGCCCTGCTGGGTGATGGTCACGTTGGTGGCCGAGGGCGAGATGACCGGGAGACCAGCGTCGAAGAAGGTCTTGCCCGTGGCCAGCGACTCACCCGAGAAGCCGGGACCGACCAGGCCGATGACCGAGTCGTCGCCGACGATCGCGGTCGCGAGGCCAGGAGCCTGGTCCGGGCTGCCCTGCGAGTCCTTCGCCAAGAGGGTGACCTTGCAGTCGGCGTGCTTCGCGTTGTACTCGCTCAGCGCGAGGTTGATGCCCCCGACCATGTGCTGGCCCAGCGCTCCGGCGTCGCCGGTGAGCGCGCCGAGGTAGGCGATCTTGTAGTTGCCGCAGCTGCCGGCGTTGGAGCTGGTGCTCGACGACGAGCAGGCTCCAAGCGCCAGGGTGGCCACACCAACAAGCGCGACAGCGCGCCAAGCGGATGTAACTCGAATCATTGATCCTCCGTCAGTGGCGAGCCCCACGACAGCGCGCAGGACCCTTTCGGTTGCTCGCAACCTAGGCGATGTCCGAGCATTTGAGCAGCCCTCGGAGCAGATTTGTTCACGGTCGTTGTCATTTCGTGACCAAAGCCGATGATCACCGTTCGACTCAGACTCTTCTCAGAAATGTGAGATTACGACGACGAGCGAAGGTCTGGTCCGTGTTGGAGGACCCCTTCGGCGACCTGCCGCATCGACAGTCGCAGATCCATCGCCGTCTTCTGAATCCACCGGAAGGCGTCCGGTTCGCTGATGCCCAGGCTGCG
Organism: uncultured Actinomycetota bacterium; assembly: GCA_963824105.1. Classification (GTDB taxonomy): domain Bacteria; phylum Actinomycetota; class Actinomycetes; order Propionibacteriales; family Nocardioidaceae; genus CAWDVB01. The sequence continues at coordinate 12,547 of CAWGNN010000003.1, forward strand.
CTGGAGCTCGGCCTTGGCACGATCGACCTGCTTGCGCGTCTCGAGTCGCTCGGTGAGGTCGGCGACCTCGCTCTCCAACTGGTTCAGCTCGGCGAAGCGGCTGGCGGCCATCTCGATGGCGGGAACCAGGTCGGCCTGCGTGAACGGCTTGACCAGATAAGCCATCGCCCCGGCGTCGCGTGCCCGATCCACCAGATCTCGCTGGCTGAAGGCGGTGAGGATCACCACCGGTGCCAGCCGCTGTGACGCGATCCGCTCCGCCGCCGCGATGCCGTCCAGGCGGGGCATCTTGATGTCCAGGATCACCAGGTCGGGGAGCAACTGCTCGGCCAGGGACACCGCTGCCTCGCCGTCGGAGACCTGGCCGACGACGTCGTACCCCTCTTCACCGAGCATCTCGGCGAGGTCCAGCCGGATCAGCGTCTCGTCCTCGGCAATCAGGACACGGCGGGGACTCGTCACGCCGGCCAGCGTAGCGATTCCTGGGTTGTGAGGCTCAGCCGGTCTCTGTCCCGTGCACTCCCGCCGGTCCGGTAGCGTTGTCGCCCGGCCCCGGTAGCCCAACGGCAGAGGCAATGGTCTCAAACACCATCCAGTGTGAGTTCGAATCTCACCCGGGGCACGAGCGATTGAGCCGAGTGGCGACCGAGCTCGCTCGAGTCGCCCGAGGCGATTGAGCTCGTTGACGAGCCCGCGCAGCGGGCGAGGAACACGAGCGATTGAGCGCGAGCGAGCGCCGAGCGAGCGAGAGCTCGCGCGAGCGTTCAGCCGAGGCGGAGCGAGCATCTGTTGACGAGCCCGCGCAGCGGGCGAGGAACACGAGCCGAGGTGCAGCTACAACCCGGCACCGTGGTCGCGGCGGCGATACGCCGGGGAGACCTCGTTGATGGCATCACCCATGCGGTGCAGGCGCAGCGCGTTGGTGGAGCCCGGGATACCCGGCGGGCTGCCGGCGATGATGACGACCTCGTCTCCCTCCGACACCCGGCCGATCCGCAGCAGCGCCTCGTCGACCTGCCGGACCATCTCGTCGGTGTGCTCGACCGGCCCGACCAGGAAGGTCTCCACTCCCCAGGTGAGCGCCAACTGCGAGCGGATGGCCGGCACTGGGCTGAAGGCCAGGATCGGGATGCGGCTGCGGTAGCGGGCGATCCTGCGCGCGCTGTCGCCGCTCTGGGTGAACGCGACGAGGTACTTCGCGTTTGCCCGCTCGGCGACCTCCGCTGCGGCCTTGGCGATCATTCCTCCGCGCGTGCGCGGGTCCCAGTCGAGGGCCGCCATCCGCGGCAGCTCGTGCAGCTCTGTGGCGGTGATGATCTTGGCCATGGTCCGGACCGCTTCGATCGGGTACGCACCGACGCTGGTCTCCCCCGACAGCATGACCGCGTCGGCACCGTCGAGCACCGCGTTCGCGACGTCGGAGGCCTCCGCGCGGGTCGGCCTCGGAGCTGCGACCATCGACTCCAACATCTGGGTGGCCACGATCACCGGCTTGGCGTTGCGCCGAGCGGCCTCCACGACCTCCTTCTGCAGGAACGGCACGTCTTCCAGGGGACACTCCACGCCCAGATCACCCCGAGCCACCATGAAGCCGTCGAAGGCGTCGATCACCCCGGTGAGGTTGTCGATGGCCTGGGGCTTCTCGATCTTGGCGATGATCGGCAGCCAGACTCCCTCTTCGGCCATGACCTCGCGAACCGGCTCGACGTCGGTGGCCGACCGAACGAACGACAAGGCGACCATGTCGACGCCCATGCGCAGGGCCCAGCGAAGGTCCGACTTGTCCTTATCCGTCAGCGCGGGAACCGAGACGTTCACCCCGGGCAGGTTGATGCCCTTGTGGTTGCTCACCATCCCAGGCGTCACCACACGGGTGACCACGTCGGTCTCGGTCACCTCCTGCACCTCGAGTGCGATCTTGCCGTCGTCGATGAGGATCCGGTCGCCGGGCGCCACGTCACCGGGGAGACCGGCATACGTCGTGGAGCAGACCGTCGCATCACCGGGCACGGCGCGAGTGGTGATCGTGAAGTTCGCGCCCTCCTCCAGCCTCTGTGGACCCGCCGCGACCTTGCCGAGACGGATTTTCGGACCCTGGAGATCGGCAAGGATGCCCACCCCGTGACCCGACAGATCGGAGGCGTCACGCACCATCCGATAGACCTTCTCGTGGTCCGCGTGGGAACCGTGACTCATATTGAGGCGCGCGACGTCCATCCCGGCCTGGACCAGCCCGTGGATGCGATCCGGTGTGGACGTGGCGGGCCCGAGCGTGCAGACGATTTTTGCCCTTCGCACGGTACGGCCCTCATCATTGATCGGCAGAATTTGAACGTGCAAACTCTACACGGTCAGCGGCCGATCTGTCGGCATGATCGGCGAGGGCAGAGCCGTGACCCCCTTGAGATAAGCATCGACCGAAGCCGCAGCCGACCGGCCCTCGGCGATGGCCCAGACGATCAGCGACTGGCCCCGGCCGGCGTCGCCGGCGACGAAGACTCCGGGGACGCTGGTGGCGAACCGGTCGTCGCGCTTGATGTTGCCCCGCGGATCGAGCTCCACGCCGAGCTGCTCGACGAAACCGCCGGGCTCCGGGCCGAGGAAGCCCATCGCGAACAGGACCAGGTCGGCCATGATCTCGTGCTCGGTGCCGGGAATCTCGGTGAACGAGGAGTCGACCTCGACCAGCCGCAGGGCCCGGACGCGTCCCTCGTCGTCGCCCAGGAATTCCTTGGTGGACACCGAGTAGACCCGCGTTCCGCCCTCCTCGTGCGCCGAGGAGACCCGGAAGGTCATCGGGTACGTGGGCCACGGCTGCCCCTCGGGACGCTGCTCCGGGGGGCGCGGCATGATCTCCAGCTGGGTCACCGAGGCGGCCCCCTGCCGCAATGCGGTGCCGAGGCAGTCCGCTCCGGTGTCACCGCCGCCGATGATCACGACATGCTTGTCGGTCGCGGTGATCTGCTCGTCGACCTCGTCGCCGACCGAGACACGGTTGGACTGAGGGAGGTACTCCATCGCCTGATGGATCCCCCCGAGCTCGCGGCCCGGGACCGCCAGGTCGCGCGCCTGGCAGGCCCCGATGGCCACCACGACCGCGTCGAAGCGTGAGATCAGCTTGTCGGCGGTGAGGTCGACGCCGAGGGTGACCCCGGTCCGGAAGACGGTCCCCTCGCGGCGCATCTGGTGCAGACGGCGGTCGAGGACCGACTTCTCCATCTTGAACTCGGGGATGCCGTAGCGCATGAGGCCACCGGGACGGTCGGCACGCTCGTAGACCGCGACGGTGTGACCGGCGCGGGTGAGCTGCTGGGCAGCCGCCAGCCCGGCGGGACCGGAGCCGATCACGGCGACGGTGCTGCCGGTCAGCCACTCCGGCGGCTGCGGCTGGATGTATCCGGCGTCCCAGGCCCGGTCGGCGATGCTCACCTCGACGTTCTTGATGGTGACCGGGTCCTGGTTGATGCCCAGCACGCACGCCGTCTCGCACGGCGCGGGGCACAGGCGTCCGGTGAACTCGGGGAAGTTGTTGGTCGCGTGCAGGCGCTCCGCGGCCTCACGCCAGTTACCGCGCCACAGCAGGTCGTTCCACTCCGGGATGAGGTTCCCCAGCGGGCAGGCCTGGTGGCAGAACGGAATGCCGCAGTCCATGCACCGGCTGGCCTGGCTGTCGATGATCGGAAGGAGGGCTGCTCCCGGACCCTCGGGGTAAACCTCGTGCCAGTCATGCAGCCGCTCGTCCACGGGGCGGCGCGGGGCCACCTCCCGGCCATGCTTCAAGAACCCGCGCGGGTCAGCCATGAAGCACCTCCATGATCCGGGTTGCGGCCTCGTCCTCGCTGAGGCCCTCCTCGAGCGCCTCGGCGCGGGCCTCGAGCACCCGCTTGTAGTCGCTGGGCATCACTTCGGTGAAGCGACCCAGGGCTGCCGGCCAGTCCTCCAAGAGCGCGGCCGCGACGGGAGAACCGGTCTCGTCACGGTGACGTTCGACCAGGGTCCGCAGCTCGTCGGCCTCCCGCTCCGGCACCGGGCCGAGCTCGACCAGCTCCGGGTTGACCCTGCCCACGTTCAGATCCAGCACGTAGGCAACGCCCCCCGACATCCCGGCCGCGAAGTTGCGGCCGGTGGGACCGAGCACGATCGCGCGACCGCCGGTCATGTACTCGCATCCGTGGTCGCCCACGCCCTCCACAACGGCGGTGGCTCCGGAGTTGCGGACGCAGAAGCGCTCCCCGACCTGGCCCCGCAGGAAGATCTCCCCGCTCGTCGCGCCGTAGCCGATCACGTTGCCCGCGATGATCTGTTGGCTGGAGTCGAAGGTCGCGGCGCGATCCGGCCGGACCACGACCCGGCCGCCGGAGAGGCCCTTCCCGACGTAGTCGTTGGCTCCGCCCTCGAGTCGTAGCGTGACCCCGGCGGGCAGGAACGCGCCGAAGGACTGGCCCGCCGAGCCGAGCAACGTGATGTCGATCGTGCCGTCAGGCAGCCCCTCGCCTCGGTAGCGCTTGGTGACCTCGTGCCCGAGCATGGTCCCGACGGTGCGGTTGACGTTGCGGATCGCCACCTGGGCCCGCACCGGCTCACCGCGCTCCAAGGCAGGCTCCGCCAGGGCGATGAGCTCGTTGTCAAGGGCCTTGTCGAGGCCGTGGTCCTGCGTCAGGGAACAGTGGAGCGTCCCGCCGTACGGGTTCTCCGGCTGGTGCAGGATCGGCGTCAGGTCGAGCCCGGACGCCTTCCAGTGGCTCACCGCCCGGTCGACGTCGAGCGCCTCCACGTGACCGATCGCCTCGTCCATCGTGCGGAAGCCGAGCTCGGCGAGCAGCTCGCGGACCTCCTCGGCGATGAACTCGAAGAAGTTGACCACGAACTCCGGCTTGCCGGTGAACCGCTCCCGCAGGACCGGATTCTGGGTCGCGATGCCCACCGGGCAGGTGTCCAGGTGACACACACGCATCAGGATGCAGCCCGACACCACCAGCGGAGCCGTTGCGAAACCGAACTCCTCGGCTCCCAGCAGCGCCGCCACCACCACGTCACGGCCCGTCTTGAGCTGGCCGTCGGTCTGAACCACGATCCGGTCACGCAGGCCGTTGAGCAGGAGCGTCTGCTGCGTCTCGGCCAGACCGAGCTCCCACGGACCACCGGCGTGCTTGAGGGAGGTCAACGGTGAGGCGCCGGTGCCGCCGTCGTGGCCGGAGATGAGCACCACGTCCGCATGAGCCTTGGAGACGCCCGCGGCGACCGTGCCGACGCCGACCTCGGCCACCAGCTTGACGTGGATGCGCGCCGACGGGTTGGCGTTCTTCAAGTCGTGGATCAGCTGGGCGAGATCCTCGATCGAGTAGATGTCGTGGTGCGGCGGAGGCGAGATCAGCCCCACGCCCGGGGTCGAGTGCCGGGTGCGCGCCACCCAGGGGTACACCTTGTGGCCGGGCAGCTGACCACCCTCGCCAGGCTTGGCTCCCTGAGCCATCTTGATCTGGATGTCGTCGGCGTTGGTGAGGTACTCCGCCGTGACTCCGAACCGGCCGGAGGCGACCTGCTTGATCGAGCTGCGGCGTTCGGGGTCGTAGAGCCGATCCGGGTCCTCGCCGCCCTCGCCGGTGTTGGACTTCGCGCCGAGTCTGTTCATCGCGATCGCGAGGGTCTCGTGGGCCTCCTTGCTGATCGACCCGTACGACATCGCCCCGGTCGAGAAGCGCTTCACGATCTCCGAGACCGGCTCGACCTCGTCGAGCGGCACGGGCGCCCGGCCCCCGTCCTCGGCGGACCGGAACGAGAGCAGCCCACGCAGCGTCATCAGCCGCTCGGAATGCTCGTTGACCGCGGCGGTGTACTCGCGGAAGACGTCGAAGCGGCCGGTCCGCGTGGCGTGCTGAAGCCGGAAGACCGACTCGGGGTCGAACAGGTGCGGCTCACCCTCGCGCCGCCACTGGTACTCCCCGCCGATCTCCAGGGTGCGGTGCGCCGGGGGCAGACCGTCGAGCGGGTAGGCGCGCCGGTGCCGCATCGCGACCTCCTCGGCGATCACGTCGATGTCGACGCCGCCGAGCTTGCTGGTGGTCCCGGTGAAGTAGCGGTCCACGAGCCGGTCCGACAGCCCGACCGCCTCGAAGATCTGCGCGCCGGTGTACGAGGCGATGGTCGAGACGCCCATCTTGCTCATCACCTTGAGCACGCCCTTGCCGAGCCCCTTGACGAGGTTCTCGACCGCCTGCTCGGGGTTGGTGTCGACGAAGTACCCCTCGACGGCCATGTCCTCGACCGACTCCATCGCGAGGTAGGGGTTGACCGCGGCGGCCCCGTAGCCGACCAGCAGCGCGACGTGGTGGACCTCGCGGACGTCTCCGGCCTCCACGACCAGGCCGACCTGGGTGCGCGTCTTCTCCCGGACCAGATGGTGGTGGACCGCACCGGTGAGCAGCAGTGAGGGGATCGGCGCGAGGTCGGCGGTGGCGTGGCGGTCGGAGAGAACCACGACACGGGCACCATCGGCGATCGCGGCCGACACCTCGGCGCAGATCTGGTCGAGGCGAGCCCGCAGGGCCTCTCCCCCGCCGTCCACGTCGTACAGGCCGCTCGCCACGTGGGTGATGAACCCGGGCATGTCCCCGTCGCGGTTGATGTGCCGGATCTTGGCCAGATCGTCGTTGGTGATCACCGGGAACGGGATCTCCACCTGGCGGCACGACGCCGGAGTCGGCTCGAGCAGGTTCGCCTCGGGTCCGATGCGTCCGGCGAGCGAGGTCACCAGCTCCTCACGGATCGCATCCAGCGGCGGGTTGGTCACCTGGGCGAACAACTGGCTGAAGTAGTCGAAGATGAGCCGCGGCCGGTCTGACAGCGCCGCGATGGGCGAGTCGGTCCCCATCGACCCGATCGGCTCGTAGCCGGTCTTGGCCATCGGGGCGAGCAGGACGCGCAGCTCCTCCTCGGTGTACCCGAACACCTGCTGACGCCGGGTCACCGACGCGTGGGTATGCACGATGTGCTCACGCTCGGGCAGGTCGTCGAGCTTGATCATGCCGGCGTGCAGCCACTCGTCGTAGGGCGCAGCGGCGGCCAGACCACTCTTGATCTCGTCGTCCTCGATGATCCGGTGCTCGGCTGTGTCGACCAGGAACATCCGGCCCGGCTGGAGCCGGCCCTTGCGCACGATCGTCGCCGGGTCGAAGTCCAAGACGCCGACCTCGGATGCCAGGACGACAATGCCGTCCTCGGTGACCCAGTAACGGCTCGGTCGCAGGCCGTTGCGGTCCAGGACGGCGCCGATCTGGGTCCCGTCGGTGAAGACGACGCAGGCAGGGCCGTCCCACGGCTCGATGAGGGACGAGTGGTAGCTGTAGAAGGCCCGGAGCTGCTCATCCATCTCAGCGTGGTTCTCCCACGCCTCCGGGATCATCATCAGCACCGAATGCGGAAGAGAGCGCCCGCCGAGGTGGAGCAGCTCCAGCACCTCGTCGAACGACGCGGAGTCCGAGGCTCCCGGGGTGCAGACCGGGAAGATCCGGTCCAGCTCGCCCGGAATCAGCTCGCTGGCGAGCAGGGTCTCCCGGGCACGCATCCAGTTCCGGTTCCCCTTGACGGTGTTGATCTCCCCGTTGTGGGCGATGAAGCGGAACGGGTGCGCGAGCGGCCAGCTCGGGAAGGTGTTGGTGGAGAAGCGCGAGTGGACCACTGCGACGGCGGACTCCATCCGCTCGTCGACCAAGTCGGGGTAGAAGCGGTCCAGCTGATCGGTCGTCAGCATGCCCTTGTAGACGATGGTCCGCGACGACATCGAGGGGAAGTAGCCCTCGGTCTCATGCTCGGCCCGCTTGCGCAGCACGAACGCCAACCGCTCCAGGTGCATCTGGTCGGTATCACCCGCGGTGACGAACAGCTGCGAGAAGGTGGGCATCACGCTTGCGGACGTGGCACCGAGGATCGAAGCATCCACCGGCACCTCGCGCCAGCCCAGGACGGTCAGGCCCTCCTCGGCGGCGATCTCCTCGATCCGGGTGCCGATCTTGCTCACCTGCTCGGCATCACCGGGCAGGAAGGCGGTCCCGACGGCGTAGTGGCCGACGGCGGGAAGCTCGAAGGCGACGGCGCCCCGCAGGAACCGGTCCGGCACCTGCAACAGGATCCCGGCACCGTCCCCGGTCTCGGGCTCGGCGCCGACAGCGCCCCGATGCTCGAGGTTGCGCAGCGCCTCGACCGCCTTGACGACGATGTCGTGGCTCGCCACACCGGTCATGGTGGCCACGAACGCGACGCCACAGGCGTCGTGCTCGTGCAGGCCGTCATAGAGCCCCTGGGGCGGCGGGAATGCTTGCATGCGGCACCCTTTCCCGTCGTCACGGCGCCTCTGCGGTCACAGAGAAGACTCACAGAGACGACACAGCGTGGAATACATGCTCGGGACGCCCTTGGCCCAGCGGAGACTTGAGCCTACCCGACCCGGCGGGGGCCGGAAGGGCCCGACCCAATCCCCGGACACCCCCCTTCGCAGGGGGTCGCCTGATGGGGTCAGCCCAGCCCGCTGCCCGCGACCAGGACTCCGACGCCGTAGGTGAGCGCGGTGGCCCCTGCACCCAGCAGGAGCTGACGGGCACCGCCGTAGAGCCAGTGCCGGTTGGTGACCGAGGTGACCACGGCGCCACAGCCGAACAGCGCGATGAGACTGAGCAGCATCGGCAGCCAGAGGGACGACCCGCCGAGGAGGTAGGGCACCACCGGAATGATGGCGCCGACGGTGAAGGCGAAGAACGAGGAGACCGCCGCAAGCATCGGGGACGCGAGGTCGGCGGGGTCGACACCGAGCTCCTCGCGCGCGTGGACGTGCAGGGCACGATCGACATCGCGGTGGATCTGCTGTGCCACCTGATCGGCAAGCTCGCGATCCAGCCCCTTCTTGACGTACGTCGCGGCCAGCTCTGCCTGCTCGGCCACCGGATTGGTCGTGATCTCGAGGCGTTCCTTGTCGATCTCGTACTTGGCGGACTCGGACTGGCTGGCCACCGAGGTGTACTCACCGGCAGCCATCGAGAACGCACCCGCGGCCAGCCCGGCCAGGCCCGCGAGGACCACCGCTTTGGTGTTGCCGCTGCCGGCGGTGCCGCCGGCGACACCCGCGATCAGCGCGGCGTTGGAGACCAGGCCGTCCATCGCGCCGAAGACGGCAGGACGGAGCCATCCCCCGGTCACATCGGAGTGCTCGTGGCCGATGCGCAACGGCTGCTCGGGCTGGTCAGGCATGGCCCCAACTTAGCGGAGCGCGACTAGTCCGGTGACGCAGCCTCGCTCGCCTCCCCCGGCTCAGGACCGCTCGCGTCGATGACCTCCCCGGCTTCCGGCTCGGCCAGCACGCCGACTCCGGAATCGGCCGGCAGGCCGACGCCCGGGGCGCCGGGCGTGGCGGACTCGGCACCACGCAGGACGAACTCCTCGCGGCCGGGTCGCAGCTTCCGCGAGACGAAGAAGTACGTCATCGCGCCGATGAACACCACCAGCGATGTCCAGTCGTTGAGCCGGAACCCGAAGACGTCGGCACCCTGGACCGGGTCGATCCGCAGGTACTCGATCCAGGCGCGTCCAACGGTGTAGAAGGCGACGTACAGCGCGAAAGCCCGACCGTGGCCGATCCGGAACTTGCGGTCCAGCCAGATCACCGCAACGGCGACGCCCACGTCCCAGATCGACTCGTAGAGGAAGGTGGGCTGGAACGTGGCGTACTGCCCGAAGCCCGGTGGGCGGTGCGCCGGGTCGATCTTCAGTCCCCAGGGAAGGGTGGTCGGACGACCGAAGAGCTCTTGGTTGAACCAGTTGCCCCAGCGGCCGATGGCCTGGGCCAGGACAACGCCCGGGGCGATCGCGTCGGCAAGCGGCGGCAGCTTCATGCCGCCCCGGCGCGCGCCGATCCAGGCTCCGACTCCGCCGAGAGCCACCGCGCCCCAGATGCCCAGGCCGCCGTCCCAGATGAAGAACGCGTGCATGGGGTCCCGGCCGGGGCCGAAGTAGAGGTCGTTGTCGGTGATGACGTGGTAGAGCCGGCCACCCACGATCCCGAAGGGCACCGCCCAGAGCGCGATGTCGCTGATCTGGCCCGGCTTCCCGCCCCGGGCGACCCAGCGCCGGCTGCCCAGCCAGAGCGCGACGAAGATGCCGGCGAGGATGCACAGCGCATAGGCCCGGATCGGGATGGGTCCGAGATACCACTCGTTCTGGGGGGGCGACCAGATGTAGGTCAGAACGTTCACGAGGGCTCCACCACCGAGGTCACCTGTCCGTTGAGGATCTTGACGAGGTCCTCGGCCAGTTGAGCCGAGGATGTTGCTTCAGGCCAGACGTACGGCGCCGTGCCGTCGGGCAGCATGCCCAAGATCTGGCCCCCATGCACAATCGTGTATCCGCCGCCCGGCAGCGGCTGTGCCTTCTCGATGGGCACGCCCATCGCCTGGGCCACCTGGTTGATCGTCGCGATGGGCCCGGTGAGCCCTTCGGAGTCGCTGGAGAACCGGTCGAGGTAGGCCCGCATCACCTGGGGGGTGTCCCGCTTCGGGTCGGTCGTGATCAGCAGCACCCCGACCTGCTGCTGCTGGGCGTTGGTGAGGCGCAACCGCGCCGAAGCCATGTCCGACATCACGATGCCGCAGATGTCGGGGCAATTGGTGTAGCCGAAGAAGACGAGGGTGATCGGACGGGTCAGGTCGGTGGCCGGGTCGAACGACGCGCCCTCGGTGTCGGTGAGGCTGACGCTCGGTGGGCGGTAGGCCTTGGGCAAGACGATGCCGTTGAGATTGTCGGTCTGGCCTCCGGACACGTTCGCCACCGGGCTTCCCGCACCAGCGGACCCCGAGGCACATCCCGACAGCAGCCCGGTGGTCAGGGTCGCGGCAAGCACCAGTGCCACTCCGAGGACCCCCTTACGCACGCCGTACACCCTCCGCAAGCTCCGTGGCCAGACTCCGCACCGCATCGACCGCGTCCTGGCCCTGGGAGCCGAGCACGCGCTTGACGAATGCCGACCCCACAATGACCCCGTCGGCAAAACCGGCCACCTCCGAGGCCTGCTGCCCGGTCGAGACCCCCAGTCCGACACAGACCGGGAGGTCGGTCACCTGCCGAGTCCGGGTGACGAGTGGGGCGGCCAGGTCGCTGGTCGACTCACGAGCTCCGGTCACCCCCATCACCGCGGTGGCGTAGACGAAGCCGCTGCAGTGCTCCACCGTCATCGCCAGCCGAGTCTCGGTCGATGACGGGGCCACCAGGAAGATCCGGTCCAGGCCGTGCCGCTGCGACGCGACGAGCCACTCGGCCGCCTCATCGGGGACCAGGTCCGGAGTGATGAGGCCCTGTCCCCCGGCTGCGGCCAGGTCGGCGGCGAACCGCTCGACTCCGTACCTCTCGACGGGGTTCCAGTAGGTCATCACCACGACGTCGGCTCCGCTCGCGGCGACGGCCTCGACGACGCGCAGGACGTCCGCGGTGCGGGTGCCGTGCTCCAGCGCCTGCTGTGCGGCCAACTGGATGGTCGGCCCGTCCATCACGGGGTCGCTGTAGGGGAGGCCGACCTCGATGATGTCGCAGCCTCCCTCCACCATCGCCGTCATCAGGTCGATCGACTGGTCGACGTCGGGGAACCCGGCCGGCAGGTAGCCGATGAGGGCCGCGCGACCCTCCGAGCGGGCACGGGCGAAGGTCTCGCGGAGGCTCACCGCGCCTCACCCGCGCCGTCGCCCAGCCCGAACCACTCGATGGCCGTGCCCATGTCCTTGTCCCCCCGGCCGGAAAGGTTCACCAGGATCGTGGAGCCCGGGTGCGCCGCGGCCTCCTCCATCGCTCCCGCGAGGGCGTGGGCGGACTCGATCGCGGGGATGATGCCCTCGGTACGGGCCAGCAGCGCCATCGCATCCATCGCGGCGGAGTCGGTGATCGGTCGGTACTCCGCGCGCCCGGTCTGGGCCAGCCAGGCGTGCTCCGGTCCGACACCGGGGTAGTCCAGGCCGGCCGAGATCGAGTGGGACTCGATGGTCTGGCCCTCGGAGTCCTGCAGCACGTAGGTGCGGGCGCCGTGGAGGACGCCGACGTCACCGGCGGTGATGGTCGCCGCGTGACGTCCGGTCTCGAAGCCCTCTCCCCCGGCCTCGAACCCGATCAGCCGCACCGACGGGTCGTCGATGAATGCGGTGAACAGGCCGATGGCGTTGGAACCGCCCCCGACGCAGGCGACCGCCATGTCCGGCAAGGCCCCGGTCAGGTCGAGGCACTGCTGGCGGGCCTCGTCCCCGATACCGCGAACGAAGTCGCGCACCATCGCGGGGAAGGGGTGGGAGCCCGCGGCGGTGCCGAGCATGTAGTGGGTGGTTTCGACGCTGGCGACCCAGTCGCGCAGCGCCTCGTTGATCGCGTCCTTGAGCGTCCGCGACCCACTGGTCACCGGGATCACCTCGGCGCCGAGAAGCTGCATCCGGGCGACGTTGAGCGCCTGCCGCCGGGTGTCGACCTCGCCCATGTAGACCACGCACTCGAGGTCGAGGTAAGCGCAGGCGGTCGCGGCAGCAACCCCGTGCTGGCCCGCACCGGTCTCGGCGATGACACGGGTCTTGCCCATGCGCTTGGTCAGCAGCGCCTGGCCGAGCACATTGCGGATCTTGTGCGCGCCGGTGTGGTTGAGGTCCTCCCGCTTCAGCAGGATCCGGGCCCCGGCCGGCTCGGAGAGCTTGGTCGCGTCATAGAGCAGGCTGGGAGTGCCGGCGTACTCACGGAGCATCCGGTCGAACTCGGCTCGGAAGGCCGGGTCGGCCATCGCCTCCTGCCAGGCGAGGGTGAGCTCTTCGTGCGCCGCGATCAACGCCTCGGGCATGAACCGGCCGCCGAAGCGGCCGAAGTGCCCGGCCTCGTCGGGGAGGGAGCCCGATGCCGAAGGGGACGTCGGTGGAGTGGTCATGTCGTCTGGCACCTCAGATCCCGGCGATCCCCGACATGGCAGCCACGGCGGCCCGCGGGTCGCCGCCGGTGACCAGCGCCTCCCCCACCAGGACCACGTCGGCCCCCGCTGCGGCGTAGCCCATGACGTCCTCCGGGCCGCGGATCCCGGACTCGGCCACGGTCAGGATCCCTTCGGGGACCAGCGGGCGCAGCCGACCGAACGTCTCGGGGTCCACCTCCAGCGTCTTGAGATTGCGCGCATTGACCCCGATGAGCCGGGCACCGAGGGAGATCGCCCGCTCGGTCTCGGCCTCGTCGTGCACCTCGACCAACGGGGTCAGCCCGAGTCCCAGCGCCTCGCCGTGGAGCTCTGCCAGCGTCTCGTCGTCGAGCGCGGCGACGATCAGCAGGACCAGGTCGGCTCCCGCGGCCCGGGCCTCGAAGAGCTGGTACGGCGTGACGACGAAGTCCTTGCGCAGGATCGGGATCTCAACCGCTGCCCGCACCGCACGCAGGTCCTCGAGGCTTCCGTGGAAGCGCCGCCGCTCGGTCAGCACGCTGATCGCGGCCGCACCGCCCGCGGCGTACGCACGGGCCAGAGCGGCCGGGTCCGTGATGTCGGCGAGGGAGCCCTTGCTGGGACTGGCCCGCTTCACCTCGGCGATGACGCTGACGCCCGGTGCCGCGAATGCCGGGAGCGGGTCCAACGGGGTACGAGCAGCCAGAGCCTGCTCCCGCATCCGGTCGAGCGGCACCTCCGACTGCCGCTCATCGAGATCGGCCAGCACCCCGTCGATGATCTCGGCGAGGACGGACATGCTGACAACCCTTTCTTAGATGCCTTCCTGGCGCACCGCCAGGCGTGCCGCGCTCAGCGCGGGCCCGCGTTCGCGAAGACTTGACGGGCCGCTCAGGCGCCTGCGCCGTAGCCCATTCTCTGCATGATCTTGCCGACCACCGGGGAGATCGCGACGATGACGACACCGACCAACCCCACCGGCCAGCTCCGCAGGATCACCGCGATGGAGGCCACGGTGAATCCGATCAGGAAGATCACAACGAACGTCCATGCGGCGGGGGTGTTTCCGTGGTGAACAGTCATCGACGCGGGCTCCTGGTCGTCCTCGGTGAGTCAGTGCGCGCCCATCCTAGGCGGATGGAGCCAGCACAGGTCACAGGGTGGGGTCGATCCCGGCATCGATCTGCTTCCATGCATCCTCGGGTGGCTCACCGGCCGGGGCGTCGTACTTCCGGCTCATGGACGGCCAGGCGGCACACGTCCAGAACGCATAGAGCCCGACCAGCACGGCCACCGCTCCCGCCGCGAAGGCCGACCAGGTCCACGCGGTCCAGTACCAGGTCACCCCGCTGGCCGCCCCGCTGAGCTGGGTGACCGTGCTCTCGCCTCGCCCACCCCACACGGCGATCGCGGCGAAGACCAGCGCCCCGGCCTGGGCAGCAACACCAAGGGCCAGCGCGACCCGGCGTCCGGTGACACGGGTGACGAGGACGACGCCCCACGCGACCAGGCCCACCAGGGCGAGGGCGGAGACCGCGGGTGCCACCTCGGTCGCGGAGGCGCTCAGATGCCGCTGTGACGCGAATGCCGCGTCAGGCGCGTCGGCGACGATCCAGGTGCGTGAGGCGGCGAGCAGGAAGAGCCCGGAGACGGCGAGCCCGCCGACCATGGCCCCGAACACCGATCGTCGGCGCCCCTCAGCCATCGGTCAGCCGGCCGTCGTCGAAGCAGGTGCGGGTGCCGGTGTGGCAGGCCGGACCCTCCTGGTCGACCTTGACCAGCAGGGTGTCACCGTCGCAGTCGACCCGGACCTCCTTGACCCACTGCCGATTCCCGGAGGTCTCGCCCTTGACCCAGTACTCCTGACGGGACCGGCTCCAGAACGTGGTGCGCATCGAGGTGAGGGTCCGCGAGAGGGCCTCTGCATCCATCCAGCCGAGCATCAGCACCTCGCCCGTGTCGTGCTGCTGGATGACCGCTGGGATCAGGCCCTGGTCGTTGAAGCGCAGCCGGGCGGCGATGTCGGCGGGAAGTCCTTGGGGAAGGTCGCTCACCGTCGTAGTATCGCCCGCCCGGCCACGCTGACGATCAGAAGGGCACGTCGATGTCCAGCAGCCCCTCGCCGGCAGCCCGACCCGACAGGGTCCGGCAGAACTCCACGGCGTCCATGGTGATCGGCTCCGGGGAGCCGTCTCCCGAGCCGAACCGGCCACCACCCGGGCCGGTCAGCGTGAGCTGGTAGGCGAACCCGTGGCGCCGGGCCCACTCGGCGACGACGTCGGCGACGATCACCTCGTCGACGCCAGGGTCGCTGGGCGGGTCGATGCCGATCGCGCGGCTCAGGTCGACCGAGTGGAGCCAGGTATCGCGGGTGAGGATCACGTCGTTGAGGTATCCCAGGTTCCAGGTCTCCTTGACGCTGCCGAACTCGACCGGGAACCGCATCATGTCGTGCATCAGCTTGGGAGTCCGGGCTCGGCCGTCGGAGGCGCGAGTGACCAGAGACCGGCACTCGGCGGTGATCTCGCTCTCGGTGAGGGCGGCAGTCTTCTCGATCTGGATCGCGGTCATCGCGTCGACCGCGAAGCAACCCTGGCGGCGGGCCCGGAGTGCACTGGCGATCTGCTCACCGAAGAACACCCGCATCGACGCTGCCGAGCGCATCGCTCCGGTCATGTGGCCGACCATGTCGCGGACGGTCCAGGCAGTGCAGTCGGTCGGACGTGACCAGTCAGCGGCCTCGAGCCCCTCGACCAGGGTCGCGAAGCGGTCGTAGGTGGCGTGCGAGAGGCGGTGGGCCAGCTCTCCGCTGATGGTGCTGCCGCTGATGGCAGGTGCTGTGGCGCTCATCGTTGCTCCTCGGTTCCGTGTTTCTGGGGTTGGTCGTTTCTGAGGTTGGTTGCTCTGGGGTTGGCTGATGGCGTTGGTCAGGTGATCCCGGCGTGATCGCAGAACAGGTCGACGGCCTCGTCCAGCAGGCGCTTCCACCGGTCCCCCCCGGGGTCGTTGGAGATCTGCTGGTCGGTGAGACCGGTCAGGATGGCCGTCCACAGGTCGGCGAGGCGCTCGTCGGTCACGCCGAGGTCGCGCAGTTGGCGCATCAGCCAGTCGAGGGCCTTGACGGCGACCGCATAGGACTCCACAGAGGGCTCGAAGCCGGGGATCACCCGTTGGAAGAGCAACTGGTACCGCGTCGGGTCGGTCGAGCAGAAGTCGAAGAAGACGTGCGAGCCGGCTCGGAGGAGCTCGCGTCCGGCGAGCTCCTCGGGAATCGCCTCGAGGACGGTAAGGAGCGTCCGCTGACCCTCGGCATACATCGCGTCGTAGATCTCGTCCTTGGACCCGAAGTAGGAGTACAGGCTCGGCGCCTGCATCCCGACCCGGGCCGCCAGCTCGCGCAGGGAGAGGGCCGCCAGACCGTTCTCCCGGCAGATGTCCCAGGCTGCGGCGAGGATCGTGGCGCGTGACTCCTGACGGCGCTGGGCCACGCGTCCCTCGGTTCGTTCTCCTAACATGATTAGGAGTTTCTAACACCGTTAGGTTTGTGTCAAGCCCCCGGGCCGAACCGTCTTGTGTTGGGCGGTCCAGGACGCGTAGAGACGCCCGTAGACCCCGCCCTCGGCAAGCAGTCCGGAATGAGTGCCGCGCTGGACGATGCGGCCCCCGTCGACCACGGCCACCTCGTCGGCCTGCTCCGCGGTCGACATCCGGTGCGCGATGGTCACCGACGTACGTCCGGAGGTGAGCCGCTCCAGCGCCCGTGCGATGCGCACCTCCAGGCCGGGATCGACGGCGCTGGTGGCCTCGTCGAGGACCAAGAGGTCCGGGTCGGCGAGGTGGGCGCGGATCAACGAGACCAGCTGGCGTTCGCCGGCCGACAGCGACTCCCCCCGCTGGCCCACCCGGGTGTCGAGGCCGCGCGGCAGCGCCTGCAGCCAGTCGAGCAGCCCCAACTGCTCCGCGGCGGCCGTGATCGTCGCGTCATCGGCGTCGAGCAACCCATAGCGGGCGTTCTCCCGCAGCGTTGCGTCGAAAAGGAAGCCCTCCTGTGGCACGAGCACGACGTGGCGCCGCAGTGCGACACCGCGCACCCGCGGGAGCGGGATGTCGTCGATCCGCACCTGGCCGCTGACCGGGTCCATCAACCGGCAGAGCAGCTTGGCGATGGTCGTCTTCCCCGACCCGGTCTCCCCCACCACAGCGACCCGGCGCCCCGGCTCGATCCGCAGCGAGACGTCGTCGACCACGATCGGCCCGCCGGGGTAGGCGTAGGAGACGTGGTCGAACTCGACCACCGCAGCTCCGTCGGGCAGGTCGACGCCTCCCGCACCCGGGTCGACCACGTCGGCAGGGGTGTCGATCAATCCGATCAGCCTCCGCCAGCCGGCGAAGGCGTTCTGCGCGTCAGTGAGCACCTGGGTCCCCATCTGGACCGGACCGACGAAGAGCTGGACCAGGAAGGCGAAGGCCAGGACCTTCCCGAACGTCAGCTGCCCGTCCACCCCGAGCAGCACGCCGATGCTGATCACACCGGCGTTGGCCAGCCCGGCGGAGATCCCGCCGAGGGAGAACGCCGAGGCGGTCAGCGCCTGGGCTCGGGTGGCGGCGTCCTGCTGCCGCTGGACCGCGTCGTCGATGCGCCGCTGGGTGCGCGCCGCGACACCGTAGGACCGGACGACGCTCGCCCCGACGACCGGCTCGGAGATCGCGGCCAGGGTGGCGCCGATCTGCTGGCGCACCGTCGCGTAGCGCACCGACAGCCGGCGCTGGAAGAAGCGGAGGGTGAGGAAGAGCGGCAGGAAGCAGAGCCAGACCACCACGGTGAGCTGCCAGCTGTAGACCAGCATCACGGCCGTGGCGACCAGGACCTGGCCGACGCTGACGATCGCGATGACGCCACCGAAGACGAGGAACTCCGAGATCTGGTCGACGTCGTTGGTCACCCGGGCAACCAGCGAACCACGGCGCTCGGTGCTCTGGGTGAGCACCGACAGGTCGTGCACGTGCCGGAAAGCCTTGGTCCGCAGCGTCGCCAGCCCGCGCTCGGAGGCGCGGAAGAGTCGCGCCGTCATGTTGTACGACGAACCCGCGGCAACCAGGATCGCGAGCAGCCCGATCGCCACGGCGAACCGGGTGAACACCTGGTCCGGCCCACCCGGTGCGTTGATCCCCTTGTCGAGGGTCTGCTGCACCGCGACCGGGACCACCACCCGCCCGATCGCGCCGACGAAGGCGAACACGACGGTCAACCGCAGACCGTCGACCAGCTCCGGCGACAACTCGACGCCGCGCCGCAGCACCCGCCAGGCCCCGACCTTCTGGCCGGACTCGATGGAGGTGAGCGCACTCATGCGGTCACCTCCTCGTAGGCGTTGACCAGGGCCGCGTAGGCCGGCTGCCGGACGAGCAGCTCCTCGTGCGTGCCCTGGTCGCGGACCACCCCGTCGACCAGGAAGATCACCTCGTCGGCAAGCGTGATCGTCGCCTTACGGTTCGCCACCACGATCACCGTGCAGTCACCGAGCCGCTCCCGCAGCCGAGCGAGGATCCGGGCCTCGACCTCCGGGTCGACCGCCGACGTCGCGTCGTCCATCACGAGCAGCCGCGGGTTGCGTAGCAGGGCCCTCGCCAGCGAGATCCGCTGCCGCTGCCCACCCGACAGGCTGGTGCCCCGCTCGCCGAGGTGGGCGTCGAGCCCGTCGGGCAGCGCCCGCACGAAGTCGGCGGCCTGCGCGTCCTCCAGCGCCTGCCAGATCTCCTGGTCGGAGAGGTCCGCGCCGAGCCCGACGTTGCCCCGCACGGTGTCGTCGAAGAGGAACGCCTGCTGCTGCACCAGCACGGCATGCGAGGGCAGCACCCCCTCGGCCAGGTCGCGCACGTCGACCCCGTCGACCAGCACCTGCCCGGAGTCCGGGTCGACCAGTCGCAGCGCCAGGTCGGTCAGCGTGCTCTTGCCCGACGCGGTGGGCCCGACGACGGCCACGGTGGAGCCGGGCCGGACGGTGAGAGACAGGCCGCGGATCACCGGCTCACCCGGCAGATAGGAGAAGTACAGGTCCGAGATCGTCAGCGACGCCGGGCCACCCCCAGAGAGTCCCGCGGTGCCGTACGACGCGGTCACGCGCTCGTCCAGGACGGCCTTCACCCGGCCCCACCCGACGACGCTGCGCGGGAACGAACCGACCAGCCAGCCGATCGACCGGATCGGGAAGGCCACGATGCTGAGCAGGAAGGCGATCGTCACTACCTGCCCCGCCTCGGTCGCCCCCGACTCCACCCGCGCCACGCCGAGCAGGATCACGCCAAGAATCGTGAGGTTCGGCAGGGCCTCGATCATCGGGTCGAACCAGGCCCTGATCAGCCCGGCCCGGATGTTCGCGTCGCGCAGCGCCTGAGCCTGCACGGCGAAGCGTGCGGTCTCCTCGTCCTCACGGCCGAGGGTCTTGACCACCACCGCTCCGTCGAATGACTCGTGCGCCACCTCGCTCAGCTCGCCGCGCAGGGCCTGCGCCCTGATCATCCAGGGCGACTGCAGCCGTTGGAAGGTGACGTTGGCCAGCACCACCACAGGGAAGACAGCCAGTCCGGCCAAGCCCAGCACGACGTCGGTCGCCAGCATCTGCACGACCGCGATCACCATCATCGCGACGGTCCCGACTGCCATCGGCAGCGGCGCGATCGGTGCCCACGCCGCCTCCACGTCCGACGCGGCGTTCGAAAGCAGCTCGCCGGTGGGATGCCGCTGGTGCCACTCCATGGGCAGGCGCAAGTACTGCCGGCTCACCTCTCTCCGGGAGTGGGCCTGCATGCGGTACTGCATCATCCCGGCGCCGAGACGCCGCGCCACGATCGCGACCGCACGCACCAGAGCGACGCCGACGAACAGGGCGATCACCGCCACGATTCCGCCGGCACCGACGTGCCCGGTGTCGAACGCCGGCTGCACCACGTGGTTGGTCGCCCACCCCAGCACCCAGGCGTCGGCAAGCGTCAGCGCGCCGAACATGACCGACCCGACCGTGGAGATGGCGAAGACCCAGGGCTCGCGGCGGATCGCCACTCCCAGCACCCTGAACCCGTCCCGCAGGGTCCCGACGTCGGCCACCAGCACTCCCTTCGCGAACGTCTCGCTAACTGGTGCAGCCTACGATCAAGACATGACCACCCTCGCGCAGGCGGAGCGAGCCGCAATCAGCGACCTGGCCGCCGAAGTCGGCCCGAACGCCCCAACGCTGTGTGAGGGGTGGGACACCAGACACCTGATGGCCCATCTGATCCTTCGCGAGGGACACCCCTCCTCGTTGAGCCTCGCGATACCGGGCGGGTCCAAGCTGTCCGACTGGTTCACCCAGAAGTGGGCCGACAAGGACTACGCCGATCTGGTCTCGACGTTCCGCAAGGGTGCGCCGTTCTACTCCCCCATGTCGATCTCGAAGGTGGACGCGCTGTTCAACGGTCTGGAGTTCTTCGTCCACCACGAGGACATCCGTCGCGCCCAACCCGACTGGGCGCCACGGGAGCTGCCCCTGAAGACCGAGAACGCGATCTGGCGGGCCCTCCGCTCCGCGGGCCGGATGATGCTCCGGAGCTTGGACTTCGGTGTGCTCGCCGCCCGCTCCGACACTGGTGCGGCCACTGGCCTCAAGTCCGGCGAGCCCTCCGTCGTGATCCAAGGGCTGCCGAGCGAGATCGCGCTGTTCGTCTTCGGACGCCAGGCCCACGCAAGGGTCACCCTCGACGGCGATCCCGATCTG
This sequence comes from uncultured Actinomycetota bacterium, assembly GCA_963824105.1. Taxonomy (GTDB): domain Bacteria; phylum Actinomycetota; class Actinomycetes; order Propionibacteriales; family Nocardioidaceae; genus CAWDVB01. The sequence goes on from CAWGNN010000003.1 coordinate 33,232, forward strand.
ATCGCCAAGGCCAAGGGCCGAGATCTCGGGGTCTAAGCACCTGGCTCGTCTGGTCGAGAGGATCGGATATCCAATCCGATCACGGCTCGATCTGTGCGGACGGAGTAGGGCCAGCAGCCGTTGTCTGGAGTCACAAGTCCCTCCTCTGTCGACTCACCGACTCCAGGCAGGAGGTATCCGCTCAAGCCAACTGGGGCGACCTTCCGCCCAGA
>CAWGNN010000004.1:0-11944 GCA_963824105.1 uncultured Actinomycetota bacterium
TGTTTCCGTGGTGAACAGTCATCGACGCGGGCTCCTGGTCGTCCTCGGTGAGTCAGTGCGCGCCCATCCTAGGCGGATGGAGCCAGCACAGGTCACAGGGTGGGGTCGATCCCGGCATCGATCTGCTTCCATGCATCCTCGGGTGGCTCACCGGCCGGGGCGTCGTACTTCCGGCTCATGGACGGCCAGGCGGCACACGTCCAGAACGCATAGAGCCCGACCAGCACGGCCACCGCTCCCGCCGCGAAGGCCGACCAGGTCCACGCGGTCCAGTACCAGGTCACCCCGCTGGCCGCCCCGCTGAGCTGGGTGACCGTGCTCTCGCCTCGCCCACCCCACACGGCGATCGCGGCGAAGACCAGCGCCCCGGCCTGGGCAGCAACACCAAGGGCCAGCGCGACCCGGCGTCCGGTGACACGGGTGACGAGGACGACGCCCCACGCGACCAGGCCCACCAGGGCGAGGGCGGAGACCGCGGGTGCCACCTCGGTCGCGGAGGCGCTCAGATGCCGCTGTGACGCGAATGCCGCGTCAGGCGCGTCGGCGACGATCCAGGTGCGTGAGGCGGCGAGCAGGAAGAGCCCGGAGACGGCGAGCCCGCCGACCATGGCCCCGAACACCGATCGTCGGCGCCCCTCAGCCATCGGTCAGCCGGCCGTCGTCGAAGCAGGTGCGGGTGCCGGTGTGGCAGGCCGGACCCTCCTGGTCGACCTTGACCAGCAGGGTGTCACCGTCGCAGTCGACCCGGACCTCCTTGACCCACTGCCGATTCCCGGAGGTCTCGCCCTTGACCCAGTACTCCTGACGGGACCGGCTCCAGAACGTGGTGCGCATCGAGGTGAGGGTCCGCGAGAGGGCCTCTGCATCCATCCAGCCGAGCATCAGCACCTCGCCCGTGTCGTGCTGCTGGATGACCGCTGGGATCAGGCCCTGGTCGTTGAAGCGCAGCCGGGCGGCGATGTCGGCGGGAAGTCCTTGGGGAAGGTCGCTCACCGTCGTAGTATCGCCCGCCCGGCCACGCTGACGATCAGAAGGGCACGTCGATGTCCAGCAGCCCCTCGCCGGCAGCCCGACCCGACAGGGTCCGGCAGAACTCCACGGCGTCCATGGTGATCGGCTCCGGGGAGCCGTCTCCCGAGCCGAACCGGCCACCACCCGGGCCGGTCAGCGTGAGCTGGTAGGCGAACCCGTGGCGCCGGGCCCACTCGGCGACGACGTCGGCGACGATCACCTCGTCGACGCCAGGGTCGCTCGGCGGGTCGATGCCGATCGCGCGGCTCAGGTCGACCGAGTGGAGCCAGGTATCGCGGGTGAGGATCACGTCGTTGAGGTATCCCAGGTTCCAGGTCTCCTTGACGCTGCCGAACTCGACCGGGAACCGCATCATGTCGTGCATCAGCTTGGGAGTCCGGGCTCGGCCGTCGGAGGCGCGAGTGACCAGAGACCGGCACTCGGCGGTGATCTCGCTCTCGGTGAGGGCGGCAGTCTTCTCGATCTGGATCGCGGTCATCGCGTCGACCGCGAAGCAACCCTGGCGGCGGGCCCGGAGTGCACTGGCGATCTGCTCACCGAAGAACACCCGCATCGACGCTGCCGAGCGCATCGCTCCGGTCATGTGGCCGACCATGTCGCGGACGGTCCAGGCAGTGCAGTCGGTCGGGCGGGACCAGTCAGCGGCCTCGAGTCCCTCGACGAGGGTCGCGAAGCGGTCGTAGGTGGCGTGCGAGAGGCGGTGGGCCAGCTCTCCGCTGATGGTGCTGCCGCTGATGGCAGGTGCTGTGGCGCTCATCGTTGCTCCTCGGTTCCGTGTTTCTGGGGTTGGTTGTTTCTGAGGTTGGTTGCTCTGGGGGTGGCTGATGGCGTTGGTCAGGTGATCCCGGCGTGATCGCAGAACAGGTCGACGGCCTCGTCCAGCAGGCGCTTCCACCGGTCCCCCCCGGGGTCGTTGGAGATCTGCTGGTCGGTGAGACCGGTCAGGATGGCCGTCCACAGGTCGGCGAGGCGCTCGTCGGTCACGCCGAGGTCGCGCAGTTGGCGCATCAGCCAGTCGAGGGCCTTGACGGCGACCGCATAGGACTCCACAGAGGGCTCGAAGCCGGGGATCACCCGTTGGAAGAGCAACTGGTACCGCGTCGGGTCGGTCGAGCAGAAGTCGAAGAAGACGTGCGAGCCGGCTCGGAGGAGCTCGCGTCCGGCGAGCTCCTCGGGAATCGCCTCGAGGACGGTAAGGAGCGTCCGCTGACCCTCGGCATACATCGCGTCATAGATCTCGTCCTTGGACCCGAAGTAGGAGTACAGGCTCGGCGCCTGCATCCCGACCCGGGCCGCCAGCTCGCGCAGGGAGAGGGCCGCCAGACCGTTCTCCCGGCAGATGTCCCAGGCTGCGGCGAGGATCGTGGCGCGTGACTCCTGACGGCGCTGGGCCACGCGTCCCTCGGTTCGTTCTCCTAACATGATTAGGAGTTTCTAACACCGTTAGGTTTGTGTCAAGCCCCCGGGCCGAACCGTCTTGTGTTGGGCGGTCCAGGACGCGTAGAGACGCCCGTAGACACCGCCCTCGGCCAGCAGTCCGGAATGAGTGCCGCGCTGGACGATGCGGCCCCCGTCGACCACGGCCACCTCGTCGGCCTGCTCCGCGGTCGACATCCGGTGCGCGATGGTCACCGACGTACGTCCGGAGGTGAGCCGCTCCAGCGCCCGTGCGATGCGCACCTCCAGGCCGGGATCGACGGCGCTGGTGGCCTCGTCGAGGACCAAGAGGTCCGGGTCGGCGAGGTGGGCGCGGATCAACGAGACCAGCTGGCGTTCGCCGGCCGACAGCGACTCCCCCCGCTGGCCCACCCGGGTGTCGAGGCCGCGCGGCAGCGCCTGCAGCCAGTCGAGCAGCCCCAACTGCTCCGCGGCGGCCGTGATCGTCGCGTCATCGGCGTCGAGCAACCCATAGCGGGCGTTCTCCCGCAGCGTGGCGTCGAAAAGGAAGCCCTCCTGTGGCACGAGCACGACGTGGCGCCGCAGTGCGACACCGCGCACCCGCGGGAGCGGGATGTCGTCGATCCGCACCTGGCCGCTGACCGGGTCCATCAACCGGCAGAGCAGCTTGGCGATGGTCGTCTTCCCCGACCCGGTCTCCCCCACCACAGCGACCCGGCGCCCCGGCTCGATCCGCAGCGAGACGTCGTCGACCACGATCGGCCCGCCGGGGTAGGCGTAGGAGACGTGGTCGAACTCGACCACCGCAGCTCCGTCGGGCAGGTCGACGCCTCCCGCACCCGGGTCGACCACGTCGGCAGGGGTGTCGATCAATCCGATCAGCCTCCGCCAGCCGGCGAAGGCGTTCTGCGCGTCAGTGAGCACCTGGGTCCCCATCTGGACCGGACCGACGAAGAGCTGGACCAGGAAGGCGAAGGCCAGGACCTTCCCGAACGTCAACTGCCCGTCCACCCCGAGCAGCACGCCGATGCTGATCACACCGGCGTTGGCCAGCCCGGCGGAGATCCCGCCGAGGGAGAACGCCGAGGCGGTCAGCGCCTGGGCTCGGGTGGCGGCGTCCTGCTGCCGCTGGACCGCGTCGTCGATGCGCCGCTGGGTGCGCGCCGCGACACCGTAGGACCGGACGACGCTCGCCCCGACGACCGGCTCGGAGATCGCGGCCAGGGTGGCGCCGATCTGCTGGCGCACCGTCGCGTAGCGCACCGACAGCCGGCGCTGGAAGAAGCGGAGGGTGAGGAAGAGCGGCAGGAAGCAGAGCCAGACCACCACGGTGAGCTGCCAGCTGTAGACCAGCATCACGGCCGTGGCGACCAGCACCTGGCCGACGCTGACGATCGCGATGACGCCACCGAAGACGAGGAACTCCGAGATCTGGTCGACGTCGTTGGTCACCCGGGCAACCAGCGAACCACGGCGCTCGGTGCTCTGGGTGAGCACCGACAGGTCGTGCACGTGCCGGAAAGCCTTGGTCCGCAGCGTCGCCAGCCCGCGCTCGGAGGCGCGGAAGAGTCGCGCCGTCATGTTGTACGACGAACCCGCGGCAACCAGGATCGCGAGCAGCCCGATCGCCACGGCGAACCGGGTGAACACCTGGTCCGGCCCACCCGGTGCGTTGATCCCCTTGTCGAGGGTCTGCTGCACCGCGACCGGGACCACCACCCGCCCGATCGCGCCGACGAAGGCGAACACGACGGTCAACCGCAGACCGTCGACCAGCTCCGGCGACAACTCGACGCCGCGCCGCAGCACCCGCCAGGCCCCGACCTTCTGGCCGGACTCGATGGAGGTGAGCGCACTCATGCGGTCACCTCCTCGTAGGCGTTGACCAGGGCCGCGTAGGCCGGCTGCCGGACGAGCAGCTCCTCGTGCGTGCCCTGGTCGCGGACCACCCCGTCGACCAGGAAGATCACCTCGTCGGCAAGCGTGATCGTCGCCTTACGGTTCGCCACCACGATCACCGTGCAGTCACCGAGCCGCTCCCGCAGCCGAGCGAGGATCCGGGCCTCGACCTCCGGGTCGACCGCCGACGTCGCGTCGTCCATCACGAGCAGCCGCGGGTTGCGTAGCAGGGCCCTCGCCAGCGAGATCCGCTGCCGCTGCCCACCCGACAGGCTGGTGCCCCGCTCGCCGAGGTGGGCGTCGAGCCCGTCGGGCAGCGCCCGCACGAAGTCGGCGGCCTGCGCGTCCTCCAGCGCCTGCCAGATCTCCTGGTCGGAGAGGTCCGCGCCGAGCCCGACGTTGCCCCGCACGGTGTCGTCGAAGAGGAACGCCTGCTGCTGCACCAGCACGGCATGCGAGGGCAGCACCCCCTCGGCCAGGTCGCGCACGTCGACCCCGTCGACCAGCACCTGCCCGGAGTCCGGGTCGACCAGTCGCAGCGCCAGGTCGGTCAGCGTGCTCTTGCCCGACGCGGTGGGCCCGACGACGGCCACGGTGGAGCCGGGCCGGACGGTGAGAGACAGGCCGCGGATCACCGGCTCACCCGGCAGATAGGAGAAGTACAGGTCCGAGATCGTCAGCGACGCCGGGCCACCCCCAGAGAGTCCCGCGGTGCCGTACGACGCGGTCACGCGCTCGTCCAGGACGGCCTTCACCCGGCCCCACCCGACGACGCTGCGCGGGAACGAACCGACCAGCCAGCCGATCGACCGGATCGGGAAGGCCACGATGCTGAGCAGGAAGGCGATCGTCACTACCTGCCCCGCCTCGGTCGCCCCCGACTCCACCCGCGCCACGCCGAGCAGGATCACGCCAAGAATCGTGAGGTTCGGCAGGGCCTCGATCATCGGGTCGAACCAGGCCCTGATCAGCCCGGCCCGGATGTTCGCGTCGCGCAGCGCCTGAGCCTGCACGGCGAAGCGTGCGGTCTCCTCGTCCTCACGGCCGAGGGTCTTGACCACCACCGCTCCGTCGAATGACTCGTGCGCCACCTCGCTCAGCTCGCCGCGCATGGCCTGCGCCCTGATCATCCAGGGCGACTGCAGCCGTTGGAAGGTGACGTTGGCCAGCACCACCACAGGGAAGACAGCCAGTCCGGCCAAGCCCAGCACGACGTCGGTCGCCAGCATCTGCACGACCGCGATCACCATCATCGCGACGGTCCCGACTGCCATCGGCAGCGGCGCGATCGGTGCCCACGCCGCCTCCACGTCCGACGCGGCGTTCGAAAGCAGCTCGCCGGTGGGATGCCGCTGGTGCCACTCCATGGGCAGGCGCAAGTACTGCCGGCTCACCTCCCTCCGGGAGTGGGCCTGCATGCGGTACTGCATCATCCCGGCGCCGAGACGCCGCGCCACGATCGCGACCGCACGCACCAGAGCGACGCCGACGAACAGGGCGATCACCGCCACGATTCCGCCGGCACCGACGTGCCCGGTGTCGAACGCCGGCTGCACCACGTGGTTGGTCGCCCACCCCAGCACCCAGGCGTCGGCAAGCGTCAGCGCGCCGAACATGACCGACCCGACCGTGGAGATGGCGAAGACCCAGGGCTCGCGGCGGATCGCCACTCCCAGCACCCTGAACCCGTCCCGCAGGGTCCCGACGTCGGCCACCAGCACTCCCTTCGCGAACGTCTCGCTAACTGGTGCAGCCTACGATCAAGACATGACCACCCTCGCGCAGGCGGAGCGAGCCGCAATCAGCGACCTGGCCGCCGAAGTCGGCCCGAACGCCCCAACGCTGTGTGAGGGGTGGGACACCAGACACCTGATGGCCCATCTGATCCTTCGCGAGGGACACCCCTCCTCGTTGAGCCTCGCGATACCGGGCGGGTCCAAGCTGTCCGACTGGTTCACCCAGAAGTGGGCCGACAAGGACTACGCCGATCTGGTCTCGACGTTCCGCAAGGGTGCGCCGTTCTACTCCCCCATGTCGATCTCGAAGGTGGACGCGCTGTTCAACGGTCTGGAGTTCTTCGTCCACCACGAGGACATCCGTCGCGCCCAACCCGACTGGGTGCCACGGGAGCTGCCCCTGAAGACCGAGAACGCGATCTGGCGGGCTCTCCGCTCCGCGGGCCGGATGATGCTCCGGAGCTTGGACTTCGGTGTGCTCGCCGCCCGCTCCGACACTGGTGCGGCCACTGGCCTCAAGCCCGGCGAGCCCTCCGTCGTGATCCAAGGACTGCCGAGCGAGATCGCGCTGTTCGTCTTCGGACGCCAGGCCCACGCAAGGGTCACCCTCGACGGCGATCCCGATCTGATCGCCAAGGCCAAGGGCCGAGATCTCGGGGTCTAAGCACCTGGCTCGTCTGGTCGAGAGGATCGGATATCCAATCCGATCACGGCTCGATCTGTGCGGACGGAGTAGGGCCAGCAGCCGTTGTCTGGAGTCACAAGTCCCTCCTCTGTCGACTCACCGACTCCAGGCAGGAGGTATCCGCTCAAGCCAACTGGGGCGACCTTCCGCCCAGAAGGCTCGTACCCGAGGATCTGCGAAACCTGCCGAACACTAGGTCTTTGCTGGGCGGTCAAGTACGCGGCTCAGGATTGTGGCGAGTCCCTTTGCGTCGGCACCGAGGACTCCAGTCATCCAGGTGCGCGTATGGAGTGTCCACCACCTGCCGAAACTGTCAGCGATTACGTCGTTGATTGTCTGTTGAGCAGACGGGTAGCCATCCGGGAGCGCAAGCCGAGACAGTAGCTCTGGGACGTTGTTGACGACTCGACCCTCGAGTTCCTCCCACATCCTCTCGGGGGAACTACCCGGCTGTGGCTTGCCGGCAAGCTCATCGAGCCGGTGGAAGCGCGCCTGGAGCCCCCAGGCGGTGAGCATGTCCAGGAGGGCTTGCAGCGTGGCGTCCTCCTGGCACTGGTCTAGGAGCTGATGGACCAGTCCTGGTGCCGTGCTTCGATGCGCCAGATCTTCGTAGAGCTGACTCGCGGCAGCGTTGAGGCTGTTGAGGTCATGCCCCCACTTGCGCATCGTTCCGCGACTCGGCCACTGATCGCCTCTGTCGAGTGCGGCTAGCCCAAGGGAAGTCTTCAACACCTTCTCCGAACCAATCGACAGCAGGGTCAACACTGCCGCCGACTCCGCGGCAACATCGCGCAAGTCGCGCAGGGTTCGCAGGCCTACCTGGGCCAGGGCGGCCGCCTCTTCGAGTTCGGCAATCAGTACGAAACTCGCCGATGTGTCGAGTCCTTTGAAGGCCACGAGACTGGACGCTACCGCTCGGACCGGCTGCGTCACACCGCCGCGAGTGTCCCCCTCCCGTGGGCCCCATTGGCCAACTCGGCTGCCGTTCGTGATGTGGACCGGCGACGAGGAAGACACCCTGTAGCCGAAGGCCAGATTATCGATCCGTTCGGAGCTTCTCGGCGCTACCTTGCTCGCATGGCCATCGACAGAACAGCGGTCCTGGTGGCAGCACTAGCCCGCTACCGCTCGAGCACTTCTCCTCACTACGACGAAGCCGTGTTCGAGGTGTCCGAGCGGGCGCGTGTGCAGGGAGGGCTCGGGAAGGCCGATGTCGGTGCATTGGTTCTATGGAAGCGCCTCAATGCCAGCACCACGTGGGCGGCGGCATTCATGGCGACACCTGAAGACGAAGTGCGAGCCGCCACAGAACGGTCTCGCCTCAAGGCAACTGACGAGGATCTCAAGATCCAGGTCGCAGCAAGCGGCGCTCGTTCGGCGCTGGCTTCGTTGCCCGGATTCTCAACGGGTGACGCGCTCGCCTCGGCAGTGATCTACGCGCTTGCTCCCGAACGTATGGCGGTGTACGACCGACGCGCGCAACGGGGTCTTGAGCACCTGGGGCTGGAACTCACCTCGAAGCCCGGTCGGTATGGCCGGTACATGGGACTCGTCGAAGCCCTCATCGAGGAGTGCCGGTCACGAGGTGTTGAGTTCAGCGCACGTGAGGTCGACCTGGCGCTCTACGAGTTGGGAGAGGGCCCGCGCTGACTCGCGATCGGATCGTCCTTAGCCGCAGAATGCCGACCCCGCCCCGGCTCCAGGTCTTCTGTCGCGCGAGAACGTGGCGCTGATCGTCTGAGTCGCGACCCCTGCTGGGCTCGAGGCATCAGCTCCCAGGTGCGTCTTTCCGCCGCGAAGGCGGCCCTGACGCTCCGCCGCGTAAGGTCCGCTCGCGGCTGTGTCATGGCGACGCATGCCGAGCAACGATGCGACTGCTGACCTGAGGTGCCACAGGGCGCTCCAACTCCCGGGGATGCCCAGCCCACACCCCGTTGCCAGTCGCGCGCACACGACCTCACGGGCGTGGCTGGCGCTCGTTGGTCCGGTTGTGAATCGGTCACGCCGGCCGATCGTGCGGACCTGGCGACCCCGGTGCTGGCTTGTGCGGGGTGTCACGCGAAGAGGGAGGCCGCGGCCCCGCCGACCACGGTGAGCAGGATCTGCAACACCACCATGACCAGGCCGGCGATTGCGAATCCTCGTGGTGCTCCCGTCTGGGGGTGGGAGTCCCTGGTGAGTCCGCCGAGCCATGCCGCCGCCGCTCCGAACATCGCCGACGCGCCGGACCAGAAGATCGGCAGACTGATGATCATCAGTACACCCAAGACGATGGCGCCGACGCGGGCGCGTGCGGGGTCGCCGTGGAGTGCGATGGCGATAGCGAGGGCGATCAGCAGAGCCGGTGTTCCCACGACTGCGGCGTCGACGATGCTCGCGATGGGTCCGTCGGAAGCGTGGACATCGTGGTTGGTGAAGAGGATCTCGCCGACGTGCAGGAGGATGCTGAGCAGTGTGGTCAGCGCGTAGGTCGCCAGGACCAGCAGGGGCCCTCGGATTCTCAGGGTGGAGTGTTCGGCGGTGGTCGTAGTCATCGTGCTCTCCTAGATCTGCCCGCCCCGGCAGGTCCGGAGCCGCAATCGACGATGACTCGGGTCGGCTCCCGCCTGCCAGAGGTGTGGTTCCCCGGCGTTCCCGCCCGATCCCGCAGTTGCCCGTGAGGTTCCCGCATCGTCAGGATTCCTCCACCGTGGCACCGGCATGCTCCATCATGAACGGGTGACCATGTCGGCGACCAGTGGGGTCTTGAGTGTCCGTCACATCCTGACGGCCGGGGTGGCGACCGCGGTCGGTGCCATCCCGGTGGCGGCGGGGTTCAGCGCCGATAGCATCCCCACCGCCGCCCTGTACTCCGCGGGATGGCCGGCGTTCGGGCTGGGCGCCGCCCTGGTGGCCGATCGCGAGAGCCCGCTGCGGCTAGCGCGGGTGCTCATGCTGATCTCGCTCGTCCCCGTAGGTGTGCTGGTGGCAGCGGCGTTGACCGGCCGGCGGCCCCTGTGGGTGCCCATGGAGGACATCTGGGTGACCGCCGGAGTCTGGATCGTGCTGCTCGCGCTCGTCGCGCTCTGTGCGGCCGTCGGATACTCGCCCCACCGAACGGCACGACGCCGACTGTGGTGGGTGCTTTCGTGTTCCTGCGTCGTCGCCGCGTCTGTCACCGCCGCCAGCTTGACGGTGGCCCACCGGGCGACGGCTCTGGTCATGACCTTGACGCTGTGGGCCGTGGCGGGGGTTGTGGTGAGACTCTCCAACGCCTCTGATCTGAGACCCCCGGCGGAGCCGATCGCCGACCTGGTGACCGCGGTGGCGATCGTGGTGGCCGGGGCCGTGGCGGGCATCGTGTTTCGAATTGTCGGCGCCCGAGCCGGGATTCCCCTGCTCGAAGCTTCGACGACGTTCGCCGCGGTCGTCACGGCGGCGTTGTCGTGGCCTGCGGCCATGACGGCACGGCACCGTTGGCTCGCCCGGCGATACGGTCCCGGCACACTCACCACCGATGACGTCGCCACCATCACCGCCGACCTGCACGAGCGCGCCGAGCCTCGCGAGGTGCTCGGCAAGGCCGCGGAGATGGTCGCCACCTCCAGCGGGCTGCCTAACGCGTTGATCGTGCTCGGAGAGGACCACAACGAGGTCCAGGGGGGCTGGATCGAGCACCCACTCGTGGTAGGCGGTGACCGAGTCGGCTCTTTGTTGGTGCGGTCAGAAGATCCGGACGGACCCGAGCTGCGCCAACGCCGAATCGTCGAGCAGTTGCTGCCCACCGTCTCACTCGTCTGCCTGGCCGTGTCACTGGCCCTTGACGCCCAGCACGCGCGCCGAGATCTTGCCCTCGAGCGTGACCGCGAGCGTGCGCGGATCCTGGGCGACCTCCACGATGGACTGGGCCCGGTGCTCGCCGGCATGAGCATGCGGGTTGAGGCCGAGCTGGGAAGGAGCCCGACGCCGGCCCTGGAGGCGTTGGCGCTGGGGCTGGCGGAGTCGCGAGGCGACCTCCGCCGCATCGTCGCCGGCCTGGCGCCCTCGGCGCTGGATGGAACAGACCTCGACACCGCCCTCAAGCGCCTGGTGTCGTCGTTCCAGGGCAACGGACACCGGGTGCTGTTGGCGACGAAGATCCCACGACGGCTCTCCGATCCGTTGGAGGTTGCGGTTTACCGGTCTGTCGCCGAGGGTGTCACGAATGCCCTTCGACATGGCCGCGCGGCCGTGGTCACGGTCAGCGTGACCGCATCCCCGGACGGCAGCGTCCGTGTCCAAGTGGACGATGACGGCACGGCCGGCATCATCGTCCCCGGCGTCGGCCTCACGTCTCTGCGCCGTAGGGCCGAGGACCTCGGCGGGAGCATGCTGATCGAGTCCCCCCCGAACGGGGGAACCCGTCTACGAGTCGACTTTCTGCCGGTGGGCTCGACGTGACCAGGGTCCTCGTGGTCGACGACCACCCCATAGTCCGGGCCGGGCTCTCCGCGCTGGTCGAGGCCGTCGACGGCTTGGAACTCCTCGCCGCCGTCGGCACCGTCGCCGAGGCGCTGGCTGTCGCCGAGGAGCCAGCGGTGGCCGTGGTCGACCTCGACCTCCCCGACGGCGACGGGATCGAGCTGGGCGCTGAGCTGAAGCGGCGGTGGCCACCGCTGCGCGTGCTGATGCTGACGATGCACGCGGACGACCAGGCCATCCTCCGATCACTGGGAGCCGGACTCGACGGGTATCTCCTCAAAGACTCCGACCCCCGCGAGATCGTAGCGGCCATCCACACTGCCTCTCGGGGAGGTCTGGTCCTGGGCGCGGGAGCCTCGGAGGCCGTCGTCGCAGCTGCCGTGTCCGCGCCCAGAACCGACGCACTCGCCGCCCTGGACGCCCGTGACCTCGAGATACTCGAGCTCCTGGTGCGCGGCTACCCGACCTCCCGCGTCGCCGCGTCTCTCTTTCTCGCACCCAAGACCGTCCACAACCGCATCTCCACCATGGTGGCCAAACTGGGTGTCACCAGCCGCCACGAGGCAATCGCCCTCGCCAAGACCGCTGGCCTCGGCAAGCCCACGCGCCCGCCCCGCCCCTGAATGGGACGCGGACTCCTCAGACGACCGCCAGCCCGCTCGGCAGGCTCCACCGCCCCGGATCATGCAAAGCCACTCCTCGGCTCATCACGTCCCGGGGGAGGCCCCTCTTCGAGGCTCCCGAACCTGCGTCC
>CAWGNN010000005.1:0-157446 GCA_963824105.1 uncultured Actinomycetota bacterium
GCGCCGCGTTAGAGACGCATGTCCCTGCTAGCCCCGGGTGACCTCGGCGCCGTGCTCTAGGAGGTCGAGGATGTCATCGGCCTGGTACAGCGCGGACTTCCGATACCTACCGCCAGCGGCTCGAACGATTCCGACGGAGTCCAACTGCTTGACCAGCTTCTGTGCCGAGACGGCGGACACAGCGAGGTTGTCGGCGAGGAAGCGTGCCGAGATGACCGGGTACTCGGCCACCAGATCAACTGCTCGGTGGATGGAGGAGTCCGACCGGAATCCCGACACCGACTGCTTCCAGCGCTGGTGGATGTCGATGGCAGCCAACCGGAACCTCTCGGCTGCGGACACCGCAGCGCCCACGTAGTCGAGGAACTCCGACACGTAGACGTGCAATGCAGGAGCGCGGTCGTCGCCGTCGTAGCGGTACCTGGTCAGCGCTTTGACGTACCCATCCACATCATTGCGGAGCACGGTCGACAGCGGGATCACCCCACCGTCGAGCAGACCGGCGCGCTGCAGGATCCCGTGGAACAGGGCCCTGCCGACGCGGCCGTTGCCGTCCTCGAATGGGTGGATGGTCTCAAACTGCGCATGGATGATCGCGGCCTGCACTACTGGTAAGTCACCCGAGGTATTGACGTAGTGGAGCAGATCATCCACATAGGGGCGCACCAACTCGTGCGGGGGCCCCACGTAGTCGGCGTTGAACTTGTTGCTACCGCCGATCCACACCTGCTCGGTTCGATAGCCGCGCCGATGCCAGGGGAGGAGGTTGTGGTGGATGTCCAGCACATGATCGTGGGTCCAAGCACCACCGCCGAGGAGCTCGATTGCATCCTTCATCGCGTCTACGTTGCGGATGACCGAGGAGGCGTTGTGAGATGCCGTGGCGTCACCGATCTGCGCGATGGCGGTTGCCCGAGGGCTCTCCCGGATGCCCTCGATCCATGAGGAGGAGATGGATTCGGAGCGGATCATCGTCGAGAACAGGATCGGAAGGGGATTGGACCGGAGCCGCTCCCCGAGGCGACCCAGGGCAGTGGACACTTCGGCGGCATGCTCCAGCACCTCCCCATCCAAAGTGTTGGATACCGAGGCGAGTTTGTCCGGGTGGTAGCGGAGGTAACTGCCACCTTGTCGGTCGGCACGTGTGAGACCGGCGAAGTCGGGCGGGACCTGCACCCGTTCCCAGTGAGCCATGGTTACCTCCTTCCGCCGTAGAGTTAACTCTATCGCAATAAGATTAACTCATGGCGGTGGCGCTCACCCTACGGCTCGGCGATGCCTACCCCTCGGGTGAAGAGACGAGGAAGGTCGTCAGCAGAGGACGTAGGAGCCGCCACCGGAGTAGGTGCACTTGTCGGCAACGGTGCCGTTGGGCGCGATCAGCTTCGCGGTGTCGCCGGTGTTGTTCCAGGTCCAGCCCCAGGCGGCATAGAGATCGGTCGACGTGTTGGTGCCGGATCCGGAGTGCACGGTGACGCGGAGCCCAGCGCCGAGATTCCGGCTCGGGAAGTCGTACATCGCTCCGGCGGCATCCTTGAGCACCCAGCCGCTGAGCGAGAGCGACCCGGAGGTCTTGTTCTGGATGACGACGTACTCGCCGTTGTAGTTGGTCCCGTCGGCAGTGCTGGGTCCGTTGGGGTCGTACTGGATCTTGGTGATGGCGAACCCGGAGTTGGTGGACCCAGAGTTGGTGGACCCGGAGCTCGACGACTTCTTGACGACCCGTGCCCGCTTCACCGTCATCCTGACATTCCTGCAGGTGTCGGCCTTCTGCACCAGGAAGTGCTTCTCGGCTCGGTTGGCCTTCAGGTGCCAGCGGATCTTCACCGTGATCCAGTCCCGGATGTAGTGGCAGCCGACCCGCTGCCGCGGTGGCATCCACTCGGCGGGGTCCTTGTCACCCTTCGAGCGGTTGCTCGAGGCACTCACCGCAACGAGCGAGCGAGCGTTGCCAAGGTCGTTGGCGTATCGCTTGCGGGTGTCGGCGTTCCACCTCCAGGCACCGGAGTACCAGGCCTCGGCCAGCGGGACCATGTGGTCGATGTCGAAGGTCGACGGATCGGTGGTGATGACGCCGTCGTAGTAGGAGATCCACTCCCCCACGAGGATGCTGCACGAGGAGCCCACGACGGTGGCGACGATCGACTCGGCGATGAGCACCTCCTGGCGGGTGTCGCATCCGTCGCCGTTGGCGTCGGTCCAGAGGGTGAACTTCGACCGCGCGTACCCGACCTGGTGCTCCTTGGCCACCTGCAGGGATCGAGCCGCGTGACGCAGCCGGCCGTGGAAGGTCCCAGCATCGGCAGGTGGGGCGACCAGCGTCAGGGTCAGCAGGGTCATCAAGAGAGCGGTGGCGACGGCGAGCAGACGCTTCATGGGGTCCCCGCTGATAGTCCGGTTCGTCTAGCAGACTATCCACAGGTTCCGATGTCAGCGACCCAGAACACGCCCGACTCTGCTATGAGAGCCCGACGCCCACTCGTGAGGACCACGACAGCGGCGGGACGCGGGCTCAGCGGACGGGACGGCCGGCCTGGCGGAGGGTGTCCTTGACCTCGGCGATGGTGACCTCGCCGAAGTGGAAGATCGTGGCCGCAAGGACGGCGTCGGCCCCGGCATCGACGGCAGGCGGGAAGTCGGCCGCCTTGCCGGCGCCACCGCTGGCGATGAGCGGGACGGAGACGACGTCGCGGACCGCCTTCAGCATCTCAGTGTCGAAGCCGTCCTTGGTGCCGTCGGCGTCCATGGAGTTGAGCAGGATCTCCCCCGCCCCGAGCACGGCCCCCTTGGCGGCCCACTCGACCGCGTCGATACCGGCGGACCTTCTGCCGCCGTGAGTGGTGACCTCGTAGCCGCTGGGCGTGCCCTCGGCCCGTCTGGCGTCGACGGAGAGGACGAGCACCTGGTTGCCGAAGCGGTCGGCGATCTCGGAGATCAGCTCCGGCCGGGCGATGGCGGCGGTGTTGACCGCGATCTTGTCGGCTCCGGCCCGCAGCAGCTGGTCGACGTCGTCGACACTTCTGATGCCACCTCCGACGGTGAGAGGGATGAAGACCTGCTCGGCCGTGCGGCTGACCATCTCCAAGGTCGTCGCGCGGGCCTCGTGGGAGGCGGAGATGTCGAGGAAGGTCAGCTCGTCAGCGCCCTGGGCGTCATAGAGGCGGGCGAGCTCGACCGGGTCGCCCGCGTCGCGCAGCTCACGGAAGTTCACGCCCTTGACGACACGACCGGCGTCGACGTCGAGGCAGGGGATCACCCGGACGGCGAGGCTCATGCGTGAGCCGCCCGAGTCAGGGCGAAGGCGTCCTCCAGACCGAACTTGCCCTCGTAGAGGGCGGTGCCGATGATCGCGCCCTCGACACCCTCGGGGACCAGGCCCATCAGCGCCGCGATGTCGGCGAGCTCGGTGATGCCGCCGGAGGCGACGACCGGACGATCCGTGGCGGCACAGACCTGACGCAGCAGGTCGAGGTTGGGGCCCTGGAGCATTCCGTCCTTGTTGACGTCGGTGACGACGTAGCGGGCGCAGCCCTCGGAGTCGAGCCGCTTGAGGACCTCGAAGAGGTCACCGCCCTCGCGGGTCCAGCCGCGGGCGGCCAGAGTGTGGCCCCGGACGTCGAGGCCGACTGCGACCCGGTCGCCGTACTTCGCGATCGCGGCAGCGCACCACTCGGGCTGCTCGAGCGCAGCGGTGCCGATGTTGACCCGGCGGCAGCCGGCCTTCATCGCGGCAGTCAGGGAGTCGTCGTCGCGGATGCCGCCGCTGAGCTCGACCTTGATGTCGAGCCGTCCGATGATCTGCGCAAGCAGTGTGCGGTTGTCGCCCCGGCCGAAGGCCGCGTCGAGGTCGACGAGGTGGATCCACTCCGCGCCCTTGCGCTGCCAGTTCAGCGCAGCCTCGAGCGGGTCACCGAACCGCTTCTCCGAGCCCGCCACGCCCTGCACCAGCTGGACGGCCTGGCCACCGGCGACATCGACGGCGGGGAGCAGCTCGAGATAGGCGGTCATGAGCCGAGGATAGGGGCGCCTTGGTGGAGCGATGGCTACCGGTCCGGATCAGGGACGCGGGAAGAGCAGGGCCCGCAGCACCGGATAGAGCAGCACGCAGACCACAATCACCCCGAGCCGGGCGGCCCAGTCCGTGCGTGCGACCCAGACGGCGATCACGCCGATAAGCAGGACGAGAGCCAGCAGCGACGACCTGATCTGCGCGCGTCGGGCCAGGATCCCCGAGGGCCGGGAGGCACGGGCCGGTAGGAGCCGACTCAGCGCCGCCCTCCACTCCCGGCGACGCCGCTCCCGCTCCCGCTGGGCCGCGCGTTTCGCGGCCGCCGCGGCGACCTCGCGTTCACGCTCCTCGCGCCTGCGCGCCCGCTCCTTGCTCACAGGGCAGAAGCCTAGGGCTCCGGAGGCGCCGGACGGTCAGCTCCAGAGCGAGGCGATGTCCTTCTGGTAGCCGCGACCGAGCACCTTGCTCAGCATGAAGAGCACGGGCGCCGGGATCATCTGGTGCAGCGCGTCCAGCTCCTCGGGGCCGGCACCGTCCTGGAGCCAGGCGAAGAACCAGCCGCCCTGCTTGGCGCTCATCCGGCCGCGCATCTGCTTCTCGGCCGCCTTGAACTCCGGCGTCGCGACGTAGGGCTCCATCAGCGGCTCGAGCTGAGCCTCCTCGTGATGGAAGTGGTGACGCACGACTTCCTCGGCCTTGGCGACCGCGTCCGCGGCGGTGCTCGCTGCGGCGGCCGAACCGCTGCCGCGGACCCCGTCGATGGCGTTCCCGGCGGCCGCGAGGGCCAGACCGAGCTCCGCATGCTCCGAGGCCATCGTGCCGACCAAGGTGGTGTCGACCCCGACCGACTTCAGGTAGGGCCAGAGCAGGTCGTCCTCGCCCTCGTGGTGAGTGGTGAGCTCGAAGCTCAAGTGGTCCCAGGTGCGAGCGATCTCACCCGCGCGCTGGGTGTCGCCCTCGGTCAGCGCACGAAGACCCTTCTCGATCCGGGCCAGATCCCGCAGCACGGCGTGGTGAATGACCTTGTTCATCGACAGAGGTGGCGTCATGGACACCACGCTAGTCGCCCGGGGTTCCCCGGGAAGAGTCAGGCGGAGAGAGATGCCACCCAGTTGCGCAGCAGGCGGGCGCCGGCGTCACCGGACTTCTCCGGGTGGAACTGGGTCGCGGTCAGCGCACCGTTCTCCACGGCCGCCACGAAACGGTCCCCGCCGTGCTCGGACCACGTGACGAGCGGGGCCCGCATGTGCTTGTTCGGCGCCAGCTCCCACCTGCGCACCCCGTAGGAGTGCACGAAGTAGAACCGCTCGTGCTCCACGCCCGCGAACAGGGTGCTGCCCTCGGGAACATCGACGGTGTTCCACCCCATGTGGGGTACGACGGGGGCCTGGATCAGCTCGACGACCCCGGGCCACTCGTCCAGTCCGGGAGTGTCCGTGCCGTGCTCCACCCCGTGGCTGAAGAGGACCTGCATCCCGACACAGATCCCCAGGACGGGACGCGCTCCGGACAGCCGCCGGCCGATGATCTCGTGTCCCTTGACCGCACGCAGCCCTTCGACGCAGGCCTGGAAGGCGCCCACGCCGGGGACGACCAGCCCGTCACAGTCCAACGCAGCAGCCCGATCGGCGGTCAGCTCGACGGCGGCTCCGGCGCGTTCCAGCGCGCGGACGGCCGAGCGGACGTTGCCGGAGCCGTAGTCGAGGACGACCACCTTCGGGGCGCGCCCAGAGGTCGCCCCGGAGGACGGGCCCAGGGGACGGCCCAGGGGACTCCTCTGGGGTCACAAAGTGCCCTTCGTGGAGGGCACTCCGGTCTCCCGCGGGTCGAGAGCGATCGCGTCGCGCAGCGCCCGCGCCACCGCCTTGTACTGCGCCTCGACGATGTGGTGCGGGTCTCGGCCCGAGATGACCCGGACGTGCAGCGCGATCTGGGCGTGGTGGGCCAAGGTCTCGAAGACGTGGCGCGTCAACGAGCCGAGGTAGGCGTCGCCGATGGTCACGAAGGGCTGCTCCTCGGGCTCGCCCTCGTGGACGCAGTAGGGGCGGCCGGACACGTCGACGGCGCACTGCACCAACGCCTCGTCGAGCGGGATCAGGCTGTCGCCGAACCGGCGGATGCCCGCCTTGTCGCCGAGCGCCTCGCGCAGCGCGTCGCCGAGCACGATCGCGGTGTCCTCGACGGTGTGGTGCGCGTCGATGTGGACGTCGCCCACGGTCTCCACGCGCAGGTCGATCAGGGAATGGCGGGCCAGGGAGGAGAGCATGTGGTCGTAGAAGCCCACACCCGTGGACACCTCGGCACGACCGGAGCCGTCGAGATCGATCTCCACGACGACCTTCGACTCCTTGGTCTCGCGCTCCAGGAGCGCGCGGCGGCTCATCTGTCCAGTACCTCCCGTAGTGCGGCGCGGAACGCCGCCATCTCCTCCGGTGTGCCGATCGACACCCGGAGCCAGCCGTCCGGGCCAGCCTCCCGGATCAGGACTCCACGATCCAACAATCCCTGCCACACCGCATGCCGATCGGCGAATTGTCCGAAAAGACAGAAGTTGGCATCGCTGTCGGCAACGGTCAGGCCGAGACCGCGCAGCCAGTCCACCGTGGTGTCCCGCTCCCGTCGCAGGTCGTCGACCCGGGCGAGCAGCTCGTCGGCGTGGTCCAGCGCCGCCACCGCGACCGCCTGGGTCACCGCGGACAGGTGGTACGGCAGCCGGACGATCCGCAGGGCGTCGCAGAGCTCCCGCGAGGCCGCCAGGTAGCCCACCCGGCCACCGGCCAGCGCGAACGCCTTGCTCATCGTGCGGGTGACGACCAGGTTTGGGTGGGCGTCGAGCAGCTCCAGGGCGGTCGGCGTCCCGTGGCGCCGGAACTCGGCGTACGCCTCGTCGATCACCAGCACCCCGGGCACCGCCTCCAGCAGCGCCTCGACGGTCTCCAACGGCAGCGCGGTCCCGGTCGGGTTGTTCGGCGACGGGAGCAGGACGACGCTGGGGCGGAACTCGGAGATCACCTCGCGCGCGTGGCCGATGTCGAGCGTGAAGTCCTCCTGGCGGTAACCGGTCACCCAGCCGGTCACGGTGTCCCGGGCGTACTCGGGATACATCGAGTACGTCGGGGCGAACGACACCGCGGTGCGGCCGGGGCCGCCGAAGGCCTGCAACAGGTGCAGCATCACCTCGTTCGACCCGTTGGCGGCCCAGACCCGGTCCGAGGTGATCCCGTGTCCGAGGTAGGCCGCCAGTCGCTCCCGCAGCACCGTGAACTCCCGGTCCGGATAGCGGTTCAGCGATCCGGCCACCTCGGCCACCGCGCGGGCGATGTCGGCCACCACGGCATCCGACGGACCGTACGGGTTCTCGTTCACGTTGAGGCAGACCGGCACGTCGAGCTGGGGCGCGCCGTACGGCTCGAGGCCTCGCAGCTCCTCGCGCAGGGGCAGGCTCATCGACTCTCCTCGATCCGGACCCGGATGGCGGCACCGTGTCCCGGCAGGTCCTCGGCCTCGGCGAGGGTGACGACCTTGTCCGCGACGTCGGCCAGGGCGGCTCGGTCGTACTCCACCACATGGACCGCCTTGCAGAACGATCGCACCGAGAGACCGGACGAGCTGCGGGCCGCTCCCCCGGTGGGCAGGACATGGTTGGAGCCTGCGCTGTAGTCGCCCAGAGAGACCGGAGCGTAGGGGCCGACGAAGATCGCTCCCGCATTGTTGACCCGGGCGGCAACGGTCGCGGCGTCGCGGGTGTGGATCTCCAGGTGCTCGGCGGCATAGGCGTCGACCACCGTGACGCCCGCGTCGAGGTCGTCGACCAGGATCAGCGCCGACTGCGGGCCGGAGAGTGCGGTGCGGATCCGCTCAACGTGCTTGGTGGCCTCGACCTGCACGTCCAGCTCGCGCTCGACCGCATCGATGAGCGACTCGGAATCGGTGACCAGGACCGATGCCGCCAGCGGGTCGTGCTCGGCCTGGCTGATCAGGTCCGCGGCGACGTAGGCAGGGACGGCGGAGTCATCGGCGAGGATGGCGATCTCGGTCGGGCCGGCCTCGGAGTCGATCGCCACGGTGCCCTTGACCAGCCGCTTGGCCGACACGGTGTAGATGTTGCCCGGCCCGGTGACCAGCTGGACGGGTCGGCAGGGGCCCGCGCCGTAGGCGAACATCGCGATCGCCTGGGCGCCACCGACGGCGTACACCTCGTCGACACCCAGCAGGGCACAGGCGGCCAGCACGTTGGGGTGCGGCAGACCGCCGAACTCGCGCTGCGGCGGGGACGCCAACGCCACGGACGGGACTCCCGCGACCTGAGCGGGAACGACGTTCATGATCACGCTGGAGACCAGGGGCGCGACACCGCCCGGGACGTAGAGTCCGACCCGCTGGATCGGGACGATGCGCTGGGTGACCCGGCCACCGGACACCACCTCGGTGACCGTGTCGTGCTCCAACTCGGCCTCGCAGGTCGCCCGCAGCCGCCGGATCGACTCCTCCAGGCCGGCCCGGACATCGGGGTCGACCTCGGCCAGCGCCCGCTCGATGGCCTTCGGGGGGACGGCGATGTCGGTGAGCTCCACGCCGTCGAACCGGGCCGAGAGCTCCAGGACCGCCGCGAGGCCACGCTCGCGCACGGCATCGCAGATCGGGCGGACCACCTCCACCGTGGCTGCCACGTCGACGTCGGCCCGCGGGATGGCCGAGGACGACGCGAGATCGGTGGCACCACGAAGATCTATCCGTCGCATCATGGACGAATTCTAGGCAACGTCCGCCCCGCCTCCGTCGATGTCTCGCCCTGAGGGCCTAGCGTGGGCATGTGCCCGGTGCCACCAGCCACCTGCCGCTGTTCCCGCTGAACACGGTTACCTTCCCCGGCCTCGCGCTGCCGCTGCACATCTTCGAGGACCGCTACCGGCAGATGCTGGCCGACATCGCCACCCACGATGGGCCCGACCGGATGCGCTTCACGGTCACCGCCATCCGGGAGGGGTACGAGGTCGGCGACACCGGCGTGAGGTCGCTGTACCAGGTCGGTGCGATCGTCCAGGTGTCCGATATCCGGTGGCACCCCGACGGCGGTGCCGACATCAACGTCACGGCACTCTCCCGGGTGAAGATCACCGGGACCCACCAGGACCACGTGTACCTCACCGCAGACGTGGAGCCCCTACCGGAGACCGATCCCGGCCCCGACACGGACTCGCTCATGGAGCGGGCCATGGAGCTCTTCGCCGTCTACCGGATGGTGCTGTTCGGCTTGCGTGGGGACGAGCCGCTGTGCACCGAGCTGCCCCGCGATCCCGCTGTCCTCTCGTACGTGCTCGCGGCCTCGACGCTGATACCCGTCCGCGAACGGCAGACCCTGCTCGAGTCGCCCGGGCCGGAGGACCGGCTGCGGCAGCTGGTCACCTCCCTGCACGCCGAGATCTCGGTGATGCGGGCGGTCCCCTCACTCCCGGCCACGGAGGTCAACCGGACCGGCTGGTCCCCCAACTGACCATGGCCCGGTGACGATGGCCAAGCGACCCGGCGGCACCCCCGCCACCGTGGGGCTCACTCGTGCGGGCATCGCGTTCACCGCCCACACCTACGCGCACGACCCTCGAGAAGAGTCCTTCGGCCTGGAGGCAGCCGAAGCCTTGGGGGTCGCTCCCGACCGGGTGTTCAAGACGTTGCTGGCCGACGTGGACGGCACCCTGGTCGTCGGCATCGTGCCGGTCACCGGTCAGCTGGACCTCAAGGCGCTGGCCGCAGTGGTCGGAGGCAAGCGGGCCCGCCTGGCCGACCCCCATGCTGCCGAGCGAGCCACCGGGTACGTCGTCGGGGGCATCTCCCCGATCGGGCAGAAGCGCCACCACCGCACGGTGCTCGACGACAGCGCGCTGCAGCATGCGACCGTCTACGTCTCCGGAGGGCGCCGAGGCTTCGACCTCGAGGTGGCCCCCGCCGACCTCCTGGCGGTCACCGAGGGGTCGGCGGCCGCCATCCGCCGATAGACGTCGGCGGATCAGTGGGTCGTCAGGCGGAACTCCATGGAGAGGTCGTTGCCGTCAGTGTGGCTGGACATGCCGAACGCATCGAGCGGGGCCATGTTGTCCAGGGTGCTCTGGGTGGAGGGATCGTTCTTCGAGACCTTCTGGATCCAGGAGGCGATGTCCCCCATGTTGGCGTACAGGACGCCGTCGGGCACCGGCTGGCCGCTGACGGCTGACTTGTAGGAGTCGGTGGCTCCGAGGCCACCAGATCCGGCCAGTTGCTTGGCGTACGAGCTGCTCATCGAAGCCCCGACCACCCCGTCACCCTTCTCGGCGTAGAGCCGGATGCCGGCGGGGCGGACAAGGGCATCGATCTTCTGCAGCACCGCGGAGATCGCCTGGGGGTCTCCGACGAGCCGGAAGCCGACCGGGAAGGCCGACCCGTCAGGCACCGTCGGGGAGTTGAAGATGTTGGGGTCGAGCGAGGAGTCGACGGCGAAGGCGTACCCGTTGCCGAACAGGGTGACCAGATCATCGGGCAGCGTGAGGCCGGTCTGGCTCTCCACGCCCCTCACGTCGCGCTGATAGGTCGGATCGTTCTGCTTCAACTGGTCCCAGACCTTCTTGACAGCGTCGGCCCCTGCGCCGGGGGCGTAGCCGTTGCCGAACGCCAGCGCCGTGGAGTCCGGCAGGTCAGCCACTGGGGAGGCGGCTCCCTGCGCCGTCGTGCTGCCGTCGGTGCTCATCACCACCTGGGTCTCGATAGCGCCGCCGTTGAATCGCACGGCGAGCGCGGCGCCCTTGAACGAGTCGAGCTGCTGCTTCTGCGCATCGGTGAGCGGGCTGGACAACCCCGTCTGCGTGGTGAGCTGATCCACAAGCTGTGCGGCCGCGTTGGGCGAGACATAGGCCATCGCGATGCCAGGGTCTCCGACCTTGGCCATCATCGCCTGGTAGTCGGCGTCGTTCTGCAGCGGCGAGCTCTTGGCCTGCTGGGCGAAGTAGTCGGCGTCGGCCTGCTTGTCGGCGAGGACGAGGTACTGACCCACGAAGGCGATCCCGGTCGGCTGCGACGTCCCAGACGTGTCCTGACAGCCGAAATTGTTGGCGATGGCGTCCTTGGCCTTCTGTTGGTCGGTCACCTGGATGACGCCGAACGGGGTGAGGGTCCCACCGGCATTGGGAGCCCCTGCGACGGCCGCCCGCTTACCGAGCCACGGAGCGATCTGGGTGTCAAAGCTGAAGTTGGGGCACGACGAGTCGTGGGCGATGGAGTCGGTGAACCACTTGCGCAGGTCATTCGACGACTTCGGATCGAAGCTGAGGTTGTCGGTGATGCCCGGGAACTTGCTCATGAACTCGATCGCGGCGATCTTCTGCGACGCGGACGGGTCGAGGTCGATGGCAGCGAAGGCCACCGTCGTGTCGGGCAATGCCGACGTGACCGGATCGCCGCTGCTGCTCAGGAACTGGATGACAGCCCAGGCGCCGCCGCCCGCGACCAGGGCGAGCACCGCAGCGCCGACGCCGCCGAAGATCCACTTCTTGCGCGACCGGGGCTGTTGCTCCTGGAAGTCGGCTCCCACCATCTGCGACACCATGGGGGGATGCTCACCGGTTTCCGGTGGCTCGAATCCCGGTGGCGGAGGCGGGGGGATGCTGGGGTCCCCCGGGCCGATCGGTCCCTCGCCGCTGCTCATACTGCTCCCCCGTCTGCTTCGGTTTCATCGCCCATCGGGTCGCCCACGGGCCGCAGCAAGAGTACAGACAACATGCCGACCAGGGAGGCGAACGGCCACACCAGGTACGCCGACGTGGACATGACTCTCAGCTGCAACGGCGCGGTTGCTCCATCGGCCAGCCCGGTGAGGACGGACTTGGGGTCGGGCGGTCCGATCCAGAGGCCGACTCGGGACATCACCCACGCCCCCAGCAGACTCGCGGCGGTCACGACGACGACCCGCACGACCGCATTGCCACGGCGCAGCAGCTCGATCGCGATGCCGAGGACCAGCCCGCACACGGCCGAGATGACCATGAACCAGCCATCGGTGGCGAAGATCTTGGCCAGCTCGTCCCCGCCCATGCCGGCGGCGTTCCCCTGCCTGGTCTCCACCGCGGGCACGACCAGCAGATGCCAGACGAAGGCGCCGCCGACCGCTATCACGGCGAAGCCGAGGGACGTGATCAGCAGCGACCGGACCAAGCCCGTGAGGGGGCCCCGGACGGTCTCGAACCAGCTGCCGGGCGGCTGCGGGACCACGGGGGCGGGGGGAGGTGACGAGCTCATCCGCTGCCCACCACACAGTGCGGGCCGAGCAGGGCCTTGAGATCGGCGTAGAGCGCGGGGCCGGGCGAGACGCGCAGCCGGTCGTCCAGCCTCATCACCGTGGTCGAGGTGCGGCCCTGGAGACGCAGCCGGACCTCGCTCACGCCCGGGTGGGTGCCGAGCACGTCCTTGAGCTGGTCGACCACCGGCGGAGTGCACCTGGTCGAAGGGAGCGTGATCACCACCGGTCCGGCCCGGCTCTCGTCGAGCTCGGGGACGGTGACCTCCAGACCGGTGATCTCCACGCCGTTCTCACGTCGGGAGAGTCGCCCCCGGACCGTGACGATGGCGTCCTCGTTCAGCAGCGTGCTGGCCAGCTGGTACGGCTTGGGGAAGAGCATCACCTCGATGGAGCCCTCGAGGTCCTCCAGCGTGACGCGCGCCCACGGGTCGCCCTTCTTCGTGTAGCGCCGGACCACGGAGGTGACCAGTCCGCAGATGGTCACCGAGGACTGGTCGGCCCGGTCCTCGTCGGTCAGCAGCTCACCGATCGAGCAGTCGGCCTCCGCGGCCAGGATGTGCTCCAGACCCTGCAGAGGGTGGTCGGAGACGTAGAGCCCGAGCATCTCTCGCTCATGGCCGAGCAGGGTCGTCTTGTCCCACTCGGCGACTTCGGGCACTGCGACACCGACGCCCCAGCCGGAGTCGGCGCCCGGTCCGTCGGCCTCACCGAACAACGAGTCCTGGCCGATCGCCTGGTTCCGCTTGACCTCGACGAACTGCTCGACCACCTGCTCGTGGATGGCCACCAGCGCGCGTCGTCCGTGACCCAGGGAGTCGAAGGCCCCGGCCTTGATCAGGCTCTCCACCACCCGCCGGTTGCACACCTGCACAGGCACCTTGCCGATGAAGTCCGCAAAATCGACGAACCGTCCCTCGGCCTCCCGCGCGGTCACGATCAGGTCGACGACGTTCTCCCCCACGTTGCGCACGGCAGAAAGGCCGAAGCGGATGTCCTTGCCCACCGGGGTGAAGTCCGACGCCGACTCGTTGACGTCGGGGGGCAGGACCTGGATCCCCATCCTCCGGCACTCGTTGAGATAGATCGCGGACTTGTCCTTGTCGTCCTTGACCGACGACAGCAGCGCTGCCATGTACTCGGGCGCGTAGTGCGCCTTGAGGAAGGCCGTCCAGTACGAGACCAGGCCGTACGCCGCGGTGTGCGCCTTGTTGAAGGCGTAGTCCGAGAACGGGACCAGGACCTCCCACAGCGCCTTGATCGCCGCGTCGGAGTACCCGTTGGCCCTCATCCCTTCGGAGAAGGGGACGTACTCGGCGTCGAGGACCTCCTTCTTCTTCTTGCCCATCGCGCGGCGCAGCAGGTCCGCCTGACCCAACGTGTACCCGGCGAGCTTCTGTGCGACGGCCAAGACCTGCTCCTGGTAGACGATCAGGCCGTAGGTCGCGCCAAGGATCTCCGCCAACGGCTCGGCCAGCTGGGGGTGGATCGGGGTGATCTCCTGGCGGCCGTTCTTGCGTAGGGCGTAGTTGATGTGGCTGTTCACGCCCATCGGACCGGGGCGGTAGAGGGCCAGGACCGCGGAGATGTCCTCGAAGCTGTCTGGCTTCATCTGGCGGAGCAGCGACCGCATCGGGCCGCCGTCGAGCTGGAAGACGCCCAGGGTGTCGCCACGCCCGAGCAGCTCGTAGGCGGCGGGGTCGTCGAGAGTGAGCTCCTCCAGGACCAGCTGCTCCCCGCGGTTCGCCTCGATGTTGCGCACCGCGTCGTCGAGGACGGTCAGGTTGCGGAGCCCGAGGAAGTCCATCTTGATCAGGCCGAGCTTCTCGCAGGTCGGGTAGTCGAACTGCGTGATGATGGTGCCGTCCTGCTCCCGCTTCATCAGCGGGATGATGTCCATCAGCGGCTCGCTGGACATGATGATCCCGGCGGCGTGGACGCCCCACTGCCGCTTGAGCCCCTCGATCCCGATCGCCGCGTCGACGACCTCCTTGACCTCCGGATCCTCGGCGTAGAGCGTGCGGAACTCGTTGCCCTCGGAGTAGCGGTCGTGCCCGGACTCGAAGAGCTTCTGCAGCGGGATGTCCTTGCCCATGACCGACGGGGGCATGGCCTTGGTGATCCGGTCCCCGAGCGCGAAGGGCTTGCCGAAGATGCGGGCGGAGTCCTTGACCGCCTGCTTGGCCTTGATGGTGCCGTAGGTGACGATCATCGCGACTCGCTCGTTGCCGTAGCGCTCGGTGACGTACCGGATCACCTCGGCCCGTCGCGAGTCGTCGAAGTCGATGTCGAAGTCAGGCATCGAGATGCGTTCGGGGTTCAGGAACCGCTCGAAGATCAGTCCGTGCCGCAAGGGATCGAGGTCGGTGATCCGCATGGCGTACGCCGCTATCGACGCAGCCCCGGACCCTCGACCCGGACCTACCCGGATGCCGCGGCTCTTGGCCCAGTTGATGAAGTCCGCGACCACGAGGAAGTAGCCGGCGAACCCCATCTGGGCGATCACGCCGATCTCGAAGTCGGCGCGTTCCCGCACCTCGGCGGGCACACCGTCGGGGTAGCGGACGGTCAGTCCCCGGTTGACCTCCTTGATGAACCACGAGTCCTCGGTCTCCCCCTCGGGCACGGGGAAACGCGGCATGTAGTTGGCCTGGGCGAACTCCACATTGCATCGCTCGGCAACGAGCAATGTGTTGTCGCACGCTTCGGGAAGGTCCTTCCAGACCGCACGCATCTCGTCGGCGGAGGTGACGTAGTAGCCGCTGCCCTCGAAGGCGAACCGCTTGCCGCCCTTGTGCAGCGGAGGGTTGCTCATCAGGTCGTTGCGGTTGATGCAGAGCAGGTGCTCCTGCGCCGCGGCGTCCTCCTGGCGGGTGTAGTGCAGGTCATTGGTGGCCAGCAGAGGAAGGGACAGGTCGCGGGCGAGCCGGAGCAGGTCATCGCGGACGCGGCGCTCGATGTCGAGGCCGTGGTCCATCAACTCGAGGAAGTAGTTGCCGGCGCCGAAGATGTCACGGAACTCCGCAGCGGCCTCGCGGGCCTTCTCGTAGCGCCCCAGACGGAGCCAGGTCTGCACCTCACCGGAGGGGCAGCCGGTGGTGGCGATGATCCCGTCCGCGTAGGTCGACATCAGCTCCCGGTCGATGCGCGGGGCGTAGTAGTAGCCCTCGATGCTGGCCAGGGAGGAGAGATTGAAGAGGTTGTGCATCCCGGCGGTGGTCTCGGCCAGCAACGTCATGTGGGTGTAGGCGCCTCCGGCCGACACATCGTCCTTCCCGCCGTCTCCCCACTTGACCCGCTTGCGCTCGAACCGGGAGGTGTTGGGCGTGGCGTAGGCCTCGATGCCGATGATCGGCTTGATGCCGGCGTCCTTGGCCTTGGCGTAGAAGTCGTAGGCGCCGAACATGTTGCCGTGGTCGGTGATCGCCATCGCGGTCTGACCGAGCTCAGCGGCCCGAGCGACCAGCTCGTCGACCCGAGCGGCGCCGTCCAGCATCGAGTAGTCGGTGTGCACGTGCAGGTGGACGAACGAATCGCGAGCGTCCCCGCCTGCCATCGACCTACCCACACCTCTCGCCTTGAGCCGCTGGTTGAACTGCACGCTGCTATCGGGCCGACCGAGGCCGGAACCGGGGGAAGATCTTTACTCTAGGTGATCGCCGGGAGGCGATCCGGCCGACCCGCCGACAGCCCGGGAGTCGGCCCCGTGATCGGTCGGAGGACTTGTCTCGACCCTGGTCTCGACCCTGGTCTCGACGCCGGACTCGACGCTGGCCCCGACGATGGCCTCCACGATTCGGATCAGGCCCGGAAGGGGGAGGCTGGGCGCGCGCCGGCCGAGCCGGTCGGCGATCTCCCGCTCGCGAGCCTTGTCCCGGGGAGGCCGGCCCTGGACCGCCTTGACCCGCTGGACCACCCGAGTGAGCGCGGCGCGCCGTTCCAGCAGGGCCCCGAGCTCGTCGTCGACGCCGTCGATCAGGCTCCGCAGGAAGCGCACCGGATCGTCACCACCCCACACCATGCGGATGTCGGGCGTCCGCTCCTCGTTCCCGCTGCCGTCGGTCCGCTCCAGCTCGAGCAGGCCGTGCTGGGCATAGAACGCTCGAGCCGGCTGGTTGGCCTCGAAGACCCAGAGTCCGAAGCCCTCGGGGTGGAGTGCCTTGACCGTGTCCAGCAGCATCCCGCCGATGCCCTGGCGCATGTGCGGCGGATCCACGTAGAGGTCGTCGAGCCAGGGGCCGGACATCCGGGCATAGCCCAAGAGGTCACCCGCCGCCTCCGCGACCCAGATCTCGTCTTGTTCGGCCCGCCCACGCATCCAGGCGGTCACTTCGTCGTCGGTGTGCACCGGCGGTGGCATCGGCGAGGCGCGGCGCGCGGCGAGATGGATGCGGGCGACCTCGGATGCTTCTGCCGTGGTCCCGCGTCGGACCTCGACCTCTTCAGGCCGCGGGCGCTCAGACTGCATAGCGGATCTTCTCCAGGACGACGGCGAGATCGTCGGGGTACTCCGACTCGAACTCGACGTACTCCCCGGTCTCGGGATGCTCGAACCCGAGCCGCACCGCGTGCAGCCACTGTCGGGTGAGCCCCAGCCGCGCAGCCAGGGCCGGGTCTGCGCCGTAGAGCGGGTCCCCGACGCACGGGTGTTTCAAGGCGGCCATGTGCACGCGGATCTGATGGGTCCGGCCCGTCTCCAGACTGACTTCCAGCAGGCTCGCGAACCGGTGCGCCTCAAGGGTCTTGTAGTGGGTGACGCTGTGCTTGCCGTCCGCCATCACAGCGAACTTGTAGTCGTGCCTGGGGTGCCGACCGATGGGGGCGTCGATGGTGCCCTCGAGCGGGTCCGGGTGGCCCTGGACCAGGGCGTGGTAGGTCTTGTCGATCGCCCGGCGCCGGAAGGCGTTCTTGAGCCGTGAGTAGGCGTACTCACTCTTCGCGATCACCATCACCCCGGACGTGCCCACGTCCAGTCGCTGCACGATCCCCTGACGCTCCGAGGCGCCCGAGGTCGCGATCCGGAAGCCTGCGGCCGCCAGGTGCCCGACCACCGTCGGGCCCTTCCAGCCCGGGCTGGGGTGGACCGCCACGCCGACCGGCTTGTCGATCACCACGAGCGCGTCGTCATCGTGGATGATCCTGATCCCCTCGACCAGCTGGGGGACGACGGTGGTCCCCGACTCAACCGACGGCATGTCCACCTCGACGCGAGCACCGGGGAACGCGCGATCGGACTTCGAGACCGTCGCCCCGTCCACGAGCACCGCTCCGGCTGCGATCAGTTCGACCGCCTTGGACCGAGAGATCCCGAACATCTGAGCCAGCGCCGCGTCGATCCGCTCACCGGCCACCGACTCCGGGATGCTCACCGAGCGGGGTCCGGCGAGCGCATCAGCCACCGTCGTCTCCCGAGCCCCTTCCGGACAGCGGGATCCCACGGAACGCCTGAATGATGATCACAGCTGCGGCGATGTCGATGAACATGTCCGCGAAGTTGAATACCGGCCAGTGCGGCAGTGCGAGGAAGTCCACGACGTGGCCCTGCATGAAGGCCGGTGGTCGGAGCAGCCGATCGGTGAGGTTGCCGAGGATCCCCCCGAGCAGGAACCCCAGGCCCACCGCCCAAAGCCCGGAGCCGAGTCGCCGGGAGAGGTAGACGACCACGATCGCGGCGATCACCGCGAGCGAGGAGAAGACGAAGGTGAAGCCGGTGCCGGTGCTGAACGCGGCGCCGGAGTTGCGGATCAGGTAGAGCTGCAGCAGGTTGCCGACGACAGAGACCGGTTGCTCAGGGTGCAGCAGGCGTACGGCGAGGTACTTGGCGCCTTGATCCAGGATGAGCACCGCCGCAGCGGTCGCCGAGAACGCGAACAGATAACCGCGGTGGATCCGTCGTGTCCCGGGTGGCTGCTCGTCTAGCGACGTTCCTCGCGCTGCTTGCATGACAGACATAGTGTCGCACGCGGAAAAGCCATCAACCGCATCTTGCCGACGGGCTCCCCACAGCTCTCACAGATCCCGTAGGTGCCACTGTCAAGGCGCTCGATCGCGTGAGCCGTCTGCAGCAGCATGTCTCGCGCATTGGCCGCGAGAGTCATCTCGTGGTCGCGCTCGAAGCTGGTTGAGCCAACGTCGGCCTGGTCGTTGCCGGCGCCGTCGCCGGGGTCCCGCATCAGGTCGGCGAGCTCGTGCTCGACCAGGTTCAGCTCTGAGGTCAGGCGCGTGAGCTCCGACTCGAGCTCAGAACGGACCCCGCCGAGCTCAGCGGGGGTCCACGGCCTCTCGTGGGCCTTGACCGGCGGCTTGCCGCCCGTGGACTTCTTGGTCACAGTCTTCTTGGTCACAGTCTTCCTGGTCACGGTCTTGGCCGGCGCCTTCTTGGCCGGCGCCTTCTTCGCGGGCGCTTTCTTCGCCGGTGCCTTCTTCGCGGGCGCCTTCTTGGCCGGTGCCTTCTTCGCGGGCGCCTTCTTCGCCGGTGCCTTCTTCGCCGGTGCCTTCTTCGCGGGCGCCTTCTTCGCGGGTGCCTTCTTCGCGGGTGCCTTCTTCGCGGGTGCCTTCTTCGCGGGTGCCTTCTTCGCGGGCGCCTTCTTCGCGGGCGCCTTCTTCGCGGGCGCCTTCTTCGCGGGCGCCTTCTTCGCGGGCGCCTTCTTCGCGGGCGCCTTCTTCGCGGGCGCCTTCTTGGCCGGTGCCTTCTTGGCCGGTGCCTTCTTGGCCGGTGCCTTCTTGGCCGGTGCCTTCTTCCGGCCGGCGCCTTCTTGGCCGGCGCCTTCTTGGCCGGCGCCTTCTTGGCCGGCGCCTTCTTCGCGGGTGCCTTCTTGGCGGTTGCCTTCTTCGCGGTCTTCTTCGCGGTCGTCTTCTTGGCTGCCGAGGCGGTCTTGCTCGCCACTCGGCGTGCGGTGCTTCGAGCCATAGGATCGCGCTCCTCGAGATGAACGACCCACCTGGGCTGGGCCACGTGCACCGGCGAGGATATGTCCCCCCGCCGGTCCAGACAACTCGCCTCGCCGCAGCGGACACCGGCGGATCCGAACGGCCACCAAGCGCGCGGGTAAGTCATGCGCGAGATCTGCGCCGGTTCTGGCAGACTTGACCCGCTGCACAGCGTTGATGGGACGAGTAGGTCCGACCACGAGCGCGAGCGACCCGGGGACGGTGAGAGCCCGGGGCCACGTCCGGACCGAAGATCACCCCGGAGCAGCCGGAAGAGCCCGCGAGAGCGGGGGTAGAACCGGCAGCGGCAAGCACAAGGAGTGGGCGGCCCTCCGACCGGAGCGGTTCGCCAAGAAGGGTGGTACCGCGGGCCCGGCCCTCCCAAGGCCGGTACATCGTCCCTTCGGCCATGGGAAACGACCCCAGACTCCGCGGGGTCGCAGCCAGAAGGACCACCGGTGACCGAGTACTCCCCCGTCCCGCCCCAGGTCGACCTACCCGCCATGGAGCGCGACATCCTGAGCTTCTGGGACGAGCACGACACCTTCGCACGTTCCCTCGCCAGGAATGACCGTCCCGATGCACCCCGGTGGACCTTCTTCGAGGGACCGCCGACGGCCAACGGCATGCCCGGCACCCACCACGTCGAGGCCCGCGTCTTCAAGGACGTCTTCCCCCGATTCAAGACCATGCAGGGCTACATGGTCGAGCGGAAGGCCGGGTGGGACTGCCACGGCTTGCCGGTCGAACTGGCCGTGGAGAAGGAGCTGGGCTTCAGCGGCAAGGGCGACATCGAGGCCTACGGGGTGGCCGAGTTCAACGCCAAGTGCCGCGAGTCGGTCCTCCGCAACGTCGATCGGTTCGCCGAGATGACCACCCGGATGGGCTACTGGGTCGACATGGACCACCCGTACGAGACGATGAGCTCGTCGTACGTCGAGTCGGTGTGGTGGGCGCTGAAGCAGATCCACGGCAAGGGACTGCTCGTCGAGGACCACCGGGTCGCGCCGTACTGCCCGAGGTGCGGAACCGGGCTCTCCGACCACGAGCTCGCCCAGGGCTATGAGACGGTCACCGACCCGTCGGTCTATGTGCGCTTCCCGCTCACCTCGGGACCCTTGGCCGGGTCGGCCGCGCTGCTGGTCTGGACGACGACCCCGTGGACGCTGGTGTCCAACACCGCGGTCGCCGTCCACCCCGACGTCGACTACGTCGTGGCCACCGACGGCACGGAGAAGCTGGTCGTGGCCTCACCACTGCTCGAGGTCGCACTCGGTGACGGCTGGGAGATCGTCGACCGCATGACCGGCTCGGAGATGGAGGGCTGGCGCTACCAGCGCCCCTTCGACCTGGTGGAGCTCCCCGACGATGCGCGCGGCGAGCGGCCGAACTACGTCGTCCTCGCCGACTACGTCACGGTGGAGGACGGCTCCGGCCTGGTGCACCAGTCCCCGGCATTCGGTGCCGACGACATGGCGGTGGCCCGCCGCTACGGCCTCCCCGTGGTCAACCCGGTGGGACCCGACGGCCACTTCAATCCCGACATCCCCTTGGTCGGCGGGCAGTTCTTCAAGCATGCCGACACCGACCTGGTGCGCGACCTCGACGAGCGAGGGCTGCTCCAGCGCCACCTCGCCTACGAGCACTCCTATCCACACTGCTGGCGGTGCCACACGGCGTTGCTCTACTACGCCCAGCCGTCGTGGTACATCCGCACCACCGCGGTCAAGGACGCCCTGCTGCGAGAGAACGAGCGCACCAACTGGTTCCCCGAGACGATCAAGTGGGGCCGCTACGGCGACTGGCTCAACAACAACATCGACTGGGCGCTGTCGAGACGCCGGTACTGGGGCACCCCACTCCCGATCTGGCGTTGCTACGAGGGGCACGAGATCTGTGTCGGCTCCCTGGCCGAGCTCTCTGACCTGACCGGAGCGGACCAATCCGGGCTCGACCCGCACCGGCCCTACGTCGACGACGTGCAGTTCGCCTGTCCGGAATGCGGCGGCGCCGCGGTCCGGGTGCCCGACGTGATCGACGCCTGGTTCGACAGCGGAGCAATGCCGTTCGCCCAATGGGGCTACCCCTATGTGGAGGGCTCCGTGGAGCGCTTCGAGCGGGCCTACCCCGCCGACTTCATCTGCGAGGCCATCGACCAGACCCGTGGCTGGTTCTACACCCTGATGGCCGTGGGCACGACGGTGTTCGACCGCTCGTCCTACCAGAACGTGCTCTGCCTGGGTCACATCCTCGCCGAGGACGGCCGCAAGATGTCCAAGCACCTGGGCAACATCCTCGAGCCGATCCCGCTGATGGAGGAGCACGGGGCCGATGCGGTCCGTTGGTTCATGGCCGCGTCCGGGTCACCGTGGATGGCTCGCCGGGTGGGGCACGCCACCATCCAGGAGACCGTCCGCAAGGTGCTGCTGACCTACTGGAACTCGGTCGCCTTCCTCGCCCTCTACGGGCGCGCAGCCGGCTGGACCCCGGAAACCACACCGGAAACCACACCGGAAACCACACCGGGCACCGGCCACGCGCTTCCGCTCGCCGAGCGGCCGCTGCTGGACCGGTGGCTGGCCTCGGAGACCGCCCAGCTGACCACGGCGATCACCGAGGCGCTGGAGCGCTTCGACACCCAACGGGTCGGCACCCTCATCTCCGCGTTCGTCGACGACCTGTCCAACTGGTACGTGCGCCGCTCGAGGCGGCGCTTCTGGAGCGGCGACCCGTCTGCGCTGCAGACGCTGCACGACACCCTGGAGACGGTGACACGGCTGATGGCTCCGATCACGCCGTTCGTCACCGAGCGGGTCTGGCAGGACGTCATCCGGCCAACCGACGCGTCGGCGCCGGAGTCGGTGCACCTGGCCGAGTGGCCGGTCGCCGCGGATTCGGCGAGGGACGACGAGCTCAGCGAAGCCATGGCGCTGGCCAGGCGGATCGTCGAGCTGGGCCGGGCAGCTCGCGCCGAAGCGAAGATGCGCACCCGTCAACCGCTGCGACGTGCCCTGGTGCCGAACGCGGCATGGGAACGCCTCGGGGAGGAGCTGCGGCGGGACGTGGCGGAGGAGCTCAACGTCGAGGCACTGGAGTCGCTCTCCTCCGCCGTCGACCTGGTCGACCACTCCGCCAAGGGGAACTTCCGGGCGCTCGGCAAACGGTTCGCGCAGCAGACGCCGGCGGTTGCCGCGGCGATCGCCGCGGCCGACGCCCTGGAGCTCGCCCGCTCGCTGCAGGAGAAGGGCAGCGCGACCGTGGTGGTCGACAGCGCCGAGGTCGAGGTGCTTCCCGACGAGGTGATCGTCACCGAGCGGCCCCGCGAAGGCTGGTCGGTGGTCAACGAGCAGGGTGAGACGGTCGCCCTGGACCTCGAGCTCACTCCGGAGCTGATCCGAGCCGGGCTGGTCCGCGAGGTGGTCCGGCTGGTGCAGGAGGCGCGGAAGTCAAGCGGCTTCGAGGTATCGGACCGGATCTCCCTCGCCTGGCAGGCAGACGGCGAGCTCGCCGATGCGATCCGCGAACACCAGGAGTCCCTGGCCGGCGAGGTGCTCGCGACGGTCGTCGGAGAGGCGGACTTCTCCGACGAGGAGGGCACCTTCACCGAGGAGGATCTGGGTCTGCGCTTCCGGGTCACCAAGTACGTCTGAGCCTCGAGGGGATCATCCCCGGTGGAAATGCTTGAGGGGCCGCCGTCACCGGCGGCCCCTCAAGAGCTGGCTGTGATCCCCGTGATCCTCAGCGCTACTCGTCCTCGGCGAGCAGCGTCCTCATCCGCTTCGGCTCGGGGTCTCCGGCCGCCTCGGCCTCGGTGCCGCCCTCCAAAGAGGCGAGCTGCTGGCGGAAGTAGCTCTTCAGACGGCTGCGGTACTCCCGCTCGAAGGTGCGCAGGTTCTCGACCTCGGCGCTCAGCTTGTCCCGCTCCCGGTCCAGCTGGCCGAAGAGCTCCTCGCGGCGCTCGGCCGTCTCCGAATCCAGCATGGCCGCTCGCGCCCGAGCATCGGACTCGACCCGCTCGACGTTCTCCTTGGCCTCCATGGTCATCCGGTCGGCGGACGCCTTCGCGGCGCCGATGATCTGCTCGGCCTCGACCTTTGCCATGGTCTCGACCTCGTCGGCGTTGCGCGTGGCAATCTCGAGGAGGCGGGCCGCGGCGTTGGACGCATCCGCGACGGTGGTGACGCGGATCGTCTCGGGCGGGGCCACCACGGGCTCCGGCTCGACGACTGGTTCCGGCTCGACGACTGGCTCGGGCTCGACGACTGGCTCGGGCTCGACGACTGGTTCGGGCTCGGCAGCCACGACCGGCTCGGGAGCCGGGACAGGCATGCCCTGCTGCGCGGCCTCGAGTCTGCTGCGCAGGTCGTCGTTCTCGCGGTACAGCCGCACGAGCTCGGCCTCGACCTCGTCGAGGAACATGTCGACCTCGCCCATGTCGTAGCCCTCGCGCAAGCGCACCGGAGTGAAGCGCTTCTGGCTCACGTCCTCTGGCGTCAGCGGCATGGTGTCACCCTTGCTTCCCGTTGTTGCTGTGCATCCTGGCGGCCGTCACGATCGTACGTCGTGTCCGACACGTCCATGACCGTCTGAACAATACCGCCCTGTCACATGCGTCACAGCAGAATCGACCGAACCAGATACATCAGGATGTAGCAGGCCACAAACACGATGAGAAAACTCGTATCCAGCGCCAGCCCGCCGAGC
This sequence comes from uncultured Actinomycetota bacterium, assembly GCA_963824105.1. Lineage (GTDB taxonomy): Bacteria > Actinomycetota > Actinomycetes > Propionibacteriales > Nocardioidaceae > CAWDVB01. The sequence continues at coordinate 23,904 of CAWGNN010000005.1, forward strand.
CGAAGGGGAGGCACGAAGCGGCGCACGAAGAGGATGGGTGGGTCGGTGATCGAGTAGACGACCTCGAGCACGATCAGAACGACACCGCGCGGATGCCAGTCCCGGGCGAAGACCTGCACCCAGTCCACGACGAGACGCACGAAGAGCAGGCTGATGAAGGACAGCAGCAGCAGGTAGAGAACCTGTCCGAGGACATACATGGGTCGCGGGAGTGGGGGTGATCAGGACTGGTTGAAGAACCCCGAGTCGACGATCCGCTGCTTGTCCTCAGCGGTGACCGACACGTTGGGTGGCGAGAGCAGGAAGACCTTCGCGGTCACCCGCTCGATGGTGCCGCTGACCGCGAAGACCAGACCGGCTGCGAAGTCGACCAGGCGCTTGGCGTCGGAGTCGTCCATCTCGGAGAGATTCATGATCACAGGGATGCCGTCGCGGAAGTTCTCCCCCACCGTGCGCGCGTCGTTGTAGTTGCGCGGGTGCAGGGTGGTGATCCGAGACAGCTCGGCGACTCTCATCGCAGGCTGCGTCCTGCGGTGGTCGTCGAGGTGTGCGACCGGGGCAGGAACGGCTGCCGGGACCTCGTTGTACCCGTTCTCATCCTCGAAGTCGTCGTAGCGCTCGGCGTCCTCGAGGAGTCCGAGGTAGACACCCATCTTGCGCATCGCGCCCATCTGTCGCCTCTCTCTGTCGACTCGCTTTGGTGGCTCTGGGATCCGCGAGGAGATCCCGGGATGCCGCGCGTCCAACTGTGGTTGACCCTACCCGAGCGGTGGCCTCGAACCGAGGATCGCGGAGCCGACGCGCACGTGTGTCGCGCCGGCGCTGATCGCCTGCTCCAGGTCGCCGCTCATGCCCGCCGACACCCAGGACGCGGTGGGGTGTTCGGCTCGTACCCGCGCCGACACCTCGGCCAGCGCGGCGAAGGCCGCCGAAGAGTCGGCCTCCAACGGGGCAACCGCCATGACTCCCCGCAGCCGAAGCGCCGGGGCCGCCTCGATCGCCGCACAGATCGCGGGCACCTCGTCGGGCCGGGCACCGCCACGACCCGGTGGCGCCGAGGGATCGAGACCCACCTGGACCAGGCAGTCGAGCACGCGATCGTGGGCCACTGCGCCCCGCGACAGCGCTTCGGCCAGCCGTACGGAGTCCACCGACTCCACCACGTCGGCGTAGCCGGCCACGGCGTGCGCCTTGTTGCGCTGCAGCTGGCCGATGAAGTGCCAGCGGAGTGCCAGCTCATGGTCCAGTTCCTGGCCCACCTGTTGGCCCAGCTCTTGCCACTGGGCGTGCTTCTCGACCGCCTCCTGGTGGCGATTCTCCCCGACGTCGGTCACCCCGAGTCGGGCCAACAGCCCGATGTCCGACACCGGGAAGTACTTGGTGACCACCGTCAGCGTCACCGAGTCCGCGGGGCGATTCGCATCCGAGCACGCATCGGCTATCCGAGCGCGCGTCTGCTCCAGCCCGTGCGAGATCTCCTCGAGTCTGGTCACAGCCCTCAGCGGAGGAACTCGGGGACGTTCAGCTCGTCGTCCTCGTCGACGACGGCGGAGACCGACACCCCGATCAGCTCGTCGGGCTCCCGCTGACCGGTGATCGTCGTCGCCGCGGCTCGGGTCTCGGTCTGCGTCTGCGCCGGCTTGGACTCCCGACGAGCCTGGACCTCCCGCCGCTTGGGCAGCCCGCCGTCGAAGCCGGCGGCGATCACGGTGACTCGGACCTCGTCGCCCAGTGCGTCGTCGATGACCGCGCCGAAGATGATGTTCGCGTCCGGGTGCGCTGCGGAGGAGACCTGCGCAGCGGCCTCGTTGATCTCGAAGAGACCCAGGTCGGAGCCGCCGGCGATGGACAGCAGCACGCCGTGGGCACCGTCGATGGACGCCTCGAGCAACGGGCTGGAGATGGCCATCTCCGCCGCAGCGATGGCGCGATCCTCGCCACGCGCGGAGCCGATCCCCATCAAGGCCGAGCCGGCGTTGGACATGACCGACTTGACGTCGGCGAAGTCGAGGTTGATCAAGCCCGGCGTGGTGATCAGGTCGGTGATGCCCGAGACGCCTTGGAGGAGGACCTGGTCGGCCTGGCGGAATGCATCGAGCACCGAGACGCTGCGGTCGCTGATCGACAGCAGCCGGTCGTTGGGGATGACGATGAGGGTGTCGACCTCGTCACGCAGCGATTCGATACCGGTGTCGGCCTGCCCGGCACGCCGGCGTCCCTCGAAGGCGAACGGGCGGGTGACCACACCGATGGTCAGTGCTCCGAGCGACCGAGCGATTCGCGCCACCACCGGGGCGCCCCCGGTGCCGGTGCCACCGCCCTCGCCCGCGGTCACGAAGACCATGTCGGCCCCCTTGAGGACCTCCTCGATCTCCTCGGCGTGGTCCTCGGCCGCCCTGGCCCCGACATCGGGGTTGGCTCCCGCACCGAGGCCTCGGGTCAGTTCGCGACCGATATCGAGCTTGACGTCGGCATCGCTCATCAGCAGCGCCTGCGCGTCGGTGTTGATCGCGATGAACTCCACACCGCGCAACCCGACCTCGATCATCCGGTTGACCGCGTTGACACCGCCGCCGCCGATCCCGACGACCTTGATCACTGCCAGGTAGTTCTGGGGTGCTGCCACGACAGGGCCCTTTCGCTGAGTCGCCGTCGGAACGGCTCGCGGTGGCCGACAACTTTAACCTTCAGGTAGAGGGTTATAGTTATGTCAACCTCTTGCATGTCCAGACGTTAGGTCAGCGACGCCCCGGACCGGCGCAGACACGCGGAGCGCGTTCGAAATGAGTGCCTCGATCTGGGTTTCCGCCCAGGCATCTACCTGGGTGCCGACAAGCGGAGCCCGGTCCGTCACTGTCGGTCAGCGCCGAACGGTGGGTTGCCCCGGCGAGCTCACGTCGTACACCGACCCCGGCCGCTTGATCAACACCGCCAGGACACTGGCCTTCGTCGCAGTCTGCGCGGCGCTCCCCCACCGGACCAGGTCGCCGTTGTTCAGGTGCAAGGTGATGTCGTCAGGGCTGCCGAGGTCCAGGTAGGCGACCTTCTTTTCCAGCGATGCCGGAAGCGCCGCCAGCAGGTCCGCCCCGGCCTTCAGCGTGTCTGCGGCCGGACTGCTCCCCACCCGCAGCTCGGGCATCCCGGCGGGCACGTTCGTCATCGGAGCAAAGAGCACCCCGTCGGCCGACAATGCCCACAGCGATCTGCCCTCGGAGACCGCCGCGACCGCGGTCCGCTCGGTCACCGAGATCTGGATCGTGTCCGGCCACACGCGGGTGACCACCGCGGACTTCACTGCCGGGAGGGACTCGACTCGGCCGGTCACCGCCCCCAGATCAACGCGGGCCAGCGGCACCCCCGTGGGCACCTCGGCGGCCTGCTGCACGGCAGCCGCGCTCAGCACATGCGAGCCCTCGACCGAGACCGATCTGACAACCAGCAGTGACGAGAAGAAGACCGCCCAGAGACCGAGCCCGACCAGCCCGACCATGATCAGGACCAGCAACGGCCATCGCACCCGCAACCAGCGCCTGGCCCACTGCCGGCGTCGGAACCGCCGGCTCGCCGCACCCAGGATGCGCTCCGCCGCGCGGTCGCTCCGCTTCGTGCCGAGCCCGGTCACCGCTCCTCCTCCCCCGCTGCTGAGGCCTGGCGGCCCCGCTGCCGGAGCAGGGCGAGCAGCTCCGGTCCGAGGGTGGTGACGTTGCCCGATCCCAGCGTCAGCACCAGGTCACCGGGGCGAACCAGATCGGCCAGCACCTCGGCCGCCCGGTCCCGCTGCGGCTCGTACACCACCAGCTCGGGCCCCGGTCCCACATGGTCGACCACCAGCTGCCCGGTGACCGCCGGGTCCGGGTCGTCACGTCCCGGGTCGACGTCCAGGACCACCACCACCTCCGCCGGGGACAGCGATTGGCCCATCTCCGCGTAGAAGTACCGAAGCCGGTTCAAGGGATTGGGTTGGTAGCAGGCGATCAGCCTGCCGGCACCGGCAACCACACGGGCCGCCTCGAGATCCCCGCTGATCTCCAGGTGGTGATGGGCGTAGGTGTCGAAGACACGGACCCCCGCCTCTTCGCCCTTGAACTCCAGGCGCCGGGCGGTGCCGGTGTAGCCCTCGAGCCCGTCCACCAGAGCGTCGAACTGATGCCCGAGCTCCAGAGCGCAGGCCAGAGCGCACAGCGCGTCGACGACGTAGTGGTGGCCCGGGATCCGCAACGTCACCCGGCCGAGCCGCTCCCCGAGGCGCATGACGTCGAAGGAGGAGGTCATGCCCTCGTAGACCGCGTCGACCGCCCGCAGCTCCGCCCTCTCGTCGAAGCCCACCCGGATCGTGCGGATCGCCTTCCCCTCGGCGATGTCTCCCAGGTGCGCAGCCCCCGGGTCGTCGGTGCCCACCACCAGGAAGCCACCCGGTTCGAAGGTGTCCAGGAAGTCGACGTACGCCGCGCGGTAGGCCGCCTCGGTCCCCCAGTAGTCGAGGTGGTCGGAGTCGATGTTGGTGACGATCGCGCCGAATGCCCGGTAGACCAGGAAGGACCCGTCGCTCTCGTCGGCCTCGGCCACGAAGTCCGGGCCGCTTCCCAAGCCGGCATTGACGCCGGTGGACAGCAGGCTGCCGCCGATCGCGTAGCTCGGGTCGGCGCCGACGTGCTGCAGCATCACGGTGAGCATCGACGTGGCGGTGGTCTTCCCGTGAGTACCGGTCACGGCCAGCACCCGACGGCCGAGCATCACCGAGCGCAGCGCGGCCGATCGCGGCAGGATCAGCAGGCCGCGCTCACGGGCCGCCACCACCTCGGGGTTGTCCTCCCGGATCGCCGTGGAGACGACGAGGGTGTCGGCATCGCCCAGATGAGCGGCGTCATGGCCGACGTACGTCGCGGCGCCGAGATCCGACAGGGCGTGCAGGTACTTCGAGTCCTGTTTGTCGCTGCCGCTGACCGTCACCCCTTCGCCGATCATCAGCCGGGCGATCCCCGACAGGCCGTAGCCACCCAGGCCGACGAAGTGCACCCTGCCCAGGTCACGTGCGGGAGGGATCACTTCCGGGACGGGCACGATCATCGGGCTCTCACCCCTTCTGCTCCTTCGGCCGCGGCAAGGATCAGCCGCGCCAGGCGTTCGTCGGCATCGAGACGGATCAGCCCCTCGGCGGCCGCGGACATCCTCGTCAGCCGGTCGGGGTCGGCAAGCAGGGCGGGTACGTTCTCCCCGACCCAGGCCGGGGACAGCTGGTCGTCGGCGACCATCAGCGCCGCGCCCCGATCGACCAGGGTCTTGGCGTTCAGAGCCTGCTCGCCGTTCCCGACCGCGTAGGGCACGAAAACCGCAGGCAGCCCGATCCCGGCCACCTCGGTGACGGTGTTCGCCCCCGACCGGCAGATGACCAGATCGGCCGCGGCGTAGGCCAGATCCATGCGATCCACGTAGGGCAGCACGACGTAGGCAGGATCTCCTGGACGGGGAGACACCGGCGCCTCCCCCTGCGGTCCGCAGACGTGCAGCACCTGGATGCCGGAGTCGGCCAGGGCCGGCTGCGCCTCGGCCACGGCACGGTTGATCCGCCGCGCGCCCTGAGAGCCGCCGGTCACCAGGAGCGTCGGCCGACCCGGCTCCAGGCCGAACTCCGCCTCCGCCTCGGCCCGCAGGGCGGACCTGTCGAGCGTCGAGATCATCTGGCGGACCGGTAGCCCGACAAAGGTGGCGTGCCGCAGCGGGGTGTCCGGAAAGCTGGTTGCGACGCGTCGGGTCAGCCTCGCGCCCAGTCGGTTGCCGATCCCCGGCAGGGCGTTCTGCTCGTGAAGGACAATCGGCAGCCGCCGTCGACGCGCCGCCAGGTAGGCCGGCACCGAGACGTAGCCGCCGAACCCGACCACGACGGAGGGTCGCAACCGATCCATGATCTCGCCTGCCGCCCGGACCGCCCCCAGCAGCCGCCCGGGCACCCGCAGCAGCTCGGTGCCGAGTCTCCGGGGCAGCGGCACCGGGGGGATCAGCTCGAGCCGGTAGCCGGCCTCCGGAATCAGCCGCGTCTCCAGGCCCTTGGCCGTCCCCAGGGCCACGACCTCCACGGAGCCGTCCAGCCGACGCAGAGCGTCCGCGGTGGCGATCAGCGGCGAGGTGTGGCCGGCGGTGCCTCCGCCCGCCAGGAGGACGAGCATCAGCGACCCCGGCGGGTGACCGAGCCTGCGTTCACCCCGAGGGGAGTGCGGTGCTTGCGCGTCTTCAGCGCCGCGGCCGCGCCGGGCTCGGACCGGGCCAGCGAGATCAACAGGCCCAGGGCTATCAGCGAGGGGACCAGGGATGAGCCGCCATAAGACACCAGTGGCAGTGGGACGCCGATGACCGGAAGCAGGGCCAGGACCATGCCCACGTTGATCATCATCTGCACCACCAGCCAGACCGTGATGCCCCCGGACAGGAACCGGACGAAGGGGTCGTCGGTGCGTAGGGCGATCCGCAGGCCGACGTAGGCGATCACGAAGAACAGGGCGAGCACCAAGAGGGTGCCCAGCATGCCCAGCTCCTCACCGAGGACCGCGAAGATGAAGTCGGTGTGCGCTTCAGGGAGATTGCCCCACTTCTGCTGGCTCGCCGAGATCCCCTTGCCGAAGATCCCTCCCGAGGACATGGCGAGGATCCCGTGGGCGGCCTGCCAGCCGGCGTCCTTGTAGTAGGCGAACGGGTCCGAGAAGCTCATCAGCCGGGACATCCGCTCGGGGTTCCGCACGGCGAGCAGGGCCACGGTCACGCCCCCGCCGATGATCAGGACGAGAAAGAGCCGGAACGGCGCCCCGGCGATGTAGAGCATTCCGAAGATGATCGCCAGGAAGATGAGGGCCGTGCCGAGGTCACGACCGAGCAGGACAATTCCGGTGAGCCCCAGGGTCACCGGAATCACGGGGATCAGGGCGTGGCGCCAGTCCGCGATGAGTCGCTCCTTGCGCGCATAGATGTGTGCGCTCCAGAGCACGAGTGCGAGCTTGGCGAACTCCGAGGGCTGGAGCTGGATGGGACCGAGCTTGACCCAGTTGGTGTTGTCGTTGACCGCGACACCCAGGGGGCTCAGCGTCAAGGCGACCAGAACGAAGGCGAGCACCACCGCGGGCCAGGCGAGGAGGCGCAGGACCCGGTGCGGCAGCCGGGTGGCCACGAACGCCATCGGCAGCGCCAGGCCCACCCAGAGCAGTTGGCGCAGGAAGATGTAGTAGCTGTTGTGGAACTGCTCCAGGGAGTAGATGCTCGAGGCACTCATCACCATGATGAGCCCCAGCGCGAGGAGCAGGGCCGAGGCCCCCACGATCAGGTAGTACGACGTGAGGGGACGGTCCAAGAACTCGCGCAGCGGACCCGTGACCCCGTGGACCCGCGTCACCCGCACCCGGCCCGCCGTGGTCGCCACTGCCGCCTCTCTCCTCGCGGCTGCGCTCATCCCCGGAGCCGGGTCACCGCCTCCGCGAACGCGTCGCCTCGCGCTCCGTAGTTGTCGAACATGTCCATGGACGCGCACCCGGGCGCCAGCAGCACCGTGTCGCCCCGCTGGGCGAGGCCCGCTGCGGCCCGAACCGCAGTGTCCATGGCAGAAGTGTCTCCGGCCGTCAGGGTGATCACCGGGACATCGGGCGCGTGTCGCGCCAACGCCTGGGCGATGACCTCGCGGTCCCGGCCCAGGAGCACCACGCCCCGGAGGCGGTCGCGGGTCTTCTCCACCAGCGCGTCGAACGTGGCTCCCTTGGCGAGCCCGCCCGCGATCCACACAACGGTCTGGTAGGCGGTCAACGAGGACTCCGCGGCGTGGGGGTTGGTCGCTTTGGAGTCATCGATGTAGGTCACGTCGTCGACGACGGCGACCATCGCGATGCGGTGCGCGTCGGGACGGAAGGCGCGCAGCGCCCCACCCACCTGCGCCGGCGACACGCCATGGCTGCGGGCGAGGGCTGCAGCGGCCAGCGCGTTCGCGACGAAGTGGGGCGCGCTCGAGTAGAGGGCGTCGACCGTGGACAGCTCCGCGGCGCTGGTCTGACGTTGGTCGATGAAGGCCCGGTCGGCGAGCACACCGTCGACCAGTCCCAGCATGCCGACGTCCGGGATCCCGAGGGTGAACCCGATCGCCCGGGCTCCCTCCACGACATCGGCGGTCTCCACCAGCCTGCGGGTGACCGGGTCGGCCACGTTGTAGACGCAGGCGTGCTCCACTCCGTCGTAGACCTTCCCCTTGTCCGCGGCGTACTCCTCGATCGAGGGGTACCAGTCCAGGTGGTCCTCGGCGATGTTGAGCACCGCCGCGGACTCGAAGCGCACCGAGGAGGCGAAGTGCATCTGGAACGCCGAGACCTCGACCGCCAGCACGTCGTAGGGGGTGGGGTCCATGACGACCTCGACGATCGAGAGCCCGATGTTGCCGCAGGCCACGCTGCGCAGGCCGGCCTCGCGCAGCATGGCGTCGAGCATCCGCGTTGTCGTGGTCTTGCCGTTGGTCCCGGTGACGCCCAGCCAGGGTGCCGGGTGCTCGGGATCCCGAAGTCTCCACGCCAGCTCCAGCTCGCCCCAGATCGGGACTCCCCGCTCGACAGCCTGAGCGAGGAGCGGCGCCGTGGGGTGCCAGCCCGGGGAGGTGACCACCAGGTCGACCTCGTCCGGGAGCTTGTCGGTCATTCCGGGTCCGAGCCGGACGGTCGCGCCGAGCACCTCCAGCAGGTGCGCCTTGTCGGGGCGGTCGCCGTCCGTCGACTCGTCGAGGGCGACCACCTGAGCGCCCAGGTGGGTGAGATTGTCGGCCATGGCGAAACCGGCCACCCCGAAGCCGGCGACCACGACTCTGACCTGGTCCCAGGCGCTGGTACGCCCGAGGCCGGCGACGTCGGTCACGAGCTGGCCACCCACTCGGCGTAGAAGATGCCGAGGCCCATGGCGACTCCCAGCCCGGTGATGATCCAGAACCGGACCACCACGGTGATCTCGTCCCAGCCCAGCAGCTCGAAGTGGTGGTGCAGCGGAGCCATCCGGAAGACCCGCCTACCGCCCGAGAGCTTGAAGAACCCGACCTGCAGGATCACCGACAACGCCTCCGCGACGAAGAGCCCGCCGAGGATGACGAGAAGGAGCTCGGTCCGGGTGAGCACCGCCAGCCCCGCCAGCGCGCCGCCGAGGGCGAGCGACCCGGTGTCCCCCATGAAGATCTTCGCCGGGGAGGTGTTCCACCACAGGAAGCCGAAGGTGGCGCCGGTGATCGCGGCCGAGAAGACGGCGAGGTCGAGCGGATCGCGCACCTCGTAGCAGCTCGGCCCCGGGGTCAGGTAGCAGGCCTGGTTGTTCTGCCAGATGTTCACCAGCATGAAGGCGCCGAAGACCATCGTGGTTGCCCCGGTGGCCAGGCCGTCGAGTCCGTCGGTGAGGTTCACCGCATTGCTGGCGCCGACGACCATGAACAGGATCAGCAGGATCACCAGGACCGCGGGCACCTTCCAGTCGATCTGCCGAAGGAACGAGATCTCATGTGATGCCGGCGTCTGGCCGCGGGAGTCGGGGAACTGGAAGGCGAGGATCGCGAAGGCGGCCGCGACCGCGACCTGTCCCGAGAACTTGGCCTTGCTGCGCAGGCCGAGATTGCGCTGCTTGGTGACCTTGATGTAGTCGTCGAGGAAACCGACCAGGGCGAGCCCCAGGAAGAGGAAGAGCAGCAGGAGCGCCGAGGCCGACGGCAGCCGATCGGACATAAAGGTGCCGAACAGGTAGCCGAACACCGTGGCGAGAACTATCACCGTCCCGCCCATGGTCGGCGTACCGCGCTTCACGTGATGCGTCGTCGGGCCGTCCTCTCGGATCAGCTGCCCGTAGCCACGGTTGACCAAGACCCGGATCGCTAGCTTGGTGCCGAGCAGGGTCAGGATCAGGCTCGCCGCCCCGGCGAAGAGGATCCCCTTCACGAGGTGGCCCCGGCGAGCTCGTGCGCAGTCCGGAGCACCACATCGGCCAGATCCTCGAGCCCGACGCCGCGCGAAGCCTTGAGAAGCACCAGGTCACCTGGTCTCAAGTTGTCCCCCAGCCAGGTAGCAGCCGCAACCTTGTCCGGCACGAACACCGATTCCTCTCCCCATGAGCCCTCGAGGCTCGCTCCCAGGTGGAGCGGGCGGGCGGGCTCGCCGATGACCAGCAGTTGACCAATATCCAAGCGCACCGCCAGTCTGCCAATGGCATCGTGCTCGTCCCGGCTCGACTCGCCCAACTCCAGCATCTCGCCCAGCACGGCCACGGTGCGAGATCCGCGGCCACGGCCCATCGAGGCGAGGGCTTTGAGTGCGGCACGCATCGAGTCCGGGTTGGCGTTGTAGGCGTCGTTCACCAACGTGATGCCGGCCTCGGCCTCCACGACCTCCATGCGCCACTTCGAGGTCGACTCGATCCCGGCCAGAGCCTCGGCTCCGGCGGAGAGTGGGAGCCCGAGGGCCGATCCCACTGCGAGCGCCGCCAGTGCATTCGATGCCTGGTGCTCCCCCACCAGCCGTAGCTCGACCAGAGCTCGCTCCGACCCCGAGACCACCTCGAACGAGGGCCGGCCGCGATCGTCGAGAGTCAGCCCTTGGAGGCGCACCGTGCTTCCCGGGCCCTCTCCGAACGTGACGACCCGGCCCGGGGCCACCGTGGCCATCGCGGAGACAAGGGGGTCGTCGGCATTGAGCACAGCAACGCCTTCCTCCCGAAGCTCGGACACGATCTCGCTCTTGGCCAGGGCGATCTCCTCCTGGGTCCCGAACTCACCGATGTGAGCCTTGCCCACGTTGAGGACCAGCGACACGTCGGGAGGGGCTATCCCGCAGAGGTACGACAGGTGGCCGCGCCCGCGCGCCCCCATCTCCAGCACGAGGTAGCGGGTGGCGGTGTCGGCGCGGAGCACCGTCAGCGGCAACCCCAGCTCGTTGTTGAACGAGCCGTACGTCGCAACCGTGGGGCCTGCCGCGGAGAGCACCTTCGCAAGCAGGTCCTTCGTCGTCGTCTTGCCCTGCGAGCCGGTCAGCGCGACCACACTCACGTCTGGGAGCCGGCGCAGCACCTCGCGGGCCAGTCGGCCCAGCGCGTCCAGGGCGTCCTCGACGACGACCCCGGGCTGGCCCGTGGACCGGGTCGCCAGGACCGCGACCGCCCCGGCCTCGATGGCCCGAGCGGCGTAGTCGTGACCGTCGACGTGCTCCCCGGCGAACGCCACGAAGAGGCCACCGGGCTCGACCAGGCGGCTGTCGGCCGTGGCGGCGCCGGTGACCATGACCGCGGGGTCACCCTCGACCCGGCCGCCGACGATGGCCGCGATCTCCCTCAGGGGCAGCGGGATCATCGACGTTGCAGCTCCTCACGTAGCACCACTCGGTCGTCGAAGGGCGTAACCACCCCCGCGATCTCCTGCCCGGCCTCGTGGCCCTTGCCTGCGACCACCACCACGTCACCCTCGGAGGCGAGCTCCACCGCCCGCCGGATGGCCAGGCGCCGGTCCGCGATCTCCTCGGCTGGCCGAATCGAGGCGATCCCCGCCAGCAGTTCGGAGCGAATCGCGCCCGGGTCCTCCGAGCGCGGGTTGTCATCGGTGACGATCACCACGTCGGCCAGACGCCCGGCCACCTCACCCATGATCGGACGCTTGCCACGGTCCCGGTCCCCGCCGGCCCCGAGCACCAGGATGACCCGGCCGGAGGTGCCGTCCTGCACGCTGGTCAGCAGCGCCTCCAGCGCATCCGGCTTGTGCGCGTAGTCCACCACCGCCAGGAACCCCTGGCCGGCATCGACCCGCTCCAACCGGCCAGGGATGCCCGGCGCCCGGGCGAGCGCCGAGACTGCCACCTCGAGCGGAGCACCGAGCTGAGTCATCGCCACCAGGGCGACCAGGGCGTTGGAGACGTTGAACCGGCCCGGCAGCGGCACCGAGGCGGGGACTCCGTGCCCGTCCGGGCCGACGACGGTGAAGATGCTCCCGAACGGACGCGCGGCGATACCCGTGACGTACCAGTCGGCGGAGGCGTCGGAGAGCGAGACCGTGGTCACCGGGATCTGGGCGGACCGAGCCAGCCGGCGGCCGTGCTCGTCGTCGATGCTCACGATCGCCCGGCGGGCCCGCTCCGGGACGAACAGGCCGGCCTTCGCCTGGTAGTAGTCCTCGAGGTCGGCGTGGAAGTCCAGGTGGTCGCGACCCAGATTCGTGAAGGCCACGATGTCGAACACCACGCCGTCGACACGGCCCATCACCAGGGCGTGGCTCGACACCTCCATGGCGCAGTGGGTCACGTGGTCGTCCCGCATCGTGGCGAAGAGCCTGTGCAGGTCGGAGGCTTCGGGCGTGGTGAGCGCGGAGGGTACGTCGACCCCTCCGACCCGAGTCCCGAGGGTGCCGATCACGCCGGCCCGGACCCCCATCCCGAGCCAGGCGCCCTCCACCAGGCGTGTCGACGTGGTCTTCCCCTGCGTCCCGGTGACACCCAGCAGGACCAGATCGCGATCGGGGTAGCCGTACACGGCCGAGGAGATGGACCCGAGGACCGCACGCGGCCGGGGCGCCACCAGGAGCGGCAAACCACTGGCGAGCGCTCGCTGCTCTCCCGCAGGATCGGTCAGGACTCCCACCGCCCCCCTGGCTGCGGCCTCGGCGACGAAGTCGGCGCCGTGGGCGTGCGAACCTGGGAGGGCCGCATACAGGTCGCCTGCGGCCACGCGACGAGAGTCGAGGGTGACCCCGCGCGGCACGACGGCGCCGTTCCCCACGAGCCGTGCGTCTGGGACGCCGGCCGCCAGGCTCGTCAGGGTAGGAGAGCGCAATTCGGCCACCGGGTGACGATATCGCCGGTCACCAGTAGACGGGGATCCGCGCGGGCTTCGTGCCGGTCGGGGGAACCGCGTACTTCTGGAGCACGTAGCTCATGATCTTCTTGAACGCCGGGCCCCCGGTCGAGCCGCCACCGAGCCCGTTGCGGTTGTTCTGCACCACCACGTACACCAGGAACCGAGGCTGGTCGGCGGGAGCGAAACCCGCGAACGAGACGGTCGTCGAGCCGTCGTAGCGGTTCTTCTGGAGGTTGAACCGCTGGGCGGTGCCGGTCTTGCCCGCCACCCGGTAGCCGGGGATGTCGGCCTCGGGAGCCGTGCCCTGCCGCGGGTTGGTCACCATCTCCATCATCCGGGCCACCTGCCTGGCCGCCTGCGCGCTCACCACCCGGCGCTGGACGGCGTCGGCCGAGCCGACCGTCTTGCCGTCAACGGTCTGTGCGCTCCCCTCGATGATGCTCGGCTGGATGTAGACGCCGTTGTTGGCGATGGTGTTGACCGCGGCCGCCATCTGCAGCGCCGTCACCGCCAAACCCTGTCCGAACGAGATCGTGTCCTTGTCGAGCGGGACCCACTGCTTGTAGTTGCGCAGCACGCCTTGGGACTCACCGTTGAACCCGGCCCCGGTGAGACGGCCAAGGCCGAAGTGGCGCAGGTATGTCCACAGCTCCTGTCCCGAGAGTCGCTGGGCCGCCAGCAGGGTCCCGACATTCGAGCTCTTGGCGAGGATGCCGGTCATGGTCAGCTTCAAGGTCCCGTGCGGCCAGTAGTCGTGGATGACCTTTCCCCCACGCTTGACCGTGCCGGGGACGGTGAAGTGGCTCGTCGGGGTGACCTTGCCCTGATCGATGAGCGCCGCCGTCGTCAGCACCTTCTCGACCGACCCCGGCTCGTAGGCGTCGCGCACCGACGGCTCCCCCAGCTGGGTGAGGGGATAGGAGGACGCCTTGTTCGGATCATAGGCGGGGTAGTCGGCCAGGGCGAGGACCTGACCTGTCCGGGAGTCCAGGACCACCGCGGCACCGGAGTCGCCCCGAGCCTGCTTCACGGTCCGGGCGAGGACCTGCTGGGTGTACCACTGCACATCGCGATCGATCGTGAGCCGGAGGTCCTGGCCGTTCTGCGCCGGGACCACGCTGTTGTCCCCCAGCGGGATCCGGACTCCTCCGCTCTGCTCGAACGTCGCCGACCCGTCGGTGCCCGTGAGGATGTTGTTGAAGTTCAGCTCCATGCCCTCGGCACCGACCCCGCTGGCATTGACAAAGCCGACGATGTTCCCCGCTACCTGCCCTGCCGGGTACACCCGCAGCGGGTCCCGCCGGGTGTCCACGCCGGCCAGGCCCTTGCCGGCCAGCTCGTCGGCGATCGCCGTGGCGGTCTGCGCCGGGACCCGGCGAGCGAGGTACTGGAAGTGGGTGTCGGGCGCGGTGAGGTGGTCCAGGAGGGTGAAGTAGTCGAGGTTGAGCCGCTTGCTGATGATGGCGGCGATCGCCGGCGCGTCCGGCCCGACGAGGGTGGGGTCGGCGACCAGCATCTCCCCGTCGGCGGACTCCGCCAGCGGCTGACCGTTCCGGTCGGTGATCTCGCCCCGGCTGGCCGGGAGCGTCTCGGTGACGAGGTTCTCCGCCTCGGCCCGCGCGGCGTACGCCGAGGCGTCGATGAACTGGAGCTGGACCAGACGAGCCGCGAAGAGCGAGAGCGCCATCGCGATGATGGTGAAACCGACCGTCAGACGAGACCTCGATCGGGACCTGACCCGATCCAGCGGGCTCGGCTGCGGCCTACGCGACCTCGGCCGACGTCGAGTCACCCAGCCTCCCCTCGCCTCGTGCGTCGACAGCCCCCCTCACGGGGAGGTCTTCGCCTTCTTTGTACCTGGGGTGGACCCGGAGCCGTCGGATGTCGGGCTCGGCTGCGGTTGTGTCGTGGATCCAGTCGGTGACGCGCTGGGTGAGGGGCTGGGTGAGGGGCTGGGTGACGCCGTCGAGGACGTGGTGGCCTGGGGCTTCGACGCCCGGTGCGCGATCTGCGGGTCGCCCAGGACCTGTCCGTCGGGGAGCCGGATGAACGAGGGAGCGCCGAGTGGCACCATGCCCATCGCCTTGGCCCGTCGGGCCAGCCGTTGGGGATCACGCAGCCGATCGAGGGCCAGGTTCAGCCGGTCCTCCCGCGCTTGCAGACTGCTCAGCTGCTGCTGCAGGGCGGTGACGCGGAACGACGCCGCGGCCATGTTCGTGTTGAACATCAGCAGCCCCACGACCCCGCCGATCAGCGCCAGCGCGGTCAGGACCGCGAAGGGCAGCTGCGGAGGCCGGGTCAGGGTCCGGGGGACGACGGTGAGCCGGGCGCGCTGCGCGGCGGCTTCGGCGACTCGAGATGTTCGCGCCCTCGCGGCGCCGGACGTGCTGCTCATGCCGCTCTCCGCACCCGCTCCGCGGCACGCAGTCGCACCGATGCCGCCCGCGGGTTCTGCTCCACATCCGCAGGGGTCGCCTGCTCGGAGCCCCGAGTGAGCAGCCGCAGCTCCGGCTCCTGCCCCGCGGGAACGAACGGCAGGTCGTCCGGGACGTGACTGCGCGATCGGTCGGTGAGCACCCGCTTGGTGATCCGGTCCTCCAAGGAGTGGTAAGAGAGCACCACGACGCGTCCACCAACGGCCAGGGCGTCGACGGCGGCGGGGAGGGCCCGCTCCCACACCGAGAGCTCCTCGTTCACCTCGATCCGCAGGGCCTGGAAGGTGCGTTTGGCGGGATGACCACCGGTACGACGGGCCGGGGCCGGGATGGCGTGACGGATCAGGTCCACGAGTCGCGCCGAGCCGGAGAAGGGCTCCTTCTGACGCTCCCGCACGATCGCCTCGGCGATCCGTCGGGCGAAGCGCTCCTCGCCGTAGACCGAGAGGACCCGGGCGAGATCACGGGCCGGGTAGGTGTTGAGAACCTCAGCCGCGGTACGGCCGGCGGTCGGGTCCATCCGCATGTCCAGCGGTGCGTCCTCGGCGTAGGCGAAGCCGCGCTCGCGGAGGTCGAGCTGCATCGAGGAGACACCCAGGTCGAAGAGGACGCCGTCCACTGCGGGCAGGCCCAGGTCGGCGAGCACCTCGGGAAGCTGGTCGTAGACGGCGTGGACGAGGGTGACCCGGTCGGCGTACGGGGCCAGTCGCTCCCGGCTGAGCTCGAGAGCCTGGGGGTCCCGGTCGATCCCGACCACGCGGGCGTCCGGACAGGTGTCGAGGACTGCGACGGTGTGACCGCCCAGCCCCAGGGTGGCGTCGACGAGCACCGAGCCAGGACGCTCCAGGGCCGGAGCCACCAGGGCGAGGACACGTTCCAGCAGCACCGGCACGTGCCGCGGCGCGCTCATCTGGTCCCGACTGGTCCGTCGGCGGGACGGCGAGCGCCCCGGCTTTGTCGCGGGCAGGAGGTGGCGTCACCGGGAGTGGCGACGAAGGCACGAAGGACGGAGGTGTTCATGGTTTCGACCCCAGACACCTCGCCTGGCCAGGTCCGGCGTCCGCCCTGGGAGGTGGTCGTCTGGCACCGGGGAAGGTGCACCAGAAGACCGGGCGGACGCAAGGCCTCGCCATGCGAGGTTCAGAACCCTGGGAATACCTCCTCGGACTGGTCGGAGTAGGCCTGTTCGCTCTCGGAGAGGTAGGTCGACCAGGCGGTCGCGTCCCAGATCTCGACGTGATCGCGCGCACCGATGACGAAGCACTCGCGCTCCAGGGCGGCGTACTTGCGCAGATGGCCGGGGATGATCACACGGCCCTGGGCGTCGGGGACCTCGTCAGAGGCTCCGGCGAAAAGCATGCGCTGGTAGTCGCGAGCCCGGCGGTTGGTCATCGGTGCCTCGTCGAGGCGTCCGGCGAAGGTCTCGAAGCCGGGGACGTCCCAGACATAGAGGCAGCGCTCCTGTCCCATCGTCAGCACCAGACCCTCCGCGAACCTCTCCCGAAACTTGGCGGGAAGGAACATCCGACCCTTCGCGTCCAGCTTGTGCTCGAAGGTGCCTGCGTATCCGCGATACACGGCCCACCTCCGCTCAGCTCGACTGGGTCGGTCCGGCCGTGGTGACCAGCGAACCCGCCGCGGAGCTCCCTCCGTGACCTGATCCGCACCACCGCGACCCTCCCTTCCTCCACTTCGCCCCACCGTACTCCACTTTCCACCACCGTCAACCACTTTTCGACAAAATCGTGGAACGCTTCCTCCCCCGGATTCGTCCGAGAGGCGGACCGGATGAGGCTCGGCCGACGGCACTCGGCAGGCCGAGGATGGTGACGGCTTGGTTGCGAAAACCCCCCTCGCTCTGGAACACCAGGCGGCTTCAGGGTTTGATCGGATGGGGGCAATCCCAGGGAGACCGCAAACTGCCCCGGCTCGGGCCGGGCACAGGAGGGCACGTGGACACAACTTCGGATCGGCAGACCGAGTCCGCCGGGGCGGACGGCGGAGAGTCGCCCGGGCCGGCCCGGCTCGACGAGATCGCCGAGACGGCCGAGAAGATTCGCCGGAACGTCGACGCCGTGATCGAGGGCAAGACTGCGGTCGTGCTGACCTCGATCCGGGTTCTGCTCAGCGGTGGGCACCTGCTCGTCGAGGACGTGCCGGGCGTGGGCAAGACCCTGCTCAGCAAGGCGCTGGCGACATCGATCGACGCCTCGATGCGCCGCATCCAGTTCACCCCGGATCTGCTGCCCTCGGACCTGACCGGGGTCTCGGTGTTCAACCAGGCAAACCGTGAGTTCGAGTTCCGGCCCGGCGGCATCTTCGCCAACATCGTGCTCGGCGATGAGATCAACCGTGCTTCCCCGAAGACGCAGGCCGCCATGCTCGAGGCGATGGAGGAGCGACAGGTCAGCGTCGACGGGACGACGTACCGTCTACCGGCGCCCTTCATGGTGATCGCCACGCAGAACCCCGTCGAGATGGAGGGGACCTACGCGCTACCGGAGGCAGAGCGGGACCGCTTCACCGCGAAGATCTCGCTGGGCTATCCGTCGGCCGACGCCGAGTTCGCGATGCTCACCTCCCGCGAGAGCGGGGACCCCCTGGACTCGATCGGGCCGGTGACCGACACCCGGCAGGTCGGTCGGCTGATCGCGGCCCTGGGGGGCGTCCACGCAGCACCCGAGGTCCTGCGCTACATCGTCGACCTGTGCTCCGCGACCCGCCGGCACACCGACCTGCTGCTAGGTGCCTCACCTCGGGCCACACTGCATCTGATGCGGATGGCTCGCGTGGTGGCGGTCACCGAAGGGCGCGACTACGTGGTCCCCGACGACGTCTTGGAGTCCGCCACGGCCGTGCTCGCCCACCGGCTGCTGCCGACACCTCAGGCCACGATGTCGGGCCGGAGCGTCGAGGACGCGCTGGCCCGCATCCTGGAGCAGACCCCCGTCCGCACATGAGCAGAGGACACCGGCTGACCCGGCTCACCACCCGTGGGAGGTCCTTCCTCGCCGCCGGCGCGGCGACGCTGACCCTCGGGTCCCTGGCGGGCCTCACCGAGCTGGTGCGCATCGGCGTGTTCGTCCTCGTCCTCCCCCTCGGCTCGATCCTGTGGGTCGCCCTCCGTCGGCACGGTCTGATGCTGACCCGCAGTGGCGTGCCGACCCACCTCCCCGTGGGCGACAGCGCCTCGATCGTGCTGCGCATCCAGAACCCTGCAACGCCGCCGACGGGGCTGCTGCTGATGACCGAGCGGGTTCCTGCTCCGCTGGGAGGCCCGCCCCGGTTCGCCGTGGAGTCCCTTCGCCATGGAGCGGCCCGCCGGGTCGGCTACGAGGTCCGTGGCGTCCAGCGGGGGAAGTACGAGGTCGGCCCCCTCGAAGCTCGCGTGGTCGATCCGTTCGGCTTCGTCCAGCGCCAGGAAGTCTTCCCCGGGACCCGGACCGTGGTAGTGACCCCGAGGGTGGTGGACCTCGCTCCGGTCGCGCTCCCAACCGGACCCATCGGCGTGGGCGAGCGGAAGGCACGCCAGTTCCTCACCGGCAGCGCCGACGACAGCACCGTCCGCGACTACCGGCGTGGCGACGACCTGCGCCGGGTCCACTGGCGATCCAGTGCCCACCACAACGAGCTCATGGTGCGCAGCGAGGAGCAACCCTGGCGCTCGCGTGCGACGGTCGTCCTCGACACCCGGAGCCAGGCCTTCCCCACCCCGGAGGGTGCGGCGCACTTCGAGACCGCAGTGTCCTTCGTCGCATCGATCGCCCTCCATCTGCTCCGGAGGGAGTTCACCGTACGGCTGGTGACCAACGACGGGACCCACCTGACCCGCGAGTGGCTCGACCGGCGATCCAGCGCTTTCTCCGAGGGGGAGATCCTCGAGAACCTCGCCCTGGTGGAGCTGCGGGGCAATGGCTACCTGGCGTCGAACCTCGCGGCCGGCACCCGACCCGGCGATCTCACCATCGGGGTCTTCGGCGAGCTGTCCCGATCCGACCTGGTCCTGCTCGAGCCGCTCAGCGTCCCCGGCAGCTGGAACATCGCCTTTACCACCGCGGGCGGCGAAGGACCCGGATCGCCCTGGGTCTGGGCGCCGGTGCTTCCCCACTCCGATCTGTCCTCGGAGTGGGTGGCCGCTGCGACCAGGCTGCGGACCGGCCGGCGGCCCACCCGGGAGACGGCATGAAGAACCGGGCAGCCGGGCGCGAGTGGCGGATAGCGATCCTGTCGGCGGCGACGCTCGTCTTCGCGATCGCTCCGTGGACCGCCTTCGCCTGGGACTGGAACTACTACATCTGGCCTCTGGCCCTCGCTGCCGTTGCATTGACGGCCGCGTCGGCTGTCGGTCGATCCCTCAGCGTCCCCCGCACCATCGTCCTGCTCGCCCAGCTCATCGTCGCCTTCGAGGTCGTCCTCGTCTCCATCGTCGGGCGCTGGTGGCCCGGCGAGGGCGCCTGGGGGATCTTCAGCGAACGGCTCAGCGCGGCGGTGACCATCGCTCGCGAGTACGCCGCGCCCGTCCCCCACGGCGTCACCGGTCTCGCTCCCCTGATGATGCTGCTCGGTGTGGCCGTGATCGTGGTCTTCGACCTCGTCGCAGGCACCATGCGACGCCCGGGCTTGGGCGGGCTGCTGATCCTTGCTGTCCTCACCACCACGGGCGCCCTGTTGGATGAGCCGTTGAACTGGGGCACGTTCGTCTTCGGCGCGATCTCTTTCGGCGCTCTGCTGGCGGCGGTTCGGGAGGCCGACCTGCTCGCGTGGTCATCCCTGCGCCGCGGGGACAAGGAGGCCGGGGGGCAGGTGGCCGAGGCGTTCAACACCCGGGTCGCGTCCCTGCG
This sequence comes from uncultured Actinomycetota bacterium, assembly GCA_963824105.1. GTDB lineage: Bacteria > Actinomycetota > Actinomycetes > Propionibacteriales > Nocardioidaceae > CAWDVB01. Next base: position 44,005 of record CAWGNN010000005.1, read on the forward strand.
GATCGGCGTCACCGCAGCGGCCCTCGCGGTGATCGCCCCCCTCTTCATCCCGATGGTGGGAAGCGGCACCTTCTCGGCGCTGAAGACCAACAACGGCGGTTCCGGAGGCGCGGCCGGAGTCGGGCTCTCCAAGCCCTTCTTGGACATGAAGAAGAACCTGGTGCAGAGCAAGGCGATCCCCCTCGTGCGGATCAGCTCCCTCAAACGGCCCAGCTACTTCCGGATCGCCGTGCTCGACTACTTCGACGGCAAGGACTGGACACAGGGGCCACGCGACTTCGCCCAGCTGACCTCGAAGACCCGGCCGCCGGGATTGAGCAACTCGGCGCTGTCCGGGGAGGTGCTGACCTACCAGGTCACGACGATGGCCGCGTACGACGCCACCACACTGCCCGTCCCCTATCCCCCCGGCACCCTGCAGTCGCAGGCTCGATCGGTCGGGGGTGGGGCGACGGCGATGTTCGTCGACCCCGGCACCTGGGAGGTCGAGGCGAGTGGCGCGGGAGGGATGGCCTCGAACTACCAGTTCACCGTCAGCCAGTCCCAGCAAGTCATCGACCCCGCCGCGTTGAGCAAGGCACCCGAGGCCCCTGCCGGGATCCAGCAGCGCTACACCGAGCTGCCTGCCGACCTGCCGAGCTGGGTGCAGGCCACTGCCACCAAGGTGACCTCCGGCGCGACCTCGAAGTTCGAGGCGGCGCAGCTCTTGCAGGAGTGGTTCCGCTCCGCAGGTGGCTTCAGCTACTCCCTCGAGTCCGGCAGTGGCAGCGGCCTGGAGCAGTTGCACCGCTTCGTGTCGGACAACCCCGCGGACCGCGTCGGCTACTGCGAGCAGTTCTCCACCGCGATGGTGCTCTTCGGCCGCGAGCTGGGCATCCCATCGCGCGTCGTGGTGGGATTCTTGAATCCGGAGGCCAGCACCCTGGGCGGTTGGCAGTTCAGCACCAAGGACCTGCACGCCTGGCCGGAGATGTATTTCCCCGGAGCGGGCTGGGTCCGCTTCGAGCCGACCCCAGCGGCCCGCACGGGAGACGCCCCGGCCTACACCGCGCTCAACAGCAACGTCCAGCCCCCGCCTGTCGGCCCTACCGCCAGCAGGAGCTTGCGCCCGACGCCGACGCGGAGCCCGACGACCGGGCCGTCCACAGCGGGACGCTCCTCGGCGATCTGGCCCCTGGCGCCGGCATTGTGGTGGCTGCTGGCGATCGTGGTCCTGGGGATCTTCGGCGGGCTTCCGCGAACCGCCGCGTGGGCGCTGCGGCGCTGGCGCTGGCGCCGTGCGTCCACGCCGGCAGCCCGGGCCGAGGCAGCCTGGCGGGAGGTCGTCGACCTTGCCGAGGATCTGGGCTATCAGCCCTCCGAGCCCACCCCGACGCTGAGACGGACAGCCACCGAGCTCTCACGGGAGGTCACGATGACCGACCCGGTGGCCGGGCCGCCGACCGCTGCGGCACTCTCCCGGCTCGCCCTCGAGGTCGAGGCCGCCCGCTACTCATCGCACTACAGCGGACTCGGCACCGTGGAGGCCGATCTCGACAAGAGCCGGAAGGGTTTGGATGCCAGTGCTGGGCCGTACCGGAGACGGCGCGCCACCTGGTGGCCGCTCGCGGCCTTCCGGCGGCGCTGAACGAGCCTGCGCATGCCCGACGGACCGAGCCACCCAGGGTTCGGCAGCCCAGGGTTCGGCAGCCCAGGGTTCAGCAACCCGGGGTCAGCGATTCGGGGCTCAGAAGCCGCCGTTCTCCCGGCGACGACGCCAACGGTCCTCGAACCGCTCGCTGATCCCCTGACGCTTGGGGCGGTACTTACGGCCGCCGTCGATCACGCCCAAGCCGGAGGGGTGCTGGGTCTGGATGACCGCAGGACTCCGGAAGGCCATCAGCCCGAAGTAGGCCGACACCAGCATGGTGACGAAGCCGGCCACACCGACGAACGTCTGGCGCATCACCGCCCCGGTCATCAGGACCGTGACGCCGACCAGGAAGAGGATGGCGGCAAAGATGACCCGGCGGCGAGAGGCCGCGGCGCGATTCCTGCCGCGCATCGCCGAGGCGAGCTTCGGGTCCTCGGCAGAAAGCGCCCGCTCCATCTGCTCCAGCAGACGCATCTCCTCTTCGGAGAGTGGCACGGTGCCTCCCGGGTCGATCGACTGAACCAAGTCTAGGCAGGTGAAGACAGTCACGGTACCCACGTGGTGAAATTCGAGAAGCGGTAAGACGGCATCAGGGGCCCTGACGCCGGATCGAGGAGACGGGCGGCAGCCATGAGAGCGTGGAGTGTACGGACGGCAACGACGATCGCCGTCCTCGCGGGCATGCTCGTGCTCCCCGCTGGGCCGGCCTCGGCCGGGGACGCCCCCTGGTGGACCGCGTCGTACGCCCGGCAAGTCACCCAACCCGGCGACCGGGACATCGATCCCTGGCACATCCAGCACGTCTACGAGCTGCAGTGGCGGCTGCGGCGGCTCGGTCTCTACACCATCCGGCCGACCGGCTACTACGGCAGCCGGACCCGACAGGCGGTCAAGGCCTTCCAGGCCCGCGTCGGACTGCCTGAGACCGCCACGATGGACCAGCTCTCCTGGGAGAAGCTCATCCGGCGATCCACCCGCGGCCGGCCCTCCGTGCCCGCGGCCTGCACGAGCATCGGCTGGCACGCGTGCTACGACCGCAAGTGGCACCAGGTGACGCTCTACCACCGAGGGTCCGTCGTGAACTCCTGGCTGGTCCGTGGCGGCGCCTACGACAGCAAGACCCGGCCCGGCGACTTCATCGTCTACGCCCGGGTCCGACACGCGATCAGCCACCTGTACGACGACTCTCCGATGCCCTTCTCCCTCTTCTTCGACGGCGGTGAGGCCATCCATGGGTCGCGCATGTTGGTCGACCCGTACGTCGGGCACTCACACGGCTGCGTGAACCTCTACGTCAAGGACGCCCGGGTGCTGTGGAAGCTCACCAAGGGCCACGTGCTCCACGTCCACGTGTACGGCGCCTGGTCCTAGCGCGGCGAATGCTCACTGCCAGTCGTCGGGCGGAGCAGGATGGCCGGGGTCGGCCACCAGGCAGAACTCGTTGCCCTCGGGATCGGTCATCACCTGCCACCAGATCCCGGCAGCCTCCCAGAGCTCGGTGACGGGTGCGCCGATCCGCTCGGCTCCGAGCTCAGCCAGTCGCGCCGCATGGGCCGGGACACCGGTGACGAGCGGGACGTGCACGTCGAGGTGCATGCGGTTCTTCCGCTGCTTGCTCTCGGGGACCCGCTGCAGGACGATGACCGGCCCCGCGGGCTCGCCCTCCGCCGGCACCAGCACCTCGAACCCGGGGGGCGACGAGGCGAGCCGGTAGCCCATCGCCGCTGTCCAGAAGGGGACCAGCGCCGCAGGGTCGGAACAGTCCAGCACTACCGAGAGCCGCATGGGGCCAACCTAGGGCGCGGTGTCGGAAGGGGCCAGGAGCGACGCCGGGCGGACCGCGCCGTGACCGAACCTGGAGGCCGCCCGGTCCACGGCACGGTCGGCGTCGGGCCACCCGTGGTCTCGTTGCCCGAGGACGAGCTGGTGATGGACCTCGGAGCGAGGGACCAGTCCCTCGACCCGGACCCCGACCAGCCGGATCCGGGCCCGCTGCAGCCCGAGCGCGGCAAAGCGGCCGACGACGGCGTGGTACACGTCCCAGGTCACGTCGGTGGCCTCCGGCAGCGTCATGGACCGGGTGATCGTGGTGAAGTCGGCGAACCGGACCCGCAGGGTCACCGTGCGTCCGGCGTAGCCGGCGGCCCGCATCCGTGAAGTGACCTTGGCCGACAGCCGCAGCAGCTCCCGGCGCACCGCTCGTGGGTCATCGACGTCCCGCCCGAAGGTGCGGTCCGCGCCCATGCTCCGGTCCGGAGAGTCGGCGTACCGGCGTGGAGTGACGGTCCGGGTGTCCCTGCCCCAGGCCAGCCGGTGCAGCTGACTCCCGGCCGCGGGGCCGAGTGCGCGCTGCAGGACCTCCGACGGCACCGCAGCGAGGTCACCGACGGTCAGCAGGCCGAGCCGGTGCAGGACGGCCGCGGTCTTCTCCCCCACCCCCCACAGCTCCTCGACCGGGAGCGGGTGGAGGAAGGCGACCACGGTCGCCGGGGGTACGACGAGCACCCCGTCCGGCTTGGCCCGACGGCTGGCCAGCTTGGCCACGCCGATGCTGGCCGCCACCCCGACCGAGCAGGTGATGCCTTGCTCGTCGTACACCAGGGCTCGGATCAGCTCAGCGATCCGCCGGGGAGCCCCCAGCCACCGGGTCGCTCCGGACACGTCGAGGAACGCCTCGTCGAGTGAGATCGCCTCCACCACAGGAGTGACCCGGCCGAAGACCTCCATCACCGAGTCGGAGACCGCCTCGAACACACCGAACTCCGGGGCCAGCACCACCGCTTCGGGGCACATCCGCCGAGCCCGGGTCATCGGCATCGCCGACCTCACCCCGTGGGCTCGCGCGAGGTAGTTGGCCGAGAGCACCACTCCTCGGCTCCCGCCGCCGACGATCACCGGCACCTCGTGCAGCTCCGGCCGGTCACGCACCATCACCGAGGCGTAGAACGCGTCCATGTCGACATGGAGGATGTGACACCCCCGGCCGTCGGGCTCCTCGACCACGGGACCAGTCACGGGGCCGGTCACGGGGCCACTCCCCGATCCGGCGCCCCGGACGCCACTAGGGTGGTGGCATGCAGAGTGCCGCTCATCGTCGCAGCGAGACACGCACCGCGGTGGTGTGGGAGGCGCTGCGCGACGCGCTCGCCGAGCGTCCCGGCGCGACGGTCCTCGACATCGGTGGAGGGACCGGAGGGTTCGCGGTGCGGGTGGCCGAGCTCGGCCATCGGGTCACCGTGGTCGACCCCAACCCCGACGCCCTGGCGATCCTGGCTCGGAGGGCCGAGGAGCGCGGGGTCTCCGACCTGGTGACCGGGATCCAGGGAGACGTGGCGACCCTGGACGCGGGATCGGCTGACGTGGTGCTCGCCCACGGCCTGCTCGAGGTCGTCGACGACCCGGCCGGGGCACTGGCGAAGATCGCCGAAGCGCTGCCGCCCGGCGGCCTGCTGAGCCTGCTGGTCGCCCAGCGGCACGCCGCCGTCCTGGCTCGCGCGATGACCGGCCACTTCACGCAGGCCCAGGATCTGCTCGACTCCACGGGGTCCACTCCGCATCGCTACACCGCCCCGGAGATCACCGCGATGGTGACCGCGGCGGGTTTCACGCCACCCACGCTGCATGCGATCCAGGTCTTCGTCGACCTGATCCCGAGCACCCTGCTCGACCTCGAGCCGGGCGCCACCCCGGCGCTGCTGGACCTGGAGCGCGCGGTCGCCGAGCGTCCGGAGTTCCTCACCCTGGCGACCCGGATCCACGCTCTGGCCACCCGCGCCTAGATCGCGGCCAAGGGTGGTCCCGAGACGGTCGCTGCGCGGCCTCCTCAGCCACCGGACGAGAGTCCTCATCGGCCCGCGCTCCCCGGCGAGGAGTGCCACAGCTTGCGCGGCGCCTCCTTGGCGTCCTCCCCCGCGGTCTTGATGTCGGAGTACGGCGACATCCGGAAGCCGCTGGAGTGGACCAGCACCCGTCGCCGGCCCATGCCCCCCGCCGTGCTGCCCGCCGGATTACCGGTGCCGTTGGTGCTCTGGCGGTCGTTGCTCTCCGGCGGCTCCGCGGACCTCGTCGAGACCACCCGGGGACTCTCCCGGATCACCTGCCGCGCCGCCTCGATCCCGTCGGTGTCGGCTATCTGCTGCAGCGTGGTCAGCTCCCAGCACCCGGTCGCCCGCAGGGACACCCCGCGACGACCGGTCCGGCGCAGCTCGCCACGGACCACCAGCAGCCAGGAACCGAAGACGGTCTCGGCGTAAGGGCCCTGGGCGTCCTCGAAGAAGGTGGCGTCGACCGGACCGGTCCCGTCGTCGAGGGTGAGGAAGACGACCCGCCGCCCGGACCGGATCGGTGGTGTCTGGGTGGCGACCTTGACCCCGGCCACCAGCAGATCGGCCTTGCTCCGCTGTCGCAGCAGGTCGACCGACCGGGTCACCCCCAGCCCGTCGAGCAGTCGGGTGTGGAAGTCCATCACGTGGCGGCTGGCGTCCAGGCCGAGGACCTCCAGCTCGGCGCGGACCCGCTCCGGACCGGTCATCTCCGGCAGCCCGCTCGGCTCGTCGTCCACCAGACCCAGATCGAAGGTCAGCTGCACCGAGGCCACCGGGGCCGGTGTGGGCCGCGTGCCCTGCGACTGGGCGGAGGCCAGCCCCCAGATCCCGTCGCGGACCTGTGTCGGTGCCTGCCGACCTCGACTTCGCGAGGCGGCCCCGGCCACTCCGCGACCCTGACGAACGAGATCGGAGATCTGGAGCAGCAGGTCGCGCCGGGTGACCCGGCCGCGTCGCCCGACCGTGATATCCGGGGAGAGCCCGTAGACCGGGTCGAACCCACCGGCGAGGACCAGCCGCTCCACGACCGGCCGGCTCACCTGGGCCCGCTGCCAGAAGTCCGACAGCGACGAGAACGGCCGAGCCTGCAAGATCCGGTCGATCTCGGCATCGGAGATCCCCTTCACCTCCGCCAGTGCGAGCCGGATCCCGCGCCGGGCCGCCCCGCTGCTGCTGTGTTCGTCGCTGGCCTCATCACCAGCCTCATCGCCGGCCTCGTCACTGCTGGGCTCGTCCTCCAGTCGCTCCACGACGTACCCCCGCTCGCTGCGGTTGACGTCGAGCCCGAGGATCTCGATCCCGAAATGGCGGGCGTCGTCGAGGATCAGCCGCTTGGGGTACATCCCCGGGTCGTGGGTGAGCACCCCGGCGAGGAAGTGCGCCGGGTAGTGCGTCTTCAGCCAGGCCGACTGGTAGGTGGGCAGCGCGAACGCGGCGGCGTGGGCCTTGCAGAAGCCGAACGACGCGAACGACGCCAGCACCCGCCAGATCTCGGTGGCGACCTGCGTGGAGTAGCCACGGCGCAGCGCCCGCGGGAAGAACCACACCCGGGTCTGCTCCATCCCCTCCGGGTCGCCCAGCGCCCGCCGCGCCTCGTCGGCCTCGGCGAGGGTGCAGCCGGTCGCCTCGCTGATCAACTCGATGACCTGCTCGTGGAAGACCACCACGCCCTTGGTCTGCTCCAGGATCGGCCGGAGGCGCTCGTGCAGGTACGCCGGGAGCCGCCACCCCTGCTTGGCGTTGAGATACGGCATGACCATGTCGCTCTTCACCGGGCCGGGGCGGAACAGTGAGATGTCGATGATGATGTCGGCGAAGGAGTCGATCCCGGACTTGCCGACCAGCTCGCGCTGGCCCGGCGACTCGATCTGGAAGCAGCCCAGCGTCCGGGCCGAGGAGATCAGCGCGAAGGTCTCCGGGTCGTCGAAGGACACCTGGTCGTCGATGTCGACCTCGACCCCCTCGACCCGGTGGATCTCGGTGACCGCGTGGGCCATCGCCGACTGCATCCGGATGCCGAGCACGTCGAGCTTCAGCAGCCCGAGGTCCTCCACGTCGTCCTTGTCGAACTGGCTCATCGGGTAGCCGGCATAGCTGGCCTCGACCGGGGTGCGGTCGAGCAGGGTCTGGTCGGACAGCAGCACCCCGCACGGGTGGACCGCGACGTGGCGGGGCAGCCCGTCGAGCCGCTCGACCAGGGAGAAGAAGAGGTCGAAGCCGGAGCGGTCGCGCAGCAGCGCGACGTTGCGCAACTCGGGCAGGTCGCGCATCGCCATCCGGGCGTCGCGGGCCCGGATGTGCGGGAAGGCCTTGGCGATCGCGTCGACCTCGGCCCGGGGCATGCCGAGCGCTGCGCCGACGTCGCGGACGGCGTGACGGACCCGGTAGGTCTCCATCATCGACACCGCGGCGCTGCGCTCCCCGCCGTACCGGTCGAGGATCGCGTCGTAGACCTCGAGCCGCCGCGCGGACTCCACGTCGATGTCGATGTCGGGCAGTGCTTGGCGCAGCGGGGAGAGGAACCGCTCCATCAGCAGGCCGTGCCGCAACGGGTCGACCCCGGAGACGCCGAGCAGGTAGTTGACCAGGCTGCCCGCTCCGGAGCCGCGGGCGGCCGAGCGGATCCCCATCGAACGGATCAGGTCGGCGATGTCGGCGACGGTGAGGAAGTACGACGCGTAGCCGAGCTGGTCGATGACCTGGAGCTCGTCGTCGAGCCGCTTCCAGATCCGCTGCCGGGGATCGTTGCCGTAGCGCCGGGTGATTCCGGCCTCGCTGCGCTCCCGCAGCACCCGGCTCGCTGCCTCGGCGCCGCCGAACTCCGGGAAGTGCACCGACCCCAGCCCGAGGTCGGACCGAGGGTCGACCACGCACTGGTCGGCCAGCATCCGGGTCGCCGCCATCAACCGCCTACCTGCATCAGGCCCGGCCTCTCCGGCGTGCCGGGCGATCTCCTCGGCAACCTCGGCCATCTGCTTGCCGGACTTCAAGAACCCCTCGGCGTTGCCGCGGTCGACGTGCCGCAGATCCAGCGGGACCAGCCGCCGGGCCGCGTCGAGGACGTCGGTGACCGGAGCGTCGAGCCGGTCGGCGTAGCGGACGGCGTTGGACAGGATCGCGCCGACCCCGGCCTCCCGGGCCAGGCCGAGCATCCGGGCCGCGTGCGAGGTGCTGCCCGGACCCGAGCCGGACAGCCGGTGCGACACCACCTCGACCCAGGTGTCGAGCATCTCCTGCCAGGGGCGCAGGGCGGCGGTGGCCAGGTCGAAGCGGCGCCGGGCGACCGCACGGCCCACCGCGGAGTCAGGGCCGAGCAGGACGGTCACGTCGGACCCGGCTGCTGCTCCCGCCCCACCGAGATGCTCGGCAACCAGGTCGAGGGTGCACACCGGGTCGCCCCGCTCCCCGGACAGATGGGTCGCGGAGATCAGTCGGCACAGTGCCGCCCAGCCCCGGCCGTTGCGGGCGAGGAAGGTCACCCGGGGCAGCCGGGGATCGCGGAAGGCGCCACCCCGCACCGGAGTCCGGGTACGGGTCCCCGGAGCCCCGGAGACCGAGATGCCGTCGGCCACCGCCAGGTCGACGCCGAGGATCGGCCGGACCCCGGCAGACAGGCACGCCTTGACGAACCGGACCGCGCCGTAGACGCCGTCCCGGTCGGTCAGCGCGAGGGTGTCCATCTCCTGCTCGGCGGCGCGCTCCACCAGCGTCGCGGGATGGGAGGCGCCGTACTGCAGCGAGTACCCGGAGGCGACGTGGAGATGGACGAATGGGTCAGGCAACGCCGGACCACGCGGTCGGCGCGACGGCGAGACGATCGCCGAACGGGGCGTGCCGGGTGAGCCCGAGCGCGGACTCGACCAGGGCCAAGAAACTGTCGGCCTCCCGGATCAGATCGTCGGCCTCCCGCGGGGTCACCGCGGTCCGTGAGCCGGCCTCGGCGGCCGCCCGCTTGGCCGCGCCCGCGGAGAAGAAGGTGGCCCACTCGGCGAACTCGGGGGCCAGCTCGGCGAGCAGCACCCAGGCATTCTGCTGTCTGTGCTGCCCCCGCTTGCTCGGTCGGGCTCGGGCCGCCAGCAGCGCGGCGGTGGCCCGGAGCGCGGCAACGTGGGCCAGGGCATAGCGCAGCCCCACGTCGGTGGTCGTCATCGCCTCGCGCAGCGCCCCGGCCGCCCGCTGCAGCGAGGCGAGGGTCGCGGGGGGAACGTCGAAGGGGCTGGGCTTGGCAATACTGGTCGCAAGGCTGGACTCAGTCGTCATCGTCATCTCGTCCACCACCCTTCAGTCCACGCACCGGGCCAGGCGCCAGGTGCCGTCGGACCAGTCGAAGACCAGGTCGAAGACCCCGCCACCCAGCGGGCCGTGCCCGACACGGGGTCCACCACGACCGGCCTCCACCCGCCAGACCTCCCGCTCGGCGAGCAGGTCGGTGTGCACTGCTGTGCTCGAAGACGCGGAAGACTCCGAGGACTCAGCACCGGCTGTGTTGTCAGAGCTCTGACCGAGCAGGGCGTGCACCCCGGGGCTCTGCCACCACGGACCGGTCTCCACCCAGTGCGCCTGCACGGCGCGGACCTTCCAGAGCCGGCCCTTCCACAAGAACTGCTCGGGCGCCCCATCGATGCTGTCGAGACCCTCGCCACCGTCATCGACCATGCCCCGGCGCACCTCCACCGGGTCGTCGTACCGTCGCATCCGCCACCTCCGAGGTCTGGATCTGCACTGTGCTCACTACCGACCCGAAGCGACCCCGGTGGTGGCGGAGATGGGGGTCGAGGTCACCTCCGCCACCGTCGAGCAGACGTCATCCGAACGTGTCGTTCGAACATCTGTTCGAGAGCCCTACGGTACACCGCTCCTCGGACAGTCCGTCAAGACCGATTGGGGTGCGGAGTCGACCATCCAGCGGGCAGAGTGGAGACATGCCTCAGGACACTCCGCCCCTCCCGCAGGGATCCGCCACCCCGACGTTCCCCCCGATCGGCTTCGGCACCTACCCGCTGCGCGGGCGCGAGTGCGTCACCGCCGTCCGCAGCGCGATCGAGGCCGGCTACCGGCTGATCGACACCGCGGTCAACTACGGCAACGAGGCGGAGGTGGGCGAGGGCATCCGCACGTCCGGAGTCCCCCGCGAGGAGATCCTGGTGACCACCAAGATCCCCGGTCGCGACCACGCCTATGCCGACGCGGTCGCGAGCATCCGCGGCTCGGCGGAGAGGCTCGGCCTCGACTACGTCGACCTGCACCTGATCCACTGGCCCAACCCGCGGGTCGGCAAGTACGTCGAGGCCTACCAGGCGCTGGTCGACATGCGGGCCGAGGGCCTGGTCCGCTCGGTCGGGGTCTCCAACTTCGCCGCAGAGCACCTGCACCGGATCATCGACGCCACCGGGGTCATCCCGGTGATGAACCAGATCGAGATGCACCCGTGGTTCCCCCAGGAGGAGATGCGCGCGACCCACGGGCGGCTCGGCATCATCACCGAGGCGTGGAGTCCGCTGGGCAAGCGGCGCGCGCCCTTCGCCAAGCGGGCGGTCACGGCCCCGGCGGAGAAGTACGGCGTCACCTCGGCGCAGGTCATCCTGCGCTGGCACCTGGAGCTCGGCTCCCTGCCGATCCCCAAGTCGGGGGACCCGGAGCGTCAGCGGCAGAACCTCGACGTCACCGGCTTCTCCCTCACCGCCGACGAGGTCGCCGCGATCACCGCACTCGGGCGCTCCGAAGGGCGCCTCTTCGGTGGCGACCCCGACCACCACGAGGAGATGTGACCCCGAAGGAGGGACAGCGATGAAGTACCTCGACGTCACCGCGGCCGCCAAGGTCTACGACAGGATCGGCAAGCTGCAGGACACCCAGTCGTTCTACGAGTCCCCCGCCGTCGCCGACCTGGTGCGGACGGCGAACTTCGACGAGGCCACCAACGTCCTCGAGGTGGGCTGCGGCACCGGCGCACTCGCCGTCGAGCTGCTTACCGCCCACCTGCCGCCCACCGCCCACTACACCGGCATCGACGTCAGCAGCCGGATGATCGAGCTCTCCAACGAGCGGCTCGAGAAGTTCGCCGACCGTGCCGAGGCCATCCAGGTCGACGGCAGCGAGCCCTGGCCGGGAGAGGACGTCGACCGCATTGTCGCGACCTACGTGCTGGACCTGATGTCACCCGAGGATCTCGACCGCTTCTTCACCGAGGCTGCCCGCGTCCTCACCGACGACGGACTGCTCGCGATCACCAGCCTGACCAAGGGCGAGGGAGGGGTGGCGGGCGCGGTGTCCTCTGCCTGGCTCGGCCTGTGGCGGATCAGCCCCTATCTCACCGGAGGATGCCGGCCACTCGACCTCGACGTCCCGGACGGCTGGATCACGGTCCACGACGCCACCATCACCAGTTGGGGCGTCTCCTCCCGCACCCTCGTGCTCAGCCCGACTTCGGCTTGAGCCATTGGCCGAGGTCGGCCTCGGTGAGCAGCTCCCGAGCCTCGTCCTCCTGCTCGTCGTGCACCAGGACCCGCTTCAAGAACAGGTTGATCGAGCCCTCCAGCACGCTCATGTTGCGGTCGGCGACCTGGTACGGGATCTCGAACTCGGTGAGCAGAGCCTCGATCAGATTGAGCAAGGCGGGGTTGTTGGTCCGGACCAGCTCCGCCATCCGACTCACCCCTGGGGACTCGTAGGACTCGATCCTCCCACCACCCCGGTGGTTGAGCCCGTCGAGAGCACCTTCCCCCAAACGGAAGCCCTCTCTCGCCCCGGGCCTGGTGGAGGCTCGGAGGGACCCGGCGTCTCGACCCGGCGCGATGGGTCGGTTCGGTGAGCAGCTGGACATCTTGGCGGCGGGGTGCGCCACCGGGTCGAGGCTCATTGCGTGCGCCGTGGCCGCCGAGGGTGTAGGCAGGAGTTGGGCGCGACCTGCGCGTTCGACACCGAGGAGGACCCCCATGGCCGCACTCGACAGCGCCCAGTTGCTCGTCGCCCTCGAGCCGACCGCCGAGAAGAACCTCAACCGTCACCTCGCGGCCGCGCAGGATTGGATGCCGCACGAGTACGTCCCGTGGTCGCTGGGCCGCGACTTCGCCGACCTGGGCGGCGAGGCGTGGTCGGCAGATCAGTCGCAACTCTCGCCGATTGCCCGGACGGCGCTGGAGGTCAACCTCCTCACCGAGGACAACCTGCCGAGCTACCACCGGGAGATCGAGCGGGCCTTCGGGAGTGACAGCGCTTGGGGAGTCTGGGTCAACCGCTGGACCGCCGAGGAAGGACGGCACGCGTTCTGCATCCGCGACTACCTGCTCGTGACTCGCGGCGTCGACCCCAGCGAGCTCGAGCGGGCGCGCATGGAGACGATGGAGACCGGCTACGACTCGGGCGACAAGCCGCTGCTCAACCTCTGCGCCTACGCCTCGTTCCAAGAGCTGGCCACCCGCGTGTCACATCGGAACACGGGCCGTTTCACCGAGGAGCCGATCGCGGAGAAGCTGCTCACGCGGGTCGCCAAGGACGAGAACCTCCACATGATCTTCTACCGGAACATCGTCCAGGCGGCGCTGGAGCTGACGCCGAGCCAGACGATGCGGGCGATCACCGACGAGGTCGTCACGTTCCAGATGCCCGGCGCGATCATCCCCGGGTTCGGCCGCAAGGCCGCCCAGATGGCCATCGCGGGCATCTACGACCTGCGCATTCACCACGACGACATCGTGGCGCCGTTGTTGAACCGTTGGGGCGTCTGGGACCTCGAAGGCCTCGACGCCGAGGGCGAGCGGGCCCGCGAGGAGCTCGCGGCCGCTGTCGCCGCCCTCGACGAGGAGGCTGCTCGGTTCGTCGCCCGTCGCGAGGAGCGCGCGGCGAAGTTGGCGGCCCGCCAGGGGACCTAGAGTCGCGGCGGGCCGCTCAGGGAACCACAGTTGTGGCGCCCTCACCGACCACGGACGCATTCCAGAGGAGCGTCCCTTCGCCGCGTGTCGGCATGCGGGCGCCCGAAACTGCTGTCTGCTCAGATCCGGATGAGCGGATGTCTCAGCGCGGCGCGTATGGCGTCGGGTAAGACACTTGCTGCATGGTCGAAGTTGATCCCGAGCGATTCGAGGAAATGGTGAGCGAGGCGCTCGACGGTATTCCCGCAGAGTTGGGCGAACTCATGAGCAACGTGGCCGTCACTGTGCAACACGACAGTGGCCCGGCCCGCCTCTTGGGGCTCTACCAGGGAGTGCCATTGACACGTCGGTCGACGTTCTACGCCGGCGCCCTGCCTGACCGGATCACGATCTACCGGCGGGCCATCTGCGCGGTGTGCAAGAACGAATCCGAGGTCGTCGAGCAGGTTCGGCGGACGGTCATTCACGAGGTGGGTCATCACTTCGGGATCGGCGACGCGCGGCTGCGCGAGCTCGGTTGGTGAGTCGGCAGGCCAGACCCGCAGATCAGCGAACAGCTCGCACGGAACTGCGTCACATCCGCGATTGCTTATGTCCCGGGCATCGTCGCCTTTCGACCCGCTCCGTGGACGATCTCGGCTGGTGGCGCCGCGACTAGGGTTGAGGGCGTGCACGAACAGACGCGATTCGACGAAGCGGCAGCAACATGGGACGACGACCCCGGCCATGAGAAGCGACAGATGGCGGTCGCCCGAGCCATCAAGGAGGCGGTGGACCTCGGCCCTGGGATGAGCGCTGTTGACGTCGGCGGTGGCACTGGCCGGCTGAGCATCTTGCTCGCCGACCTGGTCGGCTCCGTTGTGGTGACCGACCCGTCCGCCGGAATGGTGCAGGCCGCACGGGAGCGGATCGAGGCGGCCGGGCTCAGCGACCGACTGCGCGCCCTCCAGGCAGACCTGACGACAGACCGGCTCGATGGCACCTACGACGTGGTGTGGAGCTCCATGGCGTTGCACCACGTTAAGGACCTGGATCGACTGTTGCGGTCCGTGGCGGGCCTCCTGGTCGACGGTGGCCGGCTGTGCATCGCCGATCTTGACGAGGATCCCGACGGCGCCTTCCACGCCGGCAGGGTCGACTTCGACGGACATCACGGATTCGACCGGGAACGCCTGGCTGAGCAGTTGGCCCGCACCGGATTCTCCGACGTCCGCTTCGTCCCCGCGACGACCATCGTCAAGGACGACCGAGAGTTCGGCGTGTTTCTGTGCACGGCAACCAAGGTGCAGGAGCCCAACGGGAGATCACTGAGCGGGACAAGCCGTTCCGTGCGTGAGCAGCCCTCGGTCCCGAGCCGCAGCCCGGATGCTGCAAGAGCCATGCGATGCCCCGCTTCGCCGCGCGCAGACACCCGCCATGCCGATGAACGTGCGTCTTCAGCGTGCGAGCCGCACCCCTGTCCAGGCTTCGTCCTCGCTCACGTCATCCACGACTTCGAGCCAATCGGGAATGACTCGTGAGGGGCGATCTCCGTCGTCGATCTCTGCGACGAGTGAGCCGTCCTCGTGCTCGTCGACTGCGATGACCAGCCCATCCCGATTGACCAAGTGCCGCTTCTTGCAGAGCAGCTTGGCAGGCAACGCGCTGAGGACGGCCCACTCCTCGTCGTTCAGATACAAGTTCGTACAGGCCACTTCGGCGGGCCCCTCGCCGAGGCGCACCTTGTGTCCGAGTTTGCGGATCACGGTCCCGTCCCCTTCCCGCACCTCGCGCAGGCGGAGCCGTGTTCCCGTCACGTACCGATCGACGATCTCAAGCGTGGTGATCACCCCCTCGGGGAGGCTCGCCAGGAGATATCGACGCTCCCGCTCCACAACCGCATACTTCAAGAGATCTGACACAGATCGAGGCTAACCTCGACGCCCGCCCACTCCGAGACCGGCGCGTGCTGAAGCTGCGTCATCCCGCCGCGACCACAGTGGCGGCGACGTCCTCGAGCACCGCGACGGAGCCGGCGTACGGTCCGTCCGGGCGCGGCCAGTGAGTGATCACATCGGTGAACCCGAGGTACTCGGCTCGGCCGACCATCTCCTCAAATGCGCCACGGCTCGTCAGCGAGAACTGCGGTGACGAGTCGAGGCTGAGGTAGCGAGGGAACGACGCCGGGTCGCGCCCGGCCGCGACCAGCGCTTCCTCCACCGTGTGCCGCGCCACGTCGAGGCCCTTCCACCACTGCTCGAGAGTCTCCACTTTCGTGCCGGTGGTAACCCAGGCGTCTCCCGTTCTGGCCGCGAAGCGCAGCGACCGGGGGCCGTTGGCCGCGACAACCAGAGGTACGTCGCGCAGCGGCGGGAGCGTTCGAGCGTTGCGTGCTGAGAACCAGATGCCATCCGCGTCGACGTGGTCCTCGGTCCGCAGCCGCACCAGCAGCTGGACGAACTCCTGGAAGCGGTCGACGCGCTCTCGGGTGCTCAACGCCGCGCCTCCGAGGATCCCGGAGTCGAGATCCCCGCCGGTGCCCACGCCGAGCAGGAAGCGGCCCCCCGAGAGGTCGTCGAGAGACTGCACGTCTCGGTGCAACGCGACCGGGTGGCGGAAGTTCGGCGACGACACGAACGTGCCGAGCCGGATGCGTTCGGTGACCATTGCGGCGGCCGTGAGCGTCGGCATGGTGGCATACCAAGGCGACTCGGGCAGCCCACCCCAGACGAGGTGGTCGTAGGTCCAGGCGTGGTCGAAGCCCATCGCTTCCGCCGCCTCCCACCGAGGCTGCATCTCGGCCCAAGGCAGCTCGGGCAGGATCGTCAGTCCGAAGCGCATGAGAGGACCGTACTTCGCGGTCACGCCTCAGGGACGGAGCCCGTGTCTCCCGCACTCGCTGCGCGTCACTCCGCGAAACGGCGGGCTATGGTTGCGGCCGGCCACCCCTCAGGCTTCGCGGTCGAACGCGACCAAGACCAGGAAGACGACCACGCACATCTGCTCGTCGAGGGGTTCCTCCCCGTCAGCCCGTAGGTATCGGGGACGTGAGCCCAACTTGTCGTAGTCGACGGTGAGGCCGCCGATGCATCGCACCCGGTTGCCAGCCATGTCGTATTCGACGCCCATGTTCCCGATGCGGACGAGCCGGCTCCCGAGGTGGTCGTAGGCCAGTTCGAGGTTTCCGAACCGCGCTGGTCGGCTGCCGAGCTTGTCGTACTCGATCTGGTCTGCCCCGACATGGCGGAGACGGTTCCCTGCCATGTCATAGTCGAGATCGAGGCGCCCAAGGGTCTTCGGGCGGCTGCCTGCCTTGTCGTAGGAGATCTGGAAGTCGCCGATGCGATGGAGACGGCTGCCCGCTCTGTCGTAGCTCAACTCGACCCTCACGCCTTCGAGCCTAGTGGCGCGAGGGCAGACCGTCCCGACAGGAGCCGTCGACCCTGAAGGCGAGATCATCCGGTGCCTGGACCTGCGCGAGTGATATCCGGGTCGTTGGCCCGTCCCCGGTGCAGGCGCGCGTGGCGTCGCAGCTGTGCCCACGTTCGGTCGCGCCCGCGACCCCACCGCCGCCGCGGGCAGTACCTGCAACGAAGCCTCGCACAACCGATCAGGTCACCGAATCTGAGAGGGCAGAGGAGGAAATCACGACCCATCGCCAGGGGCTGAAGGCCATGGGCAAGCGCCGGGTTCGGAGCTCACGGAGCCCCTCGGCGCCGGGCGGGTCCTCGTCGCCAACGTCTTGGCGACACCGTCGACATCGCCTGGTTCACCGACCGGAACCGGTGCTCATCCCGGTCCGGCGCCTCCCCCGATCGCCGAGGCGCGCGATCAATACTTTTCGGTAAAACCTTGTTTTATCCAATGTTCGATGCCATGCTCACCGGCGTGGAGACGAGCGCAGCAGACACCGCACCGGAGGGGCCTCAGGCCCCGCCTCGGCGCTACGTCAGTGAGCTGCGGAGCCGCCAGGCGCAGCAGACACGCGCGGCTGTGCTCGCCGTGGCGCACCGGCTGTTCGTGGAGCGCGGCTGGGCGGCGACGGGTGTGCGGCACATCGCCCAGGAAGCCGGTATCTCGGTGAAGACGATCTACGACACGTTCGGGTCGAAGGCAGAGCTGTTCAAGGCCGTCGTGGATGTTGCCGCGGCCGGTGACGACGAGCCGGTGGCAGTCATGGAGCGCGAGCGGTTTGCCGCACTGGCCGAGGGTGACCTCCCGCAGCGTGCCGCGGCCGGCGCGCGACTGGCAATCGAGGTGCACCGGCGCACCGTGGACCTGATGCGGGTGTGGCGCACGGCCGCGGACACCGACCCGGCGCTGGCGGAGGCGCTGACCACCGAGATGGAGCACCAGCGACAGACGTTCGTCGCCGGAGTGTCGCTGATCGCCGGCTACGACGTGGAGCGTCAGACACGCCGAGGGGCTGTGGGCGGTGATGAACGAGCAGGGGTATGGGCTGCTCGTTCGCCGTGCCGGCTGGACCGACGTGCAGTACGAGCAGTGGCTGGCCCAAACCATCACCCGGCTTCTCGACACCGAGTAGCCGACTCGAAGGAGGAAACATGGGTAAGGACGCAGAGACGAAGAGCAGTGCCGTCGCGCCGGACACCCGGACGATGGGCATCGTCCACTCGGCGCTGCGCCGGGACCTCACGAGGACGAGGATCGCGCTCACCGAGGACCAGTCCCTAACGGATGAGCGGCGCAATGCCCTCGCCGACCATCTGGTCTGGATGATGACGTTTCTCAACCGCCACCACACCAGTGAGGACGAGGGCCTGTACCCGATGGTGCTCCGCAAGAACCCCGCGGCTCGGGATCTGCTCGAGGACATGGACGCCGACCATCAACGGGTCCATCCGGCGATGGAGCGGGTCGCCGAGGTGGCACGCACCTTGCATACGCCGTCAGCCACGGCACCGACCGATCTCCTCGCGGTGATCGAGGAGCTCGAGGCCGTCCTCTACCCGCACCTGCGGCGTGAAGAGGAAGAGGCGATGCCAGTGGTAGCAGCCAGCATCACCGCCGCGGACTGGCACACCTGGGACCAGGAGCACAACATCAAGGGGCTCCCCTTCGGCGAGCTCGCCGAGACCGGGTTGTGGACCCTCGACGGCCAGGATCCGGTCAGCTACGCGCTGATGAGCCAGGCCGTGCCCCGTCCCGTGCTGTTCGTCATCAAGAGGGTCTTCGGCCCGCGCTACCGCCGCAAGACCGCCCGCCTGTGGGGCGGCACCCGAGCAGCTAACGTCCGCGCACTGACCAAGGAAATGGTGGAGATCTCAGAATGAGCAGAGTCCAGCGAACAGGAACCGTGCAGGCCGACCTCCAGGCAACCCCCGCCCAGGTGTGGCAGGTGCTGACCGACGTGCCACGCATCGGCGAGTGGTCCCACGAGTGCCACAGCGCGCAGTGGCTCGACGGCGCCGACCAGGCAGCCGTCGCCGCCCGCTTCCGCGGCGCGAACAAGGCCCGCTTCGCCCGCTGGAGCCGGCCGTGCACGATCAGCGCCCTCGACCCTGCGCGGCGCTTCACCTACCGGACCCACGGCGGGATGATGGGGGACGCCACGGAGTGGACATTCACCCTCGAACCCACTGACAGCGGCTGCCGCATCACCCAGTCCTACGAGATCATCAGCCTCCCGAGAGCAGTCGAGTGGGTGATCGCGAAGATGATTCCCGAGCACATCGACCGATCCCAGGCGCTCCGCGAGGACCTGGAACGACTCGGCGCGGTTGCCGCAGCGGTGCCCGCCGTCCCGTAGTCCTGCAGGCGACGGCGCGGCCGGGCACCGCTGGTCGAACGAATGGCCGGCCCGGATCGCTTCCTCCGATGACGCCCGCGTGACCTAGTGGAGGCCGATATGCACTTCGCCGCCAGTGAAACGGACGCCTTCGAGTAGCGACCACGGGACTCGGAACACCCGTCCTGGTGCTGCAGGCCAAGCCACCCGCACTGAGTTGAGCAAGCGGCCCTCCTGGGTCGCCGTGATGCGAGGCGCCCGAACCAACTCGTCAGTCCACAGCAGGAGTCGCTCGCGCGCGGGCGCAGGATCCCCGGGCCGGAGCAGGGAGGGGGCCACCCAACGGAAGGGCGCTTCAGCCACCAGGCGTGTGGTCAGCGGAGGTGGTGTCTCGCCACGAAGATGGGCGAGCACGGACTGGGCTACGTGGTGCCCGTCGAGTGCGGCAACATCCGCAGTGTCCACAGGATGAAGGACGTTCCCTGCGGCGAAGATCCCAGGCCGCTCGGTGCGCAGGGCGGTGTCCACGGCCGGCCCAAGCGTCCCGGGGTCGAGGGCGATGCCGGCGCTCCGCGCGAGCTCGTGATCGGGGATCCAGTCACCGGTGAAGACCACGGTGTCGCAGGGAATGGTCTCCCGCGCCCCCGTGGTGGTGTGCTCGACCTCGACTCCGGAGACCCGCCCGTGTCCGACAATGCCAACCACACGCGTCGACGTCTCGACCCTGGTGCGGAGGAACAGCCGACCGGGGATCGAGAAGGCCGCATAGGAGTCCGTCCTCGGGTACTCGGTCACCAACGCGACCGTCCGCACTCCAGCGGAGCGCAACGTCAGCGCAGCCGACCACGAGACAAGCTCCGCACCGATGACGACGGCGCGCGTGCCCACGGGAAGCCGCTCGATGTGTACAAGCTGCTGCAACTCGCCGGTAGTGAGCACGCCCGCCGGGCGGTCACCAGGTACCCACCTGGCGGCCCTGGCGCGCTCGCGGGCGCCCGTGGCAAGGACGATGGCCTCAGCGTTGATGATCTGCCGTCCCTCCGGAGAGGTGACCTCGAGCGAGCGTTCATCGGCCCAACCGGTGACCATGGTGTGGGTGCGGATGCGAGCGCCGGCCCGCTCAGCGGCATCGACGAGGCGCCGGGCATAGACAGGCCCGGTAAGGACGCGACCCAGATCACGAACGCCGTAGCCGGTGTGCTCGGAGTGGCGAGGAATTCCGCCTGCCTGACCCTCCCGCTCGAGGACGAGCACCTCGCCATCGACCTTCGGTGCCAGCTCGCGAGCAGCCCGCAGGCCGGCGGGGCCAGCGCCGACGATGGCCACGGGAACCGACAACGACGTGGTCACAGCATGACCTCGCGCGGGCTCGAGGGAGCGTCGTCCCGGTCGCGAGACGAAGCTTCAAGCATGGCCGTCAGCCGTGCACCACAGAAGAAGCCCTGGCAGCGGCCGTTGTGTGCCCGGGTGCGCCTGCGTAGCCCGCTCAGGTCGCGCGCCGGGATGGTCGCGCTCACGGCATCGCGGATCTCGCCCTCGGTCACCCGCTCGCAGAAGCACACGATCGTGCCGTATGCCGCGTCCTTCTCGATGAGGTCCTCGTCGGCGAACGGGCGCACCTCGTGCTCCCCCAGGCGGGGCATCCGGGGTGGTGGCGGCAGTTCCGCCTTTGGTCGCAGTGCCAGCCCGGCCTTGCCCATGAGGGCTGCCACGTACTCTGCGACCGCCATGGAGGAGGTGAGCCCGGTCGACCTGATGCATCCGGCGACTGCGTAGCGCCGGTCGCCGTCCGCGTCGATCACATAGTCGCTCTGGTCGTGTGCTGCACGCAGCCCTGCATACGCCGCGGTGATCTCCTCATCGAGAAGCGAGGGCATGAGGAGACTGCCCTTCTCACGGAGGAAGCTGAAGCCGCCCTCGGTCGTCGCGGTATCGGTGCGGTCGTCCATGTCCTCGGCCGTCGGGCCGACCATCACGTTGCCGTAGATGGTGGGAGACACCAGGACGCCCTTGCCGACCTTGCTCGGAACAGGCAGGACGATGACGGGGACCTTGGGCCGGGCCAGCTTGTCGAAGACGAGGAGCTCACCGCGACGGGGGTGGAGGGAGAATCGCTCGAATCCGACCATCCGCTCGATGTGGTCGCCGCCCAGCCCGGCTGCGTTGACGACCCAGCGAGTAGTGAGGTCCCCCCGCGTCGTGTGAACCACGGTGCTCGTGTCGTTGACATCGATGCCGGTGACCGCGGTGTCGAGCCGGAGATCGCACCCACGACGAACCGCGTCGGTCGCCAGCGCCAGCGAGGTGGACCAAGCGCAGATGATGGACTCACCGGGGACCTGGAGACCTCCAAGGGCGCCAGGCCCGAGATCTGGCACCGTGGCGTAGACCTGCGCCGCATCGAGCATGACGGTTTCGTCGTAGCCGTTCTTCTGGGCCTTCTCCTGCAGCGACGGGAGCGACGTGAGTTGCTCCTCATCCCAGGCGACGAGCAGGGCGGAAACCCGCTGCACCGGGATGCCCGTTTGCGAGCAGTAGTCCGAGAGAAGGCGGTACCCCTCATGGACCAACCTCGACTCGAGGGTTCCAGGTGATGCGTCGAAACCGGTATGCAGGATGGCGGTGTTGGCCTTGGAAGTCCCGTCGCCGACGTCCCCGCGGGCCTCGAGGACGACCACGTCGAGCTCGTATCCCGCCAGGTGGCGGCCAATGGCCGAGCCCACGACTCCAGCCCCGATCACCACCACGTCGTGGGGCTCCCCCATCACACCCCGCCCTTCAGCGACTGCTCGACAGTGTTGCGCCACTGCGTCCTGAACCCCGCAGCTCGGTCAGCAGACCACCGAGGTTCGTACGACGTGGCCGGTTCCCAGCCAACCACAGCGTCGGCAAGCGTCAGCACCGGGTCCAGGGCCTTGCGCATCAGGGCCACGGCTCCGAGAGGGGTCGCGTGGGCGGACGGATAGACGTCGATCGGCAGCTGCGTGAGGTCGGCCACTGCCTGCATGAAGACCCGGCTCCGGGTGAGTCCTCCGTCCACACGAAGGCGAGTCAATGGTCGGCCCAGATCGGCTGCGACCAGATCGGCCAACTCCCCCACCTGAGCGGCCAGACCCTGGATGGTCGCGGTGACGATGTCCTCGCGTGTCGTGCCCAGGCTCAGCCCGCGAATGAGGCCTGTGGCGGCCGGGTCCCACCAGGGCGCGGCGAGTCCGGCCAACGCCGGGACACACATCACTCCGTGGGCGTCGTCCCCGCCCAGTAGATCGAGATCCGTCGGACCGTCGATAAGTCGCAGATCCTGAAGCCAGCGCACGGCTGAGGCTGCCGTATAGACCTGACCGTCGGAGCAGTAGGTAATGGAGTTGTCGACCTGCCAAGCGATGCACGACACCAGCCCGCCCGATGACCGTCTGGGTTCGTGCCCGGTGTTGGTGAGGAAGAACGCGCCGGTGCCGAAGGTGCACTTTGCTGCACCTTCCTCCATGCAGTCTTCAGCGAGAAGGGCCGCCTGTTGGTCCACGACAAGCCCTCCAACGGGGACCTCGGGGCCGAAGGCGGTCGTGGTGCCCACGAGCTCGTCATTGGCGGCGATGCGGGGCATGTCCTCGATCACGAGGTCGAACAGCTCCAGCAGTTCCTCGTCGTAGGTGCCAGAGTCCAGCGAGGTGACCAGCGAGCGGCTGGCAGTCGAGGCATCGGTGACGTAGTCACCGATGAGGCGATGCAGGATCCATGCGTCAGTGGTGCTAGCCACGCCCTCTTGGGTGACGTTGCGGCGCAGCCAGGTGAGCTTGGGAGCACTGAAGTAGGGATCGAGGACCAGCCCCGTGCGCTCCGCGATCATCGCCGCGCGGTCGCTCAAGGGCGCACACACGGACTCGGCCCTGCTGTCCTGCCAGACCACCACCGGGGAGAGGGGCTCTCCATTCGTGGGGTCCCAAGACAGAACAGACTCGCCCTGGTTGGTCAAGGTGACCCCGTCGATCGGGAGATCGGCGGCGGCCAGGGCCTGATCACATGCAGCGAACACCGAGTCCATCAGCTGTCGAGGGTCCTGCTCCACGACGCCGCCAGCCCCGTACGTCGCCCGGATCGGCACCTCGGCCAGTCCGCGGATCTGCCCTTCTCCATCGACGACAACGGCCTTGGTCCCGGAGGTGCCTTGGTCGATCGCCAAGACAGTCTTCATGTGAGTCCCCCAATCCTCGGGCGGTCGCAGAGCGGTCGCCGTCGAGCCGGCTCGGGGGGCCAGGCTCGACGGCGACCCAGTTTCGGCCTATTCCTCGAGCCCGACGAAGTCTTCGGGCTCAGCGGTGGTGAGAGACGGCATCTCGAGGCTGTGTCCACGCAATGTCAGCGTGCCAAGGTAGACGAGCCCGACCGCCAGCATGACCACTGCGTAGATCCACGGGTCCTTGAATGACGCGTCGCGGAAGATGTTCAGTTCCCACAGCAACCAGACGACCGCGAGGACGATGACTGGGTTCTCCCACTTGCCCAGCGAGAACCCCTTCGAGTCCGGCAGGCGCTTGCGGGCAACGACGTACAGGATGACCGTCGAGATGTAGATCAGGCAGGGCATCAGGGTCGCCGCGCTGAAGAGGTTGAACAGAACTCCCGTGGTCTGGGCGAAGGCCGTCAGCACGATCTCCACGAGGACGCCGACCGAGACGACGGCCATGAGCGGTGTTCCGCGCTTGGGGTCGACCTTGCGCAGGAAGCTGTGCGCCGGGAAGCGGTTATCCCGCGACATCGCCCACACGATCCGGCTGGCACTGACGAAGATGACCATGCCGCACGCGAAGATCGAGTAGAGCACCAAGATCAGGAGGGCCTTGCCGACCCAGGATCCGAGCACCGCCACGGCGACGTCCGCCACGGGCGTGCCCGAGGCAGCGAGCGCGGTGAAGTTCGACCCGGCCATCGTGACCGCGATGAGGAAGACCATCCCGATAACGCCGGAGAGGACCACGGACTGCCACATGGCACGCGGGACGACGTTCTCCGCGTCGTGAGTCTCCTCGGCAAGGTTGCTCGCGGCCTCGAACCCAACGATGGTGAACGATCCGAGGAGGAACGCCAGCATCCAGGGAGAGATGGAGTTGAAGCTGGAGCCGAGCCCGAAGTAGCCGCTCGCGGGTGCCGCGGCCTTGTCGAAGAGGTTGCTGACGCTGAGGTCGCCGTGTACGCCGGCGACGATGAGCAGCAGCGCGGTGAGGAGCAGGATGCCGACGATCTCAGTGCCGACAGCCAGGTTGTTGACCCGTTCGGTGAGTACGGTCGACTGCCCGATGATGATGGATTGGATCAGCACCACGAGGGCAGTGACCGCCCAAGTGTTCGCGGTCGTCGCGACGTAGCCGAACAGGGCTGGTGCCACCGTTGAGGCGAGCGCGTAGTCGACCGCCACGACATCGACGACCAGGAACGAGAAGGTTAGCCACCCAAGGATCCAGCCGACGACCGGATTCGCGAGCCGCGACATCCACTGGTAGGAGTAGCCGGCCAGGGGCATCCGGCTGGCGAGAGCCCCGAAGACGAGCGCCACCATGGTCTGTCCGACGATCACAATCGGCCACGTCCAGATTCCCAGCGGGCCTGACGTGCTGAGGACGGACCCGTACGTCGTGAAGATGCCGGTCGTGATCGAGATGAAGGAGAACCCGATCGCGAACGAGGCGAACTTGTGGAGTGTTCGGTCAAACTCTTCTTGGTACCCGAAGTGCTCGAGCACCTTCTCATTGTCGTGACTGGACATGTCAGGCGTGATGCCTTTCTGTACGCGACGCCGAGGGCAAGGGCGTCATGTGGGTTGTCGAGCGGACCGCGGGGGACTCGGCGCTACCGGTTGGGGCGACGAGGACCTCCACATTGGCGCCCCGAAGGGCTTCGACGACGTCGGGATCTGCCTCGTCGTCGGTGATAACTGCGGTGAGTTCCGAGATCTCACAGACCTTGCCCAGCGCTACTCGGCCGAGCTTGGTCGAGTCAGCGAGGACGAATCGTTCGCTGGCGTGGCTGATGAGCACCTTGCGGGCGGCGATCTCATCGGGGTAGTAGTCGGTCAGTCCTGCGACGGGGTCCACCCCGCCCGAGCCCAGGAACACCCGGTCGGCGTAGTACCCCTCGAAGAACCGCTGCGTGTCAGGGCCGGAGAGCGCCAGGTCGCCCTTGCGCAGTCGCCCTCCGCTGACGACGACCTCGGCATCCGGCCGATCCACCAGATCGTTGGCGGCCAGCATCGAGTTGGTCAGGACTCGGCAGGGCAGATCAAAGGGAAGCGCCCGAGCCACCTCTGCGACTGAGGTCCCGATGTCGAGGAAGATCGTGTCACCCGGGCTGATCAGCTCCACGGCGAGGCGGGCCATTGCCTGCTTGGGGGCCAGGCGGAGGACGGCGCGCTCTTCGAACGATGGCTCGACCGTCCGGCCATGGGCCCGGCGAGCGCCACCGAATACCCGGCGAAGACTGCCTCGCTTCTCCAACGCCAGCAGGTCCCGTCGGACCGTCTCCAACGACACCTGGAACCGGAGCGCCAACTCCTCTGCCCGGACCGCTCCCACCCGCTCAACCTCGGCGGCGATGGCGTCTCTCCGCACATCCGGCATGAGGCCGAATGCGGAAGTCTGTGGATTCTTGTGGGACACGGAGGGAGTATGGTGAAGATCACAAGACCATGTCAAGGGTCGCAACCAGTTGCCTTCACCAACTGCTTTGGCTAGTTGCTTCGACCAAGAGGGCAGCGACGTTCCGTCATCGCCTCCCTCGCCGTCACCGGTTTCGGCGCGCGCAGGCCGGCCAAGCCCGAGGCCTTCCGCATTCGAGAGGCAAGGGGCCTCAAGGCGATCTCTCCCCCGGTTGTCGATCCACGGCGACCCCCCGGGGTGGTTGCGCCGCTTCTCACCGGTGACCTGTCTGTCAGTCCTCGGGCCGGCCGCGCAGCCGCTTGGTCTCGCCACGCTTCTTCTTGCGCCGGATCCGCCGTTGCTGTGATGCCTTCGATGGTTTGGTGGGGACTCGTGGCTTGGGCGGCGGCTTCATCGCCTCTTCGAGCAGCTCCGCGAGGCGGTGCTCGGCCGCGCGGCGGTTGCGAAGCTGGGACCGGTACTCAGCCGCGACGATGACGACCTGATCGCCGAGCCGGGCGAGCATCCGCTGCTTGAGCTCGTCGGGGAAGGCGTCCGACCCGGCGAGGTCGAAGGTCAGCTGCACGCGGGTGTCGGTGGTGTTGACGTTCTGGCCGCCCGGGCCTGACGAGCGGGAGAAGCGCCACGTCAGATCGGTGTCGGGGATGACGTGGTGGCCGAGGGTGATCACATCGACTCCCACGGCATCGCCTCGCCAGTGCGCCCTCGCGACTTCTCGCGCACGTCGAAGTCCGTCACGAGGCCCATCATGCCTGCGTCAGCAGCGCAGGGCTGAGGCTCCTCCCAGGTATCCGTGTTTGCGTGGTGCCATCTCACGCCGGGACCTGCCCCATTCCCCCAGTCAGGCGTACGGTGGGCTTCTGAAGCCAGTCGGGCTTCCTGGCAAGGAGTTGACATGGCCGACAAGTCGCCTCGACAGCACATGTCCAAGAAGGCGGGCAAGACTCTCAAAGAGAAGCGCGCCGACAAGCACTCGAAGGCAGAGGCCAAGAACAAGACTCCGATCGTGCCGCCGCCGGACAAGCGGCACTGAGCGGGACCGCAGATCCGACCTGGTGGGCCGTCGGCCCAGCGGGTTGCTCGGCTCTGCTTGGTCGTTGAGCTCCACGTCGATGGAGGTCACTCGACCCTTCCCCTCGGGCGCACCTGAGGGGCCACCAACTGCGATGAGGACAATGGCGTCGTGGAGTTCGAGTTCAGCGGTGAGATCTGGTTCTGGCGCGGGCCGGCGCCGCACCACTTCGTGACGGTCCCCGAGGACGAGAGCCTGGCGATCGAGGCCACGTCGCCGGCGACCAGCTACGGCTGGGGGTGCATCCCAGTGAGTGTCACGTTGGGTTCCACCGACTTCACCACCTCGCTGTTCCCCAGGGACGGCGGCTACATCGTGCCGATCAAGGCGGCGGTGCGCCGCGGCGAGGACGTGGACCTCGGGGACACGGTCACGCTGCGCATGCGCATCGAAGCCTGAGCGCTGGTGATCCAGAGCCGCTCGGCTCTGTTCAGGCCGAGGGGGTCAGGACCTCGAGCCGGTTGCCGAAACCGTCGCGGCAGTGGAAGCGGACGTAGCCGTCGAAGGTGTCTCGCTCCGACCAGTCGACGCCGAAGCCGTGCGACTCGATGCGTGCGGCCAGCGATTCCAGCTCCGCGACCGATCTGACGAGCAGACCCGGATGGGCCTTATGCGCCGGGACGAAGGGGTCCTCGACACCGAGGTGGATCTCGGCGGTGACCCGGCCGGCCTCCTCTGCCCTGAACCAGCACCCGCCGCGGGCGGCGAGGACAGCCGGCTTCTCGGTCTCGGTCAGGCCGAGGGCGTCGGCATAGAAGGCGCGGGCTCTGTCCTCGGCGCCTCGGGGCATCGCTACCTGTACGTGTTGGAGCAACATGGCCCACCTCCAAAATATCTTGACGTCAAGATAATACCTGTTAGCCCTTCGCTAGAGGCGGCGGGCTCTGAGCATCCTGCGGCAGGTGTCGGCGCGTTCCACGACGGTCTTCCGAACGACCGGTTCGGTGTTCTCCGCTCGCTGCACCACGCGGTCGAGGTAGTCCTCGTCGATACCGAACATCGGCAGCGCTGCAGCCGAGAGGTTCATGGCCCGCATCATCCCGGCGCGCGCGAAGGTCGGCATGTCCTGCAGGTAGCGCTCGCCGTACGGCTGGAGCAGATCCCCTTGTCCCGGGCGCCAGAACGACTCGAGGACTCGGGCGACCGTCGCCAAGTCCGCTCCCTGCTCCTCCACCATGCGCTCCCAAGCCTCGGCCTTCATCGCGGAGTCGGGTGCCGCTGCCATCACGATGAGCTCGGAGCTTCCGGAGTCAGGGTTGGGATCTGCGGCCCGCAGCGCGGCGACCTCGTCGGCGGGGTAGTGGCCGAGCTCCGCCGTTCGCGCGAGCAACTTCCACTGCAGGTCGAAGTCCTCGAGGTCACGGCCCACGGCCATCAGCCGCTCCAGATCAGCCTGCGAAGCGACCTGCGCCCAGCTGCGGTAGGCCCCGAGCCGGTGGGTCGGGTCCTCGGTGAGCTGCTCACACGCCCTCGCCACCTGGGCCAGCAGTGTTTCCCGGTCTTCCTCGGCGGACCACCAGATCGCCGTCCTGACCGCTCGCGTCAGATAGGGCTCGATGACCGAGCTGAGGGTCTCGACAGCCAGGACGCCGACCAGGCTCGCAACAAGGTCCCGTCCGGCGATCTCGCCCTGGAAGAGCATGTCCACCCCGGCCGCCACCGCTACGGCGCGTGCGATGGGGGTGGGAAGCCTGCCCGCCTCGCGGATGACCTGCACCTCGCCCGGCCTGGTCGTCACGAAGGAGAGGTCCTCGTCGTTGAGCAGGATCAGGTCCGCTCCGTCCGGCACGTCAATCTCTGTGCGGGGGCCGGTGACCTCGACCCGTTGCAGATCGATCCGCTCGAGAACGTCCCCGGCATCACGGTAGAACCCGACGGCGACGACGTGCGGACGGTCGCCGGGAGCCACCAAGGTGGTGCCGTCGAGCTCTATCCGGTCCACACCCGAGGTGTCCAACCACACACTGCGCCACGCGTCGAGGTCCCGACCGCTGGCCTCGGCGAGCGCGTCGGTCAGATCGGTGAGCGTGGTGTTCCCCCAGGCGTGCCGGGCGAAGTAGGTCTTCATCCCTGCGACGAACTGCTCCTCCCCGACGTACTCCATCAGCTGACGCAGGACGGACGCGCCCTTGGGATAGGTGATGGCGTCGAAGACCGACATGGCGTCCGCCGCGGTCGGCACCTCCCCGCAGATCGGGTGGGTCGTCGGGCCCTGGTCGGCGGCGTAGGCGTCGAGCTTCCAGCCGGCCAGGTGGGACACCCAGCTGTCCTGGTGGTCGGTCGCCCGCGAGGCGGCCCAGTTCGCCGCGAACTCCGCGAAGGACTCGTTGAGCCAGATGTCGTCCCACCAGCGCATCGTCACGATGTTGCCGAACCACATGTGGGCCATCTCGTGGAGCACCACCTGGGCGAGCGCGTGGCGCTGCGCCACCGTCGGAGTGCTGCGGAACAGCAGCGAGTCGGTGAAGGCCACGCACCCGTAGTTCTCCATCGCTCCCCCGAACTCCGGGAGGAAGACCTGGTCGTAGGTGCGCTGGGGGAACGCCAGGCCGAACCTGTCGCCATAGAAGGCGAGCCCCTGTTGGGTGGTGGTGAAGATGTCATCGGCGTCACGGTCCACCAGATACTTCAGCGACGCCCGTGCGTAGAAGCCGAGGTCGTAGCCGTCGACCTCACGGCGGACGCCGTAGAAGGGGCCGGCGAGCACGACCGGGTCGTAGGTCGACAGCGGCGGGGTCGGGGGGAACGTCCAGCGTTTCGCTTCACCGGCATCGGCGACGACGGGGTCGCCGGAGTTCGACAGCACCGTCCAGTCCTTCGGCGCGAGCACGGTGTAGGTGTGCGGGGCCTTCAGGTCTGGCTGGTCGAAGCAGGCGTAGACGTAGCGTGCGAAGTCCGGCA
Source organism: uncultured Actinomycetota bacterium (assembly GCA_963824105.1). Classification (GTDB taxonomy): domain Bacteria; phylum Actinomycetota; class Actinomycetes; order Propionibacteriales; family Nocardioidaceae; genus CAWDVB01. The sequence continues at coordinate 73,684 of CAWGNN010000005.1, forward strand.
CGAACGTGGTCCAGAGATAGACCTGCTTGTCGGAGGCGTCGACGAACTTGTGCACGCCGGGACCGGTGGTGGTGTCGGCCTGCAACGTGGCGATCTCGAGCACGTTCTCTGCGGCCAGGCCGGTGAGCGCGATCCTTCCCTGCTCTGCTGGGGGAAGCTTCTCCCCGTTCAGCGTCGCATCGAGGATCTCGGCGCAGCAGTCGACGAAGGTCTCCGTGCCCGGTGTCGCATTGAAGCGGATGACACTGCGACAGCGCACCTCCGGCCCGTCGAGCAAGCCGGTCAGGTCCATGTCGATCTCGTAGCCGTGCACCGAGATCAGTGCCGCGCGCTCGGCTGCTTCAGCCTGGGTCAGGCTCGCCATGCCTTCGGTCATGCTGGGACCCTACGGGGACATGGGAGGGTTCGCCCGGACCGGGGCGTCGTTGTTTCGAGACGGTCGCTCCGCGGCCTCCTCAACCACCGTGTGACGGGCCTGCAGCACTCCCCACCCCTGAGGGTGGCTCGGCCGGCATCTCGTAGGCTCGGGGTGTGGAATCGACACCGGCTTCTGAGCATCCGTCCATCACGTCCTTCCGTGCCGCCCTCGCGCAGCAGAGTCCGGGCGAGCACGAGGTGCGGGTCCTGCCCGACTCGGTGCACACCGCCGCGCTGGCCGCCGAGGCGCTGGGCTGCACCGTCGGGGCGATCGCCAAGAGTCTGGTCTTCGACGCCGAGGGCGAGCCGGTGCTGATCCTCACCTCCGGCGAACACCACGTGGACACCACGGCCACTGCGGCACGGATCGGGGTGCCGGCGCTGAAGCGGGCCAAGCCGGAGTTCGTCCGCGAGCACACCGGTCACGTGATCGGCGGGGTCTCCCCTATCGACCACCCCAGGCCGGTCCGGACCTACCTCGATGTCACGCTGCAGGAGTTCGACCCGATCTGGGCGGCGGCGGGCCACCCGGCGGCGGTCTTCAGCACCACGTACGCCGACCTGCTCGCGATGACGGGGGCCCAGGAGATCACCGTCGACTGAGCCCGACTCCCTACCGCTAGGGTCAGCCCCGTGGCGGAAGTGGTGGTGGTCGGGGCGGGGCTGGGCGGTCTGGCCAGCGCGCTGCGCCTGGCCAAGCTCGGCCACGCGGTGACCCTCGTCGAGCGGGGCTCCGCCGTCGGCGGCGCCATGCGACCGATCCGGCACGAAGGGTTCACCTGGGACGCGGAGGCGACAACTCTCCCCGCCGCACTGCGCGACCTGTCCCGCAAGTCGGGTCGGCCCCTCGAGCGTGAGGTGGACCTGGTCGCCCGTCCGATCCTGCGCGAGCACCGTTTCCTCGGCAGCCGCACGATCCGGCTGCCGGGAGGCAGCAGCGCGGCCCAGATCGCCGCGGTGGACGCCGCGCTCGGCGAGCCGCTGGGGCGAGCGTGGGTCGAGTACGCACACTCCTTCGCCGATACCTGGGACGTGCTGCGCCGACACGTGCTGGAACACCCGTATCGACCAGGCACATCCTCCGAGGCCGACAAGCTGCTGCGCCGGGGAGGGACGCTGCACCGGCTGATCGAGAGAAGCCTGCCCGACCCGCGGCTCGGCGCCGTCGCTCGCTACCACGCGGAGGCGATGGGTCAAGATCCCCGAAAGGTCCCGGCCTGGTGGGGCGTCATCGACCATCTGGAGCACAACTTCGGCTCATGGGGGGCGCCGACCGGTCTCGGGCCGGTGCTCGACACTCTGGAGGCCCGGCTGACCACCCGCAAGGTGGCCGTCGCTCTCGGGACGACCGTGCTTGACGTCGAGGTCCGCAACAACACCGCTACCGGGGTGCTCACCAGCGAGGGCCGGATCGGTGCCGACGTGGTGGTGGTCGCCGTCGATCCGCGAGGGCTTCCCGCGCTTGCGCAGCACGCCTCACGCACCAGTCCCGCCCCGGCACTCCGGACGACCTTGCTGGGCCTTCGTCCGGGCGCGGCGACCCTGACCGACGAGACGGTGCTGCACGGGAGCCCGACCCTGGTCGTCCGCCCCGGAGGGGAGGCCCCGGACGGGCACCAGGCCTGGACGGTGACGACCTTCGGACCCGGGGGCCAGGACCCGATCGTCGCGCTGGCGGATCGGGGCATCGAGATCCGCCACCACCTGGTCGTGCGACGCGATCTGTCCCCCGACGAGCAGGTCCGGCGGCACGGGTCCTCCCACGGGCTGCTCTGGGACAGTGCCCGGACCTTCGCCCGTGCGCTGACCACGATCACCCCGATCAACGGCCTGTATGCCGCCGGCGCCTGCAGCACGATCGCCGCGACAACGCCGTTCGTCGCCCTCACCGGGACCCAGGTCGCCGAGGCGATCGGCCCCGCCTGACGTCACAGAGGACACACAGCGCAGTCCGGTACGGACCACACGTTCGGTCGCGACGGTGCTGTCATGACGACGACCTTGGACGCCGAAGCGGTCCACGCCGATCCGATCCTCGAGCCCGACCGCACCCGCCCGCTCCACCCTGCTCGTCGAGAGCGGATGTGGCTGACGAGCCTCCTCGGTGTCACCGGACTCCTCTATCTGTGGGGGCTCGGCGCCTCGGGTTGGGCCAACGCCTTCTACTCCGCCGCCGCCCAGGCCGGCTCGGAGTCCTGGAAGGCGTTCTTCTTCGGCTCCTCCGACATGGCCGGCTCGATCACGGTCGACAAGCCCCCGCTGTCGCTGTGGGTGATGGGCCTGTCCGTGAGGATCTTCGGGCTGTCCTCGTGGAGCATCCTGGTGCCCGAGGCGCTGATGGGCGTGGCCACGGTCGCGCTGATCTACGTCACCGTCCGGCGGGTGACGGGCAGCCCGGCCGCCGGGCTCCTTGCCGGCGCGATCACGGCCACCACGCCGGTCGCCGTGCTGATGTTCCGGTTCAACAACCCCGACGCGCTCCTGGTGCTCCTCCTGGTGGCCGCCTCGGCGGCCACGCTGCGCGCGCTGGAGAGCCCGCGGGCCGTGCGCTGGCTGCTCCTGGCCGGGTCGCTGGTCGGGCTGGCCTTCATCACCAAGATGCTGCAGGCGTTCCTCGTGCTGCCGGCCCTGGTCGTCGGCTACGCGCTCTTCGCCAGGGTCGGCATCGGGCGACGTCTGCTGCACCTGCTGGCAGCCTTCGGCGCGATGGTCGTCGCCGGCGGATGGTGGGTGGCGATCGTCTCGCTGTGGCCGGCTTCCTCGCGCCCGTACATCGGCGGGTCTCAGACCAACTCCATCCTGGAGCTCACCCTCGGCTACAACGGACTGGGCCGGATCACCGGGAACGAGACCGGCTCCGTCGGTGGCGGGCGAGCGCCCGCCGGGTCGATGTGGGGGCAGACCGGGTTGACCCGGATGTTCGGCTCCGAAGTCGGCGGCCAGGTCGCCTGGCTGCTCCCCGCTGCTCTGATCCTGCTGCTCGCAGGGCTGTGGGCGACCCGACGTCACCGCTCGTCCCTCGCCGCGCTCGTGGTCTGGGGTGGATCGCTGGTCACCACCGGGCTGGTCTTCAGCCTGATGGCCGGGATCTTCCACGCCTACTACACGATCGCGCTGGCCCCGCTGATCGGCGCCGTGGTCGCGATCGGTGCCCACGCGCTGTGGCGGAACGGTTCGACCTGGGCGTCGGCCGTCCTCGGCCTGACCGTGATCGCCACCGCCGGGTGGTCGTTCATCCTCCTGGAGCGCACCCCCGACTTCGCCCCCTGGGTGCGGTGGACGGTGCTCGTCGTCGGGCTGGCGGCCGGGGGCGCGCTGAGCCTTCGCGGCCGGCTCGGGCGGCGCCTCCTGGTCGCGGCGGCGGTGGGCGCCGTCGTCACCTCCCTCCTCGGACCGACGGCGTACGCCGTGCAGACCGCCTCGCAACCACACAGCGGCTCCCTCCCGACCGCGGGACCTGCTTCGCAGGGCGGCAGGCTCGGTGGCGGACCTGGTGGCCCGCCGAACGGGCGCTTGGCCGGACCGCGCCAGAACGGCGCTCCGACCGGCCCGGCGCCCGGCGGGAACGGACCGGCCGCGGGCAACCTGATCGATGCCAGCACCCCCTCGGCGGAGCTGGTGGCAACCCTGAGTCAGAGCGCCGACTCCTACACGTGGGTGGCGGCGGCGGTGGGCTCCCAGGTCGCTTCCGGGTATCAGCTGGCCACCGGCCACTCGGTGATGCCGATCGGTGGCTTCAACGGAAGTGATCCGAGCCCGACGCTGGAGCAGTTCCAGGCCGATGTCGCGGCCGGCCGGATCCACTGGTTCATCACCAGCCGTGGCGGCTTCGGCGGTCCCGGAGGCTCGAGCACCAGCTCGGCGATCACCTCCTGGGTCGAGGCCGCCTTCCCCAGCACCACGGTCGGCAGCATCACCCTCTACGACTTGACCGGGAGCCTGTCGTGACCGCCTCGGCCGTCTCGCCGCAGGCCCGCCGTCCGGCCGTGGGCGTCCCTGTGCTCGACGTCGTGGTGCCGGTCCACAACGAGGAGAGTGAGGTCTACGACGCCGTGGTGCGGGTGCGCGAGCACCTGGCCTCCCTCCCGTACCCCTTCCGGATCACAGTGGCCGACAACGCCAGCACCGACGCGACGGCGTTGATCGCCAACCAGCTGACCGAGGACTTCGACGACGTCGAGGCGGTCTTCTTCCCCCGCAAGGGACGCGGGAACGCGCTGAGCAAGGTCTGGTCGGCCAGTGACGCCGACGTGCTCGTCTATATGGACGTCGACCTCTCCACCGATCTCAACGCACTCCTCCCCCTCGTTGCGCCGCTGATCTCCGGGCACTCCGACCTGGCGATCGGCACCCGACTGGCGCGCGGATCGCACACCGTCAGGGGCCTGAAGCGGGAGCTCATCTCGCGGTCCTACAACCTGCTGTTGAAGGGGACGCTGCGGACCCGATTCTCAGACGCCCAGTGCGGGTTCAAGGCGATCCGGCGCGACGTCGCGCGGACCCTGCTCCCGATGGTCGAGGACCACGACTGGTTCTTCGACACCGAGCTTCTGGTCGTGGCCGAACGGGCCGGGCTGCGCATCCATGAGGTCCCGGTGGACTGGACCGACGACCCCGACAGCCGCGTCGACATCCTGCGCACCGCGCGGGACGACCTGCTGGGGATCGCGCGTCTGGGCACCGCGCTGGCGCGCAGGCAGCTCCCCCTCGCCGACGTGCGAGCCCAACTCGGACGCGGACGCGACGACCCGGCACAGAACCTGCTCACCCAGGTCGTGTCCTTCGTCGCCGTCGGAGTCCTGTCCACGGTCGCCTACGCCCTGCTTTACCTGGGCCTGCGCCACCTCGCACAGCCTCAGCTGGCGAACGCACTGGCGCTCGCGACGACCGCCATCGCCAACACGGCCGCCAACCGCCGGTTCACCTTCGGCGTGCGGGGTCGCGCCCGGATGCTGCGCCACCAGACGCAGGGGCTGCTGATCTTCCTGGTGGGGCTCGCCGTCTCCTCAGGCGCCCTCGCGCTGGTCGACCTCCTCGGCGGCGGAGGTCATCGTGGCTTGGAGATCGCGGTGCTCACCGCCGCCAACCTGGCCGTCACCCTCGGGCGGTTCCTGGCGATGAAGGGCTGGGTCTTCCGGAGGGACCCTCAGGCAGTGGCGCCGGTAAGCCCCGCGTAGATCTCGCGGGTCGCCTTGGACCGGTTGAGCGTGTAGAAGTGCAGCCCCGGAGCTCCGGCGGCCAGTACCTCATCGCTGAGCTCGGTGGCGATCGCGATGCCTTCTGCGCGCACGGCCGCGGGATCCCCGTCGTACCGGGTGATCCGTCCGACCACCTCCGCTGGGACGGCCCGGCCGGACAGCTCCGCCATCCGCGTGATCGAGTGCAGCGTCGAGATCGGCATGATCCCGGGAATGATCGGGATGGTCACTCCGGCTGCCCGGGCCCGCTCCACGAGGGAGAGGTAGTCCGAGGCACGGAAGAACATCTCGGTGATCGCGAACTCCGCCCCTGCCTCCTGCTTGGCCAGCAGCACCCGGGTGTCGGTGTCGAGGTCGGGTGCGTCCCGGTGCCCTTCGGGGAACGCCGCCACCCCCACGCTGAACTCGCCCAGGGGTCTGACCATCTCCACCAGCTCCGCGGCATGGGTGAGCCCACCAGGGGTCGGGGTCCAGGGCGTCCCAGGTCCGCCCGGCGGGTCACCCCGCAGGGCGAGCACGTTGCGGACCCCGGCGGCGGCATAGGCGCCGATCACCTGGCGCAGCGCCGCGACGTCGTGCCCGACGCAGGTCAGGTGCGCCATCGGGGTCATCGTGGTCTCCCGACCGATCCGCTCGGTGATCCCGATGGTGCGGTCACGACTGGAGCCACCCGCACCGTAGGTGACCGAGACGAACGTCGGCCGTAGCGACTCCAGCTCGCGGATCGCGTTCCACAGCAACCGCTCCCCCTCGGCATCCTTCGGGGGGAAGAACTCGAACGAGAACGACCGGCCCTGCCGCAGCAGGTCGGGGATCCTCGGCGAGGCTCCGGAGGGCGGGACTGGCGACATGCGGCAAGGATAGGTGCGCTGCCGGGCGTTTCCCGGCCCGTCCCAGCCCCCGGAGCACCGCACACCGATACGCTCACAAGGTGACCCCCGCACTCGACGACTCCGCGTTCCGCGGCCAGATCCAGGAGACGCTGGACGCCTGGGTAGCCGAGCAGGAGCGGCGGCTCGCACCTCTGGGCGCGGACGCCCGTCGCCTGGTCGAGGCGGCACGGGAGGCGCTGGGCGGAGGCAAGCGGTTGCGGGCGGCGTTCTGCTACTACGGCTACCTCTCCGTCGCCGGTCCCGCCGTGGACCAGGGCGCCCTGCTCCGGGCCTGTGCCTCGCTGGAGGTCCTCCACGCCAGCGCCCTCGTCCACGACGACTACATGGACGCCAGCGAGACCCGGCGTGGCCGGCCGTCGACCCATCGGGCGTTCGCCAGCCAACATCACCAGCACGGGATGCACGGCGATGCGGAGCGGTTCGGCGCGGCCGCCGCGATCCTTCTCGGCGACCTGATGCTGTCGTGGGCCGACGAGATGCTGCGATCGTGCGGGCTCGCCGAGGACCGTGTCGCCGCAGCCCTGGCGATCCTCGACCACACCCGCAGCGAGGTGATCGTCGGGCAGTTCCTCGACGTCTCCATCCAGGCACGCGGCCACGGGACGGTCGACGAGGCGATGCAGGTGCTGCGCTACAAGTCGGCGAAGTACTCCGTCGAGCGCCCTCTCCACCTCGGCGCGACCCTGGCCGGAGCCGACGCCGCCACCATCGAGGAGCTCACCGCGTTCGGGCTGCCGGTCGGCGAGGCGTTCCAGCTGCGGGACGACCTATTGGGCGTGTACGGCGACCCGGCGGAGACCGGCAAGCCCGCCGGAGACGATCTGGTGGAGGGGAAGCGGACCGTGCTCATCGCGATGGCGCAGGCACACGGGTCGCCGATCAACGCGCACCGGATCGACGCTGCTCTCGGCCGACGTCTGACGCCTGCGGAAGTCAACGAGATCCGCGATCTGATCGAGCGCACCGGGGCTCGGGCCGAGGTGGAGCAGCTCATCGAGAAGCTCACGTCGAGCGCGCTCTACGCGCTGGAGGCTTCGGCGCTCGCCGAGCCGGGTCGCAGCGCGCTGCGTGAGCTCGCGATCGCCGCGACCCGACGGCGGGTATAGGGCGCGGGCCCGAAGCGCGGCAACCGCCTCGCTGGCTCCCAGCCCTGACTGCTCAGTCGTGCTTGATGGGGAGTTCGGGAATCTCCAGGTCGGGGCCGTCGCCGCGAAGGACCGCGGCGAATGCTCCCGCATCGGTGCGACGCTGGAACAAGGCGATCACGTCGTTGAACGCAGCCTCGTCGTGGCGCGCAAGCGGGCTCCATCCGTCCCAGAGAAGGACCATTCCCGATCCTTCGGGCGAGTGACCTGACAGCGCGGCCTCGAGCGACTCCATGCTGTCGGCGGCGGCATCGTCCAACCCGCAGGAGGTGACGACAGCTTTGCGGAAGGTCGAGGCGTCCTCGATCGTCCAACCATCCAGATACGCAAACGTCCAGCCCGCCGTTTCGGCAGCATGCTGGACGTCTTCGACGTGGGTGGCGCTGTGCCACCGGTACACATCTGGCGGATTGTGACCCGCCACCAATGCTGCAAGCCCGCTCATCGCGACCTCCTCAGGTGTCTTCTTCCGACCATAGCCCCAAGGTGGCGGCGTGGGGAGTCCTGGGCCGAATGGCCTCGGCCCGTTCGGGGCGCGTCCGGCCCACCGTCACGACAAGGGCGGGATCCGGCTAGAACGCCAGGGCCTGGGCTCGCCGCTTCGCCTCGCTGCCGCGGTTCTCCCGCAGGGCGTCGATGGGGCGGCCGGGGAGCGTCTCGTCGGCGGTGAACAGCCAGCGCAGGGCCTCGTCATCACTGAAACCGGCGTCGTGCAACAGCGTCAGCAGCCCCGGCACCCCCTTGACCACCTGGCCCGAGTCCAGGAGCAGAGCAGGGATGCGCTGCCCCTCACCGGGCACCGGGACGGAGGCGGCGAGCTGGTGCTCGCGGATCATCGTGCGGACTCGGCTGACCGAGCTACCCAGAGCATCGGCGGCCTGCGACCAGTCGAGCCAGTCGCCGACCAATGAGTCGAGGCCGGGGATCGAGGCGCTGGACATGGGGCAACTCTGCCACGTTCGGTCCGGAGCCTCCCAACCCGGCCTCTCGACAGCGCCTGACAACCGGGCCTCCCAACCGGCCTCCCAGCCGGACAACCGCCACGCCGCCCACCCGAAGGCCGGGAACTGCAAGGTTCCCCACCTAGAATCGGACGCTGAGACAGCCCCCGCGACGGTCTTGGTTGGGAGAGGTGACGTGGACACGACGGCAGCCGACGTGCTCATCGGTCGCGTCCTCGACGGCCGCTACCGCATTGAGTCGCGCGTGGCACCCGGTGGGATGGCCACGGTCTACCGCGCCACCGACCTCCGCCTGCACCGCTCGGTGGCCGTCAAGGTCATGAAGGATGCCCTGGCCGAGGACCCTGACTACGTCGACCGGTTCCTGCGTGAGGGCCGCTCGGCGGCGGCGCTGTCGCATCACAACATCGTGTCGATCTTCGACCAGGGCGAGGACGACGGACTCCTCTTCATCGCCATGGAGCTGATCGAGGGCCGCACCCTGCGTGACATCATCCGCGCGGAGGGACCCCTGGAACCGCACCGAGCTCTGTCGATCATGGAGCCGGTCGTCTCCGCGCTCGCCGCCGCGCACCGTGCCGGCGTCGTCCACCGCGACGTCAAGCCGGAGAACGTCCTCATCGCCGACGACGGCAGGATCAAGGTCGCCGACTTCGGGCTGGCGCGCAGCGTCGACGCGGACTCCCAGCAGGTGCCGACCCAGGGCGTGGTCATCGGGTCGGTCTCCTACCTGGCCCCCGAGGTCCTCGAGAGCCGCGGCAGCGGACCCCGAGCCGACGTGTACGCCGCCGGCGTCATGCTCTTCGAGATGCTGACGGCGACCAAGCCGCACCAGGGCGACTCCCCGCTGCAGATCGCCTACCAGCACGTGCACGCCGACGTGCCGCCCCCGTCCGAGCTGATGCCGGGGATCCCCGACTACCTCGACGCGCTGGTCACCTGCGCAACGTCGCGGGACCCGAACCGCCGTCCAGCGGACGCAACGGTGCTGATGCGCCACACGGTCCGGGTGCGTGACGCCCTGAACCACGGTGTCGCCTCCGACCCCGAGCTCACCGGCGACCTGACCCCGAGCCTGCCCACCTGGCTGGCCGAGGACCCGAACGAGACCGAGCACGACGGCACCACGGTGATCGACCTGATGATGGACCGCGAGTCGCCCCTCGGCGTCCCGCCACCGGTGTCCCCCCCGGTTTCCGGTCAGGTGTCCGCCCCGCTCTCCGGGCCGGTACCCACATCGGTGTCGGCTCCCGTCTCCGCCCTGACGCCACCCCCGCCCGGTCACAGCCCTCCCGGCCGGGACGATCAGCGACGTCGGCGCAAGCGCGGTCGGCGGCTGCTCGTGCTGACCCTCCTGCTCGCGGTCGTCGCCGGAGGGCTGGGCTGGTACTACGGGGTCGCCCGCTATACCTCCACCCCGAGCCTGATCGACCTGACGCAGGCCGACGCCAAGACCAAGCTCGACGCGGCGGGCCTGTCCCTGAACGTGTCGGATCGACAGTGGTCGGACACGATCAAGTCCGGCCACGTGATCAGCTCCGACCCCGCGCCCGGAGGACGGATCCTGCACAGCGGGACGGTCAACGTCGTCCTCTCCCGGGGCCCGGAGCGTCACCCCGTTCCGGACCTCTCCGGGATGACGGTCGACCAGGCGTCGACCGCCCTGGCCCAGGTCCGCCTCGTCCTCGGCACCCAACACCTCGTCTTCAACCGGACCGTCCCCCAGGGGGAGATCGTCCGGTCCAATCCCGCAGTCGGCGCCGTGGAGACGCCCGACACGGTGATCGACATCTACGTGAGCAAGGGCCCCAAGCCACTGGCGGTGACCGACTACACCGGGCAGAGCGCGGACACGGCCACGACCGAGCTGCAGTCAGCCGGGTTCAAGGTCAAGGCCACCAAGCGGTTCAGCGACACCGTCCCGCTCGGCAACGTCATCTCCCAAGACCCCTCCAGCGGCGTGGCCTACAAGGGCGACACCATCACGCTGGTCGTCTCGAAGGGCTCGAAGTACGTCCAGGTCCCCGACGTCACTTCGATGAAGGAGAAGGACGCGATCAGCAAGCTCAAGGGGGACGGCTTCAAGGTCGACGTGCAGAAGGCGTCCAACTACTTCGGCATCCACTACGTGGCCAGCCAGAACCCGTCGGGCGGTCAGTCCGCCCTGCGCGGATCGACCGTCACCATCTACATCGTCTGATGGTCCGATCCGCGCGGAGCAACCCGGTCGGCAGCCACGTCCCGGTCGGCCGAGGGCTCGTCATCGGAGCGCTCCCGCTGGCCGAGAGCCTGGGCGCGGAGACGATCCAGATCTTCGTCGGCAACCCCCGGGGCTGGCGGCTCTCGCCGGGCGATCCCGCGACGGACGAGGAGTTCCGAGCTGCCACCGAGGCGATGCCGGTGTACGTCCACGCGCCGTACCTGGTGAACCTGGGCAGCCCGACCCCGGCGACGTACGAGAAGTCATTGGCCGTGGTCGAGCACAACCTGCGTCGTGCCGCGAGGATCGGCGCCCGCGGCGTCGTCGTACACACCGGCTCGTCGGTGGCCGAGGGCGAGCTCGACGCGGCGCTGCGTCAGGTGCACGAGGGGATGTTGCCGCTGCTCGACTTCGCCGCAGATCTCGGTGTCCCCATCCTGCTGGAGCCCACGGCTGGGCAAGGCAGGTCACTGTGCGCCGGAGTCGAGGACCTGGAGCAGTACCTCGGAGCGCTCGACCGCCATCCGTCGGCCGGCATCTGCCTGGACACCTGCCACGTCTTCGCCGCCGGCGCCCCGCTCGACGAGTCCGGAGGCATGGCGTCGACCCTGGACGCGCTGGTGCGGATCGCCGGCCCGGGAAGGCTCGGCTTGATCCACGCGAACGACTCCCTGGACGTCCGCGGCTCGATGCGCGACCGCCACGAGAAGATCGGCCAGGGCCACATCGGCGTCGATGCGTTCGCCGATCTGTTCACCCATCCCGCCACCGCAGGTGTCCCGATCGTGCTCGAGACACCGAGGTCGGCGAGCGAGGGCGACCCCGACCTGCCACTGCTGAAGAAGCTGCGCGCATACTCAGTGCCCTCATGACAGCCGTGACGAACCAGCGACGCGTCGCAGCCCTCGCCACCCTTGCCCTGCTTGCCATCACCGCCAGCTGGGGCTCCACCTTCTTCCTGATCAAGGACCTGCTCGACCGCGTTCCGGTCCTGGACTTCCTCGCGGTGCGGTTCCTGATCGCCACCCTCGTGCTGCTGGTGATCTTTCCCAGGGCAGTAGGCAGGCTGAGCCGAGCCAAGATCGGTCAGGCGGTGGTGCTCGGAGGGATCTACGGGAGCGCACAGATTCTGCAGACCACCGGGCTCGCCCACACTCCCGCGAGCGTGTCGGGCTTCATCACCGGCATGTACGTCGTGCTCACGCCGCTGCTCGCCGCGCCGCTGTTGCGTCAGGCGATCGGCCGACTGAGCTGGCTGGCCGTGGCGGTGGCCGTGGCGGGTCTGGCCGTGCTCACGCTGCACGGAGTCACGTTCGGGTACGGCGAAGCGCTCACCCTCGCGTCCGCAGCCCTCTACGCGCTGCACATCGTCGGACTCGGGGCCTGGAGCACCGCTCGTGACGCCGTGGGGATGTCGATCGTCCAGCTCGGAGTGATCGCGGTCCTGTGCACCGTCGTGTCCGCCCCCAACGGGATCGTGCTCCCCACCACCAGCGGCGACTGGCTCTCGATCGTCTACATGGCGGTAGTCGCCGGCGCGCTGGCGATGGCTGGACAGACCTGGGCCCAGGCGCATCTCGCGCCGACCCCGGCAGCGATCATCATGAGCATGGAGCCGGTGTTCGCCGCCTTCTTCGCCGTGCTTCTGGGCGGCGAGTCCCTGACCGGCCGGATGCTCCTCGGCGGCGGGCTGGTGCTGTTGGCGATGCTCATCGTGGAGATCTCACCGCGGCGCAAGATCGAGGGCGAGGTCACTCACATCGCGGTCTAAGTCCGGATCCTGAAACGAGTGCCCACTCATTGGACACCGCGGGCTAGTCTCCCTGACATGGCTCTCGACACGATGCACACCTGGCTCGGCTGGTTTGCCGGCTATGCCGTGCCCGGGTCAGGGGAGCAACCGGCCGACGCCTGACGTCGCCACCGTCCAACGCCCCAGACCGTTCCGGCTGGGGCGTTCGTCATCCCCCGTCGGACGGCCCAGCTGAGAAGAGGAAACCATGGTTGTGGTCATGAGCCCCGAGGCCACCGTTGCCGATGTCGAGCGCGTGGTGGAGAAGGTCCGCTCGGTCGGAGGCGAGGCGTTCGTCAGCAAGGGCGTGGTGCGGACCATCATCGGCTTGGTCGGTGACATCGACTCCTTCCACGGGCTGAACCTGCGGTCGATCCACGGTGTCGCAGACGTGCACCGGATCTCCGATCCGTTCAAGTTGGTCAGCCGGCAACACCATCCCGAGCGCAGCACGGTCTGGGTCGGCGGCGCCCGACCAGTGCCCATCGGACCGGAGACGTTCACCTTCATCGGCGGTCCCTGCGCCGTGGAGACCCCCCAGCAGACCCTCGAAGCCGCCGAGATGGCCAAGGCCGCGGGCGCCGCGATCATGCGCGGTGGGGCGTTCAAGCCGCGCACCTCGCCGTACGCGTTCCAGGGACTGGGGATGCGCGGCCTCGAGATTCTCATCGACGTCCGCGAGGCCACGGGGCTGCCGTTCGTGACCGAGGTGGTCGACGCGCGCGACGTTCCGGCCGTCGCGGAGCACGCCGACATGCTGCAGGTGGGCACCAGGAACATGTCGAACTTCGGTCTCCTGCAGGCGGTCGGCGAGGCCGGCAAGCCGGTGCTCCTCAAGCGCGGGATGACCGCGACCATCGAGGAGTGGCTGATGGCCGCCGAGTACATCGCGCAGCGCGGGAACCTCGACGTGGTGCTCTGCGAACGCGGGGTCCGGACCTTCGAGCCGTCGACGCGCAACACCCTCGACATCTCCGCGGTCCCGGTGGTTCAGGCGCGCAGCCACCTGCCGGTGATCGTCGACCCGTCACACTCGGGGGGCCACAGCGACCTGGTGGTCCCGCTGTCGCGGGCCGCCATGGGTGTCGGGGCCGACGGCATCATCGTCGACATCCACCCCGACCCGGAGAACGCGCTGTGCGACGGCCCTCAGGCTGTCCTGGGCAACGACTTGCGCGCGCTCGCCCAGGCGGTCCGTCAGATCCCGCCGGTGCTCGGCCGGAACGTCTCCACCAGCGCGGCGATCACGCCGGCCGCGGACTGAGCCTGCTCGCGACTCACATCGAGGTGGGTGACCGCTCGCAGCGTTCGCGGGCCGACCGCCGAGACCAGGACGCCCTGCTCGCGGGCCGCGGCGACGATCGCCGGAGCGTCGACGCCCTCCACGACGACGATGTTCGTGGGTGCGGAAACCCCGCAGGCCTCCGCAATCGTCCTCGCGTTCTCGTGATCCTCGACAAGCCGGTCGATGTGGTGGTCGAGGGCGTAGATTCCCGCCGCGGCGAGCACCCCCACCTGACGCATGCCGGCGCCGAGCCGCTTGCGCCACACCCGGGCCTCCGCCATCGCATCCCGCGTGCCGACCACAAGCGATCCGACCGGCGCGCCGAGTCCCTTGCTGAGGCAGACCGCCATCACATCGGCGATGGAGCCGTACTCGGCGAGAGCGGTGCCGGTAGCGACATGGGCGTTCCAGAGCCGGGCTCCGTCCAGGTGGATGCCGATGCCCTGCTCGTCGGCGAACGAGCGCAGATCCCGGAGGTCCTCGATGTCGATCACGGTCCCACCGGCGAAGTTGTGGGTGTTCTCCACCGAGACCGCGGCGGTCGCCACGAAGAACGGCCCCATCGGCGGGGCGAAGAGGGAGCGCACCTGATCCAGGTTGAGCGGGCCGCCGGACCAGGTCCGCATGGTCAGCCCGGTGAACGCGCCGTGCGCGCCCAGCTCGGCCCGGGCGATGTGGGACGACGACTCGCAGAGCACCTCTTGCCCGACTCCGGCGAGCGAGCGAACGGCGAGCAGGTTGGCCAGCGAACCGGTCGGCGTGAAGAGAGCGGCTTCCTTGCCGAACATCGCCGCGACCCGTTCCTCCAGGGCTCGTACGGTCGGGTCCTCGGCGTACACGTCGTCGCCGACCTCGGCGTCGGCCATGGCGCGCCGCATCGCCTCGCCGGGCTTGGTGACCGTGTCGCTGCGCAGGTCGATCATCGGGCTCATGCGACGGTCTGGGCCGAGCCCAGCATCTCGGCCACGAGGAAGGCCAGCTCGAGGGACTGGACCCGGTTGAGCCGAGGGTCACAGACCGACTCGTAGCGCTGGTTGAGCCCGTCGGCGTCCAAGCGCCTCTCCGCCGCCGACGCACTCGGTGACGTCGTCTCCGGTGAGCTCCACATGGACGCCCCCCGGCCAGGTGCCCAGCGAACGGTGCACGTCGAAGAAGCCTTGCACCTCATCGATCACGTCTTGGAAGTCACGGGTCTTGTAGCCGCTGGAGGCCTCGAACGTGTTGCCGTGCATCGGGTCGCAGACCCAGGCCACCTGGATACCCGCGGCGGTGACCTTCTCGACCAGGTCGGGCAGCACGTCTCGAATCCGGCCGGCCCCCATCCGGGTGATGAAGGTGAGCCGACCGGGGGTGTTCTCCGGGTTGAGCTTGGCCGCGAGTGCGATCGCGTCGTCCGCGCTCGTCGTGGGACCGAGCTTGACGCCGAGCGGGTTGCGGATCCGGCTCGCCAGCTCGACGTGGGCCCCATCGAGCTGACGGGTGCGCTCGCCGATCCACAGGAAGTGAGCCGAGACGTCGTAGGGCTGCTGGGTCCGCGAGTCGATCCGGGTCAGCGCGTGCTCGTACTCCAGCGACAAGGCCTCGTGGCTGGAGTGGAAGTCGACCCGGTGGAACTCGTCGGGATCTGCTCCGATCGCCTGCATGAACGTCAGCGCCCGATCGATCTCCGCGGCCAACCGCTCGTACCTGCGCCCGACCGGGGACTCCTTGACGAAGTCGGTGTTCCACGTGTGCACCTGACGCAGGTCGGCGTAGCCGCCGGTCACGAACGCCCGCACGAGGTTCAGCGCCGACGCGCTCGAGTGATAGGTCTCGAGCAGCCGCTCGGGGTCAGGACGGCGCCCGTCCGCGGTGAACTCGAAGGCATTGACCGCATCGCCCCGATAGGCCGGAAGGCTGACGCCCTGGCGGGTCTCGAGGTCCGCCGACCGCGGCTTGAAGTACTGGCCGGCGATCCGGCCCACCTTCACCACCGGGACCGAGGCCGCATACGTCAGCACGACCGCCATCTGCAGCAGCACCCGGAGCTTGTTGCGAATGTTGTCGGCGGTCACTCCCTCAAACGTCTCCGCGCAGTCGCCGCCCTGCAGCAAGAACGCCTCGCCCCGCGCCACCGCGCCGAGCTTCTCGGTCAGCTCGTCGCACTCACCGGCAAAGACCAGTGGGGGAACGCGGCGCAGCCTGCGCACCACATCGTCGAGATGGGCGGCATCCGGCCAGCGGGGCTGTTGGGCAGCGCCCAGCGCCCGGAGCTCGTCCAGCGTGGGGATCTGGGGGGAATTCACGGACACAGCCTACGCGGGAGGCGGGGGCGCTCAGCCGAAGAAGACCTCTGCCTCGGCGTACTCCTCCGGACTGACCACCTTGAGCACCCCGGTGCCCTCGATGAGTGGCACGCGGACGATGTCCTTGCCGCGCAGCGCCACCATCGTGCCGAACTCCCCGTCGCGGACGGCCGCGATCGCGTGCAGGCCGAACCGGGTGGCCAGCCAGCGGTCGAACGCCGTGGGCGTGCCTCCGCGCTGCACGTGGCCGAGCACGACGGCACGCGACTCGTTGCCGGTGCGCTTCTCGATCTCCTCAGCCAGCCGGTCCCCGATCCCACCGAGTCGGACGTGCCCGAAGGCGTCGACCTCGCCGGTCTGCAGGGTCATGTCGCCGCCCTCCATCGGGACCGCTCCCTCGGCGACCACGATGACCGGCGCGTAGCCGGACGCGAAGCGGGACTCGACGTACCCACAGACCGCGTCGATGTCGAACGGCCGCTCGGGAATCAGGATGACGTTGGCGCCCCCGGCCAGCCCCGAGTGCAGGGCGATCCAGCCGGCGTGCCGGCCCATCACCTCGACGACGAGGGCACGGTGGTGCGACTCGGCGGTGGTGTGCACGCGGTCGATGGCCTCGGTGGCGATATTGACCGCGGTGTCGAAGCCGAAGGTGAAGTCGGTGCCGCTCAGGTCGTTGTCGATGGTCTTGGGAACCCCGACCACGTTGACGCCGAGGTCGGCGAGCTTGGTCGCCACGCCGAGGGTGTCCTCGCCGCCGATCGCGATCAGAGCGTCGACGCCCTGGGCCGCGAGGTTCTCCTTGATCTTCTCGACCCCCCCGTCGACCTTGAACGGGTTGGTGCGCGAGGTGCCGAGGATCGTCCCGCCCCGCGGCAGGATGCCCCGGACCTCGGGAACGCCCAGCGGCATGGTGAAGTCCTCCAGCGGCCCCTTCCAGCCGTCGCGGAACCCCACGAACTCGAAGCCGTAGTCCTTGACTCCCCGACGGACGGCCCCTCGGATCACAGCATTCAGACCGGGGCAGTCGCCGCCGCCGGTCAGCATTCCCACGCGCATCGTTCTTCTCTCTCTCCGCTTGTTCTGGGCTTGGTCTCGGGTTAGATCGAAACGGCCTACTGAGCCCGACCCTAGTCGGAAACGGCTCGCAATTGGAACGATCCACTCGCCAGCCGCGGAGCACGGCCCGAGGCAGCCGGAGCGACGGCCAGTACTCTCGCCCCGTGACCTTCTCCATCGTTGCTCGCTCAGAGGACGGCTCCGCCTGGGGCGTGGCCGTCGCCTCGAAGTTCCTCGCCGTCGGATCCGCTGTCCCGGCCGCCATCGCCGGCCTCGGCGCGCTGGCGACCCAGGCCGACGCCAACGTGGCCTACAAGCCCCTCGGTCTCGGCCTGCTCGATGAGGGAGCCACCGCCGAGGTGGCGTTGGCCGGGCTCCTCGAGGACGACCCGGGCCGGGAGCACCGCCAGGTCGGGATCGTCGACGGTGAGGGGAACGCCGCAACCCACACCGGCAGCGAGTGCTTCGCCTGGGCCGGCGGCGAGACCGGGCCGGGCGTCGCGATCCAGGGCAACATTCTGGTCGGACCCGAGGTGGTGGCCGCGATGATGGACGCGTGGCGCACCAGCGACCCCACCGCCCCCCTGGCGCGCCGACTGCTCGCCGCACTCGTTGCCGGCGATGCGGCGGGCGGCGACAAGCGCGGGCGGCAGAGCGCGGCACTCTTCGTGGTCTCCGAGGAGGCCGGGTACGGCGGGCGCGACGACATCGCGGTCGACCTGCGCGTGGACGACCATCCCGAGCCCTGCGGCGAGCTCTCCCGCCTCCTCGACCTCAACGACCTCTACCTCACTGCTTCGACCGACGCCGAGAAGGTCCCGCTCACCGATGGGCTGCGTGAAGAGCTGGCCGACCGGGCACGCCGTCTGGGGCATCCCGACTTCCTGTCCTGGGTGGGCACGGAGAACTACGAGATGCGCGTCGGCGACGACTTCGTCGATAAGAAGGTCCTCGCGATCCTGCGGGCCGCCAGCAGCTGAGCCGATGAGCATCCTGACGATCGATGCCGGCACAACGGGCGTCACGGCGCTGGTCGTGGCCCGCGACGGCTCGATCACGGCTCGCGGCTATCAGGAGTTCCCGCAGCACTTCCCCCAGCCAGGTTGGGTCGAGCATGACCCGGCGGAGATCTGGCGGGCGACACTCACCGCCACCGGCGCCGCCCTCGCCGGCGTCGACGCCTCCGCCCTCGAGGCGGTCGGCATCACCAACCAGCGCGAGACGATCGTGTTGTGGGACCGGGAGACCCTCGGCTCACCCCGCAAGGCCATCGTCTGGCAGGACCGGCGGACCGCGGAGCTGTGCCGCGAGCTCGCCGAGGCAGGACACGGCCCCCGGGTCGCCAAGTTGACCGGACTGCGCCTCGACCCCTATTTCTCGGGCACCAAGCTCACCTGGCTGAGCAGGAACGAGCCGCACGTGTGGGCGGCGGTCGAGTCCGGCCGGACGGCGATCGGGACGGTGGACTCCTACCTCATCGCCCGGATGACACGTGGCTCCTGGCACATCACCGACGTGTCCAACGCCTCTCGGACGCTGCTGTTCGACCTGGAGTCTTCGGACTGGAGCCAGGATCTGTGCGACCTGTTCGGCGTCCCCCGCGACGCACTGCCCGAGATCGTGCCGTCGTGGGGTCCGGTCGCCACCACCGACCCGACGGCCTTCTTGGGTCTCCAGCTCCCGGTGGCCGGCATCGCCGGGGACCAGCAGGCAGCGCTCTTCGGCCAGACCTGCTTCGACGTGGGCCAGACCAAGTGCACCTACGGCACCGGCTCCTTCATCTTGACCAACACCGGCAGCGAGATCGTGCGCTCGGATCAAGGGCTGCTCTCCACCGCCGCCTGGCGGTCCCCCGAGGGGGTCACCACGTACGCCGTGGAGGGAGCCATCTTCGTGACCGGAGCGGCGGTGCAGTGGCTGCGAGACGGGCTCGGCATCATCACCTCCGCCGCCGAGACCGAGGAACTGGCCGGCTCGGTCCCCGACACCGGGGACGTGGTCTTCGTCCCGGCTCTCACCGGCCTCGGCGCTCCGCACTGGGATCCGCACGCACGCGGCCTGATCATCGGGATCACCCGCGGCACCACCCGCGCCCATCTGGTGCGGGCGACGCTGGAGGCCATCGCCTACGAGGTGCGCGACGTGGTCCAGACCATGCCCCCACTCACCTCGCTTGCCGTCGACGGCGGCGCGGCGGCCAACAACCTGCTCTGCCAGTTGCAGGCCGACCAGCTCGGGGTCGAGGTGCGCAGACCCCGCGCCGTGGAGACCACGGCTCTGGGCGCCGCCTTCCTGGCCGGCCTCGGGGTCGGGACCTGGACCGGGTTCGACGAGCTGCGAGCCACCTGGTCCGTCGATCGCGCCTTCACCCCGACCGGTGACCGGGCCACCGCGGACCGGGGCCATCGCCGCTGGACACAGGCCGTCGAGCGGGCTCGAGGATGGACTTCCTGAGAATTTCCTGGGAGTCCAGATCTGCCGGCAGAATCTGGCTACCGTGTTCCTGTCCGGAGTTTGGGAGGGAACGACTTGCCCCCCGCAGGTCGTGACAAACCGGACAAATAGGTCCATAATTTGTTGAACGACGCTGGGAGGGTCGCGCTCATGGACATCAACGCTTTGCTGAGCCCCTATGGCCGCATTTTCGGCACACACGCCGCTGAAGTGACAACCGAGGTCGCCGTGGGCACCTACGCGGACGCCTTCGCGGAGTCCGGGCTGGTCGGTACCCCGGTCCTGGAGGAGGACCTGGTGGAGGTCGATCTCCTGGACGCCCCGGTGGGCAGGCACCTCGTGGTGGAGGCCGCGCCCGACCTCCTCACCGACAGCCTTGCGGCGTTCGAGGAGATCGCCGCCTTCGACCAGATCGACGCGTTCGATCCGGCCGACCTGGCGACGGTCGACGCGCCGGGGGACGTGTGGGGCAAACACCGCGCCGACGTGCCCGTCGACTCGATGACCCACCTGGTCCCGGTCGTTGCCACGCACCGTCTGTCTGCCTGAGTCACCCGGCCCGTCGCGGGCCTGTTGAGGCTGAGCCAGGGTCGCAGCCGTACTTCGGCGCCTGGCATCACGACTAGGACGCCTGTTGCTCCTCGCCGTCGGCATCGCTGCCATCGGCCTTGCGCGCGCGCTCAGCCTCCTTCTCCATGGCCTTGGCGCGCGTGGCGTACACGTCGACGTACTCCTGCCCCGACAGCCGCATGACCTCGTACATGATCTCGTCGGTCACTGAGCGCAGGATGTAGCGGTCGTTCTCCATCCCTTCGTACCGCGAGAAGTCCAGCGGCCTGCCGAACTTCACGTGCGGACGGGTGAACCTCCCGAAGACCTTCCCCGGCGGCGCCAGGATCTCGGTCCCGACCACAGCCACCGGGACCACCGGTGCCTTGGACTCCAGTGCCAGCCGCGCCACCCCCGTCCGGCCGCGATAGAGCTTGCCGTCGTGAGAGCGCGTGCCCTCGGGGAAGATGCCGAAGATCTGCCCTTCGTCGAGGATGCGCTGCGCTGCCGTCAAGGCCCCCTCGGCTGCCCCCCCGGAGGAGCGGTCGATCGGGACCTGGCCGGCGCCGGAGAAGAATCGTTTCTGGAACCATCCCTTGATGCCGGGCGTGGTGAAGTACTCCGCCTTGGCCACGAAGGTGACCCGACGCGAAAGCGCCAGCGGCATGAAGAGCCAGTCCGAGTAGGACAGGTGGTTGCAAGCCAGAATCGCCGGACCCTCGAGCGGGACGTTTCCAGCACCGTCGGCCGTGGGCCGGAAGATCGTGCGCAGCAGCGGGCCCACGAAGACCCACTTCAGCAGCCAGTAGAACACCGACCCTCCTCGAGTCACAGCAGCGCAGCAGGACCACCTTAGGACACGGTGACCGTCCTGGCCTGGTCCGGCGGCCACGGCCGTGACACGATGCTGGCGAACCCGACCGGTGTCCGCTGAGACCCGGCCCTCGGCAACGACAGGAGTGAGTGTGCCCGTCTCCCCACACGTCGAAGCCTTCGCAGCGCCCGCGGACCCGGAGCGGACCGCAGGCCGCAAGGTCGGCGTCTTGCTGAGCCATGGGTTCACCGGTTCTCCGTTCGCCATGAAGCCCTGGGCGCAAGCACTCCACGAGCGCGGCTATGCGGTCTCGGTGCCCCGGCTCCCCGGCCACGGGACCACCTGGCAGGACCTGAACCGGGCCCGATGGTCGGACTGGCACGGCGAGATCATGCGAGCCCTCGACAACCTCTGCGTGGAGAACGACGTGGTCTTCGCGGCCGGTCTGTCGATGGGCGGCAGCCTGGTGCTCCAGGCCGCGATCGAACGTGGCGACGACATCGCCGGACTCATGCTGGTCAACCCCGCGATCGCGACCGAGCGCAAGGACGTGCTGGCCCTACCGGTGCTCAAGCACCTCGTCCCCGCGTTCCCGGCGATCGGCAACGACATCAAGAAGCCCGGAGTCGATGAGCACGGCTACGACAAGACCCCCCTCAAGGCGGCACACTCGATGGTTCGAGCCTGGAGCCAGCTTCGCCCGCACGTGGGGAAGGTCACCTGCCCCGTCATCTTGTTCACCTCACGCGAGGACCACGTGGTCGACGGCTCGACGGCCCGCCATCTGCGGGCCCGACTGGGCACCTCCGACCTCACGGAGATCTCGCTCGAGGACAGCTACCACGTTGCCACCTTGGACAACGACGCCGGGCTGATCGAGAGCGAGTCGGTCAAGTTCATCGAGCGAATCCTGGGGACATGAGCCGCGACGAGGAGATCGACCGAGCCTTCGAGGAGATCGTCTCCCAGGTCGACTTCGGCGAGCCGGCCCCCGAAGACACAGTTCAAGAGCCAGGCTCTCCGGAGGCGGACGCGGCCTCCGAGATCGCCCGGCTGGCGGAGACCTTCGGCCGGCGGGCCTGGTCCGACGCTCTGGACACCGAGGCCAGCTGGGAGGACGAGGGCCACTTCGTCCCCCCCGACCCCGGTCCCCCTCCCCCGATGGAGCCTCGCCGACGCGTGGCATGGTGGGCCCTCCTCGGCTCGCCGATCTTGATCGTGGCAGCCGCCCTGGTCCATATCGTCGTGCCTCCCTGGGTGTTGGCTCTTCTCGGGCTGGGCTTCGCGGGGGCAGTGGTCTACCTCGTTGCGACGTCCAGCAGAAGCAACGAGGACCCCTGGAACGGGGACGACGGCGCGGTCCTCTGACGCTGTGCCAAGATGCGCTCATGGCCGAACATGTAAGCGAATTGGTCGAGATCTCCGGGCATCTGATGGACTCGGGGATCTTGTCCCGCGTCCTCGACGACATCCGTGAGTACGGCGGCGACTACGTCATCGTCTCTATCGACATCGGGCACGAGGCCCACGACTCGTCCCATGCGACGCTGAAGGTCAGCGCGAACGACGCGGCGAGCCTGGACCGGCTGCTGATGCGGCTGCAGGTGCGCGGCATGAACCAGGTCGACCCCGGGACGGCATCGACGCGGGTCGCGGAGACGGACGGCGTCTTCCCCGAAGGCTTCTACTCCACCACCAATCTCCCCACCACGGTCAGGCTCAACGGCCGCTCGGTGCCCGTGGTGAACCCGGAGATGGACTGCGGCCTGGTCGTCGAGGGCGACGGCGAGGACCTGCGCGTGCTGACCGTGCCGATGTCGGACGTGCGCGCCGGCATGCAGATCGTGTGCGGTGCATCCGGCATCCGGGTCGAGACCCCCGAGGACGAGGTCAGCGGCGGCTTCGGATTCATGGCGTCCGACGTGTCGTCGGAGAAGCCTCAGACAGTGCTGGTCCGGCAGGTCGCCGATGGCATGCGTGAGGCGCGTGCCCGTGGCGAGAAGATCCTCATCGTGGGCGGGCCCGGGGTGGTGCACACGGGTGCCGCCCCGGCGATGGTGGCCATGATCAACGCCGGCTTCGTCGACGTTCTCTTCGCGGGGAACGCCCTGGCCACCCATGACATCGAGTCGGCGCTCTACGGCACCTCGTTGGGGATCGATCTCAGCCAGGGGCGTGGTGTCGAGCACGGGCACGAGCACCACATCCGCGCGATCAACACCATCCGCAAAGAGGGGTCGATCCGGGCGGCGGTGGAGTCGGGAGTCCTGACCGGGGGCATCATGCATGCCCTGGTGACTCAGCAGAAGCGATTCGTGCTCGTCGGCTCGGTGCGAGACGACGGACCTCTCCCTGACGTGTACACCGACGTGATCGAGGGCCAGCACGCGATGCGTGCCGAGATCCCGGGAGTGGGTTACTGCATCATGGTCGCGACGATGCTTCACTCGGTGGCGACGGGCAACATCCTGCCCGCCTCGATCCCCTTGGTCTGCGTCGACATCAACCCGGCGACGGTGACCAAGCTGGCCGACCGAGGCTCCTCCCAGGCTCACGGGATCGTCACCGACGTCGGCCTCTTCTTGGAGCAGCTCGCCATGGAGCTGGTGCCCGGTTATCGACGCTGACGACGCCCGCCCTGGCGTTCCGCGGACAGCTCGCCGACCCTGGCCCTGAGCCGCACGAGAACGCGGCTCGAGGTGCGCAGGCGTAGATCCTGACGGGCCATCTCCGCGGCGCCGATGAAGCCCGCATCCGGACCGAGCTCGGCTACGACGATCTCGGGGATTGGGCGGAAGCCTCGCCCGGTGAGACTCCGCGCGAGGGCGTCTCGTGCCGGTTCGAGCAGTAGGTCCCCCGCTGCGGATAGGCCCCCACCGACGACGATCCGGTCGGGGTCGAGCGCGGCACACAGACCGGCCAGGCCGGCGCCGAGATGCGTCCCGACCTGATGGATCAGCTCCCGAGCGGTGGCGTCCCCCGCCATGGCCGCGTCGGACACCAACGGGCCCGTGAGCGCATCCGGATCCTCCCCACAGGCTTCGCTCAGGCTCCGCGCAGCGGGGGAACCTGAAGACACCAGGCTGCGCGCCTCACGCACCAGCGCGTTGCCGCTGGCGTACTGCTCCCAGCAGCCCTTGTTGCCGCACTCGCACCGGTGGCCGTCGGGCACCCACCGCATGTGACCGAACTCTCCGGCCATGCCATGGGCGCCGCGGAAGAGCTGGTCGTCAACGACCAGCGCGCCGCCGATCCCGGTGCCGAGGGTGACGACCACGACGACCCGCTTGCCTCGCCCCGCCCCGAATCGGACCTCCGCCAGCGCGGTGGCATTGGCGTCGTTGTCGATCACGACGGGCAGCCCCAGCGCAGCCTCAAGCCGTTCCTTGATCGGCTCGTCGCGCCAGGACAGGTGCGGCGAGAAGCGGATCGTGGAGCGGTCGGCGTCCACGAACCCGGCCGCGCCGACCCCGACCATCCCGATCCGGTTGCGCGCGGACAGCTCCGTGACAGCCCGGACGATCACGGCCTCGACGGCACTCGGCTCCTGCGTCCTCGCGGGTGTGTCGAGCCGTACTGTCTGCACCACCTTGCCGGCCGCGTCGACTGCTCCGGCGAGCACCTTGGTCCCCCCGATGTCCACGCCAACCGCCAACGGCCGGTCGGGCGACGGGGGACGCGGGACGAGGGCTCGGCGCCCAGTTCGGCGTGACATGAGGCAATCGTCCCAGCCCGCGGGGGCTGTTGCACGCCTGCCGATGTGCCTGACAGCCGCCTGAGGGGCTACCTTGAGAATGGCTCAATCTTTTCAATTCCGCGTTGTTCGGCCGCCTTGGTCTGACACACTTGCAGTGGTACTGGGAGAAGACGGTCGTGCCGGACCGGGGAGACGATCGGGGATGGCGATGACTTGGTTCCACCGCACCGCCCGCGGTGCGCGACGCCGCTCGGACGAGCGGGGAGCGTCTGCGGTCGAGTTCGCCATCATCATGCCCGTGCTCGCCTACCTTCTCCTGGGGATCATCGAGTACGGCTACTTCTTCTTCGCCGCACAGGCCGCCAGCTCAGGCGCCCGGGAAGCCGCGCGCCAGCTGTCGGTGGGGAACTGCACCGGGTCCGGCGAGGCGCAGACGTACGCCCAGAGCCAGTCCTTCATCGGGATGACTCTGCAGTACGGAGCCCCCGGCAACCTCGACGACACGCTTCCCGCGATTGGCCAGGTGCTGGAGGTCCAGGTCCAGGCAGACGGCAAGATCGTCGGCTTTGTGCCGCTGCCGAACAATGGCGCCATCACGCAGGACGTCCAGGCCTACGTCGAAGACACGACACAAGGGACATGCCCATGAGTAGCAGGCGACGCGACGAGCGGGGTGCCGTCGCGATCATTGCGGCCATTTCGGCCCTGACGCTGTTCGGTATCGCCGCGATGGCGGTGGACCTTGGCAATGCCTTCGCTCGGGAGCGGAACGTCCAGGCCTCGGCCGACTTCGCGGCGCTGGCCGGCGGGAGGAACCTTCCCGGGCCGGCTACCAATACTTCGGCGAACGCGTCCGATCCTTCCGTGCAAGCGGTCGCGGACTACCTCAACAGGAACCGCCCGCGGAACGACGGGACCAGCGCCTGCACCTGGGACTCCGGGTCGAACACGTGGTTAGGGAGCAGTTGCGTCACACCACAGAAGCTGGTCGACGGCGACTACACCAACGGCGAGGTCGTCTTCTCCAACGGCGGGGACTACATGACCGTCTACTCGCCTCAGGCGCGGGTCGACTTCGGACTGGCCAACGCGATCGGCTTCAGCCACGTCAATGTGTCCAAGTCCGCCGAGGTAGGACTCTTCAGTCCAGGCGGTTCGCTTCCGTTCTACACGAGCATCACCTGCTCCTGGGGCAGTCCACAGATCATCGACACCTCGAACGGCAAGGCCAAGCAGCTGCCGGCCACGCCTAGCTTCCTCACCGCGAGCAACAACCAGGTCACGGCCACCGGCCTGACCATCTCGCCGGACACCATCGACACCACGGCTACCCCCCACCCGACACAGATCACCATCTCCGTGAGCACCGGGGATCTCAGCGCCTACTCCGCCGTCGGTTTCGACACCGACAACACGCCGGCTGGCTCAGGACTGCACAGCGAGGTCTCGATCAACACATCAAGTACGAGCGTGACGGTGGACGTGCCGACACAGGTCTTGAACTTGGCGGGATACTGGTTCGTTCGCCTCTACAAGGCGACCACCCCCCACTCGGGATGGTCGAGCAACTACGGAACGCTCGGCATCGACGCGGTGGCCTGGGTCTCCGGGTGCGGCGCCGGCTCCAACGACGGCAACTTCGGATCGCTGCTGCTGTCGCGCGACGACACCACCTCGGGCAGCTCGGTCGGTGCCGAGCTGGCGTTGAACACGATCCTGGGACCCGAGCACAACCTGGTGCGCCATCCGCTGGGCACCTCCGCGCCGACCCCCTGTGGCCCGAGTGACGGCTCCGGATTGTCGGTCCAGCCCTCCGGGCCCCCGGACCCGAACGACGTCAACTGCGTGCAGACCGATACAGGGAACCCGCAGACCGCGACCCAGGGGTTCGTCACCGGCGAGGACAGCCTGAGCGGACACCAGAAGGGCCTCCTCGATGCCAGCCAGAGCGGGAATGCCACCACCTGCGGGACCGGGTCCGGGACGACCAACGACACGCTGATCCTCAAGGGCACGTCCTACTCGATCAACAACGACGTCCTCACCTGCTACTTCGAGAACGACACCACTAGCGTCGCCGATGTCTCGAAATCGAGTTACTCGGGCCCTGTGGTCATCAGCTCGGCCATCTTGGGCTCACCCCGCTTCGTGTACATCCCGGTGCTCGCCGCCGATCCAGGCACCGGCAAGAAGTACTGGCCCCTCGTGACCTTCCGGGCGGCCTTCATCACCGGGCAGATCGGGACAGCGACCAGGACCAACCCGGACCCCGACGGCTCACTCATGGGCGGTGCCGTCCACAACGGCATCACGTGGGACACCACGCAGGGCCTGCAAACCCTCACCGCCGTCATGATCAGCGACAACGCTCTGCCGGAGTACGCGACCTGGGACGGCGGAGTACAGCACTACCTGGGTAGCGGGACGAAGATCGTCCGGCTGGTCAACTGAGCAGGATCACTCGGGCAGGATCACTCGGGCAGGATCAACGGGCTGCGTCAGCTGAGGAGAGCCGCACCGACGATTCCCGCGTCGTTCCCGAGTGCGGCGGCGACCACGCGCGGAATCGGGCGTGAGCCGCCACCGGTGATCGATGCGGCGAGCACCTCCCGCAATGGAGTGAGCAGGATGTCCCCGGCCGTGGCGACCCCACCTCCGACGACCACCAGGTCGGGATCGAGCACCGAGCACATGCTTGCGATCCCTTCGCCGAGGTCCCGCCCGAGATCCTGAAGCATCCTCAAGGAGAAGGCGTCCCCGGCAACGGCGAGATCGGTGACCATCGCCCCCTGGATCGCGTCGACCTCTCCCCCGGCGTGCTCGATCAGTGCCGACGCCGCCGGGTCGCTCTGAGCCGTGAGACGGGTCCGTCGAACCAGCGCAGTGCCACTGGCGTACTGCTCCCAGCAGCCCCTGCGGCCGCAGCGACACGGCAGGCCGTCGCGCTCGAAGGTGATGTGACCGATCTCGGCGGCGTCGCCGTGGGCACCGCGCACCAGGTCCCCTCCGATGATGAATCCGCCCCCGATGCCGGTCCCGACGGTGACCATGAGCATGTCGGCCGAGTCGCGCCCGGCACCCACGACGTACTCGGCCCAGGCGGCGGCGTTCGCGTCGTTCTCAACGACGACCCGGAGACCGACCCGCTCGATCCGGGTCGCGACGTCGAGGTCGCGCCAGCCCAGGTTCGCGGCGAACTGGACGGTCCTACGGTCCTGGGCGACGAACCCGGCCACCGCGAGACCCACCGAGCGACACTCGCCACGACCCACGAGCTCGGTCACGACCTCTCCGATCGCGGTAACGATGGCGTCGGGGTCGCGCGGGGTGGGCACCTCGACCCGATCCACCAGGGATCCCGACTCGCCGACCCGCCCCGCCGCGATCTTCGTGCCGCCGACGTCCACGCCGACCGACAGGCCGGTCACGGCTGGTCCCACTCGTCGTCGGTCAGGTCGATCCGCTCCACTACCGAAGTCCCGTCCGTCCCAGGCTCGGGGGGAGGGAACAACGCGGCCAGAGCCTCGGCCATCGACGTCATCGCCGAGATTGCCGCGGTGGTGATCTTCTCCCTCGCCTCGGGGCTGGTCTCCCGGAAGAACGAGATGGTCTGACAGATCGGGCAGTAGCGGCAGTCCGGTCCGTGACCGAGATGATCGTTGACCTCCTTGAGCCGGTCCGCCATCGCCGAAGCCGCCGCCTCTCCCTGTGCGGCCCGGGAGCCGCCGGCCTCACGGGCCCACCCCTGCAGGGCGGCGAAGAGCTTCGCTGCCTCCTCGGCGACGCTGCCGACGTCGTCCTCGCTCATGGCTCCACCTTCCCGCTCCCGGATCCGGAGTCGACGGCCTCCGCGGCGCGGAAACCCACCCTCAACTCACCGCCATCGATCGTGGCCCCCACGATCACCTGATGAACCAACGCCGCGGGAAGCGTCAACATCCGACGGTAGCTCCCGACGGTGACGACCAACTCATCGGCATGTCGAGCCAGGTCGATGTCGGACTTGTCGACGAAGGGAAGCGCCAGGTGGAGCGTGGTCCCACCCGAACTCCGGCGGAGGGTGAGCGGTCCGGGTCCGGAAGGCAGCTGGAGCGGGTCGACGTCGCCATAGACCGCTGCCGCAAAGGCGCTGAGGGACTCAGCGCCGACCGGCTCCGCGGACCAGTAGGGCGCCTTCCAGAGCGGAACCCCCGAGAAGGAGCTCTCCACGTCGGCGAGCACCGCAGCCTGGGTCGCAACCCACGACCGTCGCCACTCGTCTGCTTCCGCGGCGGGGAAGACCCGGTTGGCGATCACCCCGTCGACGCGGTAGCCGAACAGGGACAGGCTCGTCAGCAGTCGTCGCGCCTCGGCAACGACGACCGTCTCCGGAGTCAGGACCAGCCGGACGCTCGCGGTGTCGCCGGTCAAGAGGGCACGCACCTCCTCCAGGTCGGAGTGCAGCCGCTCCAAGGCCTCGAAGACGGAGTCACGGGGCATCGGCACCCCGGCCGCGCGGCTCAGGACCGGCCGGAGGGCACGGACGACACGGCGCTCGGCGGGGAAGACCCGATCCATGTACCAGCCCAGAGCCTCCGGCAGGGCCAGCAGCCGAAGCGTCTCGGCGGTCGGCGCACAGTCGACGATCACGACGTCCCAGCGGCCGGAGAGCACCTGCAGCCGCACCTCCAGCAGAGCCAGCACCTCCTCCGCGCCAGGAAGCACGGTCAGCTCCTCGGCCGTGATCGGGTCGACCCCGGCGGAGTCGAGCACCGACACCAGGTAGCGCTGGACTTCTGCCCAGCTGCGCTCGAACCGCTCCTGGGCGTTGACCTGCTGCACGTGCAGGTGCGGGGCGACCTGAGTCGGCTCACTCCCGATCGGTTGGCCGAAGGCATCGCTCAGGGAGTGGGCCGCGTCGGTGGACAGCACCAGGGTCCGCCGGCCGGAGCCTGCGGCCATCATCGCCGTACCGGCGGCCGCGGTGGTCTTGCCCACCCCGCCCTTGCCGGTGAAGAGCAGGATCCGCACCTCAGGCAACGGACTCCACGCGCTTCTTCAAACCCTTGAGAGCGCTGTCGATGATGACCTTCTCCGCCTTGCGCTTCAGCATCCCGATCATGGGCATCGCCAGGTCCACCGCCAGCCGGTAGGTCACCTCGGTGGAGCCGTCGGATGCCTCCACCAGCTCGTAGGCCCCGTCGAGGCCCCGGAGCATGCTCGCTTCACTCAGCGTCCACGACACCGACTCGTCGTCGATCCAGTCATACTTGAGCGTGTAGGAGCCCTTGATCGGGTTCGCGTCCAGCTCGAAGTAGACCTCGGTGGCCCGCCCCTGCGAGTCGCTGCCCCGGATATCGGCGATCTTGACCCCGTGGGCCCACTCCGGGTATGCCGAGAAGTCGGCGATGACCTCCATGATCACGGCCTTGGGCGCGTCGATCACGATGCTGGACGCGGTCTGGTCGGCCATGGATGCTCCTCGCGCTGAATCTACGCCGCGAGCGTATCGGAGCCCCTTGACGACAGCACCGGAGGCAGGCCGGTCCAGACCGACGCGAGCCCCATTTTCGGCCCCGGCGGGACCGGCCGATATCCCGTTCCGACTCGGCGCGTCGAAAATGCCGGTTCTCCCACCATCGCGTGACTGGCGTGACAGACTGATACCGCTGTGACCACGTGGCCCACGGGGGGTCAACGAAGTTATCTCGCGACAGCCACTCGGCAGTCGTCCATATGGAGGGATCGGGACCCAGATGGGACGCAGGACAGTTCTTCTGGTCGTGGCGGCACTCATCGCCGCGCTCGGCAGCGCGATGGTGTACCTCTACGTCCGGGGCGCGGACAACCGGGCGCTGGCGAAGTACGCGCCCACACCCGTGCTCACCGCCGTCAGTCAGATCGACACCGGAGAGTCCCTGGGAGCCGCCCAAGCGGCCGGCAAGCTCCAGTTGACCGATGTGCCGGCGAACCAGGTCCTGACCGGCGCCATGCAGAGCGTGGGAGACCTCAGCGCCGAGGTCGCGCTGGTCACCATCTACCCCAATGAGCAGCTCATCAGCGCCAAGTTCGGGACCGCGGGCACCACCCAGCCGTTCACCCTCCCCGACGGGATGATCGCGGTGTCGGCCAGCCTCTCCGACACCGGGCGAGTGGCCGGCTTCGTTCAGCCGGGCTCGCACGTCGCGATCTTCCAGACCAGCGCCGACGCGGGCAACGGTGTGACCGGCACCCGGCTGCTGCTGCCCGACGTCCAGGTCATCTCGGTGGGCTCGACGACCGTGGCCGTCGAACAGGCCCAGGCATCTGGTGCAACGGGCACCGCAGGAGCGCAGAACGCTGAGCCCCTGCCGAAGACCCTCTTCACCTTCGCGGTGACGCAGGACGAGGCTCAGAAGATCATCTACGCTTCATCGAACGGCACGCTGGACTTCGGTCTCCTGTCCGACACGTCGAAGATCGAGAAGCAGCTTCCCGCCACTACCGGCAAGAACCTGTTCAAGTAGGCGCCCGATGCCGATCATCGTCGAACCCAACGCAGAGGCGGCCGAGGCACTCGCCAAGGCCGCCGGTCAGGGAGCCCACGTCGTCGCCTCGATCGACGACGTGCACGCTTCGCTTCAGACAAGCCCGGAAGAGTACGCCGTCGTGCTCGGCTCCGACGTCGAGATGAGTGCCGCTGCCTCCCTGGCCGACACGTTGCGCGTCTCCCGGCCCGCGGTGAGCGTGATCCTGGTCCGCAGCAAGGTCGAGACCAGCGTGCTGGCCGAAGCCTTGCGGTCCGGTATGCGCGAGGTCGTCGAGGCCCAGGACATCGAGTCGATCGCCGAGGCGGTCAAGCGTGCCAGGGCCATGTTCCGAGCCCTGTCCGGACCGTCGGCGTCCGGGGGGACCGTGGACGGGAAGTTGATCACGATCTTCTCTCCCAAGGGCGGGGTCGGGAAGACCACCTTGGCGGTCAACCTGGCGATCGCGCTGACGGGGAAGAAGGAGCACTCAGTCTGCTTGGTCGACCTCGACCTGGCCTTCGGTGACATCGCGATCACCCTCCAGCTCTTCCCGGCCCGGACCATTGCCGACGTGGTCGCGTTGGAGGGTGGGCTCGACTTCGCGTCACTGGAGCCGTTGCTCACCCCGCACAAGCAAGGGTTCTCGACGCTGGTCGCCCCGGTACAGCCCGACGCCAAGGACAGCATCCCGCCGTCGCTGGTCTCGAGGGTCCTCCGTCTGCTCAAGGAGAACTTCGAGTTCGTCATCGTCGACACCTCCCCGGCGTTCGACGAGTTCGTCCTGCAGGCCTTCGACGAGACCGACGAACTGGTCCTGGTGACCACGCTGGACGTCCCGACGCTGAAGAACGTCAAGATCGCCGCAGAGACCCTCGACCTGCTCAACTTCCCCAAGCCCAAGCGGCACCTGGTGCTCAACCGCGCCGACGACAAGGTGGGGCTGACTCCGGACAAGGTCGAGGCGACCCTCGATATGCGGATCACCCAGTCGATCCCGACCTCCCCCGAGGTCGCCCACGCGACCAACTCGGGCGAGCCGATCACCGCGGCCAATCCGAGGCACCCGGTGAGCCAGGCGATCATGGCTCTTGGCCGGGGCTTGACCGGCCCCGGATCCGCACCAGCGCCCGCGAAGCCCGAGAGCAAGGGCTCCGACCGTCAGCAGCCCGCCAAGCGCGGGCTCCTCCGCCGATCTGGTAGGTGACCATGAGCAGTCTCGCCGAACGTCTCGCCGCCGCGTCTCGCGACCGAGTCTCGACCACCGACTCCGAAGCGGAGGCCGGCCGCCAGTCGGGGCGGCCGGGCAAGAAGTCCTCGACCCCGGACCTCTTCCGCGATCTCAAGACCAAGGTGCACAACCGGCTGGTCACCCAGCTGGGGCCGAAGCTCTACGACGCCAACCTCTCCCAGCCCGAGCTGGAACGGATGGTCCGTGGTGCCCTCCAGGAGGCGATGGGCGAGGAGGAGGCGATCCTCACCGCCGCCGACCGGACCCGCATCGCCCAGGAGATCTCCGACGACATCCTCGGCTACGGCCCGATCGAGCCCTTCTTGCGCGACCCGGATCTCACCGAGGTCATGGTCAACGGCTGCGACAACATCTGGATCGAGCGTTCGGGAAGGCTGCACAAGGTCGAGGGCGGATTCAACGACGAGGCCCACCTGCGCCGCACCATCGACAAGATCGTGTCCCGCATCGGCCGTCGCGTCGACGAGTCGAGCCCGATGGTGGACGCCCGCCTCCCCGACGGCAGCCGTGTCAACGCGGTCATCCCGCCACTGGCGATCGACGGCTCACTGTTGACCATCCGTAAGTTCTCCGCCGACCCGTACACCTCCGACGACCTGGTGGCCTTCGGCACCTACTCGCAACGGACCGCCGACTTCCTCGCCGCCTGCGTCGAGGGCAAGCTGAACATCATCGTCTCGGGAAGCACCGGCGCCGGTAAGACGACCACGTTGAACGTGCTTTCGTCCTTCATCCCCTCCGACGAGCGGATCATCACCATCGAGGACGCCGCCGAGATCCAGCTCCACCAGGATCACGTGCTCAGGCTGGAGTCGCGCCCGGCGAACATCGAGGGCAAGGGCGAGGTCGACATCCGCGACCTGGTCAAGAACTCACTGCGCATGCGACCCGACCGCATCGTCGTCGGTGAGGTTCGTGACTCCGCCGCCCTCGACATGCTGCAGGCCATGAACACCGGTCACGACGGATCGATCTGTACGGTCCACAGCAACGGGCCACGCGACACCCTGGCTCGTATCGAGACCATGGTGCTGATGGCCGGCATGGACCTGCCGATGAAGGCGATCCGCGAGCAGGTCGCCTCCGCGGTCGACCTCATCGTCCACCAGGCGCGACTGCGCGACGGCTCCCGCCGCATCACGCACGTCACCGAGGTGGAGCGGATGGAGGGTGACGTGATCACCCTGCAGGACATCTTCCTCTTCGACCACTCTGCGGGTTTCGATGACGACGGTCGCAACCTGGGCTCGCTGAAGGCCACCGGTCTGCGGCCCAAGTTCCTCGACAAGCTGGGTCAGAACAACGTCCATATGGACCCGATGATCTTCGCTCGAGACGGGCTCTGATCTTGACTCGGACGACGGCTCGCAGACTGCTCGGTCTCGTCGCGGCGCTCGGCGTCGCGGCGACCACCGTATTGACGGTGGTCTCCCCTGCCGCTGCCGCTGAGGGCCGGATCGACCACGTCGAGCAGAACGGCGCGCAGGTCAGCGTCCTCTACTCGGTGCTCGGCGCAAACGGGGCCACGCCCGATCTCAAGTCGCTGCAGGTAACTCTCGACGGCAATCCGATCGACGCCAACGCCGAGTTCGCCACGGACTCCAAGACGTCGATCCGGCGGACCGAGATCATCATGCTGGACGGCAGCCTGAGCATGGCCGGGGCGAAGTTCACCGAAGCCAAGGCTGCGGCCAATGCCTTCCTTGACGCGGTTCCCGCCGACGTCTACGTCGGCCTGGTGGACTTCTCAGGGACGGTGACCACAGCTGAGGCGCCGACCCAGGACCGCGCCGCGGTACGCCAGGCTCTCGACTCGATCAAGCTCGCCAGGGGGACGGCCCTCTTCGACGCCGTCGTCCAGTCCACCCAGGTGGCAGGGACCGAGGGCAGCCGCACGATCCTGCTGCTGTCCGATGGCAAGGACACCACCGGCAAGCCCATCACCCAGGCGACAGATGCCATCAAGCAGTCCGGGGTGAAGGTCGACGCCGTCTCGCTCTCCTCGGCTGCTGCGGACAACAAGGCCCTGACCACGATCGCCAGGGCTGGCGACGGGTCGCTCCTTCCCAGCGATCCCGCCCAGCTGACCTCCATCTTCCAGGGCGAAGCACAGACGCTCACCCAGCAGGTGCTGATCACCTTCCAGGCGCCGGACATCACCAAGGCCACCGAAGGCACGCTGGCGATCACCATGAGCGTCGGGGGTGCACCGGTCAGCGGATCGGCGTTCATCTCTGTCCAGCCGCCGACGAGCCCAACACCCACGCCGACCCCCTCTGTGGAGCTCAAGGTCGCCCAGCTCGGGACGGGCATTCCGAAGATGGTCATGTTCATGGGACTGGGAGCCGCCGGCGTCGGCCTGCTGATCCTGCTCCTGACCGCGTTCGGAGTCTTCCAACGCCGGCCCGACGCGCTGAGCCAGAGCATCGGCGCCTACTCCCGAGAGCGCACCAAGGGGCACCGGGCAGGAGCGCCGGTCGCGCCCGCAGGTGGTGAGGGAACCTTCGCCTCCGCCGCCGTCGGGGTCGCCGAACGCGCCCTGAGGCAGAACAAGGGCATCGAGTCCGGGCTCGGTAGGCGCCTCGACGCCGCAGGCGTCTCCTTCAAGCCGGCCGAGTGGCTGCTCCTCCACGCAGGCATCACCTTCGGTGCCGGCCTGGTCGCGCTCCTGGCGACCGGGGCCAACTTCTACTTGATGGTCGTCGGGCTCGCCTTCGGCGCCGCCGCCCCGTACTTCTACCTGACCTTCCTGCACAGCCGGAGGCTCGCCGCGTTCGGCCGCAACCTCGCCAACACCCTTCAGCTGATGAGCGGCAGCCTCAGTGCCGGTCTGTCCCTGGCTCAGAGCGTCGACACGGTCGTTCGCGAGGGGACCGACCCCATCGCGGGCGAGTTCCGGCGGGCTCTGGTCGAGGCACGGCTCGGAGTCCAGCTCGAAGACGCTCTCGAGGGAGTCGCGGCCCGGATGAAGAGCCGGGACTTCGAGTGGGTCGTGATGGCCATCCGGATCCAGCGCGAGGTAGGTGGAAACCTGGCCGAGCTGCTCAACAACGTTGCGGGCACGATCCGCGAGCGGGAGTTCCTCGAGCGCCAGGTGAAGACGCTCTCCGCGGAAGGCCGCTTGTCGGTGTGGGTGCTCGGCGGCCTCGCGCCGGCGTTCATGCTCTATCTGTCGTTCGCCAACCCGTCGTATCTCTCGCCGATGTTCACCGACCCACGTGGCTGGATCATGCTGAGCGTGATGGCCGTGATGGAGAGCGTCGGGGTGTTCTGGATGTCACGACTGGTGAAGGTGAAGGTCTGACATGAACCTGATGATGATCCTCGGCATCGTGGCTATCTTCGGCGCCCTTTTCATCGGACTCGCCTCCGTCGGAGCCCTCTCCAACGAGGGACGGGGAGTGAGCCGGTCCCTGAGCGCGATCGACGCCTTCACCAACCAGCCTACGGCGATCCAACAGGAGGCTGACCCCGGCTTCAACCAGCGAGTCCTGGTACCGACGCTGGACCGCTTCGCCCGTCTGGGCAAGAGGTTCGCGCCGAGCGACAACGCGGATCGGATGCGCAGGCGCATCGAGATGGCCGGCAGCCCGGCGGGATGGACCGCGGACCGGATCTCGTCGCTGAAGCTGCTCGGCGCGGCCGCGGGCCTGGTCCTCGGCCTGGTCCTCGCCTCGCTCTTCGGGGTCGCCTTCACCACCGAGATGCTGATCGGCGTCGGCGGCACGCTGGTCGGCTACATGGGACCGAACTTCTACCTGTATCAGCTGGGCTATGACCGCAACGCCCGGATCCAGCAGGCCCTGCCGGACGCACTGGACCTGCTCACGATCTCGGTGGAGTCGGGGCTCGGCTTCGATTCCGCCCTGTCCCAGGTCGCCCGCAACACCGAGGGGCCGCTGGCCTCGGAGTTCGCCCGGGTCCTGCAGGAGATGCAGATCGGCATGGGGCGCGCCGCTGCCATGCGCGCCCTGGGCGAGCGCACCCACGTGCCCGATCTCAAGGGCTTCGTCTCGGCAATGGTCCAGGCAGACGCCCTCGGTATCCCCATCGGCCAGGTGCTCCGGGTGCAGTCCCAGGAGATCAGGATCAAGCGACGTCAGAGCGCCGAGGAGCAGGCGCAGAAGGTCGCGGTGAAGATCATGATCCCGCTGATCTTCATGATCCTCCCCTGCCTGTTCATCGCCGTTCTGGGCCCCGCCGTCATCGGGATCATGGACGCCTTCGTGGGCCGCCTGTAGGCGCACTACTGTGACACGTCTCGCTGTCTCGGGCCGCGCGTACGGACTTGCGACCGTCCTCGGCCTCGCGCTCGCCAGCGGGAGGTCGTCCACCATCCAGGCGACGATCCTGCTGGCGGCGGTCGCGATCGTGGCCGGCGTCGCGACGTGGTTCACCTCCGGGCCGGTCCATTGGATCTTGCTCAGCGAAGCGGTGATGACCGGGCTGATCATCGGCACGGTCGTTCCGAACGCCCAGCCCTTGCTCCCCTACTTGGTCGTCCCCGCCCTCCTCGCCGGGCTCCAGCTGGGCCTCGCCGGTGCGGGGCTGTCCACCGGCTTCGAGCTCCTCGGGATCATCCTGATCGGTTTCGTGGCCCGCACTCCAGAGCACTGGACCATTGAGGTCGGCAACCTGGTGCCCTGGCTGTTGACCGCGATCGCCGTGGGCGGCCTTGGCACCTGGTTCAAGGCCCAGCAGGACTCCGGAGCCGCGGTTGTCGTCGATCAGTCCTACGAGGCAGCCCGTCGACTCCTTGCGCAGCTGCGCAGCGTGGCCCGGCGGCTCTCGTCCGGCTTGGACACGGTCTCGCTGGCCTCCCAGTTGATGATCACGGCCACCCGTGCCATTGAGACCACGCAGGCCGCGGTCTTCGTGCGGACCGAAGGAGGGTTGCTCGCCCCGCTGGGCTACAGCCCTCCCATCGCCCAGGAGTCCCTCTCTCCGGTCAACCCCGTCGTGGACGACTGCATTCGCTCGGGTGAGCCGGTCTGCGGTGCTCAGCCGACTGGTTCTGCAGACCGCCGGTATCTCTGCGCACTGCCGTTGCGAACCCCGTCCGCTGTGATCGGGGTCCTGGTCCTCGAGGGACCGACTCAGCCTGCGCAGCGAGCGATCCAAGGCCTCCAGGCGGAGGTCGATGCGCAGAGCCTGCGACTCGATGCCGCACTCATCTTCGACGAGGTCCGCTCGCTGGCCACGCTGGAGGAGCGCCAACGCGTGGCGCGCGAGATCCACGACGGTGTGGCCCAAGAGGTGGCCTCCCTCGGCTATCGCGTCGACGAGCTCCTCGCCTCCGCGACGAGCGACCGGCAACGGGCCGAGCTGAGGACACTGCGCGGCGAGATCTCGCGAGTGGTGACCGAGCTCCGTCACTCCATCTTCGACCTGCGGGCCGAGGTGTCCAGCGGCACCGGGCTCGGCTCGGCACTGTCGACCTACGCCCGCACGATGGGCACGCGGGAGGGAATCACCGTGCATCTCACCCTCGACGAGGCTCCGATCCGGCTGCGACCGGAGGTGGAGACCGAGCTGTTCCGTATCGCCCAGGAGGCCATCACCAACGCTCGCAAGCACTCGCGGGGACGGAACCTGTGGGTCAACTGCCGGATTCGGCCGCCGGCAGCCGAGATCATCGTCCGCGACGACGGCAGGGGGTTGTCTCAGGCTCGCGAGGACTCCTATGGAGTCCGGATCATGCGTGAGAGGGCCGGTCGCATCGGGGCGTTGCTCAGCATCGACAGTGGCCCGCGCACGCGGCCCGGCACTACAGTCCGAGTAACGCTCGGAACCATCGAGGAGTCGGCGGTCCCGGCGTCCGAGGGGGGAATCGCAGGATGAACGCTCCGGACAAGGCGCACCGCGTCGCGATCATCGACGACCATGAGCTCATCCGGCAGGGTCTTGCCCGTGCTTTCGAGCGGCAGCCCGATTTCGAGCTGGTCGGCTCCGCCGGCACTCTGGCTGACGGGCTGCGGCTCGTGGCCGAGCTGAAGCCCGATGTGATCGTGACCGACGTGCGGCTTCCGGACGGCACCGGCCTGGACCTCGTCAAGAAGGTGCGCGAGCGAGACGACTCGGTGGGCATTGTGGTCCTCACGATGTACGCGGGGGACGAGCAGCTCTTCGGCGCTCTCGAGGCGGGAGCCTCGGCATTCGTCTCCAAGGACGCGCCCGCCGAAGACGTGATCTCGGCCGCGCGCCACGCGGTGGTCTCTCCGCGCTCCTTCTCCGCGGCAGACCTGGGCGATGCCATGAAGCGCCGAATGGAGCCCGGCCACCCGGTGCTGACCGCTCGTGAGTCAGAGGTGCTGGCCCTGCTCGCCGACGGCCTCAACGTGTCCACGATCGCCTCCCGCCTCTTCGTCAGCGAGTCGACTGTCAAGACACACGTATCGCGCATCTACGAGAAGCTCGGCGCGGCGAACCGGGCCCAGGCCCTGATGACCGCGATCAAAATGGGGCTGATCCAGGGCTCCCCCTCGGCGTAAGCCTCGACCTGAGGCCCGACCGGGGCCCACAACTCAGGCGTGGACGCCCACGCCAGCCGCCCAGATCCGCTCACTTTTTCTAGTCACTAATGACTAGAAGATCGGCGTTTGCGTCCATCGTTCGGCCATATGTTCGGCGCCCTTTGCCCGATTCCCTGCGAGCCACCGGGAGGCTCACTATGTTGTAAGTGGGCCCCATCCAAGGGACCCGATGCCAATCGACATCACCTGGGAGATTCCAATGCTCGAGTTCATTCGCAAGGTTGTGGCCCGTAAGAACGAGGATGGCGCATCCGCCGTCGAGTACGGTCTGCTGGTCGCGGCCATCGCCGCCATCATCATCATCGTCGTCTTCACCCTCGGCAAGTACGTCAAGGGCGCCTTCACGCAGACCTGTGACGCCTTCGCCACGAGCGGAAGCCTCACCGGCACGGTCAGCGGCACCTGCAGCTGATCCCATCGGATTCTGAGCGAACGGGGCGGCCAGTCCGAGACCGGCCGCCCCGTTCGCCTTCTCTGATCGATCACCGCCGCGATCCACGGCTGGGAAGCCAGGCATCTTCACACGAAGGGGGCACCATGTCCTGTAACCGGATCATCCGCACGCTGCGGCGAGCGCAAGCGAGACGAGCGAGGAGCATCGGCAGTCGAGTACGGCCTGCTGGTGGCCGCGATCGCCGCCATCATCATGGTCGTCGTCTTCACCCTCGGCAAGTACGTGCAGCAGACGTTCTCGCAGACCTGCACAACGTTCCACGACCAGCTCACCGCT
Organism: uncultured Actinomycetota bacterium; assembly: GCA_963824105.1. Lineage (GTDB taxonomy): Bacteria > Actinomycetota > Actinomycetes > Propionibacteriales > Nocardioidaceae > CAWDVB01. The sequence continues at coordinate 113,434 of CAWGNN010000005.1, forward strand.
CCAGCCAGTGGCAGCTGCACCTGAGGCGACCGCGTCACTGTGTGACCAGCGGCTCCTGAGTCAGCCCGACGCGCACTTCGGCGGTCGGGTGCGTCGCGAACCACCAGTAGAGCAACCTCGGCGGAGCGGGATCGGCCAACGACCGTAGTGCCAAGGCTTGCTGCACCTTGACGAAGCCCTTGCTGTCCCCCGTGGCGGCGAGGGCTTCGGCGTCTGCGCGCAGCTCGACCTGTCTGCTGGCGGCGTTCTTGAGCGGAGCGACGAGCAGGGTCACCACGGCCACGACTGCGAGTCCCGCCGGCACCCAGACGAAGGCTCCACGACGCCGCTCCGCCGACCCGGTCCAGCGGCCCACCAGGAGCCCCAGCAGATTCACCCCCGCGAAGATCGCGAAGGCGGCGGTCAAGGTGCCATGGAGCACGTCCTGGTTGCGCTCGTGGGCCACCTCGTGGGCCACGATGACATTGATCTCGTCCGGTGGCAGCGAGACCAACAGGGTGTCGTAGAGCACCAGACGCTTGCTGCCCCCGAAGCCGGAGACATACGCGTTGAGTGCGGTGGTGCGCTGCGACGCGTCCACGACCAGGATGTCGCTGAGCGAGACTCCTTCGGAGGCCGCGGTCGCCATCAGCTGGGTACGCAACGGCCCATCGGGCAGACGATGGAAGTTGTTGTACAGGGGCTCGACGACCACGGGGTAGACGAATGACCCGGCGACCACCAGCCCAGCGAGCAGCGAGGCGGTCACCGGAGCCCACCAGCGTCCCGCACGGCGGAGTGCGGCGAGGATGACCAACGCCACGGCGAAGTCGGCGACGGCCGTGACCCCGGCGGTGGTGAGCCGGTCTCCCAGCCAGCCGCTCATCGCCTGGTTGGTGAGCCCGTACTGCTCCTGGACCGAGTGCGCCCACCAACCGGTCGGGAGGGTGACCACCCAGATCACGGCTCGGACCACGAGGACCGCGAGGGCGGTCACGACCCACCAGGGCAGCTTCTGGCCCCACGAGCCCAGCAGCGCGCGAATTCGGCGCGACGCACCCATCAGGACCAGCGCGAACAGGCTCAGGCCGAGGGAGAGCAGGCCGGGAACCCGCACCTGCGACGAATACGCCGCGGCCCGGGCGATCTGGTCGGGCGTGAACAGGGACTGCGGCGAGACCGGGGTGGCGCTCAGGCTCCACGGGATCCATGAGGTGCCGGCGATGACGAGAGCCACCAGGCCAACCAGGACGCCGTACATCTCGGGTCGGCGTGACCACGCGGGCTTGGGCACGCTCAACTCTTGCAGACCGGTGGTTACCCGGCGAGCCGGCTCAGGGAGGCCCGCCACTGCTGGGTCAGCCGGGCCCGCGTGATTCCCAGGATCCTTCGCAGCGGCCGGGCGTCGCTGTCGGCCCGATCCGCGGCTCTGTACAGCGCGAGCAGCCTGTCGGCACCGTAGTGGTTGGCGATCCACCGACAAGCCAGCCACGCGGACTCGTAGGCGACGCCCTCGGTCTGCGTCGAGCCGGCGAACGCATCTGGCCCGGGCAGGTGCCCAGGCGGCCCCGACCGGGCCACCTGCGTCAGCAGGTCGGCCGCGACGACTCGCACCGAAGCCGGATGCGTCGCGAAGGCGACGTAGTCGGCGTACCCCTCTTGCAGCCACATCGGGGTCCCCGATCCTGGCGCATCCAGGGCAACGTGTACCGCTTCGTGGGTGACCACGATCTGGGCGGCGAGTCCGGACAACCGGTCCATCAGCCCCGGATTGACCAGGATGGACCCGTGCTCGGCGCCGAAAGACGTCTCCGTGACGGCCGCAAGGGCCTTGGCCTCGGGTGACGTGGAGGCGAGCAACGCGGTGAACTCGGCGGCGCTGCGGGGCACCTCGATCACCAGGTCCCCTGCCGGAGGCGGGAGATAGCGCCCGACATCGGAGCGGGCCTGGACCGCGTAGTCGAGGTACCGCCCGGTGGCGGCCGGATCAAGCGAGTCGACGACCACGCCGGGCGAACGGGCCACGTCAACGCGACCAAGCAACCACAGGGGAAGGGAATGAGTGCCCGTGACGCGAGCAGTCAGGAACCACGCTCCCCCCTCCCCCAACGTCAGCACCATTGGCACCTGCGCCGCGAGCAAGCCCGGCTCCCCGGCCCGCCGCCACCGTAGGTCCACCGACACCTCCAGACGCGTCGGGTCGGCAGACGGCCTCGAGCCGAGGTACCGCAGCGAGATGCCGGAAAGCCCCAGACTTCGCACATTCGCGAGGAGATCGGCCAGTTCGGCGCCGGCCTGAGGGACGGCCGGGTCGGCAAGCTGCGAGAGCGCCGACGTGTCCTGGTCGTCCAGCGCCTGGGCCAGTCCCTGCAGCAGCGTCGGCACGGCCAACGCCGGGTCGACCGGGGTGGTCGGATCGGGAGTACGGTTCGCCGCCGGTGAACAACCGGCGAGCATCGCGACGACGGCGACCCCCGCTATCAGGCGCCTCATCGGCGACGGTCAGCCCAGCCGGGTAGCACCAGCGAACGGCATCGAGAAGACGGGCAGGATCGTCACGCCTTCGCGTGGGTTTGCGGCGTTGACGATCATCCCGTGACCGATGTAGATCCCGACGTGGCTGATCGGGCTGTAGTAGAAGACCAGATCGCCCGGCTGCAGCTGCGAGGCCGAGACGTGGCGGCCGTAGCTGTACTGAAGTGACGCCGAGTGCGGCAGCGAGACGCCTGCCTTGCCCCAGGCGACCATCGTCAGACCCGAGCAGTCCCAGCCGTTGGGCCCGGTGCCCCCGTACACGTAGGCGTCGCCCACCTGGGCGAGGGCAAAGTCGAGGGCGATCTTGGCGCGACCGGTGGCCGGGACCTCTTGAGCCAGGCGCACGGTGCTGCGGCTGACGGCTTGCGGCCTCGGCGGCGGTGCAGTGATCTGGGCCAGCAGCTGGCGCGCTTGTGCCGCCTTGGCGTCGAGAGTGGCCTTGTCCTGCTTCAGCTGCTGCTCAGTCTCGGCGATCGCCTGCAACTGGGTCTTGGCCGCCTTCTCCCGCAGGCTCAGCTGGCGAGCCTTGGCCACGAACGCCCGCATCGCGGTGTTCTGGTCGTCGGAGTACTCGAGCACGACGGTGAGCTGGGCCAGCACCTGATCGGGGTTGTCGGAGAAGAGGACCTGGGCGGTCGAGGAGACGGTCTGCCCTTCGTAGTTCGCGACCACCACGGAGACGACCTGGTTCCGTGCCGCCTCGAAGGCCGCCTGTTGCCGGTCCAGGTCACCCTGCAGCGACGCCAGTCGCTGTTTGGCGGCGGTCAACTGGATCTTGGCCTGGTTGTACTGCTCGGACGCGACCTCGGCCTCGTGCATCAAGGTGTTGACGCGCGTCTGCACGTCAGCGGGGCTGGGATCGGCTGCGGCGCCGGGCGCCGAGAAGATCAGCGTCGAAGAGAGCAATCCCAGGGTCGCCGCAGCCACGGGAAGTCGCATGCGGCGAGACATCACGAGAAGGGCTCTCCTATCGAGGGCTCGAGGGGCCGGCCCGCTTCACCATGAACCCCGGTCGCCCACCAGAGTAGGTGGCGTTGCCCGGACGGGCAAAACCGCCGCTCGGCTGGGAAAGCAACACATCTGTCACTCGTGTCACACAGGCACCAGAGGCCATTCCTGTCACACGCCTTCCTCAGGCGGAGGCTTGGTCCGCGGGACCGACCATCCGAAGCGGCGGCACCAGCCCGGCCTGCGACAGCGCCTCCAACGCTCGGGTCTCCTCGTCGTCGAACCCACCGTGGGGCGGTGCCCCCAGGAGGACGGTCACGACGCAGTCGCCGCATCGCAGGCCGCGCACCTGACAGGTCTCACAGTCGATCGTCGTGCTCATCGGGCTCTCCCTGGCTCTCCCTGGCTCTCACAGCATTGCCTTGGTGGGCCAGCGCTGCTGGCCGGCCATCTTCACCATCGCACCCACCACCGACAAAGCCGAGCTAGGGAGATCTCGCGGGCTCCGGCTTTGCGGACAACCGCCTGGCCAGCAGGAACCAGACCGTCAGCCAGAGGGCTGCGGTGAGGAGCAGAGTCGGGACCGATGCGGCCGGGTAGTCGCGCAGCAGCAGGTAGATCGCGTTCGGCTTCCACTCTTGTCCCGGGTACTTATCGACGATGTCGAGAGGGAGGTACAGCGCTCCGAAGGAGATGGCTGCGAACTGCGCGGCGCTGACCCACGGGACCAGCCGTCGGGTCCACCTGCCGGCGCGAGGGTAGGTGGTGACGTAGAGCGGAGCGATGCAAGCCAGCGGCTCCAGCGCCAGCCGGTACCCCCAGAACCCGTACCCCCCGGTGTAGCCGTTCAGCCCCACCTGCGCGAGCAGGTACACCACGCCGCCCAAGGCCAGCATCTTGGTCCACCCCGGAGCGGCGCGGAATCCCCGGACCACCGCGGGCAGCAGGACGACGACAAGTGGGGTCCACCAGAGCCAGCCGTAGTCACCGGCGACGAAGAAGCCCAGCAGGTTGCGGAAGTAGCCCGACCCTTCCGGGACCATCGCCGAGTATGCGTGCCCCACATAGACCCCTCGGGGGTCCCAGGTCCCGAAGACCAAGTGGTTCCACAGCGACAGCAGAGCCAGGCCGGCCAGGCTGGGCACTCCCACTTTGAGGACGATCCGGAAGTCGCGGCGGATCAGGCCCATGCCCAGGCCCAGCACGGCGGCGATCAGAGCCTCGTGTGGGCGGGCGAGAATCCCGAGACCGAGGAAGGCCCCGGCGGCCCACCATCGCTCACGGCTGGCCGCCCAGGCCGCGCCGAGGATTCCCAGGACGGTGACCGGGTGCGTCCACAGTGCGGTCCCCGACACCGTCCACATCGGGGTGGTGATCGCCACGATCAGGGTGCCCACCACGGCAACTGTCGGCGTGACGTAGCGCCGCACGGACAGCAGGAGCAGCACCATGGCCAGCGCGGTCATGACGGCTGCCGCCAGGCCGCCCTGGAAGACACTGAAGGACGCGGCGCTGCCGGTCGACCCGAGGTAGAAGGGAACGGCGAGCAGGATCTGGCCCGGCGTCCGCCCGATCACCACGTGTCCGCCGGCGCCCTGAGTCAACCAGTAGTTCGCCGCATCCCGGGGAAAGGTGACCCCGTCGAGCCACGGCAGCCCGGTGTGGGCGATGCGCCAGGCAGCCGCACTGTTGGCGATCGTGTCGTTGACCGCCTTCACGTCCGACACGATGGTCGGCACGTAGACCACCAGCAGTCCCACGAAGAGAGCAACCGGGGCAAGCCACGACCCAGCGAACCAGCGCTTTGTCTCCTGCCGCTCCCCCTCGACGGAACTCATCGAGACTCCTGGCCCTCAGTCCTGTCGACCAGCTCGACCGCGTCGGAGCGACCGCACCAGCGACAGGTGACCGCGACCAAGCGCTCGGCCTGGTTCTCCGACTCCTCGACGGTCGGCTCCCCCGACAGATCGACGTGCCAGTACTCCGTCACGCGCAACTCCCGCACGACGTCGAAGCGGGTCTTGTTGCCGCATCCACCGCATCGCCAACGGGTGTTCGCGTCGGGCAGCGTGGTCATCTTCCCCCTCGTGCCGGGATGTCGGTGGGCGCGAGTCTAGTGCGTGCTCCCCGTCGGACTGAAGTCGGTCCGGCGTGGGCGCCCGCCCGAGGTCGACGTCGAGTTGTCATCCGATGCGTTCCGCAAGCGCCAGTTCGGGAAGAAGACGCGCTCCACGTAATGCTGGTTCGACATCGGCCGGCCGACCAGCGCCGGCCACTCCCAGGCGAAGTTGGCGATCACCAGCACGACGACCAGGACGACCGCCACCCGAGCGGGCGTGACCCTCCTCGCCGCCTCTCGAGCAGGCGCCACGAAGCGCTCCATCACCAGCACCAGCCCGATCACCGTGAACGGGATCATGGCGACGGCGTAGTAGGCGTAGATCGGCCGGTCGCCGTACCCGAGCCACGGCAGCCAGGTGGCTGCGACGCCCAGCAGCGGCACGGTGAACCGCCAGTCCCGCCGGGCCAGACAGAAGATAGATGCCGTCGATCAGCGCCAGCGCGCCGAGCCACCAGAGGACGGGCGTCCCGAGCGCCATCATCGTCTCGGTGCAGGTGGACCCGATCGGCACCGAGCAGCCGTCGACGCCGACCGCGACGCCTTTGAGCAAGAGCGAAGACGAACGGGCGGGCGAGCAACGGCCAGGCCCAGGCGGAGGAGGACTCAAGATCGGATGGACCCCGCGCAGCGTCACGGTGTGGAACCGGTAGATGTCCTGGTGGTAGTGCCACAGCGCCCGGAAGGCATAGCCGATCTGGTCGACGATGCCGTGCGGCTGAACGTTGACCCAGGGCCCCCAGAAGGAGCCGCCGTAACGGGATAGGCCAGCGCCGGCGCGATCTGGTCGGCGTGGACGAGCCACGTGCGTCCACGAGGCGACGTAGACCACGAACGCTAGGACGACCAGGTAGCCGAAGGCCGGAAGCCCGTCGACCAGCGCCGAACTCCAGAGCGCCCCGCGCACCCCGAGGGTCTTGCGACCCGGATGCGTCCCACCACACGAGTGACCAGCCCGAAGGCGGCGATGACGAAGAGTGCGCTCCACTTGGTGCTCACCGCCAGACCCGAAGGCGATCCCGGCGACGAGTCTCCAGGGCCTCCACCAGAGCAGCGGACCCCACGGCAGGTGGTCCCGACCGGTGTCGTGTCTCTCCAGGAGACGTCTTCGAAACCACTGCCGGTCGGCCACCAGGGCCAGCACTCCGATCACCAGGAACAGCGTGAGGAAGATGTCGAGCATGGCGATCCGCGACATGGTGAACTCGAGCCCGTCGAAGGTGAGGAGCAGGCCGCCGGCACCGGCGAGGAAGATCGACCCGGTCAGCCGACGGAGCAGCCGGATCACGACTAGCACGACCAGCGTCCCGGCGATCGACACTGGGCACCCGCCAGCCGAACGGAGTTCGGTCCGACAGACGCACTCACCCGCTCCGATCAGCCACATGCCGGTGGGCGGGTGGACCGGGAATCCGGGGAGTTGGTCACCGCATTAGTGACCGTCCCGAGGGTAATGCCCTGGTTCAGGCGTAACTGGGCGAAATCCACGTAACCGGTGACATACCCATGATGGATCAGCGGCCAGGCCCTCGCAGCGTAGTAGTTCTCGTCGCTGATCAGCCTGCTCGGCGTCCCGAGATCCCAGAACCTCATCACGCCGGCTATCGCGGTGATGCCGAGGGTGACCATCCACCCCGCCAGGCGTCCCTGCAACTGAGGAACCGGCAGGAGCCGCTCTCGATCGATGTCCTCAAGGTGAGGTGCTTCGGAGACGCGCTCGGAAATGGCTCTCCCCCTGCTTCCTGGAACGTACGTCAGCGGTCGGGAGCATCCTAGGTGCGCGGACCGGTGCATTCGTGGATATCGAGAGGTGCTCTGCCCTCCTGGGCCTACCCGGTGCCCTATCCCGGCGCCTCATCTCACGCCCTGGTTCGCGCGTCGCGGTGCGGAACTGTCCGTTGCCGCCCCTAACGTCGTGACCGTGCAGCCGTCCCGACCGTCGAGCCAGCCGTCGAGCCAACCGACGGTCGGGTCGCCGACGGGTGTCGCGGCGGCACGCTGGGCCGACCAGCGCGCCTTCGACGAGCTGGGCCGCCCACTGCGGGATGTGACCTTCTGCGTCGTCGACCTGGAGACCACCGGCGGCAACGCCGCCTCCGGCGCCCGCATCACCGAGGTCGGGGCCGTGAAGGTCCGCGCCGGTGAGATCCTCGGCGAGTTCCAGACCCTGGTCGACCCCGGGGAGCCGATCCCAGCGTTCATCGCCGTGCTCACCGGGATCACCGACGCCCTGGTTGCCGGGGCCCCTCGGATCGATGCGGTGCTCCCGTCGTTCCTCGAGTTCGCATCGGGGGCGGTCCTGGTGGCGCACAACGCTCCCTTCGACGTGGGCTTCCTCCGCCACGAGTGCCAGCGCCTCGGGCGTGCCTGGCCCACCTTCGACGTGGTGGACACCGCCACACTCGCCCGCAGGGTCATCCGCCGCGATGAGGCGCCCAACTGCAAGCTGGGCTCGCTGGCCACCCTCTTCCGGGCCTCAACCACGCCCGACCACCGCGCGCTCTCCGATGCCCGGGCCACCGTCGACGTGCTGCACGGGCTCATCGGGCGGCTCGGAGCCCTGGGAGTCCAGACCCTCGAGGAGCTGTCCACCTACACCTCGAAGGTCTCCGCCGCCCAGCGCCGCAAGCGACACCTCGCCGAGCACCTCCCCCACGCCCCCGGCGTCTACGTCTTCTGGGGACCCAGCGACGAGGCGCTCTACGTCGGCACCTCGAAGGACCTGCGGACCAGGGTCCGGCGTTACTTCACGGCCTCCGAGACCAGGTCACGGATGGGCGAGATGGTGGGGCTGGCCGCACACGTGGAGGCGATCGAGTGCGCAACCGCGCTCGAGGCCCAGGTCCGCGAGCTGCGGTTGATCGCCGCCCACAAGCCGCGCTACAACCGCCGCTCCCGGCACCCCGAGCGGGCCTCGTGGATCAAGCTGACCCGCGAGCCCTGGCCGCGGCTGAGCCTGGTGCGGACGGCGGCTGACGACGCCACCTACCTCGGCCCGTTCTCGGGAAGACGTGGAGCCGATGCCGCACTCACCGCATTGCACGAGACCTTCCCGGTCCGCCAGTGCACCGCACGCCTCCCGATCCACCCCAACTCGGCGCCGTGCGCGCTGGCCGAGCTCGGTCGGTGCCTGTCACCCTGCGACGGATCGGTGGACACCGTTGGCTACGACGACATGGTCGAGCGGCTGCGCGCGGCCCTCGGGGCGGATCCGAGGGATGTGATCGCGGCGTTGACCCTGCGGATCGAACGACTCGCCGAGCAGGAGCGCTTCGAGGAGGCTGCCGCGGTCCGCGACCGGCTCACCGCCTATGTGCGAGCGAGCGCACGGGCCGAACGGATCCGCGCCATCGCCGGGTGCGCCCAGATCGTGGCAGCCCTGCCGGGCGCAACCGGCTGGGAGGTTCACGTCATCCGCCACGGCCGCCTCGCCGCCGCCGGGGCCGTGCCCGCGGACGCCGAGCCGACCGCCTGGGTGGACCGGCTGGTCCAGCGGGCGGACACCGTGGTGCGCCAGCCCGGCCCGCTGCCTGCCTCAACCGCGGAGGAGGTCGAGCTTCTCGCACGATGGCTGGAAGGTGAGGGGGTCCGGCTGATCTCGATGGACGGGGAGTGGAGCTGCTCGCTTCCCGGCGCTGCTCGCTTCCTCGGGCCGCTGTCCGACGCCGAGGATTCCAAGGCAACGCTCATCCCCTTCGACGAGCTCGCCCCGCGGATGCGCCAACGGCCCTCCGGGCTGCGGGACGTGCCCGCACGCGTCACCGGGCTCACGCCTCACCGGGCCATGCCCTAGGTTGGCCCCATGATCACCGCCATCGTCTTCGTCGAGGCAGATGTTGCCCGTATCCCCGAGGTAGCCGAGGCGATCGCCGCGTTGGACGGAGTCAGCGAGGTCTACTCCGTCACCGGTCAGATCGACCTGATCGCACTGATCCGGGTGAAGAACCACGACGACGTCGCCACAGTCGTCGCCGACCGGTTGAACAAGGTCCCCGGAGTGTTGTCGACCGAGACCCATATCGCGTTCCGCAGCTACTCGCGGCACGACCTCGAGGCCGCCTTCTCCCTCGGTCCGGAGGAGTAGCGGGGCTCGCGGGCGATCGTCAGCTCGTCGCCTCGACCCACCGGCTCAGCGCCTCGCGGGCGCGACCGGAGTCGATGGACTCCTCGGCCCGGCGCATCCCGGCGGCAAGCCGGTCGGCGAGGACGCCCGCATCTGCTTGGTGCACTGCGATAGCCGCACCGGCGTTGAGCACCACCGCGTCCCGCACCGGCCCGGCCGCGCCGGCCAACATCAACTGCACGGTGGCAGCGTTGGCCGCCACGTCTCCACCCCGCAGGTCCTCCGCCGTGCCTCTCGGGAGGCCCAGCTCGGCCGGGTCGAGCACGACATGCTCGACCGTCCCGTCGGTCACCAGCCACAGCTGTGAGGTCGTGGTCGTGGTCAGCTCGTCGAGGCCGTCGTCCCCGCGGAAGACCCACGCGTCCACACCACGGCGCGCGAAGACCTCCGCCATCAACGGAGCCATCCGTAGGTCGGCGCAACCGATCGCTTGGGCGGCCGGTTGCGCCGGGTGCGCAAGCGGGCCGAGGAAGTTGAACGTGGTCGCGATGCCGAGCTCGCGGCGTGGGACTGCTGAGTGCCGCAGCGCCGGGTGGAAGGCCGGCGCAAAACAGAATGAGATTCCGGTCTGCTGCGCCACGGCGGCCACGCGGTCCGGGCTCAGGTCCAATCGCACCCCGAGGCGCTCCAAGACATCAGCCGCCCCGGCCTTGGACGAGGCTGACCGGTTGCCGTGCTTGATCACCGGCACTCCCGCCCCGGCCGCCACGATGGCGGCCATGGTGGAGATGTTGACCGAGAAGGATCGGTCGCCACCGGTGCCGACCACGTCGAGCCAACGTCCTGGGAGGTCGAGCAGCTGCGCGTTCCCGAGCATGGCGGTCACCAGGCCCGAGAGCTCGTCCGCGGTCTCCCCCTTGGCGCGCAGCGCCACGGCGAATCCGGCGATTTGGGACTCCGAGGCCTCCCCCGCCAGGATCTGGTCCATCGCCCACGCGGCCTGCTCCGAGCTCAGATCGGCTCCGACGACCAGAGCGGTGAGAACCTCGGGCCAACTGTGGGACGCGGCGTCGCCGGCACCGCCGGGTGCCGAGGAAGGGGCCGACATCGGTTCTGCGCCGGGGCTCTAGGCCGGGACCCGTGCCCGGATCAAGGTGATGACCGCTTCGGCCAGCTGGACGGGGTCGAGAGGGTGAGGTACGGCGGCGTCGGCTCGCGACCAGGTGGCGAGCCACGCGTCCTGAGGCCGACCGGTGAGGACCAGGATCGGCGGGCAGTCGAAGATCTCGTCCTTCAGCTGCTTGCAGATGCCCATGCCCCCCGCAGGGACCGCCTCCCCGTCGAGGATCGCCAGATCGATGGCGCCGGAGTCCATGTTCCGGATCACCACGGGCTCGGTCGCCACCTCGACGTAGTGAAGCTCTGGGAGGTCCGGATGGGGACGACGGCCCAGCGCCTCGATCACTCGGGCGCGGGTGTTGACGTCGTCGCTGTAGACAAGGACCCGAAACGGCACGGAAGGGGAGTCGCTCACGCCGCCGATGCTACTAGGCCGCCTCCTCGCCGGTGCCAGCACTGCGGGGTAGCGCTACTGGGGCGAATGGCCAGCGCCGGGTCGGGCAGGTCCGGGTCCGGGGCCAACGGTCGCCCCGGCGGCCAGGTGTCCACACTCCGGACAGGTGGAAGGAGGTAGACGGAGACCACCCAGATCATCAGAGCCAACAGATGCGGTTCGATCTCCCGGGACGTGCCCGACCGCCCCAGGTGACGGGTGGAAGGCCCGGTACACGCGCCGAATCGAGCGGCATGGACACTCCCTCAGGCGTCACCAGGCAGGCGTCCGGACCGGCTCTCGCAGCCGCCTCCTGGACTTCCTTCCCAAGGAAATGACAACATTTGTCAGGGGGTCGTGGTGCCAACGGGCAGGTCTATGACCATAATGTCGCCCGTGGCGACAGCATCTGCACTCCCGGCATCCCGACTCCACGGGCATCACGACCGTCCGAGCATGGTCAGCGTAGGAACGATCGTCTGGCTCTCCAGCGAGTTGATGTTCTTCGCGGCTCTCTTCGCGGCGTACTTCACGATCAGGGCGACCGTGCCGCCTTTGTGGGCTCAGGAAACTCCCCTCCTCGAGGTCCCGTTCGCCGCGACCAACACCCTGATCCTGGTGTTGTCCTCGTTCACCTGCCAGTTCGGCGTGTTCGCGGCCGAGAAGGGCAAGGTCAGCCGGAGCGGATCGATCTTCAACGTCCGCCAGTGGGGACTGCGCGAGTGGTTCGTGCTCACCTACCTCATGGGCGCGGTCTTCGTCGCCGGTCAGGCCACGGAGTACACCAACCTGATCCACGAGGGCGTGACGTTGCCGTCGTCGGCGTACGGCTCCATGTTCTTCCTCACCACCGGATTCCACGCGCTGCACGTGACCGGCGGTCTGATCGCGTTCCTGTTCGTGCTCGGCCGCACGTTCGTCGCGAAGAAGTTCACCCATGAGCAGGCTGTCAGCGCCATCGTCGTGTCCTACTACTGGCACTTCGTCGATGTCGTGTGGATCGGCCTGTTCGCCACGATCTACATCCTGAAGTGACACTGCGACCGACGAAGGATTCGAGGAAACCCACGTGCGACTCCTGACCGCCCGGCTCTCCGCACGGCGACGCAGCCCCTTCGCTGGCTTCGCCGTGGTCCTGATCGGGCTCATGCTCAGCGGCGGCCTCTACGCCCTCGTCTCTCCCGCCCAGGCTTCCGAGTCGTCCGCGTCCGCGGACCTGGTCGCCCAGGGACGAGACCTCTTCCTCGTGGGATGTTCGTCCTGCCACGGCCAGAACGGCGAGGGCGTCCTCAACGCCGACGGAACCCAGATGGGCCCCTCGCTGGTCGGTGTGGGAGCCGCCGCGGTCGACTTCCAGGTCGGCACCGGCCGGATGCCCGCCCAGAACCCGGGCGCCCAGGAGCCGCAGAAGCCTGTCGTCTACACCCCGGACGAGATCTCCGCGCTGGCCGCCTACGTCGCCTCGCTAGGCCCCGGCCCCGCGATCCCGACGTCGGACGAGTACGACCCCTTGGCGATCCCGGCCGACCAGCAGAACGCCGCCCTCGTGCGGGGTGGTGAGCTCTTCCGCACCAACTGCACGGCGTGCCACAACTTCGCCGCGAGCGGCGGAGCGCTGCCCGGGGGCAAGTACGCGCCGAGCCTTTCCGGCGTGACCCCCAAGCACATGTTCGAGGCCATGCTGACCGGTCCGCAGCAGATGCCGGTCTTCTCCAACGCCGTGATGACGCCTCAGGACAAGCGCGACATCATCTCCTACATCCAAAGCATCCAGTCGTCCCCGCAGTACGGCGGAAGCTACCTCGGCTCGATCGGACCGGTCAGCGAAGGCCTGTTCGCCTGGGTCTTCGGATTGGGTGCGTGCGTCACGTTCGCCATCTGGATCGCCGCCCACACCGCTCGCTCGTCGAAGGGAAGCCAGGCGTGAGCAACCACGACCACGAGGGCCCCGAGGGCCACAAGGGCCCTGAGGGCACAGCCCTGGAGCCGCTGACTGCGGACCCGATCGCCAACCCGGGTCCGCCGGAGCATCTCCCCCGGCCGACCGACATCGACCCGAAGGCGGAGCGACGTGCCGAGCGCCAGGTCGCGACCCTCTTCATGCTCTCCAGCGTCAGCGCCCTGCTGTTCATCGTCGCGTACTTCACCTTCCACGTCGGCTCCAACCCGTCGCTCATCGCCAACTACGGCGCCTCGAACGTCTCGCTCGGAGTCGCGCTCGGCATGGCGTTCCTCCTCCTGGGGATCGGCCTGATCCAGTGGGCCCGCAAGCTGATGGTGGACGAGGAGATCTCCGAGCCCCGTCACCCCACCAGGTCGAGTGATGCCGACCGCGAGGAGGCAGTCGCCGAGCTGCTGGAAGGCCTCTCGGACTCGGGGATCGGACGCCGGCCCCTGATCCGCAACACGCTGCTCGGCGCGCTCGGCATGATCGGGCTCCCCGCCATCGTCGTGCTGCGCGACCTCGGGCCGCTTCCCGGCGACTCGCTCTTCCACACCGTCTGGGCCAAGGGAGTCCGGGTGGTCCAGGACGTGACCGGCACGCCGATCAAGGCCGCGGACATGGAGATCGGACAGCTGGTCAATGCCGAGCCGGCGCTCTTCTTCGAGACCGACGCGGAGGGCAAACCGCTCTTCGAGGGGGCCGCACTGCAGGACGCCAAGGCGAAGGCTGCGGTGATCCTGGTCCGGATGTACCCCGAGGACATCCACGCCTCCCCCGACCGGGCGAACTGGGGCGTCAACGGCATCCTCTGCTTCTCCAAGATCTGCACCCACGTCGGCTGCCCGATCTCGTTGTGGGAGCAGCAGACCCACCACCTGCTCTGTCCCTGTCATCAGTCCACATTCGACCTGGCCAACAACGGCAAGGTCGTCTTCGGCCCAGCGGCCCGGCCGCTCCCGCAGCTTCCCATCGAAGTCGACAGTGAGGGCTACCTGGTGGCGCAAGAGGACTTCACCGAACCGGTCGGACCGAGCTTCTGGGAGCGTGGGTGACCCCGATGAGTGACACGTCTGCACGCGCATCGATGCCGAGCAAGAAGTCCCGGCTGGGCTCCGTCGCCACCTGGATGGACGACCGCACCGCGCTCGCCCAGATGAACAAGAAGCTGATCCGCAAGGTCTTCCCCGACCACTGGTCGTTCATGCTGGGTGAGATCGCGCTGTGGAGCTTCATCGTCCTGCTGATCACCGGCGTGTTGCTGACACTGTGGTTCAAGCCGAGCATGGCCGAGGTCGTCTACAACGGCTCCTACGACCAGTTGCGCGGGCTTCACATGTCGGAGGCGTACGCCTCGACGCTGAACATCTCGTTCGACGTCCGCGGCGGCCTGCTGCTCCGGCAGATGCACCACTGGTCGGCGACTCTCTTCATCAGCGCCATGTTCGTGCACATGATGCGTGTCTTCGTCACCGGAGCCTTCCGCAAGCCGCGTGAGCTCAACTGGATCATCGGTGCGGTCCTGCTGCTCCTCGGGATCCTCGAAGGCTTCGCGGGCTACTCGCTCCCCGACGACTTGCTCTCCGGCACCGGGCTGAGGATCGCCGACGGTCTGATCAAGTCGACACCGGTGGTCGGCAGTTACATGTCGTTCTTCATCTTCGGCGGGGAGTTCCCCGGGGACATCCTGATACCACGGCTGTACATGGTGCACGTGCTGCTGATTCCCGGGCTGATCCTTGCCCTCATCGGCGCGCACATGCTCTTGCTGGTGCACCAGAAGCACACGCACTGGCCGGGACCCGGACGCACCAACGACAACGTCGTGGGCTACCCCGCGGCTCCCATCTACACCGCGAAGGCCGGCGGCTTCTTCTTCGTGGTCTTCGGCATCACCGCGCTGATGGGCGGCTTGATGGCGATCAACCCGGTCTGGCGCTTCGGTCCGTACAACCCGGCCGAAGTGACAGCGGGCTCTCAGCCCGACTGGTACATGGGTATTGCCGAGGGCCTGCTGCGCATCATGCCCAACTGGGAGACCCACTGGTTCGGCCACACCTGGAGCTGGAACGTGTTCCTGCCCGGGGCGGTCGCGCCGCTGGTCATCTTCGGGCTCTTCGTCGCCTACCCCTTCCTGGAGCAGTGGATCACCGGCGACAAGGAGAGTCACCACCTCCTGGTCCGCCCCCGCGATGCTCCGACGCGTACGGCCTTCCTCACCGCCGCTGTCACGCTGTACGGCCTGCTCTGGGTGGCCGGCGGCAACGACGTGCTCGCCGCGCAGTTCCACCTGAACCTGAACTACATCACCTACTTCATGCGGGGTGCGGTCTTCATCGTCCCGCCGATCATGTTCTGGTTCGCCCGCCGCTGGGCGATCTCGCTGCAGCGCCACGACGAGGAGCGGGTGCTGCACGGGTATGAGAGCGGCGTGATCATGCGTTCGCCGGAGGGCGGCTACAGCGAGCGGCACCTGCCGCTCAGCGAGGAGCGTGCCTACCGGCTCACGGCCCGCGACCGTGATGTGGTCCTGGAGGCTCCGGCCGAGACCGATGCCGACGGTGTCGCAAGCAAGAACGTGCGGATCGAGAGGCTGCGTGCCCGCCTGTCCGCGTTCTGGTTCGCCAAGAACATCCAGAAGCCGACCCGGGAGGAGCTGGAGGAGGCACGGGCGCACGCCGAGCACGAGCTCGCCCACACCGTGCACGGCCACCAGGCCGTCCCCGACGACGACTACATGGGAGATCACGAGCTCGACGGCCACCCGGCCGACGGCCACCAGTACGACGGGCGTCACCCGATCGGCGGCGAGGAGCTGCGTCCCTGAGGGACGAGCAGGACAAGACGGAGGGGCCTCGGGATCCGGGGCCCCTCCGTTCATCTCGGCGGACACCCAGTACGGACGTACACCTCTTGACCGGCATCGGAATCGAGGGCGACACGACGCCCGAACCCGAGGCCACCAGGCATTCAGAGGCCGTAGGAACCGATCTCAGGGCCGCAGGGCTGCCAGAGGACCCCCGTTCTTGGCTGGGAGGCTCCAAGCCGCTCCAGGGAGCCGCATCCGGCTCAGACGGAAGGAGCCGATCGCCGGGTGAGCGGACAGGAAGGCACCAGGGTGGAGCAGGCGACCGCCACCGCGATGAACGCCGCAGCCCCGCCGATCGCGAACCAGTGGTAGCCACCCGGCACCTGCTCGGCCAACATCAGCGCGCCCAGGATCAGGACGAACCAGCCGAATCCCCGGCGCAGTAGATCACCGGGCACCACCCCGACCAGCTTGGCGCCCACCACGCTGCCCACGACTGCCAGGCCGCTGACGAGAAGCGTGAGCCGCCAGTCGATGGGGACCGAGGACACGTATCCGGCGAATCCGGCGAGGCTCTGCATGGTGAGCACGACCAGAGAGGTTCCGACCGCCGCGGCCATCGGGAGGCCGGCCAGGAACACCATGGCGGGCACGATGAGGAAACCACCGCCGGCGCCGACCGTCCCGGCGACGAAGCCGACCGCGAGACCCTGCAGCAGGATCCGCAGGACATGCGGTCGCACCTCGGCGTCGCCATCGCGCTCGCGGCGGCCGCGGATCATGGCGAACGATGTCGCCAGCATCATCAGGGCGAAGGCCGCGAGAAGCAGATCACCGGGCAGATGGCTGCCCAGCAGCCCGCCCACGAAGGCCCCGGCCATGCCGGCGGCGCCGAAGACCAGCCCGATCCCCCACCGCACCCGGCCGGCGCGCACATGCCCGATCACGCCCACGAGCGAGGTCACTCCGACGACGAAGAGGGACATGGCGATGGCCTGGTGCTTGTCCACGCCGGCGACGTAGACCAGCAGGGGCACCATCATGATCGAGCCGCCCCCGCCGAGCATCCCGAGGGCGACGCCGACGAGCGCCGCGAGCGCCGCGACGGCGACCAAGGTGAGGCTCATCAGTCTCCTCCAATGTCCGTACATTGAATCAAATCACACAGAAGGTACGGACATCAAACCCCCACCTGCACTATCGTTCGGGAGAACATTTCCCGGGTACGCCCAGGAGGAGGGGGATGAACGACGCAGCGGAGCAGGATCCTGGGCCTCGCCTGCCCGATAAGTCCGCCGATGTCCCACTCTGGGAACAGGTGCGCCGCGACATCTCGCGCCGCCTGGAGGCCGGCGAGTTCGGCGGGGTCTTCCCCGGTGAGTTCTCCCTTGTCGAGCAGTACGGCGTGAGCCGGCACACGATCCGCGAGGCGCTGCGCAGCCTGCGCGAGGAGGGCATCGTCACCGCCCATCGGGGCCGGACCTCCAAGATCGCTGGCCCGACCGAGATCGAGCAGCCCTTGGGCACGCTCTACAGCCTCTTCGCCGCCGTCGAGGCGGGGGGCAGCACCCAGCGCAGCGTGGTGCGCCGGATCGAGATCCTCCAGGACGCCGAGATCGTGGCCCGGCTCGGAGGCTCCCCCGGCACCTCGCTGCTCTACCTGGAGCGGCTACGGCTCGCCCAGGAGACGCCGCTGGCTCTGGACCGGATCTGGTTCCCGGCCGACATCGCCGGGAGGCTCGTCAACGTCGACTTCACCCGCACCGCGTTCTACGACCAGCTGTACCGGGTCTGCGGCGTCCGCCTCACCGGCGGCCACGAGAACATCCGGGCGGTGCTGGGGACCGAGCGGGAACGACAGCTCCTCGACGTACCCGAGGGAGTGGCACTGTTCTCCATCGAACGCACCGGTGAGCTCAACTCACGAGCGGTGGAGTGGCGCCACACGTTGGTCCGCGGGGACCGGTTCGCGGTTTCGACCCAGTTCTCGGGACTGCACGGATTCCACATGGACATCGCCACCGACGAGGAGCCTGTCCTGTAGCGGAGGGTGGCTCTACCCGCAGCTGAGCACCGTTGCTGCGTCTTCCCGGGTCGTTCTCCCGGGGGGTCAGCCGACGCGGTCCTCCACCGGCAGGTCGACCTTGCACATCCGCTCGCCCCGGAGCCGCTCTCGCAGCGCCCACCCGAGCACAGCGATGGCGACCAGCTGTAGATACGGCTGGACGGGAGCGAACCAAGACACCGCCCCGGCGCTGCCGAGCGCGAGGAGGACGAGCTTGTTGCACACCGGACAGCCCACCGCGAAGTACGTGAGGAAGGCACCCACCCATCCCCCGCGGCGCTCCCGGGCGCGCTCGGGCTGGATCGGGTTGACGTAGGTCCCCACCAGCAGGCCCGCGAGGACCGACGACACGACGAGCGCGGGCCAGGCCCACCAGGTCGGCGGGATCATCCGGCCGAAGACCGGGTTGGGAATCAGGTCGGTGGGGATCGCGATCACCAGGACGAAGACAACCGCTGACACCGCCGCAGTCACCCAGCGCCGCAGGGGCCAGTCACTCACGAGCTACCTCGGTTCCGGGGGGCGATTCGGGCCACCACCGGTCGGTGCGGGCGGGGCCTCAGGTCCGCGCCCAGGATAACGTCTGCACACCAGCGCCCAGCACCGCGTCTCGGAGGCACTCCATGTACGACGACCCCATCGGACTCATCCGGGTCTCCCTCCACGTCCTGGCTGCCACCATCTGGGTCGGTGGCCAGCTGACCCTCGCAGGGCTCGTCCCCGTGCTCCGCGCCGCTGGGGGCGACCTCCCGGCGCAGGCAGCCCGGGCCTTCAACCGGATCGCCTGGCCGGCGTTCTGGACCCTCGTGGTCACCGGGGTCTGGAACTACCTTGCCGTCCATGACAACAAGCCCAGCGCCTGGGAGATGATCTTCGGGATCAAGATGCTGGTCGTCGTGGCGTCGGGCGCGACCGCATGGCTGCACTCGCATGCCAAGTCCCGGCGGTCCATGGCGATCAATGGGGCGCTCACCGGGCTGACCGCACTCACCGCACTCGTGCTCGGGGTCGCCCTGGGTTAGTCGACTGGGCTAGTCGACTGGGACCCCAGAGACGGTTAGGACTTGTCCGCCGAGGAGGTCTCGAACATCTCCTCGAGCGTCGACTCGCCTTCCTCGTCAACTCGGTGCTCGTCCTCAGCGACCTCAGGGTCGTCGGTGACCTCGGTGTCCTCTGGGGCGTCCTCCGGCTGCTCAGCGTCCCCGGCGTCCTCCGCCTCATCGGACCCTTCATGATGACCGTCAGAGCCCTCAGCAGGGCCTTCAGCGCCCTCTGCGCCCGTCTCAGCCCGGTCCGACGTCTCGCCCGACGCCTCGCTGGACACGTCCTGGGTCTCCTCGTCGGCATCCAGCTGCCCCAGGGAAGCGTCGAAGGCCTCGAGTGACACCGCTGACGAGCCGGTCAGGGTCGCGAGCATCTGGCGCACGTTGCCCAGCTGGGCGTTGATGCTGTCCCGGCGCTGAGAAGCGGCGGCCAGCTCGCGCTCGGAGTCCGCCCGGACCTTCGCGGCCATCTGCTTGGCCTCATTGACGATCGCGTCGGCCTTCGCCTCCGAGTCCTCCACGACCTCTCGCGCCTTGCGGGTCGCGTCGTGGCTGACCTGGTCCGCCTTGGCTCGGGCCTCGACGACGAGCGTGTCGGCTTCCTCCAGGCGACGGTTCACCTCGACCATGTGGTCGGAGAACTCGGCCTCGGCTGCGGCACGCCGCGCGGCCAGAGTGGCCTCGAAGTCGGCGGCGGCTCGAGATGCCTTGGCCCGAGACTCCTCGTAGATCGCCTCGGCTTCCTGGATCCGGTTGGCCGAATCACGCTCGGCGCTCTCCCGGATCTCATCGGCCTGCTTGCGTGCCGACTCCAGCGTCCGGGCCGCGTCGATGTCGGCCTCCTTGCGGGTGACATCGGCGTAGCGGTCCGCCTCGGCCTGAACCTGGTCGACGCTGTCGGCGAACGTCTTGCGGTCGTTGTCCAGGGACTCCTTCGCCTTGCGCCTCGTCTCGTCGGCCTCGTCGTTGGCCAGCTGGAGGATCTGACCGATCCGCTCCCCCAACCCGAGGAACGTCGGGGGAATGGTGCGCTCGTGATCGGCCAGCAGCTCCTCGAGCTCGGAGACCTTGTTCCTCAGGTTCTCCACCTCCGCCCGCGTGTCAACGGACTCGGCCAGAAGCTCCCTGACCCGACGGTCGACCTCGGCTGGGTCGTAGCCGCGCAGGACGACACGGAAGGAATCGGTGGAATCGGTCATGACGTGGAGTCCTCGACTTCGGTTGTTGGCGGTGTACTCGATGCTGCCTCGGGATCGGGCTCCGCGACCGACAGTGCGGCAATGACGCCGGACAGCTGGCCGAGCTCGCTGCTGATCATCTCTCGCTGCCGTGCGAGCGCCGCCGCTTCCTGACGTGCTGCCTCGACCTTGTAGTGCGCCGAGGCGCGGAGCCGCTCGGCGTCCTCACGTGCAGACGCCACGATATCTGCAGCCTCCAGCCGGGCCGCACGGAGTTGATCCTCGGCATCCCGCTGGAGCTTGATCACCTCTTCGGTGACGCTGTCACGCAGAGTGGTGGCTCCGGCCTCAGCCTCCTGCAGCCGGCGCTGGGCACGCTCTTGCACCTGGGCGGCGTGATCCTCACCGCGCCGGCGTACGTCGGCGGCCTCGGCGTTGGCCTGCTCGACGATCCGCGCGGCGTCCTCCTCGGCGCGAGCGCGCACGTCCAGCCCGGCCTGCGACACCTCGGCGGCACGCTCCTCGGCCGCCGTCTCGGCCTGCTCAGCTCTTGCTTCGGCCTCGGCGACCCTCGACTCCGCCCTGCCCTCGGCGTCGGCGAGGATCCCGGCAGCCTGCTGCTCGACCTCCTCACGCAGCGACGCAAGCTCGGCCCGAGTGCTCTCGGTGAGCGCCGAGGCCTCGTCCCTGGCCTGCGCCAGGAGTGTCTCGGCCTGGCTCTCCATCTCGGCAGCACGGGCCTGCGCAGCCTCGACACGCTCATCGGCCTCCTCGCGGGCCGATTCGAGCACCTGCTCCGCATCAGCGCGCACCTGGGATGCATCCCAGGCGGCCTCCTCACGCAGGCGAGTGGCCTCATTCTCCGCATCCGACACCGACGTCGACGCAGCCGCCTGAGCCTCGTCGATGAGCTCGGCGGCCACGGCTCGCGCCTGCTCCCGGCGTTCGTCGACGAGGTTGTGGGCCTCGGCCTCGATCAGGGTGGCCCGCTCACGGCCATCGGCCACGATCTCCTCTGCCTGCTGCTCGGCGTTCCCCCGGATGGCGTCGCCCTCGATGCCCGCCGAGGCCAGCGTTGCCCGGGCACGCTCCATCAGCTCGGCTGCTTCGGCAGCGACCTCCTCGGAGACCGCGTTGGCCTTGCGCTGGGCTGCGGCGACGATGTCTGCCGCCTGCCTGGCCGCGTCGGCCAACAGTGCCGCGGCATCCTCGCGTGCCGCCGCCAGCTCGGCTTCGGCCAGCTCATGGCCGTGCTGGGCCTCCTCGCGCAACCGGACGACAGCGTCGCGCTCGTCCGCGGCTTGCTCGCGGCTCTTCTCGGCCTCGGCGACGAAGGCGGCATAGTCGTCCTCGGCCTGCTTGCGGCGCTGGTCGGCGTAGGCCTGGGCCTCCGACACCAACTCGTCGGCGACGGACTGAGCACGGGCCAAGAGCGCGGACGGCGAGTCCTCAGGACTTGCATCCATGCTCATGACACTAGGCTGCGACACCCGCGCATCTTCTCAGTCCATGCATCCTGAGCCAAACAAGTTCGGCAATTATCTCGTCCTACCGAACGGTTCGGCCGCGCGGCGGGGCACCCATGGGGCGGGTGCTACCCCTGGCTCGACTGTTTCGGGAGGGGCGCGGCCTTCGCGCTCGATGCCCGCCTTTGTCGGGTGCTCGTGGTCACCGCCCTTGCTCGCTTCCCGTGCGCGGCATACGGTTCCGGGAACGCTCCCTCGGCGCCGCCGGGGAGGTCGCAGCATCACCGCCTCCGTGCCACCGACGTGGCGTTGCGAGACGGCCGCGCGCACCGTCCGGCCTCAGTCGGACCGATCAGAGGAGTGATGGATGGCGACAACTGCTCACCACAACGTCGTGGTCATCGGCGGCGGCATGGCGGGGATCAGCCTCGCGGCCCGCCTGCGACGGGCCAAGGTGTCCGACGTGGCGATCATCGAGCCCTCGGACAAGCACTACTACCAGCCGGCCTTCACCCTGGTCGGCGGCGGCGCCTACGACCCCGAGAAGTGCGTGCGGTCCCAGGCCTCCATGATTCCCGCGGGCCAGACCTGGATCCGCGCCGCCGCACAGAACGTCGACCCCGACAACAACACCGTGATGCTGGCTGACGGGGGCACGGTCTCCTACGACTACCTCGTCGTCGCTCCGGGGATCCAGCTCAACTGGGGCAAGGTGCCTGGACTGGCCGACGCCATGGACACCCCGTTCGTCTCCAGCAACTACAACTTCGAGACCGCTCCCAAGACCTGGGAGCTGATCCAGAAGACAACGTCCGGGACCGCGATATTCACCATGCCCTCGGCCCCGATCAAGTGCGCGGGCGCGCCGCAGAAGATCGCCTACCTGGCGGCCGACTACTGGCGTGAGCAGGGCGTCCTGAACAACATGAACATCGTGCTGGTCCTACCCACCCCCGGCATGTTCGGCGTCAAGGTGTTCGCCGACGAGCTCGAGCGAGTGGCGGCAGGGTACGGCATCGAGGTCCGCAAGAGCTCGGAGATGGTGGAGGTCGACCCGGCCGGCAGGACCGCGGTCATCGCCGACCTGGCGGGCGGCGGCAAGGAGACCCTCTCCTACGACATGATGCACGTCGTTCCGCCGCAGTCGGCCCCGGACTGGGTCAAGGCCAGCCCCTTGTCGAACCCCGAGGACCCGTTGGGCTACGTGCAGATCGACCAGTACACGATGCAGCACGTGCGGTACCCCAACATCTTCTCCTTGGGCGACGCCGGCTCCTCCCCCAACTCCAAGACGGGAGCGGCCATCCGCAAGCAAGCGCCAACGGTCGCGGCCAACCTCACCGACTTCATCGCCGGGCGGCCGCTGTCGTCGAAGTACGGCGGCTACGCCAGCTGCCCGCTGGTGACCTCGCGCCATCAGATGCTGTTGGCGGAGTTCGACTACACGATGGAGCCGACTCCCTCGATCCCGTTCATCAACACCAAGCGGACCCGCCGCGACATGTGGTACGTGAAGAAGTACGGCCTGCCGTTCCTCTACTGGAACCTCATGTCCAAGGGTCTGGCCTGACCAGGGCGTACGAAGATGGGTCTGTGAGACTGACCAACGACCGCTATCTGATCACGCTGCGGGTGGGTTCCGGCGTCGAGCGCTACTACCGCTGCAGAGAGGGCTGGACCAAGCTCACCACCCGCGGGCGGGAGATGCCGGCGACTGCCGAGCAGGTGATGAACCACCTGCTGCCGGCACTCGCCGGCGTCAAGCCTGGCGTCACTGTCCAGGTGGAGCATCGCGATCTCAGCGAACCGGCCGACAAGCTGCTCGACGTGCTGTGCCCGGGCCCGCCGGATGACTAGTCGGCCGCAGGGTCGTTCGTTGTCACCTGGCCAGAGCCTTCCAGATCGATGCTCAGCCCGGCCGGCGTCGCCCGGGAGAGCAGTTGCCGGGCGTGGTCGTTGGCTCCGGTGACGCTCACCGTCCGCCCTGCGCCCAGGGCGTCCTGGAGCACGTCGATGACCATCAGCGCGCCGGTGAGGTCGAGGCGGCCGACCTTGTCCAGGTGGAGCACCACCGACTTCACGTCGGGGTGCTCGGCGAGCCGCTCGTGCATGGTCCGCTCCACGGCTGGAGTGGAGGCGAAGTAGAGCACCCCGGTGGGGACCAGGTGGAGGGTCTGGCCGTGAAGCTCGACCGGCACCGTGACTCGCATCTCGCGCCACAGGTGGACCGCCAGCGCAGCCGCCACGCCGATCAGTACGCCCCGCTCCACCGCCGGGGCGGCGATCATCGTCGCCGAGAAGGTGATCAGGCCGACGAAGAACTGCGGTCGGGAGAAGCGCCAGTAGCCGATCATCGCCTTGAAATCGACCAGGTTGACCACAGCGGCGATGACGAGGCCAGCCAGCACGGCGGTCGGCAGCTCGGCCAGGGACCCGAGGAACGGCAAGGCGATCAGGACCAGCATGCCGGTGAACGCGCCGCTCCATCGAGTCTTGGCGCCGCTGAGTCGGTTCAATGAGGTACGTGAGAAGGAGCCGCCGACAGGGAAGGAACCGACCAGGCCCGACGCCATGTTGGCCAGGCCCTGGCCCACGAACTCGCGGTTGGCATCCCAGGGCCTGCGCTCCATCGAGGCATACCGCCGGGCGATCGAGGCCGGCTCGGCGAACCCGACGACCGCGATGATGACGGCCGGCACGACCAGTCCCCAGACGTCGGCCCAGTCGATGCCGCTGGGCGGACTGAACGACAGGTCGATAGCTCCCACGACCTGCCCGCTGTAGCCGGTGAACCGGCTGTAGACGGTCCCGAGGACGACCGCGACCAGCGCCGCGGGGATGAAGGACGAGATCTTGCGGCCCACCAGGAGCAGCGCGAAGGAGAGCGCGCCGAGCCCGACCGCTTCGTAGGACCAGTGATGCGGCTGGCTGAGGGCATCCAGCGCCTTCAGGATCGGGCTGGTCGCGCCGGAGCCGACTCCGGTGAGCGCGTTGACTTGCGTCGCCGCGATCAGCAGGGCCGCGGCCGAGGTGAAGGCCACCAGCACCGGCGTCGACATCAGGTAGGCGATGGGGCCGGCGCCGATCAAGCCGAGCACCATGCGGATCAGGCCGACGAGGATCGCGAGGACCGCGGCCAAGGTGGCGAACTGGGCGCTGCCGGGGGCGACCAGTGGCTCGAGGGCCCCGAAGGTGAGCAGGCTGGTCACCGCGACCGGGCCGGTCTGCAAGTACGGCGAGGAGCCGACCAACGCCCCGGCGATCGGCGCCGCCACGGCGGCGTACAGGCCGTAGACCGGGTCCAGGCCCGCAATCGTCGCATAGGCCAGGGACTGTGGGATCAGCACCAACGCGACGTTGAGGGCGGCCACCACATCGCCGCCGACCGGCTTGGTGAGCTGGAACCGGCGGAGCTTGGCCGGCCTCCCCATCGCTGACTACACCACTGACAGTGGGAGGGATCGTCCCACCAGGCTGCGCTTGACCACCGGCAGCTCGGCAGCGATGTCGAGGAACGTGGCCGAGGACACCGCTCCCGGCTCCGCGACGACGACCGGCACCCCGGAGTCTCCGGAGCGCACCAGGGCCTCGTCGAGCGGGATGGATCCAAGCAGGGCGACGTCGAGCTTCTCGGCCAGGGCTCTGCCTCCGCCGGAGCCGAACACCGACGTGCTCCGGCCACAGTGCCCGCACACCGAGGCCGACATGTTCTCGATCACTCCGGCGATCGGCACGCGCTGGTTGCGCGCCATCACACCCACCCTCTCCGCGACACCGACCGCGGTCTGCTGAGGTGTGGTGACGAGCAGCATCTGCGCATCGGGAACCAGCTCCAGCAGGGAGATCTGGATGTCGCCGGTGCCCGGCGGGAGGTCGATGAGCAGGACGTCGAGCTCACCCCAGTGCACATCCCCGAGGAACTGCTCGAGCGCCTTGTGCAGCATGGGACCGCGCCAGATGACCGGCTCGTCGTCACTGACGAAGAAGCCGACCGACATCACCTGGACGTTGTGCGACTCCACCGGCAGCATCAGGCCCTTGATCGCCACGGGCGCACGGCGCACCCCGAAGAGCTGAGGCATCGACCAGCCCCACACGTCGGCGTCCAGGACCCCCACGTGCTTGCCTTGCGCGGCGAGTGCCACAGCGAGGTTGGCAGTGACCGAGGACTTCCCGACACCGCCCTTGCCGCTGGCCACCGCGTACACCGCAGTCGAGCTGTCCGGGCCGAACGGGTGACCCACGCGGTCACCGCGGAGTCGGCCGGACAGCTGGATCTTCTCGCCCTCACTCATCGCACCGAAGGTCACCTCGACCCGGGAGACCCCGGGGATCTCGGTCACCGCGACCTGGATGTCGGAGCTGAGCTGCTCCTTCATCGGGCAGGCCGGAGTGGTCAGGTTGACCGACACCCTCACCGTCCCCGACCCGGAGACCGAGACGTCCTGAAGCATCCCGGCGTCCTCGAGTCCGAGGCCCAGCTCCGGATCCCGGACCGAGGCGACAGCCGAGCGGACCGCGTCGTGGTCGATCTCGACCTCTCCTCGGGCTCGGGGAAGCAGACGCATCAGGCGTCCCCTGCGCCGTACTTGACCGGGAGCCGGTAGGCCGACCGCTTCGGGGTCACATGACGCATCATGAACTCCGGACGACGCTGACCGTCGGGCCCGGGGCCAGGACGCGTCATCTCCAGCCAGCGGCGGTAGACCTTGCGCGACTTGTTCACATCGACCTCGACATCGCCGTACTGGTCACCGGGGTGCGCCTTCTCGATCTTCACCTTCTGGTGCCAGCAGTGCATCCCCGAGACCGGGTCGGGCTGGACCGGGAAGGCGAGGTTCTGGTGGACACCCGGGTCGTCCCAGTAGATCCGTGCGGAGTCGGGGTCGTCGCTCTCGAACGGCTTGACGCCGTCGGTGTAGCGCAGCTTCCAGATCCCCTCGTCGGAGCGGTCGAGCTTCACCTTGCCCATCACCCAGCGGCTGCCCGGGTGACCCTCCTGCATCCACCGGCCCATGTGGTGCGAGAGGCCGACGACACCAGGACGGATCGCCTCGGTCGCCCAGACCCGAGCCACGAAGTGGCCGATCTCGGTCGAGATCCGGACCAGGTCACCGGTCTTCACACCGAGGCCCTTGGCGTCGCCGTTGTTGCACCACAGCGGGTGGGTGTTGGCGATCTCGTTGAGGTACTTCGCGTTGCCCGAGCGGGTGTGGATCAAGGTCGGCAGCCGGAAGTTCGGCATCAGCACGAACTCGTCGGCCTCGCGGTCGACCTTCTTCGCCGACACATGGGACTCGATGTAACCCGGAGTCGCCTGGTCCTCCCAGCCCCACTCGGCGAGCGTGGTCGAGAAGAGCTCCAGCTTGCGGGAGGGCGAGAGCCAGCCGGCCACCTTGGAGCCGTCCTCCATGACCCGGCCCACGGCACCGGCCTCGCCGACCAGCGGCGGAGCGGTCTCCAAGGTGACGGGCTTGCGAAGCACGCCGTTCTCGTCGGCCACCGCGCCCTCGAGCTCGGCGTCGGTGAGCACCCGCTCGTCGAGCCGGTAGACGTCCTTGGCGACCTCGAACACGCCGTACTTTCGCATGTACTGCAGGGCGGTCACGCCCTGCTCGGCCGCCGCCTCGGGCAGGCCCGGGACGCTGTTGTTGAAGAGGATCTCGTAGTACTCGTCCTGAGTCATCCGCTCGCCCGGACGCTCCTTGGACTCGAACCACTTGCGGATCCCGAGCGAGCCGTCCGGATCGATCTGCCAGGACAGCTCGAACCAGAACTCGTTCTCCTCCCAGACCTCGCCGGGGTTGGCATCCCGGGTGTCGTGGTAGGCAATGCCCATCTTGTCCATCGCCACTCGCATGACCGGCTGACGGAAGGCGACCCACTTGGAGGTGTGGGTCTCGAACGACATGGTGTCGTGCCGCTCCGCGGCATGACCCATCGGGAGGACGTAGTCGGCGAAGGTGGCCGACTCGTTCCAGGTGGGCGTCATCGCGACGTGCAGGCCCATCTTGGACTCGTCCTTCAAGACGTCGATCCAGGTGAAGCCGTCAGGGTTGACCCACAGCGGGTTGTAGACCCGGCTGAAGTAGACGTCGAGCGTGCCACGGCCGTCCTTGATCATGTGCGGCAGCAGGATCGACATCTCGTTGGTCGTGAGCGGGTACTCGTTCGGCCAGAGGAACTCGCTCCACAGGTCGTTCGGCGGCGGCATCTCCGGGAAGTGCGGGATGAACTTGTCCCATCCGTTGGGGTGGGTCCCGCCGGGCGTACCGACGCTGCCGGTGAGCACGTTGAGGAAGAACAGCGAGCGGGTGATCTGCCAGCCACCGAGGTTGCCGGCGGCCGCCGAGCGCCAGGTGTGCGTCGCGAGCCGGGTCCCGGCGTCGGCGACGTACCGAGCGAGGGTCTCGATCTGGGCGACCGGGACGTGGGCCTCGGCTGCTGCGTACTCGAAGGTGTACTCCGCGTAGTCGTCGGCGAGCTTGTCGAGGAAGGTCTCGAAGTCCTTCGGGG
This sequence comes from uncultured Actinomycetota bacterium, assembly GCA_963824105.1. Lineage (GTDB taxonomy): Bacteria > Actinomycetota > Actinomycetes > Propionibacteriales > Nocardioidaceae > CAWDVB01. The sequence continues at coordinate 141,649 of CAWGNN010000005.1, forward strand.
CATCGGGGTGCTTGTTGTCCAGGTAGACGTCCCAGTTGACCCAGCGCTTCATGAACGCCTTGTCGACCTTCCCCTCCCGTAGCAGGTACGACGCCACGGCCAGGAAGATCGCCGCCTCGCTCCCCGGCCAGGGCGCGATCCACAGGTCGGCGTGGGAGGCGGTGTTGGAGAGGCGCACGTCGATCGAGACGATCTTGGCGCCGTTCTGCTTGGCCTCCAAGATCCGCTGGGCGTGCGGGTTGAAGTAGTGGCCGGTCTCCAGGTGGCTGGAGAGCAGCACGATCGTCTTGGCGTTGGCGTAGTCCGGCGAGGGCCGGTCGTAGCCCATCCAGTGGGTGTAGCCCTCGCGTCCGCCCGACGAGCAGACGTTGGTGTGGCTGTTGTGGCCGTCCACGCCCCAGGCCTGCAGGACCCGCTCGGCGAAGCCGTCCTCGCCGGGACGCCCGACGTGGTACATGATCTCGTCGCCACGGCCCTCGGTGATCGCCGCCCGGACGCGGGCCGCGATGTCACTGAGCGCCTCGTCCCACGACACCCGTTCGAACTGACCGGACCCTCGCTCCCCCACCCGGCGAAGCGGATAGAGGATCCGCTCCGGGTCGTGGAGCTGGCTGATGGTCGCCGGGCCCTTGGCGCAGTTACGGCCGCGGGAGCCGGGGTGGGCGGGGTTGCCCTCCAGCTTCTTGATCCGCATCGTCTCCTTGTCCACGTAGGCAAGAAGCCCGCATGAGGACTCGCAGTTGAAGCAGACCGTCGGGATCAGCGAATAGGTGTGCGGCACCTTCTTCGGGTGCGCCTTGGCGTCGTACTCGACGTGGTGGTCCCAGTCCTCGGGCGGCGGGAAGTTGCGCAGCCGCTCGTGGGTCCTGGCTCCAGGGAGAGGTACCTCGGGTGACATCGGTTCTCCGATCAGTGGGTCAGGTCTGGGTTGTCAGGACAGCGGGACGTCTTGTCCCGCGCGGACGAAGGCCGACTCCATGGCCAGCAGGGCGCCCTGGGCAACCAGACCGCCGATCAGCCCCGCGATCACCTGGCCGCCGTACCAGTCGAAGGAAACGATCGCCGCGGCGGCCAGTGCCCCGATGATCGCGCCGTACCAGAAGAGCGGGGCGTAGCGACCGTGCGTGACGATGTGTGCCGCGGTGGCGGCCTGACGCGAGCTGTGCCGCCCGAGGAACTCCAACAGCGACATGCCCACGTGCACCAGCGCCGCGACGACGAAGGTACGGGCGAGGAAGGCGTTGACGTTGGCGTCGAGGCCGGCGAAGGCCCCCACCACCAGGAGGGCGCCGGTGCCGACCATCGTGGCCTGGGCCAGCAGGTGCCAGAAGAGCAACGGTGACTGCCACAGGTCACGACCCTCGGCCTGCCCGAACAGGAAGGCGGTGTAGCCGGCGGTCAGCGCAGCGGCCGGGATCGCCAGCACGGCCAGGGTCTTCATGAGGGCGTCGGACGGGCCGAACACGCCGTTGAGGAACCAGAGTCCGGCGATGCCCGAGAAGGCGACCAGCGCGTAGGAACCGAGCACCAGCCACGAGGTGAAGTTCGACTTCAAGAAGATGAAGAGGAAACGCTCCGGGCGCTTGAGGTCCCACACGAGCAGGGCGCCGGTGGCGCCGACGCCGACGATCCCGATGACCGGAGCGGCGATGTTGCCGAGCCAGCCGAGATCCAGGCCGAGCAGCATGGCGATGCCCGCGATGGCCAGCGCTCCCGCCGCGAAGGCTTTGGTCCACAGGTAGGTCGTGACCCGCCATCCCCAGGGGCGCGGGTGTGCGGTGTTGAGCGTCACCCTTGCGTTCGTGATGGGGTCGACGTGCAGGTCTCCCTGGTTCTCAAGGCGCTGCGCGTCGGGCTGGGCCCAGATGTAGGTGTCGTCCACCGGGGCGGCCAGGGGGTCGAGGACCGCCTGGTCGGCGCCGAGGTAGAAGACGTTGGGGCCGGTGTTCTGCTCGGCAGCGCGGACCTGGGTCTGGTTCGTGGCCACCAGCCGCGAGATCCCGCTCTCCGGGTCGTCGAGGTCGCCCACCCAGATCGAGTGAGTGGGACAGACCACGACACATGCAGGCTCGAGGTCCTCGTCGATCCGGTGCGCACACAGGTTGCACTTGGCTGCCGTGTGGGTGTCGTGATCGATGTAGATCGCGTCGTACGGGCAGCCCTGCATGCAGGACTTGCACCCGATGCAACGGCTGTTGTCGAAGTCGACGATCCCGTCCTCGCGCTTGAACAGCGCCTGGGTCGGACAGATCTTCACGCAGGGCGCGTCGGTGCAGTGGTTGCACCGCATGACGCCGAATGAGCGGGTCGAGTCGGGGAAGGTGCCGCTGTCGACGTACTTCACCCACGTGCGGAACTGTCCCAGGGGCACCTCGTGCTCGGTCTTGCACGCCACAGTGCAGGCGTGGCAACCAATACAGGTGCGCTGGTCGATCGCGAATCCGAGTTGCATGAGCCGTCAGGCCTTCTTGATCACGTAGCGGTAGACGCCGGCCTCGTCGAGGGTGTCCAAGAGCTCGTTGCCGCTGTCCTTGGCCCAGGACGGGATGTCGGAGCGGGAACCCGCGTCAGTGGCCTCGACGACCATGATCTGGCCGGAGTCGAGACCCTTGGCCGCACGGGATGTGAGGAGCACGGGCATCGGGCACTTCTGCCCCTTGGCGTCGACGGTGACGTCGGCGGTGTAGTCCATGTCGGTCCTTTCGGGTTCGGGCGATACGGCCCGGGCTGGTTGGCTCAGATGAACAGGTTGATCTGGGACTTCGACATCTCCGAGAGTGCCGTGGCCGCACCGACAGGTGTTCCGACACCGTCAATGAGATTGTCCTTGGTGATGCCGAGGAGCTCCATAGTCATCTCGCACGGCCAGAGCTGGACGCCGAGTTCGACACACATCTCCATGAGCTCCTTCGGGTGAGCCACCTTCAGGCTCTCTGCACGCTTCATCATCAGCTTGGCTCCCCCACCGCCCAGGTTGAGCTTGGACAGCTTCATGTGGTCCATCCCCGGGGGGTTCATCGCCGCAAGCGCCTTGGTCATGTTGTCGTCGCCGGTGAACCGCACGCCCTCCTTCACCAGAGGGAACAGGCCCCAGAACGTGAAGAAGATCGTAGTCTTCATGCCGTACGCCGCGCCTGTCGACCCAAGGATCAGCGTCGGCCAGATCTTGTCGAGGTCACCGCTCCAGGCAACGATCACCATGCTGTCGGGGGTTTCGATGCTCTGTGGAGCCTCATCGGTGAGGTCGCTCATCGCACTCCTCCCTTCCACGAACGGGCCAGTGCCGATCGTCTTGTTTCAGCAGGACTCTTGTCCTGAGGTGTGACAGACATTACATTCGTGTCCGCGCATACAACAAGGGATGTCGCAAAGATGTCGCGCACCGGGACCGCAAAGGAGCACACATGTCGAGCACCATCACCCCGATGGACTTCTGGAAGGCCCTCGAGAAGGGCGAGATCAGCGAGATCATCGACGTCCGCAACATCGACGAGTTCGCCGCCGCACCGGTGGAGGGCCCGGTCGCGGTTCCGACCCGCAACGTGCCGGTGTACCGGGTGATGGAGGAGCTCGAGGAGGAGGCCGCGCTGGCCCAGGAGCAGGCCGTGGTGATCTGCGGGCAGGGCAACGGCTCGGAGCTGGTCACCTACGAGTTCGCCTCGCTCGGCAAGCACACCGTGTCCTTGGAGGGCGGCACCGAGGCGTGGCAGGACCTCCTGGTCCCCCGCAAGATGGAGGGCCTCCCCGAGCCGCTGGTCGCCTACCAGTTCCTCCGGCCGGCCAAGGGCTGCGTCTCCTACCTGATCGGCATCCCCGGCGAGAGCTGCGTGGTCGTCGACCCGGCGCGCCACTACGAGCCCTACCTCGAGCTCGCCCTCGAGCACGAGATGAAGGTCGCGCACGTCGTGGACACCCACGTGCACGCCGACCACATCAGCGGCGGCCCGCACCTGGCGCAGGCCGTGATGGCGGAGTACCACCTCCCCCCGGAGGATGCCGGTGACGACCTGCCCTTCGACCACCGCCCGTTCGTCGACGGTGAGGAGATCGAGATCGGCGCCGGTCACCACATCGAGGCGTTGGTGATGCATCTGCCCGGTCACACCCCCGGCACCACCGCGCTGCTGATCGCCGGCAAGCTGCTGCTGGTCGGGGACACGGTCTTCGTTCGCGGTCTGGGCCGCCCCGACCTGACCGGCCAGGCCGAGGAGCTGGCTCGCGACCTCTTCGCCAGCGTCCACGAGCGTCTCGAGCCGCTTGCCCCCGACACGATCATCGCCCCCGCCCACTGGTCGACGTGGGACGAGCTCGACCAGGACGGCATGGTCCTGACCACGCGGGAGCGCGTCTTCGAGGCGACGCTGCTCAACGAGAAGGCCATCGAGGCCTTCGTCCAGGAGATCATCGGCACCCTGCCGTCGGCCCCGGACACCTACGACACCATCCGCCTGGTCAACGCGGGCAAGCAGCAGGTGAGCGATGAGGACCTGACCGTCCTCGACATCGGCAAGAACCAGTGCGCCGCGGCTTCCACGCTGACCTGAGCTGATCGTGGGCGGCCGCCACCTACCACCGGCTGGCCGCTCCACGCATCTGGGAGACGATCGATCTGATGCGTGCCTTCCTCGACGAGGGTCCTCACCGTCCCGCGGCGTGGGAGCGGGGACCAAAGTCCCGCTCGCGTGAATTGTCGCCTGCGCGCACCAACCAATCTGCGCCGTGCGGCATACTTCTCATCATGGACCGCAACGGGGACGACACCAGCGTGTCCCAGGACGGTGCGCCGAAGGCGAGCAGCGAGTTGTCTGACGCCTCCCAGCAGGACCGGCTCCAGCCGGTCAGCCCTGAGGTCACTGCGGCGATGCAGTTGATGCACGAGCGCATCTGCAAGTCGATCGCCGACCCCAAGCGCCTGCTGATGCTCCACGCCCTGCGCCGTGGTGAGCTGAACGTAGGCGAGTTGGCGGAGGTCCTCTCCATCTCCCAGCCCAACGCGAGCCAGCACATCGCCGTGCTCCGGGACCGTGGCATCGTCCTCCCCCGTCGCGAGGGCACCACGATCTACTACCGGCTCGCCTCAGAGCGCATCATCGACGCGATCGACCTGATGTGGTCCTTCCTCGAGGAGGGTTTCGCGAACGCGAGCCCGGCCCCGGGCGCAGCCTCGCTGATCATGAAGGGCTGACCAGCCCGGTCTCGGGTGTCGCATCAGGCCCGCGACGGGTTGACGCGCGAAGCGCACCTGTCAATGTCCCTGTCAATGTCCCTGCCGGCGACGCGGACGTCGGCGCGGTCACCGAGTCAGGACCGCAGCTATTCGCAGGAACTCACAGGTACTCGCAGGGAGCAGAGCCGCTCCGTCGCGGTCGGCCTGCGGCGCGCCTCCCATAACCGCGCCACTGGCCGACCACGGCGGTGCGAGGGGGGGTATCTCGCCCTGCCCGGCCGTTGCCGACCGTTCCGATGATCGAGGGGGCGGACGCGCCGTCACGGCCGCCCCACCTCAGAAGTGTGCCCGAAAAGACCGAATTGTGCTGTCCGTCGAAAGGGTCGACCTTTGTCATCCGAACGGATGATGCCCCGGCCCGATCTCAGCCGGCGGCACCGCAACGCTCGGTGTCGATCTCGGTGAGCGTGTTGGCGTTGTAGCGGGGCCCGTGCACGGTTTCTGCGTTGAGGATCTCCCCCGCTGCCGCCAGCACGTCGTCGGGCAGGTCCAGCTCCAGCACCGAGAGGTTCTCGCGCAGGTGGGCAGCCGAGCGGGTCCCGGGGATCGCGACGATGTTCTCGCTCCGGGAGAGCACCCAGGCCAGCGCCAGCTGGGGCAGAGTGCAACCGGCGACGCGGGCCAGCTCAGCGAGCCGGGCGTGGAGCTCGAGGTTCCCCGGGTAGTGCTCGGCGTTGAAGCGCGGCATGTTGAGCCGGATGTCGCGCTCGGGGAGGCTCGCCGGGGCCGGGGGCGAATTGGTCAGGAAGCCGCGCGCCAACGGGCTGAAAGCCACCAGCGTCACCCCCAGCTCCCGAGCCGCGTCGAGAGTGCCCATCTCCGGGTTGCGCGACCAGAGGCTGTACTCGTTCTGCAGCGCGGCGATCGGATGCACCGCATGCGCCCGGCGGAGCGTGTCGGCTGAGACCTCCGAGAGACCGATGGAGCGGATCTTGCCGGAGGCAACCAGCTCCGACAGCGCGCCGACGCTCTCCTCGACCGGAACCCTCCCATCGAGCCGGTGCAGGTAGTACAGGTCGATCATGTCGGTGCGGAGCCGCTGCAGCGACTCATCGACAGTACGCAGGATCGTCTCGGGCCGGCCGTCGATGACCCGCTTGCCATCCACACCGGTCACCCCACACTTGCTGGCGAGCACGATCCGGTCCCGATGCTCAGACAGCACCCGACCCACCAGGGACTCGTTGGCGCCGAACCCATACAGGGCAGCGGTGTCGAAGTGGACCACTCCGGCGTCGAGAGCATCACGGAGCAGCCGTTCGGCATCCTCGGGGGTCGGGGACACCCCATAGGCGTGGCTGAGGTTCATGCACCCCAGCCCGACGGCCGGGACGTTGAACGGGCCGAGCGGACGAGGCTTCGAGAAATCAACCGTCGTCATATCGGTGCTCTGTGGCGAAGACATGTGCGCGAGTCTCCCAGGCGGGAGAAGGTTCATCCCAATCAGGGACCAGCCGGCTTGGGAGGCGTCACCTGCTGGCTCCGAACATTTCGCCCGTGTGAACTTCTGTCACATCTGTCACCGACGGTCCGTCATCCTTGTCGAGCCACGTCGGCACCACAAAGATGCGGCCATGACAATGCCCACCGGGACCGAAACCGAGCTCGAACTCCTCCACGAATACGGGGCGCATGCCGCCAAGATCGAGCCGGGGGGCATCGAGCGCATCCCCGCCACGGAGCGACACGGCAAGCCGTGGCACCTCTTCACCACCTGGATGAGCCCGAACCTCGAGTTCGCCACCGTCTTCGTGGGTGTCATCGGGGTGCTCTACTTCGGGCTCTCCTTCTGGATGACCGTGTTGGCGGTCGTCATCGGCAACCTGCTCGGCGGCGTCACCCACGCGATCGTCTCCTCGTGGGGGCCCAGACACGGCCTGGCCCAAATGGTCTTGTCCCGCACCGGCTTCGGCTACTGGGGCAACCTGGTGCCTTCGGGGATCAATACGATCATGGCCGGAGTCGGCTGGTTCGCGGTGAACAGCATCTCGGGGACCTACGCCATCTCTACCCTGACGGGCATCTCCACCAAGCTCGCGCTGGCGCTGGTGATCATCGCCCAGGTCGTCATCGCGTTCGTCGGGCACAACCTCATCCAGCTGTTCGAGCGCGTCGCCTTCCCGCTTCTCAGCATCGCCTTCATTCTTGCGGCGATCAGCACCTTCGCCCACGCCGATCTGTCGGCTCCCGCCAGTGGCGGCTTGCCGACTCTGGGCGGCTTCCTCATCACGGCCGCGGCTGCGTTCGGCTACACGGCCGGCTGGAACCCGTACGGCTCGGACTACACCCGCTACCTGCCGGTCGGCCAGGGCAAGGCGGCGGGCTTCTTCGCCGGCCTCGGCGACTTCGTGTCCTGCACGCTGCTCATGATCGTCGGGGCCGCCTCCGCGACGATCGTCAACACCGGACTCGGCTCGGACGCCTCGCCGACCGACGCCTTCACCTACTCGATGCCCGGATGGATCAAGGCGTTGACCCTGCTGGCCATCGCCTTGGGCGCGATCAGCGCGAACGTGCTCAACATCTACTCCGGGGCGATGTCCGCGCTGGCCATGGGTATCAAGCTGAGCTTCACCTTCCGACGGGGCCTCGTCGCCATCGTCGCCGGCGTCTTCGGCGGGATCATCGCCTACCGGTTCCTCAACAGCCCGGACTCGTATGAGAACTGGCTGCTGATCATCGCCTACTGGATCGCTCCGTGGCTCGGCGTCGTCCTCGTCGACCGGGTGCTGCGCCGTACAGACTCCGACGACGCGATCACGTCGATCGCCGAGGACGAGTCCTACGTCAACTGGGCCGGCCCGATCGCCATGGTGCTCGCCATGGTCATCTCGATCTGGCTGTTCTCCAACCAGCAGAACTACACCGGACCCATCCCGGCCGCCCACCCGGCGGTCGGTGACATCACTCCGCTGGTTGGCTTCGCCCTCGCCGCCGCGATCTACGGGGTCCTGTTCACGGTGCTGAAGCCGCGCAGGTCGGCGGCGTGAGCCCGCTCGACGAAACCACTGCCCGAGCCTGGCTGGCCACCGCGGTCAGTGAGGCCAAGGCCGGACTCGCGGAGGGCGGCATCCCCATCGGTGCCGCCCTCTACTCCGCCGACGGGACTGTGCTCGGATCGGGCCACAACCGCCGGGTCCAGCACGACGACCCGTCGGTCCACGGCGAGACAGACGCGTTCCGCCGGGCGGGCCGGCAACGGTCCTACCGCGGCACGACCATGGTGACGACGCTGTCGCCCTGCTGGTACTGCTCGGGCCTGGTGCGCCAGTTCGGGATCAGCAGGGTGCTCATCGGCGAGGCGACCACCTTCTACGGAGGCCACGACTGGCTCGCCGAGAACGGCGTCGAGGTCCAGATCCTGAACGACGGGGAATGCATCTCGATGATGGAGGAGTTCATCGAAGCCCGCCCCGAGCTCTGGTTCGAGGACATCGGCCAGGACTGAGGGCGGCACTTCCGCCGCACCCGACGCACGAAGGGAACCGCTCATGGGGCACGTGCCCGTCATCGACATCTCGCCGTGGTTCTCCGGGGACCCCGCCGCCCGCCGAGAGGTGGCGGCGCAGGTCGACGCCGCGCTGACCTCGGTGGGGTTCATGCTGGTGACCGGTCACGGCGTGCCCCGAGACCGTGCGGGCGACGTGCGCTCCGCGGCTCGGCAGTTCTTTGCCCTCCCCGACGAGACCAAACGCGCCTACGCGGTGACGGTCAGCGGCCGGGGATGGCTGCCCCCAGGGGTGGAGGCGAACGCCTACGCCGACGCCTACGACGAGGACGGCGCCTCGCCTCCGGACATGAAAGAGACGTTCGTCGCGGGGGCTGATGCCAAGACCGGCGATCCCGCCATCGACGAGTACTGGTTCCCCGAGAATGTCTGGCCCGGCGAGGTGCCGGGGCTCCGCGACGCGGCCGAGGACTACCTGGACCGGATGCGCACCCTCGCCGACGAGCTGCTGATCATGTGCGCTGTCGCACTCGGACAGGAGGAGGACTACTTCACCCGGCACACCAGCGCGTCGACGTTCACCATGAACATCAACCGCTATCCCCCGCTGACCGCCGTCGGCGAGCCGGAGGAGGGGCAGTTCCGGATCGGCCCGCACACCGACTTCGGCACCGTGACCATCCTCGACCGCGAGCCGGGGGCGGGCGGGCTGCAGGTCTGGACCGAGGAGGACGGCTGGGAGGACGCGCCGTACGACCCCGAGGCGCTGACGATCAACACCGGCGATCTCCTGGCGAGGTGGACCGGAATGCGCTGGAAGAGCAACCGTCACCGCGTGCTCCCACCGCAGCAGAACGCCCCGGATGAGGACCTGGTCTCGCTCGTCTACTTCTACGAGGCTGACGCCGACACCCACGTCACGCCAATCGCTCCACCGATCGGCCGCGTCGCCGGGCTGGACCCGGTCGTCTCGGGAGATTTCATCAAGGAGCGTCTCGACGCCATCAGCATGTCGTGATGGACGAGACCCCCCTCACCGGACTCAATGCAGGCACCACGCGCGACGGGACTTCTGCCTGAGTCGCTAGTTCGGCGAGCCCGTCAGCCGACGGCCCTGAGGCAGTGACCGGTTGTCGACTGTGATGGTGCTCCCCTAGCCTCCGATCACCGACCCCGCGCCCGAGCGGGTCACCCGCGATGGAGGCGACCAGACATGTGGGCACAACTGCAGAAGGCGAGTTCCCCACCGGAGAACCAAGCAGAGCTACTCGGGGTGTTCGAGCAGTTGCAGGGCATCGAACAAGCGGATTCGGGTCTGGCGAAGACCATGGTCATGCGGAGCCAGGCCGATCCAAGCGCCGTGTTCGTCCTGGTCGTCTTCGACAGCGAAGAGAAGGCGCGCGCACGGGAGCAGGACCCCCGGCGTCAGGAAGGGCTGCAGACCATTCGAGCGAGGCTGGGGAACGTCCTGGACGGCCCCCCGGAGTTCTTCGACCTCGACGTGGTGTGGGAGGCGTAGCCCGCACGGGTGTGAACGGCCAAGGAATGTCCACGGAACGGCGAGCGTGACATTCTTCGTCGCCTCAAGAGGCTTCCGCACTCTGCCGATGAGAGTGCGTCCTGTCGCCCAGATAGGGCTACGGCCGGGGGGACGCGGCGGGACTCGCTCGCAACGTAGGACCGGACCTGCCGGTGTAGGCCACTGCGAGCCTGAACACGGACCACAGCACACCTGTGAGCGCGGTGGCGACCATGGTCAGCACGAGGTCGGGCGCGAACAAGCGCAGCGTGCCCAGCGGGGTGCCGAACAGGTTCGGCACCAGGCCGAGTAGGACCCACGCCGCGACGAGTGTGGTGAGCAGCGGGAACCACAGGCTGAACAGGCCGAAGACGCCCGACCTGGACTTGGCGCGAACCGCGCTGCGGCGCAGCCAGGCCCAGACCATGCTGAGGAGGTAGACCAACGGCAGGGTCACCAGGCCGATGAACAGGGCCTTTCGGGACCACCCGGAGCCCTCGACGTCGTCGAGGCCGAGCGCCCGGTCGGCGATGCCAACGCGGAGGTGGCCCGTCTCACCGAAGCCGAACCCACTGCCGCCGTTGACGAGCACGACAGCCGCCGTCTTCTCGGCGGGGACCATTATCGCGAGGGTCTCGACGCCGGGGCTGACCCCGTCATGCCACACCGCCCCGGTGCTGGGCTCGAGCTTCCAGCCGAAGCCGTAGGACGGCGACGCCTCGTTGGCCGGGCGCATCATCAGCGCCTTGCCTTCGGCGCTCAGCACGTCGTCCTCGCCGTTCATCATCACCTGCAGGTAGCGCGCCAGGTCGCTCGCGCTGGCAACGACTCCTCCCTGCGGAGCCGTTGCCCGGTCGGTCGTGGTGTCGGGCAGGGGCCGCTTGGTGCCGAACCACGGCGTGTGCCCGGTGGCCATGTCCTCATGGACCTCGCCGTCGGCGACGAAGCTGTGCTCCATCCCGGCCGGCTCGAGGATGTGCGCTGCGACGTAGGCCTGGAACTCCTGCCCGCTCACGACCTCGACCACGCGACCGAGGATCTCGTAGTTCGCGTTCGAGTAGTCCCACTGCGTGCCGGGTGCACCCGCTGGCGTGACCTCTGCGAGCTGTGCCACCCCGCGCGCGAGCTCATCCTTCTCCCCGGTCGGGTCCGGATGCGCGGCGTTGCCCTGCCCCGTGGAGAGGCCGCTCGTGTGGCTGAGGAGCTGCCGGATGGTGACGACCCCGGCAGGCCGGCCCGAGAACACGTCGAGGTAGTGCGAGACCTCGGTGTCCAGGTCGATCTTGCCCGCCTCGACCAGCTGCATGACGGACAGCGCCGTGAAGCTCTTGGAGATCGAGCCGACCACGAACGGGGTGTCCGGCGTGACCAACATCTCGCCTCCGAGCCTCACGACGCCCCGCGCGCCCGCGGTGGTGATGCCGCCGCCGTCCACGACCGCGTAGGCCAGACCGGGTACGCCAGACGCAGGCATCTCGCTGTCGATGAAGTCATCGATCGATCCCTCCGGCACACTCGCGGGAAGGACGGCAGTGACACCAAGTGCGAGGACGGCCAGAAGTGTCCGCACCGAATCATCTCCAGGCTCATGTTGCCTTCACGGAAAGTGGTTGATCTCGCCCGTTCGGCCCGAGCACCACCGTCGCGGCGCCTCGGACCTGTTTCACGACGCCGGGCCAGACTCTCCCAGGACATTCGATGTGGTCAAGCGACTACCGGGGCGCTCGACGGCCAGCAGCACGTGGCGGTGCGTCAAGCAGTCGCGAGCCGTCCTCAGCGCGGCCGGTCGAGGTTGGGTGTGACTTGCGTACGGCACGGCAGCCATGCGATGCAGGCCAGTTGAGGGGCGGACGCTCGGAACGCTCCTGCCGCGGCCGTCGGACGCGCCTGGCTCAGGCGGGCACCGGGCCGTGGCGCGCGCGGCGAAGCAGTACCTCATGCAGTCCGGTGGTGACTACCCACACCACAAGCAACCAAGCGAGTGCCTGGTTGCCGAGGTCGAAGCGCCTGTCCACGAGCAGTACGGCGCCGGTGAAGACTGCGGTGATGAGCAGGTAGGTGCCCACGGCCACGCGCTCATTGCGCTTCAGGACCGTGGAGTTCTTGTGAAACTCCGTACTGAGGTCGGTGGGAGCCCCGAAGGATCCCAGCGCTGATGCGAAAGCGTCCTCTACGGCGGCACCGCCGTCGATGCGGTCCTGTGCGCTGGAGCGCACGTGGTCCGCGAGCTCGCCAAGGTGGGGGACGAGCTCGGGGTGAGTGGCGCGCAGCTGGTCGGTCCACTGGCTGATGAGTGCGTCAAGCGATGACATGGGTTCCTCCTGCGTTCGGGCTGCGCAAGGCAGCGAGGGTTGACGAGATCAGGTCGAAGTCGCGCGACTGGGCGTCCAGGTGGTCGCTTCCCGCGGTCAGCAGGCGGTAGTACTTTCTGATTCGACCGGCGTCCGACGTTGCTTGGTAGCTCTCGATGTACCTTCGGGACTCGAGGCGATGCAACAGCGGGTACAGCATCCCCTCGGTCCACTCGAGCCGCCCTCCCGACGCCGCCTTGATCTCCTGCAGAATGGCGTAGCCGTAGCTGTCCCCCCCGCGAAGAACGGCGAGCACGAGCGGCGTGGCCGAGGCGGCCACGAGGTCCTTGGCGAGTTTCACTTGGTCCCACCTGCTCGGCGTCAGATACCTAGAACTGATAGGTACTATACCCAACAGTGCGAGGTATCCAAGACCCGTGCGAAGAGGCGCCCATGGTGGCGCGAGGTCACGCTGTGACATCGGCAGTGTCGGGCGGTTCGCACCACGCGTCACACCGGGAACGGTCAGGGTGTCATTCTTCGTCGCCCCGAGAGGCTTCCGCTCACGCCGCTGAGAGTGCACGGATCTACCTGCGGGTTCAGGCTCGTTGCGACGAGGTCCCAAACCCGGGACCGCGCGGGGTCCGGTTCCGCCAGGCGGTGCGGGTATGAGGGTCGCGTCGGTGCTTGAGCATCGTCTCGTACATGGCGAGGTCGGCTCGGCGAAGGAGATCCGGGGCTCGTTCGGTCCGGTCCCAGGTGGCCCCGCCGGCGGAGAAGGACGTCCCGGCCGGTGCCGCCTCCTCGAGGCGTCTGATCAGGCGACGGATCCCTATCTCGTCCGACCCGAGCACGATCACGGCGAACTCGTCACCGCCGATTCGGGCGAGGAAGTCTCCACCCTCACGCACCTGCGTCCGCCAGGCTCGGGCGATGGCCTGGAGCAGGCGGTCCCCGGCCTCATGCCCGTCGCGATCGTTGACGCCCTTGAACCCGTCGATGCCCATCGGGACGACCACGGCGGCGGTGCCGAATACCGCCAACCACGCGAACACCTGCACCGAGGTGTTCGCTAGCCGGGGACCGCTGCGCCGAGCAGTCCGCTGATCACCTCGGCGGCTGCGGGACGCTGCAACAGATATCCCTGCGCGAACCCGCAGCCCAGGGCCCGGAGCTTGTCGTGCTGCGCTTGGGTCTCGATTCCCTCCGCGACCACACCAAGTCCCAGTGAGTCGCCCAAGGCGACGATAGAGGTGATGATGGCGACACTGATCCGGTCGGGGAGACCCGCGACGAATGACCGGTCGATCTTGATCTCGTCGAAAGCGAAGCGACGCAGATAATCCAACGACGCGTAGCCCGTGCCGAAGTCGTCCACAGCCAACGCCACCTGAAGGTTCCGCAGCCCCTCCAGGTCGGAGGAGACGTCCTCAAACCGGCGAGCTAGCTGACGTTCGGTCACCTCGACACCCAGACTCCCCGGCACCAGCCGGTGGGCGTCGAGCAGCCGCTCAAGGACCCCGACCAGATGGCGTCGTCCAAGCTGGTCACAGGAAATATTCACCCACATCCGCGGAGCTCTTTCGCCGACGTCTCGCTGCCACTGCGCGGCCTGCGCCGCGGCGGTCTCCATGACCCAGTCGCCGATCGGCACGATGAGCTGGGGGCCCTCGGCCACGTCGAGGAACTCCGCCGGGGGGAGCAGCCCGCGCGTCGGGTGCTCCCAGCGGAGCAGCGCCTCTACCGCGACTACCCGGCCGCTGCTCATGCTGTACAGAGGCTGGTAATGCAGCCGCAACTCATCCTCCTCAAGCGCACGGCGCAACTCAAGGACCAACGGAGCATTGAAGAGCAGGCTGGCACGCCGCATCGCGAGATCGGCAACCCGTCCGGTGGACTCGACGGCGACTTGCGCGGCGGCCCTCACCTCCAGGCTCGAATCGGCTACCACCTCCGCGACCTCGCCCGCACGCTTCGCGGCCTCCTTCACGATCAAGTCCGCCGCCAGAGCGGCAAGCGCGGCGCCCTCGGCAGCAAGCTCCACGGCGTCGCCGACCTTGGTCGCCGCATCATCGGCCAATCGCGCTTGCGCGACCGCTTCCGCGGCGACCGCGGACGCCACCGCCACTGCCACCCGACGCGCCCACTCGCGGCCCACGTCCTCGGTCAACTCGGCCAGCATGTTCTGCACTGCGTTCAAGGCAGCAGCCTCGACCCGAGCGCCGTGTTCCCAAGTCTGAGCTCGGACCGCCAGCGCCGCCTCGGCAGCAACCTCCGCGGCAGCCGACGCCGCAGCTGCAACCGTGGACGCCGTCGCGGACCGCGTCCTTGCGGCCACGCCTTCGAGCCCAGACGCGGCTTCCTGTGCCGCCACGGCCAACTCAGCGGCCGACTGCTCCACCGCCACCGCGTCCCGCTCGGCTGTGGCGGCCGCGTCCGCGGTCACCACCACGGAATGACGCTCATCGTGCGAGTCGACGCTGCTTGACATGTCTTCCTGCCCGGGTCCGGCCCCCAGGGGCGCAAGTCCCCTACTCACACTAGACCTTCTGGGCGGACCTTCGACGTCCAAACGGATGCGCCTCTCGTCCAGAGGCGGGACCGGCTATCAGATCGCAGGCGGTACGTCGCCAACCCGCATCTCACTCTCCTACCGAGCCGGTGTCGGGGGCTGCGGCGCCACTGGGCTGGGGAGCCGCCGGATCTGGCGGACGGGGGTGGCGAGCAGGGGCGCGGCGGTGGTGGGGTCGACGTCGGTGCAGAGGAGCATGCGTTCCCCCCGCCCGGCACCGGCGAGGCGCCACAGGGGCTGGGGGGCTGCCCGTCCCGGTCGAGGATGTTGACCGGGTGGATACCCCCGGTGTGGGGGTCGATGCCTTGGTCGCCGGCGGTCCCGGGGTCGGCAGTGGTGGTCGGGCCATGCCCCCCGGCGTGGGCCGAGGTCCTGAGGTGGGACATGGGGGAAGTAGCTCCCACCTGCGACGTCACCGCGTTCCGCGCCCGCGGGTTGGCCTCACTTGGGATAGGTCGCCGCCGACCTGGAACGCCAAGGTCATCTCTCTGGAACGCACCCGAGTCGACGATCGGCCAGAGGCTCCCAGGCCTCGGACCCACCTCGGAGGCCAACCTCCGACCGCGGCCCGCCGCGAGCCTGCTGCTGGTGCAGAGGGCTTCGATCTGCACAGCGAACTCCGATCGCGAAGATCCAGAGGCGAGACCTGCTAGGAGTTGGCGCCTGCCGACGAAAGCCCCGTAGGCGACCGCGAGGGTGGGGCACTCAACTAGCCCATTCATGGATTCACCGTGCGTTGGC
>CAWGNN010000006.1:0-513359 GCA_963824105.1 uncultured Actinomycetota bacterium
GCGTCCTGTCGCCCAGTTGGACCCATACCACCGGTTGTCGATAGTATCGACATGCGATAGTATTTGAGCGTGGCCATCCAGTCCTTCGCTGACGCGACCACGGAGAAGGTCTGGCGTCGCCAACGCACGGCCCGGTTGGGCGCGGACATCCAGCGGGCAGCGCAGAAGAAGCTCCGACTCCTCAACGCGGCCGGCGCACTGGGTGATCTGCGCGTCCCGCCGGGCAACCGCCTGGAGAAGCTAACCGGAGACCGTGTCGGTCAACACTCGATCCGAGTCAACGACCAGTTCCGGATCTGCTTCACCTGGACTGCGGCCGGGCCAACCGACGTCGAGATCGTCGACTACCACTAGGAAGGAGGGCCGAGATGACCAAGGCACACGATCCGATCACTCCGGGTGAGATCCTGCGCACCGAGTTCCTCGAGCCGCTGGGGATCAGCCAGTACCGACTGGCGCAGGCAACCGGCCTGAGTCAGACCCGTATCGGAGAAATCGTCCGAGGCAGGCGGCGGATCACCACCGAGACCGGCCTGCGCCTGTCCCGTGCGTTCGGGACCAGCGAGCGCTTCTGGATCAACATTCAGGCCGACTACGACATCGAAGTCGAGCACGACACCCACGAGGACGACCTGAACCGCGTCGAGCCCCTGGTCAGTTAGGGCCTCCCACAGGCGCGTCGCTTCGCCGCATGTGACCGGACCACTAATCGCCGGCCCAGTGCGTGAAGCGGGGTCCCCTCCGCCGGAAGGGACCCCGCTCCTGAACTTCGGAATGTCACTCTGGCCGAATCTGTGACATTGCTGGCCGAATGCGTGACATTGCTGGCCGCGTTCCGCGTGACATTTTCTGGCCGTTCACATCAGCTGCACCCGCTGGTCGCTCCGCAGCCCTCACAGACGTAGCAGCTGCCCGATGGCCGCATCTTGGTGCCGCAGGTGAAGCAGAGCGGGCTGTCGACTGCGGTGCCGGTGATCATCTCGAGCAGCTCGGCCGAGGTGCGGGCCTCCGCCTTCGCGGGCTTCTCGGCGGCCTCCTCCTCGACAACCGAGGTGTCCGCGACGGGAGCTTCGGTCTTCAAGGACTCGGCCTCGGAGATCTCGACCTCATCGTCGACCGATCCGTAGGAGCCGGTCTCGAGCTGACGCTGCCGCTCCTCCGCGGAGTAGATGCCCAGCATCGACCGCGACTCGAACGACAGATAGTCCAGAGCCAGCCTGCGGAAGATGTAGTCCATGATCGACTGCGCCATCCGCACGTCCGGGTCGTCGGTGAGGCCCGACGGCTCGAACTTCAGGTTGGTGAACTTCTGGATGTAGGTCTCCAGCGGAACGCCGTACTGCAGACCGATGCTCACCGCGATCGAGAAGGCATCCATCACGCCGGCCAAGGTCGAGCCCTGCTTGCCGAGCTTGAGGAACACCTCGCCCAGACCGTCGTCCGGGTAGCTGCCGGAGGTCATGTAGCCCTCGGCTCCGCCGACCGTGAATGAGGTGGTCAGGCTCGGGCGCGACTTCGGCAGGCGCTTGCGGTAGGGCTTGGCCATCTCCGCCGGCACTGCTTGGTCGGTCTTGGCTGAGGCCGTCTTGGCCTTGGCGTCGGCCAGCGGCTGGCCCACCTTGCAGTTGTCGCGGTAGACGGCGGTCGCCTTCAGCCCGAGCTTCCAGGACTGCAGGTAGATGTCCTCGATCTCTTCTACCGTCGCCGACTCCGGCAGGTTGACGGTCTTGGAGATCGCGCCGGAGAGGAACGGCTGGCAGGCAGCCATCATCCGCACGTGGCCCATCGGGGCAAGTGCCCGCTGGCCCATCGCAGCGTCGAAGACCTCGTAGTGCTCCGGCTTGAGGCTCGGGGCGTCCACGACGTGGCCGTGCTCGGCGATGTAGGCGACGATCGCCTCGGCCTGCTCGGCGGGGTAGCCGAGCCTCTTCAGCGCCCGCGGCACCGTCTGGTTGACGATCTGCATCGACCCACCGCCGACCAGCTTCTTGAACTTGACCAGCGAGAAGTCCGGCTCGATGCCGGTCGTGTCGCAGTCCATCATGAAGCCGATCGTCCCGGTCGGGGCCAGCACCGACGCCTGGGCGTTGCGGAAGCCGTTCTGCGCGCCGAGCTTGATCACCTGCGCCCACGCCTTGGTCGCCGCCTGGTGAACCGCGCCGTCGACCGAGTTCAGGGTGCGGACGGCGTCGTTGGCCGCCTGGTGCTTGCGCATGACCCGCTGGTGGGCCTCGGCATTGCGTGCGTAACCGTTGTACGGGCCGACGATCGCGGCAAGCTCGGCCGAGCGCTTGTACGACGTGCCGGTCATCAGCGAGGTGATCGTTGCAGCCATGCCGCGACCGCCCTCGCTGTCGTAGCCCAGCCCCATCGCCATCAGCAGAGCGCCGAGGTTGGCGAAGCCGATGCCGAGCTGGCGGTAGTCGACCGTGGTCTTGGCGATCGACTCGGTCGGGAAGTCCGCGAAGCAGATCGAGATGTCCATCGCGGTGATGATCAGCTCGACGGCCTTGGTGAACAGTGCGGAGTCGAAGGTGTCGTCCTCGCGCAGGAACTTGAGCAAGTTGAGCGAGGCCAGGTTGCACGAGGAGTTGTCCAGGCTCATGTACTCCGAGCACGGGTTCGACGCGGTGATCCGGCCGGTCTCGGGGTTGGTGTGCCAGTCGTTGATCGTGTCGTCGTACTGCAGACCGGGGTCGGCGCACTCCCAGGCCGCCTTCGAGATCTTCTTGAAGAGCTCGCGGGCGTCGACGGTCTCGATGACCTCACCGGTCTTGCGACCACGGAGTCCGAACTCGGTGCCCTCCTCGACCGCGCGCATGAACTCGTCGCTGACCCGGACCGAGTTGTTGGCGTTCTGGTACTGGACCGAGGTGATGTCCTTGCCGCCGAGGTCCATGTCGTAGCCAGCGTCGCGCAGGGCACGGATCTTGTCCTCCTCACGCGCCTTGGTCTGCACGAACTCCTCGATGTCGGGGTGGTCGACGTCGAGGACGACCATCTTCGCCGCACGGCGGGTGGCGCCACCGGACTTGATCGTGCCCGCGGACGCGTCAGCGCCGCGCATGAAGGAGACCGGGCCCGACGCGGTGCCGCCGCTGGAGAGCAGCTCCTTCGACGAGCGGATGCGGGAGAGGTTCAGGCCGGCGCCGGAGCCGCCCTTGAAGATGAAGCCCTCCTCCTTGTACCAGTTGAGGATCGAGTCCATCGAGTCGTCGACCGAGAGGATGAAGCAGGCCGAGACCTGCTGCGGGCTCGGGGTCCCGACGTTGAACCAGACCGGGCTGTTGAAGGAGAAGTACTGGTGCAGCAGCAGCCAGGTCACCTCGTGCTCGAAGATCTCGGCGTCGGCGGGGGTCGCGAAGTAGCCGTTCTCCTCGCCGGCCTTGCGGTAGGTGAGCACGACCCGGTCGATCAGCTGGCGCAGGCTCCACTCGCGCTGCTCGGTCCCGACGGCGCCGCGGAAGTACTTGGTGGTGACGATCGTCGAGGCGTTGAACGACCAGAAGTCCGGGAACTCGACCCCACGCTGCTCGAAGACCGCCTCCCCGGTCTTCCAGTTGGTCTGCACCACGTCGCGGCGCTCCCAAGCGACCTCGTCATAGGGGTGCAGGCCGGCGGTGCTGAAGACCCGCTCGATCGTCAGCCCCTTGTCCTTGCGGCCGCCCTGCTTGGCCGCCTTGTGCGCCGTCTCGGTCATCGAATCTCCCTTTCCGGACCCCACCTGTGATCCTGCCTCGGCAACCTGCCTCGGCGACCTGCCGGTGAGCCTGCTGCTGCTCCTGCGACAGATGGTGCTGCTGTTGTTCCCGATACTGCTGGTGCTGCTGTTACTTCTGTTCTTCTGCTTGGGCCCGGCGCCGAGCTTCCCCTCTCGGTGCCGGGCTGACTGTGGTCAGCCGACAGGCTGATGATCGCGGCGTCTCTCGACGCCCGGCGCGTCCGGCGCGCAGCCGGAGGGGGTGTCAGGTGCATCGTCGAGTCCCTCGACGGCACGCAGCATCGCGATCTCGGCCTCGAAGTCCGCACAGGTCTCGAAGCCGCGGTAGATGCTGGCGAAGCGCAGGTAGGCGACCTCGTCGAGCTCGCGCAGCGGACCCAAGATGGCCACGCCGACCTCGTGGGAGGGCACCTCGGCCGATCCCTCCGAACGGAGCGTGTCCTCGACCGCCTGGCCCAGTCGGGCCAGATCGTCCTCGGAGACCGGGCGACCCTTGCATGCCTTACGCACGCCGGCGATCGCCTTCTCGCGGTTGAACAGCTCGGTGGCCCCCGAGCGCTTCAGCACGGTGAGCTGCATCTGCTCCACGGTGGTGAACCGCTTCTCGCACGATGAGCAGACCCGGCGGCGGCGGATCACCGACCCGTCCTCGGCGACCCGGCTGTCGAGAACACGCGTGTCTGCGGTGCGGCAGTACGGACAGTGCATCCTCCGGGCCTCCTCTCCAACACTCTGCGGTCGATCTCATCACCGGGGACCGACATTTACCGGCCGTCCGCCCCGGTCGTCCCCCCGATCCGCAGCTCCGCGACCTGCACGAGGCAATGCCGTGGCCAGCCCTCGGATCGGGGGGGACCCGAGGGCGATGCTGTGGATGGATCTGTGGACGACCTGGGGACATCTCATCGTTACCTGGGGAGAAGTAACCACAATCTGTGGAAACTTACATCCGTGTAACTACTAGATGTAGTGGCCACCGTATGCCCGCCGTCGCCAACGCGCAAGGGGTCTGCGGCGAAGATTCTGAGTGAGTCTTCAGACAAGGTCAAAAGCCCAGGTCACGAGCGTTTCCGTGGTCATGCACGGGGTCGAGCCTCGGCGTGTTGTGCGCTCTCGCTGGCCGGTCACCTGGTGACGCTTTGGCACCCGATCTCCAGCCGGGGCGGAACCTCGCCGCCAGTGGCTCGTTGGGCCTGGAGGCGACCCGATCTCGGCGGTCGTCCGGCGCTGCTCCCGCTGCGTCCCACTGCGTCCCACTGCGCTGCTCCCGCTGCGCTCGACCAGGAGGCACTCGTGCGCACCTCACCCCGGAACCCGGCACCCCCCACGGGGCCGCCCCACTCGACCCGCCACTGGGCCCACCGGGCACCCGGCATCAGGGCCGCCCTTGCCGTGGTCGCCGCGACGGTGCTGTTGAGCGGCTGCATGGCAAACCCGCGCCCCAAGCCTCTGGCGATCGCCTCGCCGCTGACCCTGCCGAGCTCGCCCACGGCCACCGAGTCACCGGTGCTCGCCACTCCGACCCCCAACCCCAGGCCCACACCCACCCCCGCACAGTCCCGGGCACCGAGGCCGCGGCCGGGACCGCAGGCTCCCCACCGGATCACCGCAGCGATGGTCAGCCACGCACTGGGCTCGGCGGGGATCCCGGCCCTTCGGGTGGTCGCCCAGCCGTTCCCCCGCACCCGGGTGG
Source organism: uncultured Actinomycetota bacterium (assembly GCA_963824105.1). GTDB lineage: Bacteria > Actinomycetota > Actinomycetes > Propionibacteriales > Nocardioidaceae > CAWDVB01. The sequence goes on from CAWGNN010000006.1 coordinate 5,415, forward strand.
GGAACCACACGGTCATCTACACCCGGGCGGCTGCGTTCGCCGGGTCGGTCCCCGTGGACCGGGTCAAGGTTCATCTGAGGGCCACTCCGGTGTCCTACACCTGGCGCTTCGGGGACGGAGCCACACGGACCACCTCCGGCCCCGGCGCCCCGTACCCGCGGCAGACCCTCACTCACGTCTACCGCGCGCCGGGAAGCTTCTCTCCCACCGTCACCACCACCTACGCGGTCCGGTACCGGCTGCCCGGGCGTCCCTGGAGGAGCCTTCGGGGGACCTACACCGTGTCGGGGCCCAGCACGACGCTCCGTGTGGTGCGCAACCCCTGAACCGGCCGTCGCGTCTCTGGCACGATGCCACCATGTCCTCCCGGTTGTTCTCCCGGTCGTTCTCCCGGTTGTCTTCCCGGGCGCGCATCGCCGGGGCGGGGTACGCCGCCGTGGCCGCCGTCGACACGCTGCTGGCATCATGCGACTCCCCCGCCGGCCGCAGGCTGCGCTGGATCACCAAGCCCGCGCTGATGCCGACTCTTGCCGCCGCGACCTGGGCCGCCACCCGGGGACCCGACCACCGCCGGACCCTGCGCACGTCCACCCTGACCGCTCAGGCTCTGTCCTGGGGAGGAGATGTCGCCCTCCTCTTCCCGGGCAAGACCGCGTTCCTCACCGGGCTCGGGTCCTTCTTGGCCGCACACGCTTCCTACGTCACGGGCCTGCTCAGCGTGAAGGCCCCCGCGACGGAGGTGACCTGGTCCGGCGCACGCGCCGCCGGCTTGGCCTGGGCCGCGACCGGCCCGGCGATGGCCGCAACCGCGGCCCGGAAAGATCGCGCCCTCGGCGTGCCAGTCCTGCTCTACAGCGGCGCGCTGTCGGCGATGGTCGCCGCAGCGACGTTGGTGGACCGTCGGGCACCGGCCCCGGCCCGTCGGGCGCTCACGGCCGGCTCGGTGCTCTTCCTCGTCTCCGACTCCATCCTGGGCCTGCGCGAGTTCGTCCTGAGCGGCGAGTCGAGCCACCGCGAGCTCTGGGACGGCGCCGTCATGAGCACCTACTGCGCCGGCCAGGGTCTGATCGCGCTCGGGGTCAGCGGCCTACCTAGCCGGTGACCGGGATGTAGAGCTTCTGGCCGACCACGATCGAGGCGTCGCTCAGCCCGTTGAGCTGCTCGATCGCCCGCACCGCGTTACGAAGATCGGTGGCGGAGGTGTGCGCCGCCGCGATCTGCCAGAGCGTGTCACCGGGCCGGACCACCACCGTGACGGTCTGCACCGGGGTGCCAGGCTCCGGGGTGGCCGCGGTGCGGGCGCCCAAGGCCACGAAGGCAGCGAGAATCAGCCCGAGGAAGAGCAGCGTGACCAGCACTCGACCTCGTCGGGTCAGCCGAACCTGACCCGACGAGGTCACGCCCCCCGGCGCTGACACATGGCTCGCTGAAAGCGGCCGGACCGCTGGACGCAGCGGAACGACGCGAGGACCAATAGCGATCGAGCTCATCTTCGACCTCCTGGGGGAGTCGGCGGCCGGTTGAGCCGCCTGGCGGTCTGTGGTGTTCACACCCCCAGGTCTAACGAGCCGCTCCGACAGTTTCGGAGCCGGCACCGGACGACCTGGGGCCGGTCGAGCCCGCGAACCGTGATCGATTCGAGGATCGAGATTCGAACGCATGTTCGTTCGAACACATGTGCGACATTAGATCATGTGTTCGAACGAACGCAAGGCGACACGAGCCCCGGCGCGTCCGGACCCGGGCGCGACACGCCGCACGGAGAGTTTTCGAACATATGTTTGCCTCTGGGGGGCGGCGCCTCTACCGTGAGGGGTGCGCCACCGGATCCTTCGGCTCACCGACCCAGGATCCGCCCAGCAGGATCCACCCAGCAGAACCAACAGCAGGACCCACGAAGGAGAAACCCATGGCGGCCAAGACCCCGAAGGTCCATGAGCTCCCCGACGGGCCCGCCGACCCGTCCGGTCTGACCGCCCGCCAACGGATGATCCTCGAGGTGATCCGCGACTCCATCGAGGAGCGTGGCTACCCGCCGAGCGTCCGCGAGATCGGTGATCTTGTCGGGCTGACCAGCTCCTCCTCGGTCCAGCACCAGTTGAAGGTGCTGCAGGCACGGGGCCTGCTCAAGCGCGCTTCGGGATCGGCCCGTGCCCTGACCGTCTCCAGCCCCGACGAGGCTGCGGTCGCGGAATCCGCCTCGGCAGCGGCCTCGAGCCGCCCGGCGGCCACCTACGTGCCGCTGGTCGGGAGGATCGCCGCGGGTGGTCCGATCCTGGCCGAGGAGCGCGTCGAGGACGTCGTGCCCCTCCCCGAATCGCTGGTCGGCAAGGGCACCCTGTTCATGCTCGAGGTCGTCGGCGACTCGATGATCGGCGCGGCCATCTGCAGCGGTGACTTCGTCGTGGTGCGGCAACAGCCCAACGCGGAGAACGGCGAGATCGTCGCGGCCCTGATCGACGGGGAGGCGACGGTCAAGACCCTCTCCCGCGCCGATGGCAGAGTGTGGCTGCTGCCTCAGAACCCTGCCTACTCCCCCATCGACGGGACCGAGGCGACCATCCTCGGCAAGGTCACCGCCGTGCTCCGGAGCGTCTGACCCTCAGCTCTCCTCCGACGCCGGAGCCTGGGAGGCGCCACCGTCGTGCAGTCGGCGCAGGGCCGCTAGGACGACGTCCCGGTCCGTGGTCGCCCACATCGGCGGAAGCGACGCGCGCAGGAATGACGCATAGCCCGCAGTGGCCAGCCTCTGATCGAGCACGGCCACCACGCCGCGGTCGGCCGCGGTGCGGATCAACCTCCCCGATCCCTGGGCGAGCAGCAGCGCGGCATGTGTCGCCGCCACCGCCATGAAGCCGTTAGGCCCCGCCGCGCGCTGTCGCGCCGACATGAGGGGGTCGTCGGGGCGCGGGAAGGGGATCCGGTCGATGATCACCAGCTGACAGGTCTCCCCCGGCACATCGAGCCCCTGCCAAAGACCGAGGGTGCCGAACAGACAGGTGTGGGGGTCGTCGACGAACTGGCGCCGCAGCTCCGGCAGCTGGGCATCCCCCTGGGCGAGGATCGTCAGATGAGGCAGCCGTCGGCGTACCTCCTCGGCCGCGGTCTCCGCGGCCCGTCTGCTCGAGAAGAGCCCCAGGGTGCGTCCGTCGGCTGCATCCACAAGATCCACGACCTCGTCGATGAGTTCGGTGCCGACCCCGTCACGACCGGGCCGGGGAAGGTGCGCCGCCACGTAGAGGATCGCCTGCTTGGGGTAGTCGAAAGGCGAGCCGACGTCGATGGCTCTCCAGGGGAGCCGATGCTCGCTCTCCTCGCCCTCCTTGCTCCCCTCGCCCGGCTCGGCCTCGGGAGTCGACTCGCCAGCCCGGGCCTCGGAGTCGTCGGGTCGATGACGCTCGTCGGGCCACAGACCGACCGACCGTGCGAGAACGTCGAAGTCACCACCGATCCTGAGCGTGGCGCTGGTGAGGACGGCGGTGACTCGGGAGAAGAGCCGGTCGCGCAGCTGTCCCCACACCTCCAAGGGAGCCACTGCGAGGAAGCGGCCCCCACGACCCGGGTCCCGCTCGCTGCACCACAACACGTCGGCCGGCGCGGCGGCCGCCATCCGCTCGGCGGTGGTGAAGACGGCCTGGACCATGCCCCGCGCCTGGGTCAGGGCGGCGTCGGGGTCGCCGTCCTGTCCGCTCGGCAGCGCTGACAGCAAGGCCCGAGCGCCATCGCGCACCAGGGCCAACGCGTCGGCGAGCTCCTCGGGGGAGGCATCGATCCGGCCGGGGTCCAGCTCGCCAAGGGCCGAGCGCAGGGTATCCGCGGCGTCGCCGAGGTCGCTGGCCGAGTCGTCGTCGACGTGCCGGGCGCAGCGTTGCGCGGCACGCTCGACATCTCCGGGGCTGAGCTCCTCGGTCGAGGCCTGGGTGACCCGAGCGGTCAGCTCGTGCGCCTCGTCGATGACGACCACGTCGTAGTCGGGGATCATCGGCACACCCTGGATCGCGTCGATCGCCAGGATGGAGTGGTTGGTGACGACGATCTGAGACCCCGCGGCCCGGTCACGCGCCCGCTCGGCGAAGCACTCACCGGCGAACCGGCAGCGCGACGCGCCGAGACACTCGCGATGGCTGACCGAGACCTGACGCCAGGCGCGGTCGGTGTGGCGAGGGGCGAAGTCTCGGTCCCCCGACCCACCGTCGGAGGCCTGGTCCTCGACCCACTGCCGCAGCTCGACGACCTCGGCACCCAGTGAACCGGTCGGGAGTGAGATCAGCTCGCCCTGCTCGTCGGGCACGCCCTCCCGGACCCGGTGCAGGCACGCGTAGTTGGACCGCCCCTTGAGCACGGCGTAGGACGGGGTGCGGTGGAGGACCTCGCCAGCGCCCTCCACCAACGCGGGGATGTCGCGCTCCACGAGCTGGTGCTGCAGGGCCAAGGTGGCTGTGGCGATGACCACGCGGCCCTCGTGAAGCAGCGCCGGCACCAGGTATCCGAGCGACTTCCCGGTGCCGGTCCCGGCCTGCACCAGCAGGTGCTCACCGCAGGCGAGAGCGGAGGCGACGGCGTCGGCCATCGCGATCTGGCCAGGCCGCTCCTGTCCCCCGATGGCCGACACTGCGGCGGCAAGCACCTCAGCGACCCCGGGAACCTCCGACACCGGAGCACCGTATCGCCGGGCACCCCCGTCGCGAGCAGGACCCGGGTCAGGCCTGTCGACGTCCCCGCTCGGCGAAGGCGGAGAAGAGCACTCCCGCCAATGCGACCAGCGCCAGCCCGGCCAGTAGCGTCCAGCCCGGCCACGCCGATCCTGGAGGGGTTGAGCCCGCGTCGAGGCCGGCGGCGACAGCGGTGGGCGCGACATGGGTCGTCCGTACGGTCGCGGTCCCAAGATGGGGGGTTCTGCTCGAGCTCGTGCTGGCGATCGTGGTCGGGCAGGTCACCGAGACACTGGCGAGGGCCTCCGACGACGACGAGCTGTCCGTCGGGCAGGTGGGGCTCGGCACGGCGTCTACCACCACGAGCGGCTCGGTCAGAACGTGACCACCGGCGGCTGGGGTACCGGCGGCGACCGCGGAGCCTGCCGAGAGGCCAAGTCCGCCTACCACCAACAGGACCAGACCCGCTCCGCCCAGCACTCGGACCACTGCCCGGCCCCATCGCCGTGACTCACCCATCTCAGGCACTCCTCGCATGTCGCACCGAAAACCCCGAACTCGACCGTCGTTCGGAGCCTAGCGGGAGAGGCCACCGGCCCCCAGAGGAAGCGGGCAGCGGGCGCGACGCTCGCGCCCGCCGATGGGTCAGAACCGGACCTGAGGCGGAGCCTCCTGTCCCTCGGGAGCCTCGTAGAACTCCCGCTTGCCGACGCTGGCCATCCCGGTGAGGAGCATCCACGGGATCGTCATCACCAGCTCGTTCAGCGACCTGACCTTGTCGTTGTAGAACTGACGGGCGAACGCCAGCTGATTCTCGGTCTCGCCCAGCTGCTCCTGCAGCTGCATGAAGTTGGTGGAGGCCTGGAGCTGGGGGTAGTTCTCCGCCACGGCCATCACGTTGAGGATCGCGTGGTCCAGCGCGGCCTGGGCCGACGCCTTCTCTGCGACCGAGCTCTCCTTGGCGGCCTTGGTCACCCCGGCCCGGGCCCGGGTCACCTCCTCGAAGACACCCTTCTCGTGAGCGGCGTACCCCTTCACCGTCTCGACGAGGTTCGGGATCAGATCCGCACGACGGGTGAGCTGGACGTCGATGCCACCGAGGGCCTCCTGGGTCCCGATGTCGGCGCGACGCAGCTTGTTGAAACCCGCCAGCACGAACCACGCGACCGCGGCCACGATCACGACGAGCACGATGATGACGACGACAGAACCGCTCATGGTGTTCCCCTCCATTGGGTGACGACTACCAGGATCCTCCACCTCCGCCTCCCCCGCCACCGCCGCCGCCACCGCCGCCACCCGAGGACGAGTGCTGGGTCGCGGAGTAGGCGGAGATCGCAGAGGAGACCGAGGACTCGAAGCTGCTCAGGGCGGCGCTGGTGCCGGCCCAGCCATAGCCGATGGGGGCCCACAGCGGCATCGGCGGCTCCGTGCCGATCTCGACCCGGTACTTCTCGGCCCAAGCATCGGCGCAGCCGAAGGCGATCGCGTACGGGATGTACGCGGTGTAGAGATCCTTGTGCGCGCTGAAGTCGAACCGCTCCTCCGCCGAGGGGGTCGAGAGCATCCGGTGGAAACCCTCCGACCGCGACCAGACGTCCCTGCCCCGGGACGTCCGGCGGGTCCCGACACCGGGCAGGAGAAGGCCGACCCCGCCGATGACGAAGGCCGCGAGCGGCAGCCAGTAGACCGTGGCATGGAACGGGTTCAAGCTCATCGCCGCACCGGCTCCGAGGATGGCCACGATGACCGCCACCTTGCCGAGGATCTCCCTTCCGGCGAAGGAGACCAGCCCTTGACCGCGGGCCCAGGAGCGGACACCGCTGCGCATCTGGCTCTGCGCCGAGCTGAGCACCTTCCCGGCCGCGACGCCACCGTCTGCGGTGAAGGCGCCCCCGGCGTGGGACACCCCCAGAGCGACCCCGAGATCCTGGGTGACCGGATCGGCCTGCGCCCATGCCCCGGGCTCACCCACGCCGCGCACGACCCAGGTGTCCCCCTCGACCTCGAGCCGGGTGAGCCCGCGCTCGGCCTGGTGGAGCATGGTCGCGACCAGGCCGTGCGGGGAAGAGGTCTCCCGCGCGACGTAGTAGGTCTGCTCAGGCCCGAGACCGGCTGGAGGCTCGTAGAGCACCGGGAAGCCGGGAGGGTCCTCCCGCGACGAGCGGAACCACAGGACTCCTCCGATCAGCGCCGCCAACGCCAGCACCCCCACGAAACCCAGGGCGATCGTCGAGCGGCCGAGCATCCCGTCGAAGGCGACCGGCCACGGGAGGGTGGTCCGGTCCGGGGCGGGTGTCGGAAGGTCGATGCGGACGGTGACCGGTGTGCTGGGGGGCAGGTTCTCGGCACTGACCGTGACCGTGCCGGTGCCCGCTCCGGTGACCTGACACGGGATGGTGGCTGTGGTGCCCACCGTGCATCGCACCACCCCGGCGGCCGCGGGGAGGGTCACCGTCGCCTCCACCCGGTCAGCCGCCATCAGCCAGCCCGGAGAGAACAGGTGCCAAGCCAGCACCGAGCCGACCGGGCCCTCGTCGCTACCCACCGTTGTGGCGTAGTTCCCCATCGGAGTGTCCGGTGGAGCCAACGAGCCGTCCACCCGGTAGCGGATCTCGTAGGTGTGGTCCCCCGCTGAGACATAGAGGTCCGGTGACCCGATCCGGACGACCCGGTACCTGTCCTTCTGCCAGGAGAGAGTGGCCGGCTCGGGAACCCCGTCACGGGTGACCCTGATGTCGTGGGGAACCAGCCGCACCTGGCTGTCGTAGCTGTCGGCGATGTCGAAGAACTGGAAGATCCCGTGCTTGAGCGGGGCATCGGGGAACCGTGCCACGATCGTCTCGGTGACGTTCATCGTCCCTCGGGAGTCGATCACGTAGTCGGCGCGGTAGTCGACGATCCGGACCGGATCCGGTGAGCCGGAGGTCGACGACGCGGGCAGGTTGTCCACCAAGAGCGGCCAGGAGAGGCCGATCGCCGTCGCCAGGAGAGCACCGAGGGTGAGCAGTCCGAGTCCGAGCTTGCTCAACGAGCTCACAGCCGACCCCTATCGCGACTCGCAGGCCGCCGGAACGCCCGGCGGACGACCCCCGTCACCCGAGCCTAATGACGAGTCGCCCCCGGGGATCAAGCCCGGAGGTCCCGTCAAAGGTCCTCTTGTGGCCGGCCCCGAGCGGGTTCAGGGCCGGATTCCGGGCCGGCCTCAGACGTCCAGCAGGAAGGGCGTCAGCTCGGCCGCGAGCGGCTCACCGACCCGGCCCCGGATCAATGTCCCCTCCGGGGTGTGCTCTTGGTGCTCGACCTCGCCGGTGGTGTGGATGCGGTTGACCAGGTCGCCACGGTCGTAGGGGACGACCACCTCGATCGCGACTCCTGGGCGAGGTAGGTCGGCTTCGATCGCCTCGATCAGCGATTCGATGCCTTCACCGGTGCGTGCCGAGACCACCACCACGTGCGGCTCGCGCGCCTGCAGCCGGGCGACGACCATCGGGTCTGCCGCGTCCGACTTGTTGATCGCGACGATCTCGGGCACGTCGGTGGCACCGATCTCGGACAGCACCTCACGGACCGCGGCGAGCTGACCCTCGGGATCCTGGTGGGAGCCGTCGACCACGTGCACGATCAGGTCGGCGTCGGCCACCTCCTCCAAAGTGGAGCGGAAGGCCTCCACCAGCTGGTGGGGCAGGTGGCGCACGAAACCGACGGTGTCGGAGAGCGTGTAGACGCGCCCGTCAGCGGTGGTCGTGCGCCGGGTCGTCGGATCGAGCGTGGCGAACAGTGCGTCCTCGACGAGGACACCGGCTCCGGTGAGCCGGTTGAGCAGGCTGGACTTGCCGGCGTTGGTGTAGCCGGCGATAGCCACCGCGGGGACCGCGTTGCGCCGGCGCTCGGCGCGCTTGGTGTCCCGGGTGGTCCGCATGTGCGTGAGCTCGCGGCGCAGCTTGGCGATCTTGGTGTTGATCCGTCGCCGGTCGGTCTCGATCTTGGTCTCGCCAGGCCCACGTCCGCCGATGCCGCCGCCCTGCGATCCGACCCGGCCACCGGCCTGGCGGGAGAGGTTCCCGCCCCAGCCGCGCAGCCGTTGCTTCATGTAGTTCAGCTGGGCGAGCTCGACCTGGGCCTGGCCCTCCCGGGACTTCGCATGCTGAGCGAAGATGTCGAGGATCAGCGCGGTCCGGTCGACGACCTTGACCTTGACCCGGTCCTCCAGGTTGCGGAGCTGGGACGGCGCGAGCTCCCCGTCGCAGATGACGGTGTCGGCGCCGGTGTGATGCACGATCTCGTCGAGTGCCTCCACCTTGCCGCGGCCGATGAAGGTGGCCGGATCAGGCTTCGACCGACGCTGATAGATAGCCTCCAGCACCTCCGACCCCGCGGTCTCCGCGAGCGCCGCGAGCTCGGCGAGGGAGTTCTCGGCGTCCTTCACGCTGCCCTCGGTCCAGACGCCGACCAGGACGACCCGCTCCAGGCGGAGCTGCCGGTACTCCACCTCGGAGATGTCCTGGAGCTCGGTGCGGAGTCCAGCCACGCGCCGCAGGGCGTAGCGCTCCTCCAGGTCCCAGTCGCCGGTGGTCCCGGCCTCCAGATCGGCCCCATCGTCGGCCTCGTCGTCGGTCCCGGCATAGCCGGAGATCCAGACGTCCCCGGAATCGTCGAGGGGCTCGAGGGTGTCGTCGACCCAGTCCGGGTCGGGCCCGGCGAGTGGGTGGTCGGCACCGCCGGAGTGGCGGGGGGTCGCAGAGCTCGTCATAGGCCTCCAGCGTCCCACGCGAGCGGTCAGGACGCGAGCCAGATTCCGGTGGCCACGAGCACGGCCGGACCGGACAGCACGGCACCCTGGTCGTTCCAGGACACCGTCAGTGTCCCGCCCGGAACGTCGACCTGGACCGGTGCTGCCGCGTGGTCGGAGACCGCGGCGGCGGCCGCGGCGCACACGCCGGTCCCGCAGGACCGGGTCTCTCCCACACCACGCTCATGGACGCGCATCGCGATGTGACGCGGTCCGCGCCGGACCACGAACTCGACGTTGGCCCCCTGGGGGAAGTGCTCGGGGTCCACGTCGGGCGGAGCCAGCAGCGGTCCGGCGTCGGCGAGGTCGTCGACGAACGCCACCGCGTGGGGGTTGCCCACGCTCACCCGTGTTGCCCTCCAAGCCTGACCGGCGACGGCGACCTTCGTCTCCCCCAGCAGCCGCGTGGGACCCATCTCCACGATGATCCGTCCGTCGGGCAGGGCCTCGGTGGTCTTGATCCCGTCCCTGGTGGCGATGGGGAGCGGGCGGTCCAGGTCGGCCGCGTGGAGGTCGAACAGGTGGCGAGCCATGACACGGATGCCGTTCCCGCACATCTCGGCCAGGGAGCCGTCGGCGTTGCGGTAGTCCATGAACCACTCCGCATCCGCGCGGGCGGCCACCGCTGCCGGATCGTCGCAGGACGCGGTGCGCACCACCCGGATCAGGCCGTCGGCGCCGATCCCGGCGTGACGGTCGCACATCTGCACGACGAGCGATGCGGGCAGGTCCAGGGCACCGGTGGCGTCCGGCACGAGGACGAAGTCGTTCTCGGTGCCGTGCCCCTTGACGAACGGGATCTCCACGAGGACAGGCTACGCGGCGCCTAGTTGGACCGCTCTCGAACGACGGTGGCCAGGTCCATCCGCGACAGCGCTCGCATGCCCGGGATCTGAGCGAGCAGCGCCACCGCGACGACCACCAGCGCCGAGACGATGAACGTCGTGAGCTCGATGTGGTTCTTCATGGTGAACATGTCGCTGTTGAAGGAGTCCAGGGCGGCACCGGACGCGAGGTTCCCGAGCACCAGCCCGGGGATCACTCCCACGCCGACCACCAGCACGTTCTCCAGGGTCACCAGCCGCGCCAGCCGGCGCCGGGACACCCCGGCCGCTCGCAGCGTGGCGATCTCCGTGGCTCGTTCGGCGAGGTTCACCGACATGGTGGCGAACAGGACGGTGAAGGCGAGCAGCCCACCGAGGAGCAGCATCAGCCCGATGAAGGCCCAGAAGAGACCGAGGAAGTTGTTGGCGACCTGCTGGAGCGCCTTGCTGTCCACGTAGAGGACCACGCCGGGGACCTTCGACAGCGCCGAGCGCATCTGGTCCCGGTCGACGCCGGCGGCGAAACGGACCAGCACCTGGTTGGGCTGGCTGCCGGGCACCGCCACACTCAGCGCGTCCAGGGAGGCATACACGAAGCTGCCCAGCGGCTCGTCGACGAAGCCCGCCACGGGGGCGGTCACGGACGACCCGTCGGGAAGCGTGACCGTGAGCGTGTCTCCGGCTGAGACGTCGAGCTTGCTCTGCAATGCCGCGGCGACGAGCAGACCGGATGTCGGCAGGGACTCGGTGCGCCCGTTCGGCGCATAGAAGCCGTGCATGGCTGTGTCGGACTGGAACGCGACGATCTCGGTCGCGTAGTGACGCGCCCCGTTGACCAAGGTGACCGGCAAGGTGAGGGCCGGCTCGGCGTCGGCGACCCCCGTGGTCGACTGGATGCGCTGCACCGAGGCCGCGTCGACGGGACCGTTGAAGGTGAGCGAGGCGTCGTCCCGGGTGACATTGTCGAACTGCTGGGACAGCATCACCTTCATCGAGTCGATCATTCCCCAGGAGATGAGGATCAGGACAAGGGCGAGGATGACGCCGAGCTCGGTGTAGAGGGTCCGGCGCCAGGCTCGCGCCGGCCCCCGGAGCACCAGCCAGGCGCCTGCGGAGAGGTTGCGGACGAACGGGAACAGCTGCTCGTACCTCGCGGCCCACCGGCCGCCGCCGCTCACCGGCGCGATCCCGCGCATCGCCTCAGCGGGCGTGACACGCGATGCGGACAGCGCGGGGGCGAGGGCGGAGAGCGCCCCCACCACGACTCCGAAGGCGATGCCCCCGAGGGCGGTGGAGAGCCGGATCTGGACGATCGCGCTGGGCACGCCGATCTCGGCGGTGTAGAGCTTCGTGATCACACCGGCCAGACCCACCCCGGCGAGCGCGCCGAGCACAGATCCGACGATCCCGACCAGCAGACCGGTGCCCAGGTAGTGACGCAGGATGGCGAGGCGGCGATAGCCGTTGGCGCGCATCATGCCGATGATCTGCCGGTCCCGGCCGACCCGGCGGGTCAGGACGACGTACGTCGCCAGCCCCGCCGCACCCAGGAAGAGCATCGGGAACATGAAGGCCATCTCCTGGAACCCGGCGATGTCCTCGCCGAGGGCGGCGTTGCTCGGCTCGTCCGCGCGGGTCTGCGCCGAAGCAGCGCCGAGCTCCTGTGCCTTGGCGGTCAGGGCCGCGTCGTAGGTCGCGTGATCGGCTCGTGCGCTGTCGGTGTAGTAGAGGGCCACCTGGTTCGGCGCCGTAGCGCCATTGCCCTCGGCGATGCTTCGCGCCAACGCCTCCGGGGTGAAGATCACCCCGAAGGTGTGCGGAGCGGGCAGGACGTCCTGGCGGCTGGCTGACGGCCAGAGGTACTCCGCCGACGTCACGGTGCCAAGGACGGTGACGTCGTGCCAGCTGCCGCCGTAGAAGACCCGGACGGTGTCGCCCAGGGTCAGGTGCTCGGTGTCGGCCATGTGCTTCTCGACGAGCACGCCGTTGGGATCACTCGGCGAGAGATAGGTCCCGCTGTCCACGGTGACCGCGCCGACGGACGGCTGTCCGTCGGCAGGGAGCCCGATTGCCCGGCCCAGGAAGCTGGCACCGCCGGGGGTCTGCACCGGCATGTCGACCGAAGTGCGCACCTGGACGGCTTGGACTCCCGGCTCGGAGGAGAGCCCGGCGGCGATCTGCCCGCTGTCGCCGCCGTTCACGGTCAGGTCGGCGAAGTGCTGGTCGACGAAGTACTGGTTGTAGCTCGCGTCGAGGTTCTTGTACGCGTCGTACGACGCCCCGTAGAGCGATACGCCCAGCAAGATCAGCACGCCCACGGCGAAGAGCTGCGCTGGCTGCTTGCGGAGATCGCGCAGCAGCTTGGTGTGGAGGATCTTCACCAGGAGACCTCCTGGGCATCGATCGGATGCTCGTTGCGGATCGTCTCCACGATCTCGCCCGACCGCACCCGCAGCACCAGGTCGGCCATCCCGCCGATCGCGGCGTTGTGGGTCACCATCAGCACGGTGCGACCTTGAGCGTTGAGGTGCTGCAGGACACCGAGGACCTCCTGGCCGGTCTCCAGATCCAGGGCCCCCGTCGGCTCGTCACACAGCAGCAGGCTCGGGTTCTTCGCGACGGCGCGGGCGATCGCCACCCGCTGTTGCTCGCCGCCCGACAGCTGCGACGGGAACCGGTTGCCGTGGGCGCCCAGGCCCACCGCCTCCAGGGCGGCTCGAGAAGACTCCCGGTCGCCGTGCCCGGTCAGCTCCGCGATGAGGCGCACGTTCTCCTCGGCGGTGAGGGTGGGGACCAGGTTGAAGAACTGGAAGACGAACCCGACCACGTCACGGCGGAACTCCGTCCTGCCCCGGTCGTCGAGGTCGTTGAGCGAACGCGAGTCCACCGTGAGGGATCCCGAGGTCGGGGTGTCGATGCCACCGATCATGTTGAGCAACGTCGTCTTCCCCGAGCCGCTGGGGCCGAGGATCACGACGAGCTCGCCGCGCCGGATCTCGACGTTCGCATCGCGCAGGGCATGTACGGCGGTCTCCCCCTTGCCGTAGGTCTTGCCCAGGTCGTGCGTCTCGATGATGGTCGCGGCTTGGGTCGCGGTCGCGGTCACGTGCTCCTCCTTGGGGCTGTTCTCCGGTGCCCGTCGTGGGACCTGTCGTGGACGGGGGCAAGCGAGTCAGAGATGGCGGCGGTCGCGCCGACGATGTCGAGGTCGGGCTGGATGTACATGTGCAGCATCAGCCCGTCGATGAGCGCGGCCAGGGCGGCAGCGAGCTGTCCGGCATCCACATCGTCGCGGAGCTGGCCGCCCCGCTGAGCCTGGGCGATGACGTCGGCCATGAAGACACGGATCCCGGCCAGCGCCTCGGCCATCACCGGACGGACGGAGTCGTCCCGGACCGCCTCGCCCATCGCCTGCACCAGCACGCGGTCGCCGTCGGAGATCTGGTCCGGCGAGGAGCTGAGCTGACGCATCGCCTCGACCAGGCCGTCGCGGACGTTCGGTGCTGCGGAGATCGCCTGCAGCGCCCCGGCCGCCTCGTCCTGCATGACCTGGACGAGAGCCTGGCGTCTGAGCTCCTCCACGCTCCCGAAGTGATAGTGGACCACCCCGCTGTTGACCCCGGCCTCCTGCGCGACTGCTCGGGTGGTCGCGGCCTTCCAGCCCGACGACCCGATGACTCGGATGGTGGCGCGCACCAAGCGATCACGCGTCTCCGCGCCCCGCTCCTTCATCGTCTCCACGTCGGCTCGCTGTCGTCCGGTGCGGCCCCGCGCTTTGGCCAATCGTCTTGGTCCTACGCTTTGGTCTACCGCTTTGGTCGGATGCCCAAGCGCCAGGCTAGCCCTCGGCGCCGCTCCGGGCAACCACCTCGACGAGGTCGGCGACACGGTCCACCCGAGCGGGGTCATCCCAGGGGACCCAGCTGACGCGGGCGTCCTTGCGGAACCAGCTGTCCTGCCGCCGAGCGAAGCGACGGGTTCCCCGCACGGTCGCCTCGAGGGCCTCTTCCTCGGTGCACTCCCCCGCGAGGTAGCCGAGCACCTGCTGGTAGCCGAGTGCCCGTGAGGCAGTCCGCCCGTCACGCAGCCCGATCCGCTCCAAGGCACGTACCTCGTCGACGAGGCCGGCCTCGAACATGTGCCGGACCCGGGCCGTGATCCGGGAGTCCAGGGTGGGACGGTCGATGTCCACCCCGACCTGGAGGACCGGGTCGAAGAAGTACTCCTTGGCGGGCAGGGAGGCCGAGAACGGTCGGCCGGACACCTCGATGGCCTCCAGCGCACGAACGATGCGGCGCCCGTTGCTGGACAGGATGCGTGCGGCCGCCTCAGGGTCGCGCTCGGCGAGCACGGTGTGCAGTGCCTGCGGGCCACGGGCATCGAGCTCGGCCTGCCAGCGGGCGCGGACCTCCTCGGATCGACCCGGGAACTCGAACCGGTCCAGGATCGCCCGGGTGTAGAGAGCCGAGCCCCCCACGAGGACTGGGACGACCCCTCCAGAGCGCAGCCGTCCGATCGTCTCTCGCGCCAGCGCCTGAAACTCGGCCACGGTCGCGGTCGCGGTGACCTCGAGCAGGTCGAGGAGATGGTGCGGGATCCCACGACGCTCGGACTCGGGCAGCTTCGCAGTGCCGATGTCCATGCCGCGGTACACCTGCATCGCGTCGGTATTGACGATCTCGCCGCCCAGTCGCTCGGCCAGATCCAAGGACAGCGCGGTCTTCCCCGCGGCGGTCGGGCCGACGATCGCGACGATCGGGACCGGTCCGGCATCGCGCATGGGTCGAGTGTCGCAGGCTAGGGTCCGTGGTCGTGACCGAGATCCCCGCGTCGCCGCCGGATCCGGCTGGTGGAACCAGCCCGGAGCACTACACCCCGCGGTCGACCAGCATGTTCAGCCTGGTGCCAGCCTCCTATGTCCTGCTCCTTCGTCCCGGGCCGAACGGGGACGAGGTGCTGCTACAGCTACGGCAGAACACCGGGTTCATGGACGGCCACTGGGCGGCCGGAGCGGCCGGGCACGTCGAGCCCGGGGAGTCCGCCGAGGCCGCGGCGCGACGCGAGGCCCGCGAAGAGCTTGGACTCGAGTCGGTAGAACTGCGCTTCGACCTGACTCTGCAACGCAGCCTCAACCCACCCGGCGGGGAGCGTCGGCTCATCGATGAGCGGGTGGACTTCTTCTTCTCGGCCCGCACGTGGAGCGGGGAGCCCCGGATCACCGAACCCGACAAGTGCGCCGACCTGCGCTGGTGGCCGTTGATCGCGCTGCCCGAACCAGTGGTCCCGCACGAGCGCCTCGTCCTGGGCCATCTGGGCACCGATACGCGGTTCCTCACCTACGGCCTGTGAAGCTCGCCGGCTCCGGGACGCGGCACTACGAACCGAGCGGCACCCCCACCGCGGGCATGCCCAGCGAGACGCCGACAGGCGGAGCGGCCGTGCGTGCCTCCCACGCGTCTCCAGAGCGGGTCCGCCGGACCGAGGCGATCGGACCGTCGGCGACCAGGTGGTGCGGCGCGGCGTAGGTGATCTCGACCTCGACCACGTCCCCGGGACGCACGTCGGCGGGGGCCCCGTCCGCGTCGACCGCCGCGAAGTGGACCAGGCGGTTGTCCGGAGCCCGACCGGTCAGCCGCCGGGTCGCGGAGTCCTTGCGCCCCTCGCCCTCTGCGACCAGTAGATGCAGCCGTTTGCCGACGAGCCGCTTGTTCTCCTCCCAGGCGATCTCGTTCACCAGATCGACCAGACGGTCGTAGCGCTCGGCCACCACCTCCGGTGGCACCTGGTCGGCCATCGTGGCGGCCGGAGTTCCGGGTCGCGGGGAGTACTGGAAGGTGAACGCCTGCGAGAAGCGGGCCTCGCGGACCACATCCAGGGTCGCCTGGTGGTCCTCCTCGGTCTCGCCCGGGAAGCCCACGATGATGTCGGTGCTGATGGCCGCGTCGGGCATCGCAGCCCGGACCCGGTCCAGGATGCCGAGGTACTTCTCTCGTCGGTAGGAGCGCCGCATCGCCTTGAGGATCCGGTCCGACCCGGACTGCAGCGGCATGTGCAGCTGGTGCATCACGTTCGGCGTCTCGGCCATTGCCGCAATGACGTCATCGGTGAACTCGGCCGGATGTGGAGAGGTGAACCGAACCCGCTCCAGGCCCGCGATGTCGCCGCAGGCCCGCAACAGCTTGGAGAACGCCTGCCGGTCGCCGAACTCGACTCCGTAGGAGTTGACGTTCTGCCCCAACAGGGTCACCTCCGAGACGCCCTCGGCGACGAGCGCCTCGATCTCGGCCAGAATCTCGCCGGGGCGCCGGTCCTTCTCCTTGCCCCGAAGACTCGGGACGATGCAGAACGTGCAGGTGTTGTTGCAGCCGACCGAGACCGAGACCCACGCCGCGTATGCCGACTCGCGCTTGGTCGGCAGCGTGGAGGGGAACACCTCCAGCGCCTCGAGGATCTCGACCTGAGACTCTTCTTGCACCCGAGCGCGCTCCAGCAGCACGGGCAGCGAGCCGATGTTGTGTGTGCCGAAGACCACGTCGACCCAGGGAGCCTTGGTGGTGATGACGTCACGGTCCTTCTGTGCCAGACAGCCGCCGACCGCGATCTGCATGCCGGGATGCTTCGCCTTCACCGGGGCCAAGTGCCCAAGGTTTCCGTACAGCCGGTTGTCGGCGTTCTCCCGCACCGCACAGGTGTTGAAGACCACGACATCGGGCGCGCCAAGCTGTTCACCCTCCGGCCCCGCTTCATACCGGACATAGCCCGCGTCCTCCAGCAGTCCGGCGAGCCGCTCGGAGTCGTGGACGTTCATCTGGCACCCGTAGGTGCGGACTTCGTAGGTGCGCGCGTTCATGACCGGTCAAGGGTACGGCGAGTTCCAGCCCCACCCGAACAGGCGTCACACCCGCATCCGACGCGACCCCTCGGGCCAGCAGCGCTGGATATGGTGACCGCGTGAGTGAGCGGCGCACCTTCTTCGTCCATATCGGGACGCGCAAGTCGGGAACGACGTCGCTGCAGGCCTCCTTGACGCGCTCCCGCCAGGCCCTGGCCGAGCAGGACATGGGCTTCCCCTTCGTGGACTGGCCCGATCACCGGGTCTCCCTGGGTGACCCGCTCCTGCGCGCGACAGGTGACGCTACCGAGGCCCAGGAGGCACTGAGCACGCTGCGGAACTCGGTCGACCGCTGTCGATCCACGACGGAATCGCGACTGCTCGCCACGTATGAGGAGCTAGCCGAGCTCGACGAGGAGCGGGTGCGTCTCTTCACCGGCCTCTTCGGAGACTTCGATCTTCGGATCGTCATCACCTGCCGCCACTGGGGCTCCGCCCTCCCCTCGGAATGGCAACAGTTGGTCAAGGAGCGACTGACCGGCTCGACGTTCCCCGAGTTCCTGGACGCCGTCCAGGACGGTCGCGGCCGAGATTCAGAGCTCTTCCGGGGGCGACACGATGTTGTCGCCATCGCCGATCGTTGGGCGAGATCGGTGGGCCGGGAGAACGTCATCATCGTGCCCCTTCCCGCACGGATGACTGACCCGGACCTTCTTCCGCGGCTGATCTGCTCGCTGATCGAGGTCGACCCGGAGTCGCTCACGAAGCCGCCCCGGACGATGAACTCCTCTCTCGGCTATGCGGCCGCTGAGACACTGCGCCGCGTCTACCTCGATCAAGGGGACCGCATCCCGGACTTCGTGAAGCACTTCCGGACCTTCCCTTACCGCAAGTTCATGCAACGATCCCTCATGCAGGCAGGAGGGGCCGCGGCGCGGCTCCCTGAGGAACATCGCGACTGGGTCGAGGCTGAGGCGCACCGCACCGTCGCAGCCCTTCTGTCCGGCGGTCACAGAATCGCCGGTGATCTCGACGACCTGATCCCCACCCAGTGGGACCCACCCACGCCGCCCCCGAGCGAGACCGAGATCGCGACGGTGGCCACGGCACTGGCCGCGGATCTCTCCCTGCAGTTGACCGCCGGGGCCACGCCGCCCGAGGACCTCGGCGCGCCCGAGCACGCACGCCGGCCCACTCCTGCAGCCGGGCACCCAGGGCCATCGCGACGCAAGCCCCGCTGGCGTCGCTAGATGCCTCTGAGTCTCGGGTCCCTTGTCTAGGCAGAGCCCTGGACTCCGGAGAGCTCGGGGTTCGGCGGCCTCCGCGACGGCTGTTCGGCAAGGGCTTCAGCCGGTAGCGCCCGGACCTTCCCGAGCAGCGAAAGCCCGACCGCCACTACCAGGGCGACGGTGATCACGATGGGGATATACAGGCCACTGAGCGAGGAGTCCAGCGGAGCGGCTACGGCGAGGACGAGGTTGATCGACACCAACGCGTTGCGCACCCGCGGCCCGGTCCGGATCACCGACAGCAGGGGCAGCGCCCAGAAGAAGTACCAGGGATGGACCACGGGGCTCAGCACGGTAACCGCCGCCATGGTCCAGGCGATGGCGGCGATCGCGGCCGGGCGCACCCCGGCAGGCCTGGTCAACAGAGCCCACGCGCCCACGCAGATCGCGGTCAGGGCACCGAGGAAACGCATGCCTTCGACAGAGATCACCCACGCGGTGTGGCTGCCGAAGAGCAACCCGATGCTGCCGAAGAGCATCCCGAGATCGGTGGAGATGGAGAAGGGAGTCAGGGTCGAGGTGGGCACGCCCAGCGCATAGACCCATCCGATGCCGAGGCCGCTGGCGAACCCGAAGCCGACCAGTGCGGCCAGGACCACGGCCCCCACGGAGAGGGTGCGCACTAGTCGCTCGCGCATCGTCGCGCGCACGCCCAGGCTCAGCAGGACCACCCCGATGGCGACCAGACCTCCCGGCACTTTGACCGCCGAAGCGAGCCCGGCGACCAGCGAGGCGAGGAACCAGGAACGCTCGATGGCGAAGACCAGGGCAACGGCCATCAGCCCGATCATGACCATGTCGTTGTGCAGCCCCCCGACGCCGTGGACGAGCATCAGCGGGGTGGGCAGCACCAGCCAGGTCGCGAGCCCCGGATCGGATCCGGCGTAGCGGGCCAGCTTGGGGATGGCCCAGGCCAGCATCGCGATCCCGGCAAGCGCGAAGACACGATCGGCGATCAACAACACCCACGGGTTGAACGTCAGGTGGGAGGCGATCCCACCCCACAGCAGCGGCACCGGCCCGTACGGGGCTGGGGTGCCCAGCCATCGCGGGTCCACGGCCTCGGCAAGCGGGCCGCGCAGGATCTCTGGCGGGTAGATGTAGGGCGAGAGACCCTCACGAGCAAGGTAGCCCTGGGCGACGTAGCTCCAGCCGTCCCGACTGAACAACGGGGGTGCGACCAGGAGCGGCACCGCCCAGACGGCAGCGGCCACCTGCGAACGCACCACGCCCAGACGCGGGTCGCGACAGAAGGGAAGCAGTCCGAGCCAGGCAGTGGAGAGCAGGGCGATGCCGACGACGACGACGACCAGTCCGGACATCCGCCCGATCTGGGTGCTCCGCGCGACCTCCAGGACGGACCGGGAGATGAAGCTGGACTCGGGCAGCGACGAGATCAGCAGACCGCCGCCGAGGATGAGAACGCTTCCGATCAGGCCACGAATGAGGAATCCACGGGTGGCGGCCCCGTAGAGGGATTCGCCCCCCGCTCCGGGGAGTGCGGGTGACCTACCCGCGATCCGACTAGTCACCAGTTGATCAAGCCGTCCTCTGCCTCGAGGTCAGGACACCCGAAGCGTCTTCGACCACCCCAGGGGGAGCATTACACCCTCGCGGGCAACCGAAGAGGGCCCGACGCGACTCACATTACCCCACACGGGGGGGCTGACACCCGTCTCGATGCGCCGAACCGGCCACCCCGCGGGCGAGGGGTGCTACTCGACGTCCGGAGGCTCGGGAAGCTCGCCAAGGACCTCCGTCACCACCCCATAGGCCACGCCAGGGGAATACCCCTTCCGGCCCAGCATGCCGACCAGGCGGCGGACCTGGGTCGGCCGGTCCAGCCGGCCGAGCGACCGCGCCTTGCGGCGCACTAGCTCGACGGCCACCGCGCGCTCCCCCTCGGGGTCCCGCTCGTCGAGAGCCTCGCGGACGATCTCGTCGTCGACTCCCTTGCGGCGAAGCTCATGAGCGAGGGCGCGCCCGGCAAGGCCGCGAGACGCGGTCCGCTGCTCGATCCAGAGCCGGGCGAAGGCGGCGTCGTCGATGAGCCCGACCTCGGTGAACCGCTCGAGCAGCGGCTCGGCGACCTCGGGCGGGACCCGGCGACGGGCCAGGCGCTCGGCCAGCTCGGACCGGCTCCGGGCACGACCGGACAGGGCATCCAGAAGGATGGTGCGCGCCACCTTCTCGGGGTCGGCATCTGGCCCCTGGACCGCCGGGTCGGCCGGTGGGGCTCCCACCGAGACGTCACGCCACGGAGTCTCAGCCGCCATCAGACAACCAAGCCAGCCTGCGAGCTCTCACTCGTCGATCGGCTTCAGGTCGATCGGCGCCTCCACGTCGACCTGTGCCCCGATGCCGAGCCGCTCGAGGATCTTCTTCTCGATCTCGTTGGCGAGGTCGGGGTTGTCGCGGAGGAAGCCGCGAGCGTTCTCCTTGCCCTGACCCAGCTGATCGCCCTCGTAGGTGTACCAAGCCCCGGACTTGCGGACCAGCCCCGCCTCGACGCCGACGTCGATCAGGCCACCCTCGCGGCTGATGCCCTTGCCGTACATGATGTCGAACTCCGCCTGCTTGAAGGGCGGCGCGACCTTGTTCTTCACGACCTTGACCCTGGTGCGGTTGCCGACCATGTCCTGGCCGTCCTTGAGCGTCTCGATCCGTCGCACGTCCAGACGGACAGACGAGTAGAACTTCAGCGCCCGGCCACCGGTCGTGGTCTCCGGCGACCCGAACATGACGCCGATCTTCTCCCGGAGCTGGTTGATGAAGATCATGGTGGTGCCCGACTGGCTGAGGGCTCCGGTCATCTTGCGGAGCGCCTGGCTCATCAGCCGGGCCTGCAGGCCGACGTGGCTGTCGCCCATCTCCCCCTCGATCTCGGCCCGGGGCACCAGAGCGGCGACCGAGTCGATGACGACCAGGTCGAGCGCGCCGGAGCGGACGAGCATGTCGGCGATCTCCAGGGCCTGCTCACCGGAGTCAGGCTGGGAGACCAGCAGGGCGTCGGTGTCCACGCCGAGGGCCTGGGCATAGTCGGGGTCGAGCGCATGCTCGGCATCGATGAAGGCGACGATCCCGCCGGCAGCCTGGGCATTGGCCACGGCGTGGAGCGCCACGGTGGTCTTGCCGGACGACTCGGGGCCGTAGATCTCCACGACGCGACCGCGCGGAAGCCCGCCGATCCCCAGCGCGACATCGAGCGAGATCGAGCCAGTGGGGATCACCTCCAGCGGGGCCCTGGTCTCGTCGCCGAGCCGCATGACCGAGCCCTTGCCGAACTGGCGCTCGATGTTGGCCAACGCTGCATCCAGCGCCTTGTCGCGATCTCCACCAGCCATGGGAGCCATCCTGTCTCTGTGGTCCGCTCGCGCGGGTCGTCTTCGTGTCATCACCGGTGACCCTAGGGAGTCCGACCGACAGTTCCCTACCGAGCGCTGTGACCGTCCCCAGGGCGGGACACCGACGAGTGCGTCGTCAGACTAACCCGAACATCTGTTCGATCGGGGCGACACGCGCAAGGGGGTGCGAAGTTCCCGCTCGTGCCCCCGGCGCAGCCAGTGCCGTCCTCACTCAGGCGGTCGACGGAGCGACCTGCTGGACCCCCGCGTCGGCGTGCGCCGCAGGCGGCAGCCACACCGTGAACCGGCAGCCCGGTCCGACGTTGCCCACGCTCACGACCCCCCGATGCGCCTCCACGATCCCCTTGACGATGGCCAGGCCGAGACCGGCGCCGCTGCCGGTCTGCCCGCCCGCGGCGCTCTGGTCAGGGACCGGTGTCCGGGCGCTGCCTCCCCGCCAGGCCATGTCGAAGACCCGGGTCAGATCGGCCGCGGGGATGCCGCCGCAGCCGTCGCTCACGTTCAGCTCGACCCCCCCGTCACGCCGCGCTGCGGTGATCGCCACGACGCCGTCGGCCGGCGTGTGCCGGATCGCGTTCATCAGCAGGTTCGACACCACACGGGTCATCCGGCTCGCGTCAGCGGGAACGAGTACACCGGGGTCCACGTGCCCGCGAAGGGTGACGCGGTTGGCCCGGGCGACCGGGTCCGCGCCGGCGATCGCCTCGCTGACGAGGTCGCCGATATCGACCGGCTCGAGGACCAGCTCGACCAGGCCGGCGTGGATGCGGGACAGCTCGAAGAGGTCGTCGACCATGCGCACCATCCGATCGACCTCGGTCCGGATCTGCCGGTAGTAGCGGGCGGGGTCCTCGGCCATCCCGTCCTCGAGCGACTCCGCCATCGCCCGCAGGCCGGCCAGGGGGGTCCGCAGATCGTGCGACACCCACGAGACCAGCTCTCGGCGCGACTGCTCCAGGGCGCCCTCGCGGCGCTGGGCCTCCTGCAGCATCGTGGCCGCCCGCTCCAGCTCCACCGCGATCTCGCCGAGCTCGCGCGGTCCGACCGCGGTCGCGACGTACTCACCGGTCTTGCCGAAGCGGCGGGCGCTCTCGCGCATCGCGCGAGTGCCGCGCACCATCATCGCCGCCGAGGAGACCGCCACGAGGAGGGCGACCACTCCGGCCACGATCGAGACGAGGATGACCACGCCGAAGTCGTGGGAGGACAGGAACATCGCGTCCGCGGTGGCCAGGACGCCCGCGATCACCGCGCCCACGGCGACGAGGGCGACCCCGGCGGACTGCCAGATGAGGGATCGGCGCCGCATCAGCCACCCGAGCAGTAGGCCGCCGAGCCCGACCAGGCCGGCCCAGCCGCCGGCGAGGGCGATGATGGCCCACTGGTCACGCGTCACCGGTGGGCTCCCATCGGTAGCCGACGCCCCAGACCGTGACCAAGCGGACCGGCCGTCCCGGATCGGGCTCGATCTTCTCCCGGAGCCGGCGCACGTGGACGGTGACGGTGGACTGGTCGCCGAAGGTCCAGCCCCAGACCTGGCTGAGCAGATCCTCGCGGGAGAACGCCACCCCGGGGTGCGCCACGAGGAAGCGCAGCAGGTCGAACTCCCGAGCGGTCAGTGTCAAGGGAACGCCGTCCCGGGTCGCCTCGTGACGTCCGGGGTCGACCACCAGGTCGCCGTCGCGGATCGGCTCGTTCGACGTGTCGGCATGCTCCCCCGCCCGGCGTAGCACCGAGTCGACCCGCAGCACGAGCTCACGCGGGCTGAACGGCTTGGTCACGTAGTCGTCGGCACCTCGCTCCAGGCCGACGACCCGGTCGGCCTCGTCGCCCAGCGCGGTCAGCATGATCACCGGTACGTCGGACACCTCGCGGAGCCGGCGGCAGACCTCGAGCCCGTCCATCCCCGGCAGCATCAGGTCCAGCACCACCAGATCGGGCACCTGGGACCGGAACTCCCGGACCGCCATCTCGCCGTCCTCCACCTCGACGACCTGGTGGCCGCCCGCGCGCAGGTAGGACACGACGACCTCGCGGACGGTGTGGTCGTCGTCGACCACCAGGACCTTGGCCATCACGTCTCCCTTCCCGCCTCGTCCTCGGACGGGTCCGCCCGGGCTCGGGCTTCGCCGTGCCGCACCGCCATTGTCAGGGCCACGCCGGCCGACACGACAGCCGCCAGCACCAGCCACCCCACCCCATAGTGCCGGTCGAGCAGCGTGAGGTTGTCCGGACGCGCGCCGAGAGACAGCAGCACGGGGATCGCCGTCAGCGTCACCGTGCCGAGGACCACGAATCCCGCCGTCACCGGCCCACGTGCCCGCGCCGGCAGCAGGCGCAGTCCGATCGCCGAGATGACGATGGTGAGCGGCGCGATGACGGCGTCATGGGCGAGCACCCCTCCGGCCAGCCAGCCGACGACGCCGACCAGCTCGGACTGGCGATGCGAGAGGAGCCAGAGGCCGTACCCCGCGATGGCCGCACCCATGGCGGCGAGGGCAACTCGGACCGCCCTGGCGATCATGTGACCACCTCCAGCCGGGAGACCCACTTGGTCTGCAGCACGCCCGGCCGGTTGGGCGCGATCAGCCGGCAGGGGTAGCCGTGGTCCAGGGCCAGCGTCTCCCCGTCGAGCTCGAGCGCCAGCAGCGTCAGCGGGTCGGCGGCGAAGCTCGCGGGCAGCTCGGTCACCCCGTAGGGGCCCCCGGTCTGCAGCGAGACCACCCGCACGTCACTGCCCGCCGGTGCCCCCACCAGGTCGAGCAGGACCCGCACGGTGGGCCCTCGCCAGCTCCCCGAGGCGCTCCACCCCTCGACGCAGGCGATGGGGAGGTGGGCGGTGGTCTGCGGAAGCGCCAGCAGCTCGTCGCGGGTCAGCTCCCGTGTCGCCTGCCCGGACACCACGGTGAGCCGGAAGTCCTCACCCAAGGCGGTGGGCACCACCCCCGCGGACGAGGCCGAGCGGTTGATCGGGATCCCCTGTGGCCCGTCGCCCGACCGCACGCCGAAGACCGACACCTTGCGCAGGATGGGGACGGTGGAACCGGCCGACGCGAGCACGGCGATCCCGGCAGCCAGGATGCCGGTGCCGACCAGGCCGCGCCGAGTGAGCGCGGCGGATCCCGGGGCCGTGCCGTCGCGGTCGAGGCTGTCGGAGTCGATCGGAGTCGCCAGTGCCTGCCGGATGACCGGGAGCTTCACCGCGATGTGAACCAGTAGTGCGCCGATGGCGATCCAGGCCACGGCGAAGTGGGTGTCCCGGAAGCTGAAGCTCCACGGGTACCACTGGGCGGCGTTGGACAACCCCGTGGCGAGCTCGAAGATCCCGGCCGCGACCAACAGCGCGATCGAGCCGCGCTCCAAGACGTTCAGCAGCGCTGCCTTCGCCGGCCGCAGTGGGTTGGCGGCGAAGAGCCGGGGGTAGACCGACCAGAGCTTGACGACCAGCAGCGGGATCGATGCGGTGCCGGCTGCGACGTGGAGCCCCTGAGTGACCCGGTAGCCCCACGTGGGCCGGGTCGGCCACTGGAGCCAGCCCGTCGGATCCTGCGCGAAGTGGCTGAGCAGGCCGGTGACGAAGGCGATCCCGAAGGCGGCGCCCAGCCACAGGCCGATCCGGGCAGCCACGGCGGCGCTGCGCAGTCGGGAGCTGAACGAACCCTCGCGCGGAACCATGGCGGTGAGGAACACGGCCATCACCCCTCCTTGCCGAGTACGGCGAACCAACGCCCGTCATGCACGCCGACGTGCACCATCAGCAGCCCGGCGGCCGAGCACACGTCGGCGATCCGGTCGACGCCCACCACCGCCCAGGCCACGCGCTCGGAGCGGACTCCCCCGGCCTCGAGCTGGATCGAGCGCCGGTGCAGCCCTACGCCCGGGCCTTCGAGGTCGACCACGACTCGGCCCCCGGCGCACAGCAGCGCCGCAACCCGGCCGAGCAGGGCGACCGGGTCCCCGCCGATGCCGACGTTCCCGTCCGCCAGGAGGACCGACTCCCAGGTCCCCTCCCCCGGCATCGGTGCGAAGACGTCACGGTGCAGGGCCACCACGCCCCTGGACCTGGTGAGCGCGACCGCCTCCGGCAACACGTCGACACCGAGAACCCGGTGGCCGCGACCGAGCAGCTCGTGGGCCATCCGGCCCGGCCCGCACCCCACGTCGAGCACCGCCCCCACACAGTGGTCGAGCAGCGCTCGGTCGCTGTCGTCGGCGACGTCGCTCCACCGCTCGACGGGCAGGGGCATCGGGAAGGGCGAGAGACCGTGGACCAGGCACGCGGCGCCGGTGAGAGCCAGGCCCAGGACGTGCTCCCACCGGGCCTCGACAGCCGCCACCGTCTGCGTGGTCATCCGGCCGCCTCGGGCAGTCGGCGAACCCCGTCGGCGAAGCGGGTGGCGGGAGCCTCCGCGCCCACGGCGTACGCGTCGTCCATCGTGTCCACGTCGCGCAGGGTCGGGCCGAGCATCACGCGGTAGCCCGATGCCTCGACCGCGGCACGGGTGAGCCGGCACGTGTCGGGGGTCGACATCGCGACCTCGCCCAGGCCGGCGACGCAGGCCGGGTCTCGGTGCGCCAGCCCCCACCAGCCCCCGTCGGACGCGGGGCCGAGGGCCACCTGCCGGGGCGCGCTCCCGGCGACCAGCCCGAGCAGCTGGTCCGCGGTGACCTGGGGGGTGTCCATCCCGATCTGCACCAGACCGTCACCGAGGTCGACACCGATGGCGCACGCCGCCTCGTGGTGCGCGGCGACGAGACGAGTGGCGAAGCTGCCGCCACGCTGGGGGAAGACGATCCAGCTGTCGAGCGCCCGGGCAACGACCGCGTTGTCGGGGTCTTCGCCGAGGCTCCCGTCCAGGGCGAGCAGACAGCGGCGCGGTCCGAAGGCCGCGGCACAGATCCCCAGCGTGTCGAGCAGCGCGCGCCGGGCGAGGTCCACGGCAACCTCGTGCCCGACGACCCGCCCGAGCCGGGTCTTCACCCGTCCGGCGACCGGCGCCTTGGCCATCACCAGCACGTGGCCGGTCACGGCAGCACCCTGGCGAAGTCGCGCGCCGCCCGGATCGTGCCGCGAACCGACCCGGACACCTTGGATCTGGTGCCGGCCGCCCGGGGGTGGTAGTCCACATCCCGCTCGACGATCCGCCACCCGGCGGCCTGCGCCCGGACCAGCAGCTCGACGGGGTAGCCGAACCGGCGGTCCTCGATCCCGAGCACCAGCATCGCCTCACGCCGGAAGACCCGCACCGGGCCGATGTCGCGGACCGCGAGACCGGTGCGGTGCCGCAGCCAGGCCAGCACCAGCGCGTTCCCCCAGCGGGCGTGCCAGGGCCAGATGCCGGAGCGGATGGGGCGGCGCCTGGCCACGACGAGGTCGGCGCGGCCGCCGACAACCTCCGCAAGCAGTGCCGGGACGATCGCCGGATCGAACGATCCGTCCCCGTCCATCACCGCGACGTACGGCGTCGTGGCCGCCTCCAGACCCGCATGGACCGCGGCACCGTAGCCGGGACGCGGCTCGCTGATCACCCGGGCCCCCTGCAGTCTGGCGACCTCCGCCGTGGCGTCCCCGGAGCCGTTGTCCACCACGAGCACGCTCAGGCCCGCCGGGACACCGGCAAGCAGTGCCGGAAGGGCTCGGGCCTCGTCCCTGCACGGCAACAAGAGGGTGCACTCGTTGAGCATTTCGTCACGCTAGGCGCGGCCGAGGGCGGCTGGGCGGGCTCCGGCTTACGTATCTGTGACGGAACCCCCAGAGGGGGCCGCGGACCGGCCAGTTCTCCCTACGCTGTCGGCCATGTGGTCACGACTGCGCAGCGGCCCGCTGTGGGGCATGGTCGCCGGACTGGCCCTGGTGGTCGCCACGATGGTGATCCCCCCGGCGACCGGCTGGCAGGTCAACTCCTACGGCCTGGCCCCCCTTATCTCGACCTGGGGGCCCCGGATCGGCATCGGCACGGTGGCCGCCCTGATCCTGGCCGTCGTCGCAGTGCGCTGGTACGCGCCCCGAGCGCAGACCATGGGCTGGCGCCGGCTGATGCTGACCTCCGGTCTGCTGTCACTGCTCTGGATGGTCTCGCTGGCCTCGTTGGACGGCGTCTCGGGGTTCGGCCGGATCTTCGAGGACCCCCATGAGTACCTGCAGACCGCCCGGTCGGTCACGGACGTGCCGGCGCTGCTGCACACCTTCGTCTCGAGGATCCCGCTCGGTGCGCCGCTTGGCGAGTGGGCGACCCACGTCGCCGGCCATCCGCCGCTGGCGCTGCTCTTCTTCGTCGCCCTGGTCCGGATCGGTCTCGACAACGCCACCGCGATCGGGGCGGTGGTGATCGCCCTGGCCGCCACGATCGCTCCGGCCGTGCTGCAGACCGTGCGCACGCTGGGCGACGAGGGGGCCGCCCGCCGGGCCGCCCCCTACCTGGTGATCGGTCCCGCGGCGATCTGGCTGGCGGTGTCGGCGGACGCGTTGTTCGCCGCCGTCTCCGCCTGGGGGCTGCTGGCCCTCGCGCTGGCGACCGCGACCGCCGGGCCACGCCGCTGGGCCTGGGCGACGCTCTCCGGGCTGCTCCTCGGCAGCGCGGTACTGCTCTCCTACGGCCTGCTCCTCCTCGGTGTCCTGGCGCTGGCCGTGCTGTGGGTGGGCCGGTCGTGGCGGCCGCTGCCGGTCGTGGCCGGCGCGGCGCTGGTGCCGATGCTCGTCCTGGCGGCCCACGGGTTCTCCTACTGGGACGCGCTGCCGGTGCTCCGCGAGCGCTACTGGGCAGGGATCGCCGCTATCCGGCCGACGTCGTACTGGATCTTCGGGGACCTGGCCGCCCTGCTGTTCAGCACCGGCCCGCTGCTGGCCGCGGGGGTCGGCGCCCTGGTGACCTCCCCGCGGCGACTGCTCGCCGGGCAGCGGGTGGCCGCGGCGCTGGGCGGGGCGGCTCTGGTCACCGTGCTGGCCGCCGACCTGAGCCTGATGAGCAAGGCCGAGGTGGAGCGGATCTGGCTGCCGTTCGTCCCCTGGCTGCTGCTCACGACCGCCCTGCTCCCGGAGCGCTGGCGGAGGTGGGGCTTCACCGCGCAGGTCGTCTTCACCCTGCTGATCGCGCACCTGATGGTCAGCTCCTGGTAGGTGGCGGTCCCGGTTCCCGATCGGCCCAGGAGACGAGCCCAGGAATTCAACGCAGGGGGTCGTGCGCGAAGGCCGTGATCCCGGCCTGCGGACCTATCTCTGCGGAGAAGCCCAGCTCGGCGGCGGCCCGCCGCGGCGAGGCCACGATGTGGCGGACATCCCCGAGCCGGTACCGGCCGCTGACCACCGGGGCCAGCCCGGTCCCGGAGGCCGCGCTCAGCGTCGTCGCCACGTCTCGCAGCCGGATCGGGGCGCCCGAGCAGACGTTGTAGGCCGCGAACGTCCCCTCGGTAGCCGATCCGTCCGCGACCGCCTCGCACGCTCGCACGTTGGCCGCGGCCGCGTCACGGACGTGGACGAAGTCGCGCATCTGCTCGCCGTCCTCGAAGACGTCCGGCGGCAGCCCTGCCTCCAGGCGCGAGCGGAAGATCGCGGCCACGCCGGAGTACGGCGTGTCCCGGGGCATCCGGGGCCCGTAGACGTTGTGGTAGCGCAGCGCGATGGCCCGGCCCGGCGCCTGCCGGGCCCATGACGCGGCGTAGTGCTCCTGGGCGACCTTGCTCGCCGCGTACGACGATCGGGGGTCGAGCCGGGCATCCTCGTCGACCAGCTCCCAGCCGAGCGGCCCGCCGCAGACCCGGCAGGAGGGGTCGAAGCGGCCGGCGTCGAGGTCCTCGACCCGGCGCGGGCCGGCTGCCTGCACCCCATGGTCCGGGCAGGAGTACCGGCCCTCGCCGTACACGACCATCGAGGAGGCCAGGACGAGACTGCCGACTCCCGCCGCGGCCATGGCGGCAAGGAGCACCCCGGTGCCCAGGTCGTTGTGCGAGACGAAGTCAGGGATGTCGCCGACCCGGACTCCCGCGCCGACCATCGCTGCCTGGTGGCAGACGACGTCCACCCCGCGCAACAGTGCGGGCCAGACATCGGGATCGCGAATGTCGGCGCGGACCGTTCCATCCGGCGGCGACGACCCGGGGGCATGGGCCTGCGGGATGAGCGCGTCCACCCCGACCACCTCGTGGCCGGCGTCGAGAAGGCGCTCGGCGACCGCGGAGCCGATGAACCCGGCCGCCCCGGTCAGCAACACCCTCATGGCAGCTCGAACGGCAGCTTCACCCCGTCGTGCCAGCCGGCACAGGAGCAGCCGCCCGCCTCCGGGCCGGCGACGACCGAGCCGACGGCGTCGGCCAGCAGCATCTTGAGCCGCTCGAGACCCTTCGCGAAGAGGGCGAAGACCTGGGCCTGGTCGACGGCCTCGCCCTCGTCGACCCCGGCGTCGATGTCGGTGACCAGGGCGAGGGTGGCGTAGCAGACGCCCAGCTCGCGGGCGAGGGCCGCCTCGGGATGACCCGTCATGTTGACCAGGTCCCACCCTTGAGCGGCATACCACCGCGACTCGGCCCGAGTCGAGAAGCGAGGCCCCTCAATGACGACCATCGTGCCCCCGTCCGCGATGTCGGGAGCTGAGCCGACGAGTGCCTGACGCAGGCGCGGGCAGTAGGGGTCGGAGAAGGGAGCGTGGGCGGCGCCGGAGTCGAAGTAGGTCTGGATCCGGCCGGTCGTCCGGTCGACGAGCTGGTCGGGCACCACGAGCGCCCCCGGGGGCGTGCTCGGCTGGAGACCGCCCACGGCGCACGGCCCGAGGATCTGCCGCACCCCGAGGCTGCGCAGCGCCCAGATGTTGGCCCGGTAGGGGATGGCGTGCGGCGGGTACTCGTGATGGCGGCCGTGCCGCGGCAGGAAGGCGACCGGGGTTCCGGCCACCTCGCCGATGCTGATCGGGGCGGACGGCACGCCGTACGGCGTGGCCACCTCCACCGGCACGGGATCGGACAGGAAGGAGTAGAACCCACTCCCTCCGATCACGGCGGTCAGGGGCGCGGTACCGGCGGCGGCGTCCATGACCGGAGTCTCCCATCTGCGCCGCGGAGTGGGGTCACCCTGGAGCGGGCCGTCAGACTTCGGTAAGGCTGGCCGAGGCCTTGGCCCGGGCGGCGAACATTGCCGCGAGCAGCACCCCTCCGGTGAAGACCGCGGCGAAGACGTTGAGCAGCGAGTACCCGAGCCAACCGACGACCAGTCCCCCAAGAGCGCTGGCCGCGGCCGCGGTCAGGTTCATCACCAGGTCGGCGAAGCCCTGGACGGCCGGGCGGACCCCGAGCGGGGTGTACTCGGTGACCAGCGCCGACCCGGCCACCGTGCACATGGACCATCCCAGGCCCAGCAGGAACAGCCCGACGGTGATCTGGACCGACTCGCCCGACGGTGCGGTCCCGGCGAGCAGGAGCGCCAGCCACAGCGTCACCGCTCCCAGCCCGAGCATCGCCACGCGTCCGAACCGGTCGGCCGCGGCCCCGAACACCGGACTGAAGAAGTACATGCCGAGGATGTGCACGCTGATCACGAAGCTGATCACCGAGATCGCGACGTGTGCGTCACCGAGGTGCACCGGGGTCATGCTCATCACCGCGACCATCACCGGATGGGCGGAGGCGAGCGCCAGCACGCCGGCGAGGACACCAGGCTCCTCGCGCAAGGTCCGCAGCACCGCCGGGATGTCCATCCGGGTGTGCTTGACCGGCTTGTCGCCGTCCGCGATCTGTCGCGCCAGCAGGAGCGGGTCGGGCCGGAGCAGCAGCGAGACCACGGCGATCGCACAGAGCGCGGCCACCACGGAGACGAGGAACGGCCCGGTGAGCTCGGGCAGGCCGAGATGGGTCGCCAGGGCTCCCGCGGAGCCGCTGAGATTCGGCCCGACGACCGCGCCGACGGTGGTGGCCCACAACACGATCGAGAGGGCCCGCGCCCGGTGCTTGGGCTCCGCCAGGTCCGTGGCCGCGTAGCGCGACTGCAGGTTGCTGGCGCTGATCGCCCCGAAGAGCACGGCCCCGAGCAGGAGCAGGGGGTAGAAGCTCGACGCCCCACCGATGACGATGACCACGGCCCCGATCGCGCCGACGGCGTAGCCGGCCATGAGGCCGATGCGGCGGCCGCGCCGTCCCATCAGCTCGGCCACCAGGTAAGCGCCCACCGCCGCACCGATGACCTGGGCCGAGGCCATCAGCCCGCCGAGGAAGGCGTTGCCGGTGACCGTCTTGCCCAGGAGGGTGGCGACGGTGATGCCGATCGCCAGTCCGAGCCCGCCGAGTGCCTGCGAGGTGGCGAGCACCCCGACGGTGCGGCGCTGGACCGCGGCGACGCGGGCCGGCTCCCAGCCGCTCATCTTTCGCCTTCCGGGAGCGCGAGGGTCGACCAGACGACCCGCCACACGGTCTTCGGGGGCTCCCCCGCGGCAAGCGCCTCGTCGACGGTCCGGCCACCAAGATCGGCCATCACGTGCTCGTGCGCCCAGGAGCGGGCATAGGCGGGACCCAAGGCCTGCTCCATCCGCTGCCAGAACTCGGTGTGACGCACCGTCAGCCCTCCACGTCGACCAGGTGGTGAGCCAGATCGTGGAGCAGATAGCGGCCGAGGGAGGCGACGGTGAAGACCGCGCCGTTGCTGCGACGCCCGGGGCGCTCCCAAGCGTCATCCGGCACGGAGGCGTACAGGGCAGCGACCTGCTCGGCGGCCGCGACGAGCTCGTGGGCGACCTCGGCGGGGTCCTGCTCGGAGTAGCGCTCTGACTCGGCTGTCGCGTCCTGGTCCCAGTTGTCGAACTCAGGGTTGTCCTCGGTGAGCATCCGGCGCACCCGACCGGCAAAGACACGGTGCACATCCCTGACGTGGCAGGCGTACTCCAGCGGCGACCAGATGTTGGCGGCGGGTCGCACGGCCGCGTTGGCGTACATGAGGATCACCGGCCACCGGGCGGCATTCTCGAGGATCCGCTCGGCGATCTGGTCAACCGGGACCTCGGCGGAGTCAAAACCGCAGTCCGGGCAGGGGCGTTGGAGCACCCAGGTCCAGTCCTTGGTGTCCGGCTCGATCATTCGAGGCCCTCTCTCACTTCAGCAGCAGGCGCCCCAACCGACCGGAGGCGACGTTCAGTCCTATCAGACCGAGGCCCACAAGGTAGACGACCGCCACCGCCGCATCCCAAGACAGTAGGCCCGTGGACAGCTCCCGCACGAGCAGCACCCCGTGATAGAGCGGGCTGAGCTCGACCAGCCAGCGCACGACGCCGTGGTAGGCCTCCACGGGGAAGAACGTCGCGGAGAAGAGGAACATCGGCATGATCGTGAGCTGAATGAACTCGAAGTCCTGCCACGAACGCATCCACGTGGTCAGCGCCAGCCCGACACCGGAGAAGGCGAAGCCGATCAGCAGCGCCGCGGGGACGACCAGGATCGCCCACCAGCTGGTGATCAGGCCCAGGGCCAGCATCACCAGCTGGAAGACCCCGGCGTAGACGCCGCCGCGGATCATCGACCAGGCCAGCTCCCCCCGAGCCACGTCCAGGGTGCGCAACGGCGTGGAGAGGATCTGGTCGTAGAGCCGCTGGAACTTGAGCTTGAAGAAGACGTTGTAGGTCGAGTCGAGAATCGCGCCGTTCATCGCCGAGGCGGCGAGCATCGCCGGCGCGACGAACGCCGCGTAGGGGATCTCGGTGCCGTGGTACTGGAACCCGCTGATGAGCTGGCCCACCCCGATGCCGATGGAGAACAGGTAGAGCACCGGCTCGGCGAACCCGCTCACGAAGTACGGCCATGCCCTGCGGTAGGCGATGTAGTTCCGCACCACCAGGTGTCCGGAAGGCTCGAGCTGGTGACGGAGGGAGCGGCCCAGCAACCGAGTGGTCGCAACCGTGCTCATGGCCATGTCACCTCACCAGCCTTGCGGTCAGCCTGCGGCCGGCCAACCACCAGCCGACGACCGTCAGCGCCAGCAGATAGATCAGGTGCACGAACACCCACGGCAGGTCGACGGTGCCGAGCATCAGCATCCGGATGAGGTCGACGCCCTGCCACAGCGGCAGGGTCTTGGCGAGAGTCTCGAGCCCGCTGGGAAGGTTGGAGAGCGGGAAGAAGGCTCCGGAGAAGAGCACCATCGGCATGATGCCGAGCCGGAACGCGAGGGCGAGACCCAGGTCGTTGGAGAGGCTCGCTGTGTAGGCATAGATCGGCGCGGCGATGGACAGCCCGGTGAGGACTGCCACGGGGAGCGCGAGCACGCCGCCCCAGGCCGAGTGGTAGACGCCGAACATGCTCAGCACCGACAGGAACACGCCGCACACCAAGAGGAGCCGGACCGCGATCGCCGCGAGGTGGGCGTTGACCAGGTCTCGCGGCGACAAGGGCGTCGCGATCATCGCGTAGTGGGTCTTGTTCCACTTGAACATGGTCATCACCGGCCAGAGCGCCTCGCC
Organism: uncultured Actinomycetota bacterium; assembly: GCA_963824105.1. Lineage (GTDB taxonomy): Bacteria > Actinomycetota > Actinomycetes > Propionibacteriales > Nocardioidaceae > CAWDVB01. The sequence continues at coordinate 39,597 of CAWGNN010000006.1, forward strand.
CCCGCCGGTCTGGAAGGCGTGGACTGCCACCAGTCCGGGGGCCACGAAGCCGAGGTAGGAGGTGGCCCCCTCCAAGGTGGTCGAGTCGGCGGAGATGAAACCACCGAGCAGGACCCCCATCGCCGCGACGTACAGGACCGGAGCCACGAACGACGAGAAGGCACTGCCCTTCCAGGTGCGCCGGAAGGTGATCGCCCAGTAGTCGGCCTGACGCAGCGCCAGCTCCCACCTGGTGGGCGGGGCCGCGACCCGCACAGTCGTCTCGGTCGCCATCAGTCCACCAGCGTCCGGCCGGTCAGGCGGAGGAAGACATCCTCCAAGGTCGAGCGGCGAACCAGGACCGAGGTCGGCGCAAGCCCACGCTCGTGCACCTTGGCCAGCGTCGCGTCGCCGTCCGCGGTGTAGAGCAGCAGCCGGTCCGGCAGGATCTCGATCCGTTCGGCGAGATCGGCCACCTCGTCGGCGTGGGCCTCGTGCTCGCCGACGCCGAACCGCAACTCGGCCACCTCGCGGGTCGAATGCTGCATGATCAGCTCCCGGGGCGACCCCTCGGCGACGATCCTCCCTCCGTCCATCACCACCAGCCGATCGCACAACTGCTCGGCCTCGTCCATGTAGTGGGTCGTGAGCACCAAGGTCACGCCCTGCTGCTTGAGCCGGAACAGCCTGTCCCACAACAGGTGCCGGGCCTGCGGGTCCAGCCCGGTGGTGGGCTCGTCGAGCAACAGGATCTCCGGACGGTTGATGAGCGACCGCGCGATGGTGAGCCGACGCTTCATGCCTCCGGAGAGATCGTCGACGGGCACCTTCGCCTTCTCGGTCAGCTGCACGAACATGAGCAGCTCGTCGGCACGTACCACCGCCTCCTTGCGCGGGATCCCGAAGTAGCGGGCGTAGACGACGAGGTTGTCGCGGACGGTCAGCTCGATGTCGAGGTTGTCCTCCTGCGGACAGACGCCGATCCGGCCGCGGATCTCGGGCCCGTCGACCGCGGGGTCCAGGCCCAGCACTCGCAGGGTCCCGCCCGACACCGGGGAGACCGCGGCGATCATGCGCATGGTGGAGGACTTCCCGGCTCCGTTGGGGCCGAGGAACCCGAACGACTCCCCGCGGCGCACCGCCACGTCGATGCCGCGCACAGCCTCGAACTCGCCGAACGACTTGCGCAGGCCGGTGGCCTCGATCAGGGGGGGCTCGGTGCCGTGGGCGGTCGGTTCCATGGGTCCGATCCTGTCCCACGGCGCCCCCAGTCCGCACCTTGCTTCTCGGTTGCAGCGTGGGTGGGTGCTGCGAGGATGGGCCGGTGGAGGTGAGCGCACGCACCCTGGACGCGTTCAGCGTTCCCGCCCGGGCATGGTTCGAGGCCGCTTTCGCCGAGCCGACTCCCGCCCAGGCCGGGGCCTGGCGAGCGATCCGGGCCGGGGAGGACGCGCTCGTCGTAGCACCCACGGGCTCGGGGAAGACACTGGCCGCGTTCTTCTCCGCGATCGACGACCTGGCCGCGACCGAGCCCCCCGAGGATCCGATGCAGCGCTGCCGGGTGCTCTACGTGTCGCCGCTGAAGGCCCTCGCCGTGGACGTTGAGCGCAACCTGCGCGCCCCGCTGGTCGGCATCCGCCGGACGGCGGCGCAGCGGGGACTGCCCGAGCCGGAGATCACCATCGGGGTCCGCTCCGGCGACACCTCGGCGGCCGACCGGCGCCGGTTGGCGGCACACCCTCCCGACATCCTGATCACCACTCCGGAGTCGTTGTTCCTGATCCTCACCTCCCGAGCCCGTGAGTCCCTCCGTTCGGTCCGCACCGTGATCCTCGACGAGGTGCACGCGGTCGCCGGCACCAAGCGCGGGGCACACCTCGCGGTCTCGCTGGAGCGGCTCGACGCCCTGCTGCCCCGCCCCGCACAACGGATCGGCCTGTCGGCGACCGTCCGTCCGCTGGACGAGGTGGCGAGGTTCCTCAGCGGGTCTCGGCAGGCAACCGTGGTCGCCCCTGCGGCGACCAAGACCTGGGAGCTCGATGTCGTGGTTCCGGTCGAGGACATGACCAACCTCGCCGTACCGGTGGTCGAGGTGGCCGCAACCCGACCGTCCCGCGACCCCCTCGAGCCGCACGCCGCGGGACCACCTCGGCCGACTCCATCGCTCTGGCCACACATCGAGGAGCGCGTGGTCGACCTGATCGAGCGGCACCGATCCACGATCGTCTTCGTCAACTCCCGCAGACTCGCCGAGCGCCTCACCGCCCGGCTGAACGAGATCGTCGCCGAGAGACACGAGCAGACCGGCCCGCCCGCCCACGTGATGGCCCAATCGGGCCAGACCTATGGCGCCCCGCGGGTGATCGCCCGCGCCCACCACGGCTCGGTGTCCAAGGAGGAGCGTGCCCACACCGAGGAGGCCCTCAAGCGTGGAGACCTGCCGTGCGTGGTGGCGACCTCCAGCCTCGAGCTCGGCATCGACATGGGCGCGGTCGACCTGGTGGTCCAGATCGAGTCGCCGCCCTCGGTCGCCAGCGCGCTACAGCGGGTCGGGCGGGCAGGACACCAGGTCGGGGAGGTCTCGCGCGGGGTCCTCTTCCCCAAGCACCGGCGTGATCTGATCGCGACGGCCGTGGCCGTCGAGCGGATGCGCGAAGGTGCGATCGAGTCGCTGCACGTGCCGCGGAACCCCCTCGACGTGCTGGCACAGCAGATCGTCGCCTGCTGCGCGGTCGATGCCTGGCCGGTGGACGACCTCTACGCCCTCGTCAGGGGGGCGGCATCCTTCCAGACGCTCCCGCGCAGCGCGTTCGAAGCCACGCTCGACCTGCTGGCGGGCCGTTACCCCAGCGACGAGTTCGCCGAGCTGCGGCCCCGGATCGTGTGGGATCGGGTCGCCGGCACGGTGAGCGGACGGCCAGGTGCGCAGCGGCTCGCGGTCACCTCCGGAGGCACGATTCCCGACCGCGGGCTCTACGGGGTGTTCCTGGCCGGCGAGCGCGCCAGCAGGGTCGGTGAGCTCGACGAGGAGATGGTCTACGAGTCACGGGTCGGTGACGTGTTCTCCCTCGGCGCCAGCAGCTGGCGGATCGAGGACATCACCCACGACCGGGTCGTGGTCTCCCCCGCCCCCGGGCAGCCCGGCCGACTGCCCTTCTGGAAGGGCGACCAGCTCGGCCGACCCGCCGAGCTGGGCCGCGCCATCGGGCGCTTCACCCGCGAGGTGGCCGTCCTGGACCGCCCCGAGGCCGAACGACGCTGCGCTCAGGCCGGGCTGGACGACTGGGCGACCGGGAACCTCCTCGCCCTCCTCGGCGAGCAGGCCGCAGCCACCCGGGTCGTGCCGAGCGACCAGCAGCTGCTCGTCGAGCGTTTCCGTGACGAGCTCGGCGACTGGCGAGTGGTCCTGCACTCTCCTTACGGCAACCAGGTCAACGCGCCCTGGGCGCTCGCCGTCGCCCGCAGGCTGGAGGAGACCCACGGCGTCGGAGCTCAAGCGCTGTCGAGCGACGACGGGATCGTGCTTCGCATCCCGGACACCGATCGTGAGCCGCCGGGTGCCGAGGTGTTCGTCTTCGACCCCGACGAGATCGAGTCCACGGTCACCGACGAGATAGGTGGTTCGGCGCTGTTCGCCGCCCGCTTCCGCGAGTGCGCCGCCCGGGCACTACTGCTCCCCCGACGGGACCCCGGGCGCCGGGCCCCGCTGTGGCAGCAGCGGCAGCGTGCCGCCCAGCTGCTCCAGGTCGCGGTGAAGTTCCCGTCGTTCCCGATCGTGCTGGAGTCGGTGCGCGAGGTGCTTCAGGACGTCTACGACGTCCCCGCCCTGATCGAGCTGCAACGGGAGATCGGTGCGCGTCGCGTGCTGCTCGTCGACGTCGAGTCGGCCCAGCCGTCGCCGTTCGCCAAGGCGCTGCTCTTCGAGTACGTCGCCACGTTCGTCTACGAGGGGGACAACCCGATCGCCGAGCGGCGGGCGGCGGCTCTCTCCTTGGACCAGGGACTCCTCGCCGAGCTGCTCGGACGCAGCGAGCTGCGGGAGCTCCTCGACCCCGACGTCCTCGCCGAGCTGGAGTCCGAGCTGCAGCGCACCGCCGAGAGCCGCCGGATCAGGGACGCCGAAGGGCTGGCGGACCTGCTGCGAGTGCTCGGACCTCTCGACCGGGCCGAGGTCGCCCAGCGGTCGGTGCCCCATAGCCCCGTGCCCGACTGGGTGACCAGCCTGGTCGCCGCGCGCCGGGTCATTGAGGTGACGGTGGGGGGCGTGCCCCGGCTGGCTGCCGTCGAGGATGCCGGACGCCTCCGAGACGCGCTCGGCGTCCCGGTGCCGACGGGCACGCCCGACGCGTTCACCGAGCCCCTCCCCGAGGGGGTCGGTGACCCCCTCGGGGACCTCGTCTCCCGCTACGCCCGCACCCATGGCCCGATCACGACCGAGGAGGTGGCGAGCCGGTTCGGTCTCGGGTCGGCGGTGGCGCTCGGTGCCCTGCGCCGCCTGGCGGGCGAGGGCAGGCTGCTCGAGGGCGAGTTCCGGCCGGCCGGCACCGGGTCGGAATGGTGCGACGCCGACGTCCTACGGCGCCTGCGCCGCCGCAGCCTGGCCAAGGTACGACGAGAGGTGGAGCCGGTCGAGCCTGCCGCCCTCGCCCGGTTCCTGCCGTCCTGGCAGGGGGTCGGGTCGAGGCTGCGGGGGGTCGACGGCGTGCTCTCGGTGATCGAGCAGCTCGCCGGATGCCCGGTCCCGGCGTCGGCCCTGGAGTCCCTGGTGCTCCCGGCCCGGGTTCAGGACTACCAGCCCGCCTGGCTCGACGAGCTGACCTCCTCCGGTGAGGTGGTGTGGGCCGGACGCGGACGCATCGCCGCCCATGACGGGTGGGTCAGTCTTCACCCCGCCGGAACCGCTGCCCTGACCCTCCCTGCGGCGGCCGAGGCCGACCTGAGCCCACTCGCCGTGGACCTGCTGGGCCGGCTCTCCTCGGGCGGCGGCTGGTTCGCACGGCAGCTCGCCGAGCAGCTGCCCGACAGCACCGAGACCGAGATCGTCGACAGCCTCTGGGAGCTGGCCTGGGCGAGCCGGATCAGCAACGACACCTTCGCCCCGGTCCGGGGACTGATCGCGGGATCCTCGACGAGCCATCGAGCGCGCCGGCCACCGCCCCGTGCCCGCATCCTCGGCAGACGGGTCGCAGTGCCCGCCGGACCCACTGCGGCCGGACGGTGGTCGCTGCTGCCCGGGGTCGAGAGCGACCCGACGCGTCGGGCCACCGCGATCAGCCAGGCGCTGCTGGATCGGCACGGGGTGGTCACCCGTGGCGCGGTCGTGGCCGAGCAGGTGCCGGGCGGGTTCGCCGGCGTCTACCGACTGCTCTCCGCGTTCGAGGAGGCCGGGCGCTGCCGACGCGGCTACTTCGTGGCCACGCTGGGGGCCGCGCAGTTCGCCGGACCCGGAGCGGTGGACCGGCTCCGGGCCCAGGGCGACTTGGTACAGGGCAGCCAGGTCGGCCAGGTCCAGGGCGACGAGAAGCAGGCGGTGGCCCTGGCCGCCACCGATCCCGCCAACCCGTTCGGCGCGGCGCTTGCCTGGCCCGACTCCGGCACGGGGCATCGAGCCGGCCGTAAGGCCGGGGCTGTCGTGGTCCTGGTGAGCGGGCACCTCGCGGTCTATGTCGAGCGCGGGGGACGGACGATGCTCACCTTCGCCAGCTCACCGGAGAGCTTGACCCGGGCCTTCTCCGAGCTCGCCGCCCTGGTGCGCCGCGGGGGCGCTGGGCCTCTCACGGTCAAACAGGTCGATGGGGCGGCGGTCCTGGACCGGGAGAGTGCGGCCCTGCGCACCCTGATGGAGGCAGCGGGTTTCGCCACGACTCCGGCCGGGATGCGGCTGCGGGCCTGAGCGGGTCAGGCGGCCGAGGCGACCACGTCGTCGCCGGCAGCCAGGGTCAGCGAAGCGCCACGCCCTGCGATCTGCTGGATCTCCTGGACGCGCACTGCATGGGAGACCTCGGAGAGGACGTCCGACAGAGGCACCTGGAGCGCCGAGCAGATCGCGCCCAGGAGCTCAGACGAGGCTTCCTTCTGACCGCGCTCGACCTCTGAGATGTAGCCCAGACTGACCTGGGCGGCGGCGGACACCTGACGCAGGGTCATGCCCGCGCGAATCCGACGGGCACGGAGCACATCGCCGAGTGACTGGCGAAGGATCACCATCGCTCGCTCCCTCCTCGTCGTGTCTGCGAAACAGCAGCCGTCCCGATGTCTCTGATCTATCAACTTACCCGGGTCGCCAACGCTTTACCTGACATTCGGCCCGAATGCGGTCCCACCTTAGCGACCGGCACCCCCCAAGACCGGAGCACCACCAGGGTCACGCCGCGCCGAAGAGTGCCCGCAGCAGGGTCTCGAGCACCGCACCCGTGGCGGCCTGGCGGATCTCGGCCCGATCACCGGGCAGATCCAGCCGGTGGGCGAAGACGCCGTCGGGGCCGGCCACCCCGACGTAGACCGTGCCGACCGGCTTCCCCTCCTGGCTGTCCGGCCCGGCGACCCCGGTCGTGCTGACCGCCCAGTCGGCCCCGAGCAGCCGGCGAACGCCGGCGGCCATCGCCGTTGCGCACTCCGAGGACACCGCCCCGACACCGTCGAGGATCTCGGCCGGGACCCCGAGCAGCGTCCGCTTCACCTCGGTGGCGTAGGCGACGACACCGCCGAGCAGGACGGCGCTGGCACCCGGCACCTCGGTGACGCTCGCGGCGACCAGACCTCCGGTCAGAGACTCGGCGCAGGCGAGGGTCTGGCCCCGGCGGGTGAGCTCGGCGACCAGGTTCCCGGCCAGCGGGTGGGTCACGAGGAGCGGATCCGGCGCCGTTGGGTCGCGTCGACGACGTACGCGAGCCCGGTCCACAGGGTCAGCACTACCGCTGCGCCCATCGTCACGGCCGCGATCCACCACACGACCACTCCGACGGTGCCCCAGACACCCGTGTGGCCCAGGAGCGGAAGGATCATCGCGCTGAGAGCGGCCATCTGGAGGACCGTCTTCGTCTTCCCACCCCGGCTGGCGGCCACGATGATCCCGTGGCGCAGCAAGAAGAAGCGCAACCCGGTGATGCCCCACTCACGCACGAGCACCACGACGGTCACCCACCACCAGAGCTCGCCGATGAGGGACAGACCGACGAACGCCATCCCGGTCAGCGCCTTGTCGGCGATCGGGTCGGCTACCTTCCCGAAATTGGTCACCAGGTTGCGCTTGCGGGCGATGTCGCCGTCGATCCGGTCGGTGATCACGGCCACGACGAAGACCCCGAAGGCAGCCAGACGCCAGCCGGTGGAAGCCCCGCCGTCGTCGAGGAGCGCCGCGCCGAAGAACGGCACCATCAGGATCCGCAGTCCGGTCAGGAGGTTGGCCAGGTTCCAGTTGCTCGCGTGTGGATTGACGTCGGTCAAGGGACCACCTCGGCCACCAGATCGACGCCCTCGGAGGCTACGACCCGACCCGTCACCAGATCGCCGACGACGATCCCGTCGAGGTGGCCGACGAGCTGAGTGGAGCCGTCCACCTCGGGGCCCTGGTGCTCGGCCCTACCTTCGGCTCTGCCCTCGGCCGCTGGGTCGTCGAGGCCGGCCGGCTCCAACGTCTCCACCATGACCGACACCGTAGTGCCGACCCGTTCCTCGGCGCGCTGCGCGGTCAGCTGCTCGACCAGCCGGGTCACGTGCTCCACGCGCGAGCGGATCTCCTCCTCGTCCAGCTTCGCATCGAAGCCCTCGGCCTCGGTGCCGTCCTCGTCGGAGTAGCCGAAGACGCCCACCACGTCGAGGCGGCCGTCGGTGAGGAACCCCGTCAACGTCTCAACGTCGCTCTCGGTCTCGCCCGGGAAGCCGACGATCACGTTGGAGCGGACCCCGGCCTCCGGGCTCTGTGCCCGGATCGCCTCCAGCAGGCCGAGGAACGAGTCCGGGTCACCGAACCGTCGCATGCGGCGCAACACGGTCGGGCTGGCGTGCTGGAAAGACAGATCGAAGTAGTCGGCCACCCCGGGAGTGCCGGTGATGGCCCGGACCAGTCCCGGTCGCGTCTCGGCAGGTTGCAGGTAGCTGACCCGGACCCGCTCGATCCCGTCGACGGCCGCGAGCTCGGGCAACAGTGACTCGAGCAGGGCCAGGTCGCCGAGGTCCTTGCCGTAGGACGTGGAGTTCTCGCTGACCAAGAAGAGCTCGCGCACCCCCTGTTCGGCGAGCCACCGAGCCTCTGCAAGGACATCGGTGGGGCGCCGGGAGACGAATGCTCCGCGGAAGCTCGGGATCGCGCAGAAGGAGCAGCGACGGTCACACCCGCTGGCCAGCTTGAGCGGTGCGATCGGACCACGGTCGAGACGTCGCCGGACGGCGCGAGGGCCGGTCGGCGGGGCGACCCCTTCCGGCAGGTCCGGGGCCAGGATGCTGTGACCGGGGACGGTCACCGACCCGGGGTCGCGCTGGCTCGGCGAGATCGGCAGCAGCAGCCGCCGGTCCGAAGGGGTGTGCGAGGCAGGGCGCTGTCCGTGCAGGATCGCGTTCAGCCGGTCGGCGATATCGGGGTAGTCGTCGAAGCCCAGCACCGCATCGGCCTCGGGCAGGGACTCCGCCAGCCCCACGCCGTACCGTTCGGCGAGGCAGCCCACAGCCACGACCGCCTGGGCGCCGCCGCTGGTCTTCAGGTCGGCGGCTTCGAGCAGGGTGTCGATGGAGTCCTTCTTGGCGGCCTCGACGAAGCCGCAGGTGTTCACCAGTACCGCCGTCGCGTCTCCCGGATCGCCCACCACCTCGAAACCGCCCGCCTCGAGCCGGGCGGCGAGCTCCTCGGAGTCGACTTCGTTGCGGGCACAACCCAAGGTGACCAGGGCGACGGTCGGGCGGGAGGAAGTGGTCGACATGAGGCCTCCAGTATCGCGTGGGGGGCCTGCTTCAGCGAAACTGCAGCGTCACTCGGCCGGGTTGTCACTCAGTGCGGCGAGGACCGCGAGGCGGCCGGCGAGCTGGCGCTCATCGCCTCGTGACACCCCGGTGATCGCGCCGAGCGGCAGGGACAGCTCGGCGTGGTGTCGCCGCTGGCTGGCGGCAACCCGCCGCTGGCTCCGCTCGGAGAGGCTTTCGGTCACGTGGCTGGAGTGCTGAACCTGGATGAGCAGGTGCCCGTCGGTCCACGGCAGCCGACGGGGCTCGACGTGGTACTCACTGATGCTGATCCAGGGGAAGCCACACCACTCACCGCCGATCTTGACCCGCACCCCGCGACGGTCGGCGACCAGTAGCGGAGAACGCGCGCTGCTGACAGCGATGACGGCGCTGGCGACGGCGATCAGGCTCACCGCCGCCGCGAGAACTCCGTCCAGGGCCGATCCGCCACCCAGTGCTCGCGCCCAGAGCAGCACCGCGACCAGTCCAGCGGCAGCGCTGAGTGCGGACGTGAGTCGGGTGTTGTAGCCGATCTCCAGTGCGTGATCGTCGGCCATCAGGACCCCTGCAACGTGGTGAGCACCGACTCCAGCTCCTCGGGCTTGATCAGGACGTCGCGTGCCTTGGACCCCTCGCTTGGGCCGACGATCCCGCGGCTCTCCATGATGTCCATCAACCGGCCGGCCTTGGCGAAGCCCACCCGCAGCTTGCGCTGGAGCATCGAGGTCGAGCCGAACTGGGTCGACACCACCAGCTCCACCGCCTGCATCACCAGATCGAGGTCGTCACCGATCTCGTCGTCGATCTCGCGCTTGGCCGCCGCGGCAGCCGTCACGTCCTCCCGGTAGGTCGGGGTCAACTGACCCTTGCAGTGAGCCACGACCTGACGGATCTCGGCCTCGGTCACCCACGAGCCCTGGACGCGGACCGCCTTCGAGGCGCCCATGGGCAAGAAGAGCCCGTCGCCCTGCCCGACGAGTTTCTCGGCTCCGGCCTGGTCCAGGATGACCCGGCTGTCGGCGAGCGAGCTGGTGGAGAAGGCCAGTCGCGAGGGCACGTTGGCCTTGATGAGACCGGTCACCACGTCGACCGACGGGCGCTGGGTCGCCAGGACCAGGTGGATGCCGGCCGCGCGGGCGAGCTGGGTGATCCGGACCACCGCGTCCTCGACGTCGCGAGGCGCCACCATCATGAGGTCGGCCAGCTCGTCGACGACGACGAGCAGGTACGGGTACGGCGCGACGACCCTCTCGCTGCCCGGGGGCGCGTGCACCTTCCCGGCACGGACCGCCTTGTTGAAGTCGTCGATGTGGCGGTATCCGAAGAACGCGAGGTCGTCGTAGCGCAGGTCCATCTCTCGCACGACCCACTGCAAGGCCTCGGCGGCCTTCTTCGGATTGGTGATGATCGGCGTGATCAGGTGCGGGATGCCCTCGTAGGCGTTCAGCTCCACCCGCTTGGGGTCGACCATCACCATGCGCACCTCGTCGGGCGTCGACCGCATGAGGATCGAGGTGATGGTGGAGTTGATGAAGCTGGACTTGCCCGATCCGGTCGCCCCGGCCACCAGCAGGTGCGGCATCTTGGCGAGATTGGCCACCACGAACCCGCCCTCGACGTCCTTGCCGAGGCCGACGAGCATCGGATGGTGGTCGTTGCGCGCGGCGTTCGACCGGAGCACGTCGCCCAGGGAGACGATCTCCTTGTCGGTGTTCGGGATCTCGATGCCGATCGCGGACTTGCCGGGGATCGGGCTGAGGATCCGCACGTCGGCACTCGCCACGGCGTAGGCGATGTTCTTGCCGAGCGCGGTGACCTTCTCGACCTTCACCGCCGGACCGAGCTCCACCTCGTACCTGGTGACTGTCGGGCCGCGGGTGTAGGAGGTGACCTGCGCGTCGATGTCGAACTGATCGAGGACCTCGGTGAGCCGCTCCACCACCTCGTCGGAGACCCGCGTCCGCGGCTTGTGCACGCTGCCCTGCTTGAGCAGATCGTTGCCCGGAAGCGTGTAGGTCACGTCGCCGGACAGAGCGAGCTGCTCCACGCGGGTCGGGAGCGGCGTGTGCGGTGGCGGGTGGACCTCGCCGGTAGCCGAGTCCTGCCCGGTGGCCGACGCCGGAGCAGTGGTCGGGGGGTCGGCCTTCCCGGGAGTGGACTCCACGACGACCGGCGAGTCGTAGGCCTCTGGCCCGAGATCGGACTCGCGCTCAGCCATCACCCCGACCCTGCGGCGGGGCCGGGATCGCTTGAGCGGCTTGAGCGACTCGATCGCCTCGGTCTGCTCCGAGTCGGGGTCAGCCTCGTCCTGGCTGCCCTTCCCCCGGCCGAGCACCTTGTCGGCCAGGGCACGGAACCTGGCCGGGATCTGGTAGATCGGCGTCGCGGTGATCACCAGCAAGCCGAACAGACCGAGCAGGGCGAGGAGCGGCACCACGACGTAGGGCGTGCGGAGCAGGTCCATGAGCACCGACGACACCAGGAAGCCCATCGCACCGCCCGCCCGCTGCAGTGACTCGGCGTCGTTGGGGCGGGGCATGCCGGCTGAGATGTCGATGATGCCCAGCAGACCGCTGGCCAGAGCCACCCAACCGATGAACTGGCGCCCGGCGGGGCCGTTGGTCTGGGGATCGCGCAGGTTCCGCCACGCCACATAGAGCAGCATCAGGGGCACCACCCAGCCGAGCAGACCGAGGGTTCCGTTGACGACGGTGCGGGTGAGGTGCCCGACCGGGCCGGGGAGCTGCCACCAGACCGCGGAGGCCACCACCAGAGCCGCGCCGATGAGGGCCAGTCCGGCGCCGTCGCGCCGATGCTCCGGCTCGAGCTCGCGCGCCGAGCTCCCGACGTGGCGGACGGCGGACCCGATCACGGTGGCGACGCCGAGCCAGAGGTGGACCAGACCCCGCCACAGGAGCGTGAAGAAGCGAAGCACCGGGCCGGGTCCGTTACGGACCGCGCGGGGGGCGGGACGCCGCGACGAGCGGGAGCGCTTGCTCGAGCCTCGCTTGCTCGAGCTCGTGCCGGAACTCCGGCCCGAGCTGGACTTGCGGGACCGCGGCGGGGAAGACGTACGGGTCGCCATGATGGTCAGGCTAACCCAACAGCCACTCCCGCAACTCCTTCCACACGCCGCCGGGGCCCGATCCGCCGTTCCGAAGCCGGACAATCCGGAGAGACTCCGGCAAGCCCCTTCGGGACCTTGGGGCACTCAAGAGGAGACCGGTGGCCTGTGTCTGCCCAGGTCCCGGCGCCGTTAGTGTCGACTCAGTCGATCCGCACCGACCCCGAGGAGGGCACGTGGACGCACTGGAGCTCGCGCGCTGGCAGTTCGGAATCACGACCGTCTATCACTTCCTCTTCGTCCCCATCACCATCGGTCTTTCCGGCGTGGTCGCGGGCATGCAGACGGCCTGGTTTCGCACCAGCAAGGAGAAGTACCTCCGCCTGACCAAGTTCTTCGGCAAGCTCTTCTTGATCAACTTCGCCCTCGGCGTGGTCACCGGAATCGTCCAGGAGTTCCAGTTCGGGATGAACTGGAGCGACTACTCGCGGTTCGTGGGAGACATCTTCGGGGCGCCGCTGGCCGTCGAGGGCCTGCTCGCCTTCTTCCTGGAGTCAACCTTCCTGGGCTTGTGGATCTTCGGCTGGGACAAGCTCCCTCGGAAGCTCCACCTGGCCACCATCTGGCTGGCCCACATCGGCACGGTCCTCTCCGCCTACTTCATCTTGGCCGCGAACTCCTGGATGCAGCACCCGGTGGGCTACGAGTACAACGCCACGACCGGCCGGGCCGAGCTGCACGACTTCTTCGCCGTGCTGTTCAACAAGGTTCAGCTGGTGACCTTCCCGCACACAGTGATCTCCGCGTACTTCACCGCCGGGGCCTTCGTCCTCGGCATCGCCGCGTGGCACTTCGCCCGCAAGAGCACCGCAGAGCACGACAAGGAGACCTACCTGTCCGGCATCCGGATCGGTGCTGCGGTCACCCTGATCGCCGGTCTGGGCATCGCGGTCTCGGGCGACATCCAGGGCAAGATCATGACCGAGGTCCAGCCGATGAAGATGGCCGCGGCTGAGGCTCTCTACACCACCTCGGACTCCTGCGCCCCCTTCTCGGTCTTCACGATCGGGACGCCTGACGGGAAGACCGAGAAGTTCGCCATCAAGATCCCGTGCCTGCTGAGCTTCCTGGCCACCGGCAACACCAACGGGACGGTCCAGGGCATCAACGACATCAGCGCCCAGTACCAGGCGCAGTACGGCTCGGACCCGACATCCAAGGCCTACGCGGCAGGCGACTACACCCCGATCATCCCGATCACCTACTGGACCTTCCGCTGGATGATCGGCGTCGGAGCTCTCGCCGCGCTGTTCGGTCTGCTGATCCTGCTGCGGACCCGACGCGGCCGCGCCCCGACCGGGAGGGCCTGGGTCTGGATGGCACTCTCCCTGCCGTTCCTGCCCGTGGCGGCCAACAGCTTCGGCTGGATGTTCACCGAGATGGGCCGCCAGCCGTGGGTCGTCTTCGGCCTGATGACCACCGCCAACGGCGTGTCACCCGGAGTCTCCGCGGGCGAGGTCTGGATCTCGGTGATCTCCTACACGTTGATCTATCTGATCTTGGCCATCGTCGAGATCGGGCTGATCGTCAAGTACGCGAAGGCGGGTGCGGAGCCGTACGTCGAGCCTCCAGACCCGAGCCTGCGCGAGCCGTCCGACGAGCCGCTCACCTTCGCATACTGATCTGGAGCGCGACATGGAACTCACCACAGTCTGGTTCATCCTCATCGCCGTTCTCTGGATCGGCTACTTCACGCTGGAGGGCTTCGACTTCGGCGTCGGAATGCTCCTTCCCGTCCTGGGCAAGAGCGAGACCGAGCGCCGCGTCATGCTCAACACCATCGGCCCCCTCTGGGACGGCAACGAGGTCTGGGTCCTCGTCGCCGGCGGAGCGACCTTCGCTGCGTTCCCCGAGTGGTACGCGACGTTGTTCAGCGGGTTCTACCTGCCGTTGCTGTTGATCCTGCTTGCCCTGATCGTCCGCAACCTGGCGTTCGAGTACCGCGGCAAGCGCGACGACGCCACCTGGCGCGAGCGATGGGACCTGGCGGCCATCATCGGCTCGGCCGTCCCGGCCGTGCTCTGGGGTGTCGCCTTCGCCAACATCGTGGCGGGCGTGCCGATCAACGCCGACAAGGAGTTCACCGGCAACCTGTTCACCCTGCTGAACCCCTACGGGTTGCTGGGCGGGGTCACCACGGCCCTCCTCTTCCTCACCCACGGTGCGGTCTTCATCGCGTTGAAGACCGACGGCGACATCCGGCACCGCGCGCGGGCACTGTCGGTCAAGCTGGGTCTGGCGACCGCGGCCGTGGCCGTCGTCTTCATGGTGTGGACCCAGGTCAAGACCGGCAACCTCGGCTCGGCCGTGCTCTTCGTCCTGGCCGCGGTCACCTTGCTGGCGGCACTGTTCATGGCGCTGCGTGGCCGCGAGGGGTGGGCCTTCAGCGCGACCTTCGTCACCATCGCGCTGGCCGTGGCCGGACTGTTCTGGGCCCTGTTCCCCGACGTGATGCCGTCCTCGACCGACCCCGCGTACTCGCTCACCGCAGGCGTACAAGCCGTCGGGGTCAACGCGTCGTCCACCAACTACACCCTCACGGTAATGACCGTCGTGGCAGTGATCTTCACCCCGATCGTGCTGCTCTACCAGGGGTGGACCTACTGGGTGTTCCGCAAGAGGATCAGCGTTGACCACATTCCCGCCCCGACTGGGATGAAGTGAAGCCCTTCGATTCCCGAATCACCCCTCACCTCGCCCCGGCCAGGCTCAGCCTGGCCGGGGCGTTGGCGACCGGTGTGCTGAACAGCCTGCTCGTCATCGGGATCGCGTTCTCGCTCACCGATCTCGTCGTGGGAGTGGTGCGCGGTCAGTCCCTGGGCCGGCCGACGACGATCCTGCTCCTCCTCGTGGTGGTCCGGGCGCTCGTGGTCTGGCTCGGCGACCTCGCCTCGGCCCGCGCCGCCGCCATCATCGGCGTCCACGTCCGCGATCAGGTGCTCTCGGCCGTACTCCGGCTGGGGGCCGCCGGGCGATCGCGGCGGATGCTTGGGGAAACGGCCGCGCTGAGCACCCGCGGGGCTGCGGCGATCGAGCCGTATGTCACCCGCTATCTCCCGGCGCTGCTGCTCGCGGGCATCCTGCCCTTCCTGACCGTGGTGGCGATCGCAGTCCAGGACTGGATCTCTGCGGTGGTTGTCGTGCTCACCCTCCCCCTGATCCCGGTCTTCGCCGCCCTGATCGGGATGGCGACCCGGGATGCGTCCGATCGGCAGTGGCAGGTCCTGTCGCAGCTGTCCGGTCACTTCCTCGATGTGATGAAGGGGCTGCCCACCCTGGTCGCCTACCGTCGCGCCGAGGCCCAGGGGAGCTCGATCCGCCGGATCACCGACCGTTACCGCGAGGTGACCATGGCGACGCTCAAGATCGCCTTCGCCTCGGCGGTCGCCCTGGAGCTGGTGGCCACGCTGTCGGTCGCCCTCGTGGCGGTCGAGGTCGGGCTGCGGCTCCAGGCCGGCGGGATGAACCTCTCGACCGCGCTGGTGGTGCTGCTCCTGGCACCCGAGGCCTACTGGCCGCTGCGCCGGGTCGGGGCGGAGTTCCATGCTGCCGCCGAAGGCATGTCCACCTTCGAGGAGGTCGAGCTGCTCAAGGCCGAGGCGGACGCGGCTGACGGAGAGGGCACCGAGAAGCCGAGCTCCTTGGCGATCGCGCTCGACGATGTGACGCTGACCCATCCGGGCCGCCCGGGCCCGGTCCAGACCGGTCTCAGCGCCGAGATCCCGTCACGAGGGCTCACCGTCGTCGCTGGCCCCTCGGGCGCCGGCAAGAGCACCCTGCTGGCGGTCCTGCTCGCCGACCTGCCCACCGCGGGCGGCGAGGTCCGTGTCGGCGGGGTCCCCCTACGTGATGTCGACCGCCGTTGGTGGCGTGAGCAGATCGCGGCAGTCGGGCAGCGTCCCTGGATCTTGGCCGGGACGGTCCGGGAGAACCTCCTGCTCGCCCGGCCGGGCGCCGAGGATGCGGCACTGTGGTCGGCGTTGGCGGCGGTGGGACTGGACGACCACCTGCGCGGTCTCCCCGGCGGCCTCGACGCCGAGATCAGCGAGGACGGGTCCTCGCTGTCGGCCGGCCAGCGGGCCCGCCTGGCGCTCGCCCGCGTCGTCCTCGCAGACCGGCCGATCGTCGTGCTCGACGAGCCCACCGCCCACCTCGACGAGGAAACCGAGCGCACGATCGCTGGAGCCCTCGAGGCCCTCGCCCGCGACCGCTGCGTCATCGTGGTCGCCCATCGGCCGGAGATCGCCGCTCGCGCCGACACGCTGCTCACCCTGGAGCACTCGCCCCTCCTCCCGCCCGAGCACACCTCGACGCCGACCGGAGTCCCGGCACGCCCGGCGACGGCACCCCTCGAGGACCAGCCGGTCCCGCCGGCCCACGCCGGCGGGAGGCTGGCGCTCGGCGCCGCCCTCGGCGCGCTCGCCGCGACCTCGGGGGTCGCGCTGATGGCCACCTCGGGCTGGCTGATCACTCGGGCCGCCGAACATCCGCCGGTCCTCTTCCTGTTCGCGGCGATCGTGGGAGTGCGCACCTTCGGTCTGGCGCGGCCGGTCTTCCGGTACGCCGAGCGGCTGGTCAGTCACGACGTCGCCCTGCGGCTGCTGGCGGAGCGCCGAGCGGCGGTCTACGACGCGCTGGTTCCCCTCGTCCCTGGGGCGCTCGGCAAGCAGCGCGGCGACGTGCTCGCTTCGGTGGTCGACGACGTCGATGCTCTGGTCGACCGTCAGCTCCGGGTCCGCACTCCCCTGCTGACCTGGGCTTTCACCACCGTGATCGTCGCGGTGGTGGGCTGGCTGCTCGACCCGGGCTCGGCCGTCGTCCTGGTGACCACGTTGGTGCTGGCGGGCTCCCTGGGCTGGCTGATATCGCGCGCCGGTGCCGGCCGCTTCGAGCCCCTCAGCATCCAGCGACGAGCGCGCGTCTCCGCCGAAGTGGCCCGCACTCTCGGGGGAGCCGACGACATCGTCGCCTGGCAGGCCGAGGAGGTCTTCCTGGGCTCCGTGCGGGAGGCGGGGCGGAGCGGGGCGGCCGCGACCGTGGGCTCCGCAGCGCTGACCGCGCTGGCCCGGGCGGTCGTGCTCGTCGCGTGCGGCCTCGCCACGGTCCTGGTGGCCGACCATGTCGTCGGCCTGGTGTCGACCAATGCCCTGCTCGGCCCGGTCGCGGCGCTCCTGGTACTGGTGCCGCTCGCTCTCTACGACGTCCTTGCGCCGGCCACGGACGCCGGCGCTCTTGGAGTCCGGGCGCACGCCGCCGACGACCGAATCGGCGCTCTGCTTGCCGCCCGGCCCGCGGTCGGCGAGCCGAAGGCTCCCCGTCCGCTGCGCGAACAGAGGCCCGCGCTGATGGGTCAGAGCCTCGCGTTCTCCTGGTCCGGGACCGAGGTCTTCCACGGACTCGACGTGGACCTTCCGCCGGGTCGCCGGCTCGGTGTGGTCGGCCCCAGCGGCTCGGGCAAGTCGACCTTGGTGGCCCTGCTGCTCCGCTTCGTCGATCCCAGCGACGGGCGCTACCTGATCGACGGTGTCGACGCCCGCGAGCTTGCGCTGAGCGACGTACGGCGGACCGTCACACTCGTCGACGACGATCCGCACATCTTCGGCTCGACCGTCTACGAGAACATCCGTCTTGCCCAGCCGGGCGCCTCCGAAGAGGAGGTCGAAGCCGTGCTGCGCACCGCGAGCCTCGATGCTTGGGTGGACGCGCTCCCCCGCGGGATGGCCACTCGGATCGGGGACGGAGGCGCCGCAGTCTCCGGAGGGGAGCGAGCCCGCATCGGGCTGGCCCGCGCGCTCCTGGCGGACCCCGCCGTGGTGGTCCTCGACGAGCCGACCGCTCACCTGGACTCCGACACCGCCCGCCGGGTCACCGACACCATGCTCGGCTCGAACCCGGCCCGCACCCTCGTGTGGGTTACCCACGGCACCATCGGTCTGGATCGGATGGACGATCTCCTCTCCCTCACCGCTGAAAACTCAACATCGCCTTCCCGCAGAGGCGGCTGGGGGGCAGACTGAGCGCACAGGTTCTTGAGCGAGCAATGGAACGAGGGGCCAATGCGTTCGTACCCAGGACTGACGACCAGGTGGCCGGTGCTCATCGCCGTGGCTGCCGTTCTCACCGGCTGTTCTCCCTCCGGGCAGGTGGCGGGCGGCCAACCGTCAGCGACCAGCGCGCCCGCGAGCGCTACCTCCAGCGCCGCCACCGGCGCCCCGAGCAGCGCCTCGCAGTCGAGTGAGCCGCCGGCGTCGACCGCCACGTCCAGCTCACCCACCGCCATCCCCACCTCGACCAGGAGGGCGCGGAAGATATGTGGGAAGAGCCAACCGGCGCCGCTGACCGCCGCAGACTCACCGGTCCTCACCTCAGCCAAGGTGGTCACCGAGTCCAGGGCCGGGCTCTCCGTGTACACCGCGTCCAGCAACAGGAACCGCGTTCTCTCCCCGACCAACTACGGCGCCGCTGTCTTCCGGTCGTCGGGAATCGTCACCTACTCGCGCAGGTGGAAGGCCCCGGACAGGGCACATCTTTGGGGCAAGGATGCGGTGTACCAGACCTCGCTCGCCGGCAACCTTGAGCGGCAGATCCTGCGCCTCCCAGACACTCTCTTCGCCATGGCCTGGAACAGCGACGGCGACAAGCTCGCCTACCTCGTGTACCGGGAGGATCAGAGTGGCGCGGCCCTTCCGGTGGCACTGTGCCTCTACGACGCCCAGACCGGCACGGTGAAGGTGCTCGGGACCTCACCCCAGGCGATCCTGGGACGTGAGGGGGGAGCCTGGGACGAGTGGTCGGTTGCCTGGTCTCCGGACGGCACCAAGATCTCGGTGGTCGACGACGCACAGGGACAGATCCTTCGGGTGGCCTCGGTGAGGGGCCGGTCGTTGCTCCCCTGGACACCGGGAACCTTCGCTCGCTGGTTCCCCGACGGACGGCTGCTCTACGCGAAGGGTTCGGGGCCGGTGACCGAGTGGGACGCCCTGAACGTCCGTACCGGAAGGTCGAGGACCATCCCTCTGCCCGTCTTGGCGGCCCGCCCGGCCATCTCACCGGACGGCACCAAGATTGCGTTCACCATCCTCAAGGGCACCCGGCCCGTGAGCCGGGTACTCGATCTGCCGACCGGCACGATCACCACCCTCGGCTCCAACCTGACCACGCCGATCTGGCTCTCGCCCACCGGGATCGCGCTGACCCGCACGAGCCCGTGCCCCGAGTTCGAGCCCTGCCCCATGGATCCGCTGCTCGACAAGACCGTCGGCATCGAGATCACCACCATGACGAAGACCAATCTTCGTCTGCCGACGACGGTCCTTGGGTCATGGAGCCTCTACGACGGAGCCGACGTGCGACTCCCCCAGTGACGAGCAAACCAGCGCACCAGGGATACCTACCTCCCCTCCACCCCGTCCGGCTGACCCGTCGCGTGTGGCCCGGTGACCCGTCGCGTGTGGCCCGGTGACCCGTCGCGTGTGGCCCGGTGACCCGTCAGGAACGTCGCGGCGCTGAGACCTCGGGGCGCGAGCCTGGGCGCCCTCAGACCGCAGCGACAACAGCATCCCAGACCCGGGTGAGCAGCGCGGTCTGGAGCGGATTGGACTGGTCGGGGTACGACGAGAGCCCGACGATAAGAAGGTCGCGAGGGCGGTCGATGTAGGCGAACTGGCCATGGATGCCAAGCATCGTCATCACTTCACGTGCAGGGTCCAGGATCCAGGCCTGGTTGTGATACTCCACACCGGGAAGCGACTCGCCGCGCCCAGCTTCCCGGAAGGCGGCCGCGCGCTCCGGGGAGGATGTCAGCGTCTCCTTGACCCAGCGCTCGGGGATCACCCGAGCGCCGGTGAGCCCCAGACCGTCGTTGACGAAGGGGTAGGCCCAGCGCGCGAAGTCGCGCAGCGTGACGTTCACCTGGCCCTCGACGATGGGACGACCCTGCGAGTCGAGATTGATCAGGGCGGGGCGCTCGGCTCCGATTTGGGAGTAGAGGCGCTCCTCGTAAAGCTCGACCGCGGGTCGTTCATAGACGCGCTCGAGCATGACCGGCAGCAGGTTGGTGAGATACGACGCGTAGTTGAACAGGGTCCCCGGCTCCACAGCACGCTCCCGCAGCTCGGCCAGCGCGAAGCCGAACGTCCCGGCCCGATCGCGTCCCGGCCCGTAGTAGCCCACCGCCTCGGCGTAGCGCCAGTACATCGACTCGGGGTCCTGGTAGTGCTCCTCGGTCCTCAGGCCGGTTGCCATGTCGAGGAGGTGCTGCACCGTCACACCCGCCCATGCGTCGAGCTCACCCAGCTCGGGCAGGTAGCTGCCCACCTCGGCCTCGACATCGAGCCGGCCCTCGTCGATCGCAATTCCCACCATCATCGTGGTGAGGGTCTTGGAGCAGGAGTGCACGACGTGGCGGTCGGTCTCGACAAGACTGTTGGAGTAGCGCTCGGCGATCACGCGTCCCCCCTGCACCACCAGCAGACCGTCGGAGCTCAACCGGGAGTCGAGCAACTGCGGCAGGGTCATGGTGCGCCCGGTCAGCGGGTCCTCGACCTCGAGACGAGCAAGGTCGAGGGCTGACCCGGTTGGCCAAGCGACGGTCTCACCCGGCTCCAGGACGGCCGAGGGCATGCGTTCGGCCATGGTGATCTGTCCCCGGAAGAGGTTCCAGGGGCGGTCCCAGGTGGAGTCGGTGAACCCGATCTGCTCCAGCGACCGTGGCGTACCTCTCGGGGGAAGGTAGCTGACCATCAGACCCTCACTCCTTCCTGGAGGCCAAGTGCCGCGCGAGTGCAGGAGCGCGTGTGGCCCCTGTCCCCCGAGCCCCGCTCATCGCCGAGGCCCTATCCGTCCTGGGACCAGGGGCGCATGCCTCGATCACGCCTCGATGACAACCGGGATGATCATCGGCTTACGGCGGTGGCGGTTGGCCACCCAGCGGCCGACGACCCGGCGCATGGTCTGCTGGAGCTGGTAGGTGTCGTCGCCGCTCTCGGCGAGCTGTCGGTTCAGCGCGTCGACGATCGCCGGCTTGATTTCCTCGAAGGTGGCGTCGTCCTCGGCGAACCCGCGGGCGTGGATCTCCGGCCCGCCGGCGACCTTCCCCGACACCGAGTCGATCACCACGATGACGGAGACGAACCCCTCCTCGCCGAGAATGCGGCGATCCTTCAGCGAGGCCTCGGTGATGTCACCAACCGACGACCCGTCCACGAAGACGTAGCCGCAGTCCACCTTGCCGGCGAGCGTTGCCTTGCCCTTGACCAGATCGACCACGAAGCCGTCCTCGGCCACGATCACCCGATCCCGCGGAACCCCGGTTGCCTCGGCGAGAGAGGCGTTGGCTCGCAGGTGCCGGATCTCTCCGTGGACGGGGAGGACATTGCGTGGGCGGACCATGTTGTAGCAGTAGAGCAGCTCACCGGCCGAGGCGTGACCGGAGACGTGGACCAGGGCGTTCCCCTTGTGAACGACGGTCGCTCCCCAGCGGGAGAGGCCGTTGATCACCCGGTAGACGCTGTTCTCGTTCCCAGGGATCAACGACGAGGCGAGGATGACGGTGTCCGCATCGGTCACATGCACGAAGTTGTGGGTGCGTTGGGCGATTCGGCTCAGGGCCGACATCGGCTCGCCTTGTGACCCGGTGGAGATGAGCACCGTCTTCTCGGGTGGGTAGTCGCTGATCTTCTTGGCGTCGACCAGGACATCCGGCGGAACGTGAAGGTAGCCCAGGTCCTGGGCGACACCCATGTTCCGGACCATCGACCGTCCGACGTAGGCGACCTTTCGGCCGTGGGCTGCGGCCGTGTCGAGCGCCTGCTGGACCCGGTGGATGTGGCTGGCGAAGCAGGCCACGATGATCCGGCCACGACTCCGGTGGAAGACCCGGTCCAGCACTGGCCCGATCTCCATCTCGGAGGTGGTGAATCCCGGCACTTCGGCGTTGGTCGAGTCGACCATGAAGAGGTCGACGCCCTCCTCCCCCAAACGGGCGAAGGCGCGCAGATCGGTGATCCTGCCGTCGAGCGGAAGTTGATCCATCTTGAAGTCGCCGGTGTGCAGCACCGTGCCGGCACCGGTCCGGATGGCGACGGCCAGCGCATCGGGGATGGAGTGGTTGACCGCGATGAACTCCAGGTCGAAGGGGCCGAAGTCGATCCGGTCCCCCTCCGCCACCACGTGCTCGGGCGCCTGCTTGAGCCGGTGCTCCTGCAGCTTGCTGCGGAGCAGGCCCAAGGTGAGCTTCGAGCCGACGAGCGGGATGTCCGGGCGCTCCCGAAGCAGGTAGGGAACGGCACCGATGTGGTCCTCGTGACCGTGGGTCAGGATCAGGGCCTCGATATCGTCGAGCCGGTCCCGGATCGACTCGAAGTCGGGAAGGATCAGGTCGACGCCGGGATGGTTCTCCTCGGGAAACAGCACCCCGCAGTCCACGACCAGCAGGCGTCCGCCGTACTCGAAGACAGTCATGTTGCGGCCGACCTCGCCGAGACCCCCGAGCGGGATGATGCGCATCCCTCCGTCGGCGAGTGGTCCCGGGGCCGTCAGCTCGGGATGCGGATGACTCATACGGAGAGAACCCCCAGATCGTGCAGAACGTCGCGGATCTCGTCGACGAGCTCGTCGGATGCCGGCACCAGTGGGAGTCGCACCGTGCGCTCCTCGATGACCCCCATCAGCTGCATCGCTGCCTTGGCCGTCATGGCGCCCTGGGCGCGGTGCATGATCACGTCGATGACCGGTATGAGGCGCTCGTAGAGACGGCGGGCTTCGGCCATGTCACCGCGGTCGACGGCGGCCACCATGGCCGCGTTGTGCTCGCCGGTGACGTGGCCCACGACCGACACGACGCCTGCAGCGCCGTGAGCGAGCCACGCCAGATTGAGCACGTCGTCGCCGGAGTACAGAGCCAGACCGGTCCGCTGAGCGATGGACACGCCTCGGAAGATGTCGCCCACGGCATCCTTGATCGCGACGAACTTCGCGTCCTCGGCGAGCCGGGCGTAGGTGTCAGGCGCGATGGCGATGCTGGAGCGGCCCGGGATGTCGTAGAGCATCACCGGGAGGTCGGTGGTCGCGGCCACCGCCCGGAAGTGCGCGAGCAGACCCTCCTGGGTCGGCTTGCTGTAGTACGGCGTGACGATCAGCAACCCGTCGGCGCCCGCCTTGGCTGCCTGCTCGGCCAGCTCGAGGGAGTGGGCGGTGTTGTTGGTGCCGACGCCCGCGACCACGGTGGCCCGGTCACCGACCGCGTCGATCACCGCACGGAGGATCTCGCCGTCCTCGCTGGTCGAGGTGGTCGGAGACTCGCCGGTGGTACCGGACACGACCAGGCCGTCGTTGCCGTGGTCGACGAGGTGACTCGCGATCCGGGCGCACCCGTCCAGGTCGATCGAGCCGTCGGCGTGGAAGGCGGTGACCATGGCGGTCAGCACGCGTCCGAACGGCGCGGTTGCTGTCATGGCCCCAGGCTATCGGGCCCCGGGACCGGCCCGCCCCTCAGCGCCGTTCCCACCACACGAAGTCGAATCCGTCGTGCGGCTCACGGCGCACCTCGGTCCACTCCTCGCGGTCGAAATCCGGGTAATGAGTGTCCCCCTCGGGGCTCTGGTGCACCTCGGTGATGATCTGCCCATCGGCCAGCGGCATCGCCTCGCGGTAGATCTCGCCGCCGCCGATCACCATTACGTCGGTCGCGATTCCCCGGCCGAGTGTCACCGCCTCCTCCAGAGAGTGGGTGACGAAGACGTGCTCATGGGCCCAGTCCTCCCGCCGCGTCACCACGATGTTGGTGCGGTAGGGCAAGGGGTGGCCGATCGACTCGAAGGTCTTGCGCCCCATGACAACGGTCTTGTCCTTGGTGACCGCGCGGAAGTGGCGCAGATCCTCGGGGAGGCGCCAAGGAATCTCGTCACCCAGACCGATGACACCGTTGTCGGCGACCGCCGCAACGAGGATGACTCGCACGTCGCTCATACTGCGATGGGTGCCTTGATGACCGGATGCGGGTCGTAGCCGACGACCTCGATGTCCTCCAGCTCGAACGCGTCGATCTCGGTGACGTCCGGATTGAGCCGGAGTGTCGGCAGGGGACGCGGCTCGCGGGTGAGCTGCAGCCGGGCCTGCTCCAGGTGATTGGAGTACAGATGGGCATCGCCCAGGGTGTGCACGAAGTCACCCACCTGTAGATCCACCACCTGGGCGACCATGTGGGTGAGGAGCGCGTACGACGCGATGTTGAAGGGAACGCCCAAGAAGACGTCGGCCGAGCGCTGGTAGAGCTGGCAGCTGAGCCTGCCGTCGGCGACATAGAACTGGAACAGGGCGTGGCAGGGGGCGAGCGCCATCTTGTCGATGTCAGCCGGGTTCCAGGCGGTGACGATGTGCCGGCGGCTGTCGGGGTCGCGGCGCAGTCCCTCGATCAGCGCGGCGATCTGGTCGATGTGGTGCCCCTCGGGGTCGGGCCAAGAACGCCACTGGTAGCCGTAGACCGGCCCGAGATCCCCGTTCGCGTCGGCCCACTCGTCCCAGATGCTGACCCCGCGGTCCTGCAGCCACTTCACGTTGGTGTCGCCGCGGAGGAACCACAGGAGCTCGGCGAACACCGAGCGGGTGTGGACCTTCTTCGTGGTCAGCAGCGGGAAGCCGGCCGAAAGGTCGTAGCGGATCTGGTGACCGAAGACGCTGAGCGTGCCGGTGCCGGTCCGGTCGGACTTCTCCGAGCCCTCGTCCAGAATGCGGCGAAGGAGGTCCAGGTACGGCTGCACGGCCTCAACCTAACACCGGCCGAGCCGGCGCCCGGGCGCCACGCGCGTCACCCTCGGTTGAAGAGACTGGCGATGTTCGTGACCAGGAAGTACAGCCCCACCGAGACCCCGAGAAGGGCCGGGAGGAGACCTCGTTCGTTCCCCTCGCGGCGGGCTCGCATGCCTGTCCGGAAGGCGAAGTACGACGGCACCAGTACCACAGCCATCGCGGGCACGGAAGCGGCCAGTATCGGCCCGATCGGCACCGCGGTGTCACCTCCGACCTGATAGCCCTGAGCCGCCAGGAGCCACTCACCGATCAGGACCGCCAAGGCGACGACGAAAGGCAACGAGGCGACCCACAGCCAGGCGTTGCGGAAGGTGTGCGGGTGCGACTCGGCTGAGCCGCGAGCCGGCTTCGACATGACCACCACCTTCTTCGAACACTCGAATCGTCCGGTGAGAGAACGGGACAGAGCAGGGCACGAGGTCCCACCCTGGAACAGTACGGAAGAATGCCCGTCATGGCCCCCTCCGACCCCCCCGACCCTTCCAGCCTCTCCGTCCGGACCGGCTGGGGGGCCGACGCCGATGCTGTGGCCGAAGTCCAGGTCACCGCGTGGCGCTCGGAGTACTCCGGGCTGCTGCCCGACGACCTGCTCTCCGGCCTGGACCCGTCGGACCTCTCCGAGGTGTGGCGCCGGTCGATCAGTCGTCCGGCCGATGCTCGCAACCGGGTGCTCGTCGCGCTCGACGGAGACCGCGTGCGCGGCTTCACCGTGACCGGGCCGGGCTCTGACCCGGACCTCGACCCGGTGACCGACGGCGAGATCGGCGAGCTGCTCGTCCACCCGGACCACCTGCGCCAGGGCCACGGCTCGCGGCTGATGAACGCGGCCGTCGACACCCTGCGAGCCGATCGCTTCACTCGGGCGGTCATGTGGCTGAGCTCCACCGACGACGCCCGCCGGACGTTCCTCACCGGGTCCGGGTGGGAGGTCGACGGCGCCCACCGTGAGCTCGACCTGCGCGGTGACGGTGCCGTCCTGGTCAAGCAGGTCCGGCTCCACACCTCACTGGCTTGACCCCTGCTGGGGTGCGTGGAGCGCCCGCGCCCGGCTCCGGCTAGATTCACCCCGTGCCGTCCCCTGACCCCGTGCGCCGGGGAATCATCCGTGACGGGCTCGCGGTGGCGGTCGCCACCGGTGCCTACGGCATCTCCTTCGGTGCGATCTCGGTGACCTCCGGCCTGAACGTCTGGCAGACCTGCGCGCTGTCGCTGCTGGTCTTCTCCGGAGCCTCCCAGTTCGCGCTGGTGGGCGTGATCGGCGCCGGCGGAGCCCCGATGGCAGGAGCGGCGACCGCGTGGCTGCTCGGGGTGCGCAACACCCTGTACGGGCTGAAGCTGGCTCCTCTCCTGGAGTGGCGGGGCTGGCTGCGTCCGGCTCTTTCCCACTGGGTCATCGACGAGTCGACAGCGATGTCGATCAACCGCGCCAACCGGTCCGACACCAGACTGGGATTCCTCGTCACCGGAGGCGGCATCTTCGTGCTGTGGAATCTGGCCACCTTCGCCGGCGCCCTCGCGGGGCAGGCGTTCGGCGACCCCAAGACCTATGGATTCGACGCGGCCGTGGCGGCGGCGTTCCTGGCACTGCTGTGGCCGCGACTGGCCAACGGCCGCAACCGCATCGTGGCGCTGCTCGCGGTCGCGGTGGCGCTGGGCATGGTGCCCCTCAGCCCCGCCGGGATCCCCGTCCTGGTGGCCGCCTCGGTTGCGATCGTCGCGGGCCTGCTGCCCGGCAAGCCCGACCCGACCGAGATACCCGGCCAAGAGGATCTTCCGGGGGGCGCCGCAACATGATCTGGATCGCCGTCCTCGCCGCCGCCGTCGGCGTCTATCTGCTCAAGCTGATCGGCATGTCGGTGCCGCCGTCGGTCCTGCAGCGACCGGTGGTGGCCCGCATCGCCGACCTCCTTCCGGTGGCATTGCTGGCAGCGCTGATCGGCGTTCAGGCATTCAGCTCGGGTCAGCACCTGGCCCTGGACGCGCGCGCCGCCGGCCTCGCCGCGGCTGCCGTGGCCCTGGTGTTCCGGGCGCCGTTCATCGTGGTGGTCGTCCTCGCCGCAGCCACCGCCGCTGTCGTCCGCCTCCTCTAACGCCGACCCGTCAAGAGCGGGGCACTGCGGTCAGGAGAGGATGATCGCTTTGCGAGCCGCGGCACGGGCGCGGGATCGGTCGCCCGCGGCGTCGTAGGCGAGAGCCAGGCGGAACCATGCGCGCCAGTCCTCGGGCGACGCCTCGACCTCGGCTCGGTACGACGCGAACTCATCCTCGGCGGCGGCGCGGTCGATCCGCCCCGATGGCCGCCGCGGCAGGTCGTCCACCGGGAGCCCACCCTCGGCCGCCAGCCGATCGGCCAGCTTGGAGCTGGCCTGGCCGAACCGGACCTCCCGAGCGACGAGCACCGCACCGATGACCGCCATCAGCAGCATCCCGACCCCAAGGCCGATCCCGACGGGTGACCCGACTCCGACGAGCTGGATCCCCTTTGCCCCGAGCAGGACCAGGTAGAAGGCGAGCACTGCGGCCATCACGACGACCACCAGCTTGCTGCGCATCAATCGAGACCCAGCAGTGGGTCGAGCCCGACGGTCAGCCCGGGACGGGCGGGGACCCCCCGCACCCCGAGGAGCACGCCGGGCATGAAACAGATCCGGTCCAGGGAGTCGTGCCGGATCGTCAGGGTCTCCCCCGGACCGCCGAGGAGCACCTCCTGGTGGGCGACCAGCCCCCGCAGCCGTACGCCGTGGACACGGATCCCGGCGACCTCCGCTCCGCGCGCACCGTCGAGCGCGGTCGATGTCGCGTCCGGCATCGGAGCCGAGCCGGCCTCTTGTCGAGCGGCTGCCATCAGCTCCGCGGTGAGACGGGCGGTCCCCGAGGGAGCGTCGGCCTTCTCCGGGTGATGCATCTCGACGATCTCGACCGACTCGAAGAAGGGCGCGGCCTGGGCGGCGAAACGCATCATCAGCACGGCCCCGATGGAGAAGTTCGGCGCGATGAGCACGCCGACTCCAGGGGCAGCCGCGAGCCAGTCCCGGACCTGGCTCAACCGCTCGTCGGTGAAGCCGGTGGTGCCGACCACGCAGTGGATCGCGTGGGAGATGCAGTACTCGAGGTTGCCCATGACCGCGTCCGGGTGGGTGAAGTCCACCACGACATCGGCGGCGGTCAGCGCATCGAGCGAGTCGCCCACGTCGACCGCGGCCACGAGCTCCAGATCCTGCTCGGCCGTAACGGCTTCCACGACCTGTCGTCCGACCTTGCCCTGGGCGCCGAGGACGCCGACCTTCATCGCTGCCACTGCCCCAACCTAGCCTGAACCCGGCCTCTACCTAGTCCGAGACGTACTGCGGCGGGCCGACCACGGCGAGCGTCTCCTCGCCGGAGAAGATCTCCTTGGCCAGGGCGTGCACGTCGTCGACCGTCACCGCCTCGATCCGGGCCAGTACCTCGTCGATCCCCCACAGCTCGCGGTACATCAGCTCGGCCTTGCCGATCCGCGCCATCCGAGCACCCGTGTCCTCCAGCCCCAGCACCAGCCCACCGCGCAGCTGCCCCTGGGACCGGGCCAGCTCCGCTTCGGAGATCGGCTCCTCGGTGAGACGGACCAGCTCGGCCTTCAAGACATCGAGGACCGCGGCCTCCCGCGCGGGGAGACAGCCGACCTCGATGGCGAATGCACCGGCGTCTGAGTAGTGCGACGTGAAGGAGTAGACGGCGTAGGCCAGACCACGACGCTCGCGCACCTCCTGGAACAGCCGCGACGACGTTCCACCGCCGAGAACGGCGTTGAGCACGCCCATCGGGTAGCGACGTGGGTCGTTGCGGTCCACTCCGTCGAAGCCGAGGATGAGGTTGACCTGCTCGAAGGGTCGGGTCTCCCGGGCCGACCCGCCGCGGCTGGCCAGGAAGCGGTCCGTCGATCGCGGCGGGGCCGGGCGCGCTTCGGCGTCGTCGAGGAAGCCGTTGCGGCCGAAGGCACGCTTGGCGGCTCGCACGACCTTGGCGTGGTCGAGGTTCCCGGCGACCGAGAGGACCATGTTCTCCGGGCGGTACCGGGTCCGGTAGTAGCGGGAGATCTGGGCTCGCGACATCGTCGCAATCGTCTCGGTCGTGCCGGCGATCGGCCTGCCCAGGGAGCGCTCCCCCCACATCTGGGTGGCCAGGAGGTTGTTCACGACATCGTCGGGGTCATCCTCATGCATGGCGATCTCGTCGAGGATGACCGTGCGCTCGGCCTCGATGTCGGCGCTCGCCAGCTTCGACGACGTCATCATGTCGCCGAGCACGTCGATCGCCCGAGCCAGATCCTCGCCGAGCACGCGCGCGTGGAAGCAGGTGTACTCCCGCGCCGTGAACGCGTTGAACTCCCCGCCGACCTCATCGAGAGTCTCCGAGATCTCCATCGCGGTCCGGCTCGCGGTCCCCTTGAACAACACGTGCTCGAGGAAGTGCGAAGCCCCGGACAGCGACGGAGTCTCGTCACGTGACCCGACCCCGATCCAGACGCCGACGCTCGCGGAGCGAGCGCCGGCCATCTGCTCGGTGATGACCCGGAGCCCTCCGGGCAGGAGGGTCCGCCGGACCGTGGAGACCACGTTCCCGGCGTCGTCCCGCTCCTTGAGCAGTGTGCGGGTCGATCCTGTCGGCTGGGCCGGCGTGGAGTCGGTCACCGACGACTACTCGTCGTCGGCGGACTCGTCGTCGGTGGACTCGGAGCCGTTGTCCTCGACCACGGGGATCAGCGAGAGCTTGCCCCGGTCGTCGATCTCGGCGATCTCGACCTGGACCTTCTGCCCGACGGAGACGACGTCCTCGACGTTCTCCACCCGCTTGCCGCCGGCAAGAGCCCGCAGCTTGCTGATGTGCAGCAGGCCGTCCTTGCCCGGGAGCAGCGAGACGAACGCGCCGAAGTTGGTCGTCTTGACGACCGTTCCGAGGTAGCGCTCACCGATCTCCGGCATTGTCGGGTTCGCAATGGCGTTGATCATCGCCCTGGCGGCCTCGGCCGCATCACCGTTGGTGGCGCCGATGTAGATCGTGCCGTCGTCCTCGATGCTGATCTGCGCGCCGGTGTCGTCCTGCATCTGGTTGATCACCTTGCCCTTCGGGCCGATGATCTCGCCGATCTTGTCGATCGGGATGTGGATGGTGATGATCCGCGGTGCGTTGAGCGACATCTCCGCCGGCTCTTCGATCGCCTCGGCCATCACGTCCAGGATCGTCATGCGGGCGTCGCGGGCCTGGGTCAGCGCCTGGGCGAGCACGTCGGCGGGGATGCCGTCGAGCTTGGTGTCCAACTGCAGGGCGGTGACGAACTCCCGGGTGCCTGCGACCTTGAAGTCCATGTCGCCGAAGGCATCCTCGGCGCCGAGGATGTCGGTGATCGCGACGTACTTGGTCTCGCCGTCGACCTCACCGGAGATCAGGCCCATCGCGATCCCCGCGACCGGCGCGCGCAGCGGGACGCCGGCCTGCAGCAGCGACATCGAAGAGGCACACACCGAGCCCATCGAGGTGGAGCCGTTGGACCCCATGGCCTCGGAGAGCTGACGGATCGCGTACGGGAACTCCTCACGAGTCGGCAGCACGGGAAGCACCGCACGACGTGCCAGCGCTCCGTGGCCGACCTCGCGACGCTTGGGCGAGCCGACGCGGCCGGTCTCACCGGTGGAGAACGGCGGGAATACGTACTTGTGCATGTACCGGCGGGTCTTCTCCGGCGACAAGCTGTCGAGCTTCTGCTCAAGCCCCAGCATGTTGAGCGTGGTGACGCCCAGGATCTGGGTCTCGCCACGCTCGAACAGCGCCGAGCCGTGGACTCGCGGGATCACCCCGACCTCAGCGGTCAGGCTGCGGATGTCGGTGAGCCCGCGGCCGTCGATCCGGATCTTGTCGCGCAGGACCCGCTCGCGGACCAGCTTCTTGGTGACCCCGCGGAATGCCGCACCGATCTCCTTCTCGCGGCCCTCGAAACTGGGCGCGACCTTTGCGATGACGGCGTCCTTGATCTCGTCGAGACGAGACTCGCGCTCCTGCTTGCCGGCGATGGTCAGCGCGGCAGCAAGGTCGGTCGACGCGGCAGCGGAGACGGCCTCGAAGACGTCATCCTCGTAGTCGAGGAAGACGGGGAACTCCTGCACGGGCTTGGCGGCCTGCTTGGCGAGCTCCATCTGGGCCTCGCAGAGCTGCTTGATGAACGGCTTGGCGGCCTCGAGCCCGCCGGCGACGACCTCCTCGGTCGGTGCCTGCTTGCCGGCCAGGACCAGGTCCCAGGTCTGCTCGGTCGACTCGGCCTCGACCATCATGATCGCGACGTCGCCGGTGTCGGTGACCCGCCCCGCGACGACCATGTCGAAGACGGCGTCCTCGAGCTGGCTGTGCGAGGGGAACGCCACCCACTGGCCGTCGATCAGGGCAACGCGGACTCCGCCGACGGGACCCGAGAAGGGCAGGCCGGAGAGCTGGGTCGACATCGACGCCGCGTTGATGGCGAGCACGTCGTACGGCTGGTCGGGGTCGAGTGCCATGACGGTGATGACGACCTGCACCTCGTTGCGGAGCCCCTTCTTGAAGGTGGGGCGCAACGGACGGTCAATCAGCCGGCACGTGAGAATCGCGTCCTCGCCAGGCCGGCCCTCACTGCGGAAGAACGAGCCGGGGATCTGCCCCACGGCGTACATCCGCTCCTCCACGTCGATGGTGAGCGGGAAGAAGTCGAACTGCTCCTTGGGGTGCTTCGATGCGGTGGTCGCCGAGAGCAGCATGGTCTCGTCGTCCAGGTAGGCGGTGCACGAGCCGGCGGCCTGGCGGGCCAGGAGTCCGGTCTCGAACTTGATGGTGCGGGTGCCGAACTTGCCGTTGTCGATCACAGTCGACACGGCGGAAATGACGGGTCCCTCCATTGGGGGTGTCCCTTTCTGGTTCGTGGAACGAGGGCGCACGAGGCGAACCAGGTATCGGCCGGTCTTCGATCGAGGCCCGCGGGTCGGTGTGGAACATTCCGGAACCCGAAAGCCACTACCGAGGACCGGGCCTTGCGATCTCGCTCCTGGTGGTGAATTTCTGTTCAGTTGTGGTGGCGGTCAAGCGGGCCCGAACAGCCCCTTGGCGAGACTATGCGCTCGCCTTTGAGGGGCGAAGGACCCACACCGCCAGATGTGACCGGAGCGGCCGACCCCTGCAAATGCAGGGCGACCGCTCCGGGAGACTCATCGACGTAGGCCGAGACGCTCAACGATGGAGCGGTAACGGTTGATGTCTTCCTTCTGCATGTAGTTGAGCAGCCGACGACGGCGACCCACCAGGAGGAGAAGGCCACGACGCGTGTGGTGGTCGTGCTTGTGCTCCTTCAGGTGCTCGGTCAGATGAGCAATCCGGTGGCTCAGCAGCGCGACCTGGACCTCGGGAGAACCAGTGTCGCTCTCGGACAGGCCGTAATCGGCGATGATCTTCTTCTTGGTCTCTGTGTCGGTACCAGCAGACACGTTCGTCCTCTCGGGTCTCGTTGCGCGGCGCACCGGGGCCTGTTCACCCGGGCACTCTCCAACCGCGGCCGTTGCACGGCAACCTCCCAAGGCTACCAACGGGACCCCCGGAACGACGAATCGAGCGGGCCCTGAAACACCCCCTCAACCGGCGACCGACCCCGCCCAGGACGCGATCCGGTCCGCGACCGCCTCCCAGCCCGGATCCGACATCATGTTGTGTGCCATCCCCGGGAAGATCTCCGCCTCGACCCCGTAGGCCCGCGCGGTCCGCTCCTCCTCGGCGACCGAGAAGATCCGGTCCCCCTCCCCGGCCAGCACGAGCATCGGGCAGGAGACCGCCGCTGGGTCGGGCCGCCGGAGCAGGAGCATGTCCAGCGCTGCTCGGAAGGACTCGTCCTGCAGCTGCGCATGATGACGGTGGAGCGCCTCGTCCGGGTAGGCGTCGGAGAAGAACCAGTGCCGGGCCAGCTCGGGTGTCTCCACCACCGGCCAGGCACTCGCGGTGAGCACAAAACGGGCGAAGTGGCCCGGGTAGCTGCGGGCGATCCGGGCGCTGAAGCGGATGGTGCCGGTCACCGGGACCGAGGCCACCAGCACGGCGCCCGCCGCCTGATGATCCTTCAGGTAGTGCTGGACGACCCAGCCGCCCATGGAGTGCCCGACGAGTAGTGGCGCGGTGCCCAGCGACTCGACGACCGTGGCGACGTCCTCGACGTAGTCGGTGGTCGAGTGGCGACGCAGCTGACTCCGTCCGGGGCTGCCGCCGTGACCGCGCAGGCTCAGCGCGTGGACCTCGAACCCGGCTCCGGCAAGCCGGTCCATGAAGCCGCCGTCCCAGCACCAAGCGCCGTGCCACGCGCCGTGCACCAGCAGCAGCGGAGTCTCGTGACGACGCTCCACCGGCGTACGGCTGAGGACCTCGAGCTCCACAAGCGACCCCCATTCGGTTCAGGAACGGTGCGGCTCGCGTTGCGTGTCCGCCGCCCAGGCAGCGATGCGGTCCGCGACCGCCTCCCATCCTGGCTCCGACATCATGTTGTGCGCCATCCCCGGGAAGATCTCGACCGGGGCTCCGTAGGCACGCGCAGTCCGCTCTTGCTCCGCGACGGAGAAGAGCCGGTCGTTGTCACCGGTCAACACCAGCATCGGCGTCGTGACCGCCCTGGGCCGGGGCCGGCTGAGCGCGAACATGTCCAACGCCACTCGGAACGACTCGTCCTGGAGCTTGGCGTGGTGATGCTCGACGTGGTGGTCCTCCACGTGGTTGGAGTAGAGCCAGTGCTTGGCGAGCTGGGGAGTCGAGACGAGCGGATAGGCGCTCAGCGTCATGAAGGTGCGGACGACCTTGGCCGGATGATCCCGGACGAACCGGCCACCAAGACGCACGATCCCCGACGCCGGCACCGAGGCAAGCAGCACGGCTCCCGGAGCCTGATGGTCCCTGAGGTAGTGCTGCACGACCCAGCCGCCCATCGAGTGGCCGACCAACAGCGGCGCCGTCGGCAGTGAGCCGGCGACCGCCTCCACGTCGGCGACGAAGTCGGAGGTCGAGTACCAGCGGAGCTCCTCGCGCCGGGGACTCTCTCCGTGCCCGCGAAGACTCAGCGCGTGGACGTCGAAGCCGGCGGCGGCGAGCCGGTCCATGAAACCGTGGTCCCACGCCCAGGCGCCGTGCCACATGCCATGGACCAGCAGGATCGGAGTGTCGTAGCGGCGCTCCGGTGCGTTGCGGCTGATCACCTCGAGATCCACAGGGGTCCCTTCTGTTCCTTGTCGCGTGTGGTGTGGCCGGCTCAGCGGTCGAGCAGGCGGCGGGCCGCCGCGACATCGCGATGCATCGCCGCGACCAGCTCCTCGACGTTGTCGAAGCGCTCCATGCCGCGAATCCGGGCGACGAAGCAGACCTCGACCCGGTCGCCGTACAGCTCGAGATCGTCGCGATCGAGCACGTAGGCCTCGACCCGGCGCTCGCGCTCGCCGGTGAACGTCGGGTTGGTGCCAACCGAGATCGCCGCCGGCATCCGCGACTCCACCGGGTCGCCGAGTCGGCGCAACCAGCCGGCATAGACACCATCGGCGGGTGCCACGTGCAGCTCGCGGGTGGGCACGTTGGCGGTCGGGAAGCCCATCGCGCGCCCGCGCTTGTCGCCCTCCACGACGTGACCTCGTACCGCGAACGGCTGGCCGAGGGCCTCGGCTGCTCCCTCGACGTCTCCGGAGGCCAGACAGTTGCGCACGTATGTCGAGGACCACACCTGCGGTCCACCGTCAAGGGGCACCCCCTCGACCCGGAAACCCAGTCGCTCCCCCTGATGCTGCATCGTCGTCACGTCGCCCGATGCCCGGTAGCCGAACCTGAAGTTGGCCCCGACCACGACGGCGCCCGCGTGGAGCGTGCCGACGAGGATCTCGGAGATGAAACGCTCCGGGGACCACTCCGCGATCTCCCGGTTGAACGGAAGGACCAGGACGGCGTCGACGCCGGCGTCCGCGAGGAGGTTCACCCGACGCTCGATCGTGGTGAGGGTCGGCGGCGCGTGTTCGGGCCGCAGCACGGCCATCGGGTGCGGATCGAAGGTGACCGCGACGACCATGCCCAGGCTGGCCTCGTCAGCCACCTCACGGGCCCGGCGGATGACGTGCCGGTGACCCAGGTGGACGCCATCGAAGTTCCCGACCGTGACCGACGTGCGCGGGAGGTCCGCAGGAACCTCCTCCATCGAGCGCCAGACGCGCACCTGCTCCCCTCTCCTCACGGTTGGTTCTCTCGGCTGCCGGTCACATGTTTGCACAAGGGATCACGCGAAGACCGCGACCGCCTTGGCCCGCTCGCCGTCCTGCGCGTAGAGGGCGAGGAAATGTCCGTCGGGATCGAACACCGCCACCGGTCCGTCCGTCGGGAACCTCAGATCCAGGGCCCGTCCGAAGGTGACGTCACGAGCCTGGTCGGCGTCGAGGTCGACCGAGGGGAAGAACGCCCGGGCCGCGTCGTCGATCGACGTGACCTCGAACTGTTCAGCCAGATCCTCCAGGGTCCGGCCGTGGTCGAACGGCCCGACCGCGGTACGTCGCAGCCGGGTCAGGTGCCCTCCGACTCCCAGGGCGGAGCCGAGGTCGCGGGCAATGGCCCGGACGTAGGTGCCGGTGGAGCAGCGGACGCGGATGTCGAGGTCGACTGCCTCCCCGCTCCGGCGGATCGCTTGGAGCTCGATCTCATGGACGGTGACTCGCCGCGGCTGAAGCTCGACCTGCTCGCCGGCCCGGACCAGGTCGTGGGCGCGTCGACCGCCCACCTTGATCGCCGAGACGGAGGAGGGGACCTGCTCGATCTCGCCGACCATCGCGGCGAGTCCGCTGCGAATCTGCTCGTCGGTCACTCCCGACGCGTCATCGGTGGCGACGGTTTCGCCGTCGGCGTCGTCGCTGACCGTGGAGATGCCCAAACGGATCGTGGCCTCGTAGGTCTTGTCGCTGAGCATCAGATGCCCGAGGAGCCGGGTGGCGCGGCCGATCCCGAGCACCAGGATCCCGGTGGCCATCGGGTCGAGCGTGCCGGCGTGGCCGACCTTGCGGGTCGCGGCCAGTCGGCGCACCCGGGCGACCACGTCATGGGAGGTGATGCCTCCGGGCTTGTCGACGACGACCAGCCCCGACCGCTCAGCCGGGTCGCTCACACGGTCTCGTCGGTCTCGTCGGTCTCGTCGGTTTCGCGCGGGTGCTTGTAGGGGTCGGCCTCGCCGGCGTACCCGGCGTTGGCGGCCT
Source organism: uncultured Actinomycetota bacterium (assembly GCA_963824105.1). Classification (GTDB taxonomy): domain Bacteria; phylum Actinomycetota; class Actinomycetes; order Propionibacteriales; family Nocardioidaceae; genus CAWDVB01. The sequence goes on from CAWGNN010000006.1 coordinate 75,693, forward strand.
GCTCGGCCACCGCAGCGTCGGCCACGCGTGCCTGGGTCAGCACCTCGTCGAGGTGCCGCGCGGTCTCCGGTAGCGCGTCGTGGATGAACTCCAGCGTCGGCGTGTGTCGCATCCCGAGCTGCTTGCCCACCTCGGAGCGGATCAGGCCCTTGGCCGACTCCAGTGCGGCCGCGCTCGCCACGAGGTCGTTCTCCTCACCGAGCACGGTGTAGAAGATCGACGCGTGCTGGGTGTCGCCCGACACCCGCACATCGGTGACGGTGACGAAGCCCAGACGCGGGTCCTTGACGCGGCGTTCCAGCATCTCGGCCACGATCACGCGGGTCCGATCGGCGATCTTGCGCACGCGGGGGTTGTTGCTCATAGTGTCCTCCGCTCACCCCGGCCCCACCCATGACGGCGGGACCGGGAAGCAGATCCCGGCTCAGGTGCGCGGGATCTCCTTCATCTCGAACGCCTCGACGACGTCACCGATCTTGATGTCCTGGTAGTTCCGGAGCACCAAGCCGCACTCGAAGCCCTCACGGACCTCGCTCACGTCGTCCTTCTCCCGACGCAGCGACGCCAGGTCCAGCTTCTCGGCGACGACCGCGTTGTCGCGGAGCAGTCGCACCGAAGCGTTGCGCCGGATCAGGCCGGACGTGACCATGCAGCCCGCGATGTTGCCGAGCTTGCTGGAGCGGAAGATCTCGCGGATCTCGGCCTGGCCGAGCTGGACCTCTTCGAACTCCGGCTTCAGCATGCCCTTGAGCGCGGCCTCGATCTCATCGATCGCCTGGTAGATGACCGTGTAGTAGCGGATCTCGACGCCCTCACGGTCGGCGAGCTCGGTCGCCTTGCCCTGCGGGCGCACGTTGAAGCCGATGATGACGGCGTCGGACGCGGCCGCCAGCATGACGTTGGTCTCGGTGATCGCACCGACGCCGCGGTCGATGACCCGGAGCTTGACCTCGTCGCCGACGTCGAGCTTGGCCAGCGAGTCCTCGAGGGCCTCGACCGAACCGGACACGTCGCCCTTCAGGATGAGGTTGAGCTCCTGGCTCTCGCCCTGCTCCATGGAGGCCATGAAGTCCTCGAGGGTACGGCGGACCCGGCGCTGTGCCTGCATCGCAGCGCGCTCGCGCGCCTCCCGCTTCTCGGCGATCTGACGAGCCATCCGGTCGTCATCGACCACGATGAAGTTCTGGCCCGCACCGGGGACACCGGACAGCCCGAGCACCATCGCGGGACGCGACGGGTCGGCTTCCTCGATGTTGTCGCCGTGCTCGTCGAGCATCGCCCGGACCCGGCCATGGGCCGGACCCGCCACGATCGAGTCACCGACCCGCAGCGTGCCGCGCTGGACCAGCACGGTCGCCACCGGGCCACGGCCACGGTCGAGGTGGGCCTCGACGACCAGGCCCTGCGCGTCCTGTTCGGCGTTGGCCCGCAGGTCGAGAGAGGCATCGGCGGTGAGGATGATCGCCTCGAGCAGACCGTCCAGGTTGAGGTTGGCCTTCGCCGACACGTCGACGAACATCACGTCGCCGCCGTACTCCTCGGGGACCAGGCCGTACTCGGCGAGTTGGCCGCGCACCTTGGTGGGGTCCGCCTCGGGCTTGTCGATCTTGTTGACCGCGACCACGATCGGGACTTGGGCGGCCTTGGCGTGGTTGAGCGCCTCCACCGTCTGCGGCATCACTCCGTCGTCGGCCGCAACCACGAGCACGGCGATGTCGGTCGCCTGCGCTCCACGGGCACGCATCGCGGTGAACGCCTCGTGACCCGGGGTGTCGATGAAGGTGATCCGTCGGTCGGAGCCATCGACCTGGGTCGCCACCTGGTAGGCACCGATGTGCTGGGTGATGCCGCCGGCTTCGCGGTCGACGACGTTGGCGTTGCGCAGCGCGTCGAGCAGCTTGGTCTTTCCGTGGTCGACGTGACCCATGACGGTGACGACCGGGGGTCGTGCCGACAGGTCGGCCTCGACTCCCTCGTCAGCACCGAACTCCAGGTCGAAGGACTCGAGCAGCTCGCGGTCCTCGTCCTCGAGCGAGACCACCTCGACGACGTAGTTGAGTTCCTCACCGAGCAACTGGAGGGTCTCGTCGTTGACCGACTCGGTCGCGGTGACCATCTCGCCGAGCGAGAAGAGCATCTGCACCAGCGATGCGGGGTCGACGTTGATCTTCTCCGCGAAGTCGGTCAGCGACGCGCCGCGAGCCAGACGGATCGTCTCTCCGTTGCCCTTGCGGACCCGGATGCCGCCGATCGTCGGCGCCTCCATGTTGTCGAACTCTTGACGACGCTGCCGCTTCGACTTGCGACCGCGGCGGGACGGCCCGCCGGGACGGCCGAAGGCGCCCTGCGTGGAGCCGCGGCCGCCGGGGCCACCACGGCCACGTCCGGGTGCGCCACCGGGACCACCCGGTGCGCCACCGGGACCGCCACCGGGAGTGAAGCCACCGCGCGGGCCGCCCCCCTCACGGGCCGGGGCCGGTCCACGACCTCCGGTGCGACCCGGTGCCCCACCGCGAGCCGGAGCGCCGCCACGGGCAGGGGCCGGTCCACGACCGGGCCCTCCGGGGCGGCTGGGTCCGAAGCTGCTGGGCGACTTGGGCATCATCGCCGGGTTGGGGCGGGGAATGCCCGGACGGCCGGTCGGCAGTCCGCCGGTCCTGCCGGGGGTGCCTCCTTCACGGCCCGCCGGAGGCCGCGGAGCAGAGCGCTGCCCCATGCCCTGCGTCGAGGAGAACGGGTTGTTGCCGGGGCGCGGAGCGCCTGGCTTGGGAGCCGATGGCCGGGGAGCGGGCTTGGCGTCCGCGGCAGCTGCGGGAGCAGCCTCCTCGGCCGGAGGCTCGGGCGGAGCGACCGGCTCGGGGGCCGACTCCTCGGCGACGGCCGGCGCCTCCACGGGGGCGGCCGGCGCCTCCACGGGGGCAGCCGGCTGCTCCGGCTCGGCGGCGGCAGGAGACTCCGCGGGAGCGGCCTTCTTCGCAGCCGCCTTCTTCGCGGTGGCCTTCTTGGCGGTCGACTTCTTCGCTGCGGCCGCATCAGTGGCTGCCTTCAGCTCATCGCCGTACTTCTCGGTGAACCGTTTGACGACGGGGGGCTCGACCGTCGACGACGCCGACTTGACGAACTCGCCCATCTCGCTGAGCTTCGCCAGGACGATCTTGCTCTCGACGCCGAACTCTTTGGCGAGCTCATGAACTCGGACCTTAGCCACGCTAATGCGCTTCTCCTTCCGGTCCGAGTCGCCCCGGACCGCTATGGGGTATGCATGCTCATTGCGATGTACTCATCGAACGCTCATGAGCCGGTGCTCCATCTTCTGTCGGTCGGGTCGGTCACGCGGGCTGCGTGGCCTGTCGCACGTATTCCTCCAGCTTGTCCGACGCCAGTCCTCCCGGAGCCCGGAGGGCCCTGCCGAAGGCTCGGCGCCGAAGCGCGAGATCGAGGCACTCCCGGGTCGGATGGAGACTCGCTCCCCTGCCGGGCGCCTCGCGGCCGGGATCGGGGACCAGCTCGGGGCCGGCTCCTCGGTCACGCACCACTACACGCAACAACTGCTCTGCGGCGGCTCTTTGCCGGCATCCCAAGCACATGCGGACCGGACCTGAGGAATCACCTGAGGACACAGCCGCTGCTTTCGTTTGCCGACGTCGGCGAACCGCCGCAGTGGAGTCTACCCGCTCCGTGGGGGTGACCCTGCCACCCCCACGCCGGATGGAAGCGCTCCGCCCGACTTCACCCGGTCAGGCCTCGTCGGAACGGATGTCGATGCGCCAGCCGGTCAGCCGGGCGGCGAGTCGGGCGTTCTGACCTTCCTTGCCGATGGCCAGGGAGAGCTGGAAGTCGGGCACGATCACCCGGGCCGACCTCGCCTCCTCGTCCACGACCTCGACGCTGTTGACGTGGGCCGGGGACAAGGCGTTGGCCACCAGCTCCGCGGGGTCGTCGGACCAGTCGACGATATCGATCTTCTCCCCGTGCAGCTCGCTCATCACGTTGCGCACCCGCTGACCCATCGGGCCGATGCAGGCTCCCTTGGCGTTGACTCCCGACACCGTCGACCGGACCGCGATCTTGGTGCGATGGCCGGCCTCGCGGGCGATCGCGCAGACCTCGACAGTGCCGTCGGCGATCTCGGGCACCTCCAGCGCGAACAGCTTCTTGACCAGGTTCGGATGGGTACGCGACAGGTGGATCTGCGGGCCGCGCAGACCCCGGCGCACGCTGATCACAACGCACTTGATCCGGGCACCGTGGGTGTAGCTCTCCCCGGGCACCCGCTCACCTGACGGAAGGAGCGCCTCGACCTTCCCCAGGTCGACCATGACGTCGTCCGGATTGCGGCCCTGCTGGATCACGCCGGAGACGACATCGCCCTCCCGGCCCGAGAACTCGCCGAACTTCACGTCGTCCTCGGCGTCGCGCAGCCGCTGCAGCATGATCTGCTTCGCCGTGGTCGCGGCGATCCTGCCGAAGCCCTCCGGGGTGTCGTCGAACTCACCGACGGCCTCGCCGTCCTCGTCGACTTCCTGGGCCCAGACGGTGACGTGGCCGGTCTTCCGGTCGAGCTGGACCCGGGCGTTCGGGTTCGAGTCCTCGGTCTTGTGGTACGCGGTCAGCAGCGCCTGCTCGATCGCGTCGATGAGGATGTCGAGGGAGATCTCCTTCTCCCGCTCCAGCGCGCGCAGCAGTGACATGTCGATGTCCACAGGTCAGTCCTCCTTCCGGTTGAACTCGATCTCCACCTTGGCCTTGGTGATCCGAGCCAGCTCTACGGTGCGCTCGGTCCCGTCGACGGAGAGGACACAGGTTTCACCGCCGGCTTCGTCGCCGGTGGCCACGACCCGACCGACGACCGTCGTGCCATCGTCGAAGGTGACCCGGACGAGACGTCCGACGTTCCGACGCCAGTGCCTCAGCAAAGTGAGCGGACGGTCGATCCCGGGCGAGGTGACCTCGAGGGTGTACGGGTGCTCCCCCATCACGCCGGCGTCGTCGAGGACGCGGCTGACCACCTTGGTGGCCTCCGCAATGCCGTCCAGGGTGACGCCGCCGTCCTTGTCCACGGCGACGCGCAGGATCCGTCGCTTCCCGGCGGGAGTGATCTCCACCGCCTCGACGTCCATCCCCAAGTGCCTCAGGGGTTCAGCGAGAGCCGCCTCGACCGCTGCCCGATCCTGGTCTGTCTTCACCGGCCCTCCTGCTGTGCTGTTGTAGCGGCCAGACTAGCGGACAGCCGCCCTTGGCTGAATTGGTTAGCCTGCCCGGGTGCGACGGCGTGATCTCCTGACTGCTCTTGGCGCGGTGGCTCTCGTGCCGCTGTCCTGGGAGACCTGGCGGCTGGGCCGCGAGGCCTGGTCCCTCGCCCAGCCCGTGTCGGTCGTGCTTTCCCCCGACGAGAGTCGGTCCCTGGACCTGGAGCGGGCCGTCCTCGTCGTGCTGCACCACCTCGCGTCCCTGCCGCCAGGCACCGTGGACGACGCCACCCTCAGGGCCGTGACTGCGGCCCATCACATCCAGCTGACCGCGCTCACCGACGCGCGCGGGGCGGGCCCCGCGATCGTCCCCACCTCCGGTCCGGCCACCACCCTTCCGGAGGTACGGATGGCCCAGCGGGGCCTCGCCGAGCAGGCCAAGTCCGCGGGAGTGGAGGCCGCCCAGGGAGACTTCGCGATGCTCTTCGCGGCGATCGGAGCGGGGACGCGCCAGCAGATGGGAGCGCTCCGGTGAGCCTGGTCGGGGCCCTGCAGCAGGCACTCGCCGCCGAGCATCGGGCGGTCTACCTCCTCGAGTACGCCGGGGGCCGGGCTGCGGCGTACGTCGGCAAGGGTCTGACCAAGCGCCTGTACACGCTCTGGCGCGACCACCAGGAGCTCCGTAGCTGGCTGGAGGCCGCGATCGCCGATCTCGGTGCCCAGCCGGTAGCCGCCGAACTGACCTACTCGGCGCCCGACGTGACGACCGCGCGCCAGGCCCGCTCGGTGGCACGAGACGCCGAGCACCGCTGCCTGATCGACTGGCTCGCTGTCGTGGCCGAGGCCGATCCCGCATCCGAGCTCCGCACCAAGGCGATGTCGGTCTACACCGCGACGGCGCTGCGCGAGCTCTCCTTCGGCGCTGGCCCTCAGGCCCTGCCGGGGCTGCGAGCCGCGTCCACCGCGCCGGGCACGGTCAGTCCGAGCCCCTCCAGCTCCTGATCACGTCGACCACCTCGGCAAGCCGGTGGACCGTCGCGTCCGGCTCACCCTCGCTGTGGCCGAGCTGGTCGGCCGGGATGTCGCTGTGAGGGACGAAGATCGTCCGCATCCCAGCCTGCCCCGCTCCCCAGACATCCTCGAAGAGCCGGTCGCCGACGTAGACGCACGCGGTCGGGTCGCCGATCCCCACCGCCTCGATAGCGGCCGCGAACGCCTCGGGCGCGGGCTTGGTCCAGGGGATCTCGCTGGTGTAGACCGCGCCGTCGATCAGGTGGTCGACACCGTCGCGCCGGAAGATGTCGGCGTGCCAGTCCCCGGGCCAGACGGTGTTGGACAGCACTCCGACCCGCAGACCGCTCGCACGCAGTGTGGTGAACACGGGCGCGGCGTCCGGATCGGTGAAGGTCGCGTGCTCCCAGAAGTCCCGGTACGCCCCGAGATGCTCCTCGTCATAGGGAACACCGGCGGAATCCAGGATCTCCCGCAGCGTGCCCGAACGGTGATCCGCCTGGCTCCGCGCCCAGACCGCCACGCTGGCCTCCAGCAGCCGGGTCGCGGCGCCCTCGACGTCGTCGGGTGCGGCGACCCGAGCCAGCGACCGCCACTCCTCGGAGTAGTCGACGCTCTTCCAGGGCGTGAGAGTGCCGCCCCAGTCGAAGATCACCGCCTCCAGATCAGCCACGGACCAGCCTCACGAGGTGCGCGACCACGTCCTCGACGGGCACGTCGGAGCGTTCGCCGGTAGCTCGGTCCTTGACCTCGACGACCCCGTCCACGAGCCCCTTGCCCACGACCACGATCGTGGGGACGCCGATCAGCTCCGCGTCCTTGAACTTGACCCCGGGCGACACCTTCTCCCGGTCGTCGTAGAGGACCTCGATGCCCGCCGCGGAGAGCTCCGCGGCGATCCTGGCCGCCGTCTCGAAGACGGCCTGGTCCTTGCCGGTGGCCACCAGGTGGAGGTCCGCCGGGGAGACCTCACGGGGCCACACCAGCCCGAGGTCGTCGCAGGTGTTCTCGGCGATGGCGGCCACCGCGCGGGAGGGACCGATGCCGTAGGAGCCCATGGTCACAGTGACGAGCTTGCCGTTCTCGTCGAGGACTCGCAGGTCGAGCGCTTCGGCGTACTTGCGGCCGAGCTGGAAGATGTGTCCGATCTCGATGCCTCGGGCGGCCTCGAGGGTGCCGTCACACTCCGGGCAGGCGTCGCCCGCACGCACCTCGGCGGCCTCGATCGTGCCGTCGGCCTCGAAGTCGCGACCCTTGACCAGGTCGATGACGTGCCGTCCCGGGTCGTTGGCTCCGGTCACCCAGCGCGTTCCGTCGACTACGCGGGGGTCGAGCAGGTAGCGGACACCGGACGCGCTCTTCTCCCCCAGCGAGCTCGGTCCGATGTAGCCCCGGACCAGCGCGGGGTGGCGGGCGAAGGCGGCCTCGTCGAAGGCCTTGAGCTCGGCGGGCTCGACCTGAGCGGCGAGCCGCTTCTCGTCGACCTCGCGGTCGCCGGGCACTCCGATCGCCAGAGGCTCCTCTTTGCCGTCGGGGTGGACGAGCATCACGATCACGTTCTTGAGGGTGTCTCCGGCGACCCAAGGACGGTCGTCGCGAGGGAACTTGGCGTTGAGCACCTCGACGAGCGTCTCGATGGTCGGCGTCTCGGGGGTGTCCTCGGCGTGGGCCGCCGGCGCATCCGCGAAGTCCAGCGGAGCGGGTGTCCGGACCCGGACGGCCTCGACGTTCGCCGCGTAGCCGCAGGACGGGCAGCGGACGTAGGTGTCCTCCCCGACCTCGGCGTTGGCGAGGAACTCCTCGCTGGCCGAGCCGCCCATCGCACCGGACATCGCCTTGACGATGACGTAGGACAAGCCGAGCCGGTCGAAGATCCGGATGTACGCCGCTCGATGGGCGTCGTAGGACGCCTGGAGGCCAGCGTCGTCGATGTCGAACGAGTAGGAGTCCTTCATCCGGAACTCCCGCCCGCGCAGCAGACCGGCCCGGGGACGCGCCTCGTCGCGGTACTTGGTCTGGATCTGGTACAGCGACAGTGGCAGATCCTTGTAGGACGAGTAGAGATCCTTCACCAGCAGGGTGAACATCTCCTCGTGGGTCGGCCCGAGCAGGTAGTCGCCGCCCTTGCGGTCGTGGAGCCGGAAGAGGTTCTCGCCGTACTCGGTCCATCGGTCTGTCGCCTCATAGGGCTCGCGGGGCAGCAGCGCCGGGAAGTGGACCTCCTGGGCGCCCATCCTGTCCATCTCCTGGCGGACGATGTTCTCGACGTTCCTCAGGACCCGGTAACCCAGCGGCAGCCAGGAGTAGATGCCCGGCGCCACCCGCCGGATGTAGCCGGCCCGGACCAGCAGCCTGTGACTCGGCACCTCCGCATCCACGGGGTCCTCACGAAGCGTGCGCAGGAACAGGGTCGACATCCGCAGGGTCATGCGCGCAAGGGTATCCAGCCCCCACCGCACCAGCGAACCGAGTTACGACCTGCGGGAATGCCCCGGCCGTTACCGTGGACCCATGGACTCAGGGGACGTGGTGCTCACGCCCAAGAGAAGCTCGCTGATCTGGCCGTCGGTCGGCAGCCTGATCCTCCTGCTCCTCGCGATCTGGTTCAGGGGTGACAACCCCCCGATGGCGTGGCTGGGGATCTTCGTGTTCGGCCTCGCGCTGGTGGTCTTCTCCGTCTCGTTGCTGCCGGGCAGCGCGTTTCTGCGGATCACCACCGATGGTTTCCAGGACCGCTCGCTGTTTCGGGACCGCTTCTACAAGTGGGAGGACATCGCGGCCTTCGTCCCCTACAAGCCCTCGCCGAGGGCGCGCCTGTGGCGGGTCGGCTTCCGCTACCGCGTCGGGTACGTGCCCCCGAAGGGCCGGGCGGGCCGTCTGGGAGTGGCCGCGGCGCGCTCACTGACCGGGGTCGAGGGAGGGGTGTCCAGCAACTTCGGCCGCTCCGCGCAGGATCTTGCCGACCTGCTCAACGCCCGCCTCGAGCAGAGCCGGGGGTTGGGACACGCCTGACTCGGCTGGACCGGGCCGACAAGGATGCGGCGCGGACCTGATGGTCCGCGCCGCACGTCGTTGTCGAGCGATCAGCTCACCGCGTGGATGCGGTCGCGCTGTTGCTGCCGGACCTGGTCCTGTTGGGCAGTCTTGTCCTGCAGCCGGGTGCGCTCGCGCGTCTGGTCGGCGCTCTTGTCCTGCAGCCGGGTGCGCTCGCGCACCTGGTCGGCTGATCCGTCGTAGTTGGGGCAGGTGGTCGGGTCACCGGTGCCGTAGCCGGGGCCGAAGCCAGCGTGCTGGGCCATCTGCTGTCCCCGCTCGACGGGGGCGGTGCCATTGGCGGCGCTCGCGGCGCCCGCGCCGACGAGTGTGATTCCAAGAACCGCCGCTGCGATTCCTGCGTATGTGCGCTTCATCATGGCCATTCCCTTCCGTGAGTCGTTTGCTTTCGATGTATCCAGCATCGGTTCCTGGGGTTTGGCTTCGACGTGCCCGCACGTGAAGGTTCCGTGAAGCTCGCAGCCCCACCGGGATCAGCTCATGCCGCGGGGCACAGTCAGGATCGACGTGTCTCTGGACGACACGGGTCAGAACATGACCGAGGCGAACGTCGCCGTCTGCCGGAACCCGGCGCGCTCGTAGCAGTGGATCGCCGGGACGTTGTGCGCGTTTGCATAGAGAGTGACCGACGGGGCGATGTCGCGCAGCGCGAAGGCCACGACGGCAGCCATCCCCGGCGCTGCCAGCCCCTCACCGCGCCGCTCGGGGTCCACGTAGACACCCTGGACCTGGCATGCGTACGGCGAAGCAGCCGACACCTCCGCCTTGAAGACGACTCGGCCGTCGTCGATCCGGACGAAAGACCAGCCGGCCCCGATCAGGTGCCCAACCCTGGATCGGTAGAACTCGCCGCCGCCGCCGATGTTCGGCGAGATCCCGACCTCTTCGGTGTACATCGCGACGGCAGCCGGGTGGACCACCGGCAGGTCGTCCATGGTCGCTCGCCGCACCAGCGGATCCGGCTCCACCGTCGGCGGACCCTCGATCACCATGTGCGGTTGGTCCCAGCGTTCCTCGCGGGCCGGACCCCATGTCGGGCCGACCACGTCCCACAGCCCACGAACGTCCTCACGCAGGCCGATGATCGTCGCGCACCGACGCCCCCTGCGCAGGGCGTGCCGGGCGAAGGCATCCACCGCGCCCGGGACGGCGTGGGCGACCACGAGGTTGGCCCCGGAATGGCACAGCGAGAGCAGGCGACCCTCGGCGAAGTAGCCCCAGATCTCACCGCCGAGGGCATGGATGTCCATCCGGGTCGTGCGGATCCGGTAGTCGACGAAGACATCGACCTGAGGGTCTCCCCCGGCGATCAGTCCGGTGGCAGCCTCGACATCGTCCGGCCCCAACCGGTACACGCCGTCGCGTCGCAGAACCACGCGCCGAGCCTATTGCCTGAGCACGACCGACGAGGGCTCGTCCCCTGCCCAGTGGTTGAGGAGGCCGAGGCCCGTCTCGCAACCCCTCCCTGGAACTGCTCGAACCAAGGACATTGACGATCATCGATGTATGGGTAGGCTGCAGCCTAGACATAGACAAGTATCGATATAGGAGCGGCAATGTCACGCCCACAGTCCCGCCTGCAGCTCGCCCTCAACGTCGACGACCTGGAGCGGTCGATCGCGTTCTACTCCACCCTGTTCGACACCGAGCCCGCGAAGGTGAAGCCCGGCTACGCAAACTTCGCGATCACCGATCCGCCGCTGAAGCTGGTGCTGATGGAGAACCCCGGCCAGGGCGGCTCGATCAACCACCTGGGCGTGGAGGTGGAGGACGTGAACGCCGTCGACGCGGTCGAGCGCCGGCTGATGCGCCGCGATCTGAATCTCCTCGACGAGAGGGAGCAGGTCTGCTGCTACGCCAAGCAGACCAAGTTCTGGGTCGAGGGCACCCCCGACGGGGAGAGGTGGGAGGTGTACACGGTGCTGGAGGACAGCGAGTCCTTCTTCGGCGACGAGCCGAGCGAGTGCTGTGAGACGACCCCGGAGGGTAGTGGGACGGCGGCCGCCGTCGCCTGCTGTTGAGGCCGATCAGCCGACGGTGACGGTCGGGGGTCCGGACTCGCTCTCGCCCTGCTCCTCGGCGATCCGCAGGGCCTCCTCGATGAGGGTCTCCACGATCTGGGATTCGGGGACGGTCTTGACGACCTCGCCCTTGACGAAGATCTGACCCTTGCCGTTGCCGGATGCGACACCCAAGTCGGCCTCGCGGGCCTCGCCGGGGCCGTTGACGACGCAGCCCATGACCGCGACCCGGAGCGGCACCTCCATGCCTTCGAGACCGGCGGTCACCTCCTCGGCCAGCTTGTAGACGTCGACCTGGGCACGGCCGCAGGACGGGCAGGAGACGATCTCGAGCTTGCGCGGGCGGAGGTTCAGCGACTGCAGGATCTGGATCCCGACCTTGACCTCCTCGACCGGAGGTGCCGACAGCGAGACCCGGATGGTGTCACCGATGCCCTGGCTGAGCAGGGCGCCGAACGCGACCGCCGACTTGATGGTGCCCTGGAAGGCCGGCCCGGCCTCGGTCACCCCGAGGTGCAGCGGCCAGTCCCCCTCCTCGGCCAGCAACCGGTAGGCCTGCACCATCACGACCGGGTCGTGGTGCTTGACCGAGATCTTGAAGTCGTGGAAGTCATGCTCCTCGAAGAGCGACGCCTCCCACTTGGCGGACTCCACGAGCGCCTCCGGGGTCGCCTTGCCGTACTTCTCCAGCAGCCGGGGATCCAGCGAGCCGGCGTTGACGCCGATCCGGATCGAGGTCCCAGCGCTCTTCGCCGCCCGCGCGATCTCCTTGACCTGGTCGTCGAACTTGCGGATGTTTCCGGGGTTGACCCGGACGGCGGCGCACCCCGCGTCGATCGCGGCGAAGACGTACTTGGGCTGGAAATGGATGTCGGCGATCACCGGGATCTGGCTGTGCCTGGCGATCTCCGGCAGAGCGTCGGCGTCGTCCTGCGAGGGGCAGGCCACCCGGACGATGTCGCACCCGGCCGCGGTGAGCTCGGCGATCTGCTGCAAGGTCGCGTTCACGTCGGCAGTGAGCGTGGTGGTCATCGACTGCACCGAGACCGGCGCGTCCCCACCGACCAGCACCTTGCCGACCTTGATCTGCCGGCTCTCGCGGCGCGGCGCGAGCACGGGCGGCGGCCCGGTCGGGATTCCGAGATCAACCGAGGTCATGGGTGTCCTTCATGAGTGGGTGCAGGTACGACGATAGTCGAGCCGGGCGCATCAACCGAGGTGGACCGGAACGATCAGATCGGCCAGCACCAGCACGGCGCTCACCACGATGAACACCATGGCGATCGCATAGGCGGCGGGGATCATCTGGGCGACGTCGACGAAGCCGGGGTCGGGGCGGTGCCGCAACCGGGCCCAGCCCCGCCGAGCACCTTCGAAGAGGGCCCCCGCGAGGTGGCCGCCGTCGAGGGGCGGGAGCGGGACGAAATTGAGCATCCCGATGAAGAGGTTGACCGCTCCCAACAGGAAGACGATGAACCACAGACCGTTGGACAGCGGCGCGTGGGGCTGGCTGGTCACCTCGCCCGCGATCCGGCCGGCGCCGACGACGCTGATCGGCCCGTTCGGGTCGCGCTTCTCGACACCCACCAGAGCGAGGGTGGCGTGGTAGACGCCGGAGGGCAGCCGCGTCAGGGCTTGGGCGGTGCTCACGGTGTAGTCACCCATCGTTCTCAGGACGTAGCCGGGTCCCTGACGGACCATCCCGGTCTGGGTGAGGATGCCGAGGAAGCCCACGTCGACGTACTGGTCGGGCTGGATCGTGCCGCTGCTGGTCACCGCGGGGCGGACCGAGACCACCGTCTTGGTGCTGGTGGTCATCGCCTGCCCGCCGCGGAGGAACCCGATGGTGACCTCCTTGTCCCCGTTGGCGCGGATCAGCTCGGTGAGCTGGTCCCACGACGTGACCGGAGCGCCGTCGAAGGTGGTGATGGTGTCCCCGGCCTGAAGGCCGGCGAGCTTCGCCGGAGCGACCGGGTCCGAAGCCGTGCAGGCCCGGTTGGCCTCGGTGGCCGGGACCACACAGTCGGACACCTGGCTGATGGTGAGAGTCGCCGTGGGGACCCCGTGGATCATGAAGACCGAGCCGAGCAGCAGGAAGGCCAGCACGAGGTTCACCGTCGCCCCGGAGCCCATGACGACGACCTTCTTCCACCAGGGCAGCCGGTAGAACAGGCGGTCCTCCTCACCGGGCCTGACGATCTCGAACTCCGCCTTGCGGGCATCGGAGATCATCTGGGTGAACATGCCCGTGTTGGTCTCCGGCACGGTCCCCTCGGCCTGGTCCGGACCGGGGGGCAGCATCCCGACGATCTTCACGTAGCCGCCGAGCGGGACCGACTTGAAGCCGTACTCGGTCTCGCCGCGGACCCGGGACCAGATCTTGCTGCCGAACCCGATGAAGAACTCCGTCACACGGGCGCCGAAGAGCTTGGCCGTGAGGAAGTGCCCGGCTTCGTGGAGCGCGATGGAGAGGGCAAGCCCGAGGACGAAGAGGGCCACGCCCAGGGCGTAGAGAAACGCCGTCGTCATCCCAGGTCCTCCCGGCTCGCGCCCAGTAGCTCCGCGGCGCGGGTACGGGCCCACGCGTCGGCGTCGAGGACGTCCTCGACGGTCAGCGTCGCCTTCGAGGGTACGTCGTGGGCGGTGACGACCTGCTCCACGGTGTCCACGATGTCGAGGAAGCCGATCCGACCGCCGAGGAACTCCTCGACGCACACCTCGTTGGCGGCGTTGTAGACCGCCGGCGCGGTGTGGCCGGCCGCTGCCACCTGGCGAGCAAGGCGTACTGCGGTGAAGACGTTCTCGTCGAGCGGGTAGAAGTCCCAGCCCTGCTGCACCGACCAGTCGACCGGAGGAGCAACGTCGGGCACGCGGGCCGGCCAGTCCAGGCCCAGGGCGATGGGGATGAGCATGGTCGGAGGGCTGGCCTGGGCGATCGTGGAGCCGTCGACGTACTCGACCATGGAGTGCACCACCGACGTCGGGTGGACCACCACGACGATCCGGTCCAGCGGCACTCGGAAGAGGAGATGGGCCTCGATCACCTCCAGGCCCTTGTTCACCAACGTCGCGGAGTTGACCGTGATCACCGGGCCCATCGACCAGGTCGGGTGGGCGAGCGCCTGCTCGGGGGTCACCGCAGCCAGTCTCTCGCGGTCCCAGCCGCGGAACGGCCCCCCGCTGGCGGTCAGCACCAGCCGTCGAACGTCGGACGGCTCCCCCACTCGCAGGCACTGGGCCAGCGCACTGTGCTCGGAGTCGACCGGCACGATCTGGCCCGGCCGGGCCAGCCCCGCCACGATCGGACCGCCGATGATGAGCGACTCCTTGTTGGCCAGTGCGAGTCGATTGCCGGCCTCGAGGGCGGCGATGGTGGGACGCAGCCCCACCGCCCCGGTGATCCCGTTGAGGACCACGTCGCACCGGGTTGCGGCCGCCTCGACCGAGGCCTCCTCGCCCGCTCCATGGATACGGGGGGCGAACTCCTCGACCTGCTCTGCGAAGAGCGCGGGGTTGCCCCCTCCGGCGGTCAGGCCGACAACCCGGAACCGCCCGGGATTGGCCCGGACCAGGTCGAGCGCCTGGCGGCCGATGGACCCGGTCGAGCCCAAGATGATGATGTCGCGAAGTTCTGTCACCGGACTATCGTGCCAAGTCCGGAAACCGGAGGCGGCTCGGGATACTCTGAATCTCCAAAGACTGGGAGGTCTCGTGGGTATCTCGTTCTCAGGTATGACGGCGTTCACCAAGGGGAACGTCGCCAAGATCCTGATCTCCTTCGGCCTGTTCCTGCTCATGTTCATCTACTTCTATGGCCCGCCGCTGGTGCCCGCGCTCCGCAACTCCGCCATCGAGCGCTGCAACGTCGACCAGGGCGGCGACTACCGCAGCTACCGGCTCGAATGGATCAGCTGGGGATTCACCAGCCCTGAGCTGACGCCGCACTGGAAGTGCGTCAACAAGGACCACCCCTACGACAGCGCGATCGACTACGGCTGGTACGCCGGCCTGAAGTTCTGACCGCCGGATCCGAGCAAAGCAGAGGGGCCCGTCCGTCGGACAGGCCCCTCTGCTTTCCCCCAGGGCTTTCCCCCAAGGCGCGCTGCTCAGCCCATGTAGGACATCACGTGCTTGATGCGCGTGTAGTCCTCCAGGCCGTACATCGAGAGGTCCTTGCCGTAGCCGGAGTGCTTGAACCCTCCATGCGGCATCTCCGCCACGAACGGGATGTGGGTGTTGATCCAGACGACGCCGAAGTTGAGCCGCTTCGACACGCGGAGCGCCCGGGAGTGGTCCTTGGTCCACACCGAGGAGGCCAGCCCGTACCGCACGCCGTTCGCCCAGCTCAGAGCCTCCGCCTCGTCGCTGAACTTCTGCACGGTGATGACCGGGCCGAAGATCTCGTCCTGGATCACCTCGTCGTCCTGGTGCAGGTCCGAGACCACGGTCGGCTCGTAGAAGAAGCCCTGTGAGCCGATCCGGTGCCCGCCGGTCTGCAAGCTGGCGTGGTCGGGAAGCCGGTCGATGAAGCCAGCGACCCGGTCGAGCTGGTTGACGTTGTTCAGCGCGCCGTAGTCGATGCCCTCCTCGTCGGGCATGCCTGTCCTGGTGTTGCGGGCAGCCTCGGTGAGGGCGGCGACGAAGTCGTCGTAGATGCCCGGTGCAGCCACGACGCGGGTGGCCGCGGTGCAGTCCTGGCCGGCGTTGAAGTAGCCGCCCACCTGGATCGCCTCGACGGCGGCCTCGAGGTCGGCGTCGTCGAAGATGATGACCGGGGCCTTGCCGCCCAGCTCGAGGTGGACCCGCTTGACCTGGTCGGCTGCCGACCCGGCGACCTCCTTGCCGGCGCGGACCGAGCCGGTGATGGCGACCATCTCCGGGGTCGGGTGCTCCACGATCGCGCGGCCGGTGTCCCGGTCGCCGGTGATGACGTTGAAGACTCCCGGCGGCAGGAACTCCTGGGCCAGCTCGGCGAACATCGTCGTCGTGGCAGGGGTGGTGTCGGACGGCTTGAGCACGACGGCGTTGCCGGCGGCAAGGGCCGGACCGATCTTCCAGATCATCATCATCAGCGGGTAGTTCCACGGGGTGACCTGGCCGACCACACCGATCGGCTCCCGGCGGATCTGGCTGTTGAAGTCCTTCATGTACTCACCCGAGGACCGCCCCTCCAGGACACGGGCGGCACCGGCGAAGAACCGGAGCTGGTCGACGCAGGGCGGGAGCTCCTCCGAGGCCGTCAGACTGATCGGCTTGCCGGTGTTCTCACACTCAGCGGCGGTGAACTCATCCGAACGCGCCTCGAGCGCGTCGGCGATCTTGAGCAAGGCCAGCTGGCGCTCGGCCGGGGTGGTCTCTCCCCAGGTCTCGAACGCACCCGAGGCAGCGCGCATGGCCGCGTCGACGTCCTCACGGCCCGACATCGGGGCGGTGGCGTACACCTGTCCCGTCGCGGGATTCACCACGTCGTAGGTCTCGCCAGAGAGGGAATCGGTCGGCTTGCCGTCAATGATGTTGCGGAAGGTCTTGGACATGCCCCCGAGCCTAACCCCGAGAAGGACCGCCAGGGAAGCACTTCCCAACGAAATCGGTTGAAATTCGGGCTTTAGATTGGCGAGGTTCATGGTTGGCGCCGCCTTGTGCAACGAATTTGCTTGCAAAATTGCGGTGGAGGCGCGACCATGGGGGCACCGGCTGCCCGTCCCGCGGGCACCGAACGATCAGGAGTGATACCCATGGCGGCAACGCCGTACACCAGCGACGACAACGCGCGACTCCAGCAAGCCGCTCGCGACCACCTCTGGATGCACTTCACGCGGATGTCCAGCTACGAGACCTCGGACGTCCCCATCATCGTGCGGGGCGAGGGCGCCTACATCTACGACATCCACGGCAACCGCTACCTGGACGGGCTCGGCGGACTGTTCGTGAACCAGCTCGGCCACGGCCGGACCGACCTCGCCGAGGTTGCCGCCAAGCAGGCCGCTGAGCTGGCCTTCTTCCCGCTGTGGTCCTACGCCCACCCCAAGTCGATCGAGCTCGCCGAGCGGCTGGCCGGCTACGCCCCCGGCGATCTGAACCGCATCTTCTTCACCACCGGCGGTGGCGAGGCGGTCGAGTCGGCGTGGAAGCTGGCCAAGAACTACTACAAGCTCACCGGCCGGCCGATGAAGCACAAGGTCATCAGCCGGGCGATCGCGTACCACGGCACCACCCAGGGCGCCCTGTCGATCACCGGGCTTCCGGAGCTCAAGGCTGTCTTCGAGCCGCTGGTCCCTTCGACCTTCCGCGTGCCGAACACCAACTTCTACCGCGCCCCCGAGCACGGCGACGACCTGGAGGCCTTCGGCCGTTGGGCCGCCGACCAGATCGCGGTTGCCATCGAGAACGAGGGGCCCGAGACCGTCGCCGCGGTCTTCCTCGAGCCGGTGCAGAACTCCGGTGGCTGCTTCCCGCCGCCGCCGGGGTACTTCCAGCGGGTCCGCGAGATCTGCGACGAGTACGACGTGCTGCTGGTCTCCGACGAGGTGATCTGCGCCTACGGCCGACTCGGCGAGATGTTCGGGTCGACCCGCTACGACTACGTCCCCGACATCATCACCACCGCCAAGGGCCTGACCTCCGGGTACAGCCCGATGGGAGCGATGATCGCGTCCGACCGGCTGATGGAGCCGTTCCTGAAGGAGCAGAACACCTTCCTCCACGGCTACACCTTCGGCGGGCACCCGGTCTCGGCCGCGGTGGCGCTGGAGAACATCAACATCTTCGAGCGCGAGGGCATCCTGCAGCACGTCCGCGACAACGAGGGCGGGTTCCGCGCCACGCTGGAGAAGCTGCTCGACCTGCCGATCGTCGGTGACGTCCGCGGCGACGGCTACTTCTACGGGATCGAGCTGGTCAAGGACAAGACGACCAAGGAGACCTTCAACGACGAGGAGTCCGAGCACCTGCTCCGCGGCTTCCTCTCCAAGGCGCTCTACGAGAACGGTCTCTACTGCCGGGCCGATGACCGCGGCGACCCGGTCATCCAGCTCTCGCCGCCGCTGATCACCGACCAGACGCACTTCGACGAGATCGAGCAGATCCTGCGCTCGGTGCTCAAGGAAGCATCCGCCCACATCTGATTCCCGACCACGAACCGCGGGAGGCTCGGCCAAAGGGTCGCGCCTCCCGCGTTTCGTTGGCGTCAGGACCGGGGTGGTTGTCCCTCAGCCGACCGACACGAGGCGGGCAGCAAGCTCCTCCTGGAAGGGGAAGCTGCCGGGGACGTAGCCGCACCAGGGCTCCTCGGCGAACGGGTTGCCGGTCACGCCGAAGGCGCGCGAGCGCGAGCCTCCGCAAACGGAGTTGAACTCGCACTCACCGCAGCGGCCCTCCAGCCGTGCCGGGTCGCGCAGGCTCGTGAACAGCGGTGACGTCCGGTAGAGCTCCGGCAGCGGAGTCTCGCGCACGCTTCCCGCGCTGACCGGCAGGAACCCACTGGGGTGCACCGTGCCGACGTGGGAGACGAATACGAACCCGCGACCGGCATTGATGTCCATCGGTGGGCGGCGGTTCCGCACCTCCCCATCGAGCAGTCCGAGCTCTGCGGTCCGCGCGTGCAGCCGCGCATAGAGCTCACCGAGGCCCAGGGCCGACACGTGGTCGAGCCCGTGGTCGGCGAGGATCTGGCGCTCCAGCACGACGCGGCGGAAGTGATGCCCCTCGGTCGTCTTGGTGGGCAGCGCGACCCCCAGGTCGTAGAGCCAGTTGAGGACGTCCTCGGCCTCCTCGGAGGTCAAGGCACCCAACGTGGTGCCCCGCCCGGTGGGGACGAGCAGGAAACCGCTCCAGGTCATCGCTCCGAAGTCGCGCACGAGCCGAGCGATGTTCGGCAGGTCGTCGAGGTTGAAGCGGTTGACCGTGGTGTTGATCTGCACACGCAAACCGATCTCCCGTGCGGCCTGCCAGGCGTTGAGCGTGAGGTCGTAGACACCGTCCACCCGACGGAAGGCATCGTGAACGTCGGCGGTCGACCCGTCGACCGACAGCGAGATCGCCCGAGCGCCAGCCTCGTGCAGGTCGCGCAGTGCCTCCGGCGTGAGCGTCGGAGTCCCCGAGGGAGACACGGCCATCGGAAGGCCGCGGGCGGTCCCGCGGCGGACGAGCTCCATCAGGTCCGGACGCTGGAAGGGGTCGCCGCCGGTGATGATGAACAACGGTGGCGGCGAGCCGAACGAGGCCACCTGATCCATCAGGCTGGTCGCCTCGTCGGTGGTGAGCTCGGCCGGGTTGCGATCAGGCTGAGCCGAAGCCCGGCAGTGCTGACACGACAGCGGGCAAGCCTGCGTGGACTCCCAGATCACCAGGAACGGGCGGTCAGCCGGGTCGGTGCGTTGATATCGGACCTGCGTGCGCGACATATGAACCTCCGCGCCAATGCAATCGGCTCGCTGCCCACGCTGCCAGGGACCTTTGACCCTTCAAGTGTTCCGAAGGCCACCGGTTCACCCCCGCAGTCGCGTCATTGGCTGCTTCGGCGCCCCTCAGAAACCTCTCGCGAGCTAGGAGTCGAAGCCGAGCCCGAAGCGGTCGAGCGTGCGCAGCCAGGCGTTGCGCTCCCCACCTTTGGCGTCGGCGCGCGCCAGTGACTTGCGCGTCAGGTTGATGCCGGTGGCCCGGAACGGCTCGGGCGGGAACGGCATCGGCTTCTCCTTGACCATCCGGAGGGCGGTCCGCTCGGTCTCCTCACCGGCGAGCAGGTCGAGCATCACGTCGGCGCCGAACCTCGTCGCACCCACCCCGAGGCCGGTGTAGCCGAGGGCGTAGGCGACCTTGCCGCGGTGCGCGGTGCCGAAGAAGGCGCTGAAGCGAGTGCAGGTGTCGATGACACCTGCCCAACGGTGGGTGAAGCGAACCCCCTCGAGCTGCGGGAAGGTCTCGAAGAACTGCTCCGCGAGCCGGTCGTGGGTCGGGCCGTTCTCCAGCTTCGGGTCGATCTTGCTGCCGTAGTGGTAGACCGCGTCGTAACCGCCCCAGAGGATCCGGTCGTCCCGGGTGAGCCGGTAGTAGTGGAAGAGGTTGGCGGCGTCCCCGATCCCCTGCCGGTTGGCCCAGCCGATCGATCCGCGCTCGTCCGCAGTCAGGGGCTCGGTCATCAACGCGTAGTCGTAGACCGGCACCGTCATCAGACGCAGACGGCGCAGCAGCGGCGGAAAGGCGTTGGTGCCCAGCGCGACGGAGCGGGCTTTGACTCTGCCGTACTCACAGACCACATCGACCCCATCGCGGTGGGAGTCCAGGGTGACCGCCTTGGTCTGCTCGAAGATCCGCACGCCCTTGTCGAGGCAAGCCTTGCGCAGACCCCAGGCGAGACGGGCCGGCTCGACCAGCGCCGATCCCTCACGCTGCCACAGCCCGGCGAGGTACGTCGGAGAGGCGACCTCAGCCCGGACCGCGTCGGTGTCGAGGAACTCGGCCGCCTGCCCGTGCTGGGCCATCTGATCGGCCATCTCGCGTAGCTCGTCGACCTGATGAGGTTCGCTCGCCACCGACATCTCGCCGGTCGTCTCCCAGTTGCAGTCGATCCCATAGCGGTCGATCGCGCGGGCGATCTCGTTGAGGTTGGCCAGGCCGAGCTGCTCGAGCCGGTCGATCTCCTCGGGCCAACGCTCGAGGCCGTTGGCGAAGCCGTGGGTGAGGCTGGCCTCGGCGAAGCCACCGTTGCGGCCGCTGGCCTGGTCGCCGCAGACGCCGGCCTCGATCAGGACCACATCGCGGCCGGGGTCGCGTTCCTTGGCGATCAACGCGGTCCAGAGCCCGGTGTAGCCGCCACCGACGACGCACAGATCGGTCGAGACCGTCTGGGAGAGCCGGGGCAGTGGGTCAGGGCGATCGGGATCGTCGAGCCAGGCCACCTGAGCCTTGGCTCCGGCGAGCGACTCCGCAGGCCAGCTCAACTCAAGCCCTGCGTTCCCGGCGACGAGCGATGACGCTGGAGATCACGACCAACGACAGCGCGGTGAGGAACATGATCGTGCCGACCACGTTGATCTGCATCGGGATCTCACGCAACGTCACGCCCCAGACGTACATGGGGAAGGTCACCGTCTGCGCGCCAGAGTTCAGGTTCGTGATGATGAAGTCGTCGATCGACAGCGAGAAGCTGAGCAGTGCCGCCGCCAGAATTCCGGGGAAGACAAGTGGGAAAGTCACCCGCCAGAACGTCTGATTCTCGTTGGCGTAGAGGTCTCTCGCCGCTTCCTCAAGACGTGGATCGAGACTGGCCAATCTCGCCTTCACGGTCACCACGACGAAGGAGAGACAGAACATCACGTGGGCGATCAGGATCGTCCAGAAGCCGAGCTGCCCCGCGAAACCGGCGTTGATGAACAGCGCCAGCAGCGAGGAGCCCATCACGATCTCGGGAGTCGCCATCGGCAGGAAGATGATCAGGTTGGCCACGCCGCGGCCGGCGAAGCGGTGTCGCACCATCGCGAAGGCCATGAGCGTCCCGAGGAGCGTGGCCATGAAGGTGGCCAAGAAGGCGATCCTCAGGCTCACCCCGACCGACTGGCACAGCAACGGGTCGTCACAGATGTGCGTCCAGTTGTAGAGCGTGAAGCCGTCGAAGCTGTAGGAGTTGCGGGCCCTCGGAGCGTTGAACGACATCAACATCACGACGCCGACCGGCAGGAAGAGGTAGCCGAGCACGCCCAGCCCGATGATCAGGATGAGGTGACGGCGCAACCACTCGCGGACCCGGTACACGGCGGTCATACCAGCTCCTCCGTCCCGGCCCGCCAGACATAGATCGCCACAAGGATCACGATCGACACCATCAGGATCACCGACAGCGCCGATGCCGCAGGCAGGTTGAAGGCCAAGAAGAGCTTCTGGATGATCAAGCCGATCATCGTGGTCTGCGGTGTGCCGAGCAGTGCAGCGTTGATGAAGTCACCGGCTGCCGGGATGAATGTGAGCAGCGTCCCCGCGACCAGGCCCGGCATGGACAGGGGCAGCGTGACCTTGCGGAATGCCGTGAAGGGCGAGGCGTACAGGTCGTTGGCCGCCTCGAGGAGCCGCGGGTCGAGCCGCTCCAGGCTGGCGTAGAGCGGCAGCACCATGAACGGCAAGAAGTTGTAGGTGATACCGGTGATCACCGCGATCTGGGTGCTCAGCAGGTGCCCGTCCGGACCGAGGACGTGCAGCCACTGCAGGGACAGCACCACCCAGCCGTGGTCGGCAAGGATCAGCTTCCAGGCAAGGGTGCGGACCAGGAAGCTGGTGAAGAAGGGCGCGATGACAGCCACCAGCATGAGGTTCTTCCACCGGCCGGACTTGAACGCGATCGCGTAGGCCAACGGGTAGCCGAGGACCACGCACACGACGGTCGAGGTCAGCGCGTACCCGTAGGAGCGCAGGAAGTACTGGTGATACCTGGTGAAGACGTCCAGATAGTTCTGGAAGTGCCAGGTCATGGCATAGCCGGTATCCAGCGACCCCGACGGGTCGTAGAGGCTGCTCGATGCCAGGGTGATCGTCGGGATGACGAAGAAGATCACCAGCCACAGGCCGCCCGGACCCAGCAGCAGGTAGCCGGCAAGACCCCGCCGCTTGGGCTGCTCGGGCACCCCCGACGCTGCAGTCGAGGCGGGCAGGTGGCCCATCACGCTCATTAGTCGTCCTCGAGTTCCGAGCCGGCGCGAGCGTCCTGCGCCGCGTCAAGTAGGAAGGTGTGCGGCGGCTTCCAGCCCAGGACCACCTCGTCACCCGCCCGCACCGGGGACGACGCCCCGGCGTTCTGCTGGAAGATCATCAGCTCCTGCCCCCAAGGCATGCGCACGAGGTACTGGGTGCTGACGCCGACGAAGCTCACATCGGTGACCACGCCTCCGGGGAGAAGGTTGTGGTCTTCGGTGGAGCCCGGCGCGAGGATGTGCACCTTCTCCGGCCGGACCCCGACCCATGCCCCACCGGTGGTGACCTGTGCGCGACTCACCGGCACGGTGATCTTGGCGCCATGGACGTCCACCACCAGGTTCGGACCGCTCTGCTCAGCGATCGATCCCTGGATGAGGTTCGACTGGCCGAGGAAGTTGGCCACGAAGGTGGTCTGGGGGTGCTCGTAAAGCTCCGCGGGAGCCCCCATCTGGTCGATCACTCCGGCGCTCATGACCGCGATGGTGTCGGCCATGGTCATGGCCTCCTCCTGGTCGTGAGTCACGTGGACGAAGGTGATGCCGACCTCGGTCTGGATCCGCTTGAGCTCAATCTGCATCTGCCGACGCAGCTTCAGGTCAAGGGCGCCCAACGGCTCGTCAAGCAGCAGCACCTGAGGCTTGTTGATCAGCGCGCGCGCCAGGGCGACCCGCTGCTGCTGGCCTCCGGACAGCTGGGAGGGCCGACGCTTGCCGTACCCCTGCAGCTCGACGAGCTCCAGCATCTCCCCGACCTCGGACTTGACGTTCTTGACGCCTCGGCGCTTCAGCCCGAACGCCACGTTGTCCTCGATCGACAGGTGCGGGAAGAGCGCGTAGCTCTGGAACACCGTGTTGACCGGACGCTTGTACGGCTTGAGGTGGGTGATGTCGGCGTCCCCGAGCCGGATCAATCCTGCGGTAGGCGTCTCCAGCCCGGCCACCATGCGGAGCGTCGTCGTCTTGCCGCAGCCGGACGGCCCCAGCATGGCGAAGAAGGATCCCTTGGGCACGGTCATGCTGACCGTGTCCACAGCGGTGAAATCGCCGAACTTCTTTGTGACGTTCTCGATGACCAGCGGAGCTCCGCCGGCTGCGTGACCCTCCATCGACTGCCTCAGCCGATCTGTGCGTTGGTGAAGTCCGTCTGGTACTTCGACTCGGTCGCCGAGTCAAGCGACATGAAGCCCCAGGTGTTGGCGAGGAACGACGCGTCCGGGAAGATCAGCGGGTTGTCGACCAGCGTCTTGTCGATCTTCTTCATGGCCTGCTGTGCGCCCTCCACCGGGCAGATGTAGTTCACCCAGGCGGCGAGCTGGGCGGCAACCTGGGGCTCGTAGTAGTAGTTCATGAGAGCCTCGGCGTTGGCCTTGTGGTCGGCCTTGTTCGGCACCAACATGTTGTCCGACCAGAGCGAGAGGCCCTCATCGGGCACGACCCACTTGATGTCCGGGTTGTCGTACTGCATCTGGATGATGTCACCGGACCACGCCTCGCAGGCGACGATGTTCCCGTCGTTGAGGTCGTTGATGTAGTCGTTGCCGGTGAAGCGGCGGATCTGCCCGTCGGTGACCGCCTTGGTCATGTAGTCGATGGCATTCTGCCAATCGGTGGCGGTGAAGTTCGACGGGTCTGCGCCGACGGCCTTGACCATGAAGCCCATGGTGTCGTGCATCTCGGTCAGGAGGGACACCTTGCCCTTGAGGTCCTTGCGGGTCAGCAGGTCCTGGAAGCTCGACACTCCCTTGGTGTACTTGGCGTTGTAGGCCAGCCCGGTCACACCGCTCTGCCAGGGCGCGCTGTGGTCGCGGTTGGGGTCCCATGCCGGGTGCTGCAGGCTCGGCCGCAGGTTGGCGTCCACATTCGGGATCGCCGAGTGGTCCAGGGTCTGGATCCACCCCAGGCCGATCATCTTCGCCGCCATCCAGTCGGTCATCACGATCAGGTCTCGACCGGTGGGCTGGCAGTCGCCGAGCTGGGCCTGGACCTTGTTGAAGAACTCGGTGTTGTCGTTGATGTCCTGGGTGTAGGTGACCGCGATGCCGGACTGCTTCTCGAAGGCCTCCAGGCTCGGGCGGTGCCCAGCCTTGCGGTCGATGTAGGCCGGCCAGTTCGAGAAGTTCAGGCGCGGGTCGCTGGCGGAGATATCAGTGCTGACACACGCCTGCCCGGTCGGCGAGGCCGTTCCGGTCGCACCGGCCGTTGCGCTGGTCGCGCCGCCGGCGTTCTGGACCGCGGCCTTCGTGCCACACGCTGCCAGGAGGCTGGGAGTGGCGACCCCCATCGCCGCGATCCCGGCCCCGCGCATGAAGCCCCGACGGCCGACGGCGTTCTGCTGGATGTTTTTGAGGATCCGCGCGGCCTCGTTCTCCACCGACGACATTGGCTCAACCTCCGTGTGCTTTCGCTCTGCTCTCAGGACACGCACAGGATGCACGCTACCTAACCCGGGCTACTACCTGCTGCGAGGGATACTGGCAGACACGAGCCCGGAGAAC
Organism: uncultured Actinomycetota bacterium; assembly: GCA_963824105.1. GTDB lineage: Bacteria > Actinomycetota > Actinomycetes > Propionibacteriales > Nocardioidaceae > CAWDVB01. The sequence goes on from CAWGNN010000006.1 coordinate 101,144, forward strand.
AAGGGAATCCGTGGCCATGAAACACAATTGCAACGAAATCGCGCGGAAAATTCCCTGAATCCTTTGACGCAACCGCCTCTGACTGACACGATCGCGCCGTGAGCGTACGCCGAAACGGAAACGGAACCGGGCTTGGCGCCTCCCTCGACGAGGTCTCCAAAGCCATCATCGAGGAGCTGCAGCAGGACGGCCGGCGTTCCTATGCCTCGATCGGCAAGGTCGTCGGGCTGTCCGAGGCCGCGGTGCGCCAGCGCGTCCAGCGGCTGATCGACGCCGACGTGATGCAGATCGTCGCGGTGACCAATCCTCTGGAGCTCGGCTTCGCCCGCCAAGCCATGATCGGCATCCGGGTCCAGGGGGCCCTCGAGCCTGTCGCCGACGCGCTTGCGGCCATGCCGGAGGTCGACTACGTGGTGGTGACCGCAGGCTCCTACGACATTCTGGCCGAGGTGGTCGCCGAGAGCGACGAGCACCTGCTGGAGATTCTGTCGACCAAGATCCGCACCTTGGACCACGTCGTCGCCACCGAGACCCTCGTCTACCTCTCCTTGCGCAAGCAGAGCTATGCGTGGGGCGTTCTGTGAGCGCCTACGACCACCTTTCCTTCTGGCACGAGACGACTCCTGACGGTTGGCACCGTCGGGCGCCCCTGCCCGGTACGACGCAGGTGGACGTCGCCATCGTGGGCGGCGGGTTCACCGGGCTGTGGACCGCTCACTATCTGGCCGCGGCCGACCCCTCGCTGAGGATCGCCGTCCTTGAGGCCGAGACCGCCGGCTTCGGAGCCTCGGGGCGCAACGGCGGCTGGTGCTCGGCACTGTTCCCCTCGTCCGCGGAAAAGCTCGCCGCCCTTCCGGGCAGCTCCCCCGAAGCCGCCCGCGCCCAGCTCAAGGCGATGCGCGAGAGCGTCGACGAAGTTGGCGCCGTCGCCGCATCTGCGGGCATCGAGGCCGACTTCGCCAAGGGCGGCACCGTCGTGGTGGCGCGCGACCGGCCACAGCTGGAGCGGGCGAAGCAAGAGGTGGAGCACGACCGACTCTGGGGCGGCGACAACGAGCTGCTCGACACCGAAGCGGCGCGCCGGAGGCTGAACGGACGCGACGTCATCGGTGCGTCGTACTCCCCGGACTGCGCCGCGATCCACCCGGCCCGCCTCGTCCGCGGTCTGGCCGACCTGGTCGAGTCCCAGGGCGTCACGATCTACGAGGGCACCCGAGTCATCGCGATCACCCCCCGGGCAGTCACCACGGAGGCGGGGGTGGTCCGCGCCGACGTGGTCGTCCGCGCCACCGAGGGCTACACGCCCTCGCTGCGGGGCGAGCGTCGCACCGTGGCGCCGGTCTACTCCCTGGTCGTGGCCACCGAGCCGCTCAGCGACGACCTCTGGGACGACATCGGGCTGGCCGAGCGGGAGACGTTCAGCGACCACCGGAACCTCATCGTCTACGGGCAGCGCACCGCCGACGGGCGTCTCGTCTTCGGGGGGCGCGGCGCGCCCTACCACTTCGCGTCACGGATCCAGCCGGGGTACGACGCCGATGAGGCGACCTTCGGCCGCCTGCGCCAGACGCTGGTCGACCTGCTCCCGCAGCTGCGCGGTGTCGGCTTCTCCCACGCGTGGGGCGGACCGCTGGGTGTCCCCCGCGACTGGTGCGCCTCAGTCGGGCTCGACCGGGAGAACGGCCTCGCCTGGGCCGGGGGCTATGTCGGCGACGGAGTGAGCACCACCAACCTCGCGGGCCGCACGCTGCGCGACCTGATCCTCGGCCACGACACCGAGCTGACCCGGCTCCCGTGGGTCAACCACCGATCCCCTCGGTGGGAGCCCGAGCCACTGCGCTGGCTGGGTACCAACGTCGGGCTGCGCGCCATGACGATGTCCGACGTCGAGGAACGCTGGAGTGGCAAGCAGAGCCGGATAGCTCGATGGATGGGCCCGCTGCTCGGCGGGCACTGACCGGGGATCAGTCCGCGGCAAATCCCAGCAAGGCAGATCTCAGCGAGTCGAGCACACCGGCGTCCTCGATGGTCGAGGGAGTGACCGGGTTCCGCCCGTCGGCGATCTCCCGCATCGTCTTGCGAAGGATCTTCCCGGATCGAGTCTTGGGCAGGGCACTCACGACGCTGACGTCCTTGAAGGCGGCCACGGCACCGATCTCGGACCGCACCTTCTCGACCAGCTCCTTCTCGACCAGTGACGGGTCGGTGTCGACGCCCGCCTTCAGCACCACGAACCCTCGCGGAACCTGGCCCTTGAGCTGGTCGGCCACCCCGATGACCGCGCACTCGGCAACCGCGGGGTGGTCGGCGATCACCGCCTCCATGGACCCGGTGGACAGCCGGTGCCCCGCCACGTTGATGACGTCGTCGGTCCGCCCCATCACGTAGAGATAGCCGTCCTCGTCACGGAAGCCGCCGTCACCGGACAGGTAGTAGCCGGGATAGGCCGAGAGGTAGGACGCGACATAGCGGTCACCATCGCCCCACAACGTCGGCAGCGTGCCCGGAGGCAGCGGCAGCTTGATGCAGATGGCGCCCTCCTCCCCCGGCGAGACCGGGTTCCCACGCTGGTCGAGCACCTGCACGTCGTACCCGGGGACCGGCACCGACGGCGACCCGGCCTTGATCGGGAGGGGCTCCAACCCGCGGAGGTTCGCCGCGATCGGCCAGCCGGTCTCGGTCTGCCACCAGTTGTCCACGACCGGGATCCCGAGCAGGTCCGTGGCCCACTCATAGGTGTCCGGGTCGAGTCGCTCTCCGGCCAGGTAGAGGTGGCGGAGGGTGGAAACGTCGTACCCGGTCAAGAGGGCCCCGTTCGGATCCTCCTTCTTGATCGCCCGGATCGCGGTCGGCGCCGTGAAGAGCCCCTCGACGCCGTAGTCCGCGATGACCCGCCAGAACGCGCCGGCGTCAGGGGTGCCGACGGGCTTGCCCTCGTAGAGCACGCTGGTCGCCCCCACGATCAACGGCGCGTAGACGATGTAGGAGTGCCCCACGACCCAGCCCACGTCGGAGGCGGCCCACCACACCTGACCGGGCCGAATGTCGAAGATGTTCGCCAGCGACCACGCCAGGGCCACGGCATGTCCGCCGTTGTCGCGGACGATCCCTTTGGGCTTGCCGGTGGTCCCGGACGTGTAGAGCACGTAGAGCGGGTCGGTCGCCTGGACAGGGACGCACGCGGCCGGGCCCTCACGCCCGACCTTCATCGCCAGACCCCAGTCCACGTCCCGTCCCTCGACCATCGCACCGGTCGCCTGGGGACGCTGGAGCACGACGCACGCCGACGGCTTGTGCTCGGCCAAGTCGATCGCCGCGTCGAGCATCGGCTTGTACTCCACGACGCGAGCCGGCTCGATCCCGCACGACGCGCTCACCACGACCTTCGGCTTGGCGTCGTCGATGCGGACGGCCAGCTCGTGCGGGGCAAACCCTCCGAAGACGACCGAGTGCACCGCACCGATGCGAGCGCAGGCCAGCATCGCCACCACGGTCTCGGGCACCATCGGCATGTAGATGACGACTCGGTCGCCCGTATCCACCCCGAAGCTCTGGAGGGCACCAGCGAACGCCGCCACCTCCTCGAGCAACTCGGCATAGGTGACGCTCCGCCGTGTGTCGGTCACCGGGCTGTCGTAGTGCAGGGCCACGCGATCCCCGTGTCCCGCGATGACGTGACGGTCCAGCGCGTTGTAGCAGGTATTCATCACGCCGTCGGTGAACCATCGGAAGAACGGCGCGGAGCCCGCGTCGAGCACCGTCTGCGGTGCGGTGAACCAGTCGATCAGCCCGGTCTGCTCGCCCCAGAACCCGGCCGGGTCCGCGATGCTGCGCCGGTAGGTCTCGCGGTAGTTGCCCATGCGCTCGCTCATGCCGACATGGTGCCACCGGACCGGGCGCCCCGACCGTCCCCGCGGGGCCAGTGACAAAACCAGTTGCATCCCCAGCCTTCCTCCTCGACGCTGGAACGGTCCGTCCGACGAGAGGAGGCCGCCATGACTGCGCCAGTCCGCACTGCCCACATCCCTCTCGTCGAACGGAGCATCCGTCGTGTCTGACTTCTTCTTCAGCTTCACCCCCACCGAGGACCTCGCCGAGGACCAGCGGTGGAGCACCTATGCCGATGTCGAGCGCCTCAGCCGTGGTCCCGAGCCCGTCCCTGACTGGGTCGTGACCGAGCGCGGAGCCATCGACACGGAGCTCGGCATCCTGAAGACCGGCAAGGAGGCCGACGTCTTCCTGCTGGACCGGTCCGTCCCCGATGGGAAGCACTCCCTGCTGGCCGCCAAGCGCTACCGCGTCCCGGACCATCGGCTCTTCCACCGCAGCGCCGACTACACGGCCACTCGGCGGATGCGCAACACTCGCGACGCCCGCGCCGTCGCCAAGAAGACCTCGTTCGGACGGGAGGTCGAGGCCGGCCAGTGGGCGATGGCCGAGTGGGAGTCGCTGAAGCGGCTCTGGTCGGCCGGCGTGCCTGTCCCTTACCCCGTTCAGATCGAAGGTACCGAGATTCTGATGGAGTTCATCGGCGACGAGCAGGGGGCGGCGCCGAGACTGGCCGAGACCCGGCCGGACCCGGACACCCTGCTCGCGTACTTCGAGCAGGTGCGAGCGGCGATGGTGACGCTTGCCTCGGCGGGGCTCGCGCACGGCGACCTGTCGGCGTACAACATCCTGGCCCTGGACGGCCGCGTCGTGATCATCGACCTCCCGCAGGTCGTCGATGCCGTCGCCAACCCGCTGGGGATGGAGTTCCTCCACCGGGACTGCCGCAACGTGTGCGGCTGGTTCGCCCGACGCGGACTCGACGTCGAGCCAGACGACCTGTTCGGGGAGCTGGTGGCGCTGGCCCTCTGAGCGCCGCGCCGCGGTCGACCTGGGGGCGTTGACGGGCGCCCCGGAATCGCGTGACCTTGTCCTCATGGACTCACGTGAGCTGCTGCTGGACTGCTACGGCCGGATCGTGGACCACTTCGACCGTGTCTGTGACGGGCTCGACCCCCCGACGGCGAACACGGCGCCGGAGCACGGATCGAACACGATCTCCTGGCTGCTGTGGCATCTGACCCGGGTAGAGGACGACCACCTCTCCGGGCTCACCGGCGAGCCCCAGGTGTGGGAGCAGTGGCGCGACCGGTTCGGTCTGCCCGTCGGTGAGTACGACACCGGCTTCCGCCACACACCCGAGCAGGTCGCATCGATCCGCGTGGATGACGTCGAGCTGCTGACCGCCTACTTCACCGAGGTACACCAGCAGGTGATGGCGTACCTGCAGACGGTCACGGCTGAGGAACTGGACCGTGTCGTCGACACTCGCTGGGACCCGCCGGTCACGGCGGGGGTGCGGCTGGTCAGCGTCCAGGGCGACTGTCTGCAGCATTTGGGCCAGGCCGCCTACGTCAAGGGGCTCCTGCACCGCCGGTGATCGCGGCAGAGGGCAGGGCCGGCGACGTCATTCCTGCGCGGCGAGCTGGCCGCAGGCTCCGTCGATCTCGCGGCCCCGGGTGTCGCGGACCGTTGTCGGAATGCCGCGGGCCTGCAACCGGCGGACGAACTCGCGCTCGTCATCGATGCGGGAGGCGGTCCACTTCGATCCGGGGGTGGGGTTGAGCGGGATCAGGTTGACGTGGACCCAGGCCCAGTCGCCGTACGACAAGAGCACGTCGGCCAGCAGGTCAGCACGGAACGCCTGGTCGTTGACGTCCTTGATCAAGGCGTACTCGATCGACACCCGGCGCTTGGTCTTCCGGGCGTACTCCCAGGCCGCCTCGACGGCCTCGTCCACCTTCCACCGGGTGTTGACGGGCACCAGCTCGTCGCGCAGCTCGTCGTCGGGGGCGTGCAAGGAGAGCGCCAGGGTGACCGGGATGCCCTCCTCGGCCAGCTGTTGGATCCGCGGCACCAGGCCGACCGTGGAGACGGTGATGCCCCGGGCCGAGATACCCAGACCGTCCGGCGCAGGCTCGGTGAGCCGACGGACCGCACCGATCACGGCCTTGTAGTTGGCCATCGGCTCGCCCATGCCCATGAAGACGACGTTGGAGACGCGGCCCTTGCCGCCGGGGACCTCCCCACGCGCGAGCGAGCGAGCACCGGCGACCACCTGTTCCACGATCTCGGCCGTCGACAGGTTGCGCTGCAGCCCGCCCTGCCCGGTCGCGCAGAACGGGCAGGCCATGCCGCACCCAGCCTGGGACGAGATGCACATGGTGACCCGGTCCGGGTAGCGCATCAGTACCGATTCGACCAGTGCCCCGTCGAAGAGCCGCCACAGGGTCTTGCGAGTGGTGCCCTTGTCCGCCTCCAGCGTGCGAATCGGCTCCATCAACGGCGGCAGGAGCGCCGCGGCCAGCTCTGCGCGATGGGCGGCGGGAAGGTCGGTCATCTCCTCGGGATCGTCGGCGAGACGCGCGAAGTAGTGGTGGGACAACTGGGTCGCCCGGAACGCCGGCAACCCGGCCTCGGAGAGCACCTGCCTGCGCTCCTCCATCGAGAGGTCGGCGAGGTGACGCGGCGGTTTGCCGCGGCCGACGGGTTCGTCGAAGACGAGGGGAAGGTGGGTGACGGGTGCAGGGTCCATGGCGACCTCAGTGTCGCATCGACCGGCTGGTGAACCGAAACTCAGCTACTTGACCAGGAAGTAGAGCAGCACCCAGATGGGGGCGGCGGTGACCAACAGCGAGTCGAGCCGGTCCATCATCCCGCCGTGCCCGGGGATCAGGTGGGACATGTCCTTGATGCCAAGGTCGCGTTTGATCACCGACTCGAGCAAGTCGCCGAGAGTCGCCGCCACGACAGCGACCAGGCCCACGACAACACCGACCCACCACTCGCCATGGAGCAGGTAGACGACGGTCAGGACGCCGGCGAGGACGCACGCCGCAGCCGATCCGGCGAACCCCTCCCACGACTTCTTCGGCGAGATCGACGGAGCCAGCGGGTGCCTGCCGAGGGTTGCACCCACGGCATACCCGCCGATATCGGAGGAGATCGTCACGATGATGAAGGTCAGCACCCGCCAGACCCCGTCGTGGGGCACCAGCATGAGCGCCACGAAGCCGGCGAGGAAAGGGACATAGGTGGTGATGAAGACCCCGACAGACGCATCGCGGACGTAGCCGTCCACGCCGTACTGAAGTCGCCAGAGCATGGCGACCACGGCGGTGATCGCCAGTGCGGTGAGGAGACCGGTCGTGCCGCCGAACCACGCAGACAGGGGCATCGCGACGGTGCCGAACATCACCGGCTCGTACGGCATCTGGATCCCGCGCTGCTTCACGGCTTCCTTCAGCTCCCAGACCGCGAGGAGCAGCACCGCGACGAGGAAGAGGACGAAGAGGAACCTGACGAAGAAGAGCGTCAGGCCGATGAGGACGAGAAGGATGACGCCCGAGACGATCGCAGCGGGCAGGTTCCTCCCTGCCCGCTCCGTGGCTGTCTGCTCGTCCTCGCTCATCGGGGCTGTGCTCAGACCTCGAGCAGCTCGGCTTCCTTGTGCTTCAGCATCTCGTCGATGGCATCGACGTGCTTCTTGGTCAGATCTTCGAGCCGCTTCTCGCCGCCGGCGATGTCGTCCTCGCTGACATTGCCGTCCTTCTCCATCCGCTCCATCGACTGCTTGGCGTGACGACGGACGTTGCGGACCGCGACCCGGCCCTCCTCGGCCTTGGTCTTGGCCAGCTTGATGTACTCCTTGCGGCGCTCCTCGGTCAGCTCGGGGAGCACGACCCGGATGGTCTTGCCGTCATCGGCAGGGTTCACTCCCAGGTCGGAGTCGCGGATCGCCTTCTCGATCGATGCCAGCGAACTCTGGTCGTAGGGGCTGATGAGGATCATCCGGGCCTCGGGGACCGTGAACGACGCCAACTGCTGCAGCGGCGTCGGGTTGCCGTAGTAGTCCACGGTGATCTTGTGGAACATCGACGGGTGCGCGCGGCCGGTCCGGATCGCGGCGAAGTCCTCCCGGGTCACCTCGACCGAGTGCGCCATCTTCTCGTCCGCCTCGTTGAGGGTGTCCTTGATCACCGCTGTTCCCCTTGCCTGTCGTCTCTGTCGATCGAAGTTGCTGGGACTGTCCGTCGGAGCGTCATATGTCCCGGGAGACCGTCGTTCCGATCTTCTCACCCGCGACGACTCGTCCGATGTTGCCGTGCTCGGACAGGTTGAAGACCACCATGTCGAGGTCGTTGTCACGACAGAGGCTCACCGACGTGGCGTCGGCGACCTTCAACCCCCGCGTCAGGAACTCGTCATAGGTCAGCGCGTCGAACTTCACCGCACTGGGGTTCTTGTTGGGGTCGGAGTCGTAGACCCCGTCCACGCCTTGCTTGCCCATCAAGATGACCTCGGCGCCGATCTCCAGCGCCCGCTGGGCGGCCACGGTGTCGGTGGAGAAGTAGGGCATGCCTGCGCCGGCGCCGAAGATGACGACGCGCCCCTTGTCGAGGTGCCTGACCGCACGCCTGGGGATGTAGGGCTCGGCGACCTGACCCATGGTGATCGCGGTCTGGACCCGGGTCTCCACGCCTTGCTTCTCGAGGAAGTCCTGCAGGGCCAGGCAGTTCATCACCGTGCCCAACATGCCCATGTAGTCGGCGCGCGCGCGCTCCATGCCCTGCTGGTGCAACTCTGCACCGCGGAAGAAGTTGCCGCCGCCGACCACGATCGCCACCTGCACGCCCTTGCGCACCACCTCGGCGATCTCGCCGGCGATCTTGTTCACCACGTCCGGGTCGACGCCGACCTCTCCCCCGCCGAAGACCTCGCCGGAGAGCTTCAGTAGCACCCTGTGGTAGCCGGTCATCGCTGGGTCCCTCCGCCGTTTCCACCAGGTCCAGTGCCGCTCTCGCCCGGAAGGGCCGAGAATGAGAAAGACCGGCCCGCGATGCCCCACGAGCACTTCACGGAACCGGCCTCCTCTCTGCCTGTTGTCGAAACCCTAGACGATCAGGCTCCGACCTCGAAGCGGGCGAAACGGGTGACGGTGACACCGGCGTCGTCGAGAACCGCCTTGACCGACTTCTTGCTCTCGGTCACCGAGTCCTGATCGAGCAGTGCGAACTGCTTGAAGTACCCGTTGAGCCGCCCCTCAATGATCTTGGGCAGCGCCTGCTCGGGCTTGCCCTCCTCGCGTGCGGTGCGCTCGGCGATCTCTCGCTCCTTGGCGACGACGTCTTCGGGGACGTCATCGCGCGACAGGTAGACCGGCTTCATCGCCGCGATCTGCATCGCTGCCGCGCGGGCCGCGTCCACGTTGTCGCCGGTGAACTCCACCAGGACCCCCACTGCCGGTGGGAGGTCTGAGGCGCGCCGGTGCATGTAGGTGGCTGTCTGACCGGGGAAGAACGCCACGCCCCCCAGCTCGATCTTCTCGCCGATCTTCACCGCGAGCTCACCGACGACCTCACCAACGGTGCTCTCGCCGAACTTCGCGGCCTTGAGCGCATCGGCGTCGGCCGCACCCTCGGCAGCGGCGACGTCCGCGATCTGCTGTGCGGCCGCAATGAAGTCGTCATTCTTGGCGACGAAGTCGGTCTCGCAGTTCAACTCGACCAGCGCGCCACCGGAGGTGGCGACCAGCCCGGCGCTGGCGGTCCGCTCCGCGCCCCGGGCCGCGGCCTTGGCCGCTCCCTTGACCCGAAGCAGCTCGACGGCCGTGTCGAAGTCGCCGTCGGTCTCGGTCAGCGCCTTCTTGCAGTCCATCATTCCGGCGCCGGTCAGATCGCGGAGCCGCTTGACGTCCGCAGCGGAGATGCTCATCAGCTTCCTTGTCTTGTGGATCGAATGGGGGTTCAGGCCTTCTCGGCCTCAGCGGCCGGAACCTCAGCAGCCTCAGCAGCCGGGGCGTCAGCCGCAGCCTCAGCAGCCGGGGCGTCAGCCGCAGCCTCAGCAGCCGGAGCGTCAGCCGCAGCCTCAGCAGCCGGGGCGTCAGCCGCAGCCTCAGCAGCCGGGGCGTCAGCCGCAGCCTCAGCAGCCGGGGCGTCAGCCGCAGCCTCAGCAGCCGGAGCCGGCTTCTCGGCGCCCTCGGCGCCCCCGAGAAGCTCGCGCTCCCACTCGGGCAGCGGCTCCTCGGCGCCGATCGAGCTCTCACTGCTGGCCGCGCCCGAGCGAGCCATCAGGCCATCGGCGACTGCGTCGGCGACGACCCGAGTCAGCAGGCCGACCGCGCGAATCGCGTCGTCGTTGCCGGGGATGGGGAAGTCGACCTCGTCGGGATCGCAGTTGGTGTCGAGAATCCCGATCACCGGAATCTTGAGCTTGCGAGCCTCCTCGACGGCGAGGTGCTCCTTCTTGGTGTCGACGATCCACACCGCCGACGGGGTCCGGGTCATCTCACGGATACCACCCAGGGTCTTGTCGAGCTTGTCCCGCTCGCGCTTGAGCTGCAGCAGCTCCTTCTTGGTGCGACCCGAGCCGGCGACGTCATTGAAGTCGATCTCGTCGAGCTCCTTCAGACGGTTGATCCGCTGGTGGACGGTGTTGAAGTTGGTGAGCATGCCACCGAGCCAACGCTGGTTGACGTACGGCATGCCGACCCGCGTCGCCTGCTCGGCGATGGCCTCCTGGGCCTGCTTCTTGGTGCCGACGAACATCACGGTGCCGCCCTTGGCGACGGTGTCCTTGATGTAGGCATATGCGCGGTCGATGTAGGCCAACGACTGCTGAAGATCGATGATGTAGATCCCGTTGCGCTCGGTCATGATGAAGCGCTTCATCTTGGGATTCCACCGACGGGTCTGGTGCCCGAAGTGGACGCCGCTCTCGAGGAGCTGGCGCATGGTGACGACGGCCATTGCCTTCGATCCTTCATGTTGCGGCCGGGGCACACCCTGAGGGCACGTCCGGCCTGTTCGGTTGATGCAGGAGGCGGGTGCCGCCTGCCCTGACGCTCGTCGGCCGACCCACCCGAAGGACCGGGGTAGACCGCCCGCTGACCGACCCTGAGGGCGGTGGCGCGGGAACCGAGCGTGCGAAGTCAGCCCAGAGGCTGCTGGAGGGAGTCTACCGGCGACGCACCTGGCTGACCAATCACGGATCGGGGCGCGCGAGGCACCAGATTTCCGCCACGGCGCTCCTTGTCACGCTCTCGTCCCCGACCGCCCCACGAGTCGCGATCCATGGGGGCCCCCATGGACACGCTGCGGTCATGAACCTCCTCGCTGCCGTGCTCACGATTCTCGGTTCCCTGACCGGTGTATGGCCGCTCAACCCACCCCCAGAGATAATCCATTCCTTCCAGCCGCCCAGCCAGCTGTGGGGCGCCGGTCATCGCGGGGTCGACCTGCGTGGCGAGATCGGCCAAGAGGTGCTGGCCGGAGCGCCGGGGACGGTGACATTCGCCGGCCGGATCGCCGGGATCGGCATTGTCGTGATCTCCCACGGAGAGGAGCGCACGACCTACCAGCCGGTGGCCGCGTCCGTGGTGCGTGGCCAGGTCGTGTTGCAGGGGCAGCCGATCGGCCGGCTGGAACTGCTCGGGAGCCACTGCCTCCCGGTGGCCTGCCTCCACTGGGGGCTCCTACGCGGGACGGAATACCTCGACCCGTTGATGATGGTCGAGCAGAAGCAGCGGGTGCGGCTCCTCCCACTGGACGCCCCGCCCGAACCAGCGCCCGGGACCACCACCGATTCCACCACTGTGACCACGACTGGGGCCACCCGACCACCGGGGCGTCGGGATCCGGAGCAGGGATTCAGGAGCTCGCAGAGGTGATCTCGGCGGCGATCTCGGCCGGGTTGGCCGGCGGGTTCCCCCTGGGTGCCGGGCCGCTCACGCCCTCGGGTGCGCCTGCTGGAACGCCGACCGCAGCCGGTCCGCCGTGACGTGGGTATAGATCTGGGTGGTTGCCGGGGTGGCGTGCCCCAGGAGCTCCTGGACCGCGCGGAGGTCAGCTCCGCCCTCCAGCAGGTGGGTGGCAGCTGTGTGCCGGAGGCCGTGTGGCCCGATGTCGGGGGCACCGGGGACCTCTCCGATGAGCCGGTGCACCACCGACCGCACAGCCCGCTGGTCGATCCGACCGCCTCGCGATCCGACGAAAAGTGCCGCTCCGGCACCCGGCACAGCCAACGAGGGCCGGCCCTGGGTGACCCATCGGTCGAGTGCGCGCTCGGCTGGGCGACCGAAAGGCACCGAGCGCTCCTTGCTCCCCTTGCCGAAGACCCGGACAAGGCGGCGCTCGGAGTCGACGTCGTCGCGGTCGAGGGAACAGAGCTCGCCTACCCGGATGCCGGTGGCGTAGAGCAGCTCGACGATCGCCAGGTCGCGGAGCCCGATCGGCCCTTCGTCCTTGGCCGACTCCTGGGCGGCGTCCAGCATCAGCCGGATCTCGTCGCCCCGCAACGCCGGAGGCAGCGGCCGGTGCGCCTTCGGGGATGCCAAGCGCACCGCCGGATCGGCCTCGATGATCCCCGAGCGATGCGCCCAGGCCATGAAGACACGGACTGCCGTGGCCCGCCGCGCCAGCGTGGTCCGAGCCTTCCCCAGCGTCTGCTGTTTGGCCAGCCAGCTGCGTAGGGCGCGCAGGTCGATGCTGTCCATCTCGGTGTGACCGAGCATCGCGGCGTGCCCGAGCATTCCTGAGATGTCACCCAGGTAGGCCCGCACCGTGTGCTCCGAGGTGCCGCGCTCGGCGCGGAGGTGCCGCTCATAGCGAGCGAGCACCTCGGCGAAGGGCTCCGGAAGAGCACAGTGATCGGACGGCTCCACACACCAACGCTAGGCGGAAGCATCCCCCGAACCGTGGACCACGCGCCAGCCGTGTCGCCCACGCTCGGCCAGCCCGCGGCCGCGCAGGCGCTCCAGAGCCTGGGTGACGCGCTCCACCGGAAGCCCCGCCGTGCGGGCGACAGCCGCCAAGGAGGCCGGTCGAACGGCGGGCAGAGCCTCCACGACCCGTCGATCGTCCGGCCCCAGGTCGTCGGTTGGGCGCCGCTCCCCTTGAGGGTCTCGACCGACGTGTGAACCGACCGGCGAGACCAGCTCCACGACATCGTCAGCGCAGGTGACCAGCTGGGCGTCGCGGGCCCGGACCAGATGGTGTGAGCCGACTGAGGTGGCACTGGTCACCGGACCTGGCACGGCCATCAGCAGACGGTGGAGTCGGGAGGTCCAGTTGGCGGTGTTGAGAGCACCGCTGCGAGCGGCCGCCTCCACGACAACGGTGCCTCGGGCAAGAGCTGCGATGAGCCGGTTGCGAGCCAGGAAACGCAACCGCGTGGGCGAGGTCCCGGGCGGCAGCTCGGAGACGATCAGACCGGTCTCGGAGATGAGGTCGAGCAGCCCGGCGTGCGCGGCGGGGTAGGCGCGGTCGACACCGCACGCCAGGACCGCCAGCGTGACACCGCGCATCGCCAGCGCACCGCGATGGGCGGCTTGGTCGATGCCGAAGGCGGCGCCGGAGACCACCGCATGGCCCTGCTCCGCGACCCCCGCAGCGATCTCGCCGGCGACTCCGGTGCCATACGTGGTCGCGGAGCGCGAACCGACCACGGCTACCGCATCGACCGCGCACTCATCCAGGGGCAGCGGCCCACGCACCCACAGTCCGAGGGGCGGTCCGCCGATCCGGTCCACCGGCTCGGCGGCCAGGAGCGACCCCATCTGCTCAGGCCACTCGGCGTCACCGGGCACCACGAAACGAATCCCCCGCGCCCGAGCCTGGGCCAGCTCGGCCCTCGGGTCGATCCCGGCCAGGCGGGCGGCCACCTCGGTCTCCAGCCCCCGCAGATCGCGCTCGGCACGCAGGGCGGAGTAGACCTCCTCCGCTCCGATATCGGCCACCAGCCGGGCCATTCGCAGGTCCCCCGGCTCGACCAGTCGGGTCAGCGCGGCCCGGGCCAGCCTGTCGCTCATGCGACGTCCCGCCGCCGCAGCACCGACTCCGGGAGTGGCTCGCCGAGCCGCAGGCGCAGCGCCGTCTCCACGTCCACGACCGACGGGATCTCACGCTCGACCAGATCGGCCAGCGACCACGCCAGACGATGGATCCGCACCGCTCCGCGTCGGGTGATCCGTCCGGAGTAGAGGGCCGTGTCGAGTAGGGCCGCTGCGCGACTCTCCAAGGGGAAGTGGTCGGTCAGCACCGGGCCGGGAACATCGCCGTTCAAGCGCCATCCGGACCCTGCGTAGCGCGCTGCCTGCCGGGCGCGTGCCGCGAGGACCCGCTCCCGGATCTCGCTGGAGGACTGCGGCCGATCCAGCGGGTCCGCCAGGTCATGGGGACGCAACGGCTCGATGTGTCGAGTGATGTCGATCCGGTCAGCGATCGGGCCGCTGATCCGCGCCCGGTATCCGCGTCGGGCCACCTCGGAGCAGACGCACGCGTTGTCGCGGCGCAGCGGGTGGTAGTTGCCGCACGGACAAGGGTTGGCCGCGAGCACCACGAGGGATCTCGCGGGAAAGGTGGCGGACTCGTCCCCTCGGGCGATGGTGACCTCCCCGCTCTCCAGCGGCTGACGTAGGGCGTCGATCACGTCGGTCCGAAAGAGCGGGAACTCGTCCAGGAAGAGCACGCCGTGGAGTGCACGACTGAGCTCGCCGGGGTGGACGCGGCCACTCCCCCCGCCCAGGACGGCGGTCTTGCTGGCCGAGTGGTGCGGGGCTCGGAACGGGGGGCGGCGGACCAGGGAGGCGTCGGCCGGGAGAGTGCCGGCCAGCGACAGCACCGCGCTCAGCTCCAAGGCCTCCTCGACGTCCAGGTCCGGAAGCAGCGTCGGCACCCGCTCGGCCAGGGTGGTCTTGCCCGAGCCCTTGGGTCCGCTGAGAAGGATGTGGTGGCCGCCCGCCGCGGCAACTTCCAGGGCCAGTCGGGCGTCGCCCATCCCCTGGACCTCGGCCATGTCGACACTGCGCTCCGATCCCCGCCACGACAACAGCGCGGATGAGCCGAGCGGCTCGACCGGGGGGGCCTCGGGCACCTCCGTGCCGGCAAGGAACGCCACCACCTGGGCAAGGGACCGAACGCCGATCACATCCACACCCGGCACCAGCGCCGCCTCAGCGAGGTGGGTCTCGGGCACGAACGCCCGCCCCAGCCCCCGCCGCGATGCCGCCAGCACCATCGGCAGCACGCCTGGGACGGCGCGCACCCGACCATCCAGGGTCAGCTCCCCGATGAAGATCGACCCGTCCAACGCGACCGGGTCGAGCCCGCCGGAGGCCGAGAGCACCGCCACCGCGATCGCCAGGTCGAAGTGCGGCCCCCGCTTGGGCAGGTCTGCCGGTGACAGCAGGATGGTCAGCCTCCGGGTCACCGGCCAGTCGAAGCCGCTGTTGACCAAGGCGGCCCGGCATCGGTCCCGTGACTCCGTGATCGCGGTGTCGGGGCGACCCACCATGGTCGTGGTCACCATCCCCTGCGAGACGTCGACCTGGACGTCGACGAGGTGGCCGACCGCCCCTTGGAGCGAGATCGTCCGTGCGGTGGCGATGCCCATCTCAGCCGACACCTTGGATGTGCTCGAACTCCGTCACCGCTCCGCGGTCCACGACCACCGCGACCACATCGAAGCGCACCTCCACCGGCCTGACCCCGCGAGCCTCCATCCACTCCTCCGCCAGCGCCTGGAGCCGAGTCAGCTTGGCCGCGTCGACCGCCTCCATGGCGTGGCCGTGGGCCTGTCCAGTGCGGGTCTTGACCTCGCAGAGGACCAGGGTGCTCCCCTCGCGCAGGATCAGGTCCACCTCCCCACGAGACCCACGCCAGTTGCGCTCGAGAAGGACGAGCCCGTCGGCGACGAGCCGGCGGGCGGCGTAGGTCTCGCCGAAGCGGCCGAGCACCAGGTGGGCGGCGGTGGGGCTGGTCGGGATGTGCTTTGTCTCAGTCATGGTGGGTGACCTCCTCGGGTCAACCCTCCGGCCTCAGACCGACTGCGGTCGGACACCCCGAAGCGCGCTGCAGGAAACCACCGCGATCAAGGTCCCTGTGGACGCGGAGCGGCCGACGAGCCGTGAGGATCCGCGCCGACCACCTGGCCGTCAGGGCTTGGGGAGCTCGATCTCCGACTGGCTGAGCTCTTCGACGTTGACGTCCTTGAAGGTGAGCACCTTGACGTTCTTGGCGAACCGGGCCGGCCGGTACATGTCCCAGACCCAGGCGTCGGTCATCGACACCTCGAAGAAGACCTCTCCGGACTCGGTGCGTGCCTTCACGTCGACCTGGTTGCAGAGGTAGAAGCGGCGGTCGGTCTCCACGACGTACTTGAAGATCGAGACGACGTCCCGGTACTCCCGATAGAGCTGCAGCTCCATCTCGGTCTCGTACTTCTCGAGATCCTCGGCACTCATCTTCGCCGCTCCTTCGCGCTCACGACTGCCATTGTGGCAGGCCGCTCACGCGGATCCGCCGGACACACGGCGGACGTTGTCGAATCTGAGCCGATGGATCGGGCACGGGCCGAGGCGGTCCAGCGCCTCGGTATGAACGGCGGTGACGTAGCCCTTGTGCTCGGCGAAGCCGTAGCCCGGGAAATCCTCGTCGGCGGCGACCATGATCCGGTCCCGGGTGACCTTGGCGATGACCGAGGCTGCCGCGATGGAGCCGGACACCCGGTCCCCCTTCCACACCGCCAGCCCCGGAACGCCGAGCCCGTCGACGGGGAATCCGTCGGTCAGCACGTAGCCGGGCCGTACGGCGAGCCGGGCCAAGGCCCGGCGAAGTGCCTCGATGTTCGCCACGTGCATGCCGAGCCGGTCGCACTCGTCGTGCTCGACGGCCACCACCGACCAGCCGACGGCCCGTTCGACGATGTCGGCGTAGCAGCGCTCCCGAGCGGCCGGGGTGAGCAGCTTGGAGTCGCGCAGCCCCGGCACCTCACCGGACTTGCCCTCAGGCAGGACGACCGCGGACGCGACCAGGGGCCCGGCACAGGCCCCACGGCCGGCCTCGTCGACCCCGGCCACCGGGGTGAGCCCGGCGCGCGCCAAGGAGCGCTCGTAGCCGTACAGCCCGGCGTCTCGACGGACCGTCACGCCGCGGGGCAGGTCGCTCACGGCGACCCCGCGGGGATCCCGTCGAAGGTGGATGGCCGATGGAGAAGCTGAAGTCGGTCCCAGGGCCAGATGATGGCGAAGACCGGCCCGGTGACATCGCTGTCCGGGACGAATCCGCCGCCTGGATCGCCGAGATGCGCCCGGCTGTCGGCGGAGTCCCCGCGGTTGTCGCCCATGACCCAGATGAAGCCCTGGGGCACCTTGATGTCGAACTTCACCGTCGACGGAGCCGTGCCGGGTTTGAGGTAGCCCTGCTCGCTCAGCGGGGTCCCGTTGACCAGAATCCGGCCTTGGGCGTCACAGCACTTCACCTCGTCGCCTCCGATGCCGATGACCCGCTTCACCAGGTGACCGGTCGTCGGATAGAGGCCGAACAACTCCAGGAAGCTTCCGACCGCGCCAGGTTGCTTGGTCTCCTCCGGGCCGAGCCACCCGCCGGGGTCGGAGAAGACGACCACCTCACCGCGCTGGGGAGTGCTCGCCCATCCCGACACCTTGTTGACCAGGATCCGGTCACCGATCTCCAGGGTGTTCTCCATCGATCCGGACGGCACATAGAAGGCCTGGACGAAGAACGTCTTGAGCAGGACCGACAGCCCCAGAGCGACGACGAAAAGGACCAGCAACTCCGCGGCCAGGCCGAAACGCCTTCGGACTGGTCTCGGCGCGGAAGGCGGCCCAGAAGCCGGCCCGGAAGTCGCCCCAGAAGTGGACTCGGGAGTGGACTCGGGTGTGGTCACGGGAGAAGGACGAGCCGCGGGTCAGCGACCCGGAATGGACTCGCGCTTCTCCTTGATCTTGGCCGCCTTGCCGCGCAGGTCGCGCAGGTAGTACAGCTTCGCCCGGCGCACATCACCGCGGGTGACGACCTCGATCATGTCGATCACCGGTGTGTGCAGGGGAAAGGTGCGCTCGACGCCGACGCCGAAGGACACCTTGCGGACCGTGAAGGTCCGGCCGATGCCCGAGCCCTGGATCTTGATGCACACGCCCTGGAAGACCTGCACGCGGGCGCGGCTGCCTTCGACGATGTTGACGTGCACCTTGAGGGTGTCGCCGGCCCGGAACTCCGGGAGGTCGTCTCGCTTGGAAGAGCCCGCAAGCTCATCAATGACGTTGGACATTACGTCTCCTCGTACGCGCCACAGGCCGCCCACGGACAAAGGTGGCACGACAGGGAGCCGCTGGTGCGTCGTACGGCGCTCCCCCTGTGGCAGGAGAGCCGTCGACTTCCGCCCTCACGAGGCGACGGCTGGTCGTTCGACGCGCGGACCGAGGAGTAAGTCTGCCACAGCCCGGGCAAGCGGGAGAAATCCGCGCTCCGGGCTCAGCGGGCCGGCTTCTGCAGACTCACCACCGAGTCGGTCACGGCCCCGCGGAGCCGATACCCACACGAGCGGTAGAAGCGTTGGACGGCGAGGCTGTTCCTTCCCGTCATCACCTCGAACCCCTCCAGGCCCTCGGGCGCAAGCTCCTCGGCCCGCCCGACGAGGAGGCGGCCCAGCCCTCGGCGCTGCAGATCCGGTGCGACGGCGAGCCTGGCGATCCTCCAGCGGCCACCGCGTTCCTTCGCCCAGACCACCCCGGCGAGTCTCGTCCCGGTGATCGCCACCAGGCACACGCCGTCGGCCAGCCAGGAGCGGATCGACTCGACGTCCTCAACCAGCTCATCCACGCGCGCATCAGGGTTCTCTCGCTGCAGCGGGCCGAACGCCGCGCGCTGCAGGGTCATGATCTCCCCAGCGTCCGCGGCCACGGCCGGTCTCATCAGGACGTCCTCGGCAAGTGCGGCAGGGGGGAGCAGATCGGGGCGCCGTTCCACAGTCCGGCGCAAGGACTGCTCGCGGCGCCACGAGGCGATCCGTCCGTGGTCGCCCGACAGCAGGACATCGGGCACCTCGAGGTCTCGCCACACCGGTGGCTTGGTGAAGACCGGATACTCCAGCATGCCGTCAGCGCTGTGCGACTCCTCGCTGAGCGAGTCGGGGTTGCCCACGAACCCGGGGACCAGCCGGACCACGGCCTCGATCATCGCGAGGGCCGCTACCTCTCCTCCATTGACGACGTAGTCGCCGATGGACAGCTCCTCCACCCGAACCTTGTCGGGCGCCCGGTCACGGTAGTGGTCGATCACGCGCTGGTCGATACCCTCGTACCGCCCGCAGGCGAAGACCACGTGCTCCTCACGGCTGAGCCGCTCGGCGGTGGCCTGAGTGAACCGACGACCACTCGGCGTGGGGAACACCAAGACGGCCGAAGCGGCGTCGGCCGGGAGGATCGAGTCGAGTGCGCCGCCCCAGGGCTCGGGCTTCATGACCATGCCGGCGCCGCCGCCGTACGGCGTGTCGTCGACGGTCCGATGCCGGTCGTGGGTGAACTCCCTCAGATCGTGCACACCGATCTCGAGGAGACCCGAGCTGACGGCCCTACCGGCCAGCGACAGCGACAACGGGGCGAAGAAGTCGGGGAAGATGCTGACCACGTCGATGCGCACCTCAGCCACCCTCCTCCGGGGACAGCAACCCGGGCAGGTCGACCACCCGAAGCAGCCCGCGATCCAGGTCGACGGTCGGTACGAGATCGACGACGAACGGGACCAAGATCTCCGCGCCTTCGACGCTCCTGATCACGATCAGGTCCTGCGCCCCGTGCGCGACGGACACAACCTCGCCGATACCTCGCCCGTCGGTGGTCTCGGCCCGCAAGCCGACCAACTGTCGATCGTAGAACTCCTCGGGATCGGCGGGACGCTCCTCGGAGTCGACCACCGCGCTCAACTCGACTCCCCGCAGCCCCTCCGCGGCGTTGCGGTCGGCCACATCCTCGAAGCGGACCAGGAGCTTCCCCTGGTGCCAGCGGGATGACGAGATCGTCAGCGTGCCATGGCCGACCGTCGCGAGCACCGAACCGGCGGCGAAACGCCGTTCCGGCTCGTCGGTGCGCACCTCCACGGTGACCTCGCCCTTGAGCCCGTGGGCGCGGCCGATCCGGCCGATGGTCACCTCGGTGCTGCTCACCTCGGAGGGGTCAGCGCCTGCGGTCCACGTCGACGAAGTCGATGCGGGTGCCGTTGCCGCCGCTGAGCGCCCCGATCACGGTGCGCAGAGCCGAAGCGGTGCGTCCGCCACGACCGATGACCTTGCCGAGGTCGTCGGGGTGGACCCGGACCTCGAGCATGCTGCCGCGGCGTAACTGCTTGTCCCGCACCGACACGTCGTCGGGGTTCCGGACGATCCCGCGGACGAGGTGCTCGAGCGCGTCGGTGAGCATCGGGTCAGGCCTCAGTGACCGGCTCAGGGGCCGACTCAGGAGCCGACTCAGCGGTCTTCGACTCCTCCGCGACTTCGGCTCCTCGGCCTTCGGCTCCTCGGCGAGCGCCTGCTCAGCGGCCGGCTCCTCGGCCTTCGGCTCCTCGGCGGGCGCCTGCCCAGCGGCCGGCTCGGGAGCTGGCTCCGCGGCCTTGGCGGGCTTCTCGGTCTTGGCGGTCATGGCCGCCTTCGGCTCGCGGTCGGACTGCTTGAGGATCTCGTTGAAGATCTCCAGCTTGTCGCGCTTGGCGTCCTTCACCTTGAGAGTGCCTTCGGCACCCGGCTCGCCCTTGAACTTCTGCCAGTCGCCGGTGATCTTGAGGATGGCCTCGACCGCCTCGGTCGGCTGAGCGCCGACGCCAAGCCAGTACTGCGCACGCTCGGACTTGACCTCGATCAGCGAGGGCTCGTCCTTGGGGTGGTACTTGCCGATCTCCTCGATCACTCGACCGTCGCGCTTCTTGCGCGAGTCGGCGATGACGATGCGGTAGTAGGGCTGGCGGATCTTGCCCATCCGCTTCAGGCGAATCTTGACGGCCACGGGTGTGGTGTCTCCTTGACTGTGGTGGTGGGTGACGGGTCGGAACCAGGTGGGGACCGGGGCCTCGCCGTCTGTGGGCGCCGCGCGGACGGATGAGAGGGTCCGTCCAGGCGGGACTCAGCGGGTCATTCTGCCAGACGACAGGGCCCTGGCTCCAATCGAGCGGCCGCGGCGCCGGCAGGTCAGGCCACGACCCGCCCGCGCAAGACCACACGACTCGGTCGCTGGAGCGTGGAGAGGTCCAGCAACGGGTTGGCGTCGAGCACGACGAAATCGGCGGGAGCACCTTCGGAGAGGTCGGGCGCGAAGCCCAGCCACTCGCGGGCCCGCCAGGACGCGGCAGCCAAGGCATCCTCGGCCGACAGGCCCATCTCGGCCAGGGCGATCACCTCGCCGGCGATGTTGCCGTGGCGGGCGACGCCACCCCCGTCAGACCCGGCGTAGAGGGGCACTCCCGCCTCGTAGGCGCTCATCAGGGTCTCGCGCCGGTGCGCGTACAGGTCGGTCATGGTCGCGGCGTACGACGGGAACCTGGCGGAGCCCGCTGCGGCGTACTCGGGGAACTTCTCGGTCTGCATCACCGTCGGCACAAGCGCCACCCGACGCTCGGCCATCAGGTCGATCAGGTCGAGCGAAAGCCCGGTCCCGTGCTCGATGCAGTCGATCCCCGCATGCAGCAGGCCGGGCAGAACCTCGGCTCCGAAGCAGTGCGCGGTGACCCGGGCACCCTCGGCGTGCGCCGCGGTGATCGCAGCGGCGAATGCCTCCGCGGGGAAGCTGGGCTTCAGGTCGCCGTCGTCGCGGGAGATCCAGTCCCCGACGAGCTTGATCCAGCCGTCGCCGTTGCGGGCCTCCTGCGCGGCGTAGGAGGCAAGCTCCTCCGGCTCGACCTCATGGGCGTAGTTGCGGATGTAGCGCTTGGACCGAGCGATGTGTCGTCCGGCTCGCACCAGCCGGGGCAGGTCCGGACGATCATGGATCCAACGGGTGTCCACTGCGGATCCCGCGTCGCGGATCAGAAGCGCACCGGCGTCCCGGTCCAGCAGCGCCTGCGCCTCGGTCTCCTCGTCGGAG
This sequence comes from uncultured Actinomycetota bacterium, assembly GCA_963824105.1. Lineage (GTDB taxonomy): Bacteria > Actinomycetota > Actinomycetes > Propionibacteriales > Nocardioidaceae > CAWDVB01. Next base: position 123,060 of record CAWGNN010000006.1, read on the forward strand.
GTCGCCCCGTCGTCGTCCAGCCCGAGATGGCAGTGGGCGTCCACCAGGCCGGGCACGATCCAGCCCTGCGCGACCGTCTCTGCGCCCGCCTGACGCTCGTAGGTCACCCGGCCATCGACGACATACAGGTCGGCGGCCTCCCCCTCGGGGAGCACCGGGCCGTGGACGTGGAGGGCGCTCATTTGCCTTCGAGCAGCTTGGCCACCTCGGGTGGGAGGTTGAGCTCGGCGGGCGCACGGGGGGCACCTGAGGGGCTCCCAGCGCTCGGGTCTCCGAACGGATTGACGGTGGCTGCCGGGTTGAGGCTCTCCTCCGCGACACCAGCACGCTTGGCCGGGTTGCCGGACATACGTCGCCCCTTGGCCTTCCCCTTCTTCGGCGCCTGGCGGGCCTTGCTCCGCTTGCCGCCCGGCATGCCAGGCATTCCGGGCATCCCGGGCATGCCTCCGCCACGAGCCATCGACAGCATCATCTTGCGGGCCTCGAAGAACCGGTCGACCAGTGAGTTCACCGCGGCGACCTCGGTACCCGCGCCCTTGGAGATGCGGAGCCGCCGCGACCCGTCGATCATCTTGGGGTTCTCACGCTCGGCGGGCGTCATCGAGTTGATGATCGCCTGGATGCGGTCCATCTCCCGGTCGTCCAAGTTGTCCAGCTGGTCGCGGTACTGACCCATGCCGGGGAGCATTCCCAGCACCTTGGTGAGCGAGCCCATCTTGCGGATCTGCTGCAACTGCTCGAGGAAGTCCTGCAGGGTGAAGTCGCCGCCCTGCCCAGAGAGCTTGGCCGCCGTCTTCGCGGCCTGCTCGGCATCGAAGACCTTCTCGGCCTGCTCGATGAGGGTGAGCACGTCGCCCATGTCGAGGATCCGCGAGGCCATCCGGTCCGGATGGAAGAGGTCGAAGTCCTCGAGCTTCTCGCCGGACGAAGCGAACATGATGGGCCGTCCGGTGACCGAGGCCACCGAGAGCGCCGCGCCGCCGCGGGCGTCACCGTCGAGCTTGGTCAGGACGACGGCGTCGAACCCGACTCCGTCGAGGAAGGCCTGGGCCGTGTTGACGGCATCCTGACCGATCATCGCGTCGACCACGAAGAGCGTCTCGTCGGGCTGCACGGCGTCGCGGATGTCCGCGGCCTGCTGCATCATCTCGGCGTCCACGCCGAGCCGACCGGCGGTGTCGATGATGACGAAGTCGTGCAGGGTCCGCCTGGCCTCGTCGATGCTGGCGCGGGCCACCTGGACCGGGTCTCCGGCCCCGTTGCCCGGCTCGGGCGCGAACACGGTGACGCCGGCCCGCTCCCCGTTGACCTGGAGCTGAGTGACGGCGTTGGGCCGTTGCAGGTCCGCGGCGACCAGCATCGGCGAGTGGCCCTGGCCCTTGAGCCAGAGAGCCAGCTTCGCCGCCAGGGTGGTCTTGCCGGTCCCTTGAAGGCCCGCAAGAAGAATCACCGTCGGCGAAGTCTTGGCGAAGGTGAGCCTGCGCGTCTCCCCGCCCAGGATCGTGACGAGCTCGTCGTGGACGATCTTGACGACCTGCTGCGCCGGGTTCAGCGCAGCGCTGACCTCCTCGCCCAGAGCCCGGGTCTTGACCGCGGCAACGAACTCCTTGACGACCGGGAGGGCAACATCGGCCTCGAGCAGGGCGACCCGGATCTCGCGAGCGGTCGCATCGATGTCGGCCTCGCTCAGCCGACCCTTGCCCCGGAGGTTCTTGAAGGTCGCGGCGAGCCGGTCGGACAGGGTGGCGAACAAAGCAGCAGATCCTCTGGTCGGGGCGGGCGGTCAGGGGACCAGAGTAGTCGCGGTCGAGAACGCCCGACGCACGACCACGCAGGCGGCCTCGGCTTCGTCGTCTCGCAACTGCTTCCCGTCCGGTCCGACGACGTAGAAGACATCGAGCGCCTGGGGCCCGTGAGTCGCCACGTGCGCCGACCGCAACGACAGCCCGAGCTCGGCCAGCGCCTGGCACACCAGATGCACCACCCCGGGCCTGTCGTCCATCCGGACCTCGAGCACGGTCGCCTCGCTCGCGGCTCCTGTCAGGACCGAGACGGTCGGCTCCCGTCCGGTCGTGGCGGCTCGACGCAGCCGGTTGAGAGCGGTGCGGTCACCGGCCAGGAGCGCATCGATCCGGGTACTCAGGAGTCGCGTGTCCACGTCGACGTCGACCTCCCACTCGGAGACCGCGAACCCGTCTTGGACCCAGGCCCGAGCGGCCAGAATCGACACCCGGGCGGTGCCGAGCGCACCGGCCACGCACGCCATCAGACCGATCCGGTCGTGGGCGACCACCGTGATCTTGGCGCCTGATGGCGCCTCCTCGCTCAGCACGACCGAGGCGACCTTGCCCTTGCGCAGAGCGCGGGGCACGTCGATCGTCGCCAGCGAGGCCGGTGCGCGCGACGACTGTCCGGTCAGCCGGGCACGGACCGCAGCGGCCAGGGAGACCACCAGGTGGGCCCGCCAGGTGGTCCAGGCGGCCGGCCCGGTCGCCCGGGCGTCGGCCTCGGTCAGCACTTCGAGCAGGTCCAGGACCTCACGTTCCCCGACTCTCTCGGCGACGTACTCGACCGTCGCGGGATCCTCGATGTCGCGACTCGTACTCACCTCTGAGAGCAGCAGGTGCCAGCGCACCAAGGTGCGCACCGTCTCAACGTCTTCCGCGGAGAAGCCCATCCGCGCTGCCACCTCGGCGGCGACCGGTGCGCCCGCCGCGCTGTGGTCGACCGTCCCGCCCTTGCCGATGTCATGCAGTAGCGCCGCCACGAGCAGCAGGTCGGCGCGGTCAATGCGTCGGATCAGGCCCGATGCCTCCATGCAGGTCTCGATCATGTGCCGGTCGACGGTGAACCGGTGAACCGTGGACGCGTGCGCCAGCAGCCGGACTCGGGACCACTCCGGCAGGAGGTGGTCGATCGCCCCGGTCTCGTCGAGGGTCTCCCACACGTCACGCAGTCCGGGTCCCGACCCGAGCAGTCGAGTCAGGAGCGTCTTCCCCTCGGCCGGCCACGGGTCGGGCAGGTCCGCCGCGTCCCGCGCCAACCTGGACGCCGACGCCGGGGAGAGAACAAGTCCACGCTCAGCCGCCTCCGCCGCCGCCCGCAGGATCAGCAGCCGGTCCTTGGCCGGGTCCGCTGCCCGGTCGAGGACGACCTCACCGCGGGAAATGGCCACCCCGGGAGCGATGCGGTTCAGCTCCGGGCGCCGCAAGTGGACCCCTTGCGGTCGCGACAGCACCGCGTCGACGCGACTCCAGGTGATCCGGGAGATGTGCGCGATGCGACGTCCGAGGCCCCGCACGTGGCGTTGGGTCCCCTGGACATCCGACAGCCCCAGAACGTCGGCAAGACCGCTCCAGGCATCGGGAGCGATCCGGTCCCCGGTACGTCCGTTCACCGAGTGGAGCAGGTCCCGGAGGTCGAGCAGCGACTCGCGGGAACGCTGCAGGTCGACGTGCGGCACGTCGACGAGCCAGCTGGCCACGAGATGGGTCAACACGGTCGCGTCCCGAAGCCCCCCGTAGGACTCCTTGAGATCCGGGATCGCCACGTGGGCGAGCTCTCCCGACCTCATGGCGCGGCTCTCGACCAGCGCGTGCACCTCCGGCAGATTGCGTCGGGCGTCCCGACGCCAGTGAGCGAGGATGTCGGCGCGCAGCCGGAGGGTGATGCTCGGGTCGCCGGCCACGTGGCGGGCGTCGAGGAGCCCCATCGCCACCCTGACGTCGCTCTCGGCGGTGACGATCACCTCCGACAGGGCACGCACCGAATGGTCCACCGGGTATCCGCTGTCCCACAGCGGGTACCACAAGGTGGTGCCGAGCTCCCCGACGTTGCGGGCGTCGTCGTGGACCAAGACGATGTCGAGGTCGGAGTACGGCGCGAGCTCTCCGCGGCCGTATCCCCCCACCGCTACCAAGGCGAGCCCCGCGTCAGGGGCGCCCCCGAGAGCGGCGTGAAGGGCCGAGACGCACAGCGCGTCGGCCTGGCTGGTACGAGCTGTTCGCTCTTCCGCTGTCATCGACTAGACGGCCGCGGCGCCGGTCTCTCCACTCCTGATGCGCACGACGTCCTCGATCGAGGTGACCCAGACTTTGCCGTCCCCGATGCTTCCGGTGCGGGCGGTCTCCAGGATCCGAGTGACGACCGCGTCGACCTCGTGCTCGTCCAAGGCGATCTCCACCCTCACCTTGGGCAGCAGCGCGATGTCGTACTCCGCGCCGCGGTACACCTCGGTGTGGCCCTTCTGCCGCCCGTAGCCGCTCACTTCCGTCACGGTCATGCCGGACACGCCCTCTGCCTCGAGGGCCGAGCGGATCTCCTCCCACAGGTGCGGCCGGATGACCGCCGTCACGAGCTTCATCACCGAGCTCCCTTCTACGACGCCGAGTGGGGTGGGACCCCCTCAGGATCCCACCCCACTCGGTGGTCGGTTCAGATGGCCGAGCCGCCGATCTCCCCGGTGCGGACCCGGACGACGCTGTCGACCGAGCTGACCCACACCTTGCCGTCACCGATACGACCGGTCTGGGCCGCCTTGACGATGACATCGACCACGTCGGAGGCGTCAGGCGTGTCGACAAGGATCTCGACCCGGATCTTGGGCACCAGCGCGATGTCGTACTCCGCGCCGCGGTACACCTCGGTGTGGCCCTTCTGCCGCCCGTAGCCGCTGACCTCGCTGACGGTCATACCTGTCACGCCGTAGGCCTCGAGGGCCTCGCGGACCTCTTCCCACTTGTGGGGCTTGATGACTGCGGTGACCAACTTCATGCCATGGCTCCTTCCGTGCTCGAAACGGAGGACCCGGACAACAGGCCGCCCGCACCGCCGATCTCGTAGGCCGACTCGCCGTGCTCGTTGAGGTCGATGCCCTCGACCTCATCCTCCCGCTCGATACGCCAACCAATCGTGGCCTTGATCGCAAGGCCGATGATCAGCGTGACCACACCGGTCCACACGATCGTGAACAGCGCGGCGAGGAACTGCGCCCAGAGCGAGCCCAGGCCCCCACCATAGAAGAGTCCGTCGACAGTACCGGCCGAAGCGGTCGTGGAGAACAGCCCGATCATCAGTGTGCCGATGAGGCCCCCGACGAGGTGCACCCCGACCACGTCGAGCGAGTCGTCCATGCCGAACTTGAACTTCAGTCCGACAGCCCAGGCGCAGCCGATGCCGGCCACGGCACCGACGGCGATGGCACCGAGCACATCCACCGAGCCACACGCCGGGGTGATCGCGACCAGGCCGGCCACGATGCCCGAGGCGGCACCGAGAGAGGTCGCCTTCCCGTGCAGGATCCGTTCCATCACCAGCCAGCCGAGCATGGCAGCCATCGTCGCGATCGTGGTGTTCGTGAAAGTGATGCCCGTCTCGTGCATCCAGCCGGCCGGGTCGAACGGGTCGGAGGCGATGTACGAGCCCACGTTGAACCCATACCAGCCGAACCACAGCAGACCGGCGCCGATCATGGTCAGCGTCAGGTTGTGCGGCTTCATCGGCTCCTTCATGAAGCCCGCTCGCTTGCCGATGAGCAGCGCCAGGACGAGACCGGCCATACCGGCGTTGATGTGCACCACGGTTCCACCGGCGTAGTCCTGAGCCGATGCCATCGGGCTGAGCGTGCTGAGCCAACCGCCGCCCCACACGTTGTGCGCGACCGGGAAGTAGGCGAAGGTCACCCACAGGGGAACGAACACCGCCCACGCCGACAGCTTGACCCGATCCGCGATCGCGCCACTGATCAGCGCCGCGGTGATCGCGGCGAACGTCATCTGGAACATCACTCCGGGAACCCACGACGCCGGGTCGACGCCGTGCAGCCCGAAGAGCTCGAAGGGACTGGCGAAGAGGCCACCGAGCCAGCTCACGCTGCCGAATGCCTCCGACCAGCCCCACAGGACGAAGACGATGCCCACGATCGCGAACCCGACGAACGACATCATCATCATGTTGAGGACTGACTTGGAGCGGGTCATGCCGCCGTAGAACAGTGCCAGTGCAGGGACCGTCATCATCAGCACAAGTGCTGTGGCGACGATCATCCAGGCGTACCAGCCTTCCATCGAACCTCCATCTATCTGACATCCCCCGACCAGGTAGACGCCGACGGGGTGACTTCGTTGTCGAACCGGCGCCCGTGGCCCAACCTTCGGATGAAGGTGTTTCGCTGCACAGACGCACAGGTTGCGGACAGGTCACCAATTCCGGAGGTTTGTTTCGCCGAGGTAAACCGTTCTGCCGACGACCGGGAGTCGGGAAAGGACGACGGAGGCGGGCCGAGAGACACTGCGCTCGCGCGCCCAGCCGGGCGCGCTGGGCTCCGCGGAAGGGTCAGCTCACGTCGCCGAGCATGGCGTCGACGAACTCCGCCGGGTCGAAAGGCGCAAGGTCATCGGGGCCTTCGCCGAGGCCCACGAGCTTCACCGGAACTCCGAGCTCGTCTTGGACCGAGATCACGATCCCGCCCTTGGCGGACCCATCCAGCTTGGTCAGCACGATGCCGGTCACGGCGACGACTTCGGCGAAGACTCGTGCTTGCACCAGACCGTTCTGACCAGTCGTCGCGTCGAGCACGAGCAGCACCTCGCTGAGGTGGGTGTGCTTCTCGATGGCCCGCTTGACCTTGCCGAGCTCATCCATGAGGTTGGTGCGGTTCTGGAGCCGACCCGCGGTATCAATGAGCACGACGTCGGCACCGGACTCGGCCGCGGTACGCACCGCGTCGAAGGCGACGCTCGCGGGATCACCGCCCTCCTTGCCGCGCACGACCGACGCGCCGACCCGTTCCCCCCACGTCTGTAGCTGGTCGGCGGCGGCCGCACGGAAGGTATCGGCGGCGCCGAGGACTACGTGCTTGTCCTCGGCCACGAGGAAGCGCGCCAGCTTGCCTGTCGTCGTCGTCTTGCCGGTCCCGTTGACCCCGACCATCAGCACGACCGCGGGATGCGAGCCCACCTTGTCGAGCCGCAGGGTCCGGTCCAGGCCGGCATCGACCACTTCGATCAGCGTCTCCCGGAGCATGCCCTTCACGTCCGGCGATGCGCCCCCCTCCACCAGGAGGCGGGAGCGCAGCCGTTCGACCAGGTCCTGGGTCGGCCCCACCCCCATGTCGGCGATCAGGAGCGTGTCTTGGATCTCCTCCCAGGTGTCGGCATCCACGCGGTCCTGGGAGAGCAGTCCGAAGAGCGTCCTGCCGAGCGCACCCTGGGAACCGCTCAGCCGCTGGCGCAGGCGAGCCATCCGGGTACCAACCGGCTCGGGGCTCTCGCCGGGGGCCGGCTGAGCCTCGGGCAGGCCCCTGTCCTCAATGGTGCGCGTGGGCGTGTCACGAGGAGGCGCAGAGTCCTCCCCGACCAGCGGCTCGGACTCGGGAGCCCGAGGCGGCACCGCTCCACCTCGACCGCGCAGCAGCAGGAAGCCGGCAAGCGCCACCACAACGACGACGGCAGCGACGACGGTCAGCCAGAGGTAGACAGGCACGGATGCAATCCAACCAGACCGGGATCAGCCCTGCAGTCTTCCCCGGTCGTGGTGGGTCAGCCGACGGAACCACCTCACCGGCTTGGCCACGAGCTCACCGATCCACGGCGCCCGCGACACCGCCCGGCCACGGTCGGGGAAGGCCGCATAGAGCACGACTCCCAGGGCCAGCAGCATGATGAAGCTGAAGGTCAGCACCAGAGCAGTCACGTCGCCACCCCTCGGTCACAGTTGTTACGTCCATCGTGACCAGGGGTTTCAAGGCGATGCTGAGACCTCCATCCCCGAGACGGGCCTTCAGGCGGTGTCCGGCTCCCGAAGCGCTTCTGCCGCGGCCCGGACCTCAGGCGGCAGCGCGACGACACCGCGAAGTCCGGGACCGTCGGAGTTGTTGACGTAGACGTGGACGAAACGTCCCTCGGCGGCCGCCTCGTCGCTCTCGCCCTGGAACAGCCCGATCCGGTACACGACCGAAGACCGGCCGATCCGCTCCACGGCCAGACCCATGTCGATGGGCTCCGGGAACCCGATCTCCCGGAAGTAACGACAGCCCACCTCGGCCACCACGCCGATCGCGGGCTGGGAGCGCAGATCTCGACCCACTCTGTCCATCAGATAGGCGTTGACGGCGGTGTCGATGAGGTCGAAGTACCGGGCATTGTTCAAGTGCTGATACACGTCGTCGTCGGACCAGCGGGTCGTCGCCTGTCTCCAAACCCGGTAGTCGGCGCGCGTGGGTCGCTCGCTCACGCGAGGACCACCACGATCCGGGTGCTCCCCGAGCTCATGCGGACTCCGCTTCACGCAGGCGCTGGCTGATCACCGTCGAAACGCCGTCTCCGCGCATCGTCACGCCGTAGAGAGCGTCGCCGATCTCCATGGTCCGCTTCTGATGGGTGATCACGAGGAGTTGGCTGTCCTCGCGGAGCTCTTCGTAGATCTCCAGCAGACGTCCCAGGTTGGTGTCGTCGAGGGCCGCCTCCACCTCGTCGAGGATGTAGAAGGGCGAGGGCCGGGCCTTGAAGAGTGCGACGAGGAACGCCACGGCGACCAGTGACCGCTCGCCTCCGGAGAGCAGCGACAGCCGCTTCACCTTCTTGCCGGCCGGCCGGGCCTCAACCTCGACGCCCGTCGCCAGCATGTCTCCCGGCTCGGTCAGCACCAGCCGGCCCTCGCCGCCGGGGAACAGTCGCGCGAAGACGGCCTCGAAAGCGACCCGCACGTCGTTCCATGCAGCGGTGAAGACCTGCTCCACCCGCTCGTCCACCTCACGCACGATGTCGAGCAGGTCGCGACGGGTCCGCTTGAGGTCTTCCAGCTGCTCGGTCAGGAACCGGTGGCGCTCCTCCATGGCGGAGAACTCCTCCAGGGCGAGGGGGTTCACCCGCCCGAGCATCGCCAGGTCACGCTCCGCGCGTCGCAGACGCTTCCGCTGCTCCTCGCGGTCGTACGGCACCGTCTCGGGTGCCGTCTCGGGTGATGTGTCGGGGTCCGGCACGTCGCTGGGCAAGTCCTGATCGGTCACGACGATGTCGATCACGGGGACGGGCTGGTCTGGACCGTACTCCGAGACCAGGGAATCGACGTCGAGCCCGAGCTCCTCGAGCGCGCGCTCCTCCAACTGCTCCAGGCGCATGCGCTGCTGGGTCCTGGCCATCTCATCGCGATGCACGCTGCTGACCAGATCATCGTGCACAGAGCCGAATTCGCGGACCTGGGTGCGAACCGTCAGCAGCTCCTCCTCGCGAGCCCGTCGCCCGGCTTCGACAGCGGAGCGCCGTCGGTCGGCGACGACGATCGACTGCTCGAGCTTCACCGACACGACCCGGGTCGCGGTCACGACGGCCTCGGCCACCCGTCCCTCGCGCAGCACCTGCTGGCGTCGCGCCAGTGCTCGAGCCCGGGCATCCTTCTCCCGGTGCGCGGACTGCTCGAGTGAGGCGGCACGTCCGCTCAGCGCTCGGGCCCGCTCCTCTGCCGTGCGGAGGGCCAGCCGGGCTTCCATCTCAGACTGCCGAGCAGTGCGCGCGGACTCAGCGAGCGCCTCGAGAACGGCGACGTCCGGCTCCTCCTCCTCGACCTGCTCGGCGGCGCCCAGCCGCTGCTCGAGCTCGGCCAACCCGGCGAGGTCACGCTCACGGGCCTCTCGGGCCTCGTCGAGAGCCCGAGTCAACCTCTCGGCCTCCGCTTTGGCGGAGCGCGCGCTGGACCCGAACTGGGCGAGCTCCTCGGCCACCGCGGCCAGCTGGGCGTCGGACTCGTGCAGCTTGGCCAGGGCCACGTCGGCTCGGTGCTGGGCCTGGTCGCGCTCCTCCTCCAAACGAGCCAGCTCGAAGCCGAGCCTCTCGGCGGAGTGGGTGACCTCGTCCAGCTCGGCGACCGTCTCGTCGTAGGCCGCCTGGACCTCCAGCAGACTCGGACCACCCGTGGAGCCGCCCTCGGCGAAGTGTCGGCCCATCTGGTCGCCCGTACGGGTCACGGCGGTGACGTCCGGCAGCGCACGGACCAGCGACCGGGCTGCGTCCAAGTCGTCGACCACCACAGTCTTGAACAGGATCCGTCGCAGCGCGCCGCGCAGTCCCTCGGGGCAGTCGACGACGTCGGCGGCGTAGATCGCGCCCGTCGGCAACCCGGGCCACGTGGAGTCGTCGGGGTCGGAGCCTCCGAAGAGGATCCCCGCCCGGCCCAGATCCTCGTCGCGCAGATGGCCGATAGCTGTGACGGCGGTGTCGGCGTCCAACGCTGCCACCGCGTCGGCGGCGTTCCCCAGGGCGGCACCCACGGCGCTCTCGTAACCGGGCGTAACCGTTACCAGCGCCGCGACGGAGCCCAGGAGCCCGGTCACCCGGTCTGTCGCGGCCAGCAGCGCCCCGGCGCCGTCCTTGTGGTTGAGCCCGAGGACGAGGGCCTCGCAGCGCGCGGCCAGGCCGGCCTTCTCCCTCTCGAGGGCGCGAGCCTCCTCACTCCGTTTGGTCAGGCGCTCCTCGACATCGGCGAGTGCCGCCACCGCGGCTTCGTGCTCGGCGTCGAGTCCCTCCTCACCGGCGTCGAGTCCGGCGACGCGTGTCTCCAGGGAGGTGAAATCACGCTGGGCACGCTCCTGGCGGCTGCTCGCCTCCTCACGGGCGGCCCCGATCCGGCCGATCTCCTCGTCTGCGGCCTGGGCTCGGCTGGTCAGGGCGCCGACCTGACCACGGAGCCGGGCCAGACCTTCACGGCGGTCCGCTGCGGCCCGCTGGAGGCCGGCGACCCGGCGTTCCTCGTCCTGATGATTGGCTTCGGCGGCTCGACGAGCCTCGACCGCTCGGTCCAGCTCGCCCTGCGAGACTTCGACCTCGGCAAGGATCCCCTGCTCCTGCTCACGGATCTGGGCCGCCTCGGCGAGCAGCTCGTCGGGGTCGCGCCCGGTCTGACCGGAAGGCTCGGAGCGCAGGTCCTCGGCGTACCGGACTCGCTCCGCAGCCAGACTTGCCGTGCCGCGGAAGCGTTCGCGTAGGCCGGTCAGGGCGTACCAGGTCTCCTGGGCTCGGGACAGCGCCGGGAGGTCAGCGCGCAGTGCCGCCTCGAGCTCTCCCTCACGGGCCCGGGCAGCCTCGAGTCGGGCCTCGATCTCAGCTCGCCGCGCGAGCAGCTGGGACTCGTCAGCAAGCTCTTGGGCCAGCGCGTCGCGGACCTGGACCAGATCGTCGGCCAGCAGGCGGGCGCGAGCATCGCGCACCTCGGCTTGGACGACCGCCGCTTTGCGCGCCACCTCGGCCTGGCGACCCAGCGGCTTGAGCTGGCGGCGGATCTCGGTCAGCAGATCCTGCAACCGGGTCAGGTTCCCGTCAGTGGCATCGAGCTTGCGGAGCGCCTTCTCCTTCCGCTTGCGGTGCTTGAGGACTCCGGCCGCCTCCTCGATGAAGCCCCGGCGGTCCTCCGGCGTCGCGTGCAGGATCGAGTCGAGCTGGCCTTGGCCCACGATGACGTGCATCTCGCGGCCGATTCCGGAATCGGAGAGCAGCTCTTGGATGTCGAGAAGCCGGCACGGCTGGCCGTTGATGGCGTACTCCGAGCCACCGTTGCGGAACATCGTCCGGCTGATCGTCACTTCGGAGTACTCGATCGGCAGGGCGCCGTCGGCGTTGTCGATGGTCAGCGCGACCTCGGCCCGGCCGAGCGGCGGACGGCCCGCCGTCCCCGCGAAGATGACGTCCTCCATCTTGGCCCCGCGCAGCGACTTGGCGCCCTGTTCGCCCATCACCCAGGCCAAGGCATCGACGACATTGGACTTGCCGGATCCGTTGGGCCCCACGACACAGGTGATGCCAGGCTCGAGCTGCAGCGCCGTGGTGGAGGCGAAGGACTTGAAGCCCTTGAGCGTCAGGCTCTTGAGGTACACGTCTGTTGAGCTCCCCTTGTCAGCGCAGGCACTCCCGAGCGGTCGCCCTATCGCGGTCCCGGCGCGCCGCAGCGGCCGATCATTGCAGGGGAAGTAGAGCAGTCAGCAGCCTACCCCGCGGCGCGGGTCGGATCCGGCATTGCCGGGAGCGTGCGCCGGGACGGGTCAGGCCGGCTGCATCGAGCCGTCGAGCACGTTGACCGCGGCCGCGACGAGGGCATCGTTCTCGGTCTTGAGGCGCAGGATCTGATCTTCGAGGTCAGCCACCCGTTGCTGGAGCCGGCGGTTCTCGGCAGTGAGCTGGGCCGTGATCCGAGGGTCGGTCGCACTCACGTGTCCGAAGAGCGCCTTGGCCATGGAATATCCCTTCGTGGGGGCTTGATCGGACTCCGAAAACCACAGGTCAGTGGCCGATTCGTCCACCAACTAGAGTCGCACGCGACCCGCTTTCCGGTCAATGTTTCGGGCGTGTTGCACGGCGTGTTCCGATCAGGCCGGACGCCGACGTGGCCCGCCTGCCCGAGGCCGGGGCTGACAACGCGGGCAGAAGTAGGACGAGCGGTTCATGAACGCCGCCCGGACGATGGCCGTCCCGCATCGGCGGCACGCCTCCCCCTCGCGCCCGTAGACCTCCAGGGAGCGCTCGAAGTAGCCGCTCTCTCCGTTCACGTTGACGTACAGCGAGTCGAAGGAGGTGCCGCCTTGGTCGAGCGCACCGGTCATCACGTCGGTCGCGTCGGCCAGGAGCCCACGGACTTGGGCCCCGCTCAGCCTCTCGGCGGGGCGCTCCCCGTTGATCCGGGCTGCCCACAGCGACTCGTCGGCGTAGATGTTGCCGATGCCGGAGACCGTCGACTGGTCCAGCAGCACGCGTTTGATCGCCGAGCTCTTGCGCCGGATCACCTCCGTCACAGCAGCGAGGTTGAAGGCAGGGTCCAGCGGGTCATAGGCGATGTGCTGGACCTCGGCCGGCACGACCGCACCTCCCGGCGACAGCGACAGGCCGCCGAACATTCGCTGGTCCACGAAACGGAGCTCGTGACCGTCGTCGAGTCGGATCCGAACGCGTAGGTGAACCTCGTCCCCGGACCCGCGCGGCTGGATCAGCAGCTGGCCGCTCATGCCCAGATGGGCGAGCAGCGCGTCATGGTCGTCGAGAGCCAGCCAGAGGTACTTGCCGCGCCGGTGGGCTGCGGTCACCTGCCGACCGATGAGGGCATCCTCGAAGTCCTGGGGGCCCGCCAGATGGCGGCGGACCGGGCGGGGATGCAACACCTCGACCCCGGTGACACGTCGACCGACGACGTAGGTCTGGAGACCACGGCGGACAACCTCCACCTCGGGCAGCTCCGGCACGTCAGTCGGGCAGGTCCATGCCACCACCGTGGGTCGCCACCAGGGAACGGTAGGCGCTCTCGGCGGCCTGCTGCTCGGCCTCCTTCTTCGACCGGCCGACTCCCACCCCGAAGTCCTCGCCGCGCACTCGTGCCTGGGCAGTGAATTCCTTCGCGTGGTCCGGACCGCTGTCGGTGATGAGGTACTCAGGGGAGCCCAGCGAGTGCTCGGCGGCAAGCTCCTGCAAGCTGGTCTTCCAGTCCAGGCCGGCGCCCATGGAGGCGGCCTCGTTCATCAGCGGGTCGAACAGCCGGTGCACCACGGCATTGGCCGTCTCGAACCCTCCGGAGAGGTAGACCGCTCCGATCACGGCCTCGACCGTGTCGGACAGGATGGAGGCCTTCGTCCGGCCTCCCGTGGTCTCCTCGCCGCGGCCGAGCTTGATGTGGGTGCCGAGCCTGATCGTCCGGGCGACCTTGGCCAGCGCGCGGGCGTTGACGACGGCCGCTCGCAGCTTTGCCAGCCGGCCCTCGGACAGGGATGGGTGGTCGAGATAGAGGGACTCGGTGACGACGATGCCGAGCACCGCGTCCCCGAGGAACTCCAGGCGCTCGTTGGTAGGCAGCCCACCGTTCTCGTAGGCGTAGGACCGGTGGGTCAGGGCGCGCTCAAGCAGCTCGGCGTCCAAGGTGGGGCTGCCGAGCGCTTCGCGCAGGTCGTCGTAGGACGCCTCGCTCATGCGAGTTCGTTCAGAGGACCTGGCGACGGTCGGCGCGAGCGCCGTACTGGCCGCACTCCGGGCAGGCACGGTGCGGCAGGTGCTTGGCGCCACAGGCCGGGTTGACGCAGGTGACCAGCGACGGGGCGGTCGCCTTCCACTGCGACCGACGATGCCGGGTGTTGCTGCGCGACACCTTCCGCTTAGGAACAGCCACGGTTACTCCTCTTCAGGGCCGGTCGCCCGGCGGTTGTCGTCGTCTGGGCCGTCAGGTGACAGCCCTTGCAGCGCCGCCCACCGAGGGTCGATCGCCATGTCGTGCTGGTGCCCGGGATCATCGGCCAGCCTAGCCCCGCACTCGGGGCACAGGCCCGGGCAATCCTCCCGGCACAGCGGCTGGAACGGCAGTGCGAGCACCACCGCATCCCGCAACTGTGACTCGAGGTCAAGCAGGTCTCCCTCGAGTCGGCTCGACTCGTCCTCTCCGTCGTCCTCATTGTCCGAGTCGTCGTAGAGGTACAGCTCCTGGAAGGAGACCTCGACATCGTCGTGGATCTCTTCCAGACACCGCACACACTCCCCGGCGAGCTCAGCGCGCGCCGTGGCCGTGACGAGTACCCCCTCGACCACTGCCTCGAGCCGGATGTCCAACTCGACGAGTGAGCCTTCGGGGACACCGAGCACCTCGATGCCGAGGTCCGCCGGCGCGGGGGCGGTCAGGGTCAGCTCTCGCTGTGACCCCGGGCGGCGTCCGAGCTCGCGGGTGTCGAGCACGAGCGGCGCTCTCGGGTCGTGACGCACGATCCGCTCCGTCCGATGAACCTCAATAAATCTCAATGAATCTCACAGCCTTCCCCCCAGGGAAGGCCGCCGACAAGAGTACCGGCCGGTCACCTCCGCGGCCAAACCGGAGGAGGGACGGTCCGCAGCACCCACACCTGCCCCCGTGATGCCAGGCCCGACTACTCCTCGCCGCGGGTGTCGGGGAGCTGGATCTTGTCGATCTCCTCCGAGCCCAACGAGTCCAGTGCCGACCGGCCGAGCAGCCGCTGCCTGCCACGGCGGACCGCGTCCAGCGTGCGCTCCAAGGTGACCTCGAAGTTGGCCAGCTTGCCGTCGACGTAGTCGTCGGCGTCCTTCTGGAGCCCTTCGGCCTCAGCTCGGGCCTCCGCGACGACCCGTTCTGCCTCCCGCTTGCCGTGCCTGAAGACCTCCGAGTCGGACATGATCCGCTCGCGCTGCCGCTCCGCCTGGCTGATCATCGCCGCGACCGCCTGCTGGCCCTCGTCCATCACCGCGTCCTGGCTTGCGACCAGGACGCGAGACTCAGCCAGAGCGAGCGCAACGACGTCGGCCAGCTCGTCGACCAGGGCGTTGATCTCGGACTTGTTGACCACGACCGACGCCGACATCGGCATGGACTTGGCTCGGGCGACGTAGGCCTTGATCTCGGCCAGCTTGTCGGCGACGGCCTGCTCGCCGACATATCTGGTCCCACCATGGCTCGTCGAGACCCCGTTCTCCTCCATCCTCACTCCCCCCCTCCAGGAACTTCGGCTGATCGCATCAGCTTGGCCCGCAGCGGTCCGATCACATTGGCCGGCACGAGCCTACTGACGTCGCCGCCATAGGTCGCCACCTCCTTGACCAGGCTGGACGCGAGGAAGGAGTGCTCGGGGCTGGCCGGAAGGAAGACCGTCTCGACGGGCGCGAGGCTGGAGTTCATCTGCGCCATCTGGAGCTCGTAGTCGAAATCGCTGACCGCGCGAAGGCCCTTGACGATCGCGCAGATGTCGTTGGCCAAGCAGAAGTCGGTCAAGAGCCCCTCGAAAGAGGCCACCGAGACGTTCGGGAATGGAGCGACCGCCTCAGCGATCAGCTCCATCCGCTCCTCGGGGGTGAACAGCCGCGACTTGGCTGCATTGAGCCCAACGGCCACCACAACCTCGTCGAACAGAGATGACGCGCGCGAGACGATGTCGATATGCCCGTTGGTCACCGGATCGAACGATCCTGGACAGGCGGCTCGGCGCATCGGACTCCTCGGTGCTCGACTGGTCACTGGGAGCTCGCGCTGATCGCGAGCCCGTACCACAACGCAGTCTCACCGTACTTCCTCACCTGGATCCCCGTCACCGCCGAAGGCCACTGCACCGAGGAGCCGCGCGACGAGCGCTCGACGACCAGAACGGCTCCGCTCCCGGCCCAGCTGTTGGCGACCACCTGGTCGAGGAGATCCGCCACCGCCTCGTCGGACAAGGCGTACGGCGGGTCCGCGAACACGATGTCGTAGGGAGCCAGTGGAGGAACCGACAGGACCCGCTCGACCGGGAGGGCCACGACCTCGCATCCGGAGAGGCCCAGATCGTCGCAGTTGCGCCGGATCAGCCCAGCGGCATTCTTGCCCTGCTCCACCATCGTGACGTGACCGGCGCCGCGTGAACGGGCCTCGATGCCGATAGCCCCGGAGCCGGCGAAGAGGTCGAGGAAACGAAGCTCGGACAGCTCACCGAGCTCGGACTCGAGCGATGAGAACAGCGCTTCCCTCACCCGGTCCGATGTGGGGCGGGTGTTGGTCCCGGAGGGGACGCGGATCCTACGCCCACCGGCGGAGCCGGCGATGATGCGCGTCATGTCTTGTCGAGGAAGTCGGCCAATGAGGACTCTTCAAGCGCCTCCACGGCTGAAGCAAGATCGGGATGCGCCATCAAGCGAGGGTCCTCCGTGACGATCTCCGACGCAAGGCCTCTGGCCAGCTCGATCACATCTCCGTCCCGAAGCACCGACAGCAGCTTCAGTGCGCTGCGTGCTCCGGACTGGCTGGTGCCCAGGACGTCGCCCTCCCGACGTTGCTCGAGGTCGATCTGGGAGAGCTCGAACCCGTCCAGGGTGGAAGCCACCGCGTCCAGGCGCCCCCGCGCCGGTGAGCCCACGTCGGTGGAGGTGACGAGGAGGCAGAGCCCGGGGTGGCCGCCACGACCGACGCGGCCCCGCAGCTGGTGGAGTTGTGATACGCCGAAGGCATCGGCATCCATGACGACCATCGCCGTCGCGTTGGGGACGTCGACGCCGACCTCGATCACGGTCGTGGCCACCAGCACGTCCACCTCTCCGTCGGCGAACCTCCTCATGACCGCGTCCTTCTCGTCGGCCGGGAGCCGCCCATGCAACATCGCCACGCGCAGGCCGGCGAACGGCCCCGCCGAAAGCTCCTCGTAGAGCGCCTCGACACCGGCGCGCGGGGTCACGCTCTCAGCGTCGTCGGCGGGCTCGTCGCTCTGCCCACTGGAGATGCGCGGACACACGACGTAGGCCTGATGGCCCTTGGTGACCTCCTCGGTGATTCGCTGCCAGATGCGCTGGGCCCAGGTGGGGTGCTCCAAGAGCGGGACCACCGTCGTCTGGATGGGTGATCGCCCTGCCGGCAGCTCGGTGAGGGAGGAGACGTCGAGGTCACCGAAGACCGTCATGGCGATCGTGCGTGGGATCGGCGTCGCGGTCATGACCAGGACGTGCGGGTGGTCCCCAGGGCGGTCGGTGAGCGCCGCTCGCTGCTCGACCCCGAAGCGGTGCTGCTCGTCGACCACCAGGAGACCGAGGTCCGCGAACTGGACGTTGTCCTGCAGCAGAGCATGAGTGCCGACCACGATCCCGGCCGCGCCCGAGGCGGCGTCGAGCAATGCCTCACGACGAGCCGCCGCTCCCAGGGAACCGGTCAGCAACGCCACCGAAGTCGACTGCTCGGCAGCCCCGAGCATCCCTGCTCCGGCGAGCTCCCCCAGCATCGACGTGATGGACCGCACGTGCTGGGTCGCCAGCACCTCGGTGGGGGCGAGCAACGCGGCCTGGCCACCCGAGTCCACCACGCGCAGCATCGCGCGGAGGGCGACCACGGTCTTGCCGGAGCCGACCTCGCCTTGCAGCAGTCGGTGCATCGGGCGGTCCCTCGCCAGGTCGTCGAGGATGGCCTCCCCCACCTCGCGCTGTCCCTGGGTCAGGGTGAATGGGAGCCGCTTGTCGAAGGCGCCGAGTAGACCACTCGCCCTACCGGCGCGGGCGACCGCGCTCTGGTGCTCGAGCAGGAGCCGACGACGGGCGAGGACGGTCTGGGTCACCAGTGCCTCGTCGAGCTTGAGCCTCTCCAAAGCTGCGGTGTACTCCGACCACCCCTTCGGCCGGTGGATCTGCTCGAGAGCGGTGCGGGCCCGCAGGAGACCGGCCGCGCTCCGCGTCGACTCGGGGAGGAGCTCGGGCACGGCCTCGCCGAGCATGTCGAGAGCGACGGCAACGACTCGCTCGATCTCCCATGACGAGACCGACTTGGTCGCGGGGTAGATCGGCCGCAGCGGGCTCAACTGGGCGAGCGCCTCCTCTGCGTGCTCCGGCTCCACCTCGTCGTACGAGGGGTGCACCAGCTCCCAGCCGTGGCTGCGGTGGTTCCAGCCGGCCTTGCCGGCGAACATGATGGTGGCGCCCGGGCGCAGCACGCCGACCCGCCAGTCGGCAGTGCGTTGCTGGCGGTCGAAGAAGGTCATCTGCACCGGGGTCTGCCCGACCATCGCGGTCACGACCACCCGGTAGGCCAGTCGCCCGGTGCGCTTGTCCTTGTACGGATGTACGGCGGAGGTGTGGACCTCGGCCACGACGGTTTGGTACTCGCCCTCGACGAAGTCACCGGCGTCCGACGTCTGCCCCCGGGCGATGAAGGTCCGCGGATAGTGCTGGAGCAGGTCGCCGACGGTCTCGATCTCCAGCCCCTTCACGAGCTTGGTGGCTCGGCTGCCTGCCACGGCGCGCAGGGGGCTGTCCCAGCCCAGCATCACTCCACCCCGAAGAGCACCGGGTAGCGGTCCTGGCGCCCCAGGTATGTCACGACGTCGATGCTCGGGTGCGTCTCGGAGAGGTACTTCGCGCAGCGGGAGGCGAGATCCTCCCCGTCCTTGCCTGCCACCAGCGTCACCAGCTCCCCGCCTCCGCCGAGCATCCGCTCCAGCACCTCGACGGCGACACCATAAAGATCGTCACCGACGATCACGAAGTCTCCTTCCACGGCACCGAGCACGTCCCCGGCCTCGACCGGTCCGCCGCTGGTGATGGCCTGCTTGACGGCAACCGTGACGGCTCCCGAACGGGCGTGCCGCGCCGCCGCGGTCATCTCGACCAGGTCGTGCTCGATGGTGCGTCCAGGATCGTGGACAGCGAGCGCGGCCAGCCCCTGCACCTGCGCGTTGGTGGGCACCACCGAGACCCGGATGCCGTGGTCCTCAGTTGCGGTGCGCGCAGCGGCCTCGGCCGTCGGAAGGACGTCGCGGTCGTTGCTCAAGACGATCACCTCGTGCGTCGCCGACCGCCGGATCGCCTCCAAGATCTCCATCGTGGACGGTCGTCCGGCGAGCTCCTGGGTCACGACGACGGCACCCGCCTCGGCGAAGATGCCGGCGAGGCCCTCTCCGTAGGCCACCGCGACGACGCTCCGCCCGGGGCGGGTTGGCCCCTCGACGGCCGCCGACGGCGGTTCCTCGAGACCGTGGCCGAGCAGACTGTGCGCGGCCTGCTCCGCGAAGTGCGTCACCCGGATCCGGTGTGGGCGGCCGGCGGCCATGCCCGCCTCGATCGCAGCTCCGACGTCGTTCACGTGGACATGGACGTTCCACACCGCATCGTCGCCCACGACCACCAGGGAGTCCCCCAGATCCTGAAGCCGGCCGCGCAGCTCCGGAATCTGAGCACCGTCGGCATCCAGCAGGTACATCACCTCATACGCCGGACCTTGGGGAATCAGCTCGTCGACGGGTGTCGGCAGCGTCAGGGACTTCCTCGATCGCGGACGGCTCAACGGGCGTCTCCCCGTGAGGGAAAGCTCGGCCGCCTCGAGCACCACACACAGCCCGCGTCCACCGGCGTCGACGACCCCGGCCCTGCGGAGCGCCTCGAGCTGGTCCGTGGTGCGCGCCAGCGCTTCCTGGGCGGCCTTGCTCGCGGTACGGACCACCCGGAAGACGCTGGCATCAGGCCGTCGGCTGACCGCCGTGGCGGCCTCCGCGGCTTCACGGGCGACCGTGAGAATGGTCCCTTCGACCGGGGCCCCGACGGCGGCATAGCCGGCTTCGGAAGCGGCGCCCATCGCCTCGGCGATCGACACCTCGAGCGGCTCGGAGGCGGCCACCCCGGCGAAGAGACGCTTGAAGAATGCGCCAAGCAGCTGGGAGGCGATCACCCCGGAGTTCCCCCGTGCGCCCAGGAGCAGTCCGCGCGAGTACTCCTCGGCCATCCGCATGGGATCGGCCTCCCCGAGCTTCAGCAGAGCGCTGTGGGCGAACTCGAAGGTGAGGAAGAGATTGGTCCCGGTGTCCCCGTCGGGTACGGGGTACACGTTGAGCGCGTCGATCTCCTCGCGGGCGTCGGCGAGAGCCGCCACGGCCGCCTCGGAGAAGGCCAACAGCCGTACGCCGTAGCGCGGCTCGGCAGCGTCGCGATCCATCCGCTCACCTCCACCGGCTGCCGACACCTGATGTCGACTCACCCTACGGCCAGCGACTCCAGCCACGCCCGGTGCAGGTCGGCATAGTGCCCTTGCCCTTCGGCGATCAGCTGGGCGGGCTCACCGTCCTCGACGACACGACCGTGCTCCATCACCAGGACCCGATCGGCGATCTCCACCGTCGAGAGGCGGTGGGCGATGATCACCGCGGTGCGTCCGGCCAGAACGGTGCGCAGCGCCCGCTGCACGAGCCGCTCCGAGGGAATGTCGAGCGATGAGGTGGCCTCGTCGAGGATGAGCACGGCCGGGTCGGCGAGGAAGGCCCGGGCGAACGACACCAGCTGCCGCTGCCCGGCGCTGAGCCGACCACCCTGGTTGGCCACGTCGGTGTCGTAGCCATCGGGGAGCGCGGCGATGAACTCGTGCGCGCCGATGGCGGCCGCCGCTGCTTCGATCTCCGCTCTGGTCGCCTCCGGTCTCCCGAAACGGATGTTGTCTGCGACCGTGCCGGAGAAGAGGTAGTTCTCCTGGGTGACCATCACGATCGACCGGCGCAGGTCCGACGAGGACAGGTCGCGCAGGTCGGTCCCGTCGAGGGTGACCCGGCCCTCCACCGGGTCGTAGAGACGGGTCGCGAGCTTGGCAATGGTGGTCTTCCCGGCACCGGTCGCGCCCACGACCGCGAGCGTCTGTCCGGCCGGGATGAACAGCTCGAGGTCGCTCAGGATGGCGCGACCCTCGACGTAGGAGAAGTCGACGTGGTCGAAGTTCAGCTCTCCGCGTGCCTCGGTCAGGGACGCAGGCTCCGTGGGCTCGGCTACATCGGGCTCGAGCTCCAGGACACCCGCGAGCTTCTCCAGCGCCGCCGAGGCCGACTGGAAGGTGTTGTAGAACTGCGAGATCTCGGTCATCGGCTCGAAGAACTGGCGAAGGTAGAGCAGGAAGGCCGCCAGCGTGCCGACGGTGACGTTCCCCTGGTAGGCACGCCATCCGCCGTACAGCAGCACGACACCGATCGTGATGTTGCCGATCAGCCTGATGCCGGGCATGAACCAAGCGACAAGCCGGAAGGCAGCCAGGTTGGCCCGGCGGTACTGGTCGTTGACGTCGTCGAAGATCTCCTGGTTGCGCGGCTCCCGGCGGAACGCCTGGACCGCCCGGATGCCGCCCATCGACTCGACGAAGTGCACGATGACCAGGGCGACCTTCTCGCGGGTGACCCGGTAGGTCCTCGCCGACGCGCGTCGGAACCAGTTGGTCAGCCAGGCCAGGAACGGGCCAGAGAGGAGGGCCACCAGTCCCAGTCGCAGATCGAGGAACAGCAGGATCGTCGCGGTGCCGACCAGCGTGAGCCCGGCGGTCACCAGCCCGTCGAAGCCGGTCTCGAGCATCTCGTAGATCGCGTCGACATCCGAGGTCTGCCGGGAGATGACTCGGCCTGAGGTGTATCCGTCGTGGAAGGCGATGCTCAGTCGCTGGAAGTGGCCGAAGACCCGACGGCGCAGCACGTAGAGCACCGACTGTCCGATCTTGCCCTGCTGGACCAGGAATCGGTTGCGCGACAACGCCTGGGTGATGGTGGCCCCGGTCAGCACCGCGATCACCACCAGCATCGGGGTGAGGTCGTTGCGTGCGGTGATCGGGGGGATGCCGGAGTCGATGCCCACCTTCACCAGGTACGGGATCGAGAGGCGGGAGAAGTTCTCGACCAGCACCAGGCCGACGAGCATGCCAAGAGCCGGCTTGTGGGGCGCCAGCAGCTCACGCAGCAGTCGGCGGGACCCGCCCCCGAGCCGCGCCGACGTCATCTGCTCGGCGGCCTCGTCCGCGTCGACCTTGGCGACCCCGCGCCACCCGGTCGGCCGGGCCCCAGGGTGGGAACCACTGGTCGGCTCGGTCCCCCGGTCGGCCGCGTTCGTCTCGGGCGCGCTCATGACACCGCTCCCGCCACACCGGCCTCGTCGTCGACCTCCGCGGCCAGCAGCCGCTCGTACTCCGGGACGGCGGCGAGCAGCTCCCGGTGAGTGCCGATGTGGGTGATGGTCCCACCCTGCAGCAGCGCGACCTTGTCGGCCAGCAGCACAGTCGAGGCTCGATGCGCCACGATCAGCCCCGTCGTGGTCGCCAAGATGGAGCGGAGAGCTTCCTCCACGAGCTTCTCGGTGTGCACGTCCAGGGCCGAGAGGGTGTCGTCGAGCACGAGCACCTTCGGTTGGGCGAGCACTGCCCGCGCCAGCGCGAGCCGCTGCCGCTGGCCACCCGACAATGACAGGCCCTGCTCCCCGATCCGAGTCTCCAGACCCCACGGCAGATCACGCACGAACTGGGCCTGACTGATCTCGAGCGCGTCCCACACGTCGGCTTCGGAGGCCGTGACCCGACCGAGGGTGATGTTCTCCCGGGCGCTCATCGAGAACAGCGTCGGATCCTCGAACGCCGTTGCGACCAGCGTGCGCAAGTGGACCAGGTCGAGGTCGCGGACGTCGACGCCGTCGATGGTCACTCTCCCACCACTGACATCCCACAGGCGGGGCACCAGCGCGGTCAGGATCGTCTTGCCGGAGCCGGTGGCACCGACCAACGCGACCGTCTCCCCTGGCAAGACGTCGAGGTTCACATCTCGGAGCACCAGCTCGTCGGGGGCATCGGGGAAGGCAAAGTCGACATGCTCGAAACGCAGGTGTCCGCGGGGCTCCTGGACCGTTTCCGACCCGCCGACGATCGCCGGCGGGGTGTCGAAGATCTCCAGGACGCGGGCTGCCGCGGTCATCGCCTCCTGCGCCATGGCCAAGATGACGCCGAGGGACGAGACCGGCCAGACCAGGGAGAGCATGAGGGTGATGAAGGCGACCAGCTCGCCGGTGGTGAGGGAGCCCCGGGCCACCCCCATGGCTCCGGTGAGCAGCACGATCACGACCGCGGCGTTCGGGATGGCTTCGAGGAAGGTCCAGAACCGCGAGGACAGGTACACCTTGTCGATGCTGGTGTCGTAGAGCGCCCCGGCGGCCTCGTCGTACTGCTGGGCGACGTGCTCGGCTCGCCCGAACGACTTGATCACGCGGATGCCGACCGCGCCCTCCTCGGCGAGGGTGGCCAGATCACCCTGCTGGTCTTGAACCTTGCGGGACACCACGACATAGGCCCGCTCGAACCGCATCGACAGCCAGATGATGGGGGCGGCGGTAGCGGCGACGACCAGGCCGAGCGGCCAGTACATGTGCAGCAGCACCGCGATCGTCACGGCGAGCTGGACGAGGTTGATGATCAAGAAGAGCATCCCGAACCCGGCGAACCGTCGGATCGACGACAGGTCGGTGGTCGCACGGGAGAGCAGCTGTCCGGACTGCCACCTGCTGTGAAAGCTCATCGGCAGCCGCTGGAGGTGCGCATAGAGGTCGTGGCGTAGCGCCGTCTCCACCTGCAGCACGGCGTTGCTCTGAACCCAGCGCCGAGCAAACACCAGCACCGCCTCGAGGATGCCCAGCCCCAGGGCGAGCAGGCCGAGCGGAACAATTCCCTTCGCGTCGTGCTGGGCGATCGGACCGTCGATGATCGCCTTGGTCACCAGGGGGATCGCGATGGTCAACCCGACGGCGCCGAGGGCCGCCACCGCCATCAGGCTCATCGCGGGGATGTGGGGGCGGAGATAGCCTCGCAGCCGCCACAGGGAGTGCACCCGCGCTACGGGTCGCAGGACGTCGGGAGAACCAGGGTCAACGACGGGGTGAGGCCCGGCACGACGGGCGGATGATGATCTCGGCATGCTGCTGCCACCCTAATGCGGGCCCCCGACGATTGGCATCTTGATAACCCCGTCCGCTACTCTTGTGCGGTTGCCCGCGTCGGGCACACCCATTCGTTTTCACATCCCGAACCATCCAGGAGTTCACGGTGGCTGCCGTCTGCGACATCTGCGCCAAGGGGCCGGGCTTCGGACACAACCGTCCCTGGTCCCGCAAGATCACCAAGCGCCGGTTCAACCCGAACATCCAGCGCGTGCGCGCGACCGTGAACGGCGCGCCGAAGCGACTCAACGTCTGCACCGGCTGCCTCAAGTCGGGCAAGGTCACCCGCTGACCACACCAGCATCTGTTGAAGGGCGTCACCCTGAGGTGGCGCCCTTCTTCGTTCTGCACGACCGGTGCTGCTAGGCCGTCCGGACCCGCGGTCGGCCTAGCGGAAGTGCTCGTGGCCCGGGCTGCCCTCGAAGTGCTCGCCCGAGACGGTGATCCCGCTTCCCTCCAGGACCTTCCCGATGACCGACCAACCCTCCGGGACCGAGCCCAGCGGGAAGGTCGCTGCGAGCGCGTGGTCGTCCCCGCCGGCCAGCACGAAGCCCAAAGGGTCGGCTCCGACCGCGGCGGCGACTGCCGTCAGGGGTTCGGGGACCTCCCCGAACGCCGCGGGATCGATATCGATCAGCACACCGCTCGCCGCGGCGACGTGTCCCAGGTCGGCGAGCAGGCCGTCGGACACGTCCACCAGCGAGGTGGCTCCGGCCTCGAGCGCCTGCGGCCCCGCGGCGTACGGCGGGGAGGGCCGGCGATACGCCTCGACGACGACCCGCGGGGAGCGGAACCCCCGCGCCAGCACTGCCAGCCCGGCGGCGGCCCAGCCGACGCGTCCGACCAGCGCGACCACGTCACCGGGCCGCGCACCGGATCGGAGGACCGGCGAGCCCGCGCAGGCGCCGACCGCGGTCACCGCCAGCAGGACCGAGTCCGAACGCGTGATGTCGCCACCCACGATCTCTGCCCCGACCAGGCCGGCCTCTTCGACCATCCCGGCGACCGCCTCGAGGACCCACGCGACCGGCAGGTCCCCCGGGAGGGCGATGCCCACGGTGAGAGCCGTCGCGACGCCACCCATGGCGCTGATGTCGGCAAGGCTGCGGGCGACCGCCCGGTGGCCCACGTCCGCGGCGTCGCACCAGTCCCGGCGGAAGTGGCGGCCCTCCAGCACCAGGTCGGTCGAGATCAGAAGCGGTCCGGAGACGTCGAGAACCGCGGCGTCGTCCCCCGGCCCCACGACGGCAGCGCCGCCGGGGGGAAGGACGGCACGGATCCGGTCGATGAGCCCGAACTCACCGACCTCGGCCACGGTCTGGTCGCTGGTCATGCCGCTATTCAACCCGACCTCCGGAGGGCGGTTCCGGCTCCCGCGCCGAAGGCGGTAGGTTGGCCATGTCAGCGCACTTCCTCACCCGCTCGGACCCAAGGGGGCAGCATGACGGTGCAGGCATACATCCTCATCCAGACCGATGTCGGCAAGGCCGCCGAGGTCGCCGCGGAGATCGCCGGAGTCGCGGGCGTCATCCGCGCCGAGGACGTCACCGGCCCGTACGACGTGATCGTGCGTGCCGAGGCCTCCAACGTCGACGAGCTCGGCAAGCTCGTCGTCGCCAGGGTCCAGGCTGTCCCCGGGATCACTCGCACGCTGACCTGCCCGGTCGTCCACATCTGACTCGACCCGCTCGTTCTGTGAGTCGACGGCGTCTCGGCCCTGCCGCCGCGGGCGCCGTCGTCATGTCTGCCCTCCTTGCCGCCTGCGGGGGTCCGTCGACGGTCTTGGTGACTTCGGCGAGCCCGACCGGGCCCGCACTCACCCAGTGCCAGGCGCTCGTCGCGGCCCTGCCCGACACGGTGTCGGGCCAGACCCGCCGCGACGTGCAGGCCGGCGACGGCACGACCGCCGCATGGGGCAACCCCGCGATCGTGCTGCGTTGTGGGGTCGACAAGCCGAAGGGCTTCCACCGCGCCTCGCCCTGCACCACGGTCAACGGGGTCGACTGGTGGGTGCCGCTCACGTGGCCGACCAAGGGCTCGCTGGTGATCACGACCGTCGGCCGGTCGGTGTACGTCGAAGTGGGCGTCCCCGTCCAGTACCTCCCCCCGGCCGCCACGATGGCAAACCTGTCGGAGGCGATCTCGTCGACGACCACCGTCGTCCGAGCCTGCGTCTGACCCGGGGAGAGCCCGAGGCAACGGCCGTCAGCGCAGCCCGGTCGGCCGCTCCATAGCCAGGTCGATCAGCCGCTCGACCAGCTTCGGGTACTCCAGACCCGACGCCGCCCACATCAGCGGGAACATCGACGTCGGGGTGAAGCCGGGCATCGTGTTCAGCTCGTTGACGAACACCCGCCCGTCGGGGAGCAGGAAGCAGTCGACCCGGGCCAGGCCCTCGCAGGACAGCGACTCGAACGCCGTCACGGCCAGCGACCGGATCCGCTCCGAGACCTCGGCCGGGACATCGGCCGGGACGTCCAGCCGGGTGTGCTCCTCGGGGAGGTACTTGGCCGCGAAGTCGTAGAACTCGTGGGTCGGGTCGACCGAGATCTCCGCGACCACACTCGCCTCGGGGCCAGCCCCTCCAAGGGTGCCGAGGACACCGCACTCGATCTCCCGCGCTCCGACGCCCGCGTCGGCCTCCACGATGATCTTCGGATCCCACCGCCTGGCCTCGTCGAGAGCTGCGCCGAGCTCGGAGGCGTCGTGGACCTTGCTGATGCCGATGCTGGACCCGCCACGAGCAGGCTTGACGAAGACCGGGTAGCCGAGCGCCTCGATCCGCGCGTGCACCGATGCGGGGTCCTGCCGCCAATCGCGCTCGGTCACCACGACGTAGGGCAGCACGGGGATCCCGGCCGCCTCCAGCACGATCTTCATGTAGCACTTGTCCATGCCCACTGCCGAGGCGAGCACCCCGGAGCCGACATAGCGGACGTCGACCATCTCCAAGAGCCCCTGGACCGTCCCGTCCTCCCCGAACGGCCCGTGCAGGACAGGGAAGACGACGTCGACGCTCCCGAGCTCCGACGGCACGTCCCCGGCCTGATGGGCGACCAGGGAGGTCCGCTCGGCCGACGGAGTGAGGGAGACCGCAGCACGGCTCGCGTCGACGTGTGGCAGCGCGTCGGGAGCCTTGATCCGCAGCCGCTCGGGGTCGTCGGACTCCAGCACCCACGTGCCCTCGCTGGTGATCCCCACCGGGATCACCTCGTACTTCTCGGGGTCGATCGCGGCGATCACGCCTCCGGCGGTGACGCAGGAGATCGCGTGCTCACTGGATCGGCCGCCGAAGAGGACGACGACGCGGGGGCGCTGGGTCATGGTGCTCTGACCATATCGGGGTCGAGGCGTGGCTACCGAGGAGGAAGCGCCGGGCCGTTGCCGGCGTCGCCCTAGGGTGAAGCCATGTCGCACTCGCACACCGCAACCCGGATCGTGAAAGCCGGACGTCCCGAGCCCGTGCCGGACGCTCCTCTCAACGTGCCGATCACGATGGCCTCGACCTATGTCGCCGGCGGTGACCTGGAGTACGGCCGGTACGCCAACCCCACCTGGATGGCCTTCGAGGAGGCACTGGGCGAGCTCGAGTCCGGCGAGTGCGTGGCTTTCGCCTCGGGACTCGCAGCCGTCGCGGCCGTGCTCGACCTCGTGCCGCACGGCGGGGTCGTCGTCGCACCCCGCCACAGCTACACCGGCACCCTCGGGCAGCTCGCCACTTTGGAGGCCAAGGGCCGGGTGCAGGCCCGTCTGGTGGATATCGCCGACGAGAACGCACTCCGGTCGGCGATGACCGACGCCGCCATGGTCTGGCTGGAGTCCCCGACCAATCCGGCGCTCGAGGTCATCGACCTGGTGGCCGCGATCGAGGCGGGCCACGCAGCCGGGGCGCGCGTCGTCGTCGACAACACGTTCGCGACTCCCCTGTCCCAACGGCCCCTCGACCTCGGGGCCGACATCGTGGTCCACTCCGCGACCAAGATGCTCTCCGGCCATAGCGACGCGGTCATGGGTGCGGCGGTGACCGCGGATACCGCCATACGGGCGGCGCTGAAGCAGCACCGCGACCTGACCGGCGCGATCCCGGGCACTCTGGAGGCCTGGCTGGCACTCAGGGGCATGCGCACCCTGCATCTCCGGTTCGAGCGTGCACAGTCCAACGCCGCGATCCTCGCCGAGCGGCTCGCCCACCATCCGGCGGTCGCCGAGGTGCGTTACCCCGGGTTCGGCGCGATGATCTCGATCGTCCCGGCGGGCGGGGTGCCGGCCGCGGACCGCCTGGCCGAGGAGACGCGCATCTGGGTGCACGCGACCAGCCTCGGTGGCGTCGAGTCGACGCTGGAACGCCGGCGACGCTGGCCCGCCGAGGCCGCCACCATCCCGGACGCCCTGGTCCGCCTGTCAGTGGGCATCGAGGACGTCGAGGACCTCTGGGAGGACCTGGCGCAGGCACTGGCGCAGTAGATCTCCGCCAGGATCAGTCCCGCTCCGGTTTGGTGCTTCGGGAGAGCATCAGCTCCACCAACTGCTGCGGCGAGATCTCGCCGGTGACTACGGCGTGCACAGCGCCCACGATCGGCACGTCCACGCCGGACCGTTCGGCCAGCTCGAGGATCGACGAGCAGGACTTGACGCCCTCGGCGACCTGACGCGTCGACCCGGTGATCTCCTCACGGCTCATGCCGGTACCGAGCTTCACTCCGAACGTGCGGTTCCGTGACAGAGGTGAGGAGCAGGTGGCGACCAGGTCGCCCAGGCCGGCCAGCCCCATCAGGGTGAGGGGGTCCGCGCCGAGGCGAGTGGCCAGGCGTGCGGTCTCGGCGAGCCCTCGGGTGATCACCGAGGCGGTGGTGTTGTCGCCGAAGCCCAGGCCGATGGCCATCCCGACGGCCAGCGCGATGACGTTCTTGCAGGCGCCACCGATCTCGCAGCCCACGACGTCGGTGCTGGAGTAGGGCCGGAAGGATGGGCCGTGGATCGCGTCGCGCACCCGCTCAGCGACCTCGACATCGGAGCACGCGACGACGCTGGCCGCCGGCTCCCGGGCCACGATCTCCTTGGAGAGGTTGGGCCCGCTCACCACGGCGATGGTGCCCGGATCCCGCTCGAGGACTTCGGCGATCACCTCGCTCATGCGCTTGAGCGATCCCAGCTCGACACCCTTCATCAACGACAGGACGACCGCGTCCGCCGGCACCAGGTCCTTCCAGTCGGAGAGGTTCTCCCTCAGGACCTGGGAGGGCATCGCCAGCACGACATACTCGGCTCCGCCGAGAGCCTTGGCCGCGTCGTGCGTAGCGACGATCGCCTCGGGGAGCTGCACCCCCGGGAAGTAGTCCGGGTTCTCGTGCTTGGTGTTGATCGCTTCGCAAACCTCGTCGCGGCGCGCCCAGAGCCTCACCTCGTTGCCGCCGTCGGCCAGCACGAGCGAGAAGGCGGTGCCCCACGAGCCACCACCCATCACCGCGAAGCTCGCCATCACCGAGACCGCTTCTTGTGGGGGTTACCGATCTGAGCGACCCCGGCCTTGCGGGGGTCGAAACGCTCCGCCGGAGCCTTCTCTCCCCGGATGATCTCCAGCTCGGCCGTGATCGCCGCCATGATCCGCTCGGTGGCCTGGCGAAGCAGGTCATTGGTGATCGGCTTGCCGCGGAGGTCGTCGAGGTCGACCGGGTTGCCGAAGCGCATGTGGATGGTCTTGCGAGGGAAGATCTTGGGCAGCTTGGCGTACGGGTAGAGCACCTCGTGCGCTCCCCACTGCGCAACCGGGATCACGTCCTTGCCCGACGCCAGGGCGATGCGAGCCGCCCCGGTCTTGCCAATCATCGGCCACAGATCGGGGTCACGGGTGATCGTCCCCTCCGGGTAGACGATGATCAGCTTGCCTTCCTGAACGGCCTCGACCGCGGAGTGGAAGGCCGAGGCGGCGTCACTGGTCAGTCGGTGCACCGGGACCTGGCCGGTCCCCTCCACGATCTGCTTGAGGCCAGGAACCTTGAACAGGGAGTCCTTGGCGAGGAAGCGGGGCAGCCGACCGTTGTCCACGATGGCGTGGGCGAAAGTGAGCGGGTCGAGGTGCGAGTGGTGGTTGGGGGCGATGACCGCGCCGTCCTCTGCGGGAATGCGCTCGGTGCCGACCCAGTCGCGTTTGGTGATCACCATCAGGATCGGGCGAATGATCCCGATGGACAGCCGCCACGCCCAGCCCATCCGCTCGCGGATCTTGCGCCGACCTGACATCCAGTCCTCGATTCGTCTCGGTTCGGCACGAGACTATCGCCGTCGGGCCCTGGGGCAGGTGGAGCGGCCTGGCAGGATCGACCACGATGCACGATCAATACGCGGCCCTGGTGCCGATCAAGCGTGTGGCCCGCGGCAAGTCCCGCCTGGGCGAGCTCGGCGACGCCGCCCGGCAGCGGCTGGTGATGGCGTTCGCACTCGACACCGTCACCGCACTTCTCGAGTCTCGAGCGATAGCACTGGTGGTCGCCGTGACCGACGATGTCGAGGTCGCCGTGGCCTGCCGAGCGCTCGGTGCCACGGCGATCCCTGACGGCGGTGACGACCTCAACGACACCTTGGTCCAGGCGGCCGCCGAGGTGGCCCGCCGCGAACCGGCCCTGAGGATCATGGCGGTGGTCGCGGACCTGCCCGGACTGGACGCAGCCACGGTCGATCAGATGGCTGGCCTCCTCACCGAAGGGCCCACCGGGTTCGTCCCCGACGCGTCGGGGCGTGGCACGACGGCCTACCTCGCCACGTCGTACGACGACTTCAGTCCACAGTTCGGCCCCGGCTCGGCGGCCGCGCACGGCTCGTCAGGGGCTCAGGAGCTCGCCCTGCCCGCCGAGAGCACGGCACGCCAGGACATCGACACACCGCAGGATCTGGAGCAGGCCCGAACCCGGCTGGGCGCGCACACACGACTGGCGCTGACCCAGCTGGATATCGGGAACGATCTGCGCTGAGGCGGGACCATGAGCTCCCGCCCCAGCGCGACTCTCACGCCTTCTTGGCCGTCTTCTTGGCCGGAGCCTTCTTGGCAACCGTCTTCTTCGCGGGAGCCTTCTTAGCCGGAGCCTTCTTCGCAACCGTCTTCTTAGCCGGAGCCTTCTTCGCAACCGTCTTCTTCGCGGGAGCCTTCTTAGCCGGAGCCTTCTTCGCAACCGTCTTCTTCGCGGGAGCCTTCTTAGCCGGAGCCTTCTTCGCAACCGTCTTCTTGGCAGCCGCCTTCTTGGCCGGAGCCTTCTTAGCCTTCGCAGCAGCCGAGGTCACCGTGGACACGGTCAGCTTGGGGAGCTTCCGCGCCCCAGAGACCACTGCCTTGAGCTCTGCTCCGGGGGTGAACTTCGGCACGGAGGTCTTCTTCGCCTTGATCTTGTCCCCGGTGCGGGGGTTGCGGACCCAGCGTGCCTCGCGGACCCGCTTCTCGAACGATCCGAACCCGGTGATGGCGACCTTCTCGCCCTTGACTACCTCGCGAGAGATGGTGTCCAGGACTGACTCCAGCGCGTGGGCCGCCGCCTTGCGGTTTCCTTCGTAGCGGGCTGCAATCGCGTTGATCAACTCGGATTTGTTCACAGCCTCCCCTTTCGTGAGCTGTGGCGCCGAGCTGATTGCCCGGCCTCCCGCCACCGTAAGCAATCGCGCACTCAGTAACAACGACCGAACGGCCCAATCGCGTTATTTCGTTGGCGATGAGAGGACTGATGGATCGGGTCGGAAGTCAGGGCCGAAGCACGGCACGGCGGTGGACCTCTCACTGACCGAGCCGCTCCATGACTTTCGGAGCTTCGGCCAGAGAGTGCACCTCGATGTCAGCCCGGATGCGGCCGCCCTGTGAAAGAGCGACGACGTCGTACATGTCCGCGGTCGTTGCTCCGTAGGGACGCACGACGCGGATAGGCCAGGGGCGAGGAGTTGAGCGGGATTCGACCTCCGGCCCTGCTCATGCGGCCTTCTCCACGGATGGATCTCGGCGCCCGAAGTTCAGTGCCCGGCCCCGAAGGCCTCGTGGAAGCTGACCTGGCCTTGCGGGATGTGGTCGGCGAAGGGCAGCGCGAAGAAGACCTCCGCAGGTACCCCCTCGACCGCGAGCCCGGGGCTGTTCCGGAATCCGAACCGCGGGTAGTAGTCGGGATGCCCGACCAGGCAGCAGCCCGCGGCTCCGATCGCGCGAAGCCTCGCCAGTCCAGCCTCGATCAATGCGGTGCCGATGCCCAGGCGCTGAAGTTCTGGGAGCACCGAGACCGGCCCGAGGCCATACCAGCCGGTGGCACCGTCGGAGACGGTCACCGGTGAGAAGGCGATGTGCCCGACCACGCGGTCGTCGCGCTCGGCGACCAGTGAGACCGTGAGCGCCCTCGCCGCGCGCAGTGCCGCGACGATGAGCTGCTCGGTGTGGTCACTCAGTGCAAGGTCGCGGAAGGCGGTCTCGGTCACCTCGCCGATCACGTCGGCGTCGGCGTCGGTCTCGTCCCGAATCACGGTCTGTGGGTTCATGGCTGTGATGCAGTATGCCCTTTCTGGGCGCGATACCACCCGCCAGGTGGCGCGGTCGGAGACGTCGAGTTCGCGGTCCTCGGCGCCTATTCGCTCTCCCCCATCGACCGCGAGGCGAGACCGGAACGATGCTCGCGCTCCACGGCGCGGATGATCCGGCGGCACCGCTGCTCGAGCACATGGACGAAGAACCAGAAGAAGCGAAACGCCGGGTTGGTGGTCTGCCGGTGGTAGTAGCGGTAGTAGACCTGCTGGATGATCCCGGCGAGCCGGAACAGGCCGAACACCTCGTAGAAGGCCCATTCCGACCTGGTGAGGTCGATCCCGGTGCGCTGGCAGTAGTAGGCGACGACTTCCTCACGCGTCAGCATTCCGGGCACGTCCGTGGGCTGTCGCCGGAACCGGCGGTAGACGAAGCCGTCGTCGGCCTGCACCCAGTACGCCAGCGCACCCCCCAGATCCATGAGGGGGTCGCCCACGGTCGCCATCTCCCAGTCCAGCAGCGCCACCGGACGGGTCGGGTTGTCGGGGTCGAGGACGATGTTGTCGAAGCGGAAGTCGTTGTGGATGAGGACCGATCCTCGGTCCGCGGGCTGGTTGGCCTCCAGCCAGTCGATCACCTTCGCGAACGTTCCGACGTTGCGGGTCCGCGCCCGGCGGTAGCGCTCGGCCCAGCCGCTCACCTGGCGGGCTACATACCCCTCCCCCTTGCCCAGATCGGCAAGCCCAGCGGCATCCACGTCGATCGAGTGCAGGTCGATGAGCACGTCGAGCGTGCTCCGGCACAACAAGGCGACCGACTCACGGTCCTGTGGGACCTCGGGAGGAAACTCCGTCCGCGGGATCGGTCCCCGGACCGGCTTCATGACGTAGAACGGGCTGCCGAGGACCGTCGGGTCCTCGCACAGGCAGACGGTGGGGGCAACCAGCGGGAAGACCGGCCGGAGTCGGGTCTGGATCCGGTACTCCCTGGCCATGTCGTGTCCACCACCGGGCTTGGCGCCCGATGGTGGCCGGCGCAGGATCAGGTCGGCGCCGCTGGCGTAGCGGAGCAGGTAGGTCAGATTGGAGACGCCCCCGGAGAACTGCTTCACCTCCGGCACGCCCATCACAGCGGCGAGCAGGGACGGATCCACGTGCTCGGGCAGCCAGGCGGCGAGCGCCTCGACGTCGAAGGCGTCCTCGGCTCGGACCTCGCGCGCGCCCCGGAGCCCGGGCGGGTCGGCGCCATCTCCGGAGGGCGTCACGACCAGCTCCTCACCACGGTCACCGGCCTCGCCTTCGACTTTGCGGATACCCGAACGTCCTCACCTGCAGCGGGGAGGAGCGAGGTCACCTGGCAGCCCCGTACTTGCCAAGCTCGAGCCGAGCGATGAGACCCCTGTGCACCTCATCGGGCCCGTCGGCCAGTCGGAGGGAGCGAGCAGCGCTCCAGGCTGCCGCGAGCGGGAAGTCGTTGCTCATCCCGCCTCCACCGTGGATCTGGATGGCGAAGTCGATCACCCGCTGGGCCATGTTGGGGACCGCGACCTTGATCTGGGAGACCTCCGACAGAGCGTTCATCGGGCCGCCTTCGTCGAGCTTCCAGGCCGCGTTCAGCACGAGCAGCCGCATCGCGTCGATCTCGATCCGTGCGTCGGCGACGCGCTCCCGGTTCCCCCCGAGGTTGACCAAGGGCTTGCCGAACGCCACGCGCTCCAGCCCGCGCCGACAGGCCAGCTCCAAGGCGTGCTCAGCCAGTCCGATCAGTCGCATGCAGTGGTGCACCCGACCAGGCCCGAGCCGCCCCTGGGCGATCTCGAAGGCCCTGCCACGCCCGGCGATGATGTTCTCGACCGGCACCCGGACATCGGTGAACGACACCTCGCCGTGGCCGAAGGGCTCCTCCTGGTACCCCATGGTGTCGATCATGCGCTCGACGCGGACCCCGGGTGTGTCCGTGGGCACCAGCACCATCGAGTGCCGATGGTGACGATCCGCCACCGGGTCGCTGACCCCCATCACGATGAGGATCTTGCAGTCGGGGTGGCCAAGGCCGGTCGACCACCACTTGCGGCCGTTGAGGGCCACCTCGTCACCCTCGACGACGGCGGTGAGCTCCATGTTGGTCGCGTCGGAGGAGGCGACTCCCGGCTCGGTCATGCAGAAGGCACTGCGAATCCTCCCCTCCAGCAGTGGGTCGAGCCATTGCTCCTGCTGCTCCGGCGAGCCGTACTTCAGCAGCACCTCTGCGTTGCCGCTGTCCGGGGCGTTGCAGTTGAAGACGAAAGGAGCCAGGAAGGATCGCCCCATCGCCTCCGCAACCGGGGCGTAGTCGAC
This sequence comes from uncultured Actinomycetota bacterium, assembly GCA_963824105.1. Taxonomy (GTDB): domain Bacteria; phylum Actinomycetota; class Actinomycetes; order Propionibacteriales; family Nocardioidaceae; genus CAWDVB01. Next base: position 158,063 of record CAWGNN010000006.1, read on the forward strand.
ATTGCTCAGCCCCGAACCGCCGCGCGTGCCGTACCGCTGCGCATACGGACCCTCGTGCCCAGCCGGGAGGAACAGGTTCCACAGGCCCTCCGCATGCGCCCGAGCGCGCAGCTCGTCCAAGATCGGCTGCTGCTGCCACGGATCACCGCCCGAGGAGCGCAACCTGGCGACCTCCCGCTGGTGGTCCTCCTCGATGGGAGCGATGTGCTCATCGACGAACGAACGAACGGCTGCGGTGAGCTCGGCAGCCCTCGGTGAAGGAGAGAAGTCCATGCAGACGACGGTAGCGACTTTGACGCCATCTGCACCCCAGGTGATCGAAGCGGAGCGTCGACGCGTCTCGACCCCCGCGAGGAACCAGCCTGCATCTCCAAGCACTCGCCGAGCTGTTGCGCTGACTACCTGAACCCGCACCGATGAGCGTGGCTCCCCGGCAGGCCCGTCTATGCAGTGGACTCAGCGAGCGAGTCTCCGTAACCTCAAGGGCCCTAGCCCCTGGTCAGGAACCGACCTTGATCGCGACGATCGAGCCGGTGAGAGCGTCCAGGGTGTGGCTGTTCCCGGACCGGCAAGTGAGGGTGATCGGGCCGTTGCCTGAGTAGATGCCCTGGTAGGTGAGGTAGTTCTCCGTGTAGTTCGTCTGGCCCACTCGGTAAACCGGGTCGTCGATGATCCCGCCGGAGCCCGACAGGGTGCAGTCGTAGCGGAACGAGTTCCCGCCACCGTCGTTCCCGGTCTCGCCTTGAAGCCTGCTGACCACGATGTACTTCCCCGAAGGCACCGAGAGGCTCATCAGTTCGTGGAGTTCGCCGGATGCGGTCATCGTGACCGGAGTACTGAAGCTCGTCGCGTAGCCGCCGGAGGCGAAGAACGACGAGTTGTGTCCATCGAGGAGGTCTGCGTTGAGATTCGAGACCTTGCCCCTACCGTTGACGGCCAGGGGCGCGGCGGCGCTCGACGTGGTTCTCAGCTTGAGGGCCGGTCCGCCCGTGGTTCGCTTGAGCGTGGTGATCGTGTTGGCCTTGTTGATCTTGCCCAGGATGAACGAGTGTCCGGTGGCGGCCAGCGCCACGGTGTTCCCGGCAAGTGCCAGGACCGTGAGCGCGCCGATGATTGCGAAGAAGGCCTTGAATCGATGCATGGTCGTTGCTTCCTATCCTCGAACGATCGCTGCCCACCGACACACGCAACAGCAGGGCTTCGGGTGGCGGCCGCCTCACGGCTGGGTCGGACCGTCCCCATTGTGACCCCAGATCGGCCCGACGACTACCCAGCCACGAGGGTGGGCTCGGGCGCTACCAACGGGCCGCGGCGGGTGGCTAAGGCCGGTCGACCACCACTTGCGGCCGTTGAGGGCCACCTCGCCACCCTCGGCGACGCCGGCGAGCTCCATGTTGGAGGGAGCGACGCCCGGCTCGGTCATGCAGAAGGCGCTGCGATGGATGCCTTCCTACGTCAGCAGGGGCACGAGGACTCCTGGCAACTGGACCGCAATCTCGGACTTCAAGAGGGCAACGCATCGGTGCTCCTGATCGCCACCTTCCCGGACGAAAGGGCTCCTCGCGGTCGAGACCTGAAGCCGCGGTGCGGCTGGCGTCGCGTTCTTCCGGCGCGCCAGACGAACGTCCTTCGGCTTCGCCTCCCGCAGTGCTCACGGAGCGGCACCGTGCCACGCGAGTGACCCCGGCGGCTCCCCGGGGTCAGGGAAGGGTGACCGGCTTCCAGTCCGGCCGGGTTCCCTCGAAGGCCACGATGTCTTCCTCGTGGGAGAGCGTGATGCCGATGTCGTCGAGTCCCTCGAGCAGCCGCCAGCGGGTGTAGTCGTCGATCTCGAACGGTGCGGTGAGGCCTTCGGCCTCGATCGTCTTCTCGGCAAGATCAACCACGATCTCTGCGCTGGGATTGGCTTCGATGATCTTCCACAGCTGCTCGACCTCGTCCTGGGTCGTCTGCGCGGCGAGCAGTCCGGCCTTGCCGGCGTTGCTGCGGAAGATGTCGGCGAAGCGGCTGGAGATGACGACCTTGAAGCCGTAGTCCATCAGAGCCCAGACCGCGTGCTCCCTCGAGGAGCCGGTGCCGAAGTCGGGTCCGGCCACGAGCACGGTGACGCCCTGGAACTCGGGCTGGTTGGCGACGAAATCCGGGTCCTGCCGCCAGGCGGCGAAGAGCCCGTCCTCGAAGCCGGTCCGGGTCACCCGCTTGAGGTAGACCGCGGGGATGATCTGGTCGGTGTCGACGTTGCTGCGTCGCAGCGGCAGGCCGCGACCGACGTGACGAGTGAACTTGTCCATGGTTGGTCTCCTCAGTCGAGCGGGGGCAGGTCGGACGGGCTGGAGAGCGTGCCGCGGACCGCCGTGGCAGCGGCGACAGGCACCGAGACCAGATGAGTGCGACCGCCCTTGCCCTGGCGCCCTTCGAAGTTGCGGTTGGAGGTGGAGGCGCTGCGCTCCCCGGGAGCGAGCTGGTCGGGGTTCATGCCCAGGCACATGGAGCACCCCGCGCCGCGCCACTCGGCGCCGGCCGCGACGAAGATCTTGTCCAGACCCTCGGCCTCGGCCTGGAGCCGGACCCGCACCGAACCCGGGACGACGAGCATGCGGGTGTCCTTGTCGACCGTGCGGCCCTTGATCACCTGCGCGGCGAGCCGCAGATCCTCTATCCGGCCGTTGGTGCAGGAGCCGACGAAGACGGTGTCGACCTTGACCTCGCGCAACGGGGTACCGGGCTCGAGAGCCATGTACTGCAACGCCTTCTCGGCGGAGATGCGGTCGGATCCGCCCTCGAAGTCCTCCGGGGAGGGCACCTTGCCTGCCAGTGGCGCACCCTGCCCGGGGTTGGTGCCCCAGGTCACGAACGGCGTCACGTCGCCGGCGTCGATGACGATCTCGCTGTCGAAGACCGCGTCCGGGTCGGTGATCAGCGTCTTCCAGTGCGCGAGGGCAGCGTCCCAGTCGGCGCCCTTCGGCGCCTCGGGCTTGCCCTCGATGTAGTCGAACGTTGTCTGGTCAGGCGCGACGAGGCCCGCCTTGGCGCCCCACTCGATGGACATGTTGCAGACCGTCATCCGGCCCTCCATGGAGAGCTCTTCGATGGCCTGGCCCCGGTACTCGACGATGTAGCCCTGTCCGCCGCCGGTGCCGGTCTTGCTGATCAGATAGAGGATCAGGTCCTTGGCGGTGACCCCGTCGGGCAGCGATCCGTTGACAGTGACCGCCATGGTCTTGGGCTTGGCCTGCGGCAGGGTCTGGGTCGCGAGGACGTGCTCGACCTCCGACGTACCGATCCCGAAGGCGATCGCGCCGAAGGCGCCGTGGGTGGCGGTGTGCGAGTCACCACAGACGATCGTCATGCCGGGCTGGGTCAGGCCGAGCTGCGGGCCGACGACGTGGACGATGCCCTGTTCGATGTCGCCCAGAGGGTGGAGGCGGATGCCGAACTCGGCGGCGTTCTTGCGCAGCGTCTCGACCTGCGTGCGAGACACCGGGTCGGCGATCGGCTTGTCGACGTCTACGGTCGGGACGTTGTGGTCCTCGGTCGCGATGGTCAGATCCGGGCGGCGCACCGGCCGCCCGGCCAGGCGCAGGCCGTCGAAGGCCTGGGGCGAGGTGACCTCGTGGATCAGGTGGAGGTCGACGTAGAGCAGGTCAGGCTCCCCGGCCGCGCTCCGGACGACGTGCTCGTCCCAGACCTTCTCCACCAGGGTCTTGCCCATCACCATCTCCTTCGACCGACTGACGATTGACTCGGACCTGACCGACACCGCGTCCCCATCGTGCGCCGTTTGGCGCTTACAACGAATGTTGCGTTTCAGGATTTGAGACGTCATTATCAGATTATGGACAACTCTAGCGGGGTCGGAGTCCTCGACAAAGCGGCACTCGTGCTGACGGCGTTGGAGACCGGACCCGCCACCCTGGCAGGACTGGTGGCAGCCACCGGCCTGGCCCGGCCGACCGCACACCGACTGGCCGTGGCGCTGGAGCACCACCGGCTGGTCGCCCGTGACCTCCAGGGCAGGTTCGTCCTCGGCCCCCGTCTCGGTGAGCTCGCGGCCGCCGCCGGCGAGGACCGGCTGCTCGCCGCCGCCGGCCCCATCCTGGCGCGACTGCGCGACATCACCGGCGAGTCCGCGCAGCTGTGGCGTCGCCAAGGCGACTACCGGGTCTGCGTCGCCGCAGCCGAGCGCCCCACGGGCCTGCGCGACACCATCCCCGTTGGCTCCCAGCTGACCATGCGGGCCGGCTCCGCTGCCCAGGTGCTCCTCGCGTGGGAGGACCCCGAGCGGCTGAACAAGGGACTGCAGAACGCCACCTTCTCTGCGGCCGTCCTGTCAGCGATCCGCAAGCGCGGCTGGTCCCAGTCGGTCGCCGAACGCGAGGCGGGCGTCGCCTCGGTCTCCGCGCCGGTGCGCTCCCCCTCAGGCAAGATCATCGCCGTGGTCTCGGTCTCCGGGCCGATCGACCGACTCACCCGCACCCCCGGTCGGATGCACGCGCCAGCTGTGCTGGCAGCGGCCGAGCGACTCTCGGAGTCGTTGCGCCGCGCCGCGGTCTCTGACTAGCCGCACGACGTCGGATCTGGTCGGATCAGAGTCGGACCAGAGTCGGATCAGAACAGCGACTGCTGTTCCATCTCGAGAAGCTTCTGCTTGCGCTCGATCCCGCCCCCGTAGCCGGTGAGGCTCCCGTCGGCGCCCACCACCCGGTGACAGGGAATGACGATCGAGATCGGGTTGCGTCCATTGGCCAGGCCCACTGCGCGCGAGCCGTGTCCGGTCATGCCCAGACGCCGCGCGATCTCGCCGTACGAGGTCACCTCGCCGAACGGGATCATCTGCAACTGCTCCCACACGCGCTGCTGGAACGCTGTCCCCTCCGGCCGGAGCGGGAGGTCAAACTCGCTGCGCTCCCCGGCGAAGTACTCGGTGAGTTGCCGGACCGCCTCGAGGAGCAGGGGGTTGTCGTCAGCCCGCTCCCCCAGCGGTCTGCCGTCCGCACGGGCAGCCGCCCACGCCGTCGAGGTGTGCGGGTTGTCCGGCACGTCGCGGTCGACGAAGTCGACGGCGGTGAGCGCACCGTTGTTGGCCACGATCCACAGCTCGCCGAGCGGTGAGTCCATGGTGGTCCACATCGCGATCAGTCCTCTCCTTCGGCGGTGGCGCGGCCGTTGGCCGCCTGAGTGGCCAACCAGGTCCACAGGTGCATCACGGCATACGAGCGCCAGGGACTCCACCGGGCCCCATCCTCCCCCGGCGCCAGGCGCGCGAGCGCCGCCTTAACCCCCGCGTCGCCGGCCAGGAAGACGTCAGGGTCGGCGAGGGCGCGCAGCGCGATGTAGTCGGCTGTCCACGGGCCGACCCCGACGAGCGCGAGCAGTGATCCCCGCACGTCTGCGCGATCCCGGGAGCGGTCCAGGGCGACGTCCCCGGAGTCGACGGCTCGTGCCAGGCCGGCAAGCGCAGCGATCCGGGCCGCGGGCATCGGCAGGGCGCCCGCCTGGAGGCTGGTGAGCGCGGCCGGGTCCGGGAAGACCGTGCCCAGCCCCTCGACCGGGCATTCCGGCCACGGTTCGCCGTACGTCGACGCCATCCCCGCGGCGATCCGGCGGGCCCCGGCAACGGTCACCTGCTGGCCGACGATCGCGCGGACCGCGACCTCGAAACCGTCAACCTGACCGGGCACGCGCAGCCCCGGCCGGGCTGCGACGAGCGGAGCCAACGCCGGGTCGGCGCCGAGCGCCGCGTCGACGGCCGCCGGGTCGGCGTCCGCGTCGAGCAGACGTCGGCTCCGCTCGATCGCGACGGCCAGGTCGCGCATGTCCTGCAGGTGCACTCGGCACCCGACGAAGCCGACCTCCCCTGCCGGCACGAAGCCGGGCACGTCCAGCGTCACGGCGCCATAGCCGTGCGGCAGCCGCAACGTCCGCGAGTACGTCGCGCCCGTGGCAGTCTCGACCCCGGCGATGGTGCGCGCCGCGAGGAATCCGACCAGAGACGCCCCCGCAAACGGACCACGGACGCCGATCCGCAGCCGGATGCTCCCCGGATCGGCGTCCGCTCGACGACGACGCAACCGGGAGGGCGTCGCGTCATAGACCTCGCGGATCGTGGAGTTGAACTGCCGGATGCTCGAGAAACCCGACGCGAACGCGGCCTCGGAGAAGCTCAACGAGGTGGACTCGATCAAGGTGCGAGCGGTCTGAGCCCGACGAGCCCGCGCCAGAGCAAGCGGGCCAGCTCCCAGCTCCGCGGTGAGTGTCCGCTCCACCTGCCGCTCGCTGTAGCCCAGCCGCGTCGCCAGTCCCCCGACCCCTTCCCGCTCGACCACGCCGTCGGAGATCAGTCGCATCGCACGCCCGGCCAGGTCTGCCTTCACGTCCCATTCCGGCGACCCGGGTGTCGCGTCGGGAAGGCACCGCCGGCAAGCCCGGAAGCCGTCGGTCTGGGCGGCCGCTGCCGAGGCGAAGAACGAGACGTTCCGGCGGTGCGGCGTGCGCGCCGGGCACGACGGCCGGCAGTAGATGCCGGTCGTGCGAACGCCGAGGTAGAAGACGCCGTCGAAACGGCGGTCCCGGCTCTGCACCGCTCGGTACTTGGCGTCCTCGTCGATCACACTCCGCATCCTGCCCCGCAACGAACCAGGAGGCTAGCGGGAATCCGACACGGCAGCAGAAGCCCGCTGCCGAGGCGTTTTGGTCGGCCCTCACGCGTCCGTGTATCCTTCTGCGGGCTTCGCGAGGAGCTCAAACCCATGGGGTATGGGGTAATTGGCAGCCCGGCTGGTTCTGGTCCAGTTAGTCTAGGTTCGAGTCCTAGTACCCCAGCGATTCAGTCGTACCGACACCGTCGATTTGGGCCGTCAGAGGCCGCTCGACTAAAGTACGACCGCTTCACTCGCCCCCGTTGTGTAGCGGCCTAGCACGCCGCCCTCTCAAGGCGGTAGCGCCGGTTCGAATCCGGTCGGGGGTACCAATGCAACGACGAGGGCCCCCCTTGGGGGGCCCTCGTCGTTGCGCTTCCAATGCGGTTTGGACCGGCGGACCGCCGCAGGCGGTATACGCCCGAGCGAGGAGCGATGACGCCGCGCTCGCGCGAGCGTCACCCGACGAGCGAGAAAGTCTGGTCACGCGCAGCGTGACCAGCGCGCCGGTTCGAATCCGGTCGGGGTACAGAAACAGCAGAAGGCCCCTCCCGGGGGCCTTCTGCTGTCTGCGTTCGGCAGGACTGAATCGGCGCGACCGCCGCAGGCGGTATACGACCGAACGACGAGCGATTACGCCGCGCTCGCGCGGCGCCGTCCGACGAGCGAGGAAGCCCCGTCACACGCGGCGCAACCGGCGCGCCGGTTCGAATCCGGTCGGGGCTACATCAGCCACGTGGGCTGCGCATGCGGATAAGCCTGTAAGAGCCAACAACCTTCCCAATCCCGTTCCCGCGCGCTATTCTCCGGCGGAAGCAGCAACACCATCAAAGCCGGGGGCACATCGTGAATCGAGCCGCGCGCGCAGGTCTGGCACTGATCACCACTATCGCGGGCTTGGCGCTCTTCGCGTTGGAAGCTCCACCAGCACTAGCGGCGTCGTCGATCACGTGTACGACCACGACCTGTACTGAGACTTTCACTCCGAACGGTCACGTGCAGGCGTTCGTCGTGCCCACCGGCGTCACCTCTATCGCCGCAACGGTGCATGGAGCAGCCGGCGGGGATATGACCTGGCCCGCCGGGATCCTTACAGCCGGCGGCAACGGGGGCACCTCCGTTGGAACCGTGGCGGTGACGCCGGGCGACGCGTTGCCGCTCGTCGTCGGCGCAGCCGGTGCCAATGAGGACTGGTTCGCATCGGCCGGAGTCGGTCACGGCGGGTACGGAGGCGGCGGCAACTCAGGAAACTTCTCGGACTACGGCCCGGGCACCGGTGGTGGGGGCGGGAGCTTCCTCTTCGCTCCCAATGGCTCCCTGCTGCTCGCCGCAGGGGGGGGCGGAGGCAGCGCCGACGGCAAGGGCGGCGGCAAGGGCGGTACCGCGACGTCCCCCGGCACGAACGGCGCCAACGGAACATCAGGTGCCGCCGGCGGTGCGGGTGCGACGTCGTCGGGCGATGGAGCTGGAGGATCCGGAGGAGGCAGCGCTGGAACCGGTCAGTCGACGGGTCCGACGTCGTTGGCTCAGGGCGGCCGCGGTGGCAACGGCTGGCAGGCGGGCGGTGGTGGTGGCGGCGGCTACTACGCCGGTGGTGGTGGCGGCGGGAATAGCGTCGCGGGAGTTGAATACAGCGCCGGAGGTGGTGGTGGCGTCGGTTACGCCGCCGGTACGGTGACGAGCGTCTCGGGCACGGTGGGGAACGTCTCCGGCAACGGTTCTATCGTCCTCACCTGGACGGCTCCGGCGGCACAGACGATCGCATCGTTCACGCCACCGACGTCGCCGGCGGCCGTGGGTACGAGCCAGACCCTCCACGCGACAGGTGGAGCCTCCGGTGTCCCCGTCACCTTCTCGGCCGACGGAACGACGACCAACAACGCGTGCTCGGTGAGCGGCTCGACCGTGAGCTTCCGCCATGTCGGCACGTGCGTCATCGACGCGAACGAAGAAGGCGACGGCTACTACGGAGCTGCGGCAGAGGTTCAGCGCTCCGTCACCGTGACCCAAGGACTATCAGTCACCACGCTCAGCCTGACTCCGACGTCGATGGTGGCGGGCGTGACGTCGGTTCCTGGAACGACCAACGGGACCGGGACGGTGACTTTCTACGTCGACGGCAGCGTGGTCGGGACCGCTGACCTCAGCGGTGGAACTGCGACTCTCGATTACGCCGTGCCCACCGGCCAGGAGAAGGTCGTGGAGGCCGACTTCCCCGGCGACACCGACCTCGCCGCCTCGTCGTTGGGATTCGTCCAGACCAACCCTGTGCTCGAGGCTGGCGTCACCAGCGCCGAGCCGGAGCACAACGGCTGGTACCGGACCGACGTGAAGATCACTTTCACCTGCATCGCCGGCACCGCCCCCCTGACGACGTCGTGCCCGAGCCGGGTCCTCCTGGACACAGACGGAGCCGCCCAGCGCGTGATCAGGAAGATCACCGCCGCGGACGGTTCCTGGGACCGAGTCGTTCGCCACGTCTCGATCGACAAGGTCAAGCCGCACGTCCGCATCAAGGGAGTCAAGGCCGGGGCCGTCTACCACAGCTCCCTGCCCACGATCACCTGCGTCGTCCACGACGCGCTATCGGGACCGGATGGCTGCAAGATCCACCGACACAAGGTCGGCCGCCAAGTGACCATCAAGGCAATCGGGTTCGACAAGGCCCGCAACAGGACGGTCAAGAAGATCACGGTCACCTTGAAGCCCTAGGAGCCAGAGGATCGGCCGGCGGCCGAGCTTCAAGACCGGATCGACGATGTCAGAGCAGTGAGCCGAGCCATGCCCGCACATCGAGGGACCGGCCCAGTGGCTGGCCGTCGTACGACACGCTGACCTGGACCTCGCAGCCCGACCGCGCGGTTGCCATCCAGACATGACCGGACGCGCTCGTGAACGTCACGGCCGTGCTCTCGGACGACATGGGCATCGCGGGACAACTGCTGACCACGGGCACCGCGTACTGCCCGGGATGGCGCCGTACGCCTGGACGAGCCGGGAGATCGCGTCCTTGTCGCCCGGCGAGGTGTAGATCAGGGGCGGGGAATTTGGCCCCCACCCCCTGCCTCCTGAGAACGTACCCGCGGGCCGATCTGTGGAGTCACGGCTCCGATCAGTGTTGAGAGACCTCGGGAGCGGCCACGGGCACCGGGGGCCGAGTGAAGCGGTCGATCTTCATCACCTTGGCCATCCAGAGGATGAGTGCCGCGTACAGGATCGACTGGGTGAGGGTGACCGGGATGTTCCACCAACTGATGGTCTGCACGTCCATGGACGCGGCGACGTCCCCGAAGAGGATCGCCGACCCGAAGGCCAGGATGTTGTTGAGGATGTGCATGGCGATGCCCGCCTCGAGCCCGCCGGTGCGGATGACCAGCCAGGCTGCGACGAGCCCGAAGGCGAGGCGGTCGAAGAACAGGGGGAAGTTCTGGCTCCCGTGCGCCAGCGCAAAGATCACCGCGCTGCCCAGGATCGCGAACCACTGGTTCTTCAACAGCGATCCGAACGCCTGCAGCAGGTAGCCGCGGAAGGCGTACTCCTCACCGATCGCCTGCAGCGGCGTCGTGAAGACCACAACCAGGATGAGCAAGAGCATCTTGGTGTCGAACGGGTTGACGTTCATCCCGACCGCGGGATCCCCCGAGGTCGGGATGAACGCCGAGACCACATAGGTGACGATCAGGGTCACGAAGGCCATTCCGAGGCTGACCCAGAGGAACCTCCAGCGGATCCCCGGCCGGACCGAGGAGATCCAGCGGTGCCGCAGCCGATGCATGACACGGACGAGGAACCAGACGATCGGCGTGAGCAGCGCGATCGCGACGTTCACATAGAGCAGCCCGGTGACCGAGATGATGGTGAAGCTGGCGAAGTCCTGGATCCGCTGGAGGTAGTCCCCGCTGCCCTCGACGAACGCGCCGACGAGGAGGATCGGGGCCGCGATGATCGGGGCCACGATGAAGAAGCCAACGATGATCAACAGCACGCCGACGACCGGGCGCCACCAGCTGTAGCCCCACGTCCGGTACATCTGGTGGTACGGCGTGGGCTGCTGGTGCGGGTGCGCGGTCACAGGGTCGACGGGGGGCTGCGGGGGGTAGGGCGGCGGGTATCCGCCGTACGGCGGGGGGTAGCCGCCGGGATGCGGTCCGGGGCCCTCCCAGTGCGTTGGGGGCAACCCGGGCGGCGGGCCCTGCGGAGGCGTCGTCACCCGACCACCAGCCGGGACAGCGAGGCCTCCCGCCCCAGCAGCTCCATCGACTCGAACAACGGAGGCGAGATGCGCCGACCGCTGACCGCGACACGGACCGGGCCGAAGGCATTGCGAGGCTTGAGCCCCATCGTGTCGACGAGCGCCTCACGCAGAGCCTGCTCGATCGCGGCGGCGTCCCACGTGTCGATCCCCGACAGCGCCGAGTGGGCAGCGGCGGTGACCGCCCTGCCCTCCTCGGTGGCCAGCGACTTCTCGACCTCCGCCGGGTCGCGAGAGAAGTGAGCCTCGTCGACGAGCAGGAAACCGACCATGTCGACCGACTCCGCCAGGGTGACCATCCGCTCCTGGACCAGCGGAGCCGCCGCGAGCAGCAGGGCCATCTGCGACTCGGTCGGAGTAGCGCCGATGATCCCCACCGTCTGGAGGTAGGGGACCATCCGCCGGGCGAGCTCGTCGACCGACAGCGCCCGCAGGTGCGAGGCGTTGATGGCCTCACACTTCTTCAGGTCGAAGCGAGCCGGGTTCGGGTTGACCCGCTCGATGGTGAACGCCTCGACCATCTCGGTCATCGAGAAGATGTCGCGGTCGTCGGCGATCGCCCAGCCGAGCAGGGCGAGGTAGTTGAGCAAGCCCTCCGGGAGGAAGCCCCGGTCGCGGTAGCCGAGGAGGTTCGCCTCCGGGTCCCGCTTGGACAGCTTCTTGTTGCCCTGCCCCATCACGTACGGCAGATGTCCGAACCGTGGCACCTGACCGTTGCCCACACCGATCTCAGCAAGGGCGTCGTAGAGCGCGATCTGCCGCGGGGTGGAGGACAGCAGGTCCTCCCCACGCAGCACATGGGTGATCTCCATCAGCGCGTCGTCGACGGGGTTGACCAGCGTGTATAGCGGGTGGCCGTTGGCCCGCACCAGCACGAAGTCGGGCACATGCTCGGGCTGGAAGGTGATCTCACCACGCACCAGGTCGTCGAACGTGATCGCCCGGTCGGGCATCCGGAACCGGATGACCGGCTTGCGACCCTGCGACTCGTACGCCGCATGCTGCTCCTCACTCAAGGAGCGGCAGTGCCCGTCGTACCCGGGAGTGCGCCCCTCGGCGCGGGCCGCCTGATTGCGCTCTTCGAGCTCCTCCTGCGAGCAGTAGCAGTGGTAGGCCCGGCCAGCCGAGACCAGCTTCTGAGCAACGTCGGCGTAGATGCCGTATCTCTCGGACTGCCGGTACGGCGCGTGCGGCCCACCGACTTCGGGGCCTTCGTCCCAGTCGAAGCCGAGCCAGCGCATGACCTCCAGCAGCGTGTCGTAGGACTCCTGGGAGTCGCGCGACGCATCGGTGTCCTCGATCCGGAACACGAAGGTGCCGCCGTGATGACGGGCGAACGCCCAGTTGAAGAGCGCCGTCCGAGCGAGCCCGACGTGTGGGGCGCCGGTCGGTGACGGGCAGAACCGCACGCGCACGGCGGGATCAGTCACGAGCAACCACCTTGTTGGTCAGGGTTCCGATGCCGGCGATGGTCACGTCCACCTCGTCGCCCACGGACATCGGACCGACGCCTTCGGGTGTCCCGGTCAAGATGACGTCACCGGGCAGCAGGGTCATCACGCTGGACACGTACGCGATCAGCGTGGGCACGTCGAAGATCATCTGGCTCGTCGAGGCGTCCTGCACCAGGTCGCCGTTGAGGTGCGTGCTCACCCGCACGTCGAACGGGTTGATCACGGTCTCGATCCAGGGCCCGAGCGGGCAGAACGAGTCGAATCCCTTGGCTCGGGACCACTGCCCGTCGCTGCGCTGCAGATCCCGCGCGGTCACGTCGTTGCCGATGGTGTAGCCGAACACAACGTCGGCGAACCGCTCCTTGGGGACGTCGCGACAGATCCGGCCGATCACGACGGCGAGCTCGCCCTCGTAGTGCACCTCGGAGCTCTGCTGGGGATAGAACACGGGGTCGCCCGGGCCGACGACGGTGGTGTTCGGCTTGAGAAAAATCAAGGGCTCGGCGGGCACGTCGTTGCCGAGCTCTTGGGCGTGGGCGACGTAGTTGCGCCCGATCCCGATGATCTTGCTCCGTGGGATCACCGGAGCCAGCAGACGGACGTCGGCGAGGGCGAGCTCCTCGTCCAACGGCTCCACCCCCACATGGAGTGGGTCGCCGGCCAGTGCCACGATCCGGCAGTTCTCGTCGGGGATGCCCAGCTCATCGACATCTCCGGTCACAACGCCGTATCGGGGCTCGTCCCCTGTGGTGAACCTTGCAATCCGCACACGCTGAGCCTATCTGGCGATGGTGGCCCTCCGACTGCCTATCCTCGTGCAGTGCAGGAACTACGAGAGCGGACCGAGCTCGACGCCCACACCTGGCGGGCCCGGGCCGAGGCGCACGCTGCCCGCGTGGACCGTTACACCGCTCCCCACCTGGACCGCCGCCGCGGCCACGAGAAGCACCCGGTGATCGACTTCCTCTTCACCTACTACAACCACCGGCCCGCCGCGCTGCGCAGGTGGCACCCCGGTTTCGGTGTCACCTTGCAGGACGCCGAGGAGTACAGCGAGGTCCACGGCTACGGCGTCGAGAACGGCCGCGCCACCGTCGCTCCGGAGATGCTCGCCAAGTGCGAACCCCTCCTGCGCCAGACCAGCGACCTGCTCAAGGCCACCCTCGAGCGTCAACCCAGCTTCGGGTGCTTCGGTCTGCACGAATGGGCGATGGTCTACCAGATCGAGCCTTCAGACATCCGTCACGCAGCCTGGCCCTTGCGACTCGGCAGCGAGGGCACCGACGACGTGGTACGCACCCACCGGATCGCCTGCTCGCACTTCGACGCGTTCCGCTTCTTCACCGAGCCGGCCCGCCCGCTGAACACGCTGCGGCCCGGCCGCGACGATCGCGTCGCCTTCGAGCAGCCTGGCTGCCTGCACGCCAACATGGATCTCTACGGCAAGGTTGCAGTCAGGATGTCCCCGCTCATTCCGTCCGAGCTGGTGATGGATGCCTTCGAGCTGGCCTGGGACGCCCGGGTGATCGACATGTGCGCCGCCCCCTACGACCTCACCGGACTCGCCATCGATCCCGAAGGCACACCGTGGACGCCCATCAGAATCGAAACCGCCGAGGGCAAGGCTGAGTACGCAGCCCTGCAGCGAGAGATCAGTGAACGGGCAACGCCGATCAGACGCGCGCTCCTCGCCGAGTGCGAGCTACTCAGCGAGGCAGCCCTCGCGGCATCGAGCGGCTCGACATGAGGCGGTCGGCGTGGATACTCGAGGGATGAGACTTGTCCTTGGGCTGAGCCGTGATCTCTCTCAGCCGATCAAGTCCGTGGTGATCGGCATGATGATCGGCGCGATAGCGGGAGGATTGACCGGCCTCGCTATCGGCCTTGCCGTCTATCCCCCGACGGCCTGGGCCGCCGCGCTCGAGCTCGGAGTGCCCGCCACCTTCGTCGGTGCTGCCGTTGGTCTGCTCGTCGGTTCGCTCCTGCGGATGCTCACACGCGTCAGGACCCCCTAGCGCCAGCCGCGTCCCCCCAGGGAAGGTCAGCCTCGGGCATGGACCTCTACAAGCACGCCTACCGACTCTCTCCGCTACTGCCCTCGGAACTGGTGATGGACTGCTTCGAGCTGGCCTACGACATCCGGACCCTCGACATGCGCGCCTCGCCGTACGACCTCACTGCGCTCGGCTACGACCCAGTTGAGACCGAGACGATCGAGGGCAAGCAGGAGTACTTCGATGCCCAGCGCGGCTTCACCGAGCGTTCCACGCCGATCCGAGGCAGGCTTCTCGCCGAGTGCGAGCGACTCGGAGCCTAGGACGAGCGCCCGTTCGCCTCAGCCCAGGTCTCGACCGCCGCGAGCCCGAGCACGCCCGCGGAGATCCCCCACAGCAAGGCCCGGCCACGGCGGGGAAGGGCCTCTGCGTCGGAGGTGGCCAACCAGGCCGCCACCGAGCCGGCGCCGAAGACGTTGATGGCGATGGCGCCGGTCCGGCCGAGCCCAACCAACCCGTCCTCGGTCTCCCGCTTGCTCTCGACCAGCAGAGCGGTCGCAACGCCGGTCAAGACTCCGCCGAGCACCCGCTGGTAGAAGCTGCTCGACTCCTGCGGCAGACCGAGTGCTGTGGCGCTGACACGGGGTGCGAGGAGCAGCGGAAGGCCAAGCAGGTAGTTCGCCGACGAGTCGACGAGGAGGACCTGCCGCCGGAGATCGTCGTGCGAGGCGGCCATATCGGGAGGCTACGCCCAGGCCGAGCACTAGCGTTGGGCCATGCCCTCCGACGCCGAGTACCGCAGCGAGGACTGGTACGGCGAGGATCTGGGCGACCAGGAGTGGGACCGGTGCCACTTCGTCGACGTGGACTTCACCGAAGCCCGCACCCGTGGGGCTCGGTTCAACGACTGCCGCTTCGACAACTGCCGGCTCAACGCCTCGACGCACGTGTCGACGGCGTTCGTGGCGTGCGAGTTCCGCAGAAGCAACTTCTTCGACGCCACGTTCGAGGACTGCCAGATGAGCGGCAGCGTCTTCGCCGACTGCACCCTGAGACCGATCACCATCCGAGGAGGCAGCTGGGCGGGAGCGTCACTGCGTGGGGTCGACTGGTCGGGACGCGATCTGACCGGGCTCGACCTGACCGGCGCCGACCTGTCCATGGCGGACCTCACCGGTGCGGTCCTCCGCGACGCCCGACTGTCAGGGGCGCTTGTGCGCGAGACACGACTTGACGACGCCGATCTGCGCGGGGCCAGGCTCGACGGGGTCGATCTGCGGGAGGCGACCTTGGACCACACCCGGATGGACCTGAACGGCGCGATGCATCTGGCCGAGATCAACGGAGCCGACGTGGACACGTCCTGGCTCTGAAGTCCGGTCGGGCGCCCATCTGGTCTCGGACGCAGCTGTCGGACTCAGCCGTCGGACTGGGTCGAGAACTGGGGCGAGCCCGCGGCACAGGTGATCAGGAGGACCATCTCGCTGCCTTGATCGCTCTTCGGCTCGAAGTGAACCGAGGCGCGGGTGCTTGAGCCGTCCCCGATCTCGGCTCGGTATCCGTTGTTTGGCGTGATCGAGTTGAGGGTGAGGGTCGACCCCTGACAGGCGGCCACGACGTAGCCCGCGTCACCCCTCCAGGTCTTGGTGACCGAGGACGCCGGAGTTGCCGGCGGCGTCCTCGGTGTCGCGGTGTGGGTGGAGCTGTGGTTGCCGTTCCCCTTCGAGTGCCCCCCGGACGACGACCCGGAGTGCGGCTTCGGCTTGTCGGTCGCGCTCCCTGGCGTCTGCTCGCTGCTGAAGGCGGGCTGGAAGGGATCGGCCAGAATCTGCTGGCCGGCAGCGTCGATCGCTCGCCACGTCACCAGCGACGCAGCGAGGACGCCCACGCCCCAGACGGCGATCAGGATCAGCCTTCCCCTCATGGCGACAGTCTCCCATGCAGGCGGTAGAACCTCGGCTGCTCCGATACGGTGGCGTCATGACGAGCATCCTCGTTGTCGAGGACGACGCGGCCATCCGGCAGGCGGTGACCCGCGGTCTCACCGAACGCGGCCACGTCGTGACGACCGCCTCCGACGGCATTAAGGGGATCGACCTGGCCATCACCGCCAAACCGGATGTGGTGTTGCTCGACCTCGGGCTCCCCGACGTCGACGGCCTGTCGGTCATCAAGATGGTTCGAGGGGTCAGTCAGGTGCCGATCATCGTCGTGACGGCGCAGGACGACGACCAGACCACCGTGGCTGCCCTGGACGCCGGCGCCGACGACTACGTGGTCAAGCCCTTCGGAATCGACCAGCTGGAGGCCCGGATCCGGGCGGTGCTGCGCCGAGGCACAACCGCCGACGACGACGGGCCCATCGTGGTCGGGGATCTGGTGGTCGATCCGCGCTCCCGAGAGGTCACGCTTGAGGGCCGGTCGATCGTGCTGACCCGCAAGGAGTTCGACCTGCTCCACGCCCTGGCATCGCGAGCCGGCCAGGTGGTGACCAAGCGGACCTTGCTGGCGGAGGTGTGGCAGCAGCCGTACGGCGGTGCCGACCGCACCGTCGACGTCCACATGTCCTGGTTGCGTCGCAAACTCGGTGAGAGCGCCAGCGAGCCCCGCTACCTGCACACGATTCGTGGCGTGGGGGCGAGGCTGACAGCGCCGAGCACCGAAGGAGACTGATGCGGCGCGAGATCGCGATCCTGGCTGCGGCCACGACATCAGCGATCATCCTCTCGTTCATCGTGCCGCTGGGTCTCCTGGTCCAGACCATGGCGCGGGACCGAGCCCTCGCCGCGGAGGATCAGGAGGCGCGCAACGTCGCGATCCTGGTCTCCGGGCTCAGCAACGACAGGCGCCTGGCCACCTTGGTCAAGGAGGTCGACGATCACGGTCCGGCCGTCACGACCGCTCTCCTGCCCGACGGCCAGATGTTGGGAACGCCGGTGCCCGGCCTCCAGAAGGACCCCGAGGTCATCCGGGCCCAGACCGGCGAGGCCTTCACGGTGGTGGACTCCCAGGGCGCTCGGATCTACATCCCCGTGGTCGCGCCGGGAGGCAACGCCGTAGTCCGAGCGAGCATGCCGCCCCAGCAGCTCGACATCGGGGTCAAGCAGGCCTGGCTGATCATCGGCCTGCTGGGCGTGGCCATGTTCGCCGTTGCACTGTGGGCCGCGCTGGTCGTGGCCCGGAGAATCAGTCGTCCAGTGACCGATCTGGCCGGTGTGGCCCACCGGCTGCGGGAGGGCGAGCTCACCGCGCGCGCCGAGCCCGACGGACCGGCGGAGACCCTGGAGCTCGGTGAGGCGCTGAACCGGCTCGCCGATCGGATCACCGAACTGCTCGAAGCCGAGCGGGCCACGGTCGGGGATCTGTCGCACCGGCTTCGTACGCCGGTCACCGCGCTGCGGCTCGACGTGGAGGCTGTCGAGCAGCCCGAAGTGGCCGAACGGCTCCACGAGCACATCGTCACCCTGCAGCGTTCGATCGACGCGATCGTGCGTGAGGCACGGCGACCGGTGCTCACCTCCATGCCCGCTGAATGTGACCTCGCAGCGGTGGCGCGCGAGCGGGTCGAGTTCTGGACTCCTCTGGCCGAGGATCAGGACCGACCCTTCACCACCGATGTGACCACCGAGGTCGTCCCCGTCGGCCTGACCGACTCGGACGCCCAGGACCTGCTCGACGTGCTGATCGACAACGTCTTCGCCCACACGCCAGAGGGAACCCCGTTCGCCCTGAGCCTCACCACCGACCTGGGCAATGTCTTCCTGGTGGTGAGCGACAACGGGCCGGGCTTCTCCCACGAGCCGTCCGAGCCTCGCCGCGTGGGCACGACGGGGCTCGGGCTGGACATCGTTGAACGAACAGTGACCGGGCTCGGCGGCGAGGCGGGAATCACCGCTCCGCCCGGTGGGGGGACCACTGTTCGCATCAGGCTCCCGCGGCGGGGGTGAGACCGCGGAAGGGAGTGTCGTCATGACCGGTCGACCGTCCGGAAGGGCGGTCAGTCGTCGCCGGGCTCGTAGGAGTCACCAGACTCCGGCTCGCTCTCGTAGTGAGTGCTAGCCGGCTGAGCCTGGCGGACGGGCGGCGAGGTGACCTGACGCTCCTTCGTGGGCGACGGTTCTACCGACCGTGACGGCGTCTTCGTCTTCGTGGCCGAAGGGGACCCTTCGGCCGCGGGCGTCGACTCGACCACTGACGGACTGAGATCGGCCACCTGCGCGACCGACGGATCGGATGCAGGCGTCGAGTTCACGGCCTGGAAGGCGAGCACCGCTGCTGCGATGCCAAGCCCGCCTCCGACAACTGCTCCGAGGGGGGTGGGTAACTTCATGACTGCCTCCCGATTGTGTGCTGATGCCCCTCACTGTCGGCTGCGTTGCACCAAATCGTCCTCACTCGAACATCAAGCCTCTGCAAAGTCTCCTTCAGCCGATCGAGAAATGACCGACACTTAACTCAGCGTTGCCTCCGCCTTACCCCCCGAAGACGCACTGTGGACAGGCAACGTTGGATACGACCCCCCACGAAATCGAGACAAACATGAAGCACACACCCCGAAGTCGTGATCTCGCCAAGTCCGTCGTCTCGCTCGGGACGGGGACGGCAACGCTCGCCGCCTTCGCGGCGACCGGCGCACTCGCCGGGTCGATCGTGCCCAAAGCGGCCGCGCCGACAGCAGCCTCGGACACGTCGACCGCCGTCCAGACTCCGACCCCCGACACGCTCGCCCTGGGCCAGCAGTTGGCCGACAAGCTCGCCCAGCAGGTCAAGACGCGTCGCGTCGAGCTGCGCAAGCTGAACCGGCTGATCACCCGAGCTAAGAAGACCGCCCAGAGGGTGAACGTCTCGGCGAGCACGACATCGAGCGGTACGACCAGCCGCAGTACCACCACTACCAGGACCACGACACCCACCAAGACGACGTCCAAGACGACGACGCCCACCAAGACCAAGGCGCCTGCTCCGGCCCCGGCTCCAAGCAGCGGCTCGTGACCGTGGACCAGCTCGAGGAGGCGCCGTCGGTCGCACGTTGGCGCGCGATCGGCACCTACGTTCACCTCGCCGTGGGAGAGTCGGCGGCACTCGCCGAGGCGCAGGCCCTGGCCGAGGAGGTCCTCGACGAGGTCGATCGCGCGTGCAGCAGGTTCCGCGCGGACTCCGACCTCAATCGGGCCAATGCTGCGGCGGGCACTTGGGTGCGCGTGCATCCCCTGCTCGCAGCGGCGACTCAGGCGGCGGTCGGCGCCGCGTACGAGACCGACGGCCTGGTCGACCCGTGCCTGGGCCGGACGATCGTGAGCCTCGGCTACGACCGCACCTTCCAACGGCTGCTGGAGCGCGACCCCGATCAGTGGGCCACGCAGCTCGAGCGCCCGCGTGCCGATGCTTGGCGCGAGGTGGCAGTGGACCTGGAGGGCCGAGTGCGCGTGCCGACCGGGGTGAGTCTCGACCTCGGCGCGACCGCGAAGGCCTGGGCCAGCGACCTGATCGCCCTCACTGTCTACGAGGAGCTCGGAGTCTCGGCCCTCGTCAGCCTGGGCGGGGACATCCGTATCGCCCCGGACGACGAGGCCGGCTGGCCGGTGAACATCACCGAGCGTCCCGACGAGATCGGCGGCGAGACGATCCTGCTCCACTCCGGGGGCCTGGCCACCTCGAGCACTCGGGTGCGCCGGTGGACGACGCGAGGCGGGGAGTTCCACCACCTGCTCGACCCCCGGACCGGCCTGCCGGCGGAGGGACCCTGGTGCACGGCGACGGTCACCGCCTCGAGCTCCCTGTCAGCCAACACCGCCACGACCGCGGCCTTGGTGCTCGGCGCCGAGGCCGTGAACTGGCTGACCGAGCGGAGTGTGACGGCCCGCTTGATCGGGCGCGACGGGCAGGTTCAGCTGGTCGGCGACTGGCCGATCTCCACAGTGGAGGGGGTGTGACGTCATGAACAACGGCATGGTCGTCTGGTCCTTCATGCGCAGCAGCGGCGTGATACTGCTTGTCCTGCTCACCATCAGCTTGATCCTGGGCGTCTTCTCCACAAGGGGGAACGCCGGCGGCCGCATCCCCCGCTTCCTCACCCAAGACTTCCACCGCAACGTCAGCCTGCTGTCGGTCATCCTGCTCGTCGTGCACGTGGGCACGGCAGTCGTGCACAGCTACATCGACGTCCGCTGGTTCGATGTGTTCATCCCGGGAGTGGCCGTCTACCGGCCGGTTTGGCTCGGCCTGGGCGCCGCGTCACTTGACGTCTTCATCGTCGCCGTCATCACCAGCCTGTTCCGACACCGGATCAACCCGAAGGGCTGGCGGGCGGTCCACGTCGCGACCTATGCCGCTTGGGTGCTCGCCGTCGTCCACGGTTTTGGCATCGGCACGGATGCCAAGACCGGCTGGCTCTTGATGGTCCAGGGAGCCTGCGTCCTGGCGTTCGTCTCGGCCGTGTCGGTCCGTCTGGCGACCCGCAACGCGGACGAGCCGCAGCCAGCGGTCAGGACGACGGTGCGCCGAGGGGTGAGGCCACAATGACGGCGGCCCGCACGATCCGTGTCAGTGCCGGCGAGTACGGCGGCGCGGTCAGGGTCGAGGAAGGCCCGGCACTGCTCGCCGACATCGGCGACGACTCCCACATCGACTCCCACCGCAAGCGCCACGGCAGCCTTCCCCACTACGAGATGGCCGGGCTTCTCGACATCGCCGAGCTCTCGGGCCTCCGCGGACGCGGAGGAGCCGGCTTCCCGTTCGCCCGGAAGCTGCGCACCGCGGCCGAGGCACGGGGCAGGGCCAGTGTTGTGGTCAACATCAGCGAGGGCGAGCCCGCGAGCTTCAAGGACGCCGCTCTCGCCGTCTTGAAACCCCATCTGATCCTCGACGGGGCAGCCCTGGCGGCAGAGGTTCTGGAGGCGGACGACGTCCATGTGGTCGTTCCGACCGAACATCCCACGATCGTCCGGTCGATCGCGCGCGCGCTCGACGAGCGCGAAACCGACCGAGGCCCCCGGGTGTGGCATCTGCACGAGGCCGATCACCTGTTCATCTCCGGCCAGGCCCGCGCCGTGGTCGAGTTGATCAGTGGCCGGCCCAACCTCCCGGTCACCACCTGGAAGCCCGAGGCGATGGAGGGCATCGGTGGACGACCGACGTTGCTGTCCAACGCCGAGACCTACGCCCAGTTGGCGTATGCGTCCCTGCACGGCCTGGCCGCAATCGCTCGACTGGGCACGGCCAACGAGCTGGGCACTCGGCTCCTGACGTTGCCGAACCACGGCAGTGGCCCCACCGTCCTCGAGGTGCCGCAAGGCACGCCGTGGAACCGCGTCCTGACCGAGGACGAGATCGAGCGTCCGGTGCTGGTCGGTGGATACCACGGCTCGTGGCTCCTTCCCGGCGCACTGCGCGACGCCCGGGTCTCCCCCAGTGAGCTCACCGAGATGGGCGTCTCGCTCGGTGCCGGCGTGGTACTCCCCCTGCGACGCGGAGACTGTCCCCTGCATCGGACCGCTGAGCTGGTCGGCTACCTGGCCTCGCAGTCAGCGGGGCACTGTGGCCCGTGCGCCAACGGGCTTCCCGCGCTGGCCGAGGCTCTGCACCTTGCGTACGTCGGGGATCCGATGCGCAACCGGACCCTGGAGGTGATCGGTCTGGTGAAGGGCCGGGGCGCGTGCGCCCACCCCGACGGCACCGCCCGGCTCGCAGCGTCGTTGCTCGCCAACTTCACCGACGAGCTCACCCTCCACGCCGCCGGCAGCTGCGGATTCGTCGGCCCGAACACCCTCGGGAGGGCCGGATGAACAAGCGCCTCCGAGTGGACTGGCCGAACTGTCAGGGCCGAGGCCTCTGCCACGAGGTGTTCCCCGAGGTCATCGACCTCGACGAGTGGGGATACCCGATCGTGCGCGAGGACATCACCCGGGAGACCGAGCGCAAGGCAAGGCAGGCGGTAAAGACCTGCCCGCAGCTGGCTCTGCGCCTGGTCGACGTACCGCGCTGACGCTTCAGGCGGGCGTGGCCGGCGGCTGTCCGTGGCGGCGCAGACCGAACATGACCGCGTCGGTCAGCGCGCCCCAAGATGCCTCGATCACGTTGTGCCCGACGCCGACCGTCGTCCAGGAACCAGCACCGTCGGCGGTCTCGATCAGCACCCGGGTGACGGCGTCGGTGCCGTGGCTCTGGTCGACGATGCGGACCTTGTAGTCGATGAGCTCGAACTTCTCGACCTCGGGGTAGGCCTGGCCGATCGCCTCGCGCAGCGCGTGATCCAGTGCGTTGACCGGGCCATTGCCCTCCCCGGTAGTGACGATGCGCGCGCCACCGGCTCGCAGCTTGATCGTCGCCTCCGAGAGCGCTTCACCACTCGGCCTGGAGTCGGTGATGACCCGCCAGGACTCGACGTCGAAGTACGCCGGGCGGCCTCCTTCGACCTCCTCGATCAGGAGCAGCTCGAACGACGCGTCGGCCGCCTCGAAGGTGTAGCCGCGAGACTCCAGGTCCTTCACCCGCGAGGTGATCCGGGCCACCATCTCCGGCTCGTTCGACAGGTCGAAGCCCAGCTCCCGCCCCTTCAGCTCGATCGAGGCGCGTCCGGCCATCTCGGACACGAGCAGCCGCATGTCGTTGCCGACCAGGGCTGGGTCCATGTGCTGGTAGAGGTCCGGGTCCACCTTGATCGCGCTGGCGTGCAGTCCCGCCTTGTGGGTGAAGGCGCTGACCCCGACGTACGGCTGGCGCGACGACGGTGGGACGTTGGTGACCTCTGCGACGGCGTGCGCGATCCGGGTCGCCTCACGCAATGACTCCAGTGGGACGATCTCGCGACCCAGCTTGAACTCGAGGTTGGCAACGACCGAGATCAAGTCGGCGTTCCCGGTGCGCTCGCCGTAGCCGTTGAGGGTGCCCTGGATATGGGTGGCGCCGGCGTCGACCGCGGCCAGCGTGTTGGCGACCGCGCAGCCGGTGTCGTTGTGACAGTGGATCCCGACCCTGACCCCCGTCGTGCGCATCACGTCGTCCACGACATCGGCCACCCGCACGGGAAGCATCCCGCCGTTGGTGTCACACAGCACCGCCACCTCGGCACCCGCCTCGGCCGCCGCCAGGATCGCCTGCAGTGCGTAGTCCCGGTTGTCCCGGTAGCCGTCGAAGAAGTGCTCGGCGTCGAGGAAGACCCGCTGCCCTTCGGCCCGCAGATGCGCGACGGTGTCGCGAATCATGGCGAGGTTCTCTTCCAACGTGGTGCGCAGCGCCTTCTCCACGTGCTTGTCGTGCGTCTTGGCTACGAGGGTGACGATCCCGGCGCCACTGTCGCGCAGCGCCGCCACCAGTGGGTCGTCAGCAGCCTTGACCCCGGCCCGGCGTGTGGCGCCGAAGGCGACCAGCTGCGCGTTGGCGAAGGTGATCTCCTCCCTCGCCCTGCGGAAGAACTCGGTGTCTTTCGGATTGGCTCCCGGCCACCCACCCTCGATGAAGCCGACCCCGAGACCGTCGATGTGCCGGGCGATCGCCAGCTTGTCCGCGACGGAGAGGTTGAGGCCCTCCTGCTGGGCCCCGTCACGCAGCGTCGTGTCGTAGACATGGAAGGCCTCCACGTCCAGCGCTCCGGCGGTCTTCGGGTCGGTCACGGTTCCTCGGTTCTGGGTCGGTGCTTCTCGGTCAGAGTCGGAGCCTCACGGAATCTGGTGCATCCAGCCGAAGGTGTCCTCGGTGCGCCCGTACTGGACGTCGAGCAGGGTCTGCCGGATCTCGTGGGTCACCGGACCGACGAAGTCGTCGCCGGTGCCGACCTCGCCGTTGTGCCACACCAGCTTGCCGACCGGGGTGACCACGGCAGCGGTCCCGCAGGCGAACACCTCGGTGATCCGCCCCGAAGCGACGCCCTCGCGCCACTCGTCGACGGAGATCCGGCGCTCCTCGGTCTTGTGGCCGAGCCGGTTGAACAGCTCGAGGATCGACGACCGGGTCACGCCCTCCAGAATGGTGCCGGTGAGCTCAGGGGTGATGACCGAGCCGTCGTCGTGGACGAAGAAGAGGTTCATCCCTCCGAGCTCCTCGATCCAGGTGTGCTCGACGCTGTCGAGGAACGCGACCTGGTCGCAGCCGTGCTCATAGGCTTCCTGCTGGGCCACCAGGGAGCTGGCGTAGTTGCCACCGGTCTTGGCCGCACCCATGCCTCCGCGCCCGGCGCGGGAGTACGTCTCGCTCAGCCAGATGTTCACCGGTTTGACGCCCTTGGCGAAGTAGGCGCCGGCGGGCGAGGTGATGATCATGAAGGTGACGTGCTTGGCCGGCCGGACACCGAGGAATGCCTCAGAGGAGAACATGAACGGCCTCAGGTAGAGGCTCTTCTCACCGTCCGCGTCCGGAACCCAGGCTTCGTCGACGCGGACCAGCTGGTTCATCGCATCGAGGAAGAGCCCCTGAGGGACCTCGGGCAGGGCCAGGCGCTCCGCAGACCGGTTCAAGCGGGCGGCGTTCCGCTCCGGACGGAAGGTCCACAGCGAGCCGTCGGCGTGCCGGTAGGCCTTCAGGCCCTCGAAGATCTCTTGGGCGTAGTGCAGAACCGAGGTCGCCGGGTCCAGCGAGATCGGCCCGTAGGGGGAGATCCGGGCGTCGTGCCAGCCCCGCTCGGGGGTCCAGTCCGCCGCGAACATGTGGTCGGAGAAGTGCAGTCCGAATCCCGGGTTCGCCAGGATCTCCGCGCGACGGTCGTCCGGGGTGGGGGCAACGCTGCGCGTGACTTCGATGGTAGGTGTGCTCATGGATCCACGGTATCCAATCGAGGGAGTGAGGGAACCCGTCCGGGGCCTGCTCAGCCCGCGACCAACCCGGCGATGGCATCGCCGATCTCTGTCGTGGTGCGGGTCGCCCCCGGCGCGCGGGAGGTGAGGTCCTTCAAGACCGCCTCCTCGACCGAGGCCGCCGCCTCCGGGAGACCCAGGTGGTCCAGCATCAGCGCTACCGACAGGATCGCCGCGGTCGGGTCGGCCTTCTGCTGCCCAGCGATGTCCGGTGCGGACCCGTGCACCGGCTCGAACATGCTCGGAGCGGTCCGGTCGGGGTTGATGTTGCCGCTCGCCGCGAGCCCGATGCCACCGGTCACGGCGGCCGCGAGATCGGTGATGATGTCGCCGAAGAGGTTGTCGGTGACGATGACGTCGAAACGCGAAGGATCGGTGGTCAAGAAGATCGTGGCCGCGTCGACGTGCAGGTAGTCGACGGTGACTTCGGGGAACTCGGCGGCCACCTGGTTGACCAGTCGCGTCCAGACGGAACCGGCGTGGACCAGCACATTGGTCTTGTGCACCAAGGTGAGCTTGCGGCGGGGCCGACGCGCAGCACGCGCGAAGGCGTCGCGTACCACCCGCTCGACACCGAACGCGGTGTTGAGGCTGACTTCAGTGGCCACCTCATGCGGGGTGCCGACCCGGATCGAGCCGCCGTTACCGGTGTAGGGACCCTCGGTGCCCTCGCGCACCACCACGAAGTCGACGTCGCCGGGATCGGCCAGAGGAGTCGGCACGCCTGGGAAGATCCGGGAGGGGCGCAGGTTCACGTAGTGGTCAAGCTCGAAGCGCAGCTTGAGCAGCAGCCCGCGCTCGAGGATCCCCGGGGGCAGGTTCGGGTCACCGGGACGACCACCCACCGCGCCGAGCAGGATGGCGCTGTGCTCGCGGATCTCGGCGAGTACCTTCTCGGGCAGCACCTCGCCGGTGGCGAGATACCGCTCGGCGCCCAGGTCGTAGGGCGTCGTTTCGAAGGACGTGCCGGCCGGCGTGGCGGCCGCGAGCACCTTCAGCGCCTCGTTGGTCACCTCGGGTCCGATGCCGTCCCCAGGGATCACGGCGAGCCGGAAGGTCTGAGTCATAGACGCTGAGCCTAGTTGTCGTCCGGGCGCTCGCCGCCGTTGTCTCGGAGGTCGAGCCCGAGCTGGACAGCCTGGTTCTGATCCGTGTCGTCAGTGCGGTGGTGGGACGGTCCCCAGTCGGGGTACATCGAGTACATCGTGGTCTCCTCTGATCCCGGGCCGACGGCCCGGAGAAGTGTGCTGAGCAATCCGGTGTCATGTCTGTCGTCGGCCGGAAAAGCCGACTGATGAGGTGACCGCGCGACGTCACTGGTCCCGAGGGGCCACGAACCGGTGGGTTCGCGTGACGTACGGATTGAAAGAGGGGGTCAGTCCCAGATCCACCGCGGTCGTCGTAAAGCCGTGACCGAACTCCGCGGTGAGGTGGCCTTACTTGGGGCTTTCGCCCGAGGCCTCACCGCGGCAGCCGATAAGTACGAAACTGAACCGCATGGTCCGGTCAGGCTACGCCCGGGTAACAAGCGCAGGCACCCGACTTGACCACACGTCTCGCACTGCGAGACGTACTTCCACCCGCTGGGACCCCGGCCCATGCAAGACTCCCCCGGTGAGCGCCCCGCCCGAGGTTCCCGACGCCGTCGCCCGCGCCTTCGACGTGTCGCGGCGCGCGGGATACGTCTCCTTCTGCAGGAACGAGACCGGCCGGCTCCTCGCGACGCTCGCGGCCAGCCGAGAGGGCACTCTGGCCGAGATGGGGACCGGTTGCGGGGTCGGCACGGCCTGGCTGCGCAGCGGGGTCCGCCCCGACGCACACATCGTCACCGCCGAGCTCGACGCGGGACTGGCAGAGGGCGCTGCGGAGATCTTCGACGGGGACGATCAGGTGGAGGTGCTGGCCGCGGACTCCTCGACCCTGCGCGAGCGGGCACCGTTCTCCCTGCTCTTCGTTGACTCGCGCGACCCGGGCACGAGCGGACCCGACTCGGTGGCGGACCTGGTCGAACCCGGAGGTCTCGTGGTGCTCGACGACTTCGTGCCCTGCCAGTCATGGCCCCCGGTGTCCTCCGGGCGGGTCGATTCACTGCGCGAGGCCTGGCTCAGCGACGAGCGTTTCACCGCCGTCGAGGTGATGGTGGCCCCGGACACCTCGGTGTTGCTCGCGACCCGTCGCTGAGGCAGCCCCTGGCTGCGCCCGCTTCCCGACGACACACAGACGTGACGTGGCCCTGTCTGGAGCTCGGTCATGGACGACATCTCGTCCCACTTGGACCAGGACGCCACCTTCGCCGTGGGCGGTGAAGGGCAGGCCTTCCTTGCCGACGTCTATGGCGCTGGCAGGGTCATGGCGGACAACCTCCACGGGCCTTCGGGAGTCTCGTACGTGATGACCGACCGGCGAGGCGATCGCCTCGGTACTTCCCGAGATCTTCGGCGTGCCTTGGATCGAGAGGGTGCGCACCCACCCCCATGCGACTGCTCAACACCCTGCGCGCGGCCGCCCCTCGCCGCTCCCGGCGAGGGCTTCGCCCAGCGCGTCGAGACGGTCCAGAGGGAGTCCCCGCCCGCTGCGTGTCTGGCTGCCTCCACCCGAGCTCCGAGCCGGCGGCCAGACCTCCTCGATCTTCGTAGAAGTGTCGCTGACCCGCACCGTCTCGCTCCACCTCGCCATGGCACTTGGTGGTTGAGGAGGGCCGAAGGCCCGTCTCAACCACCCCGCTCGAGCCGGGCACGCCCCGCTTGGTCCGGGCCGCTATGGTCGGCGTCCGGGGAGAGGAGACAGATGCTCAAGCGGCCGGCTCTGACGGCACTGCTGTTCACAGCGACCCTCGTCGTCCTCACGTCCTGTTCGCAGTCCGCCGTCGTGACCTCGCCGACACCTGCGGGCCAGGAATCCGTAGCTCCCTCACCGTCACTGGCTGACCCTTCTGCACCGCACTCGGTCTGTGTCGACCAGCTCGGGGACGTGACCGGACTCGATCTGGCGTCCGCCACGCTCACCTTGGAGCCCAAGGCGCTGAACTTCACCATCACCACCGCCGCTCCACCTGCGGGCTACGCCGCCTACGACCTGGAGCTCGTCGACAACAAGGCACAGCCGCTCTACAACTTCTCGCTGATCTTCAACGGCAGCTCGGCGATACTGAGCGGCATCGACTTCGCCACCAACGAGAAGTTCCCGGTGACCCCGGACCCGCAGATCTCCGGTGACACCGTCTCGGGGAAGATCCCCCTCAGCGATGTGCCCCATCTCCCACCGGCTGCGGTCGGCTTCCAGTGGAGCGCGAACGCCGGCGGGAAGGCCGGCAGCGACCGCTGCCCCGACACAGGGTCGGACACGACCCGGCCGGCGATGGAGACCTTTCCCAACTAGCCCCCTCGCCCCGGTCGGCGCGCGAGTGCGCGACGGGCCGGGACGGGCCTTCGAGGCTCACCGTCCGCCGCGCGCGATCTCTGTTTCCCGACGCGCTGAGCGTGACCTGCGCGCGGCGACCGGAAGGACGGCGAGGAAGGTGAGGAGGGCCGCCAGGACCAGACCCGCCGCAGCGAGCCTGGCGTACCCAGGGAGCGGAAGGAGCGTGAGGAGCAGCCCGACATTGGTCGCCACCAGTCGGGCCGAGGCCCAGCGATCGAGGACTGCGTTGGCCACCCGGACGGGCGTGGGCCCGCCGCCCAGCGCGACCGGGACGAGATAGGCGAGGGCGCCCACGAGCAGTTGGGCCCCGAAGCCGATGGCCAGCATCGGGGAGAGTTCGTCGAGCAGACGGTCGAGCTGACCCCACGAGGGCGTGACCGCCGACGCCACCGTCAGCGTCACCAGGCAGCCGACCAGCCACACCAGAGCCGCGCCAACCGAGAGGGGGGCGAACGAAACGGGCGGACGCGACCGTGCCGCCCGCACCCAGCCCTGGGCATGCAGGGCGAGGCCGGCCAGGTAGAGCGCCAGGCCACCGGTCAGCAGGACCGGGACGTCAAGGAGCGGGCCTGCGGCGGCGGCGGCGACCCCGAGCACCAACGCGGGGAGTCCCAGACGGGCGGCCCTTTCGGCTCCCGTGGCGATCCGTGTGCGCAACATGGTGGGCCACAGGCTGACGAGTGTGCCGATGGCCGTGATGCCGATCCAGCCGAGCAGGTTGATCACCGCATGGGCAACCATCACTCTCCCGTGCCACGGGTCGGAGTCGTCCAGGCGGGCCAGAACGATCCCGAGCGTCACCCCCAGGCACAGCAGCACGGCCGAGGCAAGGTAGTAGCGGACCGTGATGCCGAACCGAGCCGGGAGCGCCCGGCGCAGCAGGCCGAGGAGGGTGGCTCCGTGCCAGGCAACGGCGGACAGGACCGCCGCTCCTCCCACGAGAGTCAACGCCCACCAGCCTGACGAGACCCCGGACACGACCAGGAGCGCTCCGGCGTTGAGCAGGGTGAGCCTGCGCTCCTGCCCGACCCGGTCCCCGTCGTCCGGGGCAGTGTGCAGGACTGCGTCGGTGAAGTAGCGGCTCCACACCAGGATCGAGTGAGTGGCGGCTCCCAGGAGCACGAGGTGGATGAGCAACCACCTGGGCTCCGGGACGACCGAGTGGGCCAGCGCCACCATGCCGGCCGCGACCAGCCAGCCGACCACGGGCAGGTCCCGCATGGGCCAGAAGCCCCGGGCGGCGCGAGTGCTCATGAGGTCCCGTCCTCACCGGTGGCGCCTGCAGGTCTCCGGGCACGGGATGACCGCGAGGTGATCGATGGGAGGACCAGCAGACAAGCACCCGGCTCGGCGAAAGGCGTCAGGGAGGTACCGGCCGGGCTTGCGCCGCGCTCCTCCAACGCGCCGCGGACGATGCCCAGGTGGACGGCACAGACGACCTGCGGGGTCCGGTGAGCCGCCTCGAGCAGCGGACAGCGGGTGAGGCGGATGACCGAGGCGTCCTGCCGGTCGGCATGTGGGCCGAACCCCAGCCCCGCGAGAAGGTCCACCACGTCGTCACGGGCCTCGCTCGCCCCGGCCGCCACCCGACCACCGGTGCGCGACCGGGCGAGTTCCCGGCCCCACTCCTCGCCGGCTTGGATCGCGTCCTGTCGTGGGTTGTCGCTCGTGTGCGCGATCGTTGCCGCCAGCACAGCGGCCAGAGACGCGTAGTCGCTGGTGGTCTGCTCGCCGATGGCCTCGTAGAGCCACGCCGGCCGACCGCGACCGGTCGGCGTGGCCTTGAAGCGGCGCACCAGCCCCCGGCCGAGGAGCCCGTCCAGGTGCTCACGCACCGTGTTCTCGTGGAGCCCCGTGGCAACCACCAGCGCGGCCTGGGTGACTGGTTCCGGCTGGTCGCGGAGTCGCTCGAGGATGCGCAGGCGGGAGTCCGAGAGCGGGCGGCTGCCGCGGCCCGCACGGGGTCCCAGATGGAGATCGGGGGCGGGATTTTTTTCCACGGAGTGAAGTGTAGTAAAAAGATACTGTCGCAGTCACATCGACGACATCGGACCAGGACAGGAGAGACCGAGATGAACCAGTTGACCATCGCGACGAGCGAGGCGGACGCTGCGGCAGCCGAAGTCTTCGAGCGGCATCACGCGCAGCTGATCGGCCAGCTCTCCATGCGAGCGGAGACTCTCGTCGCGCTCACGCGTGACGGACGGTCCGACCAGGCCGAGACGGCTCGAATCGATCTTGTTGCCTGGGCCAGGGCGGAGCTGCTCCCGCATGCCCGGGCCGAAGAGGACACGCTCTACGGGGTCGCGGCCGCGGACCCCCAGGCCCGCTTGCTCGTGGCCGCGATGCTGGCCGAGCACAAGGTCATCATGGACCTGGTCGATCGTCTCTCCATCGCGAAGGACGCGCTCGACGCAGCGGTGACCGCCAGTCGGCTGAGTGCCATCGTGGAGAGCCACGTGGCGAAGGAGAACGACCAGCTGCTGCAGTTCCTCATCGGAAGCCCCGAGGCTTCGGTGGCGGAACTACTGGCCGGCATGCACGAGCTCCTCCAGTCCCCCGGTTCTCATGACGTCGAAGGCCGCGAGGAGAGCCACGCTGAAAGCGACGCGGCGGGCCACACCTGCTCTTGCGGCGAAGCGGGCGGGGACGGCCACCCGGAGCTGGATGCACGGACCATCCCGCACGCAATTCGGCACGCCACGATCTTCGGAGCTCTCGACTCCGTTCGGCCCGGCCACGGGCTGGTGCTTGTCGCGCCCCACGACCCGCTCCCCCTGCTGGCCCAGATCGAGGAGCGCTCACCTCGTGCCTTCACGGTCGACTACCTCGAACGCGGCCCCGAGAAGTGGCGGCTGAGCTTCGTGCGCGGCACGGCCTGAGGGAGCAGTCGAGGTTGTGCGAGTACTGCGGCTGCAAGAACGTGCCGGCGATCGCTGAGCTGACTGACGAGCACGCCGACCTGATCGAGCAGTCCAACGGCCTAAGAAGGACGCTGGCCACGGGGGACTCGGTGGCTGCGTTCAGTCGGCTGAGCAAACTGGTGCACCACCTCGACGTCCACGTCCGCCGTGAGGAGACCGGTGTGTTCCGGGCGATGCGCGGCACCGGTGAGTTCGCCGACGAGGTCGACGAGTTGGAGGCGGAGCACCGAGACCTGGAGTCCCTGATGGCGGCCCTCGACCCGGTGCGTTTCGACTTTCGCGCAACCGTGCAGCGTCTGCTCCACGATCTCGACGAACACATCGAGCGCGAGGAGCTGGGCATCTTCCCCGTCTCCGTCGTCACGCTGGGCTCCGACGGATGGAGGATCGTCGAACAAGCCCACGCGACTCTGCCAAGCTTCCTCTCGACGCGGGAAGCAGTGGTCACCCATGCGGGTGGCTCTGCCCTCGACCAACGCGTGTCTGAGGGAGAAGGCGATCACCCGGTCGACGTCGCCGAGCACCAAGAGCCCCGCGGGCCGGTCGCCGATGGCGACAATGAGGCCGCTCTCGCTCTCGGCGAGAGCATCCGCTGACCGACGTTCGTTCCCGGCAGGGGGTCAAGCAGACGTCCTCCCAGACGTCGATGTGCAGAGGCGCCAGTGCCTCGGCGTCATTGCTCACTGCTGGGACGTCGACGCAGATACTCCAGCCAGACCGGGTCCCCGGAGGAGATCCGGTCGACCTCTTCGCCCGCGTCGCAGCGCAGGAGGGCCACTGTGGCCTGAGCGGGTTTGAGGTCGATCAGCCGCCACACCGCGCCAGCGCGCTCCCAGTCGCTCAGGGCTCGGATGAGCTCGGAGCCGGTCCGGTCCGCATGGGTCATGATCAATGCCTACCAGACCACACCGGATCGCGGTGGAACTGTGCACTCGCGGTATTGGTTTCGAGACTCGCTTCGCTCGTGGTCCCTGAGGAGGACGCGCAGCGTCGGTCTCGAAGGGCTCCTCAACCACCGGCAGGGGTCAGCCGGCGAGGTCGACGGTACGCACCGAGGATGCGGTCATCGCCGTCTCGATGTCAGTGAGCAGGTCGGTCGGGATGGCGGAATCGACGGTGAGCACGACCAGGGCGTGCCCGCCTTTGACGTCTCGGGAGACCTGCATGCCGGCGATGTTGACGCTGGCTTGGCCGAGGAGCTGTCCGACGGTGCCGACCATGCCGGGCCGGTCCTCGTAGCGGATGAACGCCAGGTGGTCGGTCGGCTCGATGTCGATGTCGTAGCCGTCGACCTCGACCAACCGCTCGCGCTGCCCCACCCCGACCAGGGTGCCGGAGACCGAAGCCTGCACTCCGCCGGGGAAGGTGCCGCGGAGGGTGACGAGGTTGCGGTACTCGGGAGAGTCGCTGCTGCTGACCAGCCGCACGGCGAGGCCGCGCTCGGCCGCCATGAGCGGGGCGTTGACATAGGACACCTGGTCCTCAACGACGTCGGTGAACAGTCCCTTCAACGCGGCGAGCTCCAGCACCTTCACGTCGAACTGGGCGAGATCGCCCCGGACCTCGACGTCCACCTGCTCGGCGACACCGCCGGCGAGGGCGGTGAAGATCCGGCCCAGCTTCTCGGTGAGCGCGATCGCCGGTCGGACCTCCTCAGCGATCACGCCGCCCTGGACGTTGACCGCGTCGGGGACCAGCTCGCCGCCGAGCGCGAGTCGGACCGAGCGAGCGACGGCGATGCCGGCCTTCTCCTGAGCCTCGTCGGTGCTGGCGCCCAGGTGCGGGGTGGCAACGACGGACTCGAACTCGAACAGCGGGCTGTCGGTGCACGGCTCGGAGGCGAACACGTCGAGACCGGCGCCGGCGATGCGGCCCTCCTTGATGGCGCTGTAGAGCGCGTTCTCGTCGACGATGCCGCCCCGGGCGGCGTTGACGAGGATGAGATTCGGCTTGGCCCTGGCGAGCTGCTCGGTGCCGATGAGACCCAACGTCTCCGGGGTCTTGGGCAGGTGGACCGAGACGAAGTCGGACTCCTCCATGAGCTCCTCGAGGCTGACCAGCTTGATGCCCAGCTGCGCGGCACGACCGGCCTGCACGTAGGGGTCGTAGGCGATGATCTGCATGCCGAAGGCGCTGAGCCGCTGAGCGACCAGCACGCCGATCCGGCCGAGGCCGATGATGCCGACGGTCTTCTCGTAGAGCTCGGTGCCGGTGTACTTGCTGCGCTTCCACTCACCGTCCCGAAGGGACGCGTTGGCGGGGGCGATGTTGCGCGCCGCCGACAGCATCAGGCCGACGGCGAGCTCGGCGGCGGACACGATGTTGGACGTCGGAGCGTTGACCACCATCACACCGGACTGGGTCGCGGTCTTGACGTCGACGTTGTCGAGGCCGACACCGGCACGAGCCACGACCCGCAGGCTCTTGGCGGCAGCGAGCGCCTCAGCGTCGACCTTGGTGGCGCTGCGGACCAGGATGGCGTCGGCGTCGGCGATCGCCGGCAGGAGCTCGGATCGGTCGGCACCATTGCAGTGCCGGATCTCGAAGTCGGGGCCGAGTGCCTCGACGGTGGCGGGGCTGAGCTCTTCGGCGATGAGTACGACGGGCTTGGTCACGGTGCTTCCTCTGGAGGTCTCTGGAGGGTTTGGCTCGGCTACGAAATCGAGCGGCCGTGCACGACGCTGTGCCCGCCGGTCACTGTACCCGAGAGCCAAACCCGGACGTTATCGGCAACAGCGCAGCGGGGCGTGACATTCCTCTCCCCGGACGGGTCGAAGCACGTCAACCGCGAGCGCCTTGTCTCTCACTCCGGGACAGGGGGTGAGGACGCATGGCGAGCCCTCGCTTCCGGGCCGAACTGAGGGGATCCCCCGATGTGCACGCGGCGCCCATCCGATTGGCTGGTCTCACGGGTCGAGGCCCGACCCTTCGGGACAACGAGCCAGAGAGGCGGTTCAATAGCCAGATGCTCCTCGAGCGGGAGGAACCGTTGCGGGCTCTGGCCGACTACGCGGTGCAAGCCCGGGACGGCCATGGCCGCGTTGTCTTCGTCAGCGGCGAAGCAGGAGTAGGCAAGACGAGCCTGATCCGAGCATTCCTTACCGGCCAGGAGAGCTCACACCCCGGAGTCCGGATCCGTCGGGGGGCCTGCGACAGCCTGCTGAGCGCGGAGCCGTTCGGCCCGGTCGCCGAGGCGTTCCCGGAGTGGGCAGGAACGCTCGAAGCGCTCGATCCCGGCCAGCGGATGCGGGTGTTTCGCTCCCTGTTGGACACCGACGAAGGCGGACCCGCACTCCTGGTGCTGGAGGACGTGCACTGGGCCGATGACCCCACCCTCGACTTCCTGCGGTTCCTGGTCCGCCGCATCGGTGAGCGCCCTCTGCTCACGGTGGCCTCGCTGCGAGACGACGAGACCGGGTCCGGGCTCAGCGCCCTTCTCGGCGACAGCGCTTCACTGCCGGACGTCGAACGTCTCCAACTCCTTCCGCTGACAGACGCAGGCGTAGCCGAACTCATTCGGGACAGGGGCTCCACGCTCGACGCCGAAGATCTCAGCGCCACCACCGGTGGGAACCCGTTCTTCGTGACCGAGGTGATCGAGTCGGGCAGCCTCGAGCCCCCCGCCAGTGTGCGTGACGCCGTACTGGCCAGGACCCAGCGTTCCTCACCGGGGGCCCAGGCGACCCTGAGCGCCGCAGCTGTTGCAGGAAGCACCGTCGACCTGCCCCTGCTGGTTACTCTTCCCGGGGCCTCGGCGGCCGGTGCGGACGAGTGCGTGGCTCGCGGGCTTCTCGTGCCACTCGCGCAGAGCCGGGTGTCGTTCCGGCACGAGATCGCGCGAGAGGCGGTTGAGCAGGCGATCCCGCCCGGAGCGAAGCTGGCTCTGCACGAGGAGCTGCTCGCTTGTCTGCTCGCCGCTCCGGCACCCGACCAACGCCGGATCGTGCATCACGCCCATGAGGCAGGTCACTCCGGCATCGTCCTGGCCCACGCGCCCGCCGCAGCAGAGCGCGCGTCGGCGGCCGGGGCGCACCGTGCAGCTGCGGTGATGCTCCGGCTCGCGATCGAGCACGCCGAGCGCTCCGGTTGGCCCGACCAGCCCGGAGGCGGCCCCCGAGAGCTGGCCGACCTTCACGACCGGCTGGCCTACGAGTGCTACCTCATCGACGCCCACACTGAGGCGCTCGAGTCACGAGTGGCGTCACGCGCTCTGTACGTCCGGCTCTCAGATGCCCACGGAGTCGGCGTTACCGAGCGATGGATGTCGCGGCTGTCGTGGTTCCTCGGGAACGGTGCGCAGGCCCGCGAGCACGGGGCCCGTGCCGTGGAGATCCTTGAGCGGGAGGGCCCGAGCGCAGAGCTGGCGATGGCCTACAGCAACAGGTCGCAGCTGAGCATGCTCGCCGGGGACACCGACTCAGCGATCACCTGGGGCCGCCGGGCGGTCCAGCTCGCTCAGGAGACGGGCGCAGCCGAGGTCGAGGTGCACGCCATGATCAACATCGGGACATCGCAGATGATCGACGGCGACACCAAGACCGGCGTCGCCCGGCTGCAGCACAGTCTCGACGTCTCGGTGGCAGCCGGACTCCACGAGCACGCCGCTCGGGCCTACACGAATCTCGGGACACAGCTCGTGTCCAGCCACCGGCTCCCCGAGGGCGAGCGAGTTCTGCGCGCGGGGATCTCCTACTGCACCGAGCGTGACCTCGACTCATGGCGCCTCTACATGTCCGCCTGGCTCGCCCGTGCTCTTGCCGAGTCGGGATCGCTCGCCAACGCGATGGACGTGGCCTGCTCGGTCCTCGGCCGAGTCGGCGTCGCGGCGCCCACGCGGATCCCCGCACTCGCCGCCTGGATCCAGGCCGCGACCCGAACGGGCATACCGGTGCCCCAGGAGCGACTCGACGAGGCCGTCGCCCTGGCCGAGGAGAGCGGGGAGGCCCAGAGAATCATTCCGGTTGCGACCGCGGCCGCGGAGCTTGCCTGGACCATCGGGGATCGGACCGCAATGGGCCGCCACCTCGAGGCGTCTCGGCGGCTGGACGACAGGAGCCGGACCGCTCCCGAGCGTGCCGAGCTGGCCTGGTGGAGGCATCTGTGTGGGTCGAAGATCGAGACGCGGGGGGTTGAGGGAGCTTTCGTCGAGATGGCGGATGGCCGCTGGGTCGAGGCCGCGCAGCAGTGGGAGCAGTGCGGGGCCGTCTTCTACCAGGCGCTGAGCCTCGGCTTCTCACCCGACCTCGAGGACGCCCGCACGGCCATGGCGCTGCTCGACAAGATGGGTGCCCATGCGACCAGATCCGCGATCTCCCGGGAGCGGATGGAGGCCGGTCTGCCCGTCCCCCGGCCGGCGCGGCAGCGAACCCGGGACAACCCCTACGGCCTGACGGCCCGCGAGCTCGAGGTGCTCGGACTGGTCACCCAGGACCGCACCAACGCCCAGATCGCCGAAGCGCTCTTCCTCTCCGAGAAGACGGTCGAGCACCACGTCTCAGCGGTTCTGCGCAAGCTCGGCGAACGAAGCAGGGCCGGAGCCGCTGCGACAGCCCTGCGGCAAGGGCTCG
Organism: uncultured Actinomycetota bacterium; assembly: GCA_963824105.1. Taxonomy (GTDB): domain Bacteria; phylum Actinomycetota; class Actinomycetes; order Propionibacteriales; family Nocardioidaceae; genus CAWDVB01. The sequence continues at coordinate 195,099 of CAWGNN010000006.1, forward strand.
CGTAGAGACACCACACCGACGTGGCATCGGACCTAGGTGCCAACCTGGGGGGATCCCCCGATGTCCTCGGCTGAGATCCAACGTTTGCTTGTGCTGCCGGTCAACACCAACCCACCGGACACAAGGAGACACCGATGCCACTCTTCATGGACGTTCACTCGCTCGGAGACGCCGTCACGATGAAGGACGTCGCTGAGGCCCACGCGGCCGATCTGGTCCACCAGGACCACCACGACGTGAAGTACCTGCGCTACTGGGTCGACGAGCAGGAGGGCAAGATCTTCTGCCTGGTCGACGCTCCCGACGCCGAGTCCGCCAACACTGTGCACCGGGAAGCTCACGGGCTCGTGGCAGACGAGATCTACCCGGTGTCCGAAGGCGCCTGAGCGCTCCACGGGCGAAGAGCGTGGGTCCCGGAAGTTCCGGGGCCCACGCTCTTCGTCTCGTCTGCGGGGGTTGTCAGCGGGCGGCAGAGCCCTCGACGTAGTCGGAGTCGTGGCTCTTGACCCAGCTCATCAGCTTGCGCAACTCGCGCCCGGTCGCCTCGATCGGGTGCTGCTCGGCCTTGGCGCGCAGCGCCTTGAACTCCGGTGCCCCGGCGTCCTGGTCGGCGATGAAGCGCTCGGCGAAGGCACCGTTCTGGATGTCGGTCAGGACCGCCCTCATGTTCTCCTTCACGTGCGGGTCGATCACCCGAGGACCGGAGACGTAGTCGCCGTACTCGGCGGTGTCGGAGACCGACCAGCGCTGCTTGGCGATGCCGCCCTCGTACATCAGGTCGACGATCAGCTTCAGCTCATGGAGGCACTCGAAGTAGGCGACCTCCGGCTGGTAGCCGGCCTCGGTCAGCGTCTCGAAGCCGTACATGACCAATTGGGAGGCGCCACCGCAGAGCACCGCCTGCTCGCCGAAGAGGTCGGTCTCGCACTCCTCGGTGAAGGTGGTCTTGATGCCGCCGGCCCGCAGGCCGCCGATCGCCTTCGCGTAGGCCAGGGTGAGCTCCCATGCCTTGCCGGAAGCGTCCTCCTCGACGGCGACGAGCACCGGGACGCCACGGCCCTCGGTGAACTCGCGGCGGACCAGGTGCCCCGGCCCCTTCGGGGCGACCATGCAGACGTCGACGCCCTCCGGCGGCGTGATGTAGCCGAACCGGATGTTGAAGCCGTGGCCGAAGAAGATCGCGTCTCCGGGGACCAGGCTGGGCGCCACCGACTCGGCGTACAGCTTCCGCTGTGCCGGGTCCGGCGCGAGGATCATGATCAGGTCGGCTTCCTCGCAGGCCTCTGCGGGCGTGAGGACGCGCAGGCCCTCGGCCTCGGCCTTGGCCCGGCTCTTGGAGCCCTCGGGCAGCCCGACCCGCACATCGACGCCGGAGTCGCGCAGCGACAGCGCGTGCGCATGGCCCTGGCTGCCGTAGCCGAGGACGGCCACGTGGCGTCCCTGGATCACCGACAGGTCGGCGTCGTCGTCGTAGAACATCTCAGCAGCCACGGGGGCTCTCCTTCATCGGTTCGTGAATCTCAACAAACAGCTCGGGTGGCGGGACGCGCGGGACCCGCCGGGACAGCGTACGACGGCTCAACCGGCCGCGACCGGGACCGGGACCGGCTTGAGCGTCCGCTCCGTGATCGAGCGGGACCCTCGGCCGACCGCGACGACGCCGGACTGGACCAGCTCCCGGACACCGAACGGCTCGAGCACCCGCAAGAACGCCTCGAGCTTGTCGGGGTTCCCGGTGATCTCGATGGTGACCGCGTCCGGAGCAACGTCCACCGCCTTGGCACGGAAGAGCTGGACGGTCTCCAGGACCTGACCCCGCGTCTCCGAGTCGGCGCGGACCTTCACCAGCAGCAGCTCGCGGGTGACGGTGCTGGACGGCTCGAGCTCGACGATCTTGAGCACCTCGACCAGCTTGTTGAGCTGCTTGGTGACCTGCTCGAGTGGAGATTCCTCGACATTGACCACGATGGTCATCCGGGAGATCTCCGGGAGCTCGGTCGGGCCGACCGCCAAGGAGTCGATGTTGTAACCACGGCGGCTGAACAGGCCCGCGATCCGGGCGAGCACGCCGGGCTTGTTCTCCACCAGGACCGAAAGTGTGTGCTTGCTCATCGTGGGCTCCTCACAGCTCGTCGGTGTCGAACTCGGGCGCGAGGTCCCGGGCGTACTTGATGTCGTCGTTGCTCGTGCCGGCGGCGACCATCGGCCACACCATCGCGTCACGGTGGACCCGGAAGTCGATGACCACTGGAACGTCGTTGATCTCCAGCGCCTTCTGGATAGTCGCGTCGACGTCGTCGGGCGAGTCACAGAAGAGGCCGACGCAGCCGTAGGCCTCGGCGAGCTTCACAAAATCGGGGATCCGCTGGGTCTCGTGTCGCTGCAGGTCGGTGTTGGAGTAGCGCTGGTTGTAGAAGAGCGTCTGCCACTGCCGGACCATCCCGAGCGCCTCATTGTTGATGATGGCGACCTTGATCGGGATGCCCTCCATCGCACACGTGGCGAGCTCCTGGTTGGTCATCTGGAAGCAGCCGTCCCCGTCGACCGACCACACCACCGCGTCGGGACGGGCCACCTTGGCGCCCATCGCGGCGGGGACGGAGTAGCCCATCGTGCCCAGCCCACCGGAGTTGATCCAGGTGTTGGGGTGCTCGTAGCCGATGAAGTGCGAGGCCCACATCTGGTGCTGCCCCACGCCGGCGACGTAGATCGAGTCGGGCCCCGAGATGGCGCCGAGCCGCTCCAGGACGTATTGCGGCGACAGGGTGCCGTCGTCGGGCACCTCGTAGCCGAGCGGGTACTTGGCCTTGATGCCCGAGACGAAGTCCAGCCAGGCCCGATAGTCGCCGGCGCGCCCGGCGGCGATCTCGGACTTGAGCGCGGACACCAGCTCGGCGATGACCTCCTTGGCGTCGCCGACGATGGGGACGTCGACAGCGCGGTTCTTGCCGATCTCCGCCGGGTCGATGTCGGCGTGGATGATCTTGGCGCCGGGTGCGAAGGAGTCGAGCGCGCCCGTCACCCGGTCGTCGAAGCGGGCGCCGAGGCTGACGATCAGGTCGCTGCGCTGCAGTCCGGCCACCGCGGCCACGGTGCCGTGCATGCCGGGCATGCCCAAGTGCAGCCGGTGGCTGTCCGGGAACGCTCCGCGCGCCATCAAGGTGGTCACCACCGGGATGTCGAGCAGGTCCGCGAGCTCACGCAGCTCCCCGGATGCCTTGGCGCGGATCACCCCGCCCCCGACGTAGAGCACCGGCCTGCGGGACTCCAGGATCAGCCGGGCCGCCTCGCGCACCTGCTTGGCGTGCGGCCGGGTCACCGGTCGGTACCCCGGCATGACCAGCGCGGTGGGCCACTCGAAGACGGTCATCGCCTGCAGTGCGTCCTTGGAGATGTCCACCAGGACCGGGCCGGGTCGGCCGGTCGACGCGATGTAGAAGGCCTCCGCGATGGTCCGGGGGATCTCGTCGGGGTTGGTGACCAGGAAGTTGTGCTTGGTGATCGGCATGGTGATGCCGCGGATGTCGGCCTCCTGGAAGGCGTCGGACCCGATCGAGCCACTGGCCACCTGACCAGTGATCGCGACCATCGGGACCGAGTCCATGTGCGCGTCCGCGAGGGCGGTGACCAGGTTGGTCGCCCCGGGGCCGCTGGTCGCCATGCAGACACCGACCTTGCCGGTCGCCGACGCGTACCCGGAGGCGGCGTGGCCCGCCCCTTGCTCGTGCCGGACCAGGATGTGGCGCAGCTTGACCGAGTCGAAGAGCGGGTCGTACGCGGGGAGAATCGCTCCTCCGGGAATGCCGAAGACGTGCTCGACTCCGGCGGCCTCCAGCGACCGGATCAGGCTCTGGGCTCCGGTCATCGTCGTCGACTCTGCGGCGTTGGGCTGTTCTCCCACTCTCTCGCCTCTCTGCTCGGGTGCCGGGATCGCCGGCGGCCAACAAAAAACCCCTCGGCCCGGCGGGCACTGAGGGGTGACGTGTCAGGTGCGGTCGGAACCGTGACCCGGCACGTCAGGTGCGTACAAGAAGCTGAAGACGCATGGGGCTACGGTCCCGGGCGCAGACCGACACCGTCAACCCAACACCTCGCTCGTCCCACATGATGGGATGTGGGTCCCATCATGTGGCGAGCCGGGATTCAGCCACAGATCGCGCCGTGGGCGGCGGACTGCACGACCTTGGCGTACTTGCCCAGGACGCCCCGGGTGTACTTCGGAGCGTTGGGCTGCCATCCCTCTCGGCGCGCAGCGAGCTCCTCCTCGTCGACCTTGAGCTCGAGCGTCCGCGTGCTCGCGTCGAGGACGATAGGGTCACCGTCGCGCACGAACGCGATCGGTCCGCCGTCCACCGCCTCGGGAGCCACGTGGCCGACGCAGAAGCCGGTGGTTCCCCCGGAGAAGCGCCCGTCGGTGAGCAGCATGGTGTCCTTGCCGAGCCCTGCGCCCTTGATGGCGCCGGTGATCGCGAGCATCTCGCGCATTCCCGGGCCGCCCTTAGGCCCCTCGTAGCGGATCACCACGGCGTCACCCGACTTGATCTGGCCGGCGGCCAGTGCGTCGATCGCGGCCTGCTCGCCGTCGAAGACCCGGGCGACACCCTCGAAGACCTGGCTTTCCATGCCGGCGGTCTTGACCACCGCGCCCTCCGGCGCGAGCGATCCCTTGAGGACGGTGAGGCCGCCGGTCTTGTGGAGCGGCTTGTCCATCCGGCGGAGCACCTCGCCGTCGAGCGAGGCCGGAGCCAGCTCCTCGAGGTTCTCCCCCATCGTCTTCCCGGTGACGGTCATCGTGTTGCCGTCGATCAGGCCCGCCCCGAGCAGCGCCTTGAGCACCACCGGGATGCCGCCGACCTTGTCCACGTCGTTCATCACGAATCGGCCGAATGGCTTGAGATCGCCCAGGTGCGGGACCTTGTCACCGATCCGGTTGAAGTCGTCCAGCTGCAGGTCGACCTCTGCCTCACGCGCGATCGCCAGCAGGTGGAGCACGGCGTTGGTCGAGCCGCCGAGCGCCATCACCAGCGCGATGGCATTCTCGAACGCCGGCTTGGTCATGATCTGCCGCGCGGTGATCCCGTTGCGGATCATCTCCACGACCGCCTCGCCGGAGCGGTGGGCGAACCCATCACGGCGGCGGTCCACTGCCGGCGGCGCCGCCGACCCGGGCAGGGACATGCCGAGCGCCTCGCCGACCGAAGCCATCGTGTTCGCGGTGTACATGCCGCCGCAGGCGCCCTCGCCGGGGCAGATCGCCCGCTCGATCCGGTCGACCTCCTCGCGGGTCATCCGGCCCGCCAGGCAGGCACCGACCGCCTCGAAGGCGTCGATGATCGTGACGTCCTTCCCGTCGACCTGGCCGGGCATGATCGACCCGGCGTAGAGCATCACCGAGGCGAGATCCAACCGCGCGGCGGCCATCAGCATCGCCGGGATCGACTTGTCGCAGCCGGCGAGGAGCACCGAGCCGTCGAGCCGCTCGGCCATCATCACCGTCTCGACCGAGTCGGTGATCACCTCCCGCGAGACCAGGGAGAAGTGCATCCCCTCGTGGCCCATCGAGATGCCGTCGGAGACCGAGATCGTGCCGAACTCCAGCGGGTAGCCGCCGGCGGCGTGCACGCCGTTCTTGGCGGCCTTGGCCAGCCGGTCCAGAGACAGGTTGCAGGGTGTGATCTCGTTCCACGAGGAGCCGACACCGATCTGCGGCTTCTCCCAGTCCTCATCCCCCATACCGACCGCGCGGAGCATGCCTCGCGCGGCGGCGCGCTCCAATCCGTCGGTGACGTCGCGGCTGCGTGGCTTCATGTCGGGCGTGTCACTCATGCTCGGAGCCTAGCCGCGCCGCCGACGGCGACCCAGGGGGTCGCCACCCTGCGGAACGGCGATGGACCACCCGTCGCTCGGAGTGGACGAGCCTCCTCAACTGTCGCCAGCGCGCTCGTCGGCTTCGGACGCGGATAGCCGTGGTGCTCTGCGGCTCGGCGAAATCGGGGTGCGGGCATCTCCGGCGCCTGGATAGCGTGGTCGGATGACGTTGACCACCACGCCGAATGGCCTGGAGCTGCGGTTCCTCCACGACCCGGCCGAGTTTCTTGAGCTCGCCGGCGAGCACTTGGCGGCGGAGCCGGTGGTCAGCACCGTCGTCGCGACCGTTGCCCATCGAGCGGCCGCCACCGCGGCCGATGGGACGAAGCCCCGCGACCCCGACTGGTGGCTCGTCGTCACCGACCGAACCGGGCAAGTGGTCGGAGCGGGGATGCGGACGGCTCCGTTCGCGCCGTACCCGCTGTTCTTGCTGCCGATGCCCGCTGAGGCGGCCATCGCGCTCGCTCGGATCCTGCACGAGCGCGGCGAGGAGACGTCGGCGATCAACGGCGCTCTTCCGACTGTCCGGCAGGTGGCCGACGAGCTGGTCCGCCTGGAGGGCGGCACCATCGAGGTGAGCCTGCGCACCCGGCTCTTCGAAGTCACCGAGGTGACCGCGCCCGCCCCGAGGCCGGGCAAGCTCATCGCCGCGACCGAGGAAGACGTCGACCTGGTGATCTCGTGGTTCGAGGCCTTCATGGGGGACGCCGACGAGCAGGCTGGACGTCCACGTGGGTCGAGCCCCCATGAGGGCCCCGAGCGGACGTCCATGCTGCGCCGCATCGAGACGGGCTCGGTGTGGTTCTGGGTCGACGAGGCGGGTCAGAAGGTCCACCTCACGGCCGCGAACCCTCCGTCTTTCGGCGTGGCCCGCGTCGGCCCGGTCTACACACCCCCAGAACGCCGCGGACAGGGCTGGGCGAGCAGTGCGGTCGCCGAGGTCTCCCGGCGTCTTCTGGCCGAGGGCGCCCGGGTGTGCCTCTTCACCGATCAAGCCAACCCGACATCGAACCGGATCTACACGGCCCTCGGCTACCGACCCGTCGTCGACATGGTCAACCTCGTCATCGTGCGCTGAGCCAGGCCCGCCGCAGTGCTCTAGTCTCGAGGAGGTTCACTCGGAGGGGGCTGGTCATGCGCGGAGTCGTGTTCTTCGACGTGGACGGCACGCTCGTCCCGGACGGGAGCTCCGCACAGTTCATCGCGGCTCACCTCGGCCACCTGGCGCCGTTGAAGGCGGCCGAGGACGCCTATCTCGTCGGCGAGGTCGACAACCGGCACGTCGCCGACGTCGACGCCAGCGGGTGGCGGGGAGCCTCCGTCGACGAGGTCCGCGGGTGGCTGCCCGGTCTCACTTTGGTGGACGGCATCGCCGACGTCGTCGACTGGTGCAAGAGCGAGGACCTGCTGCCGGTGCTCGCAACCCTCGCCTGGACAGTGGTCGGGGACTACCTCTGCGACGAGTTCGGCTTCGCCGAGCGGGTCGGCAACGAGCTCGAGGTGGCGGACGGGCGGTTCACCGGGCAGGTGCGCACCTACGTCGACGAGTTCGAGAAGCTGGCGTTCGCACGCTCAGTGGCACAGACCGCGGGCGTGGACATCGCAACGTGTGCGGCGATCGGGGACGCCCGCTCCGACATTCCCTTGTTCGACGAGGTCGGGCTCTCGATCGCGTTCAACGGCGACGAAGCCGCCTCCGCGGCAGCACGCGTTTGCGTCGAAGGGACGGACCTCCGCGCGGCGCTGCCCGCTCTCACCGCCTGGTTCGGAGCGCCTTCGCTGCTGTGAGTCGGCGCCCGTCGGGTCGAGGAAGACCGAAGGACCTTGCCGGTCCTCGGCCTCGGCAGCACGCCGGCGATCAGCCCAAGGATGCGGGCCAGCTGACCGAGCGCGGCCGTGGCCATCACGTCCCGCTTCGCCCGGTGCAGGCAAGCAGCGGGAGTCTTTCGCCGCCGGGGCCTCGCGTCAGAGCGGGTTGATCCACTCGACGTCGGAGAAGCGGGCGAAGTCGCTGTCCGCGCTGACCACGGCCAGACCGTGCTCGATGCACAGCGCGGCAAGGGCGGCGTCGGCAATCAGGGCTCCGCGCAGGTCGAGCTCCCGGATCAGTCGCCCGAGGATTTCGGAGTAGCCCCGCCCGGGGGTCGGTATCCAAGTCGCCGGGGCGGCACGCCAGTCCTCGATGAACTCCCAGGCCTCGGCCGGCGAAAGTGGGTTGCGCAGGGCCCGAGCGTGGGTGCTGGTCCGGGCGAATGCCAGGAGCGACGCCCATGGGATCGCCACTCGACGTGGCCCGTTGAGCGCGCTCTCCATCCACTCACGAGCACGCTCGTGGAAGGGGCTGGAGGTGTCGACGGCGTACAGCAGGATGTTCGCGTCGACCAGCATTCAGCGGGCCTCCGCGCCTTCGAGGATCTCCAGCGCCTCCGCCGTGTTGGACACATCGATCTTCAGCCCGAGGTCCTTGGTGCGCTGGTGGAACGCCTCCGCGGCCGGGGCGCTGAGGAGTCCGCGCCGAATCAGCTCGTTCACCGCCTGGCTCAGGCCCAGCCCCGTCCCCTCGCGCAGCGCGGTGACCGCACGCTCGGCGTCGGCGTCGAGGTCGACCGTGGTCCGCATCATGCGAGGATAGCATCAAGATGCAGAGATGGCCGCATCATGATGCGGCCATCTCTGCTCACCCTCGCCCAGCCCGAACGCAGGTCACCCCATCGCGGCGGCCCGGACGCACAGCACGTCCGGCATGTGCTCGGCGACCACCTGCCAGGACTCGCCCTCGTCGTTGCTGGCGAAGACGGTGCCGTCGCGGCTGCCGAAGTAGACGCCCAGTGGGTCGTGGTCGTCGACGCACATGGCGTCGCGCAGCACCACCGAGTAGAAGCCCTGGTCGGGCAGCCCCTTGGCCAGCGGCTCCCAGCTCTCCCCCGCGTTGGTGGTCCGGTACACCCGGCAGGCCCCGTGGTCGGGGAACCGGTCCAGGCTGGCCGTCACCGGGAACAGGTAGGCCGTGTCCTTCTCCCGCGGATGGGCGACCACCGGGAAGCCGAAGTTCGCGGGCAGCCCTTCCTCGATCTGGGTCCACTGGCCTCCGCCGTCATCGGACCGGTAGACCCCTCCGTGGTTCTGCAGATACATCCGGTCGTGGTCGACCGAGCTGCGCGAGACCTTGTGCACGCACTGGCCGAACTCCGGGAACTGCTGCCCCTCGGGCATGAAGTCGGCCCGGATCCCCGAGTTCGAGGCGGCCCAGCTCGTCCCGCCATCCCCAGACCGGTAGACGCCGCCGGTCGACATCGCGACATCGATCCTCCGGGAGTCCTCAGGATGAGGCAGGAGCGTGTGGATCGCCTGGCCGCCGTTGCCGGGGTGCCACTGCTCGCGGTGCGGGTGGTCCCACAGACCACGCACGAGGGTGAACGTCTCGCCGTTGTCCTCGGATCGGAAGAGGGCACTCGGCTCCGTGCCTGCCCACACCACCCCGGGCTCGGACGCCGACGGGGCGATCGACCAGATCGCCTCCAGCGAGGCACCGGTGTCCTCCGGGAAGGCGACCTGACCATCGGTGCTACTCGACCAGGTCTCCCCCAGGTCGTCACTCCAGCGCAGCTGGGTGCCCCAGATGAAGCTGCGGTTGGAGGCGAAGAGGCGGGGGCGCTCCCCGCTGGTGTCGCAGGCGACCGCGTGGACGTCACTCATCTCCTCGTCCGCGCGGTTGATGCTCCAAGACTCTCGTCGATCGTCGGACCGTGCGATCCAGAGTCCCTTGCGCGTGCCGATCATCAGTAGCGTGCCCATCCCGACCTCCTCGTCGACATAAGGAAAGGCTCACCTCATGGCGGTCAGGAGTCAATGGGATACGGCTGGCTCGCCCCGACGCTCACAGCGGATCCTTCTGCGGCGTTCACCAGAACGTCACAACGCGTTGACAGTCTCGAAGCAGGCGTTGCCTAGCGTTCTTTCCTACCGTCCATTCCTAGGGTCACCAGGTCTCGAGGAGGCCAGTCGAAGGGGCCCGTCGAGGAGGTTCGAGATGACGATCGCCCGCTTCACCCCCCGAGGCATCCTCAGCTCCGCCGTCTCCCGAGCAGTCGCCTGGGCCGAGGCGAGTCACCAGGGATCGTGCCGCAACGCCCGCTGGTCGGCGCTGGCCATGGCCGACCAGCGCCGACAGCGCGACGAGGTCGACCGCTTCCTCGAGGAGTACCAGCGCGACTTCCACGCGCGGCGGACCGACCCCGCCCACGAGGTAGCTCGGGTAGCGGGCTGAAGATCTGAAGCGCTAGGACAACTTCTCGAGGATCAGCTCGCGGACCCGGCCCGCGTCGGCCTGGCCGCGCATCTGTTTCATCACCGCGCCGATGAGTGCACCGGCTGCGGCGACCTTGCCCTCACGGATCTTGTCGGCAACGTCCGGGTTGGCCGCGATCGCGTTGTCCACCGCGGCTGACAGTGCCCCGTCGTCGGAGACGATCTCCAGTCCACGAGCCTTCACAACGTCGGCCGGCTCGCCCTCGCCGGCGAGCACGCCGTCGAAGACCTGTCGGGCCAGCTTGTCGTTGATCGTCCCGCCGTCGACCAGGCTCTGGATCGCGGCGACCTGGGCCGGGGTGATCGGCAGGTCGGCGAGTTCCACGCCCTGCTCGTTGGCCTGTCGGGCAAGCTCCGACAACCACCACTTGCGGGCAGTCGCAGGAGAGCAGCCAGCGGCGATGGTCGCCTCGACCAGGTCGAGGGCGCCCGCGCCGACGGTGTCTCGCATCTCAAGGTCGCTGAAGCCCCACTCGGACTGCAGCCGGGCGCGCCGCTCATGCGGCGGCTCGGGCAGGGTGCCGCGCAGCTCCTCGACCCATTCACGGCTCGGCGCCACCGGCACCAGGTCGGGCTCGGGGAAGTAGCGGTAGTCGTCGGCGTCGGACTTCGCGCGACCGGATGTGGTGATCCCGGTGTCCTCGTGGAAGTGGCGCGTCTCCTGGAAGATGCTGCCCCCGGCGGACAGGATCGCCGCATGCCGGCCGACCTCGAAGCGGACGGCCCGCTCGACCGACCGCAGCGAGTTGACGTTCTTGGTCTCGGTGCGGGTGCCAAGCGGCGAGTCCGGGGTCGGGCGCAGCGAGAGGTTCACGTCGCAGCGCAGGGAGCCCTGCTCCATCCGGACGTCGGAGACGCCGAGCCCGAGCATCAGCTGACGCAGCTGGGCGACGTAGGCACGAGCCACCTCCGGCGCCTTGGCTCCGGTGCCGGTGATGGGCTTGGTGACGATCTCGATCAGCGGGATCCCGGCCCGGTTGTAGTCCACCAGGGAGTGATCCGCGCCGTGGATCCGGCCGGTGCTGCCCCCGACGTGCAGGGACTTGCCGGTGTCCTCCTCCATGTGGGCCCGCTCGATCTCGACCCGGTAGGTCTCTCCGTCAACCTCGACGTCCATCCAGCCGTCGAACGCGATCGGCTCGTCATACTGCGAGGTCTGGAAGTTCTTCGGCATGTCTGGGTAGAAGTAGTTCTTCCGGGCGAAGCGGCACCACTCGGCGATCTGGCAGTTGAGCGCCAGGCCCATCCGGATCGCCGACTCGACCGCTTTGCCGTTCACGACCGGCATCGCGCCGGGCAGGCCGAGGCAGGTCGGGCAGACCTGGCTGTTGGGCGGAGCGCCGAACTCGGTCGGGCACCCGCAGAACATCTTCGTCGCGGTGTTCAGCTCGACGTGCACCTCGAGCCCGAGGACGGGGTCGAAGGAGGCGATCGCCTCGTCGAAGCCGAGGATCGTCTCCGTCATCGGGCCACCTCCGAAAGCTCCGGAGCCTTGGCCCACAACGGACCACCCCAGCTCTCCTCGAGCAACGTCTCCAGTGCCGCGCCGACCCGGTAGAGCCGGTCGTCGGCGAGGGCCGGGGCGATGACCTGGAAGCCGGTCGGCAGCCCGTCCTCCTCGGCGAGCCCGTTGGGGATCGAGATCGCCGGGACGCCGGCGAGATTGGCCGGGATGGTGGCGATGTCGTTGAGATACATCGCAACCGGGTCGTCGAGCTTGGCGCCCAGCGGGAAGGCCGTGGTCGGAGCCGTCGGCGAGACCAGCACGTCGACCTTCTCGAAGGCCGCCTCGAAGTCGCGGCTGATCAGCGTGCGGACCTTCTGCGCCTGGCCGTAGTAGGCGTCGTAGTAGCCGCTGGACAGCGCGTAGGTGCCCAGGATGATTCGGCGCTTGACCTCCTCGCCGAACCCGGCACCGCGAGTTGTCCGCATGACGTCCTCGGCAGTCGGGGCGTCGACGCCCTCGGGGTAGACGCGCAGGCCGTAGCGCATCGCGTCGAACTTCGCGAGATTCGAGGACGCCTCGCTCGGCATGATCAGGTAGTACGTCGCCAGGGCGTGGACGAACGACGGGCAGGACACCTCGACGACCTCGGCACCGGCCTTGGTCAGCAGCGCGACCGCCTCGTCGAACCGGCTCTGCACGCCTGGCTGGTAGCCCTCACCGGTGAGCTCGGTGATGATCCCGACCTTCAGCCCGGACATGTCGCCGGTGGCTCCGGCGCGCGCCGCGGCGACCAGGTCCGGCACCGGCTGGTCGATCGAAGTGGAGTCGTGCGGGTCGTGGCCGCCGATGATCGTGTGCAGGATCGCCGCGTCCAGGACACTGCGGGTCACCGGGCCGACCTGGTCGAGCGAGTTGGCCATGGCGACCAGGCCGTAGCGGGAGACGCCGCCGTAGGTCGGCTTCGCCCCGACCGTGCCGGTCACCGCGCCCGGCTGCCGGATCGAACCGCCGGTGTCGGTGCCGAGAGCCCAGGTCGCCTCGAAGCCGGCCACCGCAGCGGCCGAGCCGCCTCCGGAGCCGCCGGGGATCCGGTCCAGGTCCCACGGGTTGTGGGTGGGTCCGAAGGCGGAGTGCTCGGTGGAGGAGCCCATCGCGAACTCGTCCATGTTGGTCTTGCCGAGGATCGGCAGGCCCGCCGCCTTCAGCCGCTGCACGACCGTCGCGTCATAGGGCGGGACCCAGCCCTGGAGGATCCGCGACCCGCAGGTCGTGGGGAGCCCCTGTGTCGCCAGGACGTCCTTGACCGCGATCGGGATGCCGTCCCACTCGGACTTCGCGCCGCCAGCGGCGCGACGCTCGTCGGAAGCCGCCGCCTGGGCGAGAGCACCCTCGGCATCGACGTGCAGGAAGGAGTGCAGGGCCCCGTCGACCGCGGCGATCCGGTCCAGGAGGGCGCGGGTGATCTCGCCCGAGGTGATCTCACCTGCGGCGAGCCGAGCGGCGAGATCCGCCGCGGAAGAGTGCAGCAGGTCGGTCACGCTCACTCCTCCCCCAGGATCCGCGGCACGCTGAAGCGCTCGTCTTCCACCTCGGGCGCTCCGCTCAGCGCCTGCTCGGCGGTCAGACCGCCGGTGACCACGTCGTCGCGGAAGACGTTGGTGAGCGGGATCGCGTGCGAGGTGGGCGGCACGTCGGCAGCGGCCACCTCACTGATCGACCGGATCGAGTCGAGGATCACCGCCAACTGCGGTCCGAGGTGGTCGAGCTCGTCGTCGGAGAGCTCGATCCGCGCGAGCGAGGCCAGATGGGCCACGTCGTCACGGGTGATGTCGGGCATACCAAGTCCCTTGCGGGTTGCGGAACGGACTCCTCATCCTAGAGGCCGACCAGCGGTCACTCCGCACCGATCTGGGCGACCGCCCGCGCTGCGTCCGGACCCTGGTCGAGCAGGACCGCGAACCCCTCCTCGTCGAGGATCGGGACGCCGAGCTCGACCGCCTTGTCGTACTTGGAGCCAGGTGAGCCACCGACGACGACGAAGGCGGTCTTCTTCGACACCGAGGAGGCGGACTTGCCGCCGCGCTCCACGATCGCCTCCTTCGCGCCGTCGCGGGTGTAGCCGGTGAGCGAGCCGGTGACCACGATCGACATCCCGTTGAGGATCTTGGGTCCGGACTCGACCCGCTCGTCGGCCAGCCGCACACCGGCGGCCCGCCACTTCTCCACGATCTCGCGGTGCCAGTCGACCTCGAACCACTCCCGGACCGCCTCGGCGATGATCGCCGCCGATCCCCTCCACCGACTCCAGCTCCTCCTGGCTGGCTCGGCGATCGCGTCCAGCGAGCCGAAGTGGGCTGCCAGGTCGCGGGCCGCGGTCGGGCCGACGTGACGGATGGAGAGCGCGACCAGAGCGCGCCACAGCGGCCGGGTCCTTGGCATCGGCGAGGTTGGCCAGCAGTCTCTCGGCATTCGCCGACAGGACGGGGGCGTCTCCCTCGCCCTTCTTCGGCGCCCGGGTGAACAGCGGCACCCGGAGCAGGTCGTCGGCGGTCAGCGAGAAGAGGTCGCCCTCATCGGTGATGACCCCGGCCTCGAGAAGTGCGACGGCCGCCTCGTAGCCGAGCACCTCGATGTCGAAGGCGCCACGCCCGGAGACGTGGAAGACCCGCTCACGCAGCTGCGCGGGACAGTGCCGCTGGTTGGGGCAACGGATGTCGGCGTCGCCCTCCTTCTCCGGGCGTAGCTCGGTGCCGCACTCGGGGCAGTGGGTCGGCATCACGAACGCGCGCTCGCTGCCGTCTCGCAGGTCGACACCGGACCGACGATCTCGGGGATGACGTCGCCGGCCTTGCGGAGCACGACGGTGTCGCCGATGAGCACTCCCTTGCGCTCGACCTCCGAGGCGTTGTGCAGGGTGGCCATCTCGACGGTGGAGCCGGAGACCCGGATCGGCTCCATCACGCCGAACGGCGTCACCCGGCCCGTCCGGCCCACGTTGACCCGGATGTCGAGGAGCTTGGTGTGGACCTCCTCGGGCGGGTACTTGAAGGCGATCGCCCAGCGCGGCGCCCGCGAGGTCGCGCCGAGCATCCGCTGGAGCTCGACCTGGTCGACCTTCACGACCACCCCGTCGATCTCGTGCTCGACGTCGTGGCGGTGCTCGCCGTAGTAGTCGACGAACTCCTCGATCTGGCCCAGATCGCTCACCACCCGGGTGCGGTCACTGACCGGCAGACCCCAGGCACGCAGCGCGTCGTAGGCGTGCGACTGCCGCTCCGGCTCGAAGCCGCTGCGGGCCCCGATGCCGTGGCAGACCAGCGCCAGCGGCCGGGTCGCGGTGACCCGCGGATCCTTCTGGCGCAGCGACCCCGCGGCGGCGTTGCGTGGGTTGGCGAACGGGCCACGACTCTCCGAGAGCATCGCCTCGTTCAACCGCTCGAATGCCTCCACCGGAAGGAAGACTTCACCCCGGATCTCCACCACGTCGGGAATGGGGAACTCATCGGTGCCGGTGAGCAGGTGTGGCACGTTGTCGATCGTGCGCACGTTGGGCGTGACGTCCTCACCGGTGCGACCGTCGCCCCGGGTGGCGGCGATCGTCAGCCGCCCGCCCTCGTAGCGGAGATTGACCGCGAGCCCGTCGACCTTGAGCTCCAGCAGGTACTGTGCGTCGTCGGCGCCGCCGCGGTGGACCCGGCCGATCCACGCCTCGAGCTCCGAGAGGGAGAAGGCGTTGTCGAGGCTCATCATCGGCTCGAGGTGATCGACCGGGGTGAACTCGGTGGCCACCGCGCCACCGACCTTCTGAGTCGGGGAGTCGGGGGTCCGCAGAGCCGGGTAGGTCTCCTCCAGCTCCTCCAGCTCACGCATCTTCACGTCGTAGTCGGAGTCGGACAGGGTGGGCGCATCCTTGACGTAGTAGCGCCAGCGCGCGTCCTCGATCTGCTCGGCGAGAAGAGCATGCTGCTGGCGCGCGGCCGCTGTGGGCTCCTGCGGCTCCTGCGCGTGCTCCGACATGCCGCTATCTTGCCGGTGGCGACCGACGTTCCGACAGGAGGATCCGATGAGCGAGCCCCGCCTCACCGGGCGCGACCCCTCCGATGGACCGCGGGGCCTGGTCCTCATCCTCCCCGGAGGAGCTGATCAGGACACCAGGCCGTCGTCCCCCACCACCAAGCAGGAGCTGCGTGCCCGGCTGATGGCTCGGCAGCTGAGCGGCCCGTTGCTGGCCCAGCGGATCGGCGTCTGGCTCGCCCACTACCGGTTCGTCGGCTGGAACGAAGGGCACCCCGACCACCCGGTCCCCTCGCCCATCCCCGACACCCGCTGGGCCCTCCGAGAGCTGGCCCGGCGCCACCCCGACCTTCCCGTGATCACCGTGGGTCACTCGATGGGCGGCCGGTCCGCGGTCGCCACCGCCGACGAGGCGAACGTCGCAGGCGTCGTCGCGCTGGCCCCCTGGCTCCCCGAGGGCGAGCCCGTCGAGCCGCTCACCGGCCGAGCCTTCGCCGCAGCCCACGGCAGCCGGGACACCGTCACCGACCCCGGCCTGACCCGCGATTTCACCAGCCGCGCCGGCGCGGTCGCCTCGTCGGCGGAGTTCCGCGACATGGGCCCGGTCGGCCACTTCCTGCTGCGGCGGCTGAGCGCCTGGAACGAATTCGCCGTGGACCGAGCGACTGGCATGCTCGACTGAGCCCTCCTGGCTGCACGCTCGGTCTCCTCCCGATTTGGGAATAGGAGCGGACGCGGTTAGGTTCCCCTCACTGAAACGAAACCGTTTCGTTCTATTCAGCCCGTTCGGCGGCTCGCTCGACGCGCCAGAACAGCCGGCAAACCAGGAGGTGGGTGGCATGCGCGTGCGCCGCGACACCTCGCGTCCCCGGATCGAGGGCGAGCGTGAGGCGGAGGTTCTTCAGGCTGCCCTCGCCGTGCTGACCGAGGTCGGCTACGACCGGCTGACCATGGACGCGGTGGCCCACGCCGCACGGGCGAGCAAGGCCACGCTCTACCGGCGCTGGGAGACCAAGCAGGCTCTGGTGGTGGACGCGATCGGCGTCGCGCCGATGGCGGTCCCCTCCCCTGACTCCGGATCCCTGCGCGAGGACCTACGGGCGATCTTCTGCGGGAACAAGAACAAGTCCGGCCTCAAGGACGCCTCGATCCTCGCGGCCGTCCTGTCGGCCATGCACTCCGACGAGGCGTTCGCGGTGGAGTACCGCACGCGGTTCCTGACTCCAAAGATCGACCAGATGCGCGCCGCCTACCAGCGGGCGCAGGCGCGCGGCGAGATCCACGACGATCTCGATCTGGACCTCTTCGCCCCGGCTCTCGCCGGAATCGTTCTCCACCGCTCGATGGTGCTCGGCGAACCGCTCACCGAGCAGCTCGTCGAGCGCGTGCTCGACCAGATCATCCTCCCCGCCGTCACCAGCGGCATGGCACTCAAGGAAGACGCCCGATGACCAAGACCAAGCACTATGGCTGGGCGCTCGCGCTCATCTCGACCGCCCAGCTCATGGTGATCCTGGACGCGACGATCATCAACATCGCGATCCCCCACATCCAGCGTGACCTCGGCTTCTCCCCGTCGAGCCTGTCCTGGGTGATCACGACCTACTCCCTCATCCTGGCCGGTTTCCTGCTGCTCGGCGGCCGGGTCGGTGACCTGTACGGCCGCCGCAGAGCGTTCATCTTCGGGTTGATCCTCTTCGCCGCCGCCTCGTTCGCGGGCGGCTTCGCCCAGGACCAGGCGATGCTGCTCACCTCCCGGGCACTGCAGGGCCTCGGCGCGGCGTTCGCCTCGCCCAACGCTCTGGCGCTGATCGCCACCACCTTCGATCCGGGTCCACGCCGCAGCCGTGCCTTCGCCGTCTACGGCATGATGTCCGGCCTTGGCGCGGCCATCGGCCTGGTCCTCGGCGGCTGGCTGACCAGCCTGAGCATGCACATCGGCGGCGCGTTCATCGACGGATGGCGCTTCACCTTCCTGATCAACGTGCCGATCGGGATCGCCGCCGCCATCGCCGCGCCGCTCTTGCTCACCGAGAGCGATCGACACCCCGGCAAGCTCGACGTGCCGGGCGCGATCACGGCCACGCTCGGCCTGCTGTCGCTGGTCTTCGGGATCACCCACGCCGGCACCCAGGACGCCAACGGCAACCAGTACGGCTGGACCGGCTCACTGACGCTGGGCCCGATCCTGGTCGGCCTGGCCCTCCTGGCCACGTTCGTGATCATCGAGACGCGGGTCAAGGCGCCGATGCTGCCGTTCCGGCTGCTGCGCAACCGGGATCGCGGAGCGGCGTACATCCTGATGCTCTTCACCGCCTCGGCACTTTTCGCCAACTTCATCTTCCTGAGCCTGCTGATGCAGAACGTCTTGGGCTACAGCGCCTTGAGCACCGGGGTGAAGTTCCTGCCCTGGAGCCTGACGATGATCGCGTTCGCGACGCAGATCCCACGACTGCTGCACCGCTTCGACCCAGGCAAGCTGTCGGCCGTCGGCGGCATCATCGGCGGTATCGGAATGCTGGGCCTGAGCCGAGCGCCGTTCAGCACCGACGTGGCCTCACTGGGCGTCCCCATCGACTACTGGACACACATCTTCCCCTGGATCGTCATCGCGCCGATCGGCATGGCGCTGCTGTTCATCCCCACCACGATGAGCGTGGTGCACCGGGTGCCTGCCCAGGAGTCCGGCATCGCGTCGGGCGTGCTGAACACCATGCAACAGCTCGGTGGCGCCCTGGGGCTCGCGACGCTCTTCACCCTGGCGCTGCACTACGCGCACACGATGGGCGCTTCCATCGTCGCTCAGGCGCAGGCGACCCAGACCCAGGTGGACCCGGCCGTGGTCCAGAACGTGGCGTTCGCCTACGGGGCTACCCGCGGGTTCATCTTCGCTGGGCTGTTGCTCTTCGCCGCCGCCGTGACCGCGTTCTTCTTCAACCGGATCAAGCACCAGGACATGGCCACGGTGCACGTCCCGACCCCGGCAGAGACGCCGGAGGGAACCGCCGCACCCGCCGTGTCCCACTGAACTCCGACCGAGCGCCTGCTGGCCCCCACCAAGCGACACCTGAACTCTCGGTGGGGGCCGCATCCGCTGGGTTCAGTCGTCGCGCAGGGGGTTGGCCACTATCGCTGCGATCGGCGGGATGACAGCGGCCACCAGCGACATCGCGACTGCGGCCGGGACGGAGACGAGTCGGACAACGGTCCACGCCGGCACGATCAGACCGATGCAGATACCCATGAGCACGAGATAGCGCCTCCGGCGCGTCCGCTGCCGCGCGGAAAGGCCCGGACTCACCTCGCTCACCGAGATCGGACGCTTCGCCTTGTCCACCTGACCAGGCTACGCCGAGCTCGAACAGGCCCCCTGCTCAGCGTGACTGCCGGCGTCGGGCTTCGGGACTGACCCATTCCGGTGAGCATCTGGTCACTGGTCGAGGTTGTGGGCCGCCTCCCGGCAGATCTCCAGGGCCATTCGCGCCCACGCGGGGTCTGCTCCGGCCAGCCCACAGGCCGGGGTGACGACGAGACGCTCGGTTGGCTCCAGTGTGAACATGTCGAGCAGCCGCGTCAGGCGCTCGGTCACCTGCTTCGCGTTGGGCGGGTCTTCCGGCCGGGTGGTCGGGACAACGCCGAGGAAGACCCAGGATCCGGCTTCGAGCAGCTCGGCGACGTTGTCGAGATCGCCTGGGCTGAGACGGTCCAGGTCGACCGAGACTCCTGCGGCGCCCGCGGAGCGGATCAGATCGAGCGGCGGCTCTGCGGCACAGCAGTGCACGACGGTGTCGACACCAGCATCCCGGGCGAGCCCGATGACGCGCTGCAGGGCAAGCCCCGCCTCCTGGGGGTCGACCGATCGGTGACTGTGGAGTCCGGAGGCAGTGGGGACTCGCCCGGCGAGGACGGCGGGGAGCGAGGGCTCGTCGAGCTGGAGCAGTAGCTCTGCTCCAGGGATGCGGCGGCGTACGTCGGACAGGTGCGCGACGATCCCCTCCGCCAGCGCCTCACCCAGCTCGCGCCGGGCCCCGTGGTCGCGCAGCACCCGGTCCCCCTTGGGCGCCTCGACACTGGCCGCGAGCGTCCAGGCTCCTGTGACCTGCACCTTGAACAGCCCGGCGTACTCCTGGGACTGCTGCTCGACGATGTCGAGGTCCTGGGCGAGCAGCGAGCGCGCCCGGCGCTGGTCCACCCCGGGGCGGTCGATGAGCCGCCAGCCCTCCGGCTGAAGGTCGGCGCCCAGCTCGGTGATCATCGCCAGCGCCCGGCCGATCATCCCAGCGGTGATTCCGCGGCCGGGCAGCTCGGGCAGGTGCGGGAGTCCCGGCACCACTCCGAGCACCACCCGGACGGCCTCGTCGTAGTCGCCGGCGGTGGTCCCGGGGTAGGAGCCGATGCCGGTCGCGAGCGTCACCGGGCGCTGCCCGCGAGACCCGCGTCGGCAGTGGTCGCGCTGGTCGCGCTGATCGTGCACGAGCCGACGACCCGGGTGCCGTCGTAGAAGACCGCGGCCTGTCCGGGAGCGATTCCCTCCGCGGGGTCCTCCAGGTCAATCGCGACCCGGTCACCCGTGGCCTGGATCGTTGCCCGGTGCTCCTGGCCGTGGGCGCGCAGCTGCACGGTGCCCGTCAGGGTGCCGTCGAGGGGCGCACCGCACCAGCGCGGCCGGATCCCCTCGATGTGCTCCACCCGGAGCAGCTCGCGCGGGCCGACGGTGACCACGCCGGTGGTCGGCTCGATGTCGAGGACGTAGCGAGGCCTCCCATCCGCCGCGGGAGTGCCGATCCGCAACCCGCGCCGCTGGCCGATCGTGTAGGCGAAGGCACCGTGGTGGTGGCCAAGCACCTCGCCGGTGTCGTGCTCGACGAAGGTGCCCTCCCCCTCCCCCAGCTTTTCGCGCAGCCAGCCGCCGGTGTCGCCATCGGAGATGAAGCAGATGTCGTGGGAGTCCGGCTTGTCGGCAACGGCCAGTCCCCTCTGCTCGGCCTCAGCGCGGACCGCGCCCTTGGTGCTGTCGCCGAGTGGGAAGAAGGAATGGGCGAGCTGCTCCTGGGTGAGCACACCGAGCACGTAGGACTGGTCCTTGGCCGCGTCTTCGGCGCGATGCATCTCGATGGCGCCGTCGGGACCCGCGGCGAGTCGCGCGTAGTGGCCCGTGGCCACCGCGTCGTAGCCGAGTGCCAGCGCCCGCTCCAGGACGGCCTCGAACTTGATCCTCTCGTTGCAGCGCAAGCACGGGTTGGGGGTGCGCCCGGCGAGGTACTCCCCCTTGAAGTCCTCCACGACGTCGGCGTGGAACCGGTCCGAGAGGTCCCAGACATAGAAGGGGATCCCGATGACGTCGGCAGCGCGGCGGGCGTCGAGCGAGTCCTCGATCGTGCAGCAACCACGGGCGCCGGTCCGGTAGGACTGCGGGTTGCGCGACAGAGCCAGGTGGATCCCCGTGACGTCGTGGCCAAGATCCTTGGCGCGGGCCGCGGCCACGGCGGAGTCCACACCGCCGGACATGGCGGCGATGACCTTCATCTCACGCCTCCGGCTGACGGGACGCGAAACCGGAGACCAGGCCCGCGGCACGTCCCCGCTCGACGACCGGGCCGATCGCCTCGACGACGGCAGCGATGTCGGCCTCGGTCGTGGTCCGCCCCAGGGAGAACCGAAGTGACGAGCGTGCCTCCACCTCGTCGCGCCCCATCGCGAGCAGGACGTGGCTGGGCTGCGGCACCCCGGCATCACAGGCAGAACCGGTCGAGCACTCGATGCCGCGCTCGTCGAGAAGCATCAGCAAGGAGTCCCCCTCGCACCCGAGGAAGGTGAAGTGGGCCAGACCGGGAAGGTGTAGCTCGGGGTGGCCGTTGAGTCGTGCGTCCGGCACGGCCGCGAGGACGCCGTCCACGAGGCTGCCCCGGAGAGCCGAGACCCGCGCCGCGTACGCCTCCTGGCCCGAGACCGCTGACGTGAGCGCGGTAGCGAAGCCGACGATGCCCGCCACGTTGAGAGTGCCGGAGCGCACGTCGCGCTCCTGTCCCCCACCGTGGAGCAACGGCACGGCCTCCAGGTCGCGCCGCATCAGCAGGGCCCCCACCCCCTGGGGGCCGCCGAGCTTGTGGGCGCTCACGGTGAGCGCGGCCAGCCCGGATCCGGCGAAGTGGATCGGGAGCGCGCCGATGGCCTGGACGGCGTCGGAGTGGACCGGGATGCCGTACGACGACGCCAGCGCGACGGCCTCGTCGACGGGCTGGAGCGTGCCGACCTCGTTGTTGGCCCGCATGACACTGACCAAGGCGACAGACTCCGGGTCGCTCTCGATCGACTCGCGCAGCGCAGCCAGGTCCAAGACCCCGTCCCGGTCGACCGGCAGCAGCTCGACCTTGGCCGACTCGTGGGCGGCCAGCCAGTGAAGCGTGTCGAGGACCGCGTGGTGCTCGATCGCGGTCGAGAGGATCCGGGTACTTCGCGGGTCGGCGTCGCGCCGGGCCCAGAAGATCCCCTTCGTCGCCAGGTTGTCGCTCTCGGTCCCGCCGGAGGTGAAGACCACCTCGCTGGGCCGGGCGCCCAGCGCACCGGCGATCGCCTCGCGGGACTCCTCGACCAGACGCCGGGCGTGGCGCCCGGATCCGTGCAGCGACGACGCGTTCCCGGTGTTCCGCAGGGCCTGCTCGACCGCCTCGAGTGCCGCCGCCGTCATGGGGGTCGTAGCGGCGTGGTCGAGGTAGACCGTTGGGCGGGACTGGTTCATGGCGTGTCAAGCCTAGGCGCTCCACGGATACCGACGAAGCCGGCTGGGTGTGCCGGTGTGGGGCAGGGCATCAGGAGCCTGCCGATGGTGCAGCTGCCCTCAACCGCCATGCTGAGAATGGTCTGTGGATCTCGGTATGAGTTGTGCACCTTTGGGCCGATCTGCGAGGGTCTTGCGACGAAGACACACGTGACCGGCCTTCGCGAACCGGATTCGGGGCGGCCTCACGTGTGGTCGCCGAGCGAGGTTCTTGCTGGTTGGTCTCCCTTCCTGAGCCTCCCAGCCCAAGGAGGAGAAGACTCGATGGCTTGTCGCGCCGATCCGCGGTCGCCCTGTTCACCCGGTTGCCATGGGCGGTGCCGATCGTGGCCATCGCGGTGGTGCTGTCGTCGCAGCCCGCACAGCCGGTCACGCCAGCGTTGCGCCTGGCCGCCTCGACGTCCGGCACGTCCAGCGACCCGACCAACCCCTGCGACAACCTCTACGTGTCGAGTGGCGACTTCAACAACCCGCACACCGTCACCGGCAACACGGTGGTCCAGCGAGACTTGAAGGACAGCTGCCTGCTCGAGCAGGAGGTGGTCACCAAGATCGTGGCCGACCGTGGGATGTCCGACACTGCAGCGGCCCGCCAGGAGGTCATGACCTACGGTCGCGACGCGGTCCGCGCTGGCCTCTACCTGCGGCTGATGAACCTCGCCAAGCAGGACCTCGACAACCGGAACGACCCCTCCCACGCGAAGCCGTTGACCGCCACCGAACAGGGCGGGCTCAACTGGTTCAAGAAGCAGCTGGCGTTCCAGAACCTCCAGATCGCCAAGGACGCCCAGGCCGAGTACAACGCCTGGGACGCCAACAAGTGCACCTGGCAACCCCCCAGCGGAAGCGGCGTCACCTACTCCACTCTCGGTAGCGACTGCCAGCAAGGCGTCAACGGTCTGTGGACCGGCGACCCGATCCCGCCCTCCCTGAAGCAGTTCGTGACCATCGGGCAGTGGGACTTTCTGCACTCCGTCGACAGCTCGACCGATCTGAGCACCACGATGGTCGCCACCTCGGCCAACCTGGCCGTGGCACTCTCGGCGATCGCCGGCGGCGTCGCGTTCGCGGGCCTGTCGGGAGGCTTCGTCCTCACGACCCTCTTCACCACCACCGTCGGCTCGGTGATCATGCCGTACGCGGCGCTCGCCGGCGCCGGCGCCGGCGTCGGCATCTCCGGCGTGATCGTCTTGGCCGCCGCGCTCCTCGTCATCCTGGCGATCGTGGGCGGCACGGCTGCCACGATCGCCAGGATCATCCAGCTCGCCGACGCCGCCGCGCTGCCCGACAAGCTGCAGCAGCTGGTCGACGACGCGTCGGCAAAGGAAGTGGACCCGACGAAGGTCTCGCTCGACGACTACGTCTCCTCCACTGTCACCGCCGACCAGACCCAGTTCCTCTACCTGGCTTACGTACTGGCGACGCTGCCACGACACGCTCCCATCGCCGGCGCCCTGCCCACCGCGACACCCGACCCGGCGCCTGCCGCTCCCTGGTTCAAGCTGACCCAGGGCGGGCAGACGACCCAGGCACAGTCGTTCCTGAGTTCCATCGGCGGGACGGTCTATCGCGTCTCGCTGAACCACGACTGGTGGGTCCTGGTCCCGCAGGACGGAGGCTCGCGCCTGCTCGACCCGGTGCTGACCGACCCCTACTACGGCGGAGCATCAGCCGCCGCGGGCCTGATCGGATACGCCACCGGTGGCTCGTACGGGTCCGGCGCGTTCACGGTCCAGAAGACGAAGAACGCGGACGGCTCCACGCCCACGGCACTCGGCACGAAGGCGTCCAGCTTCACGATCGCCGCCCCGCCGCTGTCGGACCCGAGCGACGGCAAGGCCGCGGACGCCCAGGCCCTGAAGGTGGCCCTCACCCCCGAGCCGACGGCAACGCTGTCCGGGGTCTCGGTCTCGCCGACGTCGCTGCACGCCGGCAAGACGGCGAAGATCTCCGGAAGCTCGCAGTACGCAGCCTCGGTGAAGGTCGACTTCGGTGACGGGACGGCGACGACGACGCTGACCCCGGCAGCGGACGGCTCCTTCTCGACCACCCACGAGTACGACACAGAGGGGACCTGGAGCCCGACCGTGACGGCCTACTCGCGGACCGGAGTGGCAGGGAACGTCTCCACGAAGTCCATCCAGGTCCTGGCCGA
This sequence comes from uncultured Actinomycetota bacterium, assembly GCA_963824105.1. Classification (GTDB taxonomy): domain Bacteria; phylum Actinomycetota; class Actinomycetes; order Propionibacteriales; family Nocardioidaceae; genus CAWDVB01. The sequence continues at coordinate 219,669 of CAWGNN010000006.1, forward strand.
GCTGCCGGCCACGGTGGACACCCTGTCCCCGGTGAGCGGGAACGAGGGGGACTCGCTGACCGTCTCGGGGACGACGACGGACGCGGCGAAGGTCAGCATCGACTTTGGTGATGGCAGCGCTGCCAAGGTGCTCGACGTGACCGGGGACGCGTTCTCCGTCGACCACACCTACGTCGACAATGTGACCGGCAGCGTCACCGTCACCCCTGTCTCGCCGCTGGGCAAGGACGGGACACCGGTGAGTGCCACGCTCGACATCGCCAACGTCGCACCCTCACTGGGCAGCCTGGCCCTCTCGCTCGCCGACGGCTCCTCGGACCCGGTGACCGTAACCCCGGTCCCCGACACCGGGGCAACCCCGTCCGACACGGTCCGGCTGATGATCCCGTTCACCGATCCCGGCGTACTCGACACCCACACCGCGACGGTCGACTGGGGTGACGGCACGACGCAGACCGATGTGCCCATCACCTCCGGTGGCTACGTCGACCATGTCTACGACGGGAGCGTGGCCGACGGCCCCACCACCGTCACCGTGACCGTCGCCGACAACGGCGGTGGCGTGAGCAACGTGGCCACGGCAGACCTGCGGGTGGATGGAAAGCCGCAGATCACCAAGGCACCCAAGACCGTCCACGTCAAGGAGGGCTCGAAGCTGACCATCAGCGGCCTGGTCACGGACGGGGTGCTGTCCGGTGGTCACGTGGCCGCACGGTGGCACGACGGGTCACACTCGAAGAGTGCGGTCACCCCCGTGGCACCGTTCACCGGGGACTTCTCGTTGAGCCACATCTACGCCGACAACAAGCCGGGCAACGCCCCGTACAAGGTGCGGCTCAGCCCGACAGACACCGACAACCTGACCGGTGCCACCCAGTACGTGAACGTGGTCGTCCGCAACGTCGCGCCGTCGATGGTCTGGCGCATCATCACCCCCGCCAACCGTTCAAAGAGCATCATCCGTCCGTACGAGCCGGTCATCTTGAAGATGGTCTTCTCCGACCCGGGCGTGCTGGACACCCACACAGTCACGGTCGACTGGGGTGACGGCACGAGCACCCCGGCGAAGTCGCTCGGGCTGGCCCGCGGGGCCGTGCTCAAGCACACCTACCTCCACCTCTACGGCGGCACCTACCCCGTCACCTTCACCGTCACCGACAACGACGGGGCCTCCACCACCAGCACGCTGAGCGCGGTGGTGCACCCGGCGTCGCCGCGCCAGGTGAAGAGCCGCCGGTGGCGCAAGGGCCTGAGGCTGGGCGTCTCCGCCGTGGAGCTCGACAAAGCCTCGGCGATCATGCCGGCGCTCTCCATCTCCCGGGACGCGGCGGTGCTGTCCTTGCTGAGACTCGTCCAGAAGTCGCACGCGAACCTCTCCCCGAGCCTGGCCGCGTGGAAGGAGCACAAGTACCATCAGTCGCTCTCGGCTGCCAACAGGGCCATCGCAGCGGGCAACACCGCCCCAGCCGTCGACCACCTGCTGATGGCGCTCAGGATCGTGGTGGGCTGAGCGCCTCGACGTGATGCACGAAGCGGCCCTCCACCCGTGGGTGGAGGGCCGCTTGGTGCTATGGCTTTGTCAGCCCTTGCGCTTGACGATCTCCTCGGTCGTGGCCGGCACCACGACGTGCAGGTCACCGACGACGCCGAAGTCGACCATCTCGAAGATCGGTGCCTCCGAGTCCTTGTTGACCGCGACGATGGTCTTCGAGGTCTGCATCCCGGCCCGGTGCTGGATCGCCCCCGAGATGCCGGCTCCGATGTAGAGCTGCGGCGAGACGACCTTCCCGGTCTGCCCGATCTGGTAGGAGTGCGGGTACCAACCCGAGTCGACCGCTGCACGTGAGGCACCCACCGCGCCCCCGAGCGAGTCGGCCATCGCCTCGATCTCGGAGAAGTCCTCCCCCACACCTCGCCCACCGGCGACCACGATCGCAGCCTCGGTCAGCTCAGGGCGTCCGGAGGCCCGCTTCGGCTCGCTCGCAACAACCTTGGCGGCCTGCGCGGCGTCGGAGATGGCCACCGCGACGCTCCCCACCGCACCGGCACCCTCAGCCGGCTCCGGGGTGGCGGCGTTGGCCTTGACCGCGATGATCGGTGTCCCCTTGGTGACCTTCGACCGGACGGTGAAGTTGCCGGCGAACGCCGACAGCGTCGCGACCGGTCCGGCCTCGACGTCGACGGCGTCGACGATCAGACCCGACTCGAGCTTCACGGCGAGGCGCGCCGCGACCTCCTTGCCGGCGGTGGAGGACGGGACCAGGATCGCGCCCGGTGACGCTGTGGCGGCGATCTGGGCCAGGGCCTCTGCGGCGGGAGCCACGAGGAAGCCATCGATCCCACCCCCATCGACCGTGTAGATCTTCTCCGCGCCGTACTGCTTGAGAGTCGCCTCGGCGTCGCCGCCGAGCGCTCCGACGAAGACCGCGGACGGCTCACCGAGTCGGCGGGCGATCGTCAGGAGCTCGTTGGTGGTCTTGCGCACTGCTCCGTCGACGTGGTCGACGAGCACCAGGATCTCGCTCATTTCCTCAGCCCTCCTCAGATGAACTTCTTGGCGGCCAGGAACTCGACGAGCGCCGTCGCTCCCGAGCCGCCATCGTCGGTCACGATCTCGCCCTTGGTCCGCGGCGGTCGCGCTTCCACGGCTTCCACCGCGCTCCAGGCGGCCGACAGGCCCACCTGCGCGGGGTCGATGCCGAGGTCGGCCAGCGAGAGGGAGGTGACCTCCTTCTTCTTCGCCGCCATGATCCCCTTGAACGACGGGTAACGGGCCTCACCGGTCCGGTCGGTCACCGACACGACAAGTGGGAGCTCGGCCTCGATCGTGTCGGTCGAGGTGTCGCTGTCGCGCTTGATGGTCACCGTCGAGCCGGACACCGAGATGCTGTCGGCGAAGGTGAGCTGCGGGACTCCGAGCCGCTCCGACAGCATTGCCGGGACGACACCCATGCCCGAGTCGGTCGTGCCCATCCCGCAGAGGACCAGGTCGTGGTCGGTCTTCTTGATCGCCTCGGCGAGCACCAGGGAGGTGGCCAGCGCGTCGGAGCCGGCGATCGCGTCGTCGACCACGTGCACGCCCTTGTCGGCGCCCATCTGCAGCGCCTTGCGGATCGCCGCGTCCGCTTGCTGGGGGCCGACGGTCAGGACCGTGACCTCCTCGAAGACCCCGGACTCCTTGAGCTGGAGAGCCTGCTCGACGGCGTACTCGTCGAGCTCGCACAACAGTCCATCGACACCGACGCGGTCGACGGTGTTGTCATCCTCGAACCGGCGATCCGACGTCGAGTCGGGCACGTACTTCACACATACGACAATGTCCATGGCATTGGTGGTCCTCTCGGACCCCTCCTCGTTAGTCGGTCTCAGGTGATGTTACTAGCGCGTAGCATGCGGTGGAACCTGCTCCCCGGGTGGGGAGGATCACAGCCCGGTGGGCCTCCATCGGCGCCGTCGAGCCCCTCGGCCCACCCGGCTCACCTGCCGTCGAAGACGGCCTTCCCCGGCCCGCTCTCCATGAAGGAGCGCATGCCGGTCGTGCGGTCGTCGGTGGCGAAGAGCCCGGCGAACTGGATCCGCTCGATCTCCAGCCCGGTCTCCAGGTCGACCTCGAGCCCGCGGTCGACCGCTTCCTTGGCCGCTCGAAGTGCGTAGGTCGCGGCGCCGGCGAACCTGGCCGCCCAGGCACGTGCCTCGTCGTAGACCGCGTCCGCCGGGACCACCTTGTCGACCAACCCGATCGCCAGCGCCTCCTGGGCGGGCACGAATCGCCCGGTGAAGATCATGTCCTTGGCCTTCGACGGGCCGACCAGCCTGGTCAGCCGCTGGGTGCCCCCGGCGCCGGGGATGATGCCGAGCAGGATCTCCGGCTGGCCCAGGGTCGCGTTGTCCGCAGCGATCCGGTAGTCGGCGCAGAGCGCCAGCTCGCAGCCTCCGCCGAGGGCGTAGCCGGTGACTGCGGCGACGACGGGCTTCGGGATCTTCGCTACGGCCGTGAACGAGGACTGCAGCCCGGCGGAGCGGTCGACCATGTCGGTGTAGGACATGTCGGCCATCTCCTTGATGTCGGCTCCGGCGGCGAAGTTCCACTCCCCGCCGTAGACGATCACTGCCTTGACGTCGCCACGCTCGGCCGCTTCGGTCGCGGCAGCCCGAATCTCCTCCTGGACCTGCGCGTTCAGCGCGTTCATCTTCGGCCGGTCGATGCGGATCGTCCCGACCCCGTCGGCCACTTCGAGGTTCACGAAATCACCCATGAGCCGTCCCTTCCGTCAAGGTGACGAGCCTAGACCCGTCCGGGCCCCCCACAATGGTCCCGTGACAGACGCCACAGAGGGGCCGCTGGCCTGGCCCGGCACCCACGACCCGCTCGGCGCCCAATGGTCCGAAGAGTCGACGAACTTCGCAGTCTGGGCCCGGGAGGCAACCTCGGTCTGGGTCTGCCTCTTCGACGAGGAAGGAGTCGAGACGCGGTGGCGGCTGACCGAGCAGACCCTTGGCGTCTGGCACGGAGCGGTCCCCGGGGTCGAGGTCGGGCAGCGGTACGGCTACCGCGCCGACGGACCCTGGTCTCCGGAGACGGGCCGGGTGTTCAACCCCGCGAAGCTGCTGCTCGACCCCTACGCGACTGCGGTCTGCGGGGAGTTCCGCACCGACCTTCCGGTCGTCAAGGCGGCTCGGGGCAGCAGCCCCAACCCCGCCGACACGGCGCCGTACGTCGGGCGCTCGCTCGTGACCGACGACAGGTTCGACTGGGAGGACGATGCCGCGCCCCGCACTCCCTGGGCCGAGACCGTCATCTACGAGACCCACGTACGCGGGTTCACCCGGCAGCACCCCGACGTGCCGGCCGATCTCCGCGGTACCTACGCCGGCCTGGCCCACCCTGCCGTCGTCGACTACCTGCGTGACCTCGGCGTCACTGCCGTCGAGTTGTTGCCGGTGCAGGAGTTCGTGTCCGAGCCCGCGCTGCAGGCAGACGGGCGGGTCAACTACTGGGGCTACAACCCCATCGCCTACTTCGCCCCGCACCAGCACTACTCCAGCCAGGGCAACCGCGGAGGCCAGATCTCCGACTTCAAGCACCTGGTCAAACAACTGCACCGGGCGGGCATCGAGGTCATCCTCGACGTGGTCTACAACCACACCGCCGAGGCAGCCTTCGACGGGCCGGTGCTCAGCTACCGCGGCCTGGACGACATCAGCTACTACATGCGGGTCAACGGCGACACCGAGAGCGACCACTACTTCGACAGCACCGGGTGCGGAAACACCCTCGACGCGACCCACCCCGCCGCGCTGCGGCTCATCCTCGACTCGCTGCGCTACTGGGTGGAGGAGATGCACGTCGACGGGTTCCGCTTCGACCTCGCCTCCGCCCTCACCCGCACCCACAACGAGATCGACATGGGTTCGGACTTCCTGGTCGCGATCAGCCAGGACCCGGTGCTGCGACGGGTGAAGCTCATCGCCGAGCCGTGGGACGTCACCATGGACGGCTACCTCACCGGGTCCTTCCCCCCGCCGTGGTGCGAGTGGAACGACCGGTTCCGGGACACGGTTCGCGACTTCTGGCGGACCGACTCCGGCGGCGTCCGCGAGGTCGCGAGCCGGCTCGCTGGGTCCAGCGACATGTACGCCGACGACGGCCGCTCGCCGTACGCGTCGATCAACTTCATCACCGCCCACGACGGCTTCACCCTGCGTGACCTGGTCAGCTACAACGAGAAGCACAACGAGGACAACGGCGAGGACAACCGCGACGGTGCCGACCACAACCGGTCCTGGAACTGCGGCGTCGAGGGCGAGACCGACGACCCCGAGGTGCTCTCCCTGCGCCACCGGCAGGCCGCCAACCTGATGGCCACGCTCTGCCTGGCCACCGGTGTGCCGATGATCTCCGCCGGCGACGAGCGAGGCCGCACCCGGCGGGGCAACAACAACCCGTACGTGCAGGACAACGAGATCTCCTGGATGGACTGGTCCGACGGGTGGTGGGACCTGCACGACCTCACCCGGCGGGTGCTGGCGTTGCGACGCGACCACCCCGCGTTGCGGCAGCGACACCACTTCGAGGGAACGCCGACGCGGCCGGGCGGCCCCAAGGACCTGGTCTGGCTGCACCCGCACGGCCACGAGATGACCATCGAGGACTGGCACGATGGGACCAACCACGCCCTGGGCATGTTCTTGTCCGGCACCCCGCTGCGTGCGCCGGGCCGACACGGGGAGGTCCTCTACGACAAGTCGTTCCTGATCTGGTTCAACGCGCTGCCCGAGCCGATGACGGTGCACATACCCGAGCAGACATGGGGGAGCTCCGGAGACGTCGTGCTCTCCACCGACCCGGCGCACCGGATCGGAACTCCCGTGGGAGCCGGGGGTCAGCTCACGCTCTGTGAACGCAGTCTGGTGGTCCTGCGCAGTCAGTGACTCTGGCCCTAGGGATGCACGCGCGGTGGTCGTACCCTCGGACCCATGAGGCACGCACTGATCGTGGTGGACGTCCAGAACGACTTCTGCGAGGGAGGCAGCCTCGCGGTGGCCGGGGGCGCCCAGGTTGCGGCGCGGATCGCCACCTTGCTGCACCACTGGACCGAGCGTGATCCCGAGGCGCCCGACTACACCGTCGTCGTCGCCACCAAGGACCACCACGTCGACCCAGGGGAGCACTTCAGCGGAGATCCCGACTACGTCGACACCTGGCCAGCCCATTGCGTGGCCGGCACCGACGGCGAGGCGTTCCACCCCAACCTCGACCCGCAGCCCTTCGACGCGGTCTTCCTCAAGGGTGAGCACGAGGCGGCCTACTCCGGCTTCGAGGGGCACGACGTCGACGGCTCCGACCTGGCCACCTGGCTCCGCAACCACAAGATCACCGACGTCGACGTGTGCGGACTGGCCACCGACTACTGCGTCCGGGCCACCGCCCTTGATGCCGTCAAGGAGGGCTTCAAGGTCCGCCTGCTCAGCGACCTGGTCGCCGGGGTGGCGCCGGCGACGACGGAGGCAGCGCTCCAGGAGCTGACGGCGGCCGGAGCAGTCGTCGTCTGACCGCCGACGCAGTCCGGCCCAGAACTGGCTAGGGCCGGGTTCCGATCAGCACGACGGTGCCGCTCTCGTCGTCGCGTTTCCCGGTGGGGATCAGCCCCGTGCCGGAGAACATCCGCTCGCCTGCCTCGGCTTGACCACTGCTCACCTCCACGAGCAGCGATCCTCCGACCTCGAGCCAGTGCGACGCACCCTCGGCCACCCGCCAGACGACTGCCAGCCCGTCGGAGCCACCGTCGAGGGCGGTCCGTGGCTCGTAGTCTCGGGCCTCCGGCGGCAGAAGTCCCAGCTCGCCGGAGGGCACGTAGGGGACGTTGGCCATGACCAGACTGAGGCGTCCCCGCAGCTCGCCGGGCAGAGCGTCGAAGAGGTCGCCGGTGAACACTTCGGCCTTGCCCTTGAGGTTCCGTTCGGCACAAGCCACGGCTGCGGGGTCAATGTCCGCGGCAACCGCCTGCAGGTCCGGCCGTTGTGCCAGCAGGGCCAGGGTGATCGCCCCCGATCCGCAGCACAGGTCCGCGACCAGCGCCCCCTGGGGTGCAAGCGCTGCTGCCTGCGCCACCATCAGAGCCGTCCGCTGACGCGGGACGAAGACCCCCGGGTCGAGCCGGACCCGCACCCCAGAGAAGTCGACCCAGCCGAGGACCACCTCCACAGGCTCTCCGGCGACTCTGCGATCGACCAGCTCTTCCAGCGCCTCCTGCGACCCAGCGACCCCGCGCAGCAGGGCCGCCTCCTCCTCGGCGAAGACACAGCCCGCCGTCCGCAGCCGAGCGACGACCGGATCCAGCTCCATAGCCGCATCCTCGCAGCAATCCGGCCCGTCCCGCGCTCGGAAAACGCCTAGAAACGAGACGACGGCCGTAGGGTCCCTTCGTGACCCCGCGCGCGCTGCCTGCCTCGCTCTCGCCGCTGCGGGAGGCGTCGTTCCGCTGGTACTTCCTGGCTCGGCTGACCGCGATGTCGGGCACCTCGATGGCGTCGATCGCACTGGCTTTCGCGGTCCTCGACATCACCGACTCGGCGAGCGCTCTGGGCCAGGTGCTCGCCGCCCACACCATCCCGCTGGTCATCTTCCTGTTGGCCGGTGGCGTGATCGCCGACCGGCTGCCGCGGGGGCTGGTGATCCAGGGATCGAACGTGGCCAGCGCCGTGCTCCAGGCGGTGGCAGCCACTCTGGTCATCACCGGCCGCGCCGACATCTGGATGCTGGTGCTCGTCGAGTTCGGCCACGGTATGACCTCGGCCATCGGGATGCCTGCGATGGGCGCGATCGTGCCGCAGCTGGTGGACAAGCGCGAGCTGCAGCAGGCCAACGTGCTGCTGTCCATGACGCGGGCGGTGGTGAGCGTGGTCGGGCCCTCGATCGCGGGGATCCTGGTCGTCACGGCCGGCCCCGGATGGGCACTCGCCGCGGACGCCTCCACCTGGGCGATCGCCGCCCTGCTGATGACGCGGGTCAGACCTCCCGGCCGGGTCCGCGCCGCGGACCCCTCGGCGAACGTCCTGCGCGAGCTGCGCGAGGGGTGGTCGGTGTTCCGCGGCACCACCTGGCTGTGGACTGTCGTGGTTGCGTTCGGGTTCCTCAACGCGATCCACACCGGAGCGCTCCTGACCCTCGGTCCTCCCTTGGCCAAGCAGACGATCGGCGAACAGGGCTGGGGTCTGGCCCTGTCGGCGGAGTCGGTGGGGGTGCTGGCCATGACCGTGCTCCTGCTGCGCGTGCGTTTCCGGCGCCCGCTCCGCGCCGGCATGGTCGCGATCGCGGCGGTCGCCCTGCCCATGCTCGTGTTCGGCGCCGGGCTGGGCCTCCCGTGGCTGCTCGTCGCGATGGTGGTCAGCGGGGCCGGGATGGAGATCTTCAGCCTCGGCTGGAACCTCGCGATGCAGGAGAACATCGCCGAGGACATGCTGGCCAGGGCCTACTCCTACGACGCGCTCGGGTCCTTCGTGGCGATGCCGATCGGGCAGTTGGCCTACGGGCCGCTCGGCGAAGCGTTCGGCTACGAGCCGGTGCTGATCACCAGCGGGGTGGTCTACCTCGGCATCTGCGCCCTCACCCTGAGCGTGAGACCGGTCCGGGTCCTGCCCCGGGCCACCTGACCGGTTCGGCGCCCTGCTGCAGGAAGGGCCCTAGACTCGGGAAGCGAATCGAGCGGGGGCCGCCTGTGGTCATTGAGCACGTGCGTCGTACGGCGAGCCTGAGCCTGGCCATCCTCGCCACGTTGACCGCCTGCACCGGTCCTCCGGGTTCAGAGGCGCAGTCCACGGCGACCAGCGCCAGCAACGCGTCGGTGGCTCCCACGTCGGTTGAACCAACCGCGAGCATCTCGTTGGAACCGGTGCAGCGGTTCGACCTGGGCAAGCGCGAGGCCTGGCCCTTCGCTCTGACCCCGACCGGGGTGTTGGCACCCGTGACATCCATTGGCGGGGCGTCCGCGGAGCAGGTCTGGCTCCTCGACCTCGCCACCGGCGGACAGTCGGTCGTCGCCAGGACCGAGTGGCCGGGCGGCGCCATCGGCGGGGTCGCCGCAGCCGGTCAGTGGGCCGTCTGGGTCGACATGAAGCGGGTGCAGACCGATTCCCCGCCCTGGGGCGTGCTGTGGAAGATCTGGGCGAAGAACCTTGCCACCGACCAGCAGATCCTTCTCGACACCAACGGCACGGCCACCGACGTCTCGTTCTCCGCGTCGGCCCCCCGGCTGATCAGCGGCGACGGCTACGTCGGCTGGGCGAAGCCCGGGGACGATGGGTTCGTGCGGCAGCTCGTCTGGAGGGCGGGCTGGGCGAGTCCTCGGACCCTGTCGCTCCAGCTCCAGGGCTTCATCGGCGCTTCGGCCATCGTCGACGGGAAGCTGATCTTCCGGCTCCTGTCGGACGTCGAATGGCGTCTGGATCGTGGGCTCGGCGACTGCTGGTCCTCCCCCATCGACGGCAGCGAGGCGCCGCAGAGCTTGACCCACAGCGGACTGGTGCGGAGCTGCAAAATGACCGGCACCGACCTGGTGTGGACCGAGCACATCGACCCCAAGACGAACCGCAAGGCGTTGGTCTCCAAGGCCGGGGACTATCCGTACAAGCTGATGACACTGAGCCTGACGGACCCATCAGCGCCACGAGCCATCCATCAGGGAATCATGCAGATGGGCCCGCCCATCGTCGGGACCGACTTCACCTGGTGGGTCCCTTTCGGCGCTCCAGTGATCTCGTCCCTGACCTCACCGGCCCAGGTGGCCGTGAAGGGCGCCAACCGGGACTTCATCAGGGTGGTGGCGGCCGATGGGCAGCTGGTCGCCTACCAACTCCGGACCAAGAGCCAGAGGACGATCATCTCCGTGGCGAGGGTGGTTTCGTCGTCCCCCTAGCGCCGTGCACCTCCGTGCCGGACGGGCCGAGCGGCACGTGGTCTCCCTCGAAATGATCGGGTCGGGAGCCAGCCGTGTCGGGCGGTGCACCTAGCCTGACCCCATGCGTCTGCTGCACACGTCCGACTGGCACATCGGTCGCACCTTCCACCAGCACCCGACGCTCGACGCGCTCGACCAGGTGATGGACGGCCTGGTCGATGCGGTGCGCACGCACTCGGTGGACGTGGTCGTCGCCGCGGGCGACGTCTTCGACTCCTCGACCCCGTCCGGCGAGGTGTTCGGCCGGCTCGACACCTACCTGCTGCGGATCCGTGAGGCCGGGGCTCAGGTGGTGCTGACCAGCGGCAACCACGACTCCCCCGAGCGCCTGGGGGCGAGATCGGCCTTCGCCAAGCAGGCCGGGATCCACGTGATCACCAGGCCGGAGCAGATCACCGAGCCGGTCACCCTGACCGACGAGCACGGCGACGTCCACTTCTACGGGATCCCGTTCCTCGAGCCGGCCCGGATGCGCCACGTCTGGACCGACGCCGGGTCGATGCGCACCCAGAAGGACGCCGTGGGCTACGCGATGGACGCCGTCCGTGCCGACCTCGCCCAGCGCGAGGGCCGGTCGGTCGTCCTGGCGCACACCTTCGTGCAGGGGGCCGAGGGCGAGTCCTGCGACTCCGAGCGCGACATCGTCGGTGGCGTCGACAAGGTTCCCGTGCCGTACTTCGACGACGTCACCTACGCCGCACTGGGCCACATCCACGGCCGGGCCACGCTCGCCGACAGCGTCCGCTACAGCGGGGCGCTGCTGCACTACTCGTTCTCCGAGTCCGGCAAGCCGCGCGGCGGCTGGCTCGTCGACCTCGACGCCTCCGGGCTCGCCGAGGTTGCGTGGGTCGACCTGCCGGTGCCGCGCGCGGTCACCGTCCTGACCGGCACGCTCGACGGCCTGCTCCACGACGACGCGTTCGCCGAGTTCACTGAGCACTGGGTCAGCGCGATCCTCACCGACAACGTCCGGCCGCTCGACCCGATGCGCAAGCTGCAGCAGCGCTTCCCGCACTGCGCTCATCTGGAGTTCCGCCCGAGCGAGGTGCACGACGACGGTGGCAGCAGCTACGCCGCCCTGGTGAAGGGCAAGACCGACGACGAGCTGGTCGACGCCTTCCTGGTCAAGGTGCGCAACGGCGCCGGGCCCGGCGACGACGAGGCGGCGCTGATCCGTGACGTGATCGGCACTCGTGATGCGAGGCAGGCGGCGAAGTGAGGATCCACAGCGTCAGCATGCAAGGCTTCGGCCCGTACGCCGGCACGGAGATGGTCGACTTCGACGCCTTCGCCGACGACGGCCTCTTCCTGATCACCGGCAAGACGGGGTCCGGGAAGACCTCGATCCTCGACGCGATCTGCTTCGCGCTCTTCGGCAGCATCCCCCGCTACGACGGCACCGTCGGAGGGAAGGTGCGCAGCGACTACATCGGGGACGATGAGGTCTCCCGGGTCGAGCTGGAGTTCAGCACCGGTGAGGGTCGCTACCGGATCCGGCGCGAGCCCGAGCACCACCCCGAGCACCGCAAGACGCCGATCCAGCAGAAGGCCGAGATCGCCCGGGTCGACGGTGACGGCGAGGAGGTGCTCGACACCCAGGTCCGCAACGTCGGACACCGCGTGGCCGAGATCGTGGGGCTGAGCGCCGAGCAGTTCCTCCAGGTGATCCTGCTGGCGCAGGGGAAGTTCCAGGAGTTCCTGGTCGCCGACAGCGGCAAGCGCCGAGACCTGCTGCGGACCCTGTTCAAGACCCGGCGCTTCGACGACTACACGACCGAACTCGCCGACCGCGCCCGCAAGCTGCGCGAGCAGCTGACCACCTCTTCGACGGTCATCACCGAGAACCTCGAGTCCCTGGCCCAGACGGTCGGCCGAGAGATCGCCGACTCGGTCGACGTCGGCTCCGGGGCGGGCGTGCTCGCCTGGGCAGAGCCGATCCGCGAGGAGCAGCGCGAGTCCGTCGCGGCGGCGGCCGTGAAGGCCGAGCACGCTGCGGACGCATTCAAGAGGGCTGACTCCGCGCTGAAGACGGCCGAGAAGGTCCACGAGCTCCAGGAGCGCCGCGACTCGGCGCGGGCCCGCAAGTCCGCATTGGAGGCCGAGGCGGAGGCGGTCGCCGTGGCCGGCGAGAGTCTGAAGGCGGCCCGCAAGGCCGAGCTGGCCTGGCAGCGAGTGGAGTCGAGCCGTGCCGCCCAGGACGTGAACGATGCCGCAGCCTCCGTGCACGGCGACGCGCTGGCGGCCTTCCAGGCGGCCCACCCCGATGACTCCACCTCCGTCACGGACCTGAACGCTCAGGTCGACGCGCTCACCCGGCAAGCCGGTGAGCTCGGTGGCGCCCGGGACCTCGAGGAGCAACTCCCGGATCTGGAACGGGCCGCGCAGGAGACGGCGACCGACCTGGCCGACTTCGACGGGGCCACGGCGGCGCTCCCCACCGAGCGGAAGGAGCTCCACGAGCAGTTGACCGCGCTGGAGACGGACGCCGAGGCGCTCTCCCAGAAGGCCGACCAACTTTCGTCGGCCCAGCAGGAGTACGACGCACTGGCCCGCCGGCTCGATGCGGCTCACAGGGCCGAACGGACCGCGGCCGAGATCGAGGCCGCCAAGCAGCTCCAGCTGACCGCGGGCCGGGCGCTCGAAGCGGCCCTTGCTGCGCGGAACGACCTGCTCGAGAGGCGGCTCGGCGGATACGCCGGCGAGCTCGCCGAGGCCCTGGCCGGTGGCGAGCCGTGTCCGGTCTGCGGCTCCACCTCCCATCCTCACCCCGCGGCCCTCGCTGAGGACTACCCCACCGAAGCAGATCTCGAGGCCGCCGAGGAGAAGGCCAAGGAGACCGATGTCGAGGCCAAGCGGGCCGACGACAAGGTCGCCCGGCTCACGACCCGGTGGGAGACCGAGACCGAGGAGGCGGGGGCCCCGGTCGTCGAGCTGGAGACCGAGTGCGCCACGGCGAAGGCAGCCCTGGAGGCTGTGCGCAAGGCCGCCGGCGAGCTCAAGAAGGTCGCCGCCGAGCAGGACCGGCTGCGGTTGGCGATCGAGGGGAAGACGGAGGCGATCGAGGCGGCCCAGGCCCGCCGTACCGTGCTCTCCAGCGCGATGACCCTGGCCGCCAAGCAGGCGAAGGACGCGATCACCAAGGTCACCCACGCGCGAGCGGACCACCCCTCCGTCGCCGCGCGGATCGACGCCATCGAAACTCACCTCGGCCTGGCTCGTGACCTCCGGGAGGCGACGACCTCCCTGGAATCCTCGGTGACCGACCTGAAGAAGGCCGGGGCCGCCCTGGCAGACGCCCTCGCCCAGCACGGATTCGCCGATGCGGCCCACGTGGAGCAGGCCCGCCTCACCACCGGCGAGCAGTCGGCGCTGGAGCGCCGCGTGCGCGACCACGAGACCGGACTGCGCAGCGTGACGGAGACACTCGCGGACCCCGCGATGAAGGACCTGCCCGAGGAGCCGGTCGACCTCACCACACCCCAGCAGGCCGCCGGGGCAGCCGACGCGCTGGCCAAGGAGACCAACGACGTCCACGTCACACTCAAGGCGACTCTGGCGACCGTCGAGCGGCTGGTCTCCAGGATCGGGGAGGCGACACACCAGAGCGCCCAGCTCCGAGCCCGCTACGAGGTGGTCAACGGTCTCGCTGCCGCGGTACGTGGCCAGGGGTCGAACACCCTGAAGATGTGGCTGGAGACCTTCGTCCTCACCGCCGAGCTGGAGGAGATCGTGGCGGCGGCCAACACCCGGCTCACCAAGATGAGCCAGGGCCGCTACGAGCTGCTGCACACCGACGAGGTGGGCCGGGGCCAGTCGGGTCTCTCCCTCTCGGTGCTCGACGCCCACACCGGCCAGGGACGGCCACCCGAGTCGCTCTCCGGCGGCGAGAAGTTCCAGGCCTCGCTGGCCCTGGCCCTCGGTCTGGCCGAGGTGGTGACCAGCCGCAACGGCGGCCTCCGGCTGGAGACGCTCTTCATCGACGAAGGGTTCGGCTCGCTGGACTCCGACACCCTCGAGACCACCATGGCCACCCTCGACAGCCTCCGCGAGGGCGGCCGGACGGTCGGGCTGATCAGTCACGTGGAGTCGATGAAGGAGACGATCCCGTCGAAGCTCTACGTCGACGTCGTCGAGGGTGGCGGCTCAACGATCCGAACCGGCTAGCTGAAGCAGATGACCGGCTGTTGGCGGAGCGAGGCACGCAGCGAGGGCCGCAGCAAGCAGGAACTGGCCCGTGAGGCGATCCACGCCTACCTGACAGACCAAGTGCGACGCCTTGAGGACCTTGAGGACGACCTGGCGCTGGCCCGCTCCCGGTTGCGCCAGCAGCTGGGAGAGGTGACCTATGTCTCTCAAGCCGAGGCCAGGTCCGCCCTGGGACTCCCGCCGTCAGCACCTCGGAGCGCCCTCGCTTGACGTACGAGATCACCTGGGCTGACGAGGCGTTCGCGACCGCCCAGGCATTCATGGACGACGACCCCGCCGGGCTGGCGACCATCTTCGACGCCGTGGACGACCTGGCCAGCAATCCGCGCCCGCCACCAGCCTTCCCTTGGGGCAGCACCGCCTTCCTCCGCCTTCGCGTCGGCCGATACCGCGTTCTGTTCGAGATCGACGACCAGCTCATCCGGATCGACGTCATCCACCCGGGCCGAAACGGCTGAAGTCCCAGGCACACGCGTCATAGCGGAGCCGGAAGGAGGCGCCCTTGGCGCCGGCGGTGGTCAGCCCCACATCTCGGCAAGGGCGCGGACGACCTTGAGGTCGCGGGTTGTCCCGGGGCCGAGCAGTTTCTCCAACCGGGCGTTGCTCAGCTTGGCCTGGTGGAACGGCGTGAGGATCTGCCAGTGCACCGCACGCCCGACGACGCGAGCGGCCTCACCTGGGAGCTCCAGGGCGTGCACGGCGTCCACACCCGACGGGTCAGGCTCGTCGGCCAGGAAGCTGACGTAGCGGCGAACCTCCCCACCGGAGACGAGATCAGGCAGACCGTTGGCGTCGGCGGCGATCTGCACCAGATCCTCGGGGCGGTAGACCATGCAGGTGACATCGAATCCGCACAGCCGGGCCAGCTCGTCTTGCAGGAACGTCCGCACCTTGGTGGGTGAGCGCATCCCGGTCGTGAAGCGCACATTGCCCGTCTGGATGTAGGTCTCGACGTCGCCGAGCCCGGCGCTGGCGAGGTGGTCGCGTAGGGCGGCCATCCTCACGGTGCGGCCGCCGACGTTCACGGCCCGCAGGAACGCGACGTACCTAGCCATCAGTCATCGATCCAGCGCTCAGCTGTTGGAGAAGACGGCGGCGTCGCCGGGGTCCTCGGGGCCGCGGCCCGCCCAGGACCAGGCGTACGACGGGTCCTCGCAGGCCAGTCCGGCCTCACCGAGCTCGAGCGGGCGGAAGGTGTCGACCATGACTGCGGTCTCGTCGAACGCCTCCACACCGAGGCTCGCCTCGATGGCAGAGGGCTGCGGACCGTGCGCGTGGCCGCCGGGGTGCAGCGAGATGGAGCCCAGACCGATGGCCGTCCCCTTGCGAGCCTCGTAGTCGCCGCCGACGTAGAACATGACCTCGTCGCTGTCGACGTTGGAGTGGTAGTAGGGCACCGGCACGGCCAGCGGGTGGTAGTCGACCTTGCGCGGCAGGAAGTTGCAGATCACGAAGTTGTAGCCCTCGAAGACCTGGTGCACCGGCGGCGGCTGGTGCACCTTGCCGGTGATCGGCATGTAGTCCTCGATGTTGAACGTGTACGGGTAGAGGCAGCCGTCCCAGCCGACGACGTCGAACGGGTGGGTGGCATAGACCACGCGGGAGCCGACCAGCCCATGGCTGCCGCGGTGTTTGACCAGCACCTCGACGTCGGTCCCGTCCTCGAGCAACGGCACGGCCGGCCCGTGCAGGTCTCGCTCGCAGAACGGCGCGTGCTCGAGGAGCTGGCCGTAGCGGGAGAGATAGCGCTTCGGCGGGGCGATGTGGCTGTTGGCCTCGACCGGATAGAGCAGGCTGCGCTCGGCCGGCACCCAACGGTGGACCGTCGCCCGCGGGATGATCACGTAGTCACCGGACCGGTAGGACAGCACGCCGAAGACGGTCTCGACCGTCCCGGACCCGGACTCGACGTAGACGCATTCGTCACCCACGGCGTTGCTGTACAACGGCGACGCGACGTCGGCGACGGCGTACCCGATCCGGACGTCGCCGTTGCCGAGGACGAGGCGTCGCGACCCGACCGCGTCCGGTTCGGCGGGAGCCTGGCCCACCAGGTCGTGCAGCCGCAGGTGCCGAGGCTTGAGCGGATGGTTGGCGACGGTCGTCTGATCCGGCAGGGTCCAGTCCTGGCTGTCGACGATCGCCGACGGGACACCACGGTGGTAAAGCAGCGAGGAGTCCGAGGAGAATCCCTCCTCCCCCATCAGCTCCTCGTAGCGGAGCGCGCCGGAGTCGTCGCGGAACTGGGTGTGGCGCGTGTGGGGGATCTCCCCGACGCTGCGGTAGTAGGCCATGGCGCCACCCTCGTGACGACGCCCCGCGCTGTCAACCGAGGCCCGCCCGTAAGCGGCGGTAGGGTCGGAATGTGACCTCGACAGCCGTGCCGGAACACTTCGTCGGATTGGTCGACGACGCGGCGATCTTCCCCCCTGGCAACGCCCCGCTCGATGTGGCGGTGGCTGAGCACCTGAAGCGCCGCGACTCCGATCTCGCCCCGTTTGTCGGACCGTTCGTCGTGGGCGACCTGCGGCTGGCCGAGCTGATCGACCTGGTGGACGACCAGGACCCCGACGAGCCGATGGACGTGGCCGTGGTGATGTCGACCGGCGCCGGCGGGCTCGATGGGGTAGCCCGCTGGGCGGACCGCCGGGGGCTGGTGGACCTACGCGGGATCGAGATCCCGGTGCTCGACGACGCGGACCCGGTGTCCGCCGTGCGCCGGGTCGACACCGCCTACCGAGCCAGCGGGGCCGACGCCGACGTGTACGTCGAGCTGCCGCCCACCCACGGCGACCCGACCCATTCCTGGCTCGCCGCGCTCGACGAGGTCGCCGCTGCGGGGCACCGGGCCAAGTTCCGCACCGGCGGGGTCACCGCCGACCGGTTCCCGCCCGCTGGCGCGCTGGCCGCCTGGATCCGTGAGGCCCTGGACCGGGAGGTCTCCTTCAAGTGCACCGCCGGACTCCACAACGCGGTGCGGCACCGGGACCCGAACACCGGGTTCGAGCACCACGGCTTCCTCAACGTCCTGCTCGCCACCCGCGCCGTCCTCGACGGGGAACCGCCCGACGAGGTGGCGCGGCTGCTGGAGCTGAAGGACCCGGCCGCTGTCGCCACGGCGGTCGCGGCACTCGGCGCTGCGGGTATCGCCAGCACCCGGCGTTGGTTCACTTCGTTCGGGACCTGTGACGTGCTGGACCCGTGGGAGGACCTGGTGGCCCTCGGACTGATCGAAGGAGCGAGATGACCACGAGCGACTGCTGGGTCGAGGGAGCGGCCGGGTCCGGCTTCGACGTCGACCACCTCCCGTTCGGCGTCTTCATCACCGGCGAGGACGCCCCGCGGGTCGGAGCGAGGATCGGTGACTTCGTCCTCGACCTGGCCCCCCTGGCGGTGTCCGAGGGGCTGCACCTCGGGCACCTCTTCGTGGGACCGACACTCAACCCGTTCCTGGGGGCCGGTCACTCGACGTGGCACGCCATCCGAATCTGGCTGCAGGCGCTGCTCGCCGACGAAACCGTGGCCAACAGGGTGCGCCCACACCTGCGGCGCCTGGCGAACGTGCAGATGGTCCTGCCGTTCGAGGTGGCCGACTACGTCGACTTCTACTCTTCCCTGAACCATGCCACCAACGTCGGCAGGATCTTCCGGCCGGACGAGGAGCCCCTCAAGCCGAACTGGCGCCACCTGCCGGTCGGCTACCACGGCCGGTCGGGCACCGTGGTGGTCTCGGGCACCGACGTGGTCCGTCCATGGGGCCAGCGTCGGCCGGCGGGCTCCGACGATGTGCTCTTCGGACCGTCGACCCGGCTCGACATCGAGGCCGAGCTCGGCTTCGTGGTCGGGACCCCGTCACGGCTCGGCACATCGGTCAGCACCGAGGCGTTCGCCCAGCACGTCTTCGGCGTGGCTCTGGTCAACGACTGGTCGGCCCGGGACATCCAGGCGTGGGAGTACGTCCCGCTCGGCCCGTTCCTCGGCAAGTCATTCGCCACGAGCATCTCGCCGTGGGTCACCCCCATCGCCGCCCTCGAGACGGCTCGGGTGGCGTTGCCAGGTCAGGACCCGGCCCCGCTGCCGTATCTCGCCGTCGAGGAGCCGGCCGGCTACGACATCGAGCTGGAGGTGGTGCTCAACGGCACCGTCGTCTCCTACCCGCCGTACCGCAGCATGTACTGGTCGCCGGCGCAGATGCTCGCCCACATGACGATCAACGGTGCCTCTCTGCGGACCGGTGACCTGTTTGCCAGCGGCACGATCAGCGGACCCGAGCGCGCGCAGAGCGGATCGTTCCTGGAGCTGAGTCAGGGCGGCGCGGAGCCGTTCGAGGCGGGCGGGAGCTCCCGCACCTTCCTGGAGGACGGCGACACGGTCACCCTGCGCGCCACCGCGCCCGGCACGAACGGCGGCCGGATCAGCCTCGGCGAGGTGACCGGACAGATCCTCCCGGCTCACGTCGGCTGAGCCTGCCGCGAGCGCCGAACGAGGTCAGCCGCCGGCGCGGTCCGCGAGGACGACGTTGGTGCCGGCGGCGATGTCGTGCAGCGCCTGCTTGCGCGGGTTTCCCAGCGCCCACAGGTAGTTGGCCCACATGTAGATCCCGCCGAGCCAGCCCGCGAAGGGGATCCAGATGATGGCGACCGGCCAGTACATCGCGCCGACCCGCCGGGCGATGGTGCCCCAGCTCAGGGGTCCCGGTGTCTCGCGCAGCCGGACCTGGATGCCCATCACGCGCATCCCCACCGTGGCCGCCTTCCACCTCATCATCGCCACCTCGTAGACGACGGTGACTGCTCCGCCGATGAGACCGATGAGGCCCGCGATGAAGACGAAGTGCAGCATGGTTGGGAACACGGTCGTGGGGTCCGGCGTGGCAGCCGGGTCCGACATGCTCGCGATCCAGTTGAAGTAGTCGCGGAACCACCCGACGAAGAAGGGCGCCTCGAGGGCGGTCCCGACCGCGGTGACGATCAGGTAGTCGATGATCTTCGCCCACGCCCGCTTGTCGAACCCGGCCAACTCGGCTCCGTCCGGCGTGGTGGGCACGGGACGTGGAACCGGGCCCAGATGCACGTGCGCGGTCCACGCGGTGCCGTCCCAGTAGCGCCGGGCCGGCCGACCCTGGGCGTAGGGATCGGGATACCACCCGGCAGGAACCTGGGTCATGCGCCGTACTGACTCGAAGAGGGAGGAACCCCCGCTCCCTGCACCCACTGGTCGTGGCGTACGACGTTCGTGCCCGCCACCTTGTCGTGCAGCGCCTGCTTCTTCGCGTCCCACAGCGGCCACAAGTCATCGATGAAGGGGAAGAGCGAAACCACACCGCTCACGTTCGGAAAGGCGGCAAGGACTCCGTAGCCGTGCTGCATCAGGACCCGGGACCAGACCGTCCTCCACGCCAGTCGACCGGGCTTGTCCCTGAGCCGGACGCGCAGACCCAGGATGAGCTTGCCCGGGGTGGCGCTCTTCCAGCGCAGGAAGATGGCGTTGTAGCTGATGGTGACCACGACCTGGATGAGGCTGATGATCGCGATCTGGACCAGCTCGTGTGACGTGTAGCCGGGGAAGATCGACGGTGCCGCGCCGGTCTGGTCGGCCTTCTGGATGGCCTGGTTCATCTGCTCGAGAATGCCCCGGATGAACGGGATGATCACCGGCAGGGCGAGCGGCACGCTGATGAGCGAGATGACCACCGAGTCGATCAGATAGGCCAGCACTCTCATCCACCAACCGGAGAGGACCTGGCCGTCGGGGGTGGACGGCGGACCTCCGGGAGCCCTCGTCGGAGCGGT
The DNA here is from genome assembly GCA_963824105.1 of uncultured Actinomycetota bacterium. Classification (GTDB taxonomy): domain Bacteria; phylum Actinomycetota; class Actinomycetes; order Propionibacteriales; family Nocardioidaceae; genus CAWDVB01. The sequence goes on from CAWGNN010000006.1 coordinate 240,124, forward strand.
CGTCTGCGTCCACGCCGTGCCGTCCCAGTAGCGCAGCACGGGCTGACCGGGAGCATAGGGATCGGGGAACCACCCCGCGGGCGTCTGGGTCACGACGGATACTCAACCACAGCGAGCGCCGCCGGGCCCGGTCTCGGGGCCGGCATGCCACCCGGGTGTGCGCCGGGACGATATCGACGATCACACCGTAGGTGTCAGCACAGCTCAGAGGTTGCCGCGGATCTCCTGCTCGCGCTCGATCGCCTCGAACAACGCCTTGAAGTTGCCCTTGCCGAAGCCGAGCGAGCCGTGCCGCTCGATGAGCTCGTAGAAGACCGTCGGCCGGTCCCCGATCGGCTTGGTGAAGATCTGCAGCAGGTAACCGTCCTCGTCGCGATCGACCAGAATGCGCCGCTTCTTCAGCTCGTCGATCGGTGCCCGCACCTTGCCGATCCGTTCGCGCAGCTCCGGGTCCTCGTAGTAGGAGTCGGGGGTGTCGAGGAACTCGATCCCGTTGGCGCGCAGGATGTCGACGGTGGCGAGGATGTCATTGGTCGCCAGCGCCACATGCTGACAGCCGGGGCCGTCGTAGAACTCCAGGTACTCGTCGATCTGGGACTTCTTGCGGGCGGCCGCCGGCTCGTTCAGCGGGAACTTCACCCGGTGGTTGCCGCTGGCCACCACCTTCGACATGAGGGCGGAGTAGTCGGTGGCGATGTCGTCGCCGATGAACTCCGCCATGTTCGTGAAGCCCATGACCTTGTTGTAGAACTCGACCCACTCGTCCATCCGGCCGAGCTCGACGTTGCCGACGCAGTGGTCCACGGCCTGGAAGAGCCGCTTGGGGTGGCCCTGCGGACGCTGCACGGTGGTGGTCCGCGCGACGTAGCCGGGAAGGAACGGTCCGGAGTAGCGGCTGCGGTCGATCAGGGTGTGCCGGGTCTCACCATACGTCGCGATGGCGGCCCTGCGGACCGTCCCATGCTCGTCGCTGACGTCATTGGGCTCCTCCAGGACGGTGGCCCCGGTCGCCCGGGCGTGCGCGATGCACCGGTCCACGTCGGGAACCTCGAGCGCCAGATCGACGATGCCGTCGCCGTGGGCGCGGTGGTGATCGGCCACGGCGGAGTGCGGGTCGACGGCGCCGGTGAAGACGAAGCGCGCCGAGCCCGAGCGCAGCACGTAGCTCTTGGACTCGCGGTGCCCAGTCTCGGGGCCGCGGTAGGCGATCAGGTCCATCCCGAAGGCCAACTGGTAGAAGGTCGCCGACTGGGTCGCGTTGCCGACGACGAACTCCACACCGTCCATCCCGGTCACCGGGAAGGGGTCGGCGGAGTCGTCGTACTCGACCAGCCCGACCAGCTCCTTGAGCTGCTCGAGGGTGAGGTCGGCGCGGAGCTCGTCAGCGGTCAGGGCGTGGGTGGTGTCGGTCATGCGCCGAGCATGGCGAGTGAGGGCACCCTGAGCAATCGTTCGTTGAACTACTGCACAATTTGTCTAATCCATGGCAGTCTGAAGTCCATGGAACTGGACAGTCTCGACAGGCGGATCCTCACCTTGTTCAGTCGTCATCCGAAGGTGGGGGTACTGGAGGCGTCCCGGAGGCTCGGGGTGGCGCGGGGGACCGTCCAGGCCAGGCTCGACCGACTCCAGGCCGAGGGGGTGGTCTCCACGTGGGCGCCGGGCATCGACCCAGGGGCCCTCGGCTACCCGGTGACGGCCTTCTTGACCCTGGAGATCCGTCAAGGGGTGGGGCACGACCGGGTGGCTGAGCACCTCACCCAGATCCCCGAGGTGATCGAGGTCTGCACCATCACCGGCGCCGGCGACCTGTGGTGCCGGGTGGTCGCCCGCTCCAATGCCGACCTGCAGCGCGTGATCGACGACGTGGTCAACGGACCGGGCACCGAGCGCTGCACCACCGTCATCAGCCTCGCCACCCAAATCCCCCCCGAGTCCTCCCCCTCCTTTCCGCTGACCCGTCGCAAGTGGTGCGCTGACCCGTCGCAAGTGGTGCGCCACACGACGTGGCGCCCACCCTTTGCGACGGGTCACCACGAACTTTGCGACGGGTCAGCGGGAGGGTCGGCGGGAGGCCCAGGTCCGGAGCAGATCGATGCGGGATCGGATCTGGTCGGCCGTGGCCACCGCCGCGGCGGGCCCTCCGGTAGCCCGTCGCAGCTCGGCGTGGATCACGCCGTGGGCCTGACCGGTGCGATGGTTCCAGGCCGAGACCAGACCGTTCAGCTCGCGACGCAGGGCAGCCAGCCGGACGTGGGTCGGCACCTCGGCCGGAGTGATCTCCCGGGCCTGATGCGCTGAGGCGCGGCTGCGTTCGGACTGTCGGTGCCGTAGCAGGTCGCGGACCTGGTCGGGCTCCAGCAGGCCCGGGATGCCGAGGAAGTCCATCTCCTCGTCCGACCCCACCCGAACCTCCCCCGCGTGGCCGAACTCACCGCCGTCGTAGAGGACCCGATCGAAGCGCACATCGGATCCCAGCGCCTCGAAGGCACCCAGCTCCAGCTCCTCGGAGGCACCCTCCCCCGCCTGGGCCTGCGCGAGCAGGTCGGCCTCGGCAGCGAAGATGTCGTCCTCGTCGCCGATCGGGCGGCCCAGGACATGGTCGCGCTGCACCTCCAGCTCGGCCGCCAGCTCCAACAGGTTCGGCACCGAGGGGAGGAACACCGAGGCAGTCTCGCCCCTCCTGCGGGCACGGACGAAGCGGCCGACCGCCTGGGCGAAGAAGAGCGGAGTGGTCGTCGCGGTGGCGTAGACGCCCACGGCGAGCCGAGGGATGTCCACGCCCTCGCTGACCATCCGGACCGCGACCATCCACCGGGACTCGCCGGCAGCGAAGTCGGCGATCCGCTTCGACGAACCCTTCTCGTCGGAGAGCACCAGCACCGGCCGCTCGCCCGACACCTTCTTCAGCAGAGCGGCATAGGCACGGGCAGTGTCCTGATCCGAAGCGATCACCAGTCCTCCGGCGTCGGGGACGTGGCGGCGAACCTCGGTCAGCCGGGTGTCCGCGGCCGCGAGCACCGAGGCGATCCACACCCCCTGCGGGTCGAGCGCCGTGCGCAGCGCCTGCTGTTGCTGGTCCTTGGTCAGCGGCTCCCCCAGCTGGGCCGAGATCTCGTCGCCGGCACGGGTCCGCCACTGCATCTGGCCGCTGTAGGCCATGAAGAGCACCGGCCGGACGACGTGGTCGGCCAGCGCCCGGTCGTAGCCGTAGCTGTAGTCGGCGGCGCTCGTCGGCACCCCGTCGGCACCCGGCGCGTAGCTGACGAACGGGATCGGGTTGACGTCGGAGCGGAACGGCGTCCCGGTCAAGCTGAGCCGCCGCCGGGCCGGCTGGAAGGCTTCGCGCACCGCCTCCCCCCACGACATGGCGTCGCCAGCGTGATGGATCTCGTCGAGGATGACCAGCGTCTTGTACCGCTCGGTCCGGATCCGCATCGCGAGCGGGTTGGCCGCCACCCCGGCGTACGTCACCGCGACCCCGAGGAAATCCGGCGCGACCCGACTCGCCGCGGAGTACGCCGGGTCGATCGGGATGCCCGCGCGCGAGGCGGCCTCGGCCCACTGGGTCTTCAGATGCTCGGTCGGCGCCACCACGATCAGTCGGTCGATCTGACGGCGGTTGAGCAGCTCAGCCGCCACCGAGAGGGCAAAGGTCGTCTTGCCGGCACCAGGGGTGGCGACGGCCAGGAAGTCGCGAGGATCCGCCGCGAAATAGATCGCCATCGCCTCGGCCTGCCAGGCCCGCAGCCGAGTCGCCGTGCCCCAGGCGGCCCGGTCCGGGTAGGCGGGCGGAAGCGGAGCCGCGGTGGGAGCGGTTGAGGTGATCTGGTCGGATGGGTTGGGGGCGGCGGAGAAGAGGTCTGGTTCCTCGGTCACCGCACCCCAGCCACTGGTCTGCTGCTCGTCACGGTCTGTGGCCCTCGGTCACTTCTCGTCATCGTCGCGCAGGTTCTCCCAGGCCTCTTTGCACTCCGGGCAGACGGGGTACTTCTCCGGGTCGCGGCTGGGCACCCAGACCTTGCCGCACAGGGCGATGACCGGGGTCCCCATCACCATCGCCTCGGTGAGCTTGTCCTTCTCCACGTAGTGCGAGAAGCGCTCGTGGTCACCGTCGTCGGTCGTCTGCGTACGACGGTCCTCGACCGTCTGGACGCCGGGGCTCAGTTGGGTGCTCACGGCGGGGAGTCTACCGATCGGGGGCAGATCCCCCGAGTAGGTGCCGCACCCTCGCCGACCCATGCCCGGATTCCCGGATCTCAGAGGTCCGGGTAGTCCCTGGGATCCTCATCGGATGGTCCTCGCGAGTCGTTGTCCTCCTGGCGACGAACCCTCTTGGCGGCGGCGTTGAAGGCCGCGAAAAGCAGAACGATGATGGCGACGGGCACGAAGGCGAGCGCGAGGAAGAGCAGGATCGCGGCCAGCAAGGGCCCCAGATCGGCAAGCAGAGCCACGGTCGCAAGACTCATCCGATCGAAACTAGCACTCTGGGCCGGTGCCGACCGCGGCGTGACCGGACGCCCAGCTGGTTGAGTCGCCCGTCGAGTTGCCCGCGACGGCGGTCTCCCCAACCGCGCGGCCCTCAGTTCATCGTCGGGTCTTCGGGCATCAGCGAGACCCAGGCCAGCTCGTTGCGCTGACGCCGCAGCACCTGCTGCCACATCCCGCTCGGGTTGTCGGTGCCCAGATCGCCCGGCTCCGCCTCGACGACGAACCAGGACCCCTCGTCGATCTCCGCCTCGAGCTGGACGGTCGACCAGCCGGCGTAGCCGGCGAACACCCGTACGGCGACGAACCCGGCCCCCACCCCGTCGTACTCCTCCTCCAGGTCGACGATCGCGAACCGCTCGTCGATCTCCCGGAACCCGTCGGGCAGCTCGGCGACAGCAGGATCGCGCAACGCCACGGCCAGCGCCGACTCCATCGACACCGGCCCGCCCTGGAAGAGGACCGCCGGAGCGCTCGCGGCATCGGCCCACCCGGGCAGAATCGTGGCGACCTCGACAGGGGAGGGGCGGTTCAGCACCACGCCGAGGACGCCCTCCTCGTCCAGATCGAGAAGGAGGATGACAGTCCGCTCGAAGTTCGGATCCACCAGGGCCGGGGTGGCCACGAGCAGCAGCCCGGCCCGCGGGTGAAGGGCCGGCGGCTTCATCGCCTGGACCCGTTCCGGGCGCCGGTTGCCTCCGCTGCTGCCTTCACCGCCGCCGCGACCGCGATGTGCACCTCGGGGTGGAAGACGCTCGGGATGATGTAGTTCGCATTGAGCTCCTCCTCCGAGACCGTGGAGGCGATCGCGTCGGCCGCCGAGACCAGCAGGGTCTGGTCGATGTGCCGGGCGGAGGCGTCGAGGAGCCCGCGGAAGACACCGGGGAAGGCGAGCACATTGTTGATCTGGTTCGGGTAGTCCGAACGCCCGGTGGCCACGACCGCGGCATGCTCACGGGCCACGCGCGGGTCGATCTCGGGGCGGGGATTGGCCAGGGCGAAGACGACCGACCCCTCAGCCATCGAGGCCACGTCCTCGCCGGTGATCACATCCGGGGCCGAGACTCCGACGAAGGCGTCCGCGCCGCGCATCGCCTCGTGGATGGTGCCGGTCACCCCACGCGGGTTGGTGTGCTCGGCGACCCACTGCAGCGACGGGTCGAGCCCCGTCCGGCCGGCGTGCACGATGCCTCCCACGTCGGCCACGACCACGTCCCTGAGCCCGGCCTCCAGCAGCACCCGCAGGATGGCCGTGCCGGCGGCGCCCGCGCCGGACATGACCAGGCGGATGCTCTCCAGATCCTTGCCGACCACGCGCAGGGCGTTGCGCAGCGCGGCGAGGACCACGATCGCGGTTCCGTGCTGGTCGTCGTGGAAGACGGGGATATCGAGCAGGTCACGCAACCGGCGCTCGATGTCGAAGCATCGCGGTGCGGAGATGTCCTCCAGGTTGATCCCCGCGAAGCCCGGCGAGAGAGCCTTGACGATGGAGACGATCTCGTCGGGATCCTGGGTGTCGAGGCAGATCGGCCAGGCATCGATGCCGGCGAACCGCTTGAAGAGCGCAGCCTTCCCCTCCATCACCGGCAGCGCGGCCATCGGACCGATGTTGCCCAGCCCGAGCACGGCAGACCCGTCGGTGACGACCGCGACGGAGTTGCGCTTGACCGTCAGCCGGCGGGCGTCCTCCGGGTCGGCCGCGATCGCCTCGCAGACGCGCGCAACACCGGGGGTGTAGATCATCGACAGGTCGTCACGATTGCGGATGGGGTGCTTGGAGGCCATCTCGATGCTGCCGCCGAGGTGCATCAGGAAGGTTCGGTCCGACACCTTGTGGACCATGACCCCCTCGAGCGCTCCGAGAGCGCCGACGATCCGCTGGGCGTGGTCGGTGTCCGACGCCGCACAGGTGACGTCGACCCGGAACCTGTCGTGCCCGGAGGCGGTCACGTCGAGTGCTGTGACCGCTCCACCGGCCGTCTCCACGGCGGTGGTGAGGCCGCTGATCGCCGACCCTCCCGCGGGAAGGTCGAGCCGCACGGTGATCGAGTAGCTGATGCTGGGAGCCGCAGTCACGGGCCTAGTCTGGCAGGCCCGTCACACCACTCGCGGCGCCCACGGAGTCGGCTCAGGACTTGGGCCGTAGCGTCCCGGCGAACCAGCTACTGGTCCACAGCTTGGCCACGTGGACGTCGGTGCCGGGGTGCGGCGCGTGCAGCAGCCTGCGATGCCCGTTGTGCCACCCGTCGAAGATGCCGACGTGGTACACCCCGGTGCGGTTGGTGAAGAAGATGAAGTCGCCCTTGCGCAACTGGCGCTTGGGGATGCGCCGGGCGAACCGCGCCTGCGAGCTCGCCGTCCTCGGGATGGCGCCGAATCCGGCCTTGCGGAAGCTGAAGTAGACGAGGCCGGAGCAGTCGAAGGCGTTGGGGCCGTCAGCGCCGTAGACGTAGGGGTCGCCGATCTGCCGGGTGGCGACGGTGAGCGCCTCGTGCACCCGCTGCGTGCGGGTCAGCGTGGCCGCGCCGACCGGCGCTGCGGTGACGGCCACTACGCCGGAGAGCATGGCCAGAGCGATTGCCGGAACGAGAAGCGCGCGCAAAACGGCCGCGCGAAAGCGTGGGGGCATCAGGGAGGTCCTTCCAAACCTGCCGACCGGGGGTGGCCGGTCGCCTCCGCCCTGGCTTACTGTCGGGCCCGGTGGCGGAGGATCGCCGGGCCCGTGTTGGGTGCGAGTCGCCGGCAACGCCAGCGACCGTCCAGTGAGCCAGACGACCAGGACGCACTCAAACCAGGTCCGACCCCGATGTCAGATGGGTCACAACGCGAACGGCCGCTCCCACGGAGAGAGCGGCCGCTACTGAGATGCAGGTCACACGGACTGGTCTAGACCTTTGCGCCCCCGTCGACGTACAGGGTCTGCCCGGTGATGAAGGATGCCTCGTCGCTGCAGAGGAAGCTCACCGCCGCAGCGATGTCGTCGGGGCTCCCCACCCGGCGAATGGGGGTCGCCTGGGCGGCGGCCTCCTGGAAGGCCTCGGGGGTCAGTCCCAGGCGCTCGGCGGTGGCATCGGTCATGTCGGTGACGATGAATCCCGGCGCGACCGCGTTGACATTGATCCCGAGGGGGCCAAGCTCCAGCGCGAGAGTCCGGGTCAGTCCCTGGATGCCCATCTTCGCGGCCGAGTAGTTGGCCTGCCCGCGGTTGCCCAGCGCCGAGGTGCTGGAGAGGCTGACGATCTTCCCGTACTTCTGCGCGACCATGACCTTCTGGGCGGCCCGGCACATCAGGAAGGCCCCCTTGAGGTGGACGCCGAGGACCGCGTCCCACTCCTGCTCGGTCATCTTGAACAGCAGATTGTCGCGAGTGACGCCGGCGTTGTTGATCAGGATGTCCAGCCCGCCGAGCTCCTCGACGACACGGGAGACCGCTGTCTCGACGGCGTCGGCCTGGGAGACGTCGCAGCCCACTCCGATCGCCTTCTCGGCGCCCAGCCCTGCGGCCGTGGCGGCGGCCGATCCCTCCTCGAGGTCGAGCACGGCGACCGACGCCCCTTCGGAGGCGAACCTCCGTGCCGTCGCGGCGCCGATACCTCGCGCACCTCCGGTGACCACTGCAACCCGCCCGGCGAACCGGCTCATGGCGTCCATCCTCCTCATCGAGACTGGCCGTCGATCGACCTTGCGCCACTCTAGAGCCGGCGTTCCGATGGCTGAGGAGCGCGTCCTGAAACCACCAACCTGGGAAGTCAGACCAGCGTGCCGGTGCCGAGGTAGAAGTAGGCCGCGAACTTGGGCCGAGCGCCGTAGAACGTCTTCACCGTCAGCTCGAAGCCCGCGTCACGGACCAGCTCGTCGATCGGCCGACCGGTGTGGCAGCCACCGGCGATGGCGCCCCAGACCGGCTGGGCCGCCCGCTGGAGCCGGGCGACCCGGGCGTCGGGGGCGCGGCCGTGCTCGACGAAGTGGAGCTTCCCGCCCGGCTTGAGCACCCGACGGACCTCGTCGAGGGCGGCGCCCGGCTCGGGGATCGTGCACAGGGCGAAGGTGACCAGCGCGGCGTCGTAGGAGTCATCCGCCGCATCGAGCTTCTGGGCGTCCAGGCCGACCCGGCTCACCGACACCGGAGATGCCGCGACGCGCTTGGAGGCGAGGTGCCATGCGGTGTCCGACGGCTCCACAGCGCCCAGCTCGGTGACCTCCGGGGGTAGCACATCCATGTTGTGTCCCGAGCCGAAGCCGATCTCGAGGACCCGGCCGCTGAGGCCCTCGACCGTGGACTCGCGCAGCCAGCGGATGCCGGTCGTCCCGCAGACCAGGTCGGTCACGCGGGGCAGCAGATAGCGGTCGTACAGACTCACCCGGACAGCCTAGAGGCGAACCCCAGTGACAGGTCAGCCGCGAGCCCGGGCGGGTCGGATCGTGATGTGCGCCCCTGAGTCCTTGCCTTCGGGGGTGGGCACCTTGCTGGCCACGATGCGTCCGACGTCGAGATCGAGGGCGTCGAGGGTCGCCGAGACCATGTTGTCGAGATCGGGTTCATGGTGACCGGTCTGGTCAGCGCCTAGGAAGAACGTCAGCTCGACGGCGACCGGGGTGTCGGGCAGCGATGGCCCGGCATCGAAGATCTCGGAGACGGCGGCCCGCCACTGCTGCTCGTACCGACCGCTGCCGTGCCCGCTGGGGCGGCCGGCGACGAAGTGGTCGGAGAGGATACGGCCGCGGCGCTTCGGGGCGCGCGGCGCGTAGGACGGCGGATGCGGCGCGACGATGTAGCCGCCTCGCATCGACCCGTACACCCGCAGCGCACTGCGCCGGTGGTGCCACATCCAGGCGACGTACGCGCACACGATGGCGTCCAACTCGTCGTCCAGCCTCTTCAGCTCACCCTGGGTCGGGTCGGCAACGATCCGACGGATCTCCGCCCAGCGGGAGTACTCGGGGAGCCGCAGCTCGGGGATCGACTCCAGCAGCTCCACCAGCTGTTCGAGTCCGGCACGGCGCCGATCCTGGTTGCCCTTCTTGTAGGCGAGCCGGTACGGCAGCCCGAAGAGGCTCACCAGCGCCGGATGTGGGTAGACCTCGAGGCAGACCGTGGGGCGTCCGATTCCGATGCTTTCAGCCGGGTCGACCGACCAGTCGTGTCGCCGGGCCAGCCGCATCGCTCGCGTCGGTCCCTCCCCCAGCGTCTTGTGGCTGGAGGAGTAGGGAGCGGCCCCGAACGCGACGAACGCGGACGCCAACTCGCGCTCGCCGTCGCGAGCGCCCGTGTCGTTCGGCACGACCAGCGGCGCATCCACGGCGACCACCAGCGGTGACCGGGCGAAGTTGGCGATCCAGGCGTCGATCTCGGTGTCGGTGACCACGTGGCCGGATGCCACCAGGTTTCCATTCGAGTTCACCAGCGCCAGGCCGGTCGCGCCGGTCGACCACCCCAAGTCGATGCCCAGATACTTCATCCGCCCGCCTCCCGTCTGCCCCCATTCTGCTGACCGGCCCACCGGGCCGCCAGAGCAGCAAGGCTCGAAGTCCGGCCGTGAAGTCCGGCCGTGTCGTGTGGCCGCAAACTTGGCCGATGCTGTTCTCTGGACACATGCAGCAGAAGATCGTGACCGGAGTCGATGTCGGAGGGACCGGCATCAAGGGGGCTCCGGTCGACCTGGCAAGCGGCAAGCTCACCACCGATTGGGTCAAGATGCCCACGCCGGACGGAGCCAAGCCGAAGGACGTGGCCGCCGTGGTTGCCGAGGTGGTGGCTGCCAGCGCGGTCGACGACACCTCCGCCGTCGGCGTGACGATCCCCGGCGTGGTTCAGCACGGGATGGTGCACTCCGCGGCCAACATCGACGACTCATGGATCGGCACCGACGCGAACGCCCTTTTCAGTGAGGTGCTGGCCAGGCCGGTCCGGGTGGTCAACGATGCCGACGCCGCCGGGTACGCCGAGACGAGGTACGGCGCGGCGAAGGGGCACCCCGGGACCGTGATCGTGACCACTCTCGGGACCGGTATCGGCACCGCAGTGATCATCGATGGCCGGCTGGTGCCCAACACCGAGCTGGGCCACCTGGAGATCGACGGCAAGGACGCCGAGGAGAGGGCCTCCAACCTCGCCCGCGAGGAGAAGGACCTCTCCTGGGAAGAATGGGCCGAGCGACTCACCGTCTACTACCGCACTCTGGAGAAGCTGTTCAGCCCCGATCTGTTCGTCGTAGGTGGCGGGGTCAGCAAGAAGGCAGATCGCTTCCTACCGCTGCTCGACATCGAGACCGAGATCGTGCCGGCAACGCTGGGCAACACCGCCGGGATCGTCGGCGCCGCCCTCCTTGCCTACGAGGACACCTCAGCCTGACCACTCGGCTGGCCCAGCCGGGGTGTGGCAGCGGCCGGGTCAGTCTCTCGGCTGGACGGCGAGCGGTGGGCAGCGGCGGCGGCCACGAACACGAACGTCCCGCATGCCGCAATGGCCAGCCGCCCCGCATGCGTCGCCGGCGCCAGGTCCGCCCCACTCCCGCAAGACAGGATCCCGCCGGCCATCGCGATCCCGATCGCCGAGCCGAGCTGGCGAGCCGTCGACGTGATCCCCTGTGCCGCCCGCGCAATCAAGAGGACCGCAACGTTCGGCGCCACGGCACCGGCAACCGAGGCGACACCGAACAGGGTCAGCCCGACCAGGAACACCCGCTTGCGGTCGAACCGGTCGGCCGCCGCTCCCGACGAGATCAGCAGGCCACCGGAGTCAGCCGAGCGCGACCGACTCCTTCGGTTTGGTGACGAATGCCGCCAGATAGATCACGCCAGCAACGATGAGCAGGTTGTTGTAGCCCGTCAACAGCGCGAAGTACTCGATGCACCCCCCGAGAATCGCGCCGAGCAGGTTCACCCCGAACGCCGCCGTCGGATCTGCCGTCGTGGCGAAGCGCTTGGCGAACGCAATGTTGGCCAGATAGATCGGCAGAAACGCGAGCACGACCGCAGCCACCAGGCGAGGGAAGAAAGTCAACGGGAGAAGCCACTCGGGGCGGATCACGTACGCGGCGACAAGGCTTGCCGCGATCAGCGCGAAAACAGTCGGCAATGACGGCGTCCGGAGCCGTCTCGTGGTCTCCACGGCGGCCAGGACGATGACGAGCACCCCCATGAAAACCAGAGCGTTCACGAACCAGGTGGTGCCGAAGAGGAGGGCGAAGGTCGCGACGTTCTTGGTCTCCAGGAGGAGGAAGGCCACCCCCATGAAGAAGAGATCGAGATACCGGCGCATGTTCCTCAACGGCCCGCCGACGACGCGGACCGACAGCAGCGAGAAGAGCAGGATCAAAGCGATGATCCACAGGTAGACCGCCGGGACCATGCCTCCGCGGAAGTACAGGAAGGGCCGATCATCGGTAGCCGGCGCCACACGGTTCGGATCGACGGAGAGGTTATCGGCTCCGCAACGCTGGTTCTGTGCGTTGAGCCCGACCGATACAACTGCCTGGAGCGCGGTGTACTGGTCGACGCAGGGGGCGTGACCGAAGACGTCGGAGACCGTGCCTGCGAGCCTTTGGATCAGCCAGGAATCTCGGTAGTAGTTGTACATGGAGAACGAGCCGTCCGGCGTCAGATGCGACCGTACCGACTCGATGCTCTCCTTGGTGAAGAGGAAGGACTCCAGGCGGATCTGGGACGCCCCGGTGACGAGGGACAGGGAGTCCGGAAGCGCGAAGAGGATCAGGTCGTACTTCTGAGTTGTGTCCTCCAGGAACGCTCGCCCGTCGTTCACGTGGAGGGTGACCCTGGGGTCCTGGTAGGCATGGTCGGGATTCATCGCGATGCCCACGTCGATGATGTCGGGATCGATGTCGACAGCGTCGACGTGCTTGGCCCCCATCTGGAGCGCGATGGCCACGTCACTGCCCGATCCGGCGCCCACGATCAGCACGTTGTTCAAGGGAACAGCCGGGTTCCGGCGCAGATAGGGCGTGCCGTACTGCGCCTCGGCGTAGTTGAGCTTGAAGTCGGCGGAGGCCATCAACTGGTGGGGGACGCCGTTTGCCCGGATGAGGAGTGCCGGCTCCCCGTCGGGCGTCGTCCCGATCCTCTGGATGTTGAGCTTGTAGTACGGCGACCACTCGTTCCCCGGGACAAGGCCCTCCTTCACGAGGAGGGTCAGGGCGATGGACAGCGCCAGGACGCCCAGCACGGCCTTCTTGCCCACGCCGAGCACGATGAAGCCGGCCAGGACCACAACGCCCCACACGATGGGCGGTGCTCCGAGGAAGGACAGCGCGGAGAAGCCAGCGATACCGATCAGCGACCCGACGAGGTCCCACCGATATGCCGTGAGGGGCTCAAGGTGAGCGAAGGCCCGGCCAACGACTTCGGCGGGACCGATCAGTACGAGCGCGACCAGGACGAAGACGGTCGGCAGCACAACGTACGCCGGCGGACCCGAGACGTTCAGTGAGGTGAAGTAGACGAGACTGTTGCCGCTCTGGTTGATGGTGACAGGGAAGGCGGCCACGACCGCGATCAGCAGTCCGAGAAGCACGGGCGCGTAGGGCAGGAAGGTCCACGGCTTGCGCGCCACGAGGAACCCGAGCCCCACGCCGAGGAACGAGCCGAGGAGCACGAAGTTGGAGAAGTAGCTCAGGTGGATGATGTTCGAACCGAGCCAGCGAATGAGCGCGAGCTCCAGGAAGAGCATGAGCGCGCTCCCCGTCACCAGCCTGAGCACGACGTTCGTGAGGAGCGTTCGCCCCTCGTGAGACGGAAATGTCTCAGCAGCCCCGCTGGCAGTAGTCACGTCTTCGGATTCTGTTTGTCGGGCTCTCCCGGGTCAAGCTCCCTGCGAACCGGCGAGATCCTGTCCACCCACACCATCAACCCGGACCGCAGCTACTGGCGCAACACACAAAGAGCCCCCGGCCGATGGCCGGAGGCTCTCTGAAAAGTGACGCCCATGTCGCGACTCAGGTGTCACCCATGTCGCGACTCATCACATCGTGGAGCTGGCGGGAATCGAACCCGCGTCCTTCGGCGCCGGTCCAGGGCTTCTCCGGGTGCAGTCCGTGTCACGTTTTCTCAGTCCCGGCGCTCTCACGGACGCGTCGCCGACGGACTCAGTCACAGTGAAGTCCCGATCCACTCCTGTGACGCAGGTGGATCAGCAAGCCTCCTAGATGAGGCCAGGATCTGAGGCGGAGGCGCCCTCAGTCTGACCCGTTGCTAGTCGCCTCAGGCGGCGAGAGCGAACGAACTGCGCGTTGAGTTGGCAGTTATTGGTTCCCAGGGATCGTTCACGAGATGACCCTGGATCCTCGACCCGCTTCCCCTGGAACGAAACGTCCCAAGTCGAAACCGATCAGCCCCTCTTGAGTTGTCAACACATCAACTGTACCCGGGAAAAACGCGCATGGTCCCCGGGGTATTCCACTCACAGGTTGATCCGGCTACCTTGAGCAGACCGAGGGAAGGTAGGCACGATGCGACCAATCACCCGGAATCTCCTCGGCGTGTCGGCGGCAAGCGCGCTCGCGGGCGGATGGCTCGCCCTGACAGCAGCCCCCGCCGCCGCGGACCTCACGATCGACACAGCACAGTGCCGAGGGTCCGCCGACATCACCGGCGACAACGGAACTTCCGCCCACGCCACCGAGAGCACGAACAAGTTCACCATCCCCCCATCCGGTCAATACTCGGCCGCCGGAAGCATCTACGGCGGGGTGGAGCAGCCGCAGAAGCGGTCGTTCTCCGGTTTCGTCGCGGTCGATTTCCCGCCGCCCTTCGGATCGCTCGCCCCGAAGTTCTGGTCGTGGAGCGGGAGCGGCACCGGAACCACGAACAAGGAGCCGTTGGTCGGCCACTACGAGATCCCGACGGCCGTCCCTGCCGGAATTCCGCTTCCGGTCATCGCGGAACACTTCGAGAAGGGCGTGAAGGTGTGTGAGTACCACGGGACCGTCAAGGTCGAAGGAGCTAGCCCGATGACCAGTCCGGTCGGGATCGGATTGGCGTTGGCCACCCTGGTCACCGGCACGGGCACCGTGCTGGCCGGACGCCCGAGATTGGGGAAGTGATGAGGGGGCGTCCCATCCTCGGCGTGATCTCGGGGTTCCTGTTCGGAATCTCGCTCGCGCTCACCCTCATCGTCGCCGGCGTATTGCCGTTGAACAGCATCCTGGTAACGCTGTTGCCGCTCTTCGGCATCGTGCTCGGGCTAGTGCTGGCGGGGTGGGCACCCTTCGGCAAGGGCTCGGTCGACCGGCCCTCAGAGCCCGAGGCCTGAACGTCAGCCCATCCCCTTGGCGCGGCGGCCGGCCGCGACCTCGGCTTCTCGTTTGGCGGTGCGCTCGGCGAGGGCTTGCCGCTTGTCGTAGGTCTTCTTGCCTCGGGCAAGCCCGACCTCGACCTTGGCCCGACCGTCCTTGAAGTAGAGGGCCAGCGGGATGAGCGTGAGGCCGCGCTCCTTGATCCGGCTCTCGATCTTGTCGATCTCGTGGCGGTTGAGCAGCAGCTTGCGGACCCTCCGGGGCTCGTGGTTGGTCCAGGTGCCCTCGGTGTAGACGGGGATGTGTACGCCGTGCAGGAACGCCTCGTGCTCGTGGATCTCGGCGAAGCCGTCGATCAGAGATGCACGCCCGGCGCGCAGCGACTTCACCTCGGTGCCCACCAGGACCAGGCCGGCCTCGTAGACGTCCTCGATGTGATAGTCGTGCCGCGCCTTCTTGTTCTGCGCGACGACCTTGCGCCCCTGCTCCCTGGCCATGGCGAGCATTCTCTCAGGTCTCGGCTACCGGATTTCCCGTTCGTCCTCCCAGTCGAACGGGTATCCACGGACCGGCCGTCAGATCACAGCCACTTCATCGGGTCGACCGTCTGGCCGTTCTCCATCACCGTCCAGTGCAGGTGACAGCCGGTCGACCAGCCGGTCGTGCCGATGTATCCGATGACCTGCCCGCGTTTCACGGTCTGGCCGACGTGGACGGCGTACTTGCTCATGTGGTTGTAGATCGTGCTGACCCCGACGCCGTAGTGGACGCCGTGTTCCAGGAACAACCGGTTGCCCCAGGCGATGTTGTAGTACTCCGAGATCACCTTGCCCGCCGCGGGCGCGCGGATCGGGGTGCCGCAGGCCGCTCCGATGTCGATACCGTCGTGGAGGGAGTAGTACCCCCAGATCGGGTGGATGCGCCACCCGTACGGCGAGGTGATCGGCCCATTGACCGGCATGTTGAAGAAGCCGTTGCCGCCGCCAGGGCCGTTGTAGTGGCCGTACGTCGTCCGGGTGCGGCGCTGGATCATCTTCTTGATCCGCTCGCGTTCCTTCTTGAACTTCGCGATCTGCTTCTTCGCGGCACTCTTGGCCTTCTGCGACTGCTGCAGCATCGACTGACGGTCAGTCACGAGCTGGGCCACGGTCGCTTCCTGTTGTGCCGCCTGCGCCTCCAGGGTCTGCATGGTGGCGAGGTTCTCGGCCGCGGCCTGACGTTCCGCAGCGACCTCCTGCTCGGCGTCGGAGACCTGCTGCTTGCGGAGTTTGAGAATGATCCGTGACGCCTGGAGCGTGTCGTAGACCGACTGCTCCTTGTCCATCACCGACTGCATCGACTCCAGCTGCGAGGTCACCTGACTCGGATCCTGACCGCTGAAGACGACGGTCAGCCCGAGAAGCGACGGGTCACCGGCCTCGTAGTGGTCCACCGCCATCTGGGTCAGCTGGAGGGACTGGCTGGCGACCTGCTGGCGCCCCTCGACCAGGTTGGACTTCGCCTGGTCCAGCCGCGCCTGCGCGGCCGCCAGCTTTGTCCGCATCTGGGCGTCGAGCACCTGGGCGGCCCCCAGCTGGGTCTGGGTGCTGGCCAGGGTGTCCTGGGCGGTGGTGAGCTGAGCCTGGGCAGCGACCAGCTTCACGCTCCACTGGCGCACTCGCGTCGACGACTCGTCGAAATCGGTCTGCGCCTTCGCCAGCTTCTTCTGGACGGTCTGCTTCTTGTGCTGCAAGTTGTCGGCGGCTGCTCCGGGCGCGGTGACAGAGGCGAACGCGAAGAGCGCCGCCACAATGGCTACCACCTGGCGACGGGTAGCGCGGGGGAAGTGACTTACCACCGGTCTGCCTTCTTTGGACAACACATAGCGTCATGCCAGCCCACCACGCGAGATCAGGAAGTGCAAAGGCCCGCGTAGTCACACTGGTCACTACAGCAACATGACCGTACCGCGGATCGGTCAGACTTTGAGGTATTTCCGGGTCAACAGAAGCGTCGGAACCAACGTCAGAGCCAGGCCGAGCAGGCTGATCCACAGCACGGCGTGGATCCCGTCGGAGTAGTTGACCCACTCGACCAGCGTGATCTTGCCGACCAGCTTGTCGTAGACGACGAACCGCACGAAGCCCATCAGGCTCAAACTGGCCAAGGCGATGCCGGCCACGGAGGCGAGCAACGACTCCACCAGGAACGGCAGTTGGATGTAGACGCTCGAGGCGCCGACGAGTCTCATGATCCCGATCTCGCGGCGCCGGGCCAGCGCCGCCAGCCGGATCGTGTTGCCCACCTGAAGCACCGCGGCGATCACCAGGAATGCGGCGACCGAGATCGCGCCCCACTTCAGCGCGCTGATGGCGAAGTAGATGGGCCGGAGTACGTCGCGCAGGTCCCGGACCGTAGCCACCCCGGGAAGCCCGGCGACCTGGGACTCCACGCCGAGGTACTTGTTCGGGTCCTGCAAGGTGATCCAGTACGACTCCGGGAAGTCACTGGGCTTGATCGAGGAGTAGACGGTGCTCTGCGTGGAGTTGCCGGCGACGGCCGTCGCCTTCCACTTGTCGTAGGCCTCCTGGGCGGTCTCGAAGCGCCAGCTGGCGACCTCGGGGTGGGTGTTGAGCACCTGCTCCACGGCCGTCTTCTCGTCGCTGGTGGCCTTGCCGTCGACGCAAGCGGATCGCTGGGAGGTGTCGGTGCACAAGAAGACGGTGATCTGCAGCCGACTGCCCCAGTAGGCCTCAGCCTTGATCGCCTGGGAGTTGAGCAGCAGGCCCATCCCGACGAGGGTGAGCGAGACGAAGATCGTCACGATCACGGCGACCGTCATCGACAGGTTGCGACGCAGGCCGTTGGCGACCTCGGAGAACACATACCTCAGCTGCATCGGCGTGCCTCAGTGCTGGTATCCGTAGACGCCGCGCGACTGGTCTCGCACGATGTGACCCGACGACAGCTCGATCACGCGTTTCCTCATCTGGTCGACGATGCCGGAGTCATGGCTCGCCATCACGACGGTGGTGCCGGTCCGGTTGATCCGGTCGAGCAGCTTCATGATCCCGACCGAGGTGTTCGGGTCGAGGTTCCCGGTGGGCTCGTCGGCGATGAGGATCACCGGTCGGTTGACGAACGCCCGGGCAACCGCGACGCGCTGCTGCTCGCCACCGGAGAGCTCATCGGGCATCCGGTCGCCCTTCCCCTCCAGACCGACCAGCTCGAGGGTCTGCGGCACCACCCGCTTGATCTGCGAGCGGGACTTGCCGATCACCTGGAGCGCGAAGGCGACGTTCTCCTCGACGGTCTTGTTGGGCAGCAGCCGGAAGTCCTGGAAGACCGTGCCGATCTGGCGGCGCAGGGCCGGGACCTTCCATCCCGCCAGACGGTTGATCTCCTTGCCCGCGACGTACACGCGGCCGCTGTTCGGCCGTGCCTCACGGAGCACCAGCCGCAGGAAGGTGGACTTCCCGGACCCGGACTCGCCCACCAAGAAGACGAACTCGCCCTTCTCGACCTCGACCGAGACATCCTCCAGGGCGGAGCGCTGCTGCCCCGGGTAGTTGACCGTCACATGCTCGAACTTGATCACGCTTGCCCGCTGTCGTCGTCGGGGATGGCAACGAGTGCCAGGCCTGCGGCGAGTCTAGGTGAACAGCCAAGCTCAGCCGGTGAGGCGCGACGGTGTCCTCGCATCTCGACCATGACTCCGATCACGTCCACCCAGGGCGCCTGCTCGGCAGTCAGGCCTGCGCCGCCCGCTCGGCGCCGCGACGCCACCGGATCCCGGCCTCCAGGAAGCCGTCGATGTCCCCGTCGAAGACCGCGGCGGGGTTGCCGGTCTCGTGCTCGGTGCGCAGATCCTTGACCATCTGATACGGGTGCAGGACATAGGAGCGCATCTGGTCCCCCCAGGACCCGGCCACGTCCCCCCGGAGCTCGTCGAGATGGGCCTTCTCCTCCTCGTGCTTCTTGGCGAGGAGCTTGGCCTTGAGGATGACCATCGCGCTGGCCTTGTTCTGCAGTTGGCTCTTCTCGTTCTGACAGGAGACCACGATGCCGGTCGGCAGGTGGGTGATCCGGACCGCGGAGTCGGTGGTGTTCACCGACTGGCCGCCGGGGCCACTGGATCGGTAGACGTCGACCCGGATGTCCTCCTCCGGGACCTCGATCGAGTCGGTGTGCTCGAGCAACGGGACAACTTCGACTGCGGCGAACGAGGTCTGGCGGCGTCCCTGGTTGTCGAACGGGCTGATCCGGACCAGCCGGTGGGTGCCGGCCTCGACCGACAGGGTCCCGTAGGCGTACGGCGCGTGGATGGCGAACGTCGCGGACTTGATCCCCGCCTCCTCGGCGTAGGAGGTGTCGAAGACCTCGACGGCATACTTCTGCCGCTCCGCCCAACGGGTGTACATCCGCAGCAGCATCTCGGCGAAGTCGGCGGCGTCCACCCCACCGGCGCCCGACCGGATCGTGAGCAGAGCGTCCCGCACGTCGTACTCGCCAGAGAGGAGAGTCCGCACCTCGAGAGCCTCGACCGCCTTGTGCACCCGGCCCAGCTCCGTCTCGGCCTCCGTCATCGACTCGGCGTCGCTCTCCTCCACGGCGAGCTGGACCAGAATCCCGAGGTCGTCGAGCCGGCTGTGCAGGGAGGTGACCTTGTCGAGCTCGGCCTGGAGGACCGACAGCCGGCTGGTCACTCGCTGGGCGTTGGCCTGGTCGTCCCACAGGTCGGGCGCGGCCACCTGCTCCCCCAGATCGGCGATCTCCTTGCGGATCGCGTCGAGGTCGAGGACCTTCTCGATGGTCCCCACGGTCGCCTGGAGCTGCTTGAGCTCGGTGTCGAAATCGGGTCCTGCCACGAGAGGCAACACTACCTGCCGCAGCGGGGATGGACTGCGGCGCTGCTACCGCCAGCCGAGCCCGCCCGTCGTTGCCAGTGCCAGGAGCGTCGACCAGCCCACCACAACGACGCCCATCGCCGCCGCTGCCCAGCCTGGTCGCCGCCTCCGCCGCCTGCGGTCCAGCAGCGCCATCGCCTGGGACGCCGACACGTCGGTCGTCGGCGATCCGCGCTCCAGCGCGACCCCGAGAGAGACCAGGTAGCGCTCGACGGGGAGCGGCACCGGGCCTCCACCGAGCACACGCAGGGCGGCCGACAGTCGCAGCCCGTCGCCGGACAGGGCGTCCAGCCGGGACAGTTCGTCGACCAGGACCCCCTCGCCGTGGTCGATCACCCGTGCAATGGCCGCGTCGAGCGGCAGGCCCGCCCAAAGAGCCCAGGAGAGCTGCTCGGCCAGCTCCGGGAGTTCCGCGGTCATCCGGTGCTGGCGCCGCCGAGCGTCGCGGATCAGCCGCACCTCGCAGGCCACCACTCCCGTAGCGAACGCACCCGCCAGAGCGAGGACCAGACCGGCGCCGTGCCGCATCGGGTCCAGTCCCGCCACCATCCAGCCGATCGCGGCGCAGGTGAGCCCGACCGCTCCCCAGCGGAGCCGCTCCCTCCGATGGGCGAAGACCGTCGTCGTGAGCCCGGCATCCGCCAGCCTTCGTTCCAGGGAGCCCTGCAAGTCCACCTGCCGATCCCCCCACCACCTGCCGGCGGCTGCCGGCCTGGTCACTCCGCCCGACCCGAGCACCATGGCGACCTCCGGGACGTAGGACAGGACCCGCTCCTCCAGCCCCGGCCGCGCGGGCCCCAACGCCGCCACGAGCAGGCCGGCCCCGATCCCGAAGATCAGGCCGACGAAGGCGCCGAGGACGTGGTCAGTCATCGCCACATCCGGGCGGAGAGCCCGCCCTCGATCGTGCGGTCAGCGAGGGCCAGGCCGAAGAGCGTCAGGGCCAGGCCCATCACCGTCCCGCTGTCGGGCCACGGGACGCCGGCCTCGCCGAAGAACTCGCAACAGACCCAGGGGACCGCGGCCGCCACCGCGAGCACGGCACGGGTCGAGACCCGGGTTGTGGACCGTCGGGAGGCGGCCGCCGCATCCGGGCGAAGGTCCGCGGCGAGCAGACGCAGCAGCAGGCCGGGCTGGCCGCTGTCGGAAGCGAGAAGCAGGGCCTCCACCACTCTGTCGGTGGTGGGGTCGGCCAGGCGCTGTCGCAGCGAACGCAGCGGGCGCGCCGGGTCAGACGTGACCTCGAGGTCCCGTGCCAGCGTGGCCACCTCCGGGCGAAGCGGCACCGGTGCGTGCCGAACGACTGCGGTCCAGGACTCCCGCAGGTCGAACCCGGCCCGCAGGGCATCCAGCAGCGCCTCGACCACCGCCGGCCAGGCGTGCGACAGGGTCCTCCGCCGGCGCCGCTCGGCCTCCTCCCCCGCCAGCAGCACACACCCACCGGCGACCAGCCCGACGACGAGCGCGGCGGTGCGGTCGGAAGTGAGCCAGCCGATCGGGACTCCGACACCAACCCCACCGACCAGGGTTCCGAGGAGCAGGTCAGCGCGGATGCGGGGACGCCGATCCGCCGTCCCGCGGCGGGGCACGATGACCGTGGAGGCAACCGACAACAGGCCCAAGCCGAGCATCAACCCGAGCGCTGCGCCCATCGGTCACCTCCGCTGGAGTCACGGGGCTCGACCGGCCCCCGGAGACTCAACGAACGGAGCCGCGGGAAGGTACGTCTAGGAGGACGAGCCGGGAGCCAGCAGGCTCCGCACCACACGCAGCCCGACCGAGAGCCGGGCCAGGTCGGTCCGCTCCTCGCTACAGATCTCGGCGATGTTCGCGACCCCACGGTTGATCTGCCCGGCGTCACGAGACACCCACTCCTCGACCCGGTCCTCCGGAGCGAGCTCGGCCGACGTCTCGGTGATCACCTGGCCGGTGAGCTGTGCGTGCACGTTGTAGAGGTCGTCGCGCAGCGCGGCCCGCGCCATCGTCTGCCACCTGTCTTCGCGGGGCAGGCTGATGATCCTGGCCACCAGCGACGACAGTCGCAGGCGCTCGCCGAGCTCGAAGTGCAGCCGGGAGACCTCGACCGGGTCCATCTCCAGTCGCTTGGCCACCTGGACGATGCCCAGCACCGGGTACGCCGGGGGCAGCGAGGCGACCCGGGACGCGAGCTTCTCCGGCACATCGGCGGCGACCATCTCGGCGAACCGTGTCTCGTAGGCCTCCAGCTCCCGGCCCTTCAGCAGGCGCGGCAGAGCGGACATGACCTGCTGCACCGCGGCCTGGAAGTAGTCGACGGTCTCCTCCGACTGCATCGGGGGCCGGCGGTTGTTGACCATCCACCGGCTGGCCCGCTCGATGAGGGTCCGCGACTGCAGCCGCATTCGGGTCTGGATGTCGGAGGCCACCTGGTTGTCGAGGTCGCGGATCTGGCTCAGCAGCTCCATCTCCCCGAAGATCTCGCTCGACACGAAGTTGGCCCGGACCAGGTCGACCGCCGAGGCCCCTGTCTCCCCCGACAGACGGTGGAAGTAGGTGATGCCGGCGGAGTTGACCAGGTCGTTCACGACCTGGGTGATGATGATCTGCTGGCGCAGCGGGTGGATGTCCATCTCCCGCCGGTACCCGTGGCGCATATTGGTCGGGAAGTAGCGGTACAGGTCGGACCGCAGGTACGGGTCCTCGCCGAGATCGGACTCGATCAGCTCGTGCGCCAGCACGATCTTGGTGTAGGCCAGCAGGACCGACAGCTCGGGGACGGTGAGCCCCTGCCGCTTCTCGATCCGGTCCGCCACCTGCTTGGAGGTGGGGAGCCCCTCAAGACCGCGGTCAAGCTCGCCGGCCTGCTCGAGCCGGCGCATCCAGTCCTCGTGGACGTGGAGCAGGCTCGGTGCGTGGAAGGCAGCCGACGCGAGGGCGACGTTCTGCTCGTAGTTGTCCTCCAAGACGAGCTCGGCAACCTCATCGGTCATCGACGCGAGCAGCTCGTTGCGCCCGCCCTCGGTGAGGTCGCCCTTGCGGACCACGCCGTCGAGCAGGATCTTGATGTTCACCTCGTGGTCGGAGGTGTCCACGCCAGCGGAGTTGTCGATGAAGTCGGTGTTCACCTTCCCGCCGGCCATGGCGAACTCGATGCGGCCGCGTTGGGTCAGGCCGAGGTTGCCGCCTTCCCCGACGCTGCGCACCCGCAGCTCGTTGCCGTTGACCCGGATGCCGTCGTTCGCCTTGTCCCCGACATCGGCATGGGACTCGGTCTCGGCCTTCACGTAGGTGCCGATGCCGCCGTTCCACAGCAGGTCGACCGGCGCCAACAGGATCGCCTTCATCAGCTCCTGGGGCGACATCCGGGTGACCTCGGCCGCGATGCCGAGGACCTCGCGGACCCGGTCGTCGATCGGGATCGACTTGGCCTTGCGCGAGTAGACCCCGCCACCCTCGGAGATCAGCGACTTGTCGTAGTCCTGCCAGCTGGACCGGGGCAGGTCGAACATCCGCCTCCGCTCGGCGAAGGAAGTCGCCGGGTCGGGATCGGGGTCGAGGAAGATGTCGCGGTGGTCGAACGCCGCGACCAGCTTGATGTGCTCCGACAGCAGCATCCCGTTGCCGAAGACGTCACCGGACATGTCACCGATGCCGACACAGGTGAAGTCCTGGGTCTGGCAGTCGATGTCCATCTCGCGGAAGTGGCGCTGCACCGACTCCCAGGCTCCACGGGCGGTGATGCCCATCACCTTGTGGTCGTAGCCGACCGAACCACCCGAGGCGAAGGCGTCGCCGAGCCAGTAGCCATACTCCTTGGCGATCCCGTTGGCGATGTCAGAGAACGTCGCGGTGCCCTTGTCGGCGGCCACCACGAGGTACGAGTCGTCACCGTCGTGGCAGACCACGGAGCCGGGGTGAACGACCTCGCCGTTGATCAGGTTGTCGGTCACGTCGAGCATGCCCGAGACGAACATCTTGTAGCAGTCCACACCCTCGGCGAGCCATGCGTCGCGCATGCTCGGGTCTGGAAGCTGCTTGCAGAAGAAGCCCCCCTTGGAGCCGACGGGGACGATCACGGCGTTCTTGACCATCTGTGCCTTGACCAGGCCCAGGACCTCGGTGCGGAAGTCGTCGCGTCGGTCCGACCAGCGCAGGCCGCCGCGCGCCACCGGGCCGAACCGCAGGTGCACGCCCTCGACCCGCGGCGAGTAGACGAAGATCTCGTACAACGGTCGCGGCTCGGGTAGATCCGGAATCGCCCTGGGCTCCAGCTTGAACGAGATGTAGGCCTTCGGCAGGCCGTCCTCGGCCGGCTGGTAGTAGTTCGTCCGCAGCGTCGCCTTGATGTGCGTCAGGTAGGACCGCAGGATCCGGTCGTGGTCCAGGCTCACCACTTCGTCGAGCGTGGCGAGCAGCTTGGCCTCGATCTGGTCGACGGCCGCGGCCCGTCCCTCGAGATCGTCGACGAAGAGCGCCGGGTCGAAGCGGGTCTCGAAGAGCGTGACCAGCATCCGGGTGATGTCGATGTTGCTCTTGAGGGCGTCCTCGATGTAGTCGTGAGCGAACGGCGTACCGCCCTGACGCATGTACTTCGCGTAGGCGCGAAGCAGGGTCGCCTCACGCCAGGTCAGGCCCACGGCGAGCACCAGCCCGTTGAAGCCGTCGGGCTCGTTGCGCCCCTCCCAGACCGCGGCCACCGCGTCCTGGAAGAGCTCGCGGCCGCCCTCGGGCAGCGCCCGGGTGTGGCGAAGGCCGAAGTCGTAGAGGTGGGAGGTGCGCGGCAGGCCCTCCACGTCGTAGGGCCGCTCGTCGATGACCTCGACGCCCATCGTCGACAGCACCGGAAGCACCCGGCTCAGCGAGAGCACCTCGCCCACCCGGAAGATCTTCAGCCGGGCGTCGAAGGGATCCGCTCCCGGCTCGTGGTAGTAGGAGAGCGAGACGCCTTCCTCGCCCTCGATCGCCTCGAAGCGGGCCAGGTCCTCGGCACCGGTCTGCGGGTCGTAGTCCTCCTTGTAGGCCTCCGGGAAGGCATCGGCGTACTGGCGGAACAGCCGCACGCCCTCCTCCTCGCCGAACGCATCGATGATCGCCTTGACGAACTCGTCACGCCAGGAGCGGGCGGCCTCGATGAGCCGGAGCTCGAGGCCGGCAACGTCGATGTCCTCGGGCACCAACTGGCCCTTGGGCGGCCGCACCACGAAGTGGAGCCGGGCCAGGTGTGACTCGGTGATCCTTACGGTGTACTCCACCGACTCCCCACCGAGTCCCTCGGTGAGGATCGCCGACATCCGCTCTCGGACCCTCGTGTTGTAGCGGTCCCGCGGGAGAAAGACCAGACAGGACAGGAAGCGTGCGTACTGGTCGTGGCGCACGAAGAGCTTGAGTTGACGCCGGTCCCTGGTCTGCAGCACGGCCAGGGCGATGGGCAATAGCTCCTCCGCCGACATCTGGAAGAGCTCGTCGCGCGGGTAGTTCTCCAGCACGTCCATCAGCGCCTTGCCGGTGTGGCTGCGCGAGTCGAAGCCGGAGGCGTCGATGACCTGCCGGGCCTTGCGGCGCAGCACCGGGATCCGGATCAGGGACTCGGTGTACGCGGTGGAGGCGAACAGGCCGAGGAACCGGCGCTCGCCAGTGACCTCGCCGTTCTCGTCGAACGTCTTGACGCCGACGTAGTCCAGGTACGCCGCACGATGGACCGTGGACCGGGAGTTGGCCTTGGCCAGGTTGAGCAGGAACTTCCTGCGTGCGTTGGCCCGGACGAGCGGCGGCAGCTTGCCGAAGGACTCAGACATGTCCTGGTCGGAGCGCAGGATGCCCAGGCCCGTGCCCGGCACGGCCCGCAGGACGTCCTCGCCGTCGATCTCGTCCAGCCGGTACTCCCGGTAGCCGAGGAAGGTGTAGTGGTCCTGGGCCAGCCACTCCAACAGGGCGCGCCCTTCCTGGACCTCGAGGGGGTCGAGCGGCGGGGGGTTGTGCGCGAGCTCGCCGATGATCTCCAAGGCCTGGGCGTGCATCTTCTCCCAGTCCTCGACGCTCTCCCGCACGTCGACGAGCACGTTGCGCAGCGCGTCCTCGATCGCCGCGAGGTCCTCCGCGTCGGTCTCCCGATCGACCTCGACATGCATCCAGGACTCTCGGAACACGTCGTGGGCACCGTCGTGCGCGACCTCGTCGAGGAACTCCAGGAGCGTGCCGTTCAGATCTCGTCGGACCAGCAGTTGGGGGTGGACAACCAGATGGGTGCCCACACCCTGCTCGTTCATCACCATGAGCACCGAGTCGACGAGGAAGGGCATGTCGTCGGTGACGATCTCGACGACGGTGTGCCGGCTCGCGGTCCAGCCGTCCTGCTCCTCGATCGGGGTGGTGACCCGGACGTTGGCTGTGCCCTGGTGCCGCTGAACAGCGAGCTGGTAGTGGCTGACCACCGCCGCGAGCACGTCACTCTCCGACCGGCCGACAAGCTCGTCGGGGGGAAGGTGTCGGTAGTAGAGCCCGACGAGCCGGGCGAGCTCCTCCGGGGGCGGGCCATCGGAGCCCTTGTGGGAGGCGGCCAACCCTGCCGCCCGCTCGATCAGATCCTCGTTCGTATCCACCACTGGCGTGGTCACGTACAGCCGTCCTCTCATCTCGACGCGACTTTGCGTCGACAATTTGAAGGTTACAGCCGGGACCGGAGCTCCCACAGCAGGGGGAAGAAGCGCAGTGGGAGTCGGCTACGGAGGTACTCCGCACCCGAGGACCCGCCGGTCCCTGTCTTCGTCCCGATCATCCTCTCGACCATCACCACATGCCGTGCGCGCCACGCCGCAGCCAGCTCATCGTGCTGGAGCAGCGCCTCGGCCAGCGACCACACATCGGCATAGGACGAGCGGTCGTGCGCGGCTGTCCGCAGCGAGTCCAGCACCGTGTCGTCGCTGTCGATCGGCAGCCCGCGGTTGCTGATCGCGGTGAGGAACGCGTCCCACAGCGTCGGCTCGGCCAGCCGGTCCCGCAGCCGCTGGCGCTCGCCGTCGCTCAGGCCGCGGAAGCGCTCGACGAACGACGGGTCCTTGGCGCCGGACAGGAACTCGAGCTCCCGGAACTGCACGCTCTGGAAGCCGCTCGCCGGCGACAGCCGCTGCCGGAACTGCAGGAAGTCCTGGGGGGTCATCGTCTCCAGTACGTCGATCTGGGAGACCAGCACCTGCTCGATCGCGGCCATCCGTGTCAGCAGGTGCTCGGCCCACCACATCTGTCCGGAGATCATCGCGTCGCGCGCCGCGGTCGCCTCGTGGAGAAGCTGCTGGAACCACAGCTCGTAGACCTGGTGGATGGTGATGAACAGCAGCTCGTCGTGCGCCGGCGGGGAGGTCTCGCACTTCTGCGAGGTGAGCAGCCGGTCCAGCTGCAGATAGCTGCCGTAGGTGAGCTTCGCGCCCTGCTCGCCGAAGCCGACGTCGACGCCTCCCCACTCTCCGACGACATCGATCGCGTTCTCCGCACGGGGTTCCTGGTTGGTCACCCGCCGACCCTACGCCGATCGGTGGCCGCCGGGCATGCGCCATGATGTGCTCCATGCGCGTTCGCCACCAGATGCATTACCCGTCCCCACCGGACGAGGTTTTCGAGATGCTCGCGGACCCCGAGTTCCGCGAGGAGGTCTGCGCCGAGCTCCACTCCACGGGGGTCCGGGTCGAGATCGACCGGATGGGCAACTCCATGAACGTGCTGGTGGTCCACCGACAGGACACCGACGACATCCCCTCCTTCGCCAAGAAGATGGTCGGCGAGGAGATCGTTATCGAGCAGCACGAGACCTGGCAGACCCCGGCCAGGGCGGATCTGGAGATCGCCATCCCCGGCAAGCCGGGTCACCTGCACGGCACCATCGTCTTGGAGCCGGACGGCGACGGCACCGTCGAGACGCTGGACGGTGAGCTCAGGGTCAACGTCCCTCTGATCGGCGGCAAGATCGAGAGCCTCGTCGCCGGGCTCATGATCTCCGCCATGGAGGCCGAGGAGCGCGTCGGCCTCCGCAGACTGGCATAGACCAAGGCTCCGCCGCAGACGCGCAAGAGCACCCGCTCGGAGCTGCTGAAGCGCACCGGCTATGCCAGGAGGCCGGGATCGATTCCCTGGTCGGCGAGAAGTTCGCGCTGAGGACCAGCGATCCGGAGCAGGTGAAGGATGCGGCCGATGAACGTCCCGGCACACGCACCCCAAGCGCGGAGGCGTCCTCGTGGCGTTGGGGCCGAGCCGTCGGGGTGACCCAAGGCCAGCCTTGATCCCACTCCGGGCACCTCCGAGGCGCAGCGAGCAGGAGCTGGGGCCAACACTCCAGATCCCCACGGATCCAGGGGGGTTGTCGCGCCCCCCCCACCGCGCTAACCTACGACAGCCTGGCATTCTCCAGTCGGGCCAGAAATACGGGGGAAAGAAAATAAAGGTCTCGAATTCTTCGCTCACAATCGCAGCGATCACGACCGTTATCGCGATCATTTCCGCTGGGCCAGCCCACGCCGACGGAGGTGGCTACTCGGACTTCACAGGCGGGGACGCCACCTACTCGCCATATCAGCCACCACCGGGCGATCTTCCCCAGATAGAGGCAGCACAACAGGAGGCCTCTGCAATCTCCGCCCAACTCCAGGCGGACCCCACGGGCGGCGTCGACTTCAGCGGCTTCCCAACCAACTCCAACCCGAGCGTCAACGGTGGCTCTTCGAACTACTTGCTTCCGCCGCCCCCAGGATCCGTGACCAGCTACTACCTCTCCAGCGTCGTGAACCACAAGGAGGGCGGCGGCAACCCCTGCACGGCCGGCACAAGCGGCTGCACCTCTCTGGGACGGCCGTACTACACCTGCGGAGCCGCGGCCACGCGGAACATGACCCAAGCCATGACCGGTGTGGACATGACCGAGGCTTGGTTCGTCAACAAACTTGGGATCGACCCCGTAAACGGTCTGTACAAGACGTCCTACATTCCAGATCTTCTGAACAACAACTCCACGTTCAACAGCCACGGCAGCTGGACGGCCGTCAAGCCGTCAAGCGTCAACGACTACGTCTCCAACATCATGACGGACACCTACTCGTACCACCAAGAAGTAATCCAGAACGTCCAGACCTCCTATTACGGATTTTGGCAGCACCACTCGACCGAGCATTTCGACGACGTCTACGGGTGGGACAGCTCGACGGGGAAAGTCGGCATCGCTGAGGAATGGGACCCGCTGTGGACCTGGGGATTCAGCTCCTATGGGAACCCCCATGGCCTCCACCCCGACGTTGACCAGACCAACTCGTTCAACGCTGTCCACTACTCGCCCAGTGGCCAGTACGTGATCGAATGACGCTCAAGCGTCGAGTATCTCGGCTCCTGCTGGCCAGCGTCCTCATTCTGGTTGTCCTTTCTCAGGCCGGATGCCAGCCGCCCGCCGACCCACAGGGACCGTCGGGTTCGAGGACATCTCCCAGCGCCCCAGCAGTTTCCTCCAGCACCCCAACCCCACCCGTGAAGCCCACCCAACAGACGCTCGCCGAGTCCACACGCATCGAAGTTCCGCTGACCGGGGACCAACCGGATTGGGTGACCCTGGTGCCCGGAATAGGACTCGCCTACGAATCCGGCCACGCCGGCGGTCAGAAGCACATCTATCTCTACAACACCACCACGAAGAAGCAGTCCGTGATTGCCGACCTACCCCTCGGTGGTTTGACGTGGCTTTCCGCGAGTTCGCGCTACCTCGCATGGGGCCAGCAAGCCGAGGTGCAGCAGAATCCCACCGCGAAGGTTGCATGGAAGATGTACTTCTACGACCTCCAGACAAGCAAGGCCAGCCTCCTTGGCGAAGGAGTCTCAACGCTGCCCCCCCTGCCCAGGCTCTTCAACAACACCGTCTACTGGGCGCAGTTCCTGGGCTTCCGCGTCAAGGCGGCCGACCTCTGGAAGCAGAACCTGAAGACCGGACGGCGCAGCCGGGTCCTCACCCAGGTACGGACCGGACAAACGGCAGCTAACGCAGACGTGCTGGTCTACAACCTGACCGAGCAGTTCCACCCTGGCCGACACACCTACCGCGCCGATCTCTACGCCCTGTTCAAGGGCGACCCGGACCCCGTTCGACTGACCCACCTCGGCAACACGGACCAGCCAACGATCGACCACAACACGTTGGCGTTCCGCGACGGCCTTTCCGGTCGCATCGCCGCACTCGAACTTCCCGACGGGGACCCTGTTGTCCTGGCCGGAGGCGACCAAGGCTTCCTCACCGCCGGCGACGGCTTCGTCGCCGACCTCGCCCACGGGCCACTAGGACAAACCGTCCGCATCATCCAGGTGAGCGATCCCATGCACACACCCGACTACCTCACGCTCCCCCCGCAAACCCATGTATGCGTGCCATGCGGAATCAGTGTGACGGGCAACCAGGTGGCCTGGGGCGTCCAGAAGGTCGACCCGAACGGGGTCTACGGCCAAAGCATCGCCATCATCAGCACGTTCTCGCAACCGTGACTCCCGGTACCAGGACTCGATTCTCCACCTTGGTGCCCGGGTCTTCGGGACCCGGGCGTCCGGTTCGCGCTGAAGGTGCTCTCTCGACCCGCACGTCGGCTCGAGGAGTTCCGGCTGCTCGGGGCTCAGCGTGGTGAGGGTGTTCACGCCGCCGAGATCGCTTGGTAGCCCGAGATCAAGGAATCGACATCAGGCTCTGGATCCATCGCGGCCGTCCGGCTCCAGCAGGGTGTACCAGGACGTGGGTCCTCGGCGCCCCACCTATGCTTCATGCCTCTCGTCGTTGTCGCGCTTGCGCACGAAGTAGACGACCACGAACATCACGACGAAGGGGCCGATGCCCACGATGGGCACCAGCCACTTCTCGTAGGTGTGGAGCGCGCCGTAGTGCAGCGGCACCAGCGCACCGGTTGCGTTGAGCCAGTCGAGCCAGTTCCCCATGCTCAGCCCATGTGGGGGTAGCGGTAGTCGGTCGGGGGCACGAAGGTCTCCTTGAGCGAGCGCGGCGAGGTCCAGCGCATCAGGTTCGATGCCGCTCCGGCCTTGTCGTTGGTGCCGGAGGCCCGCGCTCCGCCGAAGGGCTGCTGCCCGACGACCGCGCCGGTCGGCTTGTCGTTGATGTAGAAGTTGCCCGCCGCGAAGCGGAGAGCCTCGGTCGCCCAGGCGATCGCCCGGCGGTCCCGCGCGATGATCGCTCCGGTCAGCGCGTACGGCGCGAACGACTCCATCTGCATCACGGTCTCCTCGAAGTCGGCGTCATCGAAGACGTGGACGACGAGGATCGGCCCGAAGTACTCGGTCTTGAACATGGCGTCGGTCGGGTCCTTGGCTTCGATCACCGTGGGGCGGACGAAGTAGCCGACCGAGTCGTCGACCTGACCGCCGGCCACGATCTCCAGGCTGTTGGACCGCTTCGCCCGGGTGATGGCCGCCTTGTGCTTGGCGAAGGCGCGCGCGTCGATGACAGCACCCATGAAGTTCGACAGGTCGGCGGGGTCGCCCACGGCAATCGCCTCGACCTCGGCGAGGAACTGCTTACGCATCTTCCGCCACACCGACTTGGCGATGTAGGCGCGGGAGGCGGCCGAGCACTTCTGGCCCTGGTACTCGAAGGCGCCGCGGATCAACGCGGTGCGAACTACGTCCGGATCAGCGGACGGATGGGCGATGACGAAGTCCTTGCCTCCGGTCTCCCCCACGATCCGCGGGTAGCTGCGGTAGCGGGCGATGTTCCCGGCGACCTCGCTCCACAGGTGCTGGAAGGTCGGAGTCGAGCCGGTGAAGTGGATGCCGGCGAGGTCCGGGTGCTTCAGCGCCACCGAGGAGACCTCCGGCCCGTGGCCGGGAAGCATGTTGATGACGCCGGGCGGGAGACCGGCCTCCTCCAGCAGCTCCATGAACAGGTGGGCGGAGTACTGCTGGGTGGTCGACGGCTTCCAGATCACCGTGTTGCCCATCAATGCCGGGGCGGTGGGCAGGTTCCCGGAGATCGCGGTGAAGTTGAAGGGCGTGATCGCGTAGACGAATCCCTCCAGCGGGCGGTGGTCGGAGCGGTTCCAGACACCACGAGACGAGATCATCGGCTGCTCGGCCGCGATCTGACGAGCGAAGTGGACGTTGAACCGGAGGAAGTCGATCAACTCGCATGCGGCGTCGATCTCGGCCTGCCAGACGGTCTTGGACTGGCCGAGGATGGTGGCCGCGTTCAGCTTCTGCCGCCACGGCCCGGCGAGCAGGTCCGCGGCGCGGAGGAAGACCGCGGCACGGTCGTCCATCGACAAGGAGCGCCACTCCGGGGCCGCGTCGGCCGCGGCGGCGATCGCCTTCTTGGTGTCCGCCGCGCTGGCAGCGCGGGCGACGCCGAGCACATGGGAGTGACGGTGCGGCTCGACGACCTCGAAGGGCTCACCCCGGCCCATCACCTTCTTGCCGCCGATGGTGGCGGTCAAGTTGACGGGGTCGGCACTCTCGCGAAGCGTGAGCTCCGCGACCACCTCTTCACGCTCCGCACTGCCGGGGGCGTAGTTGAGCGTGGGCTCGTTGACCGGTGGGGGTGGAAGGGTGATTGCGTCCATACCCAGATCGTCTCACCGGCCCTGCTGAGCGTCACTCCGGGTCAGGTCATCGAGCTCGGCGGGGGTGTACCAGGCGAGGTCACGATCCTCGAGCTGAACGCCGGGGTCGGAGCCGAGGTCGGTGCCGGCGCTGTCGACATCGACCAGGATTGCGACCACCTCAGCCCATCTCAGGGCGGCGGCCAGCCGGACCAGGCCGGGGTCGGTGTCGGGCCCGTCGGCCGACTCGGTGTCGGCACGCTCCGCGACGACGACCACCAGGCGGTCACCTCCGCCCTCGCGCAGTCGCTCCAGCGAATCGGCGACAGCAAGCTGAGTGACGGCGTACTCCCGCTCCTCGTCATCGGAGTCCTCGAGCGCCGTGACGACCTCGGGGGTGACGGCACGGGCAAGGGTGTCTTCCGGAAGTGCGCCGCCGGCTCGCCACTGGCTCGATCTCGGCGATCGTCGAGCCGGCATAGATGCGGGTCACTTCTTGCCCTTGCTGGCGGCCTTGCCGGCGGCCTTCCGGCCACGCGGCGCCTGCTCCCGGGACGGGCCGGCGGTGTCGACCAGCTCGGCCAGTGAGTCGACCAGGCACTGGCCGATGACATCGACGTCCGGAATGACCTCCCGGTCGGCGTTCAGCCCGAAGTAGACCGACCCGTCGTAGGACGTGATCCCGATCGCCAGGGCATGCTCGGCGATCAGCGGCTGGACCGGATAGGACTCCAGCATCCGAGCTCCCGCGGCGAAGAGAGGGAACTGCGGCCCGGGCACGTTGGTGATCGCCAGGTTGAAGCCCCGCGGCCAGCTCTCCATCGCGACTCGCGCACCCAGCGCATGGAACGTCGTGGGCGCGAACCCCGCGACGTGCAGCAGCCGCTCCGCGGCGACCGCACTACCCGCCTCCTTGTGCGCCTTGAGCGCGTACGACACCTGATGCAGCCGGACGACCGGGCTGACTTCGGACACCGGCAGGTTGAGCAGATGTCCGGCGACCTGGCTGCCGAGGGAGGTCGGCTCCAGATCGTGGTCGATGACGCTCATCGGCACCATCGCCCGCAGGAACCGCCCACCGTCCACCGAGTCCGCACGCGTCATCAGCCAGTTGCGCAGCGCCCCGGTGACAGTGGCGAGCACGATGTCGTTGATCGTGCCGCCGTGCTCGTGACGGACCGTCCGGAAGTCCTCCAGGTCGGTCTTCACCGCCACGAACAGCCGCTGCTGGGAGAGCGGGATGTTCAGGGGCGAGTCGGGCGCGGCCCGACGGGTGGTGAGCGAGCCGGCGATCTCGGTGATTCGGTCCAGGGCCGGCTCGGCCATCCTCAGCAGCGGACCACTGACGTCCCGGACCGCCTCCACCGCCATTCTCGGGTTCCGGACGGTGTCGGACAGGGCCTGAGTGAGCAGCGAGGCCGCGGTCGGGGCCGGAGCGGGTGACCAGTCGTCGTGGACGCGCGGGGGTGGTGTCTGGTCGACGTCGAGGATCACCTGCCCGATGTCGATGGTGGAGATCCCGTCGACGAGGATCTGGTGCGACTTGGACAAGATGGCGAAGCGACCCTCCGAGAGGCCCTCGATCAGGTACATCTCCCACAGGGGCCGACCGCGGTCGAGCCGGCGCGCGGCTATCCGCGCCACCAGCTCACGCAGTTGGTCCATCCCGCCTGGCGTGGGGATCGCCGACCTGCGGACGTGGAAGGTGATGTCGAAGTCGCGGTCGTCCACCCAGACCGGGGTGCCCAGACCGTTGACGACAGCGCGCAGCCGCTGCCGGTAGCGGGGCACGAAGGCGAGCCGGTCCTCGATCAGACTCACCAGTCGCTCGTAGTCGAAGCCCTTCTCGCCGGGCTCGAAGATCTCGAGAGTGACGTTGTGCATCGGCGTGGAGGAGGTCTCGGCACGGAGGTACGCCAGATCTCCTGGCCGGAGACGATCTGCCATCACACCCCCTTGCTCCCGCGCCGGACGGCCGCTCATGGGATTCTTTCAGAGGACGCTGCGTCTTGGTGACTCCACGCGAACGAGAGGGTCGGATGCTGGTCTTCGCACATGGGTTCGGCGGCGCACAGGACCTCCCTCTCCCGCTGTCGTACGCCATAGTCGGCGCCGCAGTCGCGCTCGCCATCTCCTTCACCGTCCTGGCCCTTGCCTGGCGGACTCCTCGCTTCGACCCCTCCTCCGGCGGATGGGCGTTCCCGACAGTGGCCGCGCGCGTGATCGACTCGACCACTTGGTCCTGGGTCATGGGAACCTTCGGTCTGGCCCTCACCAGCTATGTCGGCTGGGCGGCCATCGACGGGCCGGACAAGCTGATCAACCCGACGTTCGGGGTGGTCTACGTCTGGCTCTGGGTCGGCATCCCAGTCAGTTCGATCCTGCTCGGACCGGTCTATCGAGCGCTCAACCCGGTCCGCACCGTGCACCGACTGCTCACCCGCATCACCGGTGGCGACCCCAGCGAGGGGCTGTTCACGCTCCCCGCGTGGGTCGGGCTGTGGCCTGCTGCTGTCGCGCTGTTCGCTTTCGTGTGGATGGAACTGGTGTACCCCGAGGGCGCCTTCCTGGGGCCGGTGCGCATCTGGTTCGCGATCTACGGCGGGGTGACCCTGGTCGGCGCCGCCATCTTCGGCGACCGGTGGATCGCGCAGGCCGACCCGTTCGAGGTCTTCTCGACTCTGGTCGGGCGGCTGTCGGTCTTCGGTCGTCGCGACGACGGCGCGCTCGTGGTCCGCAACCCGTTGGTGAACCTCGACGCCAGCCCGCCGATGCCGGGGCTGGTCGCAGTGGTCTCGCTGCTCTTCGGCTCGACCGCCTTCGACAGCTTCAAGGGCTCCACGATCTGGCTGCGGTTCGTCCAGGGTTCGAGCGTCGACTCGACCCTGCTCAACACCCTTGGGCTGATCGGGCTGCCGCTGATCATCGCCCTGCTCTTCATGGCCGCCACGATGATGACCGGCATCCTGGACGAACACCGCCGGAGCGAACTGCCACGTCTGTTCGCCCACGCCGTGGTTCCGATCGTCGCCGGGTACGTGTTCGCGCACTACCTCAGCTTCCTGGTGGAGACCGGTCAACAGACCCTCATCCTGCTCAGCGACCCGATGGGCCACGGGGCGAATCTGCTCGGTACCGCGGACTGGCAGGTGCACTTCTGGCTCTCCAGCAACCCGCGGATGCTCGCCCTCATCAAGATCATTGCGGTCGTGGTGGGTCACCTGACCGGAGTCGTCTCCAGCCACGACCGCGCGGTCCGTCTCCTGCCCAAGCGTCATCAGCTCACCGGTCAGCTACCCCTGCTGATGGTGATGGTCGTCTACACGGTCACGGGGATCTGGTTGCTGTTCAGCGTCTGACCCGGGACCACCGCTCGACCGGAATGCCGCGGGCCACACCGAGAACGGCAGCCGTCATCTCGTGCAGCGCCGAGCCCAGCGGGGTGAGCTTGTCCTTGCCGGGCGCCTCACGACAGAGCCAGGGAGAGCCACCGCACAGAGAGGCCGCGTCGGCTGCCGCGGTGTCGTCGGGGAGGACCGACGTCTGCACGCTCGGTGCGACGTCGCCGAGCAGGCGGACCAGGTCGCCGGGACTCCAGCCGGCGGAGGGTCGCCAGCGGTTGACGACTACGTGTGCCCGACGCGGCGGGGACGCCGAGAGGACGAGCCGGTCGACACCTCGCAGCAGGCGGGCCAGGCCCACCGAATCGGCGGACCCGACGAGCACGAGATGGTCCGCGGCGTCGATCCCCACGGCCGTCGCGGTGCTCGGACGAGGCGATCCGGCCCCGAGATCGTGTCCGACGTCGTAGACGTCGGAGCCCACGTCACACACAACTCGGCCGTACTGTCGCCGCGCCAGGTCCATGACCGCCTCCAGCGCGGACTGCCGAAGGTCGACCCAGCGATCCGGACGCAGCACGCCGGTGAGCACCTCGAGGCCGAGGTCGGTGGCGTAGGTGAGCGAGTCGAACGCGGCCGGGGTCAGCGCACCCGCTTGAGCAGCGCGGCAGGCCCGTTCGACGCCGGACCCGGAGTCGGTGAGACCCAGCTGCTGCGCGATGCTCGCCCCTGCCGGGTCCAGGTCGACCAGCAGGGTGCGCACCCCTGAGGCGGCAGAGGCCAGGGCGAGCGAGACCGCGACCGTGGTAGCCCCGGGACCTCCTGGCGGACCCCAGACTGCGATACAGGATCCGGTCGCAGCACCTCGGGTCGGCACGTCAGAGGGGCCGGACAGTACGTCGCTCCAAGCGCTGACGTCGGTGAACGGGCGCACCGCTCGATCAACGCCGAGCCGACCGAGCCACTCCTGCGCGTCCGGTGACGCCGCGACCGCGATGACCGTGACTCCTGACCGGTGCA
The DNA here is from genome assembly GCA_963824105.1 of uncultured Actinomycetota bacterium. Taxonomy (GTDB): domain Bacteria; phylum Actinomycetota; class Actinomycetes; order Propionibacteriales; family Nocardioidaceae; genus CAWDVB01. Next base: position 276,645 of record CAWGNN010000006.1, read on the forward strand.
GTGCGCTGACGCTGTCCAGGTCCAGGCCCGATAGCTCACCGCTCACCACGGCCAGGTCCCCCACTCCGGCTGCGGCCAGAGCCCGCAGGTCGGCAAGCTCCTCGCACCGCGAGGCCAGGCTCATGCCCCGCACCGAGCGGATCGCCTCTTCCAGGGCGGTCGTCCAGGGCCCCAGACCGGCGAGCAGGACCCGGCTCACGATGCCGGCCTCCTCACGACGAAGACGGTTGCCCCGTCGATCTGGCCGAGCAGCGAGGGCATGGTGGCCGCCTGGTCGGCGTCCAGCCCCACAACGACGCGCACGCCAGTGTCGGACTCCTCGAGGGCCAGCACCGGCACTTCGTGCAGCACCGATCGCGCGGCGCCCAGGCCCGTGGAGACCCAGACGTCGACGAGATTGCCGACTCGGACCGTGGCGGCCACGTGGCCGATCGAGACCTGCAACGGCACCTCGACGAGTCGGTCGGCCACGCCCAAGGCGCTACGCGGGAGGAGCTCACCGGCTCCCACGGGCCGGGCCGCAACCGCGGGGAGCGGGAGCGCCTGATCACCGGGAAGGTAGCGGTCGGCCTGCTGAGCGTCGGCGAACCGGACCTGCCGAGCCGAGAGCATCGCCTCGGTGATCTCCTGGCCCGCAGCCACGTCCACCTCAACGGTCCACACCGACACCGAGTCGTCGGCGCTGGCGAGGATCTGGGCACCGAGCAGTGCCGACCCGAGCACAAGCAGCAGCCCGACGAGGAAGCGGGGCTGGCTCCAGAGCGCGGGGGCGGTTCTCACCTCGACCCCATCGGCCAAGGTAAAGCCGCGCTGAGCCAGGATCCGACACCGGTGCTCCTCGCATAACGCTTTCAATCAGTGTGAAACGGCGTCATACTGCGTCTATGAGCGACGAAGACCGCCCACGCATGCTGACTCTCACGGATGTGGCCGAGATCTTGAATACCTCCCTCGCGCAGGTCACGGCCCTGGTCCGACGAGGCGAGCTTCGCGCGTTCAAGCTGGGTGGACGGGGTCAGTGGCGGGTCGAGACCCTCGAGCTGGAGAAGTTCGTCGCGCGGATGTACGAGCAGACCGAGGAGCACGTCCGGGGGTACAACGCCGCACACGCGGACTGACCGGCCCTCCCGGGCAACCTCCCGGACTGGGCGAGCCCCTCAGCGCGCGGTGAAGGCCGCCATCTGCCGCCACGGCACGATGAGAGGCCCCTGGGTGACCACACCGTCGTCCACGGTGAACTCGCAGAAGTCCGCGCCCGCCCGGAGCGCGATCCCCTGGAGATGGGTGCCGTCACGCAGGAAGACCCGGAGCGCCCCCCGCTCGTCGATCGCCTCCCGGAGGACCGCCCCCATCCCGAGCCGGGACCAGACCGGGTCCGCGGCCGCGTCCACGACAGCCTCGTCCAGTCCCCGCACCGTCAGCAACGCGTCGAGAAGCACCACCAGGTCGGCCCCCACCGAGCGCAGGACACACCAGTCCCGACCGACCCGGTCGACCGTGCCGGTGACCGGACCGTAGCCAACCACGGAGGCCGACACCGTCGTACCCCGTGAGGCTCTCAGTCGGTCGACCCACCCCACCGCGCGATAGGCGTCCTGGGTGCGCTGCTCGACGTCAACATCACGATCGAGCAACCGCTCGGTCTCGGCCTGCCGCTCCAGATCCGACAGGAGCCGATCGACCCAGGAGACGTCCATGCGCCCGACGCTCTCGCACCGTCAGCCCCCTGTCAATCGCGGACAAGCATTGACATACGACGGAAAAAGCCTCTAAATATGGCAAACGATGTCAAACGAAGGAATAGACATGACTTCTCCGCCGTCTGAAGCGTTCGACCTGCCGTCCCTGAGCTCCGCGCCTTCGGCGGCCGACTCCGTCGGGGCGACCCGGCCGGCCGCTGTTACGCACGTGCGACGCCTCTTCGACCCGCCGGCAGCCGAGGTCCCGGTGGCCGCCAGCGAGGGGTCACTCGCGTTGGATCTCTGGGGCGGGCCACTTGAGCGCGAGGGGACCGAGATCCCCCCGGTCGAGCCGTGGGCGCAGCGGTTCGCGCAGGCCGTCGTCGAAGCGATCGGCGGAGTCCGGCCGGTGACTCAACTCGTGCGATGGACAACCAGAACGGTCTATCGGGACCTGGAACGCCGGGTCCGGGTGCTCTCCGAGGCACGCCACGGCCGCCGGAGCGCCTCACTGGTACGCCCTCACGTCAACGGCATCCGCGTCTGCCACCCCGCGCCCCACGTCGCCGAGGTGGCCGTCACCGTGCGCCATGGTCAACGGATGCGCGCGCTGGCCGCACGCTTGGAGTTCCGCCGCGGGCTGTGGTGCTGCACCGCGCTCGAGGTCGGCTGAGTCAGCGCACCTCGGCTATGAGTCCGGTCGGACCGCCCGGAGCCCCGTGGCAGCGCTTGAACTTCTTCCCCGAGCCGCACGGGCAGAGCTCATTGCGGCCCACGGTCGCGTAGGGGTCGTCGGAATCGGTCACCGTCGGCTGTGGCCCGCTCAACGCGGCTTCGCCGGTCTCTCCCGGCGCAGAATAGGTGAGCTTCTGTGGCCGACGCGGATCCACCAGGCCAGGAGCGACCAGGAGCGGCCCATCTGCGTGACGGGCGGGCTGCTCGGCACCGCCCTGGGGCCCGCCGAACTGGAGCGCCTCCTCGTCCTCGGGCTCGTCGGTCTCCACGGTCACGTCGAGGTTGAACAAGAAGCCGACGGACTCCTCCCGGATCCCGTCCATCATGACCTTGAACATCTCGAAGCCCTCACGCTGATACTCGACCAGCGGGTCGCGCTGGGAGTACGCCCGAAGGCCGATCCCCTCGCGCAGGTAGTCCATCTCGTAGAGGTGCTCGCGCCACTTTCGGTCGAGCACCGACAAGACCACGCGGCGCTCGAGCTCGCGCATCACCTCGGAGCCGTTCTCGGCCTCTCGCGTCTCGTAGGCCCGCTTCACATCCTCCTGGAGCCGCTCGATGAGGTCCTCGCGGTCGATCCCTTCGCGGCCGCCGGCCTCGTCCTCGATGGCGGAGATGTCGAGGCTGATCGCATAGAGCTGCTTGAGCGCCGCCCAGAGACCTTCCAGGTCCCACTCCTCCGGGTAGCCCTGGGTCGCCTCGGCGACGTAGCTCGTGATCACCTCGTCGAACATCTGCGCGACCTGCTCGTGCAGGTCCGCGCCTTCCAGGACCGCGCGGCGCTCGCCGTAGATCACCTCGCGCTGGCGGTTCATCACGTCGTCGTACTTCAAGACGTTCTTGCGGGAGTCGAAGTTCTGCGCCTCGACCTGCGACTGGGCAGAAGCGATCGCGTTCGTGACGCTCTTGTTCTCGATCGGGATGTCGTCGGGGATCTTCAGGGCAGTCATGACCCGGTCGACCAGATCCGACTTGAACAGCCGCATGAGGTCGTCTTGGAGCGAGAGGTAGAAGCGGGACTCTCCTGGGTCACCCTGACGGCCGGAGCGACCACGCAGCTGGTTGTCGATCCGCCGTGACTCGTGCCGCTCGGTGCCGACGACATAGAGGCCGCCGACGGCCTTGACCTGGTCGTGCTCGGCAGCCACACGCGCCTTGACCCGCTCCACCGCCTGCGGCCACGCCGCTTCGTACTCCTCGCTGGTCTCCACCGGGTCGAGCCCCGAATCGCGGAGCTCCTGATCGGCGAGGAACTCCACCGAGCCGCCCAGCATGATGTCGGTGCCTCGGCCGGCCATGTTCGTCGCCACTGTTACAGCGCCCTTGTGGCCGGCGACGGCCACGATCTTGGCCTCATCCTCGTGGTGCTTGGCGTTGAGCACCGCATGCGGGATACCGCGCCGCTTCAGGAGGCCGGCGAGGTACTCCGACTTCTCGACCGACACGGTGCCGACGAGCACCGGCTGGCCCTTGGCGGTGCGCTCGGCAATGTCTTCGACGACCGCTTCGTACTTCGCGACCTCGGTGCGGTAGACCAGATCCTTCTGGTCGATCCGGGCCATCGGCATGTTGGTCGGGATCGGGACGACTCCAAGGCCGTAGATCTTGTCGAACTCCGAGGCCTCGGTCATCGCCGTACCGGTCATCCCGGAGAGCTTCTCGTACATGCGGAAGTAGTTCTGCAGGGTGATCGTCGCGAGGGTCTGGTACTCCTCGCGGACCGGGACGCCTTCTTTGGCCTCGATGGCCTGGTGAAGTCCCTCGTTGTAGCGGCGGCCATGCAGCATGCGGCCGGTGTGCTCGTCGACGATCAGCACCTCGTTGTTGAGGACGACATACTCCTTGTCGCGGCGGAACAGCTCCTTCGCCTTGATCGCGTTGTTCATGAACGAAATCAGCGGGGTGTTGACCGCGTCGTAGAGGTTCTCGATGCCGAGATGGTTCTCGACCTTGGTGATGCCGGGCTCCAGCACCGAGATGGTCCGCTTCTTCTCGTCGACCTCGTAGTCGACGTCCAGCTCCATCCTGCGAATGATCTCCGCGAACTCTCCGTACCACTTCACCTCGTCCTGTGTCGGACCGGAGATGATCAGTGGCGTCCGAGCCTCGTCGATCAGGATCGAGTCGACCTCGTCGACGATGGCGAAGTGGTGACCGCGCTGGACGCAGTCCTCGAGTCGGCTGGCCATGTTGTCGCGCAGGTAGTCGAAGCCGAACTCGTTGTTGGTCCCGTAGGTGACGTCGGCAGCGTAGGCCTCACGACGCTCGATCGACGTCATATCGGAGAGAATGACCCCGGTCGTCATCCCGAGGAAGTGGTAGATCCGGCCCATCCACTCCGACTGGTACTTGGCCAGGTAGTCGTTCACCGTAACGATGTGGGCGCCATTCCCGGTCAGGGCGTTGAGGTACGTCGGCAGGGTCGAGACCAGGGTCTTGCCCTCACCGGTCTTCATCTCGGCAATATTGCCGAGATGAAGCGCGGCCCCGCCCATCACCTGAACGTCGAAGTGGCGCTGCCCGAGCACCCGCTTGGCAGCCTCACGCACCGTCGCGAACGCCTCCGGAAGGAGATCGTCCAGATCCTCGCCGTCGGCGAGCCGCTGCTTGAACAAGTCGGTCTGCCCGCGCAGCTCCTCGTCGCTCATCGCGACGTAGCGCTCTTCGATCGCATTGACGTCCCTGGCCACATGCTCGAGTTCGCGAAGGATCCTTCCTTCGCCCAGGCGAAGGATCTTGTCGAGGAGGGAAGCCACGGGTGAGGACTCCTGAGTCAGATTGGTCGACCACGTTCGACTCCGGCGAACTCGCCGATGCCACCCGCCATGCTAGACGACGTTCGGTGATGCCCGGTCGGCACGCCGACACGTCATGGAGAAACCGGACAGCCCGGGATCAGGTGCCTAGAAGGGAAGCCTGAGCGCAGAGCCGAACTCCTCGCCGACGTGAAGGGACCAGGTTCGGCTGACGTGGTTCCTCGCTCGATAGGTGGCGATCTTGTCGGCCACCATAGGACACCGCCGACTCACGCAGACCAAGTTCATCACGTCAACGAAGTCATCGGGCGCTGTCTCCCGAGTCACCCTGTTGAACCTGTCGTTCGCCTTGTTCTCGGGGGAGGTGCACGTCTTCATGGTGGAACCCCGCGAGCTCAGGCAAACGGCAGGTTCTTCACTCAGTTGGCTGACATCCCCGAGCAAGCGAACCTGCTTCGTCAAAGGAGTCAACTGGCCGAGCAGGGCGGTGACGCCCTCCCGCCACGTCTCGGTCCGGCTCTGCCCCGGGGCGGCGACGAACTGGGGACTATTCATGCGAGTGGCGACCACCACCACAGCCGGGTGGAGCTTGCTGATCTGCGTCAAAGCCCAGTCCCGAAACTGAGCACACGTGGTATCGGGGCGGCCATCTTTGGTCAGGAAGGGAACGTCGTACGGGTCGCAGCCGAACTTGATGAGGGGAACGACCTGGAAGCCCTCACGGCGCGCATAGTCGTCGAGTCCGGGGAGCCACATGTTCGCGTGTGAGTCGCCGAACACCACCACGACACGATCCGACTGCGTATCACCGATGGGACAGAGAGTGTGGCTGGAGGCCAGGTTCCCTGCCGTGCACGCCGCGGGCTGTTGCCAGGAGTCCTCACGGAGGTTGGCGAGGTCGTTCTTCAACGGGAAGGGGATGGGCGCGCCAACTCGCGACTCGTCCACCGAGATCGCCAGGGCATCGTGGATGGGCTCCCCGTTCAGACGAACCCTCTCACCGGCAGGAACGCTCGCGATGTCGAAACTGGCCGAAGGTTGCTCAAGACGGACGAACTGAACATCTACGTATCTGACCGCTCCCAGGACGGTCACCAGGGTCAAGCCCACTGCGACCGGCCAGAGGGCAATGCCACGGCGTCCGGCGAGCCAAGGTCCGCGACTTCTCCGCAACGGGTTCTCGACGAAGTAGTAGCTCAGCGCCGAAACCAACAGCGCGGTGACCACCAGGCCCGCGGTCCCCATCGGGCTTCTGCTCCTTCCCAAGTACATCGCTCCCAGCACCAGCGCGGGCCAGTGCCACAGGTAGAAGGAGTATGAGATGTCGCCGATCCAGGTCACCGGCCGCACAGTCAGCAGACGAGCCGCGCCCACCGGCGTACCGGGTGCGCCCGCCGCCAGCACGGCGGCGGTGCCCAGGACGGGCAGGAGCGCCACCCATCCGGGAAAACCCATGGTGGGCCGGAAGATCACCGCGGCGACGAGGATCGCGCCGAGCCCGCCAAGAGCGAGGAGGTGTCGAATCACCCGAGGAAGGTCCTTGATCCGCGGGGCAGCCAGAGCGAGCAAGGCTCCGGTAGCCAGCTCCCAGGCTCGCGCGAATGTTGAGAAGTACGCGGCTGTTGGCAACCTGTCGGTCTCGAAGATCGACCACGCGAGCGAGGCGAGCCAGCCCACCGCGACGAGCGAGGCCACGACCGGCAGCATCCTCGCTGCCACCTCGGCCCGCGGACGCCTGCGCCGCCCCAGGGCGAGCAGGAGCGCGAGCAGCGCGGGCCAGACCAAGTAGAACTGCTCCTCGACCGCCAGTGACCAGAAGTGCTGGACCGGCGAGGGTGGCAGGCCCTGCTGGAAGTAGTCGGTCCCCTGGAGCCCAAAGTGGATGTTGGCTCCGAAGAAGGCCGCCCAAACGACGTCGCCGAGAGTGGTTCGGGCCGAGAAGAGCGGCATGAACAGAGCGGCGAAGACAGCCACGGCCACCAGCACGACCGTGGCGGCAGGGAGGATGCGTCGTGCTCGACGGGCGTAGAACGACAGGATGCTCACCGAGCCGGTCGTCGCCGCCTCCCGTAGCAGCAGCATGCTGATCAGGTAGCCGGACACGACGAAGAACACGTCCACCCCGACGAACCCACCCCGGACGAAGGGCACGCCTGCGTGGTCGAGAACCACCAGGAGAACGGCGACGGCGCGCAGGCCCTGAATGTCGGCACGGGGCGCGAGGCGCGGAAAAGCATCCGCCATGGATCGCTTCAGCGCGCTGGCAGCCACGAATCCCCCTCGAGGCATCTCCGATCAGATGGTCATCAGAGTACCCAGCGACAGGTGCGACCGATGGACCCTGTGCGGGTCAACGCCCGCGGGAGGCCTGGCCGAGTCGATGCGCCAAGTCGCCTCTCCGGCCGACGGCGACCTCGCCGAGGTCGAGCCACGCAGCCAGTTCCCGCAGGGTCCGAGCGAGCTCGTCGGCGGTCTCGGCGGGCGCCTCGCCCTCGGCGTAGGCACCCAGGACCCGCAGCACCCGGCCCGCGCGGTCGGCCTTGAGATCGACGCGGGCGACCAGCCGGTCGCCGAGAAGGAACGGCAGCACGTAGTAACCGTGCACGCGCTGCCCCTCCGGGACGTAGATCTCGATGCGGTAGCGGAAGCCGAAGAGACCCTCTGCGCGGCTGCGCTCCCACACCAGCGGGTCGAACGGGCTGAGCAGGGCTCGAGCGGCCACCCGCCGGGGCAGCGCGGCATCGCGATGGAGGTAGGCCCTGCCGGACCAGCCCCGGACCGCCACCGGAATCAGCTCCCCCGCCTCCACCAACTCCGAGACCGCCTCGGCGAACCCCTCGACGGGCATCCGGTAGTAGTCACGCAGACATTTCGCGGTGCCGACGCCCAGGGATCGGGCGGCGCGAACGACCAGCTCGCGGCGCGCTTGGGCGGGCTCCGGTGTCGGGCGGCGGAGGATCGGCTCGGGAATCACTCGATCCGGTACGTCGTACAGCCGCTCGAACTGCGGGTTGCGTCCGGCCACCGTGAGCTCCCCGGCGTAGAAGAGGTACTCGAGGGCCCGTTTGGTCAGCGACCAGTTCCACCCCCAGTCGCCACGGCTGCGCGGCAGGTCCAACTCGATGTCACGCGCGGTGACCGGACCCCGATCCCGCACCTCCTGTCTCACCCAGTCCAGGAGGTCGGGCCGCTCCTCGGCGACACGACGCGGACCGCCCCAGGCCTGGGTGGAGGCCATCGCCATCCGGTGCTGCATGTACGGCCAGAGGTCGACCGGCATGAATGCGGCCTCGTGGGCCCAGTACTCCACGAGCCTCCGGGGCCTGCGCCCGGCCGCACGATGCAGGAGGTCGGTGTCGTAGCTCCCCTGGCGGCTGAAGAGCGGCATGTAGTGGGCCCGCTGGAGCACATTGACCGAGTCGATCTGAAAGACACCGGTGCGAGCGATCACCCGGTCGAGGGTCCGCATGGTCACCGTCTCGTGGCGGCGGTCGGAGAACCCCTGGGCGGCGAGCGCGACGCGCCTGGCCTGGGCCGGGCTGAGCTCGATCACGAGATCTCGAGGATCTTCTCCCGGACGGCGTACATCACGGCCTCCATTCGCGAATGCAGCTGGAGCTTCTCCAAGATGTTGCGCACGTGGTTCTTCACGGTGTTCTCGCTGATGAACAGCTCCGATGCGACGTCCCGGTTGTTCAACCCCTTGGCGACGAGCTTGAGCACCTCGATCTCCCGCTTGGTCAGCCGCGGACCCGGGTCCGAGTTGCCGTCCCCGCGGGACATCGTCTTGAACTGCCCGAGAAGCTTGGCGGCCATACTCGGGCTGATCAGGCTCTGTCCCTCCGCCACCAGCCGGATCGCGTGCGCCACCTCCTGGATCGTTGCGCTCTTCAGGAGGTAACCCGAGGCTCCGCTCTTCACCGACTCGTACAGGTGCGCTTCCTCGTCGCTCACCGTGAGCATGATGACGCGAGTAGCCGATGTCGAGTCGGTGATGGTGCGGCAGGCCTCGATCCCCGAGCCGTCGAAGAGCTCGACGTCGATGAGGACGACCTCCGGGGACAAGGTGCCGATCTGCTCCAAGGCGTCCTCGACGCCTCGGGCCTCACCGACGACAGAGATGTCACTCTCGGCGTCGAGCAGCATGGCCAAGCCACGCCGGAAGAGCTCCTGATCGTCGACGATCAGGACGCGCACTGCCTCGACTGGCTCAGACATACCACGAATGATGGCACGAAAGGGCTATGAGAACGGTCATTCCCACGCCCGTGGCGCGAGTCAGCTCAGGTCGAGCGCGATCACTCCGTAGTCGTAGCCGCGCCGGCGATAGACCACGGAGGGTCGGTCACTCTCCTTGTCGACGAAGAGGAAGAAGTCGTGGCCCACGAGCTCCATCTCGTAGAGCGCCTGGTCCAGCGTCATCGGCGAGGTGCTGTGGATCTTCTCCCGTACGACGAGAGGGCCCTCCCCCACGACGCTGACCGGACCGACCTGCCGGACGTCGTCGACAGTTTCCTCGACCTCGATGACGGCACCGACCCGCACCGACCCGTCGCGAAGGGACTCCGGCGCGTGTCGGCCGCGGTGGACGCGACGTCGGTCACTTGCCCTCCGCATCTGGCCGGTCATCCGGTCCAACGCCATGTCCAACGCAGTCATCTTGTCCTCGGCCGCCGCCTCGGCCCGGATCACCGGGCCCTTGGAGAAGGCCGTCAACTCGACCCGCACCGCGCGGTCCTGCTGACGTGGATTGCGCTCCCTAGCCACCTCGACCTCGACACGGATGAGGCGGTGGTCGTGCTTCTCCAACCGACTGAGCTTCTCCTCGACGTGCTGGCGGAACCTATCGGACACGTCGATGTGACGGCTCTTGACGACGATCTCCATAGTGCCCTCCTGGCAGCTCGGTGGATGCGGCAACGACTCCCACCTTGGGGGAATCCTGGGGGATGGAGCCCGCCCGGCCGACCTGGTCTTCGACCCCACAATCGCCTGCAGGGGGCTTCGCAGCTTCTCCGCCACTACTGACCCTCTCTCCCCATCGGACCATGTCTGATGATCCTGAGGAGGCAGGACTTACTCCTAAGCCGCACCGTGATCGCCCATGGCACGCCTGGCGGCATCCCTCAGGCTTACGTGGACCGCTTTGCCTGCGACTGGCATCGGCTAAGTGAGCGACCGCCCGCTTCCGGGCTGATCCCTCACCGCAACCACGGACCCGGACGGACTCCATGCCACGACGGTAGCCCGCGGGGTCTCGATACGGTAGGGCGCCGCGGCCCGATCGGACGGGACTTCAGCGCCTGGAGGCGCCCGACGCGCCATCACCAGCGATACCGGGTGAACGGCGCCGCGTGGCGGCCACGAGCGCACCGCCCTCGGGGTGCAGTCCGGACTCGACCAGGACCGACTGAGCCTCGCGCAGGGTGTGTCCGGTGGTGATGATGTCGTCCACGACCACCACCGGGCCATCTCCGAGCAGGCGCAGTGCAGCCCCCGAGGCAGCGAAACGTCCGTGCGCGTTGCTCGACCGCTGCGTCTCGGTCAATCCACCTTGGTCGGCCGACCGACCACGCGGCCGGAGCGCCGGGACCACCCGGGCGGACCGCCCGGCCCGGCGCAGCGCAGCAGCCGCGCTACGGGCCAGCAGCAGCACCGGGTCGAAGCCCCTCCTCCGGCGGGCCGCGGCCGTCGACGGCACCGGAACCAGTGCCACCGTCGCGTCGGTGTCACCCACCAGTGCGAGAACCGCGCCGGCCAGCACCGTCCCCAGCGGTCCGGCATGACTGAGGCAGCCGCGCTCCTTGAAGTCGAGGAGAAGCGGCCGCAAGGGGGCCTCGTAGGCGCCGCCGGACACCGGAGCGAGGAGGCCGGCCGGCACCGGATCGGGCCAGCTGGGGACACCTGACGAGGGGAGGGCCGAGCGACAGGCACGGCACAGTGGCCGACCGGGATGGCCGCAGACAGCGCATCGGCCCCCGAGGAGGAGATCGTGCAGAGCGTCTCTCATCCGCCGATCATCCCGGCGCAGCTGGATGGGGGAGCGCGGTCGCTCGGGACCTGTGGACAAGGCTCAACCGGCGAGCGTCGGGTACTCCAGATTCCCGTCGGTCACCACACTGACCCAAGCGATCGAGGTGGACGCGGTGATGAGTCGGCGACCGACGCTGGCATAGATGACAGGCGGGTCAGAAGGCACCGCGAAGACCCGGAGTCCCTCGCGTGGCGCGTCCAGCGGCGAGGCACCGTCCGGCGACCCGTCGAACTGGAGGAACGGCATATCGGAGACCCCGGGCAAGTTGCGCACCGCGATCATCCGCGTGGACGAGACGAAGGCGACCGACGAGATGTTGCTCCCGGAGTCGATGACCCGCTCGGAAGTGAGACCCAGAGGCAGCCCGTCGTTGCTGCTGCGCCGCACCCGGAAGGTCACGATGCCGCCCTCACCGGTCACGAGCCAGCGCGTGCCGTCGTTGGACAGAGCCGTGCTCCGCGGCACGAACCCCGGCGGAAGCTGGAGTGGGAAGCTCACCGTATTGCCGTCGGGCTGGAGGACCCGGACTCGCGCCGGAGCTCCTCGGTCGTAGATCCAGAGGTTGCCGTACAGGTCGTAGTGGGGTGGGGCGATGTCGATGCCCTGGTAGGAGGCCCGTGCTGCATCGGCTCCGCTCGACGCGGTGTAGACCTCGTTCTCGACGACCACCGCGGCACGCTGGCCGTTCGGCGCGACCGCGAGGGTACGACCCGACGTCGCGTCCGGGAAGTCGGGGAATGATCCCGCGGACTGCGTCGTGTCCGTGAGCGATACCACCGACTTGCCTTCCAGCCCGTAGATGTCGTGAGCAGTCCAGGCGAGATTGGGGTCGTAGGCGGCCCCCGAGCCCACGGTGACCCCGTTCGCCATCCCGGGGTAGTCGAGCGGCTGCCCTCCGACGGTGAGCTGAACCCGGCTGACATTGGCGAGCTGGCCCAAGGTGGTCGCGACCTGGGCGACGGCACGCTGCTGATCCTGTCCGGAGAGACCGGTTGCAGAGGTGGTCAACGGGACGACGGCGACGCCACTGGAGTCGACGGGGACCGAGAAGTCGACTTGCGTCCCCCGCGGCAGGTAGGTGCGCTCCACCGACGACAGGTCCGAGGGCGGCCCCAGAAGGAGCGCTGAGACCAACCTGGTCGGTGCCTGGACGCCCCAGGGCAGATACACCGGCTCGGAAACCATGTACTGCCCCGTGCGGTCGAAGAAGAAGAGCGAATAGCGCTGGAAGCGCTGGTCGAAGTGGCTGCGTGGGATGAGCAGCACGTTGGGTGGCGATGCGATCCGCCACTCCCCCTTCTCCTGTTGCAGATGGAGCACCACCGTGTCGTTGGAGGCCGGCCCCATCCACCGGCCCTGCTTGTCCAGCACGATCGGGTTGGACAGGGTGATCACCGCCTTCGTCCCGCTCATCAGCAGATCGCTGCTGTCGAAGACGAGGGTCTCGGCATCCGGCGTCCACGCCGATGCCGAGTCGGAGGTCAGGAACTCCCGCGCCACGAAACTGGTCACCGGCGTGGCGAGCTGAGCGGTCATGAAGCCCTGGACGACCTCGGCAGGCGTGGCGCCCGGAGCGGGCCCGGCTGGGGTGAAGTCGAACGGCGCGGCCTGCGTCCGCTGGTCCGGCTGGTCCAGGGTCTGGATAGGTCCGGTCGTCGGGATGCTGGCGCAGCCAGACAGCAGCACCACCAGCGCCAGGCCGATGAGACGAGGGGTCACCCGGCCCGCGCTCATGGCACGTCCGCCAAAGTGGGTTCGCCGGTGTCCCGGGGCTGCAGTGGAAGAGGCTCGGACGTGATCGGATCCCCGGCCCGACGCGGCAGAGTCAACACGAACTGAGCGCCCCGCTGGGGGCTTCCCCAAGCTTGGAGCGTGCCCCCGTGCAGGATGGCGTCCTCCCGCGAGATGGACAGGCCCAGTCCCGTCCCCCCGGTCAGGCGCGTGCGGGACGGATCGGCCCGCCAGAAGCGGTTGAACACCTTGATCTCGTCCCCCGGCTGGAGACCGAGCCCGAAGTCGCGGACCGCCACCCCGGTCGCGTCCGGGGTGGAGCGCACCCGGACGACGACCTCCGGGGAGTCGGCGTAGTCGATCGCGTTCGTGACCAGGTTCAAGATGATCCTCTCCACCCGGCGGCGATCCACCTCGGCCACGCACGGGGTCTGCGGGGCGACGACGCGGGTTACCACGTTGCGCTGCTCGGCCAGGGGCGCGAGGGAGCCGACGACCCGATTCACCAGGTCGGTGATGTTGGTGTCCTCGAGATCGAGTGAGGCCGCCCCAGCGTCGAAACGGCTGATCTCGAGCAGATCACCGAGGAGCGCTTCGAACCTGTCGAGCTCCTTCTGCAGCAGCTCGGCCGCCCGAGCCGTGGCCGGATCGAACCTGGCGCGCGCGTCGTGCAGCACGTCTCCGGCCATCCGGACGGTGGTCAAGGGGGTGCGCAGCTCGTGCGAGACATCGGCCACGAAGCGCCGCTGGGAGGCGGACATGTCCTCCAGCTGCCGGATCTGGCGTTGCAGGTTGGCCGCCATCGCGTTGAACGAGCCGGCCAGGCGGGCGATGTCGTCGTCCCCGCGCACGTGCATGCGTTCCTCGAGCCGGCCCGCCGAGAGCCGCTCGGCGACCCGGCGAGCCAGACGGACTGGCCGGACCACCTGACGGGTGACCAACCAGGTCACCCCTGCCACGAGCGGCAGGAGGAGCGTCCCACTGGTGATCAGCGAGCTACGGACCAGATCGACGGTCGCCTGCTCGTGGTCGAGCGGGAAGACGAAGTAGAGGGTGTAAGTGTCCCCTGTCGACGGCAGATGCAGCAGCGACCCCGCGACGACGGCCGGCGTCCCGGTGCGACCGGACTGGTCGTCGTACACCAAGGACGAGTACGTCCACGCGATCCCCGGGGGGTCGGCACCCTGCAGCGTGGAGATCAGGCCCGTCGGCACGGACTTGATGTCCAGGCCCGGTGACTTCCGGATCTCCGCGGCGCCAGTGGACGTCGAGAGCACTGGACCGGTGAGCAGCACGTCGTACCCCTGCGCCAGGCCCCGCTGGACCACCGTGGAGACGAGCTGGGACAACTGCGAGTTCGCGTCGATGTGGGTGCCCGCGGCGGCCTCGAGTCGGGCTTGGGCGTCCGAGGTCTCGCTCACCACAAGGTCGACCGATGACTTCACCTTGGCCGAGACGACGCCGTCTGAGATCTGCCTCATCAGCGTGTAACCGATGACGAAGGAGACGAGCGCGGTGAGGACGAGGACGCTGACCACGACGCGCGCCTGGATCGAACGGCGCCAGAAGGTGGCGGTGCGACGCAGCGATCTCCCGGCTCGCATGGGGGGCTACTTCGCTCCCGCCCTGTACCCCACGCCTCGGACGGTCAGCACGATCTCCGGGTTCTCCGGATCTCTCTCGATCTTGGACCGCAGCCGCTGGACGTGCACGTTCACCAGTCGCGTGTCGGCCGCGTGCCGGTAGCCCCAGACCTGCTCCAGCAGGACCTCGCGGGTGAAGACCTGCCAGGGCTTGCGCGCGAGGCAGGCGAGCAGGTCGAACTCCAAGGGCGTCAGGGAGATGGTCTCGTCGCCGCGACGGACGGTGTGCCCGGCCACGTCGATCATCAAGTCGGCAATCGCGATCTCCTCGCTATCGCCGACATCATGTCTGCGGACGCGTGCCCGAATCCGCGCGACAAGCTCCTTGGGCTTGAACGGCTTGACGATGTAGTCATCGGCCCCTGACTCCAGCCCGAGCACCACGTCGACCGTGTCGCCCTTCGCGGTGAGCATGACGATCGCTACGCCGGACTCCGCGCGGATGTCACGACAGACGTCGATGCCGTCCCGTCCGGGCAGCATCAGGTCGAGGAGGACGACATCGGGCCGGAAGTCCCGGAACTGATCCAGCGCCTTCTCGCCCGACGCGCACACAGATGTCTCGAAGCCCTCGTTGCCCAACACGATGGCCAGCATCTCCGACAACGCCGGGTCGTCGTCGACGACCAGGACTCGTCCGCTCCCCGGAACGTCCATGGCGGCGCTCAGTAGCGGTAGTGATCAGGCTTGTAGGGACCTTCCATGGGAACTCCGAGGTAGTCCGCCTGCTCCGAGGTCAACTCGGTCAGCTCCACGCCCAGCGAGGCCAGGTGGAGTCGGGCCACCTCCTCGTCCAAGTGCTTGGGCAGCGTGTAGACGCCGACCGGGTAGGCCTCTGCGCTGGTGAACAGCTCGATCTGTGCCAGCACCTGGTTGGTGAAGGAGTTGGACATCACGAACGACGGGTGCCCGGTGGCGTTGCCGAGGTTCATCAGCCGCCCCTCGGAGAGGACGATGATCGAGTTGCCCCTCGGGAAGGTCCACAGGTCGACCTGCGGCTTGACGTTCTTGCGGACGATGCCCGGGAAGGACTCCAGGCCCGCCATGTCGAGCTCGTTGTCGAAGTGGCCGATATTGCCGACGATCGCCTGGTGCTTCATCCGGCTCATCTGGTGGACGCTGACGACATCGCGGTTGCCGGTGGCGGTGATCACGATGTCCGCGACCGGCAGCACGCTCTCCAGCGTCGCAACCTGGAAGCCGTCCATGGCGGCCTGGAGCGCACAGATCGGGTCGATCTCGGTCACGATGACCCGGGCGCCCTGCCCTTGCAGGGACTCCGCGCAGCCCTTGCCCACATCGCCGTACCCGCACACGACGGCGACCTTGCCGCCGATGAGCACGTCGGTCGCCCGGTTGATGCCATCGATCAACGAGTGGCGGCACCCGTACTTGTTGTCGAACTTGCTCTTGGTGACCGAGTCGTTGACGTTGATACCCGGGAAGAGCAGGCTGCCCTCGCGCATCATGTCGTAGAGGCGATGCACTCCGGTGGTCGTCTCCTCGGTGACGCCCTTGATCTCGTTGGCGATCTGGGTCCAACGGTTCGGGTCCTCGGCGAGGGACTCATTCAGGACCTGGAAGATGACTCGTTGCTCGGCGCTGGTCGCGGAGTCGAGGTCGGGCGCCTTGCCCTCCTTCTCGGTGGACACACCGAGGTGGACCAGCAGGGTCGCGTCACCGCCGTCGTCGAGAATCATGTTGGCGGACTGGCCATCGGGCCACCGCAGGATCTGCTGGGTGCACCACCAGTACTCCTCCAACGTCTCGCCCTTCCAGGCGAACACCGGCACCCCGGCGGGTGCATCGACGGTGCCGTTGGGACCGACCGCGACCGCTGCGGCGGCGTGGTCCTGAGTGGAGAAGATGTTGCAGGAGGCCCACCTGACCTCCGCTCCGAGCTCGACCAGCGTCTCGATGAGGACGGCGGTCTGGATCGTCATGTGCAGCGATCCGGCGATCCGAGCGCCGGCCAGTGGCCGGGCCTTGGCGTAGCGCTCGCGCATAGCCATCAGCCCCGGCATCTCGTGCTGGGCCAACTCGATCTCGGTGCGCCCGAAGTCGGCGAGTCCGAGGTCGGCAACCTTGAAGTCCATCGTCATCCCATCGTTCGAATCATCGCCCGGTCCGGCGAGGTTTCAGATTACGCCAGCGCAGGTGAACCTACTCCTGGCTTGAGGCATCTTCGGGTGGTCGTCCCCCCGCATCGGCGGATCTCCCGCGTCGGATGTCCGGCTCGAGATAGATGAGGGTGGCGCTTGGCACCGCTGAGCGAAGCCCGACTTCGATCGTATCGATCAGCGCGGCAATCTCCTCACCGCTGGCCGACGGTCCCACACCGATCTTGGCCGCAACAAGGATCTCGTCCGGACCGAGGTGGAGGGTGCGCAGATGGATCAACCCGTCCACCTCGGGGTGGGCCAGGATGCTCTCGGCGATCAGCCGCTGAGCCTCCGGGGTGGCCGCCTCGCCGAGCAGGAGGCTGCTCATCTCGATGCCGAGGACGATGGCCACCAGGACGAGCAGGAGACCGATCGCTGCCGTCGCAGCCACATCGGCGTACCCGTTGCCGGTGACCAGAGTCAACGAGACGCCGATGAGAGCAAGTCCTAGCCCGATGAGGGCGGCGAAGTCCTCCAGCAGGATCACCGGGATCTCCGGGGACTTCGCCCGGCGGATGTAGGAAGACCAGGAGACCGGGCCGCGCAGCCGCTCCGCCTCCCGGATCGCGGTGCGGAACGACAGGCCCTCCATGACGATGCCACCGACCAGGACGGCAAGGGCGACCCACGCCCATCCGCTCTCGATCAGCTCGTTCGGGTGGCCGGCGGCAACGTCCTCCAGCTTGTGGTACGCCTCGTAGAGGGCGAAGAGGCCGCCGAGCGAGAACAGCACGACCGAGACGAGGAATGCGTAGAGATAGCGGGCCCGGCCGAAGCCGAACTGGTGCTCCTCGGTGGCCACGGCGCGCGCCCGACGGCCACCCAGCAGGAGCAGCACCTGGTTGCCGGAGTCGGCGACCGAGTGGATCGCCTCAGCGAGCAGCGACGAGGCTCCGGTCAGCGCAAAGGCGAGGAACTTGAGGATCGCGATGCCGACGTTGGCGAGAAGGGCGGCGATGACCGCCTTGGTCGTACCCTCGCCCGCCATGGCAGCAGCGTACGGGGATCAGCTGCTCATCCCGAGACCCAGATAGGCCGCGACGTAGCTGCCGGTGGCCAGGAGCGCGGCGTAGCGCGCGAGATCGTCGGGCTCGTCGGCCGAGATGACCTCGACCCGGACCCCCGCACTCTGGGCGGCCTCGTCGAGGCGGCTGCGGTTCTCCCGCACCGCCGTCTCGCTGGAGTCGTCGTCGAAGATCACCAGCACCGGAGGCCGCTCAGCGGGAAGGTCGTCGGCGAACGGGTCGGCGAAGACGTCTCGCTCCGGAGCCGATCGGATCAGTGGCAGCAGGTGCTCGGCGTCTGCCGCGATCGCGCCCCGACCGCTCGAGCGGCGGATCGCCTCGGCGACCCTTCGTGCGGCGCGGGCCGCAAGTGGGGTCCCGCCCCACAGCAGCGGGTTACTCTCCCCCAGCGCGATGGCCAGCGTCTTCGCGGCGTTGACGGCGAGATCTCGCTGTGGCGAGCACTCGATCGCGACCTCGTCCAGCGCTGTGGCAACCGATTCCGCGCTCGTCTCCGGACCGAGCCCGACGCGGGCGAGGAACTGCAGCATGATGACCGCGGTGGCCAACTGGTCGCCGCTCTCCACCGGGAGGATCGCCGCGTCCCGGCCGACCGCGTGATCGGCGACCAGGGAACGGCGCGGGCAGGCCACCACGACCTGACAACCACGACGCACGGCTTCTGCCACAGCGGACGCCGCCCCGATATCCGATCCGAACGGCGCCAGCACGAGGACGAGGTCGAGCGCTCCCGCCCACCCCGGCAGGCTCGGCCCGGGCCAGGCGACGAAGGGAACCGGGCACCACGGCTCCAGCACCGCGCGGAGCAGCCGTGAGTCCGGCCCAGCCGCGACGATGGCGCGCGGGCCGGAGGTTCCCACTCCTGATGAGATGGCCAGGTCGGTCGCCTCAGTGGCCTCGGCCGCCTCCCGCCGAATCCGCGAACCGGACTCGGCGATGGATCGCAGGACAGGGTCGATCCGCTCGAGGATGACGGGATCGTCCAGGACCGAGTCGTCGAAAAAGTCGGCCACCCTCACTCGCTCCGGCGAGCCTCGTCCACCAACAGCGCCGGGAAGCCGTCCGCGGTGGAGTAGATCAGCCCGCAGGCCACACAGCGGAGTTCCTCCTCGGCTTCGCGGACCTCGAGGGCGCCCTTGCAGTCGGGGCAGACGATCACCTCGAGGAGCATCGGGTCGATGTTCACGATTCGCTCCTGATCAGTTGGAGGACCTGGTCCCGAAGGTGGACCATCGCCGCCTCGTCGGCGGCCTCGGCGTTGAGCCGAAGTAGGGGCTCGGTATTGGATGCACGCACGTTGAACCACCAGTCGTCATGGGTGACGGTGAGGCCGTCGAGCTCGTCCATGGTCACGCCCGGCTGGTCCCGATAGGCGGCACGGAGTCGGTCCAGGACCGCCTGCTGATCCGCGACGCGGGTGTTGATCTCGCCCGAGGGGCAGTAGCGACCGTAGCGGGAGAGCAGTGAGCTCAGCGGCTCGTCACTCTCGGCCAGCGCCGCCAACACGTACAGTGCGGCGAGCATGCCGGAGTCCGCACGCCAGAAGTCACGGAAGTAGAAGTGGCCGCTGTGCTCCCCGCCGAACACCGCGCCGGTCTCTGCCATGGTCGCCTTGATGAACGAGTGACCCACCCGGGTCCGGACCGGGACGCCCCCCGCCTCGGTGATGATTTCGGGCACGGCGCGGCTGGTGATCAGGTTGTGGATCACTCGGGCGCCGGGCTCCTTGGCCAGCTCGCGGCTTGCGATCAGCGCGGTGAGGACGCTCGGCGGCACGGGCGATCCCTGCTCGTTGACCACGAAGCAACGGTCGGCGTCTCCGTCGAACGCCAACCCGATGTCGGCCCCGGTGCGCAAGACCTCGGCGGACAGGTCGCGGAGGTTCTCCGGCTCGATCGGGTTGGCCTCATGGTTGGGAAAGGTGCCGTCGAGCTCGAAGAAGAGCGGCACCAGGTCGAGTTCCAGCCGGCCCAGCACGGCCGGCGTGGTGAAGCCGGCCATCCCGTTGCCGGCGTCGACGACGACCTTGAGCCGACGTCCCCTGACCGGCGAGAGGCCGATGAGGTGTTCGGCGTAGGCGTCGAGCAGGTCGGCGTGGTCCACCGACCCGGTCCGTGGCGCGGCGTATGTCTCACCGCTGCCCACCAAGGCGCGGATCTCCTTCAGTCCGGACTCCAGTCCCACCGGCTGCGCATGGCTGCGGCAGAGCTTGATGCCGTTGTACTGGGCCGGGTTGTGGCTGGCGGTGAACATGGCCCCCGGGCACTCCAGGTGCCCGGACGCGAAGTAGAGCTCGTCGGTCGATGCCAGTCCGATCAGGGTGACGTCCGCCCCGGCAGCCGTGGCTCCCTCGGCGAAGGCAGCCGCGAGGGCCGGACTCGACGGTCGCATGTCGTAGCCGACGACGACCCGCTCAGCGCCCACGACGCGCGCGAAGGCGTTTCCGGTGGCACGCGCCAGACCGTCGTCGATCTGCTCCGGATAAGTGCCTCGAACGTCGTAGGCCTTGAATACTCCGTCGAGGTTGGCCGCTGAGAGGGTCCCCGTGCTCTCCATGACCAGAACCCTACTAGTGGGCGCCGGGGAACCGATCAGTACGAAGGCTGGGACGGGTCGATCTGGTTGACCCAGGCCACTACGCCGCCCCCGACGTGCACCGCGTCCGCGAACCCGGCGCCCTTGACGATCGGCATGCACTCGGCGGATCGGCCGCCGACCTTGCAGTAGAGCACCAACTGCTTGTCCTGCGGGAGCCGCTCGATCGCGGAGCCGTTGAGGAAGTCGCCCTTGGGGATCAGCACCGATCCCGGGATCCGGTTGATCTCGTACTCGTTGGGCTCCCGCACATCGACGAGCAGGAAGTCACGCTCGCCGTTCTCGCGCTCCTTGAGCCAGTGCTCGAGCGTGCCGACGGCGATGGTCGAGCCGGCCACCGCGTCAGCGGCCTCCTCGCTGATCGCGCCACAGAAGGTCTCGTAGTCGATGAGCTCGGTGACGGTGGGGTGCTCACCGCAGATCGCGCAGTTGGGGTCCTTGCGGACCTTGAGCTTGCGGTACTCCATCTCGAGCCCGTCGTAGATCATCAACTGACCCAGCAGCGGCTCCCCCATGCCCGTGAGCAACTTGATCGCCTCGTTGACCTGGATGGAGCCGATCGAGGCGCAGAGGACACCGAGCACCCCGCCCTCGGCACAGGAAGGCACCATGCCCGGCGGGGGTGGCTCGGGATAGAGGCAGCGGTAGCAGGGGCCATGCTCGGCCCAGAAGACCGATGCCTGCCCGTCGAAGCGGTAGATCGAGCCCCAGACGTAGGGCTTCTTGAGGAGCACCGCGGCGTCGTTGACCATGTAGCGGGTGGCGAAGTTGTCGGTGCCGTCGACGATCAGGTCGTAGTCGGCGAAGATCTGCATCACGTTGTCGTTGTCGAGCCGTACGTTGTGCACGATGACCTCGACGAGTGGGTTGATCTCGGCGATCGACTCCATCGCCGAGACAGCCTTGGGGCGCCCGATGTCGCTCTGCCCGTGGATGATCTGGCGCTGCAGATTCGACTCGTCGACCTCGTCGAACTCCGCGATGCCGATCGTGCCCACGCCCGCGGCTGCCAGGTAAAGAAGGGCCGGGCTGCCCAGGCCTCCGGCGCCGATCACCAGAACTCTGGCGTTCTTGAGGCGCTTCTGCCCAGTCATGCCCACGTCGGGGATGATCAGGTGCCGGCTGTAGCGCCGAACCTCGTCAGGGGTGAGCTCGGCGGCCGGCTCGACCAGCGGCGGGAGCGACACGGTTCCTCCTCGGGGGATGCTTGAGAGCACAACTGACGACACAACAGCCGTGCCACGCTCCATGTTCCCCGACGGGGAGGATCGGCGGGACCAGGTCCGTCATCCGGACCGGGCGGGGACGGCGAACACCACCGCGTTGCTCAGATACTCGTGCCCGTTCCACTTGTCGCAGGTAATGAGCACCAAGCGCCCGGGAACGCGCTGGCTGAAGACCGAGGCAGCGTGCTTGGCGAGGCTCGCCTTGCGGTAGAGCCGGACCGCGATCACGCGGTAGGGGATCACCCCCGTGGATGTCGTCACGTTCGCCCGAGCCCCGAGCTTCACGGCGTCGAGGTGGTTCATCGGGGCTGGGCCGTTGTGCACCGTGTGCCCGGTGATCAAGGTGCTGCCGACCGCTGCGCCGGCCACGGCGCCGCCGGACCACCATCCCCAGACGTACGGATCGTTGGGTGGGGTGAGAATCCCCGACTGGGCCGCGATCGGGATCACCGGCGCGCTGACTGCCAAGGACGGGATCGTGACGCGTAGGGGCCTTCCGGCCGCGGGATCCCGGACCTTGTGCGCCGCCAGCGGGTCAATGATGACGACCGGCGCCCGGACGAACTTCGGTAGCTCCGGGGGCGGCGCGGTCGGCGAACCGTGCGTGGGCGACACCGTGGTGATCGTGCCGTTGGCGGCGACGACGAGAGTCGGTCGCGCCGGAGTGACCGAGGAGAGCGCGAGCGGGGCCACGACGAGCACACCCACGACGGCGCTGCCTGCCAACCCCATCACTCGACTCATGGATCCATCCTCCGGTGACTAGGGATCTCCGACAACCGAAACACATGACGGTGAGCGAAATGACGGGACCCGCCGGTTGTACCCGACGGGCCCCGCTTTCGTCACTTATCTGCTGTCAGGCCCTCAGACCTGTCGCGTACCCCTCCGGCGTCCGCCGAGCAGAATGCTCGCGGCGGCGAAGATCATCACGAAACCAGCAACGATGAGGCCGGTGCCGCTGGACCCCGAGGCCGGAGCCACGGACAGACCCGCGTCGACCGACGTCGGCAGAACCTTCGGCGTCTTGACCACGTTGGTGGGCAGCACGCTGGTCGAGTCAGAACTGCTGCTCGACTCGCTGGACTCGCTGGACGAGCTGGACTCGCTGGACGAGCTGGACTCGCTGGACGAGCTGGACTCGCTGGACGAGCTGGACTCGCTGGACGAGCTGGAACTGGTGCTCGACTCGCTCGACGAACTAGAACTGGTGCTCGACTCGCTGGACGAACTGGAACTGCTGCTCGACGACTGGCCGGTGCAGAAGATGATGTGCGAGATCGCCTTGTCGCCACCCTTGCCGCCCGGGTTGTACACGCCGTCACCGTTGGTGTCGGCCCACACGGTCTGGCCGGCTGTGGGAGGCGCAGCAAAGATGGTGTTCGAGTGGTCGCCGACGTTCTTGCTGGCTGCCTTCACGATCACCTTCGTGTATGTCCCCGCCGGCAGCACATAGGAGTTGCCGAGGTTTCCGCTGTCGATCTTGGTGCAGTTGTCGCCCCAGTAGTCCGCGTGGTTGGCGTCGGACGAGAAGGCTTGGTAACCCGTTACCGTGGCGTAGTCCGCCGTGACGGCGTTCGCCGAAGTCGCGGTCATTCCGATAAGGGAGCCGGCTGCCAGGGCCACGACGCCGGTCGACGCGAGCACTGCGGCGATAGAACGCCGAATCCGATCCCCCTTGCGCGTACTGAAGATGCGCAAAGTCATTTGAATCCACCCCATTCCGGGTGGAGCCCTCATGGCATTGGCCGGACGCTTTCCAGACTGCAGTAACCAGCCCGGTGGTGCGTCAGCGGCTCGAACCCCCCACAGGTCCCCACCCACTTGTTTGTACGGCCGACCCCTCGACCGATGTCCTCAAGGTAGCACGATGTCCGATATGTGGGGAAGTCCCACTCGTCCCTCCCCGAGTAAAGAAGTACAGCGGGCTACTCAACGGTAGGATCACGCCACCACGAGCGATGCCGAAGCGGAGCGATGATGCCATCGGAGATGCAGGACAGGCCGCGAGGCACCCGTCTCCCCCGTCCAGCGCGGCGGGCCCAGTTGCTGGCCTCGGCGCTCGAAGTCTTCGTCGCCCAGGGCTATCACGCAGCGGCCATGGACGACATCGCCGAACGGGCCGGAGTCTCCAAGCCGGTGCTGTACCAGCACTTCCCCGGCAAGCTCGATCTCTACCTGGCGCTGCTGGAGCAGGCCGCCGGCACCGTGATCTCCGCGACCCACGACGCGCTTGCCTCCACGCATGACAACAAGCTGCGGGTGCAGGCCACGATGGACGCCTTCTTCGACTACGTCGTCGCCCCCGACGGTGCCTTCCGGCTCGTTTTCGAGTCCGACCTGACCAGCGAGCCGCAGGTCCGCGCCCAGGTCGACCGGGTCACCGACGTCTGTGCCGACGAGATCGCCAAGGTGATCCGCGAGGACACCAACCTCAGCGACCCGGAGGCGCGCATCGTCGCGGTCTCCCTGGTCGGCATGGCTCAGGTCAGCGCCCGGGCGTGGCTGGCCGAGGGACGTCCGATCCCGCAGAAGGATGCGGCTAGGCTCGTGGCGAGCCTCGCCTGGCGAGGCATCCGGGGTTTCCCGCTGGAACAGACCTGAGTGAACGGAGTGACCGTGGAGGTCAAGATCGGGATGCAGAACGTCTCCCGCGAGGTCGTCGTCGATGTCGAGATGGCTAGCGATGACGTGGAGCAGGCCGTGGTCTCAGCGTTGACATCGGGGCCCGCCCTGACGCTGGTGGACTCCAAGGGCCGCAAGGTCATGGTGGCAAGCGACAAGGTGGCCTACGTCGAGATCGGCTCCCCGACGGCCGGACAGGTCGGGTTCCGCTCCTAGCCCGCTCCTCCACCGGCGGTCCTTCCCCTGCTGGGGAGGGAGAGTCAGGACGCCAGTCCCAGCCGCTCCATGCGCCGGATGTGGTTCTCGGTGAGCCGGATGAAGAGCCGGCCGATGGCAGCCAGGTCGAGCCCGGGCACTTCGACGCCGCCGGCGAGCAGCGACGCCAAGGCGTCCCGTTCCGCCGCGACCCGCTGCGCCTGGGACAGGGCCTCGCCCATCAGCCGGCGGCCCCAGAGGGCCAAGCGGCCGCCGATCCGCGGGTCGGCCTCGATCGCCCGGACCACCCGGTCGACCGCGAAGTCCGCCTGGCCGGTGTCGTCCATGCTCTCGATGATCAGGGTGCGGCTGTCGTTGTCCAGGAACGCCGCGATCTCGCGGTAGAAGTCCGCGGCCATCCCGTCGCCGACGTAGGCCTTCACCAGGCCTTCGAGCCAGTCGGCCGGAGCCGTGCGGGCGTGGAACTCCTCGAACGCCGTGACGAACGGCAGCATCGCCTCGATCGGGTCCACCTCGAGCCCGACGAGACGGTCCGCCAGCCGGCGATAGTGCCCGATCTCGTTGGCCGCCATCCCGGCAAGCTCGGCACGGTCCAGCAGGGTGGGGGCAAGCTTGGCGTCCTCGGCCAAGCGCTCGAACGCCGACAGCTCGCCATAGGCGATCGCCGCCAACAGATCGACGACCGCTGCTAGGTACACCGGGTCGGCAAATGGGCCGGACGTGGATTCATCCCCAGGGAGGTCGGCCGGGAGGTCGGCTGGGAGATCGACCGGGAGGTCGGCTGGGGCGTTCGCCGGGCCGGACACGGCCGAGGAGTCGGGCATAAGGGCAGCCTACCGATAGACTCTTGTACAGAAGGGCCCGATGGCGCACCGCGCCGCGGCTGGTCCCCAGCGGATCCGGCCGGTGCTGATCGCCGATATCTACCGGCCGGCTCGGGCCGAAGATCCACAGAGACAGGCAAGATCCTGACCACCTTCCGAGACCTCGGGGTACTCCCCGAGATCGCCGATGCGCTCGAAGCCGTCGGCATCATCAATCCGTTCCCGATCCAGGAGATGGCTCTCCCCGTCGCGCTCCTGGGCACCGATCTGATCGGCCAGGCCCGCACCGGCACCGGCAAGACCCTCGCCTTCGGCATCCCGATCCTCCAGCGCACCCTTGCGCCGCGAGATCCCGACTTCGCCGACCTGGCTGCTCCCGGGAAGCCGCAAGCCCTGGTGGTGGCTCCCACCCGGGAGCTCGCGCTTCAGGTGACCGGCGACCTGAAGGTCGCCGCCAAGGGGCGAGGGAATCGCATCCTCACCGTGTACGGCGGTGTGCCCTACGACGGCCAGCTCGACATGCTGGCCTCAGGCGTCGACGTCGTCGTCGGCACACCGGGCCGGCTCATCGACCTGATGAACCGCCGGGCCCTGGACCTCACCCACGTGAAGGTGCTCGTCCTCGACGAGGCCGACGAGATGCTCGACCTGGGCTTCCTCCCGGACGTGGAGAAGCTGCTCGCCAAGACCCCCGAGATGCGCCAGACCATGCTCTTCTCGGCCACGATGCCGGCCGCGATCATCTCCCTGGCGCGCACCCACATGCGACACCCGGTCAACATCCGAGCCGAGTCCAGCCACGACCAGCAGACGGTTCCGGCGACCGCCCAGTTCATCTACCAGGTGCACGACCTGGACAAGGAGGAGATGATCGGCCTGCTGCTGCAGGCGGAGGACTCGGGACGGACGATTGTCTTCACCCGGACCAAGCGGCAGGCGCAGCGTGTCGCCGACGAGCTGGCAGACCGCGGCTTCCCGGCCAGTCCGCTGCATGGGGATATGGCGCAGACGGCGAGGGAGAAGGCGCTCAAGCGCTTCCGCGAGGGCGCGATCCGGGTCCTGGTCGCCACCGACGTCGCCGCCCGTGGCATCGACGTCGCAGACGTGACCCATGTGGTCAACTACACCTGTCCCGAGGACGAGTCGATCTATGTGCACCGCATCGGGCGGACCGGTCGTGCCGGCGCCACCGGCACGGCGATCACGTTCGTCGACTGGCCCCACGTGACCCGGTGGAAGGTCATCAACAAGGCGCTCGGCCTGCCGTTCGACGAGCTCGCCGAGACGTACTCCACCTCAGAGCACTTCCTCCACGACCAGGGCATCCCGCACGGAGTCAAGGGTCGGCTGGTCGACGCTGCTCCTCGCAAGCCTCGTGAGGGCGGCAATGACCGCGGGGACAGGCGGGACAGATGGCTCCAAGGGCGCCTCCAAGAGCGGTGGTACCCGGCAGCGCCAGCGGACCCGAAGCGGTGCGGCCGGCGGCCAGAGCGGCAGCACGGGCGGCGGCCCGGGTGGCGGCACACCGAAGGCCGCCGACACGGTCGCGGCAGGCTCCAGCGCCGAAGGCGCAGGCGACGGGCAGCGCCCACGTCGCAAGCGCAGGCGCACCCGCAGCGGGCAGACCGCCCAATCCCCGTCGGAGTGACGTCGAGCGCTCACGCCTGGCGCGCTGGACCGCCCGGACCTGTCACGAGGGACCGGGCTACCTCCCGATAGGCAATCGCGCCCCGGTGGGAGCCATGGGTCTGCAGGAGCGTCCGTCCGTCGGCGGGCGCTTCGGCAAAGCGGATGCTCTTCGGGATCGGGGGTCCTATCACGTCGACACCGTAGGTCGACGAGATGTCGTTGAGCACGGCGTGAGCATGCTTGGTGCGCGAGTCGAAGAGGGTCGGGAGGACGCCGAGCACCCGCAGCTCCCGGTTGGTGTAGCGCCGTACGTCGTGCACGGTGTCCAGGAGCTGACCAACCCCGCGATGCGACAGCGTTTCGCACTGCAGCGGGATCAGCACGTCGCTCGCGGCGGTGAGCGCCGCCACCGTCAGCACTCCCAGTGACGGCGGGCAGTCGAGCAGCACCCAGTCGTACCCGGTGAGCTCCTCGAGGGCCACCCGCACCACGAACTCACGGCCAGTCCGCGTCAGCAACTCCGCCTCGCTGCGAGCAAGGTCGATCGTCGCCGGCAGCAGGTCGATCCCTCCGACAGCAGGGACCACGGCGTCAGACGCAGCA
Organism: uncultured Actinomycetota bacterium; assembly: GCA_963824105.1. GTDB lineage: Bacteria > Actinomycetota > Actinomycetes > Propionibacteriales > Nocardioidaceae > CAWDVB01. The sequence continues at coordinate 304,128 of CAWGNN010000006.1, forward strand.
AGGCCCTGGGTCAGCACCTCATGAACCGACCTGTCGAGGTCCTCGGGGTCGACTCCCAAGGAGAACGTCAGACATGCCTGGGGGTCGAGGTCGACGACGAGGACCGACTGACCCAGCTCTGCGAGCGCCACACCCAAGGATGCGACGGTGGTGGTCTTCGCGACCCCGCCCTTCTGGTTGGCGACGGCGACTGTCCTAGTCATCTTTGTCATCGTCGCCATTGTGCCCGAGGGCTGGACGCAGCCTCAGGCAGCACATGTCATAGTGCCCACATGCCCGCTCCCCTTGCACTCGTCACCGGCGCGACCTCCGGCATCGGCCGTGAGTTTGCCGAGCAGCTTGCCTCCTCCGGCTACGACATCGTGCTGGTGGCCCGCGACGCCGAGCGGCTGGAGCAGACGGCGAAGGACCTCCAGCAGGAGCACGGCGTCCGGACCGAGGTGATCACCGCAGATCTGTCGGTCCGGGCGGATGTCGATCGAGTCGCGGCCCGGCTCGCCGAGCCAAGTCCACCGGTCACCCTGCTGGTGAACAACGCCGGATTCGGTCTCAAGCACCGGTTCCTCGACAACCCCGTCGACGACGAGCAGGCCATGCTCGACGTCCTGGTCACCGCCGTCATGCGGCTCTCCCATGCCGCACTCGGCGGGATGGTGGAGCGGAAGGCCGGCGGGATCATCAACGTCTCGAGCGTCGCGGCCCTCATCCCCCGGGGCACGTACGGCGCCGCCAAGTCCTACGTGAACGCGTTCGGCCAGTGGGCGGACCACACCTATCGCGGTGAGGGAGTTCGGGTGATGACCCTGATGCCCGGGTTCACTCGCACCGAGATGCACCAGCGGATGGGGGTCAAGCGCGCCTCGGCACCCCGCTGGATGTGGCTCGACGCCGAGCGCCTGGTGAGGGACGCGCTCGCCGACTACGACCAGGGACGCACGACAAGCATCCCCGGCAAGCGCTACAAGGTCGTCGCCGTCCTGGCCCGCATTGTCCCGCCCAGCCTCAGCAACCGGCTGCAGAGCATCGGGCGCCGCTGACGTCGGCTCAGCCGTCCCTCTCCTCGACCCCGGCCCAGGAGGGCTGCCGGGGTACGGCCATCCCCTCGACGCAGGACTCCCGGAAGTCGCACCACCCGCACAGCGGCCCGACGTTTGCCGGGAAGAGCTCGTCTGAATCCTGAGCAGAGATCCCCGACCGGAACGTGTCGTCGGCGGCCTGAAGCTCGGTGCACAGCGAGTCGACCCGCCCCAAGTGACGTCCGATCCACTCCGGCGGTGACTCCCAGACGGCCACGCTCCCGGTCGGCAGGTGATGGAGCTCCACCCGGAGGCAACGGCGATGGAACACGGTCTCGCACCCGGCAGCGTAGACAGCCAGTGCCACCGAGCTCCGGGCGTCGTCGGGCCCTGGTGGGGTCCGGCCGGTCTTGTAGTCGACCACCACAAGGCCATCGCCGCTCTCGTCGATCCGGTCCACCCGTCCGTTCAGCGCAGCGTGCTCGGTGCGGACCGCCACCGTCCGCTCGCGACCGATCGGCTCACGGCCGGGGTCGACATCGGCCAAGTACGCCTCGACGTGGGCGCGCGCACGCGCGCGCTTGGCTGTGGACTGCGTCTGGTCGCGGAACCCCTGGTCGATCCACCTCTCCTCCAGGAGCGCTCCTCCGGACTCGGGAGTGCGGCGCTCAGGCGGCAGGTCCCACCAGTCGAGCAAGGCGGCGTGCACGGAGGAGCCGAGGGAGTGGTGCGCCCACGGGGGTCCCGCCGGAGGGCGCGGCCGATCCAGGTACTGCATGCGATAGCGGCGCGGACAGTCCTGGTACGTCGTCAGCCGGCTCGGCGATGCCGAGTACAGGCGGCGCGGCATCCCGGGAAGCGTCACTCAGCCGTGCCCCGCGACGAATGCCCGCACCGAGTCCGCGATCAACTGGACGGCGATCGCAGAGAGCAACAGCCCCGCGATCCTGGTGACCAAGGTGACCCCGCTCTCCCGGATGACCCGCAGGATCGGCACGGCGAACATCATCACCAGCAGCAGCACCACGTGCACCGCAATGACACCCAGTGCGACGGCGAAGAACTGCGGCCAGTGATGCACCCCGCGAGAGAAGACCATCGTTGCGACGATCGCACCGGGACCGGCCAGCAGCGGGGTGCCCAGTGGCACCAGGGCGACATTGACGTCGTCGCTGGCCGTCGGCATCTGCTCCTTGCCGGTCAACAGCTCCAGCGCGACCAACAGGAGCAGGAGGCCGCCGGCGCCCTGGAGCGCCGCCAAAGAGATGCCCAGATAGTTCAGGATCTGCTGGCCGAAGAAGGCGAAGACGCTGATCACGAAGAAGGACACGGCCACGGCCTGCCATGCGGCGCGACGCATCGTCCGAGGGGAACGACCTCTCGTCAGGGACAGGAAGATCGGCACGGTGCCGACCGGGTCCATGATCACGAACAAGGTGACGAAGACAGACACGAACAGGGTCCAAGGCAGCAGGTCGGTCACCGTCCCACCACCTCCGGCACCTGTCGTCCGCTCGCCGCGGCCGCTTGCGCGGCAAGGCCGAGAAGCCGCTCCAGCTCTTCCGGATCCGTGGTGTTGCACCCCAGGTCGTGGGCGACCTTGCCCTCTCCGTGGAAGTCGCTCGACCCGGTGGCGACCAGGCCGAGGTCACCGGTGATGGCGCGCAGCTCCTCGCGCGCGCCAGCATCGTGGTCCTGGTGGTCGACCTCGACCCCGGCGAGCCCCCACCGAGCGAAACGCTCGAAGTCCGCCGTCGTCCAGCGCGTGCGTCCCTGGCGTCGTGCCCAGGGATGAGCGATCACCGAGACCCCTCCGGCCCGGGTGACCATGTCGATCATCGTCTGCAGGTCCGCGGCACGGCGCTCGACGTATCCGGGGCCTCCTGGTCCGAGCAGCGTGGCGAACGCCTCGCCGCGGTCGGTGACCACTCCTCGGCGCACCAGGGCGTCCGCGACGTGAGGGCGACCGATCGCCCGGGCGGTGCTGGCCACCGCTCGCACGTCTGCCTCGGTGATCTCCACCCCGACGGCGTTCAGCCTCTCGATCATCCTGGGCAGCCTGCGCTCGCGTCCCTCCACGAGGGCATGCAGCTCCTCGTCCAGCTCGGGGAGGGTCGGGTCCATCAGATAGCCGAGCAGATGCACCGGCCGCCCCTGATGACGACAGCTGATCTCCATGCCCCGGATCAGCCGGACCCCGGTGGATCTGGCGGCCTGTACGGCTTCGTCCCACCCGTCGGCATTGTCGTGGTCGGTGATCGCGACCACGTCCAGGCCGACCTCGGCGGCATGCTCCAGCAGCCCGGTCGGCGTCAGGGTGCCGTCCGACCGAAGCGTGTGGGTGTGCAGGTCGATGCGCATCGGGCGCAAGCCTAAGGGTCGACGACCCCCAAGACCGACCGACCGCTCTCACCAACCGCGCGGGGCGGCACGGAACGGCAGGTCGAGGAGCGAGGTGCCGAGCGAGCCCAGGTCCTCCAGAGACCAGTCATCGAGCAGGAGCAGGGCCGCGGAGGCCGGTCGCAGCACGACCCATAGCCAGCGCCCCTCCGCCTCGCCGACGAACGCGGACCGGTCGAGGATCGCCTCCGGCGCCGAGGCCTCGTCCGGGAGCGCATCAGGAAGCGGCGCCGTCGATACCGGCCACAAGGAGATCGGGTGTCCGTCGATGCGCAACGTCGCCGCTCGAGGCTGCAGACGCACATCCGGGCTGGGTTGCCAGTCGGCGACTCCTGCGCACCGAGCACCGATCCCCACGCCCGGCTCCTCAGTGAGGACGGTGATCTCGACGAGGCCCTCCACGTCGGACATGAACGTGCTGGTGGCGAAGGTCGCGCTCGGACCCTCCACACTGCCGAAGTCGCTGACCGCGCCACCGTCCCCCAGCGGCCACGGCAGCCACGTGGGCAGGTTGCCGGCCCGTTCGAGGTGCTCGATCAGCGTTCCGTAGTCGGGGCTCTCCGGGGACCACAGCGGCGCGACCTCCCCATGCACCCAGCACTGCCACCGATCCGCCCGCGCCACCGCCGGCTCACCACACCGGGGGCAGGTGGCGGTCAAGGACATGCCAAGACTGTGGCCGGACCATTACGGCAGGTCAAGCGGCGATCGTCCCGATCCGGACGGCGATCAGGACCCTGCGGCCGACTCCGGATCTGCCGGCGGCTCCGGTCGGCCCGGTTGCTCTCCCCCACGCGCCTCGAGGTAGTTGTTCTTCGGCACCATCACCTTGCGCCGGAAGATGCACACCACCGTGCCGTCCTGCTTGTAGCCCTTGGTCTCCACGTAGACGACGCCTCGGTCGTCCTTCGAAGTCGACTCCCACTTGTCCAGCACGGTGGTCTCGCCGTAGATCGTGTCGCCATGGAAGGTGGGGGCCACATGGCGCAGCGACTCGATCTCCAGATTCGCGATCGCCTTGCCCGAGACATCGGGGACGCTCATGCCGAGGAGCAGCGAGTAGATGTAGTTGCCGACGACGACGTTGCGACCGAACTGGGTGGTGTTCTCCGCATAGTTACTGTCCATGTGTAGCGGGTGATGGTTCATGGTGAGCAGACAGAACAGGTGGTCGTCGTACTCGGTCACCGTCTTGCCGGGCCAGTGCTTGTAGGTGGCTCCGACCTCGAACTCCTCGTAGCTTCGACCGAACTGCATGGCGTCTCCGTACCTTTCGAACTGGTGTCCTGAGTCTGGTTGTCGGCGCACCGGGAGCGACGTCCTCCCCGCCGCGCGACCGTCACCCGCCGGGCGAGGAATCCCTCTGCCCGCCGACGTCCCGACCCCGACTCGCGCCGAAGGGGTTGGGACCATGACCGACGGTGAGCGTGGCCTGCAGCTTCTGGAGCAGCGCTTCGTCGCACGCGCCGGTGACGAACGTCGCCAGTTCCCGAAGCATGTCGTCTCGAGCCGGCCCCTCGCCCCCGGTCAGAGTCTCGTAGACGGTGTCGAAGCAGCGTTCCGGTCTCGACTCGCGCAAGAAGGCCTGGATCTCCTCGACACGGGAGATGGCGGCGCGAGCGTCGTCCTCGGTGCCCGTCTGCCAGAAGCCCGAGCCCACCACGTCATCGTGGGACCGACCGTTGAGGACATACTTCGCGTCAGGGAAGGCTCGGTCCATGAACTCGAAGAAGGCTGCGGTCTGCCCCGCGGGGACACGGTGCCAGAGCACCTCCTTGAAGCCGATCGTGTCGACCGACGACCCGGCCTCCTCACCCAGCAGCTGACTCGTGACCAGGTCACGGGCCGCCGCGGCGAAGGCCTGCTCATCGATCCCGCCGAGCCCGTAGAACGCCGACGTCTCCTTGCGGATGCCGTGGTTCTCGTGCTTGTCCCGGAACTCGGTCGCCAGCACCGAAGCCTCGAAGAGTGGATAGACGTAGAGGTTGTTCTCCCCGCGCATCAGCGTGCGCGGCAGCGAGTTCACCAGCCCCTGAACGAGTGTGGAACCGGAGCGCCCGTAGGTGACCACGAAGACGTAGCCGTAGCTGGACCGGTCGGGGAGCGTGCTCTTGACCCGACCCGGCCGCCGTGGCGACGTGCGGAGCCGGGTAAGCAGCCGACGGGGCATGGACACGCTCCCGCGCCCGGCCGGCGAGCCGGTGGGCTTCTTGGTGGCCCTGGTGGCCTTCCGCTGCTCCATCACGGTGACGGTGACATCGGCGAGCGCACTCGTTGCGATCCGGGCAACGGCGGCATCGTCCGGCGCCTCCGCGCCCGAGGCGAAGGACCAGTCGTCGGCCACCAGGTCGTCGAGGTCACCCACGACGTCCCAGCCGGAGGCCTTGATCCGGTCGACCACCGCAACCGACGCCTGCTCGCACCACGCTCGGTCCTGGGTCGGCACCGCGGGCGAGGAACCCTTCTCCTTCATGAGGGGGCCCCTCAGTACGCTGCGCACGGCGATGCGGTACTCGTTCATGAAGCCGGGAAGCCGATCGCCGAGTGCCAGGTTGACGCGGCGCAACACCTCGGCAGAGTCGTAGCCGAGCGACTGGTTGATCAGCATGTCCGGCTCGACAAGAGACTCTGCGTCGACACCGACCAGGCCACAGAAGAGCCGTGGCAGCAGCCCGCGGTCCACCACCTTGGCCGGGAGCGGAATGAGATGGACGTTGTCGACGCCGAACGCAGCCCCCCATCGCTCGAGCATCGCCGCAACGTCCTGCCGGCGAAGGAAGCGGTCGGCGTCGGGCCCCTCGCCGCTGCGGATCTCCGCGACGTAGTCGGCGAAGGTGACGGTCAGCCGCTCCTTGATGCACTGCTGCCACTCCGACGGCATCGCCGAGCCCCAGTGTCGCGCGGTGAGGATGATCTGGACGTCGAACTCGTCGAACGCTTCGGCGAGGAGTGCGATGCGGTCGGCGTCAAGCTCGGCCAGGTCCTCGAAGGACGCCAGGAGCCGCGGCTCGCCCATCGAGCGGCAACGACTAACGGCGGCCTCGAGCACCTCGGCGCCGCTGCCCTTCGCCGCGGCAGGATCATCCAGGTCGCGCACCGGGACAAGCAGCGACCGGAAGTGGTCTCGCCAGCCGACGAAGGGAGTCCCCAGGCCCTGTGCGCGGAGCGGCTCTACCGACGCGCGCAGCGAGTTCTGCAAGTAGGAGGTCCCGGACTTGCGGGTTCCGATGTGCAGGAAGAGGGTGCGCCGGGGTGGAGTCACGCGGCTACCCTAACCGACCTCTGCGGGCACCTCGGCGCCCTGCGAAACGCGCAAGATACGTCACACCAGCCCGTGAAGCCGGGTCGGAACGCGCCACAGTCTGCGCTGCTTCATCGCCAGCACCTGGCCCTGCCGCAACGTTCGGAACACACCGCCCTCCTCCTCGTGCACGACCTCGTCCAGGCGAACAGCATCGGCGGAGAACTCGGCCACCGAGTCGGGGTCGACGCCCGCAACGAACTCCTCGAGCATCCCCGCCAACGGCTCGCCACCCAGCGACCAGCTGGACTTGGCTGCCCTGCCGTCGTGCTCGACCATCGCCTTTCGCCGATCGCCGGCCTCGATGAGGGCATCCCGGTCGGCGAACTTCAGGTGGATCATGAACAGGTCCGGATCGACATCGAAGGGCGCCTCGATCCCGTGGGAGGCGTCGACCCAGGCGGCCGGCACCGACTTGATCGACGGCTTGCACATGAGCGGGATGAACTTGGCGAACCGCCGCTGCGCAAGAAGAGGCAGGGCCGGGTCGAGGGTCGGCTCGACCCCGACATGATGCACCAGGTTCAGCGCCATCGGGGCGATCACCGTGGCGTCGCGCCGGTCGGCGAGGAACGCCTTGAGGTCGGAGTACTTGTCGGGATCGGCGATGAGGAACTCGTCGACATCGACGAAGACGACGAAGTCGTAGACCCACAGCAACCCGGCCGAAACACCACTGGCGAGGCCCATGCGGGCAAACTCGAACCCAACGTCGGCAGGCACCGCAGGCAGGCGGTGGACGGTGCAGGGCAGTCCCTCCGTCGATCCGTCGGTGCTCCCGTCGTCGAAGACGAGCAGATTCTCGTTGCCAACCTGGCGGCCGTAGAAGTCGACCCAGCGCCTGAGCCCCGCGCCTTCGTCGCGGGCCATGGTCATCACCGCGACGGTGGGCTCACCCGAAGTGCGAGGCCGCTTGGTGAATGGGCGCGAAGCGGCCGACCGTTGGCGTGGCTCACCCCGCCGCGCCTCGTCACCCCTGCGGCCTGGCGCCCTCATCGCCGTCCCCTTCCGAGCCCAATCCGCCGCGTCCGCGGCGGTTCGGGCCGATCATCCTTCTTCCGGCGGCTCAGGAGAGCGCCTGCCAGCGCATCGACTGCGGCGTCCAGCACCGCGGCGTCGTCGATGTCGTCCACACCCACGCCGGGAACGTCACGCGGCACGAGATCGCTGAGATCGCCCACCACCCGCACCTCCCGCTCCACCAAGAGGGCCCGGATCTGCTCCCACCGGGCCTCCAGCCAGGACGGGACGCTCAGACCCAGCCGGCTCTCTCGCCCGGCGCGCTCAGCCATCACCGACTTGGCCAGCCCGTGTTTGACCAGCCGTGAGAAGTCGGAGGGGGGAAGCTCCCGCTCCGCGAGGGCGGCATTGAGTCGCTGCAGTGCGAGCGAGGACTCCAGGCCGAGCGAGGCGTTGGCGGATGGCTGCGTCACCAGGCCTACCGGGTCGATCGCGAGCGCCTCACAGAAGCGGTGCCAGAGCAGATCAGGCTGGGCCCCGCGAGGCGGCACCGTCACGAGGGTGACGGCAGCGCCCCCCTCGGACCAGGTGGTCACTACTTGCGCAAGGTCCTGCTGTCGCCAGAAGAGCTCACCGGGGCCGACCCCGTCGCGCACACCGTCGAGGTACTCCGGCCAGGACCAGTGACGGGAGTTCTTGAGCGTCTCCTGCCACATCGACGGCAACGTCGAATTGAGGTCACGGGCCGTGACCACTACCTCGACGTCCACGCCGGGGAAGGAGGCGAGGACCTTTGCGACTTTCCGAGGGCCCGCAGGTCCAAAGAACTCCATGGAGATCACGGCAGCTCCCGGCCACGCCGCGATCTCTTCGACCAGGGTGTCCCACGCCCCTCGACGGATACCGCGCGAGGCGTTCTTGCGGTCCAGTACGTCGGTGGCGGCGAACACCTGGTCGCTCCAGGACTCACCGGGAATGAGAACCCCTCGGGTGGCGAGCGCGTCGCGGTTGGCAAAGAGGTTCGCCTGGAGCAGCGACGTCCCGGTCTTCATCAGACCGACGTGCAGGAAGACCTTGCTGGCCACAGCACCCCCCTTCGGAGCAGCTCGTTCACGCGGGCGGGTCAGGAGAGCTTGTAGTCCTCGAGCAGCCGTCGACCGATGATCATCCGCTGGATGTCGGCGGTGCCCTCACCGATCAGCAGCATCGGCGCCTCGCGGTAGAGCCGCTCGATCTCGTACTCCTTGGAGTACCCGTAGCCTCCGTGGATCCGGAAGGAGTCTTCGACGACCTGCGCGCAGTACTCGGAGGCGAGGTACTTCGCCATTCCCGCCTCGAGGTCGTTGCGCTCGCCCGAGTCCTTCCGGCGTGCGGCACGGACCATCATCTGGTGTGCGGCCTCGATCTTGGTGCCCATCTCGGCAAGCCGGAAGAGCACCGCTTGGTGCTCGGCGATCTTCTTGCCGAAGGTTTCACGCTGCTGAGCGTAGCCAACCGCCAACTCGAAGGCGCGGAGCGCCACTCCGCACCCACGCGCGGCCACGTTGACCCGGCCCACCTCCACGCCGTCCATCATCTGGTAAAAGCCACGGCCAGGCTCTTCGCCGAGGACCTGGTCGGCACCGATCTGGAAACCGTCCATGACGAGCTCCGTCGTGTCGACGCCCTTGTACCCCATCTTGTCGATCTTCCCCGGGATGGTCAGCCCAGGGAGAACCTCGCCGAATCCCGCGGGCTTCTCGATCAGGAAGGTCGACATGTTCCGGTAGACCGACTCGGCCCCCTGGTCGGTCTTGACCAGGACCGCCACCAAGGTTGAGCTCCCGCCGTTGGTCAGCCACATCTTCTGGCCGTTGAGCACATACCCGCCGTCGGTCCGCTCCGCCTTCGCCTTGATCGCCGAGACATCGGAGCCGCAGCCCGGCTCGGACATGGAGAATGCTCCCCGGACCTCTCCGGTCGCCATCCGCGGCAGGAAGTGCCGCTTCTGCTCCTCCGTGCCGTGCTGCATGATCATGTGGGCCACGATGAAGTGGGTGTTGACGATCCCTGAGACGCTCATCCACCCGCGCGCGATCTCCTCCACGGCGAGCGCGTAGGTGAGCAGGGACTCCCCGAGGCCGCCGTACTCCTCGGGGATGGTGAGCCCGAACAGGCCGAGTTCGGTCAACCCCTCAACGATGGCCGTCGGATACTCGTCGGCGTGTTCGAGGCGCTGGGCGGACGGGATGATCTTGTCGTCGACGAAGGCCCTCACCGTCCTCAAGATCTCCACCTGAATGTCGGTCAGACCTTCGGTCTCGCACAGACGTGGCATGGTCGTCCTTCCGGGTCGGTTGCGCGTCTAGTGGCGGGGGAGCCCGCGCAAGGCTCGTGAGGCGAAGCGCCGGAGGCGCGTGGTACGGCGCTGACCGCCGTCGGGTGATCCCTGGTGACGGCGCGACAGCTCGACCAGGAGATCCGCGATGGCCCCCCGGGCGATGTCGTACTTCTCCTCCACGAGGACGTCGTCGGGGTGGAGTGTGTCGGGATCCGACTCGATCGGCGTCAGGTCGGCCAAATCGCCATGCACCGAGTAGCCGGCGCGCTCGATCTGTGTCGCCCACTGCTGCGACAGCTCCAGAAGCGGCGGGAACATGGACCGGGGGGAGGTCAGCCGCCGCGACGGATAGGCGCGCAGGATCCGCTGAGCGAACAGGCGCTTCACCACGTGGGCGTACAGAGGTTGAGGGATAGCGCCGTCCAGGCTCTCGTTGACCTCCCGGAGGAGAGCGACCTGCGCCGCGCCGAGGGACTCGTTGCCCGACTTCGACGTCTCCGGGTCGTAGGCGAGTGGGTCGAGGCCCATCGCCCCCGCGAACCGGTCCCACAGCTCCCGTCGCGGCCCTCCATGAGGGGGAGCGGTGACGACATGGACCCGGTCGGGAGTGGTCACCGCGCCCCACCGCTCCAGGATCGAGACGACGTCCTGGCCCCGCCAGAAGGAGTTCGACGGACGGCCACTCTCGATGCCCTCGAGCACCCGCGTCTCGAACTCGGCGAAGGTGAGGTGTCCTCCGTTCTTGATCCCTTCCTGCCATCCCGCACTCACCTGGCGGCCAGGGTCCCGTGCCGTGAGCACGACGTGCAGCTCCAGTCCGGAGAGCGCCTGCGTCGCAGCAGCGATCTGAGCCGGGGTCGCCGGTGAGAGGATTTCGTGGCTGATGATCCCGTGCATCCCGGACTGCTGGATGCGGTCGCAGACCCGGGCCCAGGTCCCCTCGGTCCTCCCCCGGTCGAGTCCCCAGACGTCGTAGGTCCCCCGGACGTCCACCGCGGCGTGGAACATCTCCTCACGGTGCGACAGCGGGTAGAGGTAGCCGCGACTACGCAGTCGGCCACGGTTCTCCGCCAAGACCCACTGCAGGTAGGTCGTCCCGCTCTTGGGGACACCGATGTGCAGGTAGACGCGGCGCGAACCGGACGACTCGGGCGCTGACGTCTCAAGGGAAGAGGCCACGACGGGGTCAGCCGTCCGGCGGCGACCAGATGCCGGTCCGCGACATCCCCGCCGCCCGGCCCTTGGCCGCAACGACCATCGCCATCTTGCGGGAGGCCTCGTCGATCATCTCGTCGCCGAGCATAGCCGCGCCCAGCTTGCCGCCCGCCTCCGACGTGAACCAGGCATAGGCGTCCAGAATGTCCTCGGCGTGGTCGTAGTCGGACTGGAGCGGCGAGTAGACCTCGTTGGCGGCCGCGACCTGATCCGGGTGCAGGGTCCACTTCCCATCGAAGCCGAGTGCGGCAGAGCGTCGGGCCACCCGGGTGAAGCCTTCGGTGTCGCGGATCTGCAGGTACGGGCCGTCGATCGCCTGCTTGTCGTGTGCGCGGGCCGCCATGAGGATCCTCATCAGGATGTAGTGGTAGGCGTCGCCCTCCTCGTAGCCGGGGGGCTGCTCGCCGACGACCAGCGACTTCATGTTGATGCTCGCCATGAAGTCGGCGGGGCCGAAGATGATCGTCTCGACCCGCGGGCTCGCGGTGGCGATCCCGTCGACGTTGATCAGACCGAGGGCGTTCTCGATCTGGGCCTCGATGCCGATCCGCCCGACCTCGTACCCCATCGTGGTCTCGATCTGCGTCAGGAGCAGGTCGAGGGCGACCACCTGCTCCGGGGTCTGCACCTTCGGCAGCATGATGCAGTCCAGGTTGGCCCCAGCCCCTTCCACGACCTCGATGACATCGGTGTAGGTCCACGGGGTGGTCCAGTCGTTGACCCGGACGGTGCGGACTCGGTTGCCCCAGTCCCCGGTGTTGAGCACCTCGACGATGTTCTTGCGGGCCCCGGGCTTGGCCAGGGGGGCGACGGAGTCCTCGATGTCGAGGAAGACCTGGTCGGATGCCAGTCCCTGGGCCTTCTCGAGGAATCGCGTGTTGGACCCCGGGACGGCCATACAGGAACGGCGAGCACGCAGCGCGTCGGGCATCGTTCACCTTCCTTCGTCGGCGGCGAGCCTACCCGGCGGGACGCTCTGCGGGGAGGTCGTGCGGGGGTGGGGAATCTCACCGAGCCGGGTCTTCCACGACCGCCTCGACCTGGGCGCCGCCACCTCGGATCACCATCACCATGCCCCCGAGGATCAGTGCCAGCCCGAGCAGCGCGACCGCCGCCGGGATCTGCCGAAGGAACGCCGCGGCGATGATCGACGCCCCGGGCACCTCCAGCAGCAGCACGAGCGCCACCAACGTGGGGCTCTGCGTGGCGAGGAGATGGTTGAAGACGGAGTGGCCCAGCAGTTGCGCGCTCACGGTGAGCGCGAGCAGCAGAGCCCACTGCTGCGCGGGATAGCCGGCCAGCGGCTGGCCGGCGACGAGGCAGGTGACCAGGAGCAGTCCCGCACAGGTGCCGTAGCAGCCGAAGGTGTACGACGCCGTGCTCAGCCGGCGCCGGACGCGAGCACCCAGCACCATGTAGACGCTGACGGCTAGTCCCCCGACGAGCGCGAGGAGGTCACCGAGCAGCGCGCGGGACGAGGTGGTCAGATCCACCCCACTCACCACCAGGACGCCGATCAGCGCCACGGTCACACCCAACGACACCAGGAGCCGGAAGCGGTGGCCTCGACTCCGCTCCCAGAGGACGACCCACACGAGCTGGAGCGAGCCGATCGCGGTGGCGCTGGCCACCGAGGTCAGCCTCAGGGAGCTCAGCCAGGTGGCGAAGTGGAGCGCGAGCGCGGCACCGGACACCACGACCAGGAGTGCCGTGGAGCCGCCTTCCTCCGCCCAGTCCGAACGTCGATGCCAGGCCGCGGGAGCGGTCAGCGCGGTCGCGATCCCGGTCCTCCAGAAGGCAACCGCGAGTGCCGGGACGGTCATCGCCGCGACAAGAGGAGCAGACACGGAGACGGCAAGGACCCCGACGACCATCAGGAGCAGCGTGACCACGGATGCATCCTGCCCTGTCCGGGTCGAGTCGGCGATCAGCCCCCGCCCACGAGCTCCTCGAGCTGGGCCCGACTCGGCAGGTCGTCCGGCTCGACCAGCGATCCGTCCCGCACGTAGTAGAAGGCGACCCGGACCCGGTCGGCCGAGATGCCGCGCGCCTCCGCCCAGGCCTCCCGGTAGATCGCGAGCTGGATCGGGTCTGCATCGTGCGACCGGTTGGTCTTCCAATCCACCACGAGCCAGCCGTCGCCGTCGGGGAAGACCGCGTCGATCCGCCCGTGGATGGTCTGTCCGCCCAGCGACAGCGAGAAGGGAACCTCCACCCGACCGTCGGCGCGCTGGCCGAACGGGGAGGCGAGGAACCTGGATGCGAGGTCTTCGAGATCGGCCTCGTCGCGAACGTCGGCGTCTTCTCGTCCAGGCAGGGTGGCCAGGTCCAGGAGCGGCCGGGAGGCCTGGGGGGCGAGCTGCTGCTCGACCCATTCGTGGAACCGCGTGCCGAACCGTGCCGCGCGCGAGGGCCGCCGGGGCATCGGGCGGACCACCGACAGGAGGAACTCCTGAGGCTCGTGGTGGAAGGCCATCACCGCGGTGGCGCTGAGCGAGCCGGGCCAGGGAACCTCGACGTCGGCCGCGGCCAGCCGTTCCTGCTCCTCGACGAGCCGAGCCAGCTCGGCATCCCAGATCGCGACCCGGCCGTCCTCGCACGCGACGTCCGGGGCTGGGTCGACGAGGGCGGCTCGGACGAGCGCGGCGCCACCGCGGCGGCGTTCGGCTTCGGCGGCGTCCTCGTCGACCGGCCAGCTGAAGGTCACCGAGGCGCTCGTGCTCGGGTTCCGGGCCCCCTCCTCGGGCGGGGGCCACCACACGAGAGGTTCGCGACCCAGCCCGACGACGAAACGACGGGCCAGGCTCAAGAACTCCGAAGGGCCATTGGGACGCACGTTCTCCTTGCGCCACCAGCAACCACTCAGCACCAGCAGCCGGGCCGCGCGGGTGAAGGCGACGTACCCCAGGCGCAGCTCCTCGGTCGCGTGATGCTCCTGAGCGTCCTGGAGGAACTGCTTGATCGCCGCTGCGTCGTACCCACGCAGGGAGGGAAGCTCTACGGCGTCGCCGCGTAGCGGGATCGGCAGCTCGGACGGCTTCCGGGTCCACAGCGCCGGAGCCCTGGTGCCCGGGAAGACCGACTCGGTCAGGCCGACCACGAAGACGGCCCGGAACTCCAGCCCCTTGGCGCGATGGGACGTCAGGAGCTGGACCGCGTCGCGTTCGCGCGGAGGCCGCTGATCCAGGCCACGCCCGGAGGCACTCTCCTCGGCGAGGTAGGCAAGCAGGGCGGACAGGTCGCTGGCGCCTTCGACCGCTCGGAACTCACCGACCACGGCCAGGAAGGCGTCGAGGTTGTCGCGATGCACTCCGGAGCCGGCGGCGGCCAGCTCCACATCGAGGCCGGTCACCGTGATGATCCGGCGAGCCAGGTCGGCCACCGGATCGCCGGCGTGTCGGCGCAACGAGCGCAACTCGTCGGCGAACTCCCCGAACCGGGTGCGCGCCTGCGCCGAGTAGGGCAGCTCCCCCGGGTCGTCCACGGCGTCGAGCAGTGCGGGAAGCTCTACCGGGTCTGTCGCTTCGGCCAGGTCGTCCAACTGGTCCTCGAGCATCGGCTGGACGAGCGGGGTCCGCCGCCGGCCATGGGTGCCGCCGGCGATCTCTCGGGCTCGCCGGGAGAGCAGTCGCAGGTCACGCGGACCGACGCGCCATCGGGGTCCGCTCAGCAGATTGAGCGCGGCACTGTTGGCACTCGGAGACTCCAGGACCCTCAGCACGTCGACGACGGCACTGACCTCAGGGCGGTCGAGGAGTCCCTTCAAGCCGACGATCTCGACCGGAATGTCCGCTGCCACCAAGGCGTCGAACACCGTATTGGCGATCTTGTTGTCGCGGGCCAGGACGCCGATCTCCCGCCACGACCCCTCGGCCTCCTGCTCGAAGGCCGACCGCACCAGGGGAGGAAGAGCCAGGACCTCCTCGACGTCGGTCTCGTAGAGGCCCACCTCCACCCGTCCGACCCCCGCGCCGGGGCGGGGGCGAAGCGGCTGCGTGCCGACCGTGGCCGCGTACAGGGGCTCGGCCAACCGGTTGGCAAGGTCGAGGATCTCCTGGTCCGAGCGCATGCTGACCGACAGCGGCAGCGGATCGCGGTGCTCCCCGTCGGAGCGGGGAAAGGTGTCGGAGAAGTGGATGATGTTGGAAACCGACGCCCCTCGCCAGCCGTAGATCGCCTGGTTGGGGTCGCCGACCGCCATGACCCCGTGGCCGCCGGCCTCCGGCGAGAACAGCTGGGCGAGCAACTGGGCCTGGGCCACCGACGTGTCCTGGAACTCGTCCAGCAGCACCACCGGGAACCGCTCCCGCTCGGCCTGGGCCACGTCGGGACACTCAGCGGCGATCCGAGCCGCGAGCGCGATCTGGTCGGAGAACTCGATCACGCCGAGCTCACGCTTGGCCTCGCGGTACTCCACGACGAGCTCGAGCAGCTCGGCCCGTTGCATCGCCGTGGTGATGGCGACGTCCACGGGATTGCTCGCGGTGCGCCGTCCCGGACGCTCCCGCGACCAGCCCTCGAGGAATCGGGCCTGGCCCTCGAGCACGCTCTCGGGCGGGACCAGATGCTCGTTCAACTGTCCGTCGAGGTGGAGCATCTGCTCTATCACCGCGCTCCGGGTAGCCGAGAGCAGCTCAATGCTGCCGCGATGCCGGGCGGTCACCCGGGCCGCGATCTGGGCCGCCGTGGCGCTGGTGATCAGCCGCAGGTCCGGCTCTCGGCCGATGCGGGTCGCATGGTCGCGGACCAACGCCGCTGCATAGGAGTTGTAGGTCGAGACGGTCGGGCCGAGGGCTGTCTCGTCGTGCGCCTCGCCGGGGCGAGGCAGCAGCCCGGAATCCTCCAGCACCGTGCGTACCTTCTCGCGGAGCTGACCGGCCGCCTTGTTGGTAAAGGTCAGGCCCAGGATCTCGTCCGGCGTCACCAGACCGGTCGCCACGAGGTAGACGACCCGGGCCGCCATCAATGTGGTCTTCCCCGATCCGGCGCCTGCCATCACCACCACGGGCTGGAGTCCCTCGGTGATCGCTGCCCACTGCTGGTCGGTCGGGGCGTAGGACGTCTTCATCAGCCGCTGCAGGTCGGCCGGCGAGTCGAGCCTCATGTCAGCACCCTCCCCTCGGTCTTCGCCGGGCAGAAGCTGTTGAAGGAGCACCACCGGCAGTGCTCTCCCGGAGTAGCCGAGAACCGCTCCTGCGAGAGCGCATCGACCGCCTCCGCGATCTGCCTCTCGACGGGCAGCCAGCCCTCGTCGTCGGGCTGCTGGGGCTGCTGGGAGACGACCTTGACCGAGCCGCTCCGGCCGTTCTGACGGAGCTGGATCAGCTCGGCTCCCCCAGAGCGGGCGTCGGGTCTCAGATCATCGACGGCCCCTCGGTCGACGGCGAGCTGGTAGAGCCCGAGCTGCGGATGCGTCTGGGCGTCCTTCTCGCTGGGCGCGCCCTTCGAAGTCTTCAGGTCGACCGTCACGACCCGACCCTCCAGATCGAGCTCGAGCCGGTCGGCGTACCCGTGGATGTCGACCGACCTCCCGTCGGGCAGCTGCACCGAGGCGCGGATGGACCGCTCCACACCGAGCAGCTCGCGACCACGGTCGGCGGTGTGCCAGGCAGCGAACCGGCGCAGGGCCTCCTCCGCCTCGGTCCGCTCCCGGTCCGACGCCCAGGGTGTGTCGAACCGAAACTGGGGCCAGACCCGATCCACGAAGACCATCAGGTCGTCGTCGACCTCGACCTCGCCCCGTCCGATCGCCTCGGCGATGGCATGCACCAAGGTGCCGAACTCCTGGCTCGTGGTGGACTGCTCACCGCCCCCGGCGTGGCGCTCGAGGAACCACTTCGCCGGGCAGACGACCATCGCGTTCAGGTCGCTCGCGCTCACCCGCGCATGTCCCGGCTCCGGGATGAGCGGCTCCCCGGACACGGTGCGTGATGCGAGGCCCCACCACCGGTCCGGGTGGGCCGCCGGGGCGATGGGCCTCCCGGCGACCGACTCCACGGCCAGTCGCGCCAGCCGATCCGCTGCGGCACGGCGGACATCGTCTGGCTCCTCCGGATCGCAGACGACACGCCGCAACTCGGCCACCAGGGCGTCGAGGCTGAGCGACCGCGCCGGACGACCCGACACCTCCTGGTGCCGATCGTCGTCGACGAGCTCGTGGAGGAAGCGGGAGGGCTGCTCGCCGTCGTCGTCCAGGGACTTGACCGCGGTGACCACCAGGCGCTCACGCGCTCTGGTGCAGGCCACGTAGAAGAGGCGACGCTCCTCGGCGAGAAGCGTCCGTGGCGCGAGGGGAGGAAGCAGCTCGCCGACACCGAGCTCATCGACTCTCAGCAGCGTCGAGCGGCTGCGCAGATCCGGCCAGCCCCCGTGCTGGACGTGAGCCACGACCACCAGTCGCCACTCCAGGCCCTTGGATCGGTGCGCGGTCATCAGCCGCACCCCCTCGGCCGGCAGGCCCGTCTCGGCGAGGCTGTCGGCCGGGAGCTCTTGCGCCGCCAGGCTGTCGACGAAGGCGCCCACCCCGGTATGGCCGCGGCGATGCTCGGCGCGGGCGGCGGCCTCGAAGAGCGCGCTCACCGCGTCCAGGTCCCGGTTGGCCAAGATGGACGTCACTCCGGTCGAGCGGTCCAGCGCGGCACGGCGCAACCGAGCCGACCAGGCGCTGCCGGACCACAGCTCCCACAGGGCTTCCTCGGCTGTCGCGCCCTCGCCGACCACGTGGCGCACCCGGGCGAGCAGTGTCCCCAGGCCCCGAACCGCCTCGGCTCCCGCCGCAGCGGAGCCGTCAAGCACTCCCGGATCGAGGACAGCCGCGCCGACCAGCTCCTCGGATGTCCGCGCCCGGCGTGCCTCCTCCTTCGCCGCCACTCTCTCGCTCGCCACCAGGGACCGACCCAATGACCGGACCACGGTCGCATCTGAGCCACCCAGAGGGGAGAGCAGCACACCGACGGCACGCGCGGCCAGTCCCGGCTCGTCGGACGCCGCCAGCGCGACACGAAGCGACTCGAGGAGCACCGCCGTCGCTGGCTCGGTGACCAGCGAGGACTCCTCCCTCGCGGTCGCGACCGGCACCCCGGCGGCCACTAGGGCTCGCCGTGCCGCGGGGATGGTCCGGGTCCCGGATCGGACCAGGACCGCCATCTCCGACCAGGGGACGCCGTCCTCCAGATGCGCGCGGCGAAGCAGATCGGCGATGTGGTCGAGCTCGGCCCGATCGTTGTCGTAGAGCCGGACCTCGACCGATCCCGCCTCCGCCACGACCGAGGCCGGGTGCCGGAAGGCCTCGACCGCCGACGCCGGAATCGGGCCCGAGACGCCCAGCCCATCGGCCAGCCGCCGCGAGGCGCCGAGCAGCACCGGCCCGAAACGGCGGGTGGTCCCGAGCGCGACGACGGGCGCCGGCGCACCGGCGGCGGAGCGGAACTCGTCGGGGAACCGCAGGATCCCCGCGACGTCAGCGCCGCGGAAGCCGTAGATCGACTGGTCGGGATCACCGACGACCACGAGATGCCGGCCGTCGCCGGCGAGCCGCCGGAGCAGCGCGACCTGCCCCGGGTCGGTGTCCTGGTACTCGTCGACGAAGACGTGCGTGTACTGGGTGCGCAGAGAGGCGAGCACCTCGGGGTCGTCGAGCAGGGTGCCCGCCCGGTCGATCAGACCGGCGTAGTCGAGTGCGCCCTCCGCGTCGAGCACGTCGAGGTACTGCTCGAAGAAGCGCGCTGCGGACTCCCAGGACGGCCGGTCGTGGGCGGACCCGAGGCCGGCCAGGTCATGCGGGTCCACCCCCCGCTCACGGGCCCGGTCGAGGAAGCCACCGACCTCGGTGGCGAAGCCACGCGTGCCACGGGCCAGGGCGAAGCCGTCCGGCCAAGGGACCGCCTCAGGGGTGTCGCCCAGGAGCGTACGCACGGCGACATCGCGCTCCGCCGAGCTGAGCAGGTGGAGGGGCTCGGAGAACAGGTCGACCTGCGTATGAGCACGAATCAGCGCGTAGGCGAAGCTGTGGAAGGTCGAGGCGAGCCCACCGATGAGGGTGCGGCCCAGCCGAGCCGAGATCCGGTCGCGCAACTGCTCGGCGGCCTTCCGGCCGAAGGTGAGCACCAGGACAGAGGACGGGGCGACTCCGCGTCGGTCGACGAGGTCGACGACGCTCTCGACGAGGGTCGTGGTCTTCCCGGTGCCGGGGCCGGCCAGCACGAGCAGGGGCCCGCCGTCGTGCTCCACGACCGCTCGCTGCGACTCGTCCAGAGCCGGCGGCGGCTCCGGCTCCGGACGAGAGGCGAAGCGGTAGTGGGTCACAGGGACATCCCAGCAGATGGCCCCGACATCCAAGGCGTCCCCCGAGCCTGCTCCACGACCGCCGCTCAGCTTCCGGGGAGGGCGAAGGCCCGGCGCAGGTCAACCTTGCCTGAGGGAAGCAGCGGGGTCCCCTCCCGGAGGTGCTCCTGATGCGCCTCGTCGCGCAGGTGATCGGGGAGGCTTCCGTCGGCCCGGACCACTCGCCACCAGGGCACCGACCCACCGATGGTGGCCATCACCGTGCCGACCTGCCGCGGGCCCCCTCGTCCCAGCCGATCAGCGATCGCACCGTAGGTGGTGACCCGGCCTGAGGGGATGGTCTCGACCAGATCCAGCACCGCTTCAGCGAACTCGTTGCGCTCCACCGGTTGATCGGGAGCCGGAACCGGTCCGTGCGGCACCGATCAACCGTCGACGGGGCGCAGCACGCGCAGGTGACCGCGCCGAGTCTCCTCGCGCATGCCGGGCGGCTCGGGCTCGGGCGGGGACGCAACCGGCCGGGCCGCCTCACGCACGGCATCGGCGAGCGCCTCGAGGTCGTCGTGGGTGGGCTCTGCCGCCGCCGGGTCGGGAGCCAACCGGAGGACCTCCCACCCCCGCGGCGCCATCAGCCGCTCGCTGTGCCCCTCGCAAAGGTCGTAGGCATGCGGTTCGGCATAGGTGGCCAACGGGCCGAGCACCGCAGTCTGGTCGGAGTAGACGTAGGTCAGCGTCGCGATCGCCGGCCGGGGGCAGGCGGTGCGGGAACAGCGACGGACCGGACTCACGAAGCGAACGCTACCCCGCTGTGGAGCGCGCTCCGGTAAGGCTCGCGGGAACGACGAACGCGCCTGACAGCGCGCGAAAGCCCGGCTCGCTAGGCTCGCTCCGTGATCGGTCGACCAGTGCCCAAGCGTGCCGGCCGGCGACGCGACCGGCACGGCCGCGGCGCCCGCGGACCCGGGGTGCTCCCAGGTCCCTTGTCCCCCCAGGGAGTGCCCGCCTCCCGCACGTCGCGAGAGACCTTCGACAAGATCGTGCTGGACGCCGTCGAGGGCATCGACGACCGCTGGCACCGCCAGCTCGGGTTCGTGGAGTTCGCCGTCGAGGAAGCACCGGTCCTGCCCGACGACTGGTTCGCCCCCACCGTGCCCCTGGCCACGCTGGTTCCACCGACCGGGTCCAGTCCCACCCGGATCGTCCTGTTCCGGCGGCCGATCGAGCTGCGCTGCGACACCACCGAGGATCTGATGGCCCTGGTCCACACCGTCCTCGTCGAGCAGATCGCCGAAGTGCTGGGCCGCTCGCCGGAGGACATCGACCCCAGTTGAGCCCCAGCTGCGCCTGTTGATCCCGGATGATCCCCGGTTGAACCCATGCCGGCTACTCCGAGACGGGAGTCACCACGGCCTGGCGGAAGGACAGGACGAGAGGGCTCACCGACACGGTGTCCAGTCCGGGCCCGCGGACGCTGACGACCGCGAAGAGGCTTCCCCCGGCCGGCGCCACGTCGACCCGGCGGGCGCCACCGGACAGCTGCAGGATCGTCGCCTCGCCCGCGCCGAGGCTGATCTGACGGCTCTCGACGGCGTGTCCGGCCGCATCACTCCAGCTGACCTGGGCCTGTCCGCCCTGAGGTCCGCCGACCAGGACGAGTCGGGCGGCCTTCCCTTCAGGCACCACCGCCCCCGAAGCCGAGCCGAGCACAGGGAGGGGCTCGGACTCCGACATGTCGGACCCGGTGGTACGGCGCAGGACGCCCACCACGGGCCGGGTGGACGACACCCGCACCGCACGCACACCGCCGGCTAGCGACCCGGCAAGGTCGATGGTCGTGACCTGCCCGGCGCCGACGGTGACTCCCGGAGTGGCCTGCGGCGCGAACCACCCGTTGCCCGCGGCGACCTCCACCGACACGGTCGCGTCCTGGCTCGACGGGTTGGTGACCACGAGCTGGTCGGACTTGTCCCCGCTGAAGTCACCGGCGAAGACCAGCGTGCGCTGCGGTGCGGACTGCCCACTCAGCCAGCTCACCCCCCCGGCCGGCGATGCGCCTGCAGCGATCGAGTCGTGCACGGCGGCCGCGACGAGTCCGCGCTCGGCCACCAACGAGATGGTGAGCTCCTTCTCGAACGAGGCGAGCAGCGCCAGGTCGATCCGGGTGCCTGAGTTCCCCGGCACCACCACCTGGCCGTCCACCAACGGCTGGGCCTCGCCCTGTGCGGTGAAGACACGGACCCGCAGCGTCGCGTCACCCGGGGCGAGGTTGCGCAGCACGAGGAAGGAGCGATGGGTGACCGATGCGCCTCCCCCGGCGAACCACCACTCGGCCTGTGGCTCGACACAGTCGACCGAGGCGGCCGTGCTGGATCTGGTGTCGTGTCGCAGGGCCAGCAGGCCGGCGGCGGGGGCACCGTCCCCGGTGACCCGGACGCCGTCGGCCGCCTGGTTCTCCACCTGGAAGACCCCGTTCCCCGAGGGCAGGTCCCGCAGCTGGTCCACACCCGCTCGGAGAGTTCCGCTCCCCGACCCGTTCGACGCGACTTCGACCACGGTGGTGCCCGCCGACGCGAAGTCGGGGCAGACCACCTGGCGGTGCTGGATGGGCACCTCCGTTGCACTGATCGAGGGCGGCGCGGAGAGCTCCCGGGGGTCGGCGGAACCGGATGCCGCCATCGACAGGGCAGCCAGCACGACCAGGCCGAGGACGCCGGCGGCGCCGGTCCGGGGACGAAGCTCGTCGAGACTCATCTGACCCGTCTCCGTGACGGCGCTGCCAGAACGACAGCGAGGAGAAGGCCGATCAGCTGCCCGCCCACCAACCAGGGCCGGGTGCGATCGGGCGTGACCACGAGGGCGTCGTTCCTGGCTGTAGGCACCAGCTCCCACGTTCGCGAGCCCGGGCGCAGCGCGCTGGCCGGGGAGAAGGCACCCGCGGCGGAGTCGAACGCGGCGCTCACCGCGGTGTCGGCGGGGTTCGGGAGGTAGACGTACCTCACTCCGTAGCCGGCGACCGCGCTCGCGGCGGCCACGCTGGGGCGCGAGATCAGCGTGGCCACCGCCTGGGTGAGCTGCTCCTGGGTGGAGGCGGTCGGGAGGACCGACTCGTCGCCGAGTCCGATCTCGTGCCCACGCAGGACGGTGTAGGTGAAGTGATCCTGGGCGCCCTCGATCTCCAGGGTTCCGTCAGGACCGCGGGTGGACCCGGCCTGGAGGAGGTAGGCCGGCACGTTGCTGCTCGGCTGGACGGTCAGCGGACCCCCACTCCCCACGACCAGCCACCAGCCGAGGGTCCCCAAGGGCACGGCGATCGCCGCCAGCGCTACCAGCAGCGTGAGCGGCTGGCTCCAGCCGAATGAGCGTCCGGCGAGGGCAGCCCGCAGCCGGGTACCTGCGACCGCGCCGGAGAAGATCAGGGCTGCGAAGGCGAGGACGGTCGGTACGCCGACCCAGATCGGCTGCGGCTGGCTCCCCCCTGGCGGGACGACCCGCAGGTAGGACAGCGCGGCTGCGGTCGTGAGACCGAAGAGAGTCACCGCCCAGCTCACGACGGCCGGGCCGCGGCCGGAGGTGCGCACCACGGCACCGATCGCTGCCACGACGACGGCGACCGAGAGCCACGCGGGCGCCGCTCCGACGGATCCGGGCCGTCCCAGGAGGAGATCCCACGACCCGTGGGACCCGATCAGCCCGGGAACCTGCCACCCTGCTTCGGTGAACCAGGACAGAGGGTCGCCGAGGAACCACACGGAGAGACTCCAGGGCGCCAGTAGCAGGAAGGCGATCACGAGGGACCAGCCCGCCTGAAGCGCGGCACGCAGCCCCGGACGGCCGCCGATCGGCACCAGGGTGGCCAGGACGAGGACGAGTGCCACCCCAGCGAGCACGAGCACAACGGGCGCGAAGGCTGCTGCCAGCGCGAGCCAGAGCGCGGCTCGCCAAACAGCCCGACGCCGTCGGTCGCGTTCGGGATATGTCGTCAGGTCGACCAGCACGGCAACCAGGTGCGGCAACACGATGAGGAAGACCACCGTGCCCAGCCGTCCCTGCTGCACCGACCCGGTCGCGACGGGGAGCAGTGCGTAGGTGACCGTGGCCCAGATCGCGGGGATGCCGGAGGCGAGCAGGCGTCGGGCGAGGCGGAGAGCGCCCAGCGCGCTCAGCGGCACCGCCATCAGCAGCAGGATCTGTACCACCCAGTCCGTGTGCCCTCCGAGCAGGAAGGCTGCCGCAGCCAAGGGCAGCACGTAGGGGGCAGCGGGCGCGTTCGATCCGACCCCGAGGGGGTGCCAGCTCTCGACGTACGTCGCCCAAAGATGGGAAGGGCCGTTGATTGCCGGAGGCAGCGCACCTCCCACCGGCACTCCGGTGAGGAGACCTTGCGCGGCCACGAGGGCAGCGATGGTGAGAGCGGTTCCGATGAGGAAGGCCCGACTGGTCAGGATGGCCCGGAGGGTGGAGAAGGCGCCGTCGGCCTCGGTCTGCTCCGCGTCCTCCTCCCAGATCTCCGTCGGCGCCGGGGTCTCGATCACCAGCGAGACCAGCGTCCGCAGGATCTCCACCAGGTGGTCGAAGCCGACACGCAGCGGCAGCCACCACGGCGGCAGCAGGAAGGCAACCTGGTGGGCGCCGAGGACATTGGTACGCCTTCGGCGACGGCGCCCGCGAACGATCCTCCACGGCCGGAGCAACGTGGCGCTGACCGACACCAACTCGTCCCATGCCTCTCCGGGTGCCCGGATGAGCAGGAGCCCGACCACACGCAGTAGTCCGAAGACGAGGACGCGGAGGAGCACGAGCGGCAGCCGGGCGAGGGAGACGTTGGTGGCCAGCGTGTAGAAGGCGGCGATCCGCTCGGACCTGCGGATGTGCCGGGTCAGCGAGGAGGCTCTCAGCCCGCGATGAGCCGCCTCGGCATGGAACACCACGGCCGCGGGGGCCACCACGGTGGTGTAGCCGGCGCGGGCAGCTCGCCAGCCGAAGTCGACGTCGGTGCCGGTGACCGGGAGGGCATCGTCGAAGCCCAGCCGCTCCAGGACGTCGCGACGGACAAGCATCCCGGCTGTGTTGACCGCGAGCACGCGGCTGATCTGGTCATGCTGTCCCTGGTCGTACTCGCCTCGCTCGAGGCCGGTCTCCCGACGCCCGGTGTGGGACAGGGACACCCCGACCTCCAACAGCCGCCGGAGAGAAGGCCACTCCCGTAGCTTCGGCCCGACGATGGTCGCGGAGGGGTGTTCCTCGCGGGCGGTGAGGAGCTGTTCGAGGCAGTCCTCACTGGGGCGGCTGTCGTCGTGGAGCAGCCAGATCCATTCGTCTGCGTCGTCCTGGGCCCCGAGCGCGTCGAGACCCGCTCGCACACTGCCCGCGTAGGTGGTCTGGGAGGAGACCGTCAACACGGCTTCCTCGGTCAGACGACGACGCAGCAGCGCCAGGGACGCCCCACCCGTGCCGCTCTCGACAGCGACTGCTCGATCGACCGGCCGACTCTGCTGCTCGACGCCGTCGAGGACCGGCCCGAGCCAGCGCTCGCCGTCATGGCTGACCAGCAGCGCCGTCACGTGCGTCACGGCGTCCCACTGTAGTGGGGAGTGTCATGGCGCCAGCCGGTCACTCACCCCGGAGCCGGAAACCCAGGCAGCGGCCAGCCCGTCAGAGCGAGCTCTCGGGGCTAGACAGCGCGTTTCTTGAGCTTGCGGCGCTCCCGCTCGGACAGACCGCCCCAGATGCCGAAGCGCTCGTCATGAGCCAGGGCGTACTCCAGGCACTCGTCGCGGACGTCACAGGTGAGGCACACCCGCTTGGCATCCCTGGTCGAGCCGCCCTTCTCCGGGAAGAACGCCTCGGGGTCGGTCTCGGCGCACAGCGCGCGCTCCTGCCAACCCATCACCTCGGCTTCGCCGTCGAGCACTAGCAGATCTCGCACGGTACTTGCCCTCTCGACCCGCGGGGCCCCTCGCCGACCCCTGCAATGGTGTTCATGCCTGTTCGGATCCGTGACCCGTTGCCCTCGAACCTCCGGGGGCGACTGACTTATCGGCTGACCTGAACGACACGTGTGGAATTACATCCCTGTTCTTCCCACTTCGTCAACCCCTATCTGGTAATGGGAGTCAGAAGACCCCAAGTTGACCGATCCCTCCCCGACCCGATAAAAGGCCCCCATGACTCCCCCTGATTCCCAAATGCTCCCCCGCAAGGTGACGGTGCTCAGCGGAGGGGTGGGCGGCGCCCGCTTCCTGCTGGGGCTGCGCCACCTCCTCGGCTCCGAGCTGGAGGGTTCGAGCGACGCGTCCCCCATCACCGTGGTGGCGAACACCGGTGACGACCTGTGGGTGCACGGGCTCAAGGTCTGCCCCGACCTCGACACGGTGATGTACACCCTCGGTGGCGGCATCGACTCCGGACGTGGCTGGGGACGCGTCGACGAGACCTGGCATGCCAAGGAGGAGCTCGCCGCGTACGGCGTCGAGCCCAGCTGGTTCGGCCTCGGGGACCGCGACCTGGCCACACATCTGGTCCGCACGCAGATGCTGGAAGCGGGATACCCCCTGAGCCAGGTCACCGAAGCGCTGTGCCGCCGATGGACGCCCGGAGTGCGGCTCCTGCCGATGTCCGACGAGCGCGTCGAGACCCACATCGTGATCGACGACGCCGAGCAGCCGTCGGGTCGACGGGTGGTCCACTTCCAGGAGTACTGGATCCGGCTCGGAGCGCAGGTGCCTGCCCGTGCTGTCGTGCCCGTCGGCCTGGACGAGGCCCGGCCGGCTCCCGGCGTCGTCGACGCGATCCTCGGCGCGGACGTCGTGATCGTCCCGCCGTCCAACCCTGTCGTCTCAGTCGGCATGATCCTCGCGGTGCCGGGCATCCGCGAGGCCCTGCGGGAAACTCCCGCCCCGGTCGTCGGGCTCTCCCCCATCGTCGCCGGTGCACACGTCCGGGGCATGGCGGCTCAGCTGCTGGAGTCGATCGGCGTGGAGGTCTCTGCCGCGGCCGTGGCCGCCCACTACGGCTCTCGTTCCGACTCCGCGGACGGGATCCTCGACGGGTGGCTGCTGGACACCCAGGACGCCGCGCTGGCCGATGCGGTCGAGGACGCAGGGATCCGCTGCCGCGCCGTTCCGCTGATGATGTCCGATACGGAGGCGACCGCAACCATGGCCGAGGCGGCCTTGGCCCTGGCGGCCGAGGTGCGCCGGTGACCGGGCGGGTCGGTGTGATCCCGGTCGCCGGGATCGGAGAGGTGCGCGCCGGCGACGATCTGGCCGAGCTCATCGCCGAGGCGTGCGAGCTGGAGCCCGATGACATCGTGGTGGTGACCAGCAAGATCGTGAGCAAGGCGGAGGCACGCGCGGCCCGCCGGCCGAAGGACGAGCTGCTGGCCGGGGAGACCCTGCGGCTGGTCGCGCGGCGCGCAGGGCTCAGCGTGGTGCGCACCCGGCTGGGTCTGGTGATGGCCGGCGCCGGGATCGATGCGTCCAACACCGAGCCTGGGACGAGTCTGCTGCTCCCCCTCGATCCCGATGGTTCCGCGCGCCGGATCCGAGACGGCTTGCGCTCACGGACCGGCCTTCGGCTCGGCATCGTCGTCTCCGACACCGCAGGACGAGCGTGGCGACGGGGACAGACCGACATCGCCATCGGCGCGGCCGGGATCGTCGTGGCCGACAACCATGCCGGCAGGGTCGACCCGTACGGCAACCAGCTCGCCGTGACCGAGCCCGCGATCGCCGACGAGCTCGCCGCAGCGGCGGACCTGGTCAAGCAGAAGCTGTCGCGGTGTCCGGTTGCGGTGATCCGGGGACTTCCGCACCTGGTCGTTGACGAGGACGGCGACGGCGCGGCTTCCCTGATCCGCGCCGAGGACGAGGATCTCTTCGGCCTCGGAGCCCGGCAGGCCGTGCTCGTTGCCGCCGGTTTGGAGGACGTCACGGCTTCGGCGTTCGGAGAAGCCGAGTCCGGCGAGTCACTCAGCGAGTTCCTGGCCAGGCTGGGCACGCCCGATGCATCGGTTCGCACTGCGGTCCACGAGGGGCACGTCGCGGTCACGGTGAGCGGGAGCCACCCGCACCAGATCGGACGGATCACCGCCCTGGTCGACGTCGTGGCCACCGCATGCGGGTGGCGATCAGAGTGGGAGACGGCCTCCGGCGCGTCGGCCACGGCACGTCTCCGGCCCGCCTAGACCCCTCGCGGCGGTGGCCCACAGCTCTTGTCGACGCACCACGGCTCCCCCGCGCCCTCTGACGGGTCAGCCCGAGAAGGTCTCCTCGCACCCCACCCGAGCGCCCGCGGCCACCACCGCGTCGGCGGGCACCCGTCCCGCGTCGCCCAGAGCCGCTCCCTCGACGAGCGCCGACGGGCCCACGTAGGCCTCGGGACCGATCACGCTCCCGGTCACCCGCGCGTCACGGCCGATATGGGCGTGCGCCATCACGATGCTTCCCTCGACCCGGGCTCCGGACTCGATCACCGCGCCCTCCTCCACGACCGAGCCGTCGGATACCTCTCCGCCGACGAGCGCGCCGGAGTCGATGATCCGATCGGCCGGGAGTCCACCGTCGTAGCGTGGCGCGACGCCGGTGACGACATCGCGAGACGCAGCCACCAGGGCTTCGGGAGTGCCAACATCACGCCAGTAGGCGTTCTCGACGTACCCGACGATCAGCGCGCCGTCGGCGATCAGGCCGGGGAAGGTCTCTCGCTCGACCGACACCTCGCGACCCTCCGGGATGGTGTCCAGGACGCGACGACGGAAGACGTAGCAGCCGGCATTGATCTGGCGGGTGGCCGGGGTGTCGGACTTCTCCACGAAGGCGGTGACTCGACCCTCGGCATCTGTGGGGACGCAGCCGAATGCCCGTGCGTCAGGGACCTCGACCAGGTGCAGCGAGACGTCCGGAAGACGACCCTCTCGGAGGGTGTCGAAGTCGGCGAGCTGGTCAGGGATCGAGTGTCCGGACAGGACGTCGCCGTTCAGGATCACGATGGGGGCGTCCGGGTCGTCGGCCAGGGCAGAGGCCACGTTGCGCAGCGCGCCCCCGGTACCCAACGGGACCTCCTCGCGTACGTAGCTGATGTGAACGCCGTACCGTTCACCGTCGCCCAGCACAGCCACGAACGCGTCCGCCTTGTACGAGGTCGCCATCACCACGTGCTCGATCCCGGCTGCGGCGAGCTTGGTGAGCTGGTGGGTCAGGAACGGCACTCCCCCGACGTTCAGCAAGTGTTTGGGGCGTCGTTCGGTCAACGGGAGCAGCCGGGTGCCGAAGCCCCCGGCGACAATGATCGCCTCGGTCGCAGTCACGCCGCCATCCTGCCATCCCCTACCCTTCCGGAGTGCGTTCACAGACCTTCGCCGACGCCCTGTCCCACCGTGTGAAGACCGCGGCCGGCACACCCCTGGTGGTCCACTACGACCACTCCGCAGGAAGCCGGGTCGAGCTGAGCGGCATCACGTTCGCGAACTGGGTAGCCAAGACCTCGTCGCTCGCGGTCGACGTCCTCGGACTGGAACGAGGCGACCGGGTGCTCCTGGATCTGCCGGCGCACTGGATCGAGGTCGTCTGGGTCGGCGCCGCTCTCAACGTCGGGCTCGTGCTTACCGACGACCCGTCCTCGGCCGGCCTGGTGGTGGTCGGACCCGACGGGCTCGAGGGCTCCTACGGCTCCGCCCAGGTGGTGGCGACCAGCCTCCATCCCTTCGCGCTCCGATTCGACTCCGCGTTGCCCGCAGAGGTCGTCGACTTCGGAGCGGAGGTCTTCGGGCAGCCCGACGCCTTCGCGCCCTACGACCCGCCGGACCACGACGACGCCGCGTTGGAGTCCACCGGAGCGGCCGGAGCACGGACGCGGACCATGACCGAGCTCCTCGACGAAGCGGCGGCGGTCGAGCCGGGGAACCGGACGATCACCGACGTGCCGTGCCGGAGGCACCCGAGCCTGCTGCTCGGCCCACTGCTGGGCGGCGGGGTCACGGTCTGGTCCACCGGCGGCGACGCCGCTCAGTGGGCGGACGCAATGCGCGCCGAGCGGATCACCGCGGAGGTGAGGCAGGGGGTCTAGATGTCAGCACCCAGCTCGGCCTCGAGCTCCTCCACGAACTCCTCCCCGTCCTCGCCGTCGTCGTAGTGGAGGTACTTGATCCCCTCGTCCACGTCGCCGTCGAACCCGAGACGGCCACTCTCGAGCACCAGCACCCGATCGCACATCCGGCGAACTGACTCGGCAGCGTGACTGACATAGAACATCGTGCGGCCCTCGGCCCGAACCTCGTCCATGCGCACCAGGCACTTGCGCTTGAACGGCTTGTCACCGACCGCGAGCGCCTCGTCGACCAGGAAGATGTCGGAGTCGACGTGAACGGCCACTGCGAAGCCGAGCCGGGCGTACATGCCCGAGGAGTAGCGACCCACCGGGACGTTCAGGAACCGGCCGATGTCGGCGAACTCCACGATCTCGTCGTACTTGCGCTTGGTCTCGGCCGCGGACATGCCGAGGATCGCTGCGTTGAGGAAGAGGTTCTCGCGGCCGGTCAGCTGAGGGTGGAAGCCCGCCCCGGTGGCGATCAGCCCGGCGATCCGGCCACGAGTCAGCACCTCGCCCTTGTCCGGTCGCATCACGCCGTTGATCAACTTGAGCAGCGTGCTCTTTCCCGAGCCGTTGAGCCCCATCAGCCCGACGGAGTCGCCCTGCTCGACGGTGAAGGACACGTCGTCGAGCGCCTTGAACCTCTCGCTGAGCCGATGGCCCTTCGTTGCAGCGACCGCCATCTGCTTGATGGTGCGGTGGTACTGCAGGCGGAAGTGCTTCTCGACGTTCCTGCAGACAATCGACTCGGCCATCAGAGGTTCTCCGGGAAACGACGCTCGAGGCGGCTGAACACGTACTGGGCCAACACCATGATGGCGAGCGAGGCGGCCAGGACGAGCACACCTCGCGAAAGCAGATCGGGGGGCATCCCCAGGGTCGCCGCCTCCTGCGGGTCGCTGGTGGTGCCGGTCCAGAAGCAGCGCTGGCCCAGGAGCACCGCATTGGCAACCGGGTTCAGCAGGTAGATCCACACGTGGGCGGTGCCGAACCGAGGAGCCACCATCTGGTAGGTGTAGATCATCGGGACGCTGAAGTGAACGAACGTGTTCATGGTGCCGACGAAGTTCTGGAAGTCGCGGACCATCACGTTGAGGGCGCTGAAGAGCAGCGCGAGCGCGGTCCCGAAGGTCCCCACCACCAAGAAGGCGAGCACCCCCGCCAGCAGGCCCGTCGGATCGGGCTTCCACCCGGACAGGAACGACGCGAGGACCAGGATGAATACCTGCGGGATCGCGTGGTAGAACGAGACGAGCATCGAGGCCACCGGGAACAGCTCCCGAGGCATCGCCATCTTCTGGACCAGGGCGCGATTGTTCACGATCGACTTGGTGCCCGCGGTGAAGGTGTCGGTGAAGAAGTGCACGAACACGAGTCCGGTGAAGATGTGAATCCCGAAGTTCTCGACGTTCTTGTGCAGCCCGAGGATGCCGCCGATCACGAAGTAGTACATGAAGAACCGGGTCATCGGCTGGATGTAGGACCAGATCAGGCCGAGCACCGAGGCCTGGTAACGCGCGCTGAGCTCGCGTCGCACCAGCAACCACAGCAGGTAACGCTCCCCGAAGACCGCGCCTAGCCCGGTGTGCGCCGAGGGCGACACCAACGGAGCGTCGACCACCCGTACGGCGTGTGCCTCACTCACCGTCGTCCGCCAACCCGAAGGTTCGCTCCCACGTCTCCGGCGAGGTGATGTCGCCCAGGTGGTCGCGGTAGCGGTTGGCCAGATCGTCCCACTCGCGGTAGAGCCTGAGGTGGATGTCGATCGTCCGGCGGAGCAGATCCCGGTAGACCTGCGGATCGCGCCGATAGAGCGCCGACGCGGTGCCGTCGGGCATCGACACGATCGCGGAGTCGTAGCGCGCGATGCGATACCACTTGGCATCGATCGACGAGATCTCGGCCTCGGGATGCTTCCGTGACAGCGGACGCGGTCCGCGCCACTGGCGCAGTGGCGCAGTGGCAGCGGTGACCAGCACGCTGAGCCGACCCGGAACCTCGGCACCGTCGCGACCGCGCTTGGGCGGCCTGCTGCGCCGCACCGGCGGGAAGGCGTCGGCGTCCGGCTTGAGCTGGGCGTCGAGGAAATCCTTCACGAACTCCCGGACCTCGGGGAGCTTCGACCCCAGCACCTCGTGGAGATGCTCAGGTCCGCGAATGACGTCCTCGAGCGCCTTGTGCCGCAGCTCGACCGTGGAGTACTGCATCGACACCAGGTGCTTGATCTGATGGTTGAAGGAGTCCCGCACGATCCGGCCCCCGTGGTCGTAGCGGCTGTGCAGCAGGGCCGCGATGAACCGGTTCCGCTGGTGGAAGTACGACTGCCAGTCCAGCGCGTCGTTCTTGTCCGTCCAGGGGATGTGCCAGACCGCGGCGCCGGGCAGTGAGACCGTCGGGACCCCGATCTCCTTGGCTCGAAGGCCGTACTCGGAGTCGTCCCACTTGATGAACAGGGGCAGCGACAGGCCGATCGACTTCAACGTCGACAGCGGGATCAGCGCCATGTACCAGCCGTTGTAGTCGACGTCGACCCGTGCGTGCAGCCAGCGCGTCGAACGCAGGTTGCGGGCCCGGAAGTCCCAGTCGTTGACGACGGTCTCCGCGGACTGCCACCAGAACCGCCAGGGTTGGATGACCTCGCCGAAGCTGTGCAGCCGGGACTTGGAGAAGAGGCTGAACATGTGCCCGCCCACAATGGTGGGACGTCGGGCCAGATCGCCGAAGGTGACCGCGCGGATGATGCCCTCGGGCTCACACACGACGTCGTCGTCCATACACATGAAGTAGTCCGCGGAGTCACGCTTGAGCGCCTCGAGCTGGCCGCGCGCGTAGCCACCGGACCCACCCAGGTTCTCCTGCTCGACCACCCGGAGAAGGTCCCCGAGGGCGCCCTTGGCCTTGTCGAACGTCGGGGAGTCGGTGACCTTCTGGGTCCCCTGCTCGGCGACGAACACCTCGTCGAGGTAGGGACGCAGATCCGGATCCTCACCGATCTGGGCGAGCAGCTCAGCGCAGAAGTCCGGGCGGTTCATCGTCGTGATGCCGATCGCGACTCTCCCGTGGGCGCCACGCGACTCGGGGACCATCGCCGACCAGGAGCCGTCCTTCACGATGACGTCGGCGTCGGCCGCCACCACGTCGAACCAGTACCAGCCGCCGTCCACGAACGGCTTGAGCGTCAGCTCGAAGGTGAAGGTGCCCGAACCGGACTGGTCGACGACCCCGTGATCCACCCGCTGGCTGCGCCCGTTGGCCATCGACTTGAAGACGGTGACTGCTGCTCCCGCCCCTTCCAGGGTGAGGGTGAGAGTCACTTGGTCGACGATGGTCCACCGTCTCCAGTAGCTCGCCGGGAACGCATTGAAGTAGGTGCCGAACGACAGCCGGTCGCCGGAGGTGACCCGCACCGACCGGCGGCCGAGCACCTGGTCGGGGTGGATCGGGTGGTCCGACGCCAGGCTCTGGCGAACCGTCATCTGGTTGACCATCTTGGCGGTCCGGTTGGACCCCACCTCGTACTTGTCCAGGTCCAACACGGCGGGCTCGGGGTCCATATAGAGCGCGAAGATGTCCGGGTCGGCATCGGTCGGCATCACCAGGTGCTGCAGCACCCGGCGTACCTTCGGCTCGGTGGCGGTCATGCGTCGATTCCTCCGCTCAGCAGCGGCTGCCCTTCAGCGAAGTGCGGCTTGAGCCTATTGTCGTACACCGAGAGCGCCGACCCGATGGCCATGTGCATGTCGAGGTACTTGTAGGTGCCGAGTCGCCCACCGAACAGCACGTCCGGCTCGGCCTTGGCCAGCTCGCGGTACTGGAGCAGCTTGGCCCGGTCCTCGGCGGTGTTGATCGGATAGTAGGGCTCGTCCTTGTCCTCCGCGAATCGCGAGTACTCCCTGACGATCACGGTCTTGTCCGTGGGGTACCAGTCCCGCTCGGGGTGGAAGTGCCGGAACTCGTGGATCCGGGTGTACGGCACGTCGGCGTCGTTGTAGTTCATCACGGACGTGCCCTGGAAGTCGCCGACCTGCAGGACCTCGGGGACCAGGTCGACCGTCCGCCACGACAGCCGGCCCGCCTGGTTCTCGAAGTAGGCGTCGACCGGGCCGGTGTAGACGATGGGCACCTGGCCGACGAAGTCACCCCGGCTGTCGAGGAAGTCGGTCTCCAGCCGGACCTCGATGTTCGGGTGGTCGACCATCCGGGTCAGCCAGGCGGTGTATCCGTCGACCGGCAGCCCCTGGTAGGTGTCGTTGAAGTAGCGGTTGTCGAAGGTGTAGCGCACCGGCAGCCGGGTGATGATGTCCGGGCTCAGCTCGGTCGGGTCAGTCTGCCACTGCTTGGCGGTGTACCCCTTGACGAACGCCTCGTACAAGGGACGACCGATCAGGGAGATCCCCTTCTCCTCCAGGTTGGTCGCCGCCGAGGTCTCGAACTCGCCGGCCTGCTCGGCGATGAGCGCTCGAGCCTCGTCGGGGCTGAAGGAGCGGCCGAAGAACTGGTTGATCAGGGCCAGATTCATCGGAAACGTATAGACCTGGTCCTGGTACTTGGCGAAGACCCGGTGCTGGTACCCGGTGAAGGACGTGAACCGGTTGACGTACTCCCAGACCCGCTCGTTCGAGGTATGGAAGAGGTGGGCGCCGTACTTGTGGACCTCGATGCCGGTCTCCGGCTCGGCCTCGCTGTAGGCGTTCCCCCCGATGTGATGGCGACGCTCCAGCATCAACACCTTCAGGCCGAGGTCGTTGGCACACCTCTCGGCGATGGTGAGTCCGAAGAGCCCCGAGCCGACGACGACGAGGTCTGCGTTCACGAGCGAGCACTCCTGTAGGGCACGGGGGACGAGGTCTGGACCACGGAGGAGTCTAACTGCCGCCTGGGCCCGTCAGGACGCCCCTGGTGGGGCATCGTGCACCTGCGGAGGCGTGCCCCGGGCGACGCCCGGGGCATCGCGGAGCGCCTTCCAGACGTTGCGGGCCTCGGCCCGCCCGCCGCGGAGCGGGCTGAGCGCGAGCACTCCCAGGGCGACCAGGTAGGGCTTGAGCCGGACCGCGGCGTTCTCCCCGTAGCGCAGGTGCACGACGAAGAGATTCCGATACATGTAGTAGCCCTTCCACGACCGGGTGTCGTGCTGCTGGTCGAAGTCCATCTGGCGCACGAGCACAGCGTCCCGCACCGCGTGCACCGGGAATCCGGCGCGCCGCGCTCGCAAGGCGTAGTCGACGTCGTCGTAGAAGATGAAGAACGCCGGGTCGGGCAGGCCGATCCGGGCCACGACGTCGCGGCGGACCAGGAAGCCCTCGAACGAGACGTTCTCCACCTCGACGGTCTCGGGCATCTCGCCGCGGTTCGCGTAAGCGGTGTCGACGGCGGCCCGCTTCGGGCGCATCGCCAGCGGATTGGACAGGTCGAAGCGGATCGCGGCCTTCTCGACCAGGTCTCCGCGGCGGTCCTCGCGCACCGCGATCAGGGCCGGCGCGTCGTGGCGCAGCAGCACCTCAAGGCAGTCCGGAGCCGGCACGACGTCGTCGTCCATCAGCCAGATCCGGTCGTGGCCGTCGTCGTAGGCACGTTCCAGCCCGAGGTGGAATCCCCCGGCTCCCCCGAGGTTCTCCTCGGAGTGCAGCGCGACCAGCGGGAGGTCGGTCCGCGCGTCGATCACCTCCCGGGTGTGGTCCTCACTGGCGTTGTTAACCACGTAGATGACGTCGGCCGCGCGCGTCTGACGGGCCAGCCCGTCGAGGCAGAGGGTGAGCAGGTCGGCACGGTTGTAGGTGACGATGACGATGGCGGCCGACTCGCTCACGACACAAACCTTCGGTGGCCGGAGAAGTCGCCCCGGAAGGCAGCCAGCGCCGATCGCGCCGAGAGCAGCAGGCGCCGCCAGGACGGCCGGGTGAACGAGTAGAACCACACCGTCTTCACCACGAAGGCGAGCACCCCGAGCCACCCGACGTAGGTCCGCAAGTTGGTGATGTTGTTGCGCACCATGCAGTAGTGCTTCAGGTCCGACGGGGTGTGGTTGTACGACGTACGGCCGAACATCATCGGCGACCCCAGGTCCCCGATCGACGGGTGCGAGAACCGCGCCTCGACCACAGTCGCGATCACTGCCCCGGCCGCTCGCGCCCGCCACAGGTACTCCACGTCGTCACCCCAGATGAAGAACTCAGCCCGAGGCAGCCCGATCCGCTCGACCAGGCTCCGGGTCACCAGCACACCGTTGAACGGGATGATCACGCCGCGCAGCAGCCCGTCGGTCGCGGCGGCCTCGAGCGCCCTGGTCGTCCGGAGCACGGTCGCCCGTCCCGGGACGCGGACCGGGAAGCAGAGCTCCTCGGGCCTCCCCTCGGTGACCACGGCAGGACCGACGAAGTCGCACGCCTCGACGTGCGGGAGGAGCAGCCCGAGGGAGTCCGGCGCCGGGACCCCGTCGTCGTCCATCAGCCAGATCAGGTCGGCCCCACGCTCCGCCGCCGCCGCCAGACCGGCGGCGAACCCGCCCGCCCCCCCGGTGTTCGACGACTGGGTCAGCACCTCCACCGGGACGGCCACCGAGAGCGATGACAGGACTGCTGTCGTGTCGTCGGTGGAGGCGTTGTCGACCACCAGGATCAGGTCGGGGGCCGGGGCGCACTCGGCGATCGCCCGCACGATCCGCTCGGCCAGCGCCGACACGGTTGTACGTCACGACGACGGCGACGATCCGGGGGTCCACGACGTCCGACCCTATCCGCCACCGGCTGGAGTGCCCGAATGCGGCCTACGGCCCACCGGAGAGGTCGTCGTTCACGTCGGTGTCCGGCCCCGTTGTACCCATGCTCGAACCTCAACCGAATCAGCAGACCTTGGACAGGTTGCCGGACTTGTTCGCCGCGTATCCCTTCTGGATGTCGCCGACGGAACCGCCGACGGTCGAGGCCTTGTCCTGGGTGTTGAACCCCTTCCCCGGCGTCGCCGCACCAGCAGGTCCGCTCTTGTCGATCGCCTTCTGCACCATCGACTGGATCTTGGCGATGTTCGGATTGGCGGGGTTGATGGCCGGCGGGACGAACGAGACCGTGGCCAGCCGTTGTGAGCGTGCCTTGAGAGCCAGGTCGATGAAGCGTCCCAGCTCGGAGGCGGGCAGGTTGGTGGTGACCAGGCTCGAGCCGGCCGAGGTGATCTGCTGGTACTTCAGCACGACGGTCTGTGGGTTGAGCTGCTGCAGCATCGCGTTCATCACGCACTTCTGCCGGGCCATCCGGGAGTAGTCGTCGGAGTTGGCCCGGGAGCGGGCGAACCACAGCGCCTGGTAGCCGTCGAGGTGCCGGACGCCGGGCTGAACGTAGCCGGTGATGTCACCGGTCTTCCCGATCGGGATCTGCGAGCGGACGTTCAGGGTGATCCCGCCCACGGCGTCGACCAAGCTGCGGAAGCCCTGGAGATTGACCATGGCGTAGTAGTTGATCTTCAGTCCCGTGACGCCTTCGACCGCCTCGATGGTGGCCTCGGCGCCTGGGTCCTCGTAGCCCTTGAGCGCCTTGGGGTGGTTCTCGGTCCAGGTGACCAGGCTGTTGAGCTCGCAGTCCGTGCCGCAGTCGTAGCCGTTGGGGAAGTACTTGTGCATAGGAGACCCCTCGGGGAAGGGGAAGTTGAGCATGTTGCGCGGCAGTCCGAAGAGCACGGTGCGACCGGTGTTGGCGTCGATGCTGGCCACGGTGATGCTGTCCGGGCGGAGTCCCCAGCGGGTCTTCCCGGAGTCACCCCCGAGCAGCAGGACGTTGTAACGACCGTCGGCCGCCGGCGTCACGGTGTGGCTCCCGAAAGTCGTCGCGATGAAGTCGCGCTGCACCGTGAACAGGTGGCCGGCGAACAGCAGCGTCGCGGCAACCGCGAAGGCCAGCACACCGCTGAGACCGACCATGACGATCCGGGACCCTCGGCCCATGGCTCCCGGGGAGCCCAGTCGCCACGCGTCGACGAAGAGGAAGGTCCAGCCGGCGGCCATCGCCCAGAGCACGGTGCGCCCGACGATCAGCGCGGTGGGGCTGGCAGCCAGGTCGAAGACCAACGTCCGGTCCACGAGCCCCACGCCAACGGCGACCAGGGCGAGCAGCCAGAGCAGGCCCCAGGCGCGCAAGGCGATCCGGCCGATCCGCTTGCTGCCCGAGACGAGCTGGGCCGAGCCGGGGAGGACAAGGGTCATGAAGAGAAGGGTCAACGCTCTTCGGAACCGGACTCGACGTGCGCTGCGCGCACTGAGCGGCTCCGACGAGAACCCGGGGGAAGTGACGGGCCGCACGTCGTGATGCCTTTCATCCGCATTGCGGTCAGGCCCAGGCGGGCCCGCCGGCCTCGCCAGTATCTCCGCGACCGGCCGCCGGAGCACGCAGGCGCGCCGCTCAGTGCTCGGCGGTCCTGCCCTGCTCGATGGCCGTCTTGCGGCTGAGCCGGTGGGCCCGGCGGATCTCGGCCTCCTGCCAGCGCCGATGCTCCTCGGGCGTCTCCGGGGTCAGCCCGCGGACCGAGCGGGGCATTCCCTCCTCGTCGATCGCGACGAAGACGAGGTACGCCGACGCGACGTGCAACGGCTCACGGCCGGCCTCGTTCCACGGCTCGGCCTCGACCCGGACACCGATCTCCATCGAGCTCCGCCCGACCCAGTTGACCTGCCCCCTGGTCGTGATGATGTCGCCGACGTAGATCGGATGCAGGAAGGCCATCTCATCCATCGCCGCCGTGACGGCGGGACCGCCGCTGTGCCGTTGGGCGATCGCCCCGGCCGTGCTGTCGACCAGCTGCATGACCACGCCGCCGTGGACGTTGCCGAGCATGTTGACGTGCGTCTGCTCGGTGAACAGGGCAAGGGAAACCCGCCCGTGTGAGGGCGGGACGGGCTCGAGCTCCATGGGTCGCACGCTACTCGGTCAGGGCGAGACCGGCTGAGGCATCAAGTAGGGAGTAGATCCCACGATCCGGGTGACGACGATCCCCGTCACCGAGATCGCCAGCAGCACTGCGGCCAGCACGACCAGCTGGAACTGGGCGGCCTCCACCGGGCTGGCGCCACCGAAGAGCGCGCCGACGAATGCGCCGGGCAGCGTGACCAGGCCGGTCGACTTCGTCTGGTCCAGGTTCGGGAGCAGCGACTCGCGCACCGCTTCTCGCCCGATCTCGGCGTGCGCCTGGGACGAGGTCGCTCCCAATGCCAGCCACGACTCGACTTCCGTCGAGCGGGTCCGGGCGGCCCGGAGGAAGTTCCGTCCGGCCAAGGTGGATCCGGTCATGGAGTTGCCGATCACGATCCCGGCCGTCGCGACCAGGTAACGGACGCCAAGGGGAACCAGCCCCAGACTGAAGACGATCCCGAGCGAGACGGTGCTGCCGAGGATGACCCCCATCACTGCGGCACGTCGCCCGCGCCACAGCTCGTGGAGCCGCCGCACCGAGGTCCAGGAGGCCGTCGACAGCATCAATGCAAGGAACCCGATCGCCGTCACGGGCACCGCGAGGATCCCACGCAGGAGCAGCGCGACGACGGCGAGCTGGAGTGATGCACGCACCAGGGCCCACAGGGGGAACGCACCGAGGCCGACGCGCTGCCACCGCAGCACCGCGACGGTCACCCCGCTGAGGACGAGAAGGCCGGCACCGAACCACACGAAGTGCTCGTAGCCGCCCATGGGGCCATTCTTCACCCGGCCACGCGCGAAATCCCCATCTCCAGAGTCATGGCGGCTCGCGGCGAACGGCGGCTCAGCCGGTCATGGAGCCAGTCCACGGGACCGGCGTCCACAGCTCGGTCACCTCGCGGCGGAGCACGGGCTCGTCCGGAGAGCCCGGCTCCGATCCGAACTCCTCGGCATAGCGACGCCCTGACCACACTGCCGCGGCTATCGTCCCCGGAGCCCACGCGTCGCCGATCGCCCGGACCGACCGGAGCTCCCCGGCCGCGAGCAGATCCTGGTAGAGCGCGTCCTTCGGGAGCCTCGCGGTCACCATGACCACCGCGTCGCACGGCAGGTCCTGGGGGACGCCGGTGAAGACGTTCTCGATCCGGACCGATCCTTGGGCGACAGACATCAGCACCTCGTTGGCCCGGATCCCGACCCCGGCGAGGAGGAGATCGCGCTGCACCTTCTCGACCTCGAGGGTCTGCTCGGTCCAGGCCGAGGCCAACGGGGCGGGTGTCACCAGGTCGACCTCGTAGCCCTCCTGGCGCAGCAGCCCGGCAAGGACCCCGCCGAGGTAGTAGTGGTCGTCGTCGAAGAGCACGACCTTCCGCCCGGAGGGCCGCTCCCCCGCCATCAGATCGTCCGGAGTCAGCAGCTGGGCTCCGGCGTCGATCGGGATCGGCGTGGTGTGCCAGCGCGCGACTCCGTCCGCACGCCAGGAGGCTCCGGTCGCCACCGCGACGTGCTCGAACCCGAACTCCAGCACGTCGTCGGCGGAGAAGGGGCTCTCCCGGTGGATCTCGACGTTCGGCAGTCCGGCGATGGTCTGCAGCCGATAGTCGACCACCCGGCGCCACGCCGCGAGGCCAGGGAGCGCGGCCTCCTTGAGGACCCTCCCGCCCAGCTCGCGGGAACCCTCGGCCACGACCACGTCGTAGCCCCGGATACCGAGGGCCCGGGCCGCCTCCAGCCCGGCCGGGCCGGACCCCACCACGAGGATCCGCTCGGGTGCGTGGCGCGGACGGATGCGCTCGGGATGCCAGCCGCGGCGGAACTCCTCCCCCATGCTCGGGTTCTGGGTGCACCGGATCGGCGACATGGTCAGGTCGCCGGAGACACACACGTTGCAGCCGATGCACTCCCGGATCTGCTCCAGCTGCCCGTCGCGGATCTTGTTGGGCAAGAAGGGGTCGGCGATCGACGGGCGCGCCGCTCCGATCAGGTCCAGCACTCCGGATCGCACCTGGTGGACCATCAGGTCCGGAGACGTGAAGCGACCCACCCCGACGACAGGCTTGCTGGTCAGCTGCTTCAAGCCCCGGACGAGCTGCTCCTGCTCGCCCTCGGGGCCGAAGCGGGAGGTGTTGGAGTCTGCCGCCCAGTCGCCCAGGACGAAGTCCCAGAGGTCCGGTAGCTCGCCGATCTCGGCGAGAACCTCCTCGATGTGCTCGCGGCGCAGGCCGTCGGAGACGTGCGGCTCCTCCACGCTGATCCGACAGGCGATCGCTGCCCGGCCCTCGGCGACCTCCCGGGCGTCCTCGATCAGCTCGCGGAGCAGTCGCATCCGGTTGCGGGCGCTGCCGCCGTACTCGTCGGTGCGCTGGTTGTAGCGAGGGGACAGGAAGTGCTGGGCGGCGCCCATGCCGTGCCCGGCGTAGATATAGACCAGGTCGTAGCCGGCCCGGAAGGACAGCTCCACGGCGTTGCGATGCCAGCGCCGAAGATCGGCGATGTCCTGCTTGGTCATCGCCCGTGCCTGCACCGGCGGATAGCCGTAGGTCACGACGGGGAGGTGATGGGTCGCCATCGGAGTCTCGCGCGTCGTGAGGTTCGGCGCGTTCAACCCGCCGTGGACCAGCTCGATCCCGGCCAGGGCGCCTCCGGCGTGGATCTCCGAGGCGATCAGGGAGAGCGCGGGCAGATCCTTCTCGTCCCACGCGCGCAGCTCGATGTAAGGGGTCAGGTCCGAGGTCGGGTGGATCTCGACCTCCTCGGTGCAGACCACACCCCAGCCGCCCTCCGCCTTCGCGCGACGCATCGCGGCCTGTGCACTGGGGTCGCGGTAGCCCATGCCGTTGCAGTGCGGCACCTGGAAGAACCTGTTCTTGGTGACCAGCGGGCCGATCTGCACCGGCTCGAACAGCACGTCGTACGGCGACGGCACCGGTTGAGTGCTCATGACTTCACCCTCTTGCTCGATGGGTCGTAGAGAGGCCGGAGCGAGACCTGTGCGGGAATGCGCTCGCAGGCCACCTCCACCTCGTACTCGCGGGCGAGCAGGGCGGGGCCGTCGAGGCTGCCCTCCTCGGTGGACACGTAACCAAGACCGAGCGGCGCACCGACGGTGTGCCCGTAGGCGCCGGAGGTGATCCGGCCCACGATGCTCCCGCCGCTCCAGACCGGCTCGTTGTGATACAGCAGCGGACCGTCGTCAGGCAGCCGGAACTGCAACAGCCGCTGCGCGGGCCCGTTCTCGCGGTGCGCGAGCAGGGCCTCCCTGCCGATGAAGCCACCCGGCTTGTCCCAGGCCACCGCGAACCCGAGACCTGCTTCCAGCGGGGTCTCGTCGGTGGAGACGTCGTGACCCCAGCTGCGGTAGCCCTTCTCCATCCGTAGCGAGTCGAGTGCGTGGTAGCCGCACAGCCTGAGACCCACCGAGCGCCCGGCGTCCTCGATCGTGTCGAAGACCCCGGCGGCGAACTCGGTGGGCACATACAGCTCCCAGCCCAGCTCGCCCACGTAGGTGATCCGGCTGGCTCGCACACGCGCATACCCGAGGTCGACCACACGCGAGGTCCCGAAGGGGAAGTGCTCGTTGTCGAGGTCGACGTCCACCAGCCCGGCGAGCAGCTCCCTCGATCTGGGACCCATCACGCTCAGGACCGAGAGGCCGGAGGTGATGTCGGTGACGGCGCAACGAGCATCCGCCGGGATGTGCTCGGTGAGCCAGGCGAGGTCGCGGATCTGGGTCGCCGCGGCCGTGACGACAAGGAAGCGGTCCTGCGGCCTCGCGGGTCACCGTCAGGTCGGCCTCGATGGTGCCACGATCGTTGAGCCACTGCGTGTAGACGATCCTCCCGACCGGGACGGCCACGTCGTTGGCGCACACCTGGTTGAGCACCCGCTCCGCGTCCGG
This sequence comes from uncultured Actinomycetota bacterium, assembly GCA_963824105.1. Lineage (GTDB taxonomy): Bacteria > Actinomycetota > Actinomycetes > Propionibacteriales > Nocardioidaceae > CAWDVB01. Next base: position 346,504 of record CAWGNN010000006.1, read on the forward strand.
TCCCTGCACGAGGAACTTGCCGAACGACGACAGGTCGAACAGACCGACGCCCTCACGGACCGCCTGATGCTCCTCCCCCGAGTGGGGGAGCCAGTTCTGTCGGCCGTAGCTGTAGTGGTACTCGGGCTCGACGCCGTCCGGGGCATACCAGTTGGGCCGCTCCCAGCCGGCCACGACGCCGAAGCAGGCACCTCGCTCGGCCAGCCGGTCGTGCAGGACCGAGCGCCGAGCGCCGCGGGCCGTCTCGGGCTGGCGGTACGGCCAGTGCATCGCGTAGAGCAGTCCCAGCGCCTCGACCGTCCGGTCCCGCAGGTAGGACGCGTTGTGCTGGAACGGCATCATCCGGCGAACGTCGACATCCCACACGTCCATCGGAGGATGCCCGTCGACGATCCAGTCCGCCACGACCTTCCCGGCGCCGCCGGAGGACTGGATCCCGATCGAGTTGAAGCCGCAGGCCATGAAGAGCCCCGGGACGTCCGGAGACTCGCCCAACAGATAGCGGTCATCGGGGGTGAACGACTCGGGGCCGTTGAAGAACAGCTGGATCCCGGTCTGCGCCAGCGTCGGCACTCGATGCGTCGCGCTCTCCATCATCGGCTCGAGATGGTCGAAGTCGGCCGGCAACGTCCCGAAGGAGAACTCCTCCGGAATCCCCCGGCGACCGCTCTCGCCGGGGACGGGCCATGGCTTGGCAACCGGCTCGAACCACCCGACCAGCAGCTTGCCCGTCTCCTGCTTGAAGTAGGCGTAGCTGTCCTGGTCGCGCAGGACCGGCATCTGCGGCGACAGCTCTTCGATGGGCTCGGTCACCACGTAGTAGTGCTCCGCGGCGTGCAACGGCACCACTGCGCCGACCGAGCCGCCGAGCTCGCGGCCCCACATCCCCGCGGCGTTCACCACCACGTCGCAGCGGATCCGGTGCGGCTCCCCACCCACCGAGCACTCCACTCCCACAGCACGGCCGCCCTCAACCAGGATGCGGTCGACCGGGGTGTTCTCCCGGACGACGACCCCCGCCGCTCGGGCTCCCTGGGCCAGCGCCCGCGTGGTGTCGACCGGGTTGGTCACGCCGTCACCGGGCAGGAAGACCCCGCCGACCAGGTCGTCCACTCGCGCGAGGGGGACCATCTCGGCGATGGCCTGCTGGTCGAGCAGCTCCACCTGCAAGCCGAAGACCCGGGCCATCGATGCCTGTCGCTTCAGCTCCTCGAAGCGTTCCGGATTGGCCGCGACGCTCACCGAGCCGGTCTGACGGAATCCGGTGGCCTGACCGGTCTCGGCCTCCAGGGACGCGAACAGTCCGCTGGTGTACTGGGCGAGGCGGGTCAGGTTGTGTGTCGCCCGCAACTGCCCGACCAGGCCGGCGGCGTGCCACGTCGTACCGCTGGTCAGCTCCTTGCGCTCCAACAGCACGACATCGGTCACGCCTCGTCGAGCGAGGTGGTACGCAATGCTGCAGCCGACGATCCCACCGCCGACGATGACGACTCTCGCGCTCTCGGGTAGCTCGTGTCCCATGGGGTCCCCCTCTCGTCAGTCCGGCTCGGCGTCGCTGGTGACGTCGAGCAGCCGACCGGCAAGGTCGACCATGATCTGGGTCGGGGTGGTACCCCCGTCGGTGAAGAACGGATCCCGCAGCACCATCGGGACCGCGATGCCGTCGGCAAGGGCGGTGAGCTGGAAGGCCGCCAAAGCAGGGTCGATGTCGGAGCGGAACCGACCGCCCTCGATCCCGGCCCGGACGACCTGCTCGATCAAGCCGCGCCACTGCCGATACACCTGATTGGCGTCCTCGCGCAGCTCGGCGTCGCGGATCGCGGCGCGCCAGTACTCCACCCAGGTGCGCCACACGGTGCCGGACTGATCCCCCTCTGCCACGCCGATCCCCAACAACCGGCGTAGCTGCCTCCAGGGGTCGTCTCCCGCGCGCAGCGAGTCCGACATCGCTTCCAGCTCCTGGAAGGCGACCTGGTGGAAGGTGGCGTGCAGCAGATCCTCACGGTTGCCGAAGTAGTACTGCAGGGTGCTCACCGGCACTCCGCTGGCCTCGCTGACATCGATGAACCTGGTCGCCTCGGCGCCCCGCTCGGCGACGACGTCCGCGGCGGCCCGGAGGACCTCCTCCTTGTTGCGTCCCGCGCGTCGCCTGCGACGGCCGGCATCGGGGCTTCTGGGGCGCTGTGCGGGCGAGGAGACGACCATACGTATGACGGTACTGTATGGCGATACAGGTTTGTGTCAACGCTGCGACCAATTTTCCAAACCCAGGGCGAATCAGCGGTTCCGGCGAGCGACCGTCCACCGGCCGCGGTCAGGTCAGCCTTCGCCGCCCGGCAACGGCTGAAGACCCACGATCCGGGCGACCGCGTCGACGACGACCTCGGTGACCGAGTGCTTCAACTCCCTCAACCCGCCGTCCCGAGTCACCAGCGGCACGGACATGCCGTCGACGACGGCTGAGATCTGGAACGCCACGGCATCGGAGTCGAGAGTGACCGAGAAGCGGCCCTGCTCGACTCCTTGCCGCACGACCTGCTCCACGAAACCACGCCACTGGCGGTAGACCTCGAGTGCGTCCTCACGGACTCGGGCGTCGCGGACGGCGGCTCTCCAGTACTCCACCCAACTGCGCCAGACGAACTGGGTGTCCTCGTTCTCCATCATGGAGATCTCCATGAACGCGCGGAGCCGGTCCCACGCGTCTTCGCCGGCCCGCATCGCCTCGCTCATCTCCCTGAGCTCCTGGAAGGCGAGGTGCTGGAAGGCGGCGTAGAGCAGGTCCTCACGACTGCCGAACTGGTACTCGAGGGTGCTGATGGGGATCCCGGAGCGCTCGCTGATGTCGCTGATTCGAGCCGACTCGAAACCGCGGTCGGCGATCACCTCTGCCGTAGCGACCAGGATCGCTTCCCTGCTCTGCGGTGCATAACCGGTGCCCCGAATGCGGAAGGAACCCGACCCGCCAGCGGCGTCACCGGTCGTTGAAGGCTCCATTCGCACGACCGTACAGGCCAGCCAGTTGGGTGACGAGGAGTGGTTCGCCGAACCACATCGCCCCGGGCAACTCAGTGCCCGGAATAGGCGGTCAGGCTCCGATCGTCGATATGAGCGCCCTGTCTCGCCAACGCAGGGTTGTCCCTGGGGCGGTTCGATCTCAGACGAGTCAGGGGAGGTGCAGGACGACCGACCGGCCCCCACGGTTTGGTCCCTCTCGTGTGAGAGGTACGGCCCTGGGCGTCTTCGGGCTGCTAGTCCAATTGCTCGCCGAGCGCGTGGGTCCAGCCTTGGCGGACCTCGCGGAGAGCCCGCTCGGCGGTGACGTCCAGGCGGGTTTGGCCACTGAGCGATGCTCGCCAGTCCCGCTCGCTGGGTGCCGTGGTGAACATGAAGGGGCGTGGCGCGTTCCCGGTGGGGCCGTATCGCGCGAAGAGCGTGGCTGCCTCGGTGGTGAGCGCGCCGATGTCGTTCAGGGCCCAGAGGTCGTAGAGGTCACGCGGTGCACCACGGTCACTCCATGCGACCGTCTTCCACCCCACGAACGACGGGAGCGTCGGCACAGTCAGCGTGGCGGGCGCAGCGTCGGCGTATCGCTGCTCCACGACACGCCGCTCGACCGGCCAGGCGGGGTAGTGCTCGCCACGTAGGAGTTGCACCTTGACTTGCGCACCGGCCGCGGACAGCACTGCCGCGTCGGTGTCATGGTCGGAGAAGCCGGGCGCCCAGGTCGGCCGGCCATGGGTGCGCATCAGGGCTCGCTCGAGCGTGGTCACGAGTCTGGGGATGACTTCGACTCGCGGTGCCGTGGCAATCAGGTCGATGTCTTCCGACATCCGAGCGTGGACCAAGTGCGTACGGCTGAGTGCGGTGCCGCCGAAGAAGATCAGGCCGTCGTCGCAGCACGTGGAGATGGCAGCGAGCATGTGTGAAATGAGGTGGTCTCGGCGGACCTGCTGCTCGGCGACTCCGAACCGCTCGGTCTCGCGACGCAGGTCTTCCAGCAAGAGCCCCGTAGCGTCCGCCTCGGTCACGGCACCAACCCCGCTTCGCGAACTCGGTCGAGCGCACGCCCCAGTCGCTGCGTCCTCGCGATCTCGGCGAGCAGCTCGCCGTCGCACCGCGGCGCCAGTGCGCGCAGCGCGCCGTCGACCTCCTCGGCAAGCCCGTCCTGGTCCGGCCGATGGGCCAGGTCGAGCAGCGTCTGCTCCGGCGTGGTGACCAGACACGGTCCGAGCTCGGTCTGCATGATCTCGAGCTGCATGACATCCAGGTCGCGAACGAGGAAGCGCACGACGGCGTCCCGGTCAGTCAGCTCGATGCTCCGGCGACGACGCGGCGTGCCCACCACGGCAACGCTGACCGCTCGGGGGACGGCATGATGCATCCGCGCCGCGCTGATCCCCATCAGAGCGAAGCCGCGCGCACCGAGACCAGCAGCAGCGACACCCGCAGCGGCAGCCTCCAGCGTCGGCATCCACCCCGTCCCCACCCGGTCCTGAGGGACAACCGTGAAGTAGCCATCGGCGAGTCGATGGACCAAGCCCCCCCTTGCGAGGCGAGCCAGCTGCGAGCGAGGGTGCGCATAAGCCGTCACATCCCGCGCTCGGACGGTCCTCAAAGGGGCCTGTGCCAACCCGGCCGGCAGCCCTGCAGTCCTGGCCGTTACCATCCCTCACCTCACATAACTACACTGATCGTACTCTCTGAAGATACGTTCCATGTAGTTATGTGAACGAAGGTACCCAGTCGAGAGGAAACCTCACCATCCGAGTGGGGCCGCCCGAGGTTCGAGCCCCCGACCTGCGCGAGCCCCGGTCAGAGCTCCGACTGCACTCCCGAAAGGAGCTGGCGTGCCATCACGATGCGCTGCACCTGGTTGGTGCCCTCGTAGATCTGGGTGATCTTCGCATCGCGCATCATCCGCTCGACCGGGTAGTCGTGGGTGTAGCCGTAGCCGCCGAGGATCTGGACGGCGTCGGTGGTGACCTGCATGGCAACGTCGGAGGCGAAGCACTTGGCGGCAGCCCCGAAGAAAGTCAGGTCGTCGTCGCCGCGCTCGGATCGGCCGGCCGCCGCGTAGGTGAGCTGGCGGGCTGCTTCGATCTTCATGCCCATGTCGGCGAGCATGAACTGCAGCCCCTGGAAGTCCGCGATGGGCTTGCCGAACTGCTCACGCTGCTTGGCGTACTCCAGCGCATAGTCCAGCGCCGCCTGCGCGACACCGAGGGCTTGCGCGGCGATAGTGATCCGGGTGTGGTCCAGCGTCTGCATCGCCAGCTGGAAACCGGTCCCCTCCTCGCCGATGATCCGGTCGGCGGGGATGCGCACGTCGTCGAAGTAGACCTCGCGGGTCGGCGAGCCCTTGATGCCGAGCTTCTTCTCGGGAGCTCCGAAGGAGACGCCGAGATCCGACTTCTCGACGACGAAGGCGGAGATGCTGTTCTTGCGGTCCTCGGGGTTGGTGACCGCGAAGACGGTGTAGTAGTCCGAAACCCCGGCGTTGGTGATCCATCGCTTCACGCCGTTGATCACCCAGGTGTCGCCGTCGCGGACCGCACGGGTCTTCATCGCCAGCGCGTCCGACCCTGCGTCGGGCTCGGAGAGGCAGTAGGAGAACATCGCCGAGCCGTCCGCCAGCGGCGGCAGGTACTTCTTCTTGAGCTCCTCAGAGCCGGCGATCATCAGCGGCAGAGATCCGAGCTTGTTCACACCGGGCAGCAGCGAGGAGGACACGCAGGCGCGAGCGACCTCCTCGATCACGATCACGGTCGCGAGGGCGTCGGCTCCGGCTCCGCCGTACTCCTCGGGGATGTGGGGTGCGAGGAAGTCAGATGCGGCGAGCGCGTCGTGCGCCTCCTGCGGGAAGCGGGCCTCCTCGTCGACCGCCGCAGCGAAGGGAGCGATCTTCGCATCGCACAGGTCGCGGACGGCCTCGCGAATCGCCTTGTGCTCCTCGGACATGGCGAACAGCGGATACATATCTGCCATGCCTTGAGTCTACGAAGACCGGGACCCCTGGGAAGGGGGTCGCTCTGTTGGATGCGTCTCAGTCCCTGCGCTTCGTGCCCCGGTCAGAAGCCGGCGCTACGGCCGGACTCCCCTCGCACCACGCGGCCCTTCTCGCGGGCCGTGTCGCCGAGAGCCTTCTGGAAGTCGACCATCTTCGCGCGCAGCCCCTCGTCGGAGGCGGCCAGGATCCGTACGGCGAGCAGGCCCGCGTTGCGCGCGTTGCCGATCGCGACCGTGGCCACGGGGACACCTCCCGGCATCTGCACGATCGACAGGAGGGAGTCCATCCCGTCCAGGTGCGACAACGGGACCGGCACCCCGATCACCGGTAGCGGCGTGACCGCGGCGAGCATGCCGGGAAGATGGGCCGCGCCACCGGCGCCGGCGATGATCACCTGCAACCCGCGACCGGCTGCCTCCTTGCCGTAGGCGAGCATCTCCTCGGGCATCCGGTGGGCCGACACGACATCGGCCTCGTAGGGCACGCCGAACTCGGCCAGCGCTTCCGCCGCCGCCTTCATCGTCGGCCAGTCGGAGTCCGACCCCATCACGATCCCGACCCGGGGGCCGGCCTGAGCCTCGCTCATTCGCTCTCCTCACCGAGGTCGCCGCGGAACCATGCCGCGGCGTGCTGGGCCCGAGCGAGAACCTCGTCGAGGTCGTCGCCGTAGGCGTTGACGTGGCCGACCTTGCGACCGGGCTTGACCTGCTTGCCGTAGAGGTGGACCTTCAGCCGCGGGTCGCGGGCGAAGACGTGCGGATATCCCGCGTACAGGTCCTCCGAACGGCGTCCGTGCTCACCGCCGAGGATGTTGACCATCACGGTCCACTTCGCCCGCGCGTGCGGGGCGCCGAGCGGGAGGTCGAGGACCGCCCGCAAGTGGTTCTCGAACTGGCTGGTGGTCGCTCCGTCCATCGTCCAGTGCCCGGTGTTGTGGGGGCGCATCGCCAGCTCGTTGACCAGGACGCGGCTGTCCCGGGTCTCGAAGAGCTCGACGGCGAGGATGCCGGTCACGTCCAGCTCGGCGGCCAGGCGCATCGCGATCTGCTGGGCCTCCGCGGCCAGGTCGGGGTCGAGATCCGGCGCCGGTGCGATCACCTCCCAGCAGATCCCGTCCCGTTGCACCGACTCGACGACCGGGTAGGCGGCCACCTGGCCGGAGGGCGACCTGGCGACCAGCGCCGACAGCTCGCGGCGGAAGTCGACCTTCTCCTCGGCGAGGATCTCCAGTCCGTCCACCCGGGCGATCCCGAGCACCTCGGCGGCCTCGTCGGTCGATCCGACGAACCAGACACCCTTGCCGTCGTACCCTCCGCGGGCGGTCTTCAGCACGATCGGGAAGCCGCCGACCCGCGCGGCGAACTCGGTGACGTCCGCGACGGACTCGACCACCGAGTGGTGCGGGACCGGGACTCCCAGCGACTCGAGCCGGTTGCGCATCACGATCTTGTCCTGGGCGTGGAAGAGGGCTCCGGGCCCCGGGCGGCACGCGTGCCCCTCGGCAGCCAGCGCCTCCAGGTGCTGCGGCGGGACGTGCTCGTGGTCGAAGGTGACCACGGCGCACCCCTCGGCAACCTTCCGGAGCGTCTCCAGGTCGCGGTAGTCGCCGACGATCGAGTCGGGGATCACCTGGGCGGCCGAGACTCCCTCGGCTTCGGCCAACAGCCGGAGCGGCACTCCCAGTGGGATCGCAGCCTGCGCCATCATGCGCGCCAACTGTCCGCCACCGATGATGGCGAGCGTCGGGGTGGAGTCGGCGCCGGTCACGGGGCGAGCCTAGTAGGCCCTCGGCCAGAGAACCGACTCAGGCAGAGGCCGTCTGGCGAGCTGGGGCACGCGGCTCGAAGCGGAGTCCCCGCCCCCGGACCGTCGTGATGTAGCTCGGGTTCCGAGTGTCGTCGCCGATCTTGCGGCGCAGCCACCCGAGGTGGACGTCGATGGTCTTGGCCGAGGTGAAGAAGGTGGCTCCCCATACGTCCCGCATCAGCTCGGTGCGCGTGACGACCTCGCCGGGCCGCGACATGAGCGCGAAGAGAAGGTCGAACTCCTTGCGGGAGAGAACGACCTCGTCGCCGTCCTTCCACACCTTGCGTGAGGAGGGATCGGCGGTGATTCCGCGCATCGCGACCATGCCTCGAATGTAGGGGCGGGCAGACCGGCGTCGCAGGAAAACCTGAGAATTTGATGTCAAATTCCCAGGTCACCGCAACGGGACGCGGATCGGTCGGGTCCGGAGGCGGCTCGAGGCTACGTTCCGTCGTCGAGACGACGGGTGTCCTCGTGCCCGGAGTCCGGCTCGTCGGGCCGGTGCCCGGGGGCGGTGGGGAACAGCAGCTCGTTGAGCGTGAGGTGGAAATGCTCCACGTCGGGGATGTCCTTGAGCGGCACGCCGGCCTGCTCGGTGGCGTCGGAGACGACCAGGGTGCCGCAGCCGAACATCCGGTCGGTCAGCCCCTTCGAGTAGGCCACGTCACTGATCCGCCCGAGCGGGATGTCGCGTCCGTTCCGCGTGATCAGGCCGCTGCGCGTGATGAGCCGGCGGTTGGTGAGGGTGTAGCTCGCCGCGAGCCAGCGCAGGAACGGCAGCACCACGAAGACGATCACCAGCGCAACGGCCGCGATCACGATCCCCCACCTCGTCCAGGTTGCGACCGCCCCGTCGCCGCTGGGCAGGGCGAGAAGGAAACCGGAGGCCGCGGCGAGCACGATCAGCAGGGCCGCCGGCCAGAAGAGCACCTTCACATGGGTACGGGTGTCGATGAGGATCTCTTCGCCGGACCCGAGGAGCTTGCGTGAGATAGGCACGAGACGATCATTCCACGGGACGCAGGTGCGTCACGTCTCCCGCTGCGACGGTCTCCGCCCCGGCCGGTGTGTCGATGACGAGCATCCCTTCGCGGTCGATCGCTGTCGCGGTGCCGGTAATCGTCCGGCCGGACGGCAGCGCCGCGGTCACCTGCGACCCCAGCGTCGAGCACAGCGCGGTGTAGCGGCCCCGAAGCCCCTCGGCCGGGTCCCCGACAGCCCGCTCCCATGCGGTGTACGCACGCCCGAACGCGCTAAGCAGCTCGGCGAGCACCCCGGTGCGGTCCACGGGACCGCCGGTCGCGATCGACAGCGAGGTCGCCTCGGCCACCGGCAGCTCCCCGGGAGTGAGCGAGACGTTGACGCCGATCCCCACCACGGCGGCCGACCCCAGGCCAGAGCCCGATTCCAGCCGCTCCACGAGGATCCCGCCCAGCTTGCGGTTGGCGACCAGGACATCGTTGGGCCACTTGAGTCGCGCCTCCACCCCCGCCGCGGCCCGCACGGCATCCACCGTCGCGACGCCGGCCAGGAGCGGGAGCCAGAGCCAGCGCTCCGCGGGGACGGCGGGCCGCAGCAGGAAGGAGACGGTCACCGCGGACCGGGGCGGAGTCACCCAGACCCGGTCGAGCCGTCCGCGGCCGGACGTCTGGTGCTCGGCCACGACCACCAGACCCGAAGCCGTCGACGGGGCTCGGTCAGCGGCGACCGCGTTGGTGGAGCCGGCCTCGTCGAGGATGACCAGCTCGGTCCAGGGCTGCTCCTGCGCGAGGACTGCCGCCAGCCGGTCGCGGTCCAGCGGAGGCCGTGGGAGATCGGGGAAGGTCACAGGCACTAGATTTGCCCAAGATCGGCAAGAAGGGAACGACCTGTGAGCGCAGCATCGCCGTCCGACGCGCCCGGCGGCCCGGGAGCGGCCGACATCCACACCTCGGCGGGCAAGGCCGCCGACCTCGAGGCGCGACTCGATGCCGCGGTGCACGCAGCGTCTGATCAGGCCGTCGAGAAGCAGCACGCGAAGGGCAAGCTGACTGCTCGCGAGCGGATCGCGAAGCTCTTCGACGAGGGCAGCTTCGTCGAGCTCGACGCGCTGGCGCGGCACCGCTCGACGGCCTTCGGCCAGGAGAAGCGCCGCCCGTACGGCGACGGGGTGATCACCGGGTTCGGCACCATCGACGGGCGCCAGGTGTGCGTCTTCTCCCAGGACTTCACCATCTTCGGCGGCTCCCTCGGCGAGGTGTACGGCGAGAAGATCACCAAGGTCATGGACCTGGCGATGAAGACCGGCTGCCCGATCATCGGCATCAACGAAGGGGCCGGGGCCAGGATCCAGGAAGGCGTGGTCTCGCTCGCCCTCTACGCCGAGATCTTCAAGCGGAACGTGCACGCCTCCGGGGTGATCCCGCAGATCAGCATGATCATGGGCTCGTGCGCCGGCGGCCACGTCTACTCCCCCGCCGTCACCGACTTCACGGTGATGGTCGACGGCACCTCCAACATGTTCATCACCGGCCCCGACGTCATCAAGACCGTGACCGGCGAGGACGTCTCGATGGAAGAGCTCGGCGGCGCGCGCACCCACAACACCAAGTCCGGCAACGCCCACTACATGGGCTCCGACGAGGACGACGCCATCGAGTACGTCAAGGCGCTGCTGTCGTACCTGCCGCAGAACAACCTGGAAGAGCCCCCGGCCTATCCCGGCGCCGCGGACCTGGAGCCCGACGACACCGACCTGGCCCTGGACAGCCTGATCCCGGACTCACCGAACCAGCCCTACGACATGCACCAGGTCATCGAGGCGGTGCTCGATGACGGGGAGTTCCTCGAGGTGCAGTCGCTCTTCGCCCCGAACATTCTCGTCGGTTTCGGACGGGTCGAGGGCCACTCGGTTGGCATCGTCGCCAACCAGCCGATGCAGCTCGCGGGGACGCTCGACATCGACGCCTCCGAGAAGGCCGCTCGGTTCGTCCGGTTCTGCGACGCCTTCGGGATCCCGGTGCTCACCTTCGTCGACGTCCCCGGCTTCCTCCCCGGCACCGACCAGGAGTGGAGCGGCATCATCCGCCGCGGCGCGAAGCTCATCTACGCCTACGCCGAGGCCACCGTCCCTCTCGTCACGGTGATCACCCGCAAGGCGTACGGCGGTGCCTACGACGTGATGGGGTCCAAGCACCTGGGGGCCGACATCAACGTCGCCTGGCCCACCGCCCAGATCGCCGTCATGGGCGCCCAAGGGGCGGTGAACATCCTCTACCGGCGCGAGCTCGCCTCGGCCGAGGACCCCGAGGCGCTGCGCGCGGAGCTGATCACCGCGTACGAGGACACCCTCGCCAACCCATACGTCGCCGCCGAGCGCGGCTACGTCGACCGGGTGATCCTCCCGCGCGAGACCCGCGCCGAGATCGCCCGAGGTCTGCGCGTCCTGCGGACCAAGCGAGCCAGCCTGCCCCCCAAGAAGCACGGGAACATCCCGCTGTGAGCGGGGACGAGATCGAGCCGGCGGGGCCGGCGCTGCTCGTGGTGAAGGGTGAGGCCACTCCGGAGGAGATCGCGGCACTGACCGTTGCTCTCGAGGGCATGGCGTCCGCGGCGGCTCCCCCCGCAAAGCCACCGCGGTCCGCCTGGGGCTCGCCCCAGCGCCGCATGCGGCCGGCACTCCATGCTGGTCCGGGCGCCTGGAAAGCAAGTTCGCTTCCGCGCTGACGCGCCTGACTTCCTTGATCGTCGACCGATTGCCCTCAATTGTGAACCCTGTACAGGGTTTGCCCAGGCTTTTCTTACCTAAATGCCCGGTTTCGGGACCAAAAGGCCGACTCGGACATCGTCCGAACGTGGGACCATCCCCCGATGGACGGCGACCCGACCACCCCGCCACGACCCGTGGGTTGGGGAACTCCTCTGCCTCCACCGCCCCTATCGCCCCCCGATCACCCGCGGGCCAGCACGGCCCTCATCCTGGGGATCATCGGGCTCGCCGGGGGAACGGCGCTCTACCTGCCCTTGCTGATCTCCCCGGTGGCGCTGCTGATGGGGCGGCGCGCGATGCGGGAGATCGACGACTCCGAAGGTGCACTCGGCGGCCGCGGAAACGCGAAGGCGGGCTTCATCCTGGGGGTCATCGGGACGGCGCTTCTCGCGCTCCTGCTGGTCATCGCCGTCGGGTTCGTGGCGTTCGTGACGTACACGCTCTCCCACGCATTCATCCACAGCAACTAGTGACCCGCGCCCCCGACATCCGCGGGTGGGAACGCCGGGGCACGGCCCCGCGGCTTGCCGCATGCCCCGTCGCCAGCACTAGGGTGCGGCGGTGAGCGCATCCCAGATCCCACGCGTCGTGGACGCCCTGTGCAACCGGTTCGTCGACGACTACGCGACCCTCGACCCGCTCGCGGCCACCGAGATCGGCATCGCCGGCCACGAGCACGAGCTGCCCGACTTATCCCCAGACGGGTTCGCCGCGCGACGTGACCTGCTCGCGTCGGCCCGGACCGCCGTCGAGGCAGCCATCCCGGTCGATGACCGGGAGGCCGTGGCCAAGGCTGCCTTCCTCGAGCGGGTGGGCCTCGACGTGGAGCGGCACGACGCGCACCTCCCGCAGTCCGAGGTGTCGGTGATCTCCAGCGGTCTGCACGCCGTCCGCAGCGCCTTCGACCTGATGGACACCAGCTCCGAGGGGGGCTGGTCCGACATCGCCTCCCGACTGGGACAGGTGCCGATCGCGCTGGGCCAGCTCGCCACCACCCTGCGAGAAGAGGCCGACCGAGGCAATGTGGCCGCGACCCGACAGCTGACCGAGGTGGCGAAACAGACCCGCTCATGGAGCGGGGCGACCGGCTCCGGACCGGGAGTCTTCGCCGACCTCGTGGCCAAGCACTCAGGAGGCGGAGCTCTCTCCGCGACTCTGACCGAGAACGCCGCCGCCGCGAGCCGGGCGGTCGCGGAGTTCGGCGAGTTCCTCGAGAACGAGCTCGCCCCTCGGGGATCCGAGACCGAGGCCGTGGGCCGGGAGCGCTACCAGCTGGAGAGCCGCTACTTCCTCGGCGCGACCGTCGACTTGGAGGAGACCTACCTCTGGGGCATCACCGAGCTCAAGCGACTTGTCGACGCGATGGAGGAGACCGCGCAGCGCGTCGTCCCCGGCGGGAGCATCGCCGACGCGGTGGCCGCGCTCGATGCGGACCCGGACCGGACCTTCGGCGACAAGGAGACCTTCCGCGAATGGATGCAGGGCCTGGCCGACCGGACCATCGCGGAGATGGCGGACACGCACTTCGACATCCCCGAGCCGATCCGTCGGATCGAAGCGTGCATCGCGCCCACCGACGACGGCGGCATCTACTACACCGGGCCCAGTGAGGACTTCTCCCGTCCCGGTCGGATGTGGTGGTCGGTCCCGCCGGGGATGACGACGTTCTCCACCTGGCGCGAGACGACGACGGTCTACCACGAGGGAGTGCCGGGGCATCACCTCCAGGTCGCGCAGACCAAGTACCGCCGTGACCTGCTCAATCGGTGGCAGCGCGACATGGCCTGGGTCTCGGGCAGCGACGAGGGCTGGGCGCTGTATGCCGAGCGGCTGATGGACGACCTCGGCTACCTCGCCGACCCGGGCGACAAGCTCGGCATGCTCAGCGGCCAGGCCCTGCGGGCCGGCAGGGTCGTCGTCGACATCGGCTTCCATCTCGGGCTGAGAGTGCCCGAGGACAACCCGTTCGGCTACCGCCCCGGTGAGACGTGGAACGCCGACATGGTCTACGAGTTCATGCGGAAGTACACCCTCGAAGACGACGCGATGCTCCACTTCGAGGTCAAGCGCTACCGCGGCTGGCCGGGCCAGGCTCCGTCCTACAAGGTCGGCGAGCGGATGTGGCTGCAGGCCCGCGAGGACGCCAAGCGACGCCAGGGCGCGGCGTTCGACCTCAGGGAGTTCCACTCCGCGGCCCTCAACCTCGGCAGCATCGGGCTCGACCCGCTGACCGCCGAGCTTGCCAAGCTCTGATGGTCCGGATCATCCTCGCCTCGGCGTCGCCGGCCCGGTTGGCGACGCTGCGCGCGGCGGGGCTCGACCCGTCGGTCGAGGTGTCCGGCGTGGACGAGTCGACGGTGAGCCACTCCGACCCACGGGACCTGTCGGTGGAGCTGGCCCGGCTCAAGGCACGGACGGTTGCGGCCAACCACCGCGACGGGTTCGTGATCGGCTGCGACTCGGTCCTGGAGTTCGACGGCCAGATCCACGGCAAGCCCGCGGACGCCGAGGAGGCGATCAGCCGCTGGCGATCCATGCGCGGCAGCAGCGGCGTGCTGCACACCGGACACTGCGTCATCGACGCGAGCAACGGTCAGGAGATCGCCCGGGCGGCCGACACCGTCGTCCACTTCGCCGGTCTCGACGATGAGGAGATCGCGGCGTACGTCGCGACGGGAGAGCCGCTCAACGTCGCCGGCGCCTTCACCATCGACGGGCTCGGCGGCGCCTACGTCACCGGCATCGAGGGCGACCCGCACACCGTCGTCGGGATCTCACTTCCCTTGCTGCGCGAGCTCTTCAGCGACCTCGGGGTCGCCTGGCACACGCTCTGGGTCCGGTGACCGAGCACATCTGACGACCAGCGCACCTCAAGGCTCGGAGGGCGAGCCGCCGGCTACTCCACCGGGAGGCCGAGGCCGCGCGCGATCAGCATCCGCTGGACCTCGGAGGTGCCCTCGCCGATCTCGAGGATCTTGGCGTCGCGGTAGAAGCGGGCGACGGCGTACTCCTCCATGAAGCCGTAGCCGCCGAAGACCTGGGTGGCGATCCGGGTCGCTGTCACCGCGGACTCGCTGGCGTAGAGCTTGGCGACCGCTGCGGCCTGCTTGAACTCCTTGACCGGCGCTCCCGCGTCCCGCATGGCGGCAGCCCGGTAGGTCAGCATCCGCGAGGCCTGCAGCATCACCTCGAGGTCGGCGATCTGGAAGGCCACGCCCTGCTTGGTGCCGATCGGGACGCCGAAGGTCTCCCGCTCTCCGGCGTACTGCACTGACAGGTCCAACATCGCCTGGATGCAGCCGACCGCCAGTGCGGCTATCGCGACCCGGCCGTCGTCGAGGGTGGCGAGGAACTGCGCGTAGCCGCGGCCCCGCTCGCCGAGCAGATTCCCGGCAGGGACGCGTGCGTCGGCGAAGGTCAGCGGGTGGGTGTCGGAGATGTGCCAGCCGAGCTTGTCGTAGGCCGGCTCCGCGATGAACCCCTCGGTCCCGGCCGGCACGATGATCGAGCTGATCTCGGCCTTGCCGTCCTCGCGGGTGCCGGTCCGCGCGGTGACCGTCACGACCGAGGTGATCGTGGAGCCGGAGTTGGTGATGAACTGCTTGGAGCCGTTGACGACCCACTCATCGCCATCGAGCTCGGCGCGAGTCTTGGTCGCTCCCGCGTCGGAGCCGGAGCCCGGCTCGGTCAGGCCGAAGCCGGCGAGCGCACGGCCGGCGACCAGATCCGGGAGCCACTTGTCCTTCTGCTCGTCGCTGCCGTAGGTGAGGATCGGGTTGATCCCCAGACCGACGCCGGCCTCCAGGGTGATACCCATCGACTGGTCGACCCGGCCGAGCTCCTCGATCGCGATGCAGAGGCTGGTGAAGTCACCCCCGGCGCCGCCGTACTCCTCCGGGGCAGTCAGCCCGAAGAGGCCCAGCTCGCCCATCTGGCGCACGACCTCGACCGGGAAGTGATGCTTGCGGTCCCACTCAGCGACATGGGGAGCGATCTCGGCCTCGGCGAACGACCGGACGACGCGCCGGAAGTCCTCGTGCTCGGGGCTCAGCGAGAAAGGGGTGGACGTGTGGGACGCGGCCATGGTGATCCTCCGGTGGCAGACGGAACGCCTCCAGTCTCCTAGGCTTACGTCAACGTAAGGCAAGACGATCAGCCCCGGTGAAGGAGGACCGATGCCCGAGCGGCCACAGCAGACCGAGCGGCCCTGGACCATCCGGCGGACCGCCGATCACTTCGGTCTGACGTTGCGCACGCTGCGCCACTGGGAGGAGCACTCCCTCCTGGACCCCGAGTGGATCGGGGACCAGCGCCGGTACGGGACGCGTGAGCGGACCCGGATCGAGCTGATCCTGCGCGGCAAGCGGCTCGGCTTCTCACTGGAGAAGATCGCGGTGATCGTGAACATGTACGACGAGCCGCCCGGTGAGGTCGGCCAGCTGCGCTACCTCATCGAGCAGTGCGACGTCCGCCGCGAGGAGCTGCACCAGCGGCAGCGCGATATCGAGGCCACCCTCGCCGAGCTCGACCAGGTCGAGGAGCGCTGCCACACCGAGCTGGCCCGACTCCCGGATGCTCACCACTCACCTCCATACTCATCTCGATGAGGCGGCTTCACGAGGGCTACGAGCTCGACGACGACCCGAGGCGGGTGGACGTCGATGCGGTGTGGGCGTTCCTCGCCGCCGAGGCGTACTGGGCGCGGTGGCGCCGCCGCGAGGACGTGGCGGCCCAGATCGCCGCCGCCTGGCGGGTCGTCGGCGTCTACGCGGCCGATGGGAGCCAGGTCGGTTTCGCCCGAGCATTCTCCGACGGAGTCAGCCTGGCCTACCTCGCCGACGTCTATGTGCTCGACGCCCATCGAGGCCACGGCCTCGGCCACGCACTGGTCAGCGCGATGGTCGACGAGGGGCCCGGGGCGACGTTCCGCTGGCTGCTGCACACCGCCGACGCGCACGGCCTCTACACCGCGCACGGCTTCGGTCCGGCCGACGACACCGTGATGGAGCGCCCACGGCCCGCGGACGCCTGAGCGCCGCCGTGCTCAGCTCGCGGCCTGCTTGACCAGGGCCGCGATCTGCTTCTCGGCCGCATCGCTGAGCTCGGTGATGGCGTACGAGCTCGGCCACATCACCCCGTCGTCGAGGTTCGCCTTGTCGCTGAACCCGAGGGTGGCATACCGGGCCTTGAACTTGTCGCGGTCCTGGAAGAAGCAGACGACGTTGCCGTTCTTGGAGTAGGCGGGCATTCCGTACCAGAGCCTGGGCACAAGAGTGGGCGCCACCGAGGCGACCAGCTCGTGCAGCCAGGCGGCGATCGAGCGGTCCGGCTCGGAGAATCGGTCGATCTTCGCCCGGACCTCGGCTTCGACCTCAGCAGGGGTGAGCTTCTTCTTCGCCGGCCTACGTTCAGCGGCCGTCTCCTTCATCGCGGCACGCTCCTCAGCGGTGAACCCGCTGCCCGACGTGTCGGCCATGGCGCCTCCTTCGGGTGCCGTCTCGGCGAACGCGAGACCCACCCATGCTAGGCGGGCCTGTTCAGCCGCCTCCGTGATCGCTACGCTCCGAACCACTTGCGGCGAGAAGGGCTCGCACCCTCCCGGACCAACCGCGCCAGCTCCATTCGAAACCCATCGCCATGAACCCGATCCGAAAGAGGAGCCCGATGAGCGCGAGCCCCAACGAGGTCACCGACACCCGCGACATGAACATGGTCCACCGCGCCTTCCGGCGCGAGTTCCGACTCGCCCCTGGCCTGGTCCGCGGGGTCACCCCGGGCGACCATGCACGTACCGACGTCATCGCCCGGCATCTCGACCTCATGACCGACATGCTCTACCACCACCATCACGCCGAGGACGAGATCTTGTGGCCGATGCTTCACGAGCGCGTGCCGGACGACATCCAGCCCATCGTGTCCTTGATGGAGGAGCACCACCACCGCATCCATGCCGCGAACGACAGCACCATCGGCCTGCTGGCCCAGTGGCGCAACGGCGCTCCGAAGGAGCTCGGTGAACAGCTCGCCGCGGCCCTCGAAGAGGTCGACGCGGCCCTCGACGAGCACCTGGCCGCGGAGGAGGACCAGCTCCTGCCCATCGCCGCGAAGAACATGTCTGCCGCGGAGTGGAACCACCTCGGCGAGGCAGCCATGGCCAGCATCCCGCAGAAGCAGATGCCGCTGGCTTTCGGGATGATCCAGTACGAGGGGGACCCGGAGGTGATGCGGGAGATGCTCTCCCACGCCCCGTTCATGGCGCGACTGATCGTGCCGTTCGTGGCCCCCCGCGCGTTCAAGAAGTACGCCACCAAGGTCTACGGCACCCCCAGCCCCACCCGTTGCGGCGTCCGCGGGGACCAGAACGGCGCCTGACCGCGGTGGTTCAATCATCGGTATGAGACATGCCGTCACCGGGGCCACCGGGTTCCTGGGCGGGGAGATCGCCCGCCAGCTGCGCGAGGAGGGCCACGACGTCGTGGCGCTCGTCCGTACTCCTACCAAGGCTGCGGCCCTGACCGAGCTCGGGGTGGAGCTCGTCCCCGGCGACCTCGAGGATGCCGCAGCGCTCGACCGGCTCTGCACCGCTGTCGACGGCGTCTTCCACGCCGCCGCCTGGTACAAGGTCGGCGTACCCAACGCCGATGAGATCGCCGAGCGTGCCAACGTCCAGGGCACCCGCAACGTGCTGGAAGCCGCGCGACGCAACGGCGTCCCGCGCTTGGCCTACACCAGCACCCTGGCGATCAACTCAGATACCCAGGGCCTCGTTCGCGACGAGGACTACCGCCACGAGGGCCCTCACCTCACGCCCTACGACCGCACCAAGGCCGCCGCTCACCGGATCGTCGAAGAGTACGCCGAACAGGGCCTCGACGTGGTGATCGCGATGCCCGGGGTGATCTACGGGCCCGGAGACACCTCGACCACCGGCGACATCATCGCCCAGGTCGTCGCCGGGAGGCGGCCTCCTCTTCCCGAGGGCGTCCCGCTGTGCTGGGCCCACGTCGGTGACGTGGCACGCGGACACCTCCAGGCGATGGAGAAGGGGCGGTCGGGCCGCTCCTACATGCTGGCCGGACCGCAGGCGACCATCGGCGAGGCGGCGCGGCTGGCCGCCAGGATCGCCGGCACCAAGGGCCCGATCGTCCTGCCGAACGGCATGATCCGATCCGCTGCCGCGCTGATGGGGATCATCGAGAAGGTCGTTCCGCCCCTGACTGGATACAACGCCGAGACCATGCGGGCGGCCCTCGCCTCCTACCTCGGCTCACCCGCCCGCGCCCAGCAGGAGCTGGGCTGGACCGCGCGTTCCCTTGAGGAAGGGATGACCGAGACGGTGGCAGCGCTGAAGGCGTGACCGAACAGGACTAGCGTGACTGGCATGGGCACAGCCATTGCCATCCGGGACCTGGTGAAGACCTTCGGCGCCACCCGCGCGCTCGACGGTCTGGACCTGGAGGTCCACAGCGGAGAGGTGCACGGCTTCCTCGGCCCGAACGGCTCCGGCAAGTCGACGACGCTGCGGATCCTGCTCGGCCTGATGAAGGCCGACTCGGGCTCGGTGAGCTTGCTGGGTGAAGATCCGTGGGAGCGCGCCACCGAGCTCCACACGCGCTTGGCATACGTGCCCGGCGACGTGAACCTCTGGCCGCAGCTGACCGGCGGCGAGGCGATCGACCTGCTCGGCCGGCTCCGCGGGGGAATCGACCCCGACCGACGCAACCGGCTCCTGGAGCGGTTCGACCTCGACCCGACCAAGAAGGGCCGCGCCTACTCCAAGGGCAACCGGCAGAAGGTGGCGCTGGTCGCGGCTCTCGCCAGCGACGTGGAGCTGCTCATCCTCGACGAGCCGACCGTCGGCCTCGATCCGCTGATGGAGGAGATCTTCCGCAACTGCATCGACGAGGAGCGGGACCGGGGCCGCACCGTGCTGCTGTCCAGCCACATCCTGGCCGAGGTCGAGGCGCTCTGCGACCGGGTGAGCATCATCCGGATGGGCAAGACCGTCGAGTCCGGGAGCCTGAAGGAGCTTCGCCACCTCACCGAGACATCGGTCGACGTGACGCTCACCAGACCACTGCCATCCCTCGACGGGCTCGATGACATCAAGGACCTCGAGGTCGACGGCAACCGGGTCCGCTGCCTGGTTCCCACCCAGGACCTGGGCCGCTTCCTCTCGGTGGTCGGGCAGGCCGGGATCGAGAGCCTGACCAGCCAGCCGCCGACGCTGGAGCAGCTCTTCCTCCGCCACTACGACGGGTTCACCAAGGAGGAGACCCAGGCCAGGCGGTCCAGCGCACCGGTGGACGGAGGCGCGTCGTGAACGCCTTCGCCGGGACCTGGGAGCTGACCCGGCTCGCCCTGCGCCGCGACCGATGGATGCTGCCGGCCTGGATCGTCACCTTCGCCGGAGTCACCGGCTTCTCGGCCGAAGCGAGCCGGGAGATCTGGGCGACGACCCAGCAGATCGAGTTGGCGGCGGACGGATGGAACACCAGCGCCGCCCTGGTCGCCATGCATGGACGCATCTGGGATCCGACGTCGTTCGGCGCCGCCTCGATGGTGAAGATGATGGGCTTCGGCACCGCCTTCGTTGCGCTCCTCGCGATCCTGCTCGTGATCCGGCACACCCGCGCCGACGAGGAGGTCGGGCGTTACGAGCTCGCCGCATCCGGCCGGGTCGGCCGGTACTCCGCAGTCACGGCCGCCCTCCTCGTCTCGGTCGGAACCGTCTGGGCGCTCAGCATCCTCAGCGGCGTGGGACAGATCCTGGCCGGACTGCCCGTCGTCGGGGCGATGGCGTTCGCGATCGCCTGGATGGGTGCAGGGACCGTCTTCGCAGTGATCGGTGCGGTCGCGGCCCAGATGGCCACCACGGCTCGGGCCGCCCGCGGCCTGGGGACGTCGATCCTGGCTCTGGCCTACCTCATCCGGGCGATCGGCGACACCCAGCCCGACAACGGCGCCCGATGGATCTCCTGGCTCTCACCGATCGGCTGGGCCCAACAGGTCCGTCCCTTCGCCGGCGACCGGTTCTGGGCCGCCATCCCGATGGTCTTCGGGGCCCTGGCCCTGGCGGTGGTCGCGGTGTTGCTGCTGCGGAGCCGCGATCTCGGCGCGGGCATCCTCGTCGACCGTCCGGGGCCGGCGACCGGCCCGCGGCTGACGTCGATGCTGGCGTTGGCCTGGAGACAGGAGCGACTCGCCCTGCTCGCCTGGGGGCTCGGGTTCATCGTGATCGGTGGCGCCTTGGGAGGCATCGCGTCGACGATCGGCGACATGTTCGACAACAGTCAGTTCCAGAGCCTTCTGGAACAGCTCGGCGGGGTGACCGGCCTGCAGAACGCCTTCTTGTCGACCGAGCTGAGCTTCATGGCCATCGGTGCGTCCGCGTTCGGGATCAGCGCGGCGATGAAGATGCGCACCGAGGAGGCCCAGGGCCGGGCGGAGTCCCTCCTTGCCACGTCGACGAGCCGGGCCACCTACGCCCTCGCCCACCTGACCATCGCCCTTGCCGGGACCGCCGTGCTGATGGTGCTCGGCGGAGTGAGCGTGGGCATCTCCGACGCCCTCGCAACGCAGGGCTCCCACCAGATCCCGCAGATCATCGGGGCGTCCCTCGCCCGGCTGCCGGCCGCGTGGGTGATGGGAGCACTGGTGATGGCTCTGTTCGGGATCGCTGGGCGCCTCACCGCCTTCGCCTGGGTCGCCCTGGTCGGGATCATCGTGGTGGGCGAGTTCGGCCCGCTGATGAAGTTCCCGCACTGGACGCTCGACATCTCGCCGTTCGCCCACACACCCGCTCTGCCAGGCGGAACGTTCGAGGTCCAGCCGCTGATCTGGCTGACCCTGCTCGCCATCGCCCTGGCCATGCTGGGTCTGGTCGCCTTCCGACGTCGCGACCTTCAGCCCGACTGATCCCGGCCGACTGATCCGGGCCAACTGATCCAGCAGGCTCCGGAGCAGCCCTAGGATGACCGGAGTCGATCACAAGTAGGAGCATGTGTGCCTGAGATCAAGCCGCTGCACAAGGTCCTGGTGGCGAACCGGGGCGAGATCGCCGTGCGTGTCATCAGGGCCTGCAGGGACAACGGGATCGCGAGCGTTGCGGTCTACGCAGACCAGGACCGTGACGCGCTCTTCGTCCGGCTCGCCGACGAGGCCTACAGCCTCGGCGGAGCCACGCCGGCCGACTCCTACCTCGACATCGCCAAGATCATTGACGTGGCGAGGCGCTCCGGCGCCGACTCCGTCCACCCCGGCTACGGCTTCCTCGCCGAGAACGCCGGTTTCGCGCGAGCCGTCATCGAGGCAGGCCTGGTCTGGATCGGTCCACCGCCCGAGGCGATCGACGCCCTCGGCGACAAGGTGCAAGCCCGCCACATCGCCCAGAAGGTCGGCGCCCCACTCGTGCCGGGCACGGCCGACCCGGTGTCCGGCGCAGACGAGGTCGTCGCGTTCGCCCGTGAGCACGGCCTCCCCATCGCGATCAAAGCGGCGTTCGGCGGCGGCGGTCGCGGCATGAAGGTCGCCTGGCGCGAGGACGAGGTCGCCGACCTCTACGACTCCGCGGTGCGCGAGGCGATCGCCGCGTTCGGCCGCGGTGAGTGCTTCGTGGAGCGGTTCCTCGACAAGCCCCGCCACGTCGAGACCCAGTGCCTGGCCGACCAGCACGGCAACGTCGTGGTGATCAGCACCCGCGACTGCTCGCTCCAGCGCCGGCACCAGAAACTGGTGGAGGAGGCGCCGGCGCCGTTCCTCAGCGACGAGCAGATGGCCACCCTCTACGCCTCCTCGAAGGCGATCCTCAAGGAGGCCGGCTACGTCGGCGCCGGGACGTGCGAGTTCCTCGTCGGGCAGGACGGCACGATCTCCTTCCTCGAGGTCAATACCCGGCTCCAGGTCGAGCACCCGGTCAGCGAGCAGGTGACCGACATCGACCTCGTCCGGGAGATGTTCCGCGTGGCCTCCGGCGAGGAGATCGGCTACGACGACCCCGAGATCCGCGGGCACGCTATCGAGTTCCGGATCAACGCCGAGGACGCCGGCCGCAACTTCATGCCGGCCCCCGGCACGCTCACCCGTTGGCATCCGCCGTCCGGCCCGGGAGTGAGGCTCGACGGCGGCTACGAGCAGGGCGAGACCGTTCCGGGTGCGTTCGACTCGCTGGTGGCCAAACTCATCGTCTCTGGCCGCGACCGCACTCAGACGCTGGAGCGCGCCCGCCGCGCCCTCGCCGAGTTCGACGTCGACGGCATGCCCACCGTCATCCCGTTCCACGCGACGATCGTCGAGCACCCAGCCTTCATCGGAGACGAGAAGTCCTTCGAGGTCCACACCACCTGGATCGAGACCGAGTTCGACAACACGATCGCCCCCTATACCGGACAGATGGAGGACGACGAGCCCGAGGAACGCAAGTCCCTCACCGTCGAGGTCGAGGGCAAGCGACTCGAGGTCAGCTTCCCGGCCAGCTTCGTCACCGGCAACCGCAAGAAACCACGGCGCGCAGGAAGCCGGAAGTCGGGTTCCGCCGTCAGCGGCGACGCAGTCACCTCGCCCATGCAGGGCACCATCGTCAAGGTGGCCGTCGAGGACGGCGAGACGATCGAGGAGGGCGATGTCGTCGTCGTCCTGGAGGCCATGAAGATGGAGCAGCCCCTCAAGGCGCACAAGCCGGGTGTTGTGACCGGCCTCAACGCGACCGTCGGACACACGGTCAGCAGCGGCGCCGTCCTCTGCGAGATCAAGTAGCGAAGCCGCTCGAGCCCGGTCGGTGAGCCCGTCGAGATCACTCCACCGAAACACTCACCTGGGATGAGCGCGCTTGACCTCGGCCCGCCCTGGGCACCCCTCTTCTCCGAGGTCTTGAGTACCTCACACTGTTGGGTATAGTACCTATCAGTTCTAGGTATCTGACGCCGAGCAGGTGGGACCAAGTGAAACTCGCCAAGGACCTCGTGGCCGCCTCGGCCACGCCGCTCGTGCTCGCCGTTCTTCGCGGGGGGGACAGCTACGGCTACGCCATTCTGCAGGAGATCAAGGCGGCGTCGGGAGGGCGGCTCGAGTGGACCGAGGGGATGCTGTACCCGCTGTTGCATCGCCTCGAATCCCGAAGGTACATCGAGAGCTACCAAACAACGTCGGACGCCGGTCGAATCAGAAAGTACTACCGCCTGCTGACCGCGGGAAGCGACCACCTGGACGCCCAATCGCGCGACTTCGACCTGATCTCGTCAACCCTCGCTGCCTTGCGCAGCCCGAACGCAAGAGGAACCCATGTCATCGCTTGACGCACTCATCAGCCAGTGGACCGACCAGCTGCGCGCCACTCACCCCGAGCTCGTCCCCCACCTTGGCGAGCTCGCGGACCACGTGCGCTCCAGCGCACAGGACCGCATCGACGGCGGTGCCGCCGTAGAGGACGCCTTCGCATCAGCGCTGGGGTCCTTCGGGGCTCCCACCGACCTCGGCGCGGAGTTTCACAAGAACTCCTCGGTCCTGAAGCGCAATGAGCGCGTGGCCGTGGGCACCTACCTGCTCATCACCGCAGTCTTCACCGGCGCCGTACTGCTCGTGGACAGGCGCTTCGACCTCGGCAACCAGGCACTCGCTTGGTTGCTTGTGGTGTGGGTAGTCACCACCGGACTGCATGAGGTACTGCTTCGCCGCGCGCGCCATGGACTTGTGTCTGCCTGAGCCACACGGCCACATGAGCGGTCTTCGAAGGGCCCGCCCCCTGGTCGGCCCGCAGGGGTACCTCGGCGCACGGCTGTTACGACCAACCAGATCGACCCTCAGCCAAGACCCGATCTACCGTCGAGGCAACGAGAAGCCGCTGCGGGTGCGCGACTCTGCCGACGCGACGGCCGATGGTTGAGGGCCCGGCCATCTGCAGCCAACGCCACCACTGCCGTGGCTCTCGGTGTCAGGCTCCGCTTGGTGATCGAGAGGTCGAGGAAGCGGTCGAGCGGGTTTCACTCAGCTCGCTGCCGCTGTCTCGGGGAAGGAAGTCGTCGCCGCTCGGCCCAAGGTCTCACCCAGGTCGGTAACGATGCCGAGGCACCTGAGTGCGATACCGGCGTCCCTGCTCAAGTCGGCTTTGATCAGCTCGGCGTGCAGCCGGTCGTAGAGGCTGGCCGGTCCGGGACCGCCCACCTCGTCCTTGGCGTCGAGAGAGCTGTGCAACTCCATAACGATGGCTTGGGCGTGGGCCAGCTGAGTGTGCGACTCCTGACCGTCTCCGGACTTGATCGCGGCGACGCCTCGCTGCACGTCCAGCGCCAGTCGGTCATAGAGCATGACCAGGAGCGGGTTCGGCGTGAGAGTGCTCACCGAGGACCCCAAGAAGGCCGGGCGCTCGTTGCGGTCCATCGTCGTCTCCTCATCCTTCGCTGGTGGGTTCGTGGGATCGGCCGCGTGGACGGTGCTTCGGTCGAGGGCGGACTTGCAGTGACGATTCATCTGGATGCCGTAGTCGGGCATCGTCGAGGCGCGGCCGGGAGAGGCCGGGAGGATCGGTGCACTGCGTGGCTGCACCATTCCATTTTCGTCCTTTAAATCCCTTTTGTCCTAATATTGCCGCTACGCGCAGCCGCTGTCTCGATCTCGTGCGTGATGACCGACTCACGGACCGGAGGGCTTGGCGACAGACCTCCCGGGCCTTTGGTCGGAAGGCTGTTTCGAGAGGCGCATCGCGTTCCTCGACCACCATTGCAGTGGAGGCACATGCTGCTGTCAGTACGGCATTGCCTGAGCGCTCGGGCCTCCGTGAAGGTGCGCCCCCGTCGATGGGCCTGAAAGGCTCCTCGCCCGGCTGTGGAGAAGAGGGCGGGCTGGCCACGATCTTTGGGGGCATCTACACGAACGAGAAGCACGGGCTGGCTAGGCTCAAGGGCATGCCGAGTGCGAAACGAGCCGACGTCGACGACTACTTCGACCAGTTGAGCGACAGTGCGCGGTCACACCTGGAGAAGTTGAGGGCAATCAGCTGCGCGGCCGATCCCGGCCTGGTCGAGACGTTGCACTGGAACCATCCGGCCTATCTCAAGGACGGGGTGCGGCTGTGGATGCTGCAGTCGTTCAAGGCGCACTGCTCGCTGCGTTTCCCTACCCACCAGTTCGGCCCCCATCGCGCCGAGGTCGAAGCGGCCGGCTACGAGTCCGGCGAGGGCTTCATCAAGCTCCCGTACGACAAGCCGCTGCCTGTGGAGCTGCTGGAGCGACTGGTCGGCTACCGGCTCGAGGAGTTCTCCGCCACCGGGTCGACCTGGAGTGCGGGCTGATGCTCGGTCGGGTCACTTGACCACGACGCGAGTGCTCTGAGTCGAGGCGAAGTAGTCGATATAGCCGTGCTCGAACGTCGCGCGGTAGCCGTAGTCGGTCTCCTTCATGCTCGACGTCGGCCAGCCGAGATCGCTGGTGGTGCCACCGTGCTCGGTGTACCGGGCGGCGAGATCACCGGTCAGCACGAAGCGTCCGTGGCCGGAGTGGACGTAGATCGAGCCGTCCTGGAAGTCGGCCGAGATCCCACCGCTGAGGGTCTGGACTCCGGACACCGGGAAGCCGAGGTCGGAGGCGGGGCCACCGTAGTGGCGGTAGCGCGGGCTGACGCCGCCATAGAGCTCGTGGGCACCGGTCGCGTCCGCGTAGTAGATCCAGCCGGACTGGAACTGTTGCTGGGCCCCACCCGCAACCGAGCTCTCCGCCGCGAGCGGGTCGCCCACCTGGGAGCCGCTGCCACCGATCTGCTTCCAGAGCTTGATGATCGGAGTCGACTCGATGGTGAACCAGTTCGTCCTCAGACCCAGGATGTAGGCGAACGAGGTGCCGTAGATCTGGACCTGGCCGTTGGTGCCGGCGAGGGTGACCTTGCCGACGCGGCCGCCCCACTGTCCGTTGCCGTCGCGGTCGGTGACCTGAATGCTCTGCAGGGTCCCGATCGCCGGATAGGCGGCCTCGAGCTTCGACGCGTTCACTTTGACGGTCCAGTTGTGCATCGAGTTGCCCGACCAGCCGTCGTAGGGGTCGGCCTGGGAGACCAGGTAGGGCTGCGATCCGGCCGTCTCCCATCCGCCGTTGGAGGACGCGAACTGGGTGAAGGCGGGGACCCCGTTGTAGCGCAGGATCTGCTTCGCTGTGGCGTCCACCGCTGCGTTGGAGTTTGAGTCCTCCGCCCCTACGCCGCCGTAGACCTGGCAGGCCGAGGTGTCGCAGACCTGGTAGTAGCGCTTGAAGTACGCCTTGCGCTCCCATGCGGCATAGGTGCGGGCGGCGACGGCCTGCGACTGAACCGCTTCGGGGCTCCAGGAGGAGGGCATCTCGCTGCCGACCACACCCCTCACATAGTCCTCCAGGCTGGCGACGTTGACCGTGGCCCACCCGCCCTTGCCATCGCTGGCGAGACGGAGGGAGCCGCGGTACTGCCGATGATGGCGACCGGGAAGCAACAGGGTGATCGGCGTCGGCGCGTTGAACTGCACTGCTCCGACGAGGGCCCGGCTGCCACCGAAGGCCACGCCGTGCCACTTGTCGGTCCGGTAGGCGACACGGAGGTGGCCGGAGGCGTCGGGCTTGATCCGCCACGCCTTCACGCCGTCCACGGTGGGCAGCGGGTAGGTCTTCTTGGCTCCGAGGTCCCGGATCGCCAGGCCGGCGACCGGCTTGACCTTCAGGTTCCCGTCGTGATCCCCGGTGATGAGGACACGGATGTTGCCCTTGATCGTGGAGAGCGTGGTGCCCGGGTAGTAGAAGGCGAGGATCTGCTCATGGGTGAGCCCCTGCAGCGCAGCGCCCTGGGCGCCGTACTGGCTCATGCCGTGGCCGTGGCCGAAGCCGTGACCGTCGATCACCAGTTGGCCGGTAGCGGCAACCCAGTAGGTCTGGCCATAGGTCACCGCCGTCGCCGACGGCACAGACCCCACGGACAGCACGAGTGCGGCAGCGACCACGGCCCGGATCCAGACCCGCATCGACTTCCCCTTCGTGTGGCCCAGTCTCGCAACTGTGGCTCATGTGGTTCGTGTGACTAAAGAGACTGAATGAATCTCCCGTGACACGACACTAAGAAGGATTTCCGCCAAATTCAGGCGAACAGCAGAATTGGCAGGAACGCCGGGCCGACGCGGCGGTCAGCCGTCGACGCGGTGCAGCCGCCGGGCCGCCTCCGCGATCGAGCCACTCATCGAGGGGTAGACGGTGAAGGCCATGGCCAACTGGTCGGCGGTGAGATTCTCCGCGACCGCGAGCGCGATCGGATGGATCAGCTCAGAGGCCCTCGGCGCGACCACCACTCCCCCCGCGACGATCCCGGTGCCGGGGCGGCAGAACAGCTTCACGAAGCCGTCGTGGACCCCCTGCATCTTGGCCCGGGCGTTGGTCGCCAGCGGCAGAAGGACCACCTCGGCCGCGATCTCGCCCGCGTCGATCGCCCGCTGGGTCCAGCCGACAGTGGCGATCTCGGGAGCAGTGAAGATCGTGGAAGACACCGTGATGAGGGCGAGGGGGGACACGGCGTCGCCGAGGAAGTGCCACATGGCGATCCGGCCCTGCATCGCGGCAACCGAGGCCAGCATGAAGACCCCCGTGCAGTCTCCGGCGGCGTACACCCCGCGGGCCGTGGTCCGCGAGACCCGGTCGACCTGGACGAAGCCGCCGTCGTCGAGGGCGACACCTGCCTCCTCCAGCCCCAGGCCCGCAGTGTTCGGGATCGACCCGAGAGCCAGCAGACAGTGCGACGCCACGATCTCCCGGCCGTCCTCGAGGCGAACCGTCACCTGGTCCCCGTCCCGGGTCACCGACGCCATCCGGGAGCGGTCCAGGACCGTCATCCCATGCCTCCGGAAGACGGCCTCGATCAGCTCGGCAGCATCGGGATCCTCGCCGGGAAGCACCACATCACGGCTGGAGACCAAGGTGACCCGCACGCCGAGGGTGTTGTAGGCGCTGGCGAACTCGGCCCCGGTGACACCGGACCCGACGACGACCAGATGGTCGGGGACCTCGGTGAGGTCGTAGATCTGCTCCCAGGTGAGGATGCGCTCGCCGTCCGGCTGCGCGGTGGCAAGCGTCCGGGGGGCGGCGCCGGTCGCGATGAGGATCGAGTCGGCCTCGATCGTCTCGGCGCCGTCGGCCGTCTCGGCCACCACGCGATGGGGACCGTCCAGACGCCCGCGACCGGCGATGACCCGCACCCCGTCACGGACGAGCCGCTGGCTGATGTCTCCGGACTGGGCCAGGGCGAGCTCCTTGACCCGCTGGTGGATCGCCGGGAGGTCGATGGCCGCGCGACCATCGCTGCCGAAATGCAGTCCCAGCTCACGCGCGGACTCTGTGTCCGCCATCAGCTCGGCGGTCGCGATCAGCGTCTTGCTCGGGACGCAGTCGGTCAGCACGGCTGACCCGCCGATCCCGTCCCGATCGACCACGGTCACCTCGGCACCCAGCTGTGCCGCGACCAGGGCCGCCTCATAGCCGCCCGGACCTCCGCCGATGATCGCCACCCGATTCACCTGCGACATTCTTCCACCCTCGTGTCGGGCCCCCGACGAGGTGGGCCGAGGCACCTAGACTTCGGCTCAATGTCGCTCTACGCCGCGTATGGCTCCAACCTCGACCCTCACCGGATGAGTGAGCGCTGCCCGCACTCCCCGCTGCAGGACACCGGGTGGCTGCAGGGTTGGCGATTGACCTTCGGCGGCGAGGACCTCGGGTGGGACGGGGCGATGGCGACCGTGGTGGAGGACCACTTCGAGCAGGTCTTCGTCGCGATCTACGACATCACCGACGAGGACGTGTCCACCCTCGACGGGTGGGAGGGCGCCGACACCGGTGTCTACCGCAAGATGCGCGTGCGCGTCTCGACGATGAACGGCGATGCCGTCGCCTGGATCTACGTGCTCGACGCCTACGAGGGTGGCCTGCCATCCGCGTCGTACGTCGGGATGCTCGCCGACGCGGCCGAGGCCGCCGACGCGCCCCACGACTACGTGCAGCGGATCCGCTCCTTCCCCTGCCGCTCGACCGGGCTGTAGCTGCCGGGACCGCGGGGGCAGACCGGCCGGGTTGCCCTCAGACCCGAGGACGGTAGCCTCACCGCCATGAGCTCCGATCTCGACGCCCTCCTCGACCAGGCCCGGGCCTGGCTCGAAGACGACCCGGACCCGGACACGGTTGCCGAGCTCGACGAGCTGATCATCGCCGTGGAGGAGAAGGGGTCGGAGTCGGACGCCGCCGTCGAGCTCACCGATCAGTTCTCCGGCACACTGGAGTTCGGCACGGCAGGGCTCCGCGGTGCGTTGGGGCCAGGCCCCAATCGGATGAACCGCGTCGTGGTCTCCCGCGCCGCCGCCGGGCTGGTGCGGTACCTGCAGGACAACGGCGCGGGCGAGTCGGACGCCGTCGTCATCGGGTACGACGCGAGACACAAGTCCGACGTCTTCGCCGCGGACACCGCCGAGATCGTCACCGGTGCCGGGATGCGCGCCCTGCTGCTTCCCCAGCCGCTGCCCACCCCAGTCCTCGCCTACGCCATCCTGCGCCTCGGTTGCGTGGCCGGCGTGATGGTCACCGCTTCGCACAATCCCCCGCAGGACAACGGCTACAAGGTCTACCTGGGCGACGGCAGCCAGATCGTGCCGCCGGCCGACACCGAGATCTCGGCTCGAATCGCACAGGTCGGCCCGATGGCGACGATCCCGCGCGCGACGACCTACGAGCGTCTCGATGACAGGGTGGTCCGCGACTACCTCCGCGATACCGCCTCCATCGTCGACCCGGCGGGGCCCCGAGACATCAGCGTCGTCTACACGCCGCTGCACGGCGTCGGCGGATCGACGGTCGAGTCCGCAATGCGGCTGGCCGGATTCCACGAACCGCGGATCACCCCCGCCCAGGCCGAGCCCGACGCCGACTTCCCCACCGTGGCGTTCCCCAATCCCGAGGAGCCGGGCGCGATGGATCTTGCGCTGCGTCTGGCCGTCGAGGCAGATGCCGACCTGGTCGTCGCCAACGATCCCGACGCCGACCGGTGCGCGGTCGCGGTCCCGTCGCCGGACGGCTGGCGGATGCTGCGCGGTGACGAGGTCGGCGCGCTGCTCGCCGACTTCCTGCTGCGCAGCGGTGTGCAGGGGGTCTACGCCACCTCGATCGTCTCGTCGTCGCTCCTGAGCCGGATGGCCGCGGCTCACGGCCAGCCCTACCAGGAGACGCTCACCGGCTTCAAATGGATCGGCCGGATCCCCGACCTCGCCTTCGGCTACGAGGAGGCGCTCGGCTACTGCGTCGACCCGGCCCGGGTGAAGGACAAGGACGGTGTCTCGGCGCTGCTGCGCGTGGCCGAGCTCGCCGCGCTGTTGAAGTCCGACGGGCTCACCTTGCAGGACCGGCTCGACGAGATCGCCCGCACCTACGGCGTGCACGCGACCGACCAGGTGTCGGTGCGCGTGGAGGACCGGTCGGCCATCCCGGCCACCATCGAGCGGTTCCGTTCCTCTCCCCCGACCTCGCTGGGGGGACTCGATGTCGAAGCCGTCGACGACCTCGCTGTCGGCTCCCCCGATCTGCCGCCGACCAACGGGCTGCGCTTCCACCTCTCCGGCGGCGCCCGGCTGATCATGCGTCCCTCCGGGACCGAGCCGAAGCTGAAGTGCTACCTCGAGGTGGTCATCTCGCCCGAGGAGTCCGCCCGAGGTCTCGCGGGTGCGCGCACCGAGGCACGCCGCCTTCTCGACGCGCTGAAGAGCGACCTGTCGGCTCGGATCGCGAGCTAGTCGGAGAGCTCACACGATGGGGCACCGCCGGGAAGCTGGTGCCGGTTCCGGGCCACCCACGCATAGATGCGCCGGAAGACGCCGTCGAGCGGCCCGAGCACGAGCACCTTCCCCAACATGCGGTAGGGAAAGCGCCCGGTGCTCAAGGCAGCCGAGAAGGCGGCGTGCCCGTAGGAGACCCGCCCATCAGCACCCACGAACGGCAGCTCCCGGACAGACCGCTCGCTGGAGACTCCCAGCGACTCGAGGTCGGCAGCCTGCAGCGGGCCGACCTCGACGGGAAGCCGGAGCGCCGGCAACCACCCGGCCACACGCGTGCAGAAGCCACAGTCCGCGTCGTACAGCAGCAGGCCCTCCACACCCTCACGGTAGGCCATGGGTCCGTGGCACCCGCCAAGATCCGAGATGGCGGCTGCCTGGCACGGGCGGCCGACGACGCCGGTGAGCTGCCATCACCTTCCCGCTGGGAGCATGCCGAGCATCCCGTCGCCACCGCGCGGAGTCAGCCGCCACGGACGACTTGCTCGATGAGCTCGGCGGCCCTGGCCACACCGTCGTGGCTCTGAATCTCGGCGGCAACGGCCGCACGGCGCGCGGCGTGCTCCTGGTCGTGCAGGAGCCGCTCGATGGCGCCGTGCATCTCCTCGTCGGTGAAGGTGTAGGTGTCCAGCCGGATCCCGAAGCCGGTCTCGTCCATCCGCTGGGCGTTGTCGTACTGGTCCCAGAAGAGCGGCAGCACGATCATCGGCTTGCCGAAGTGCAGCGCCTCGACCGTGGTGTTGTTGCCGCCGTGGGTGATGACCAGGTCCACCTCGGGAAGAATCGTGGTCTGCGGCAGGAACTCCGCTCCCCACATGTTGTCGGCGAGCTCGTAGTCGTTGTGGCAGGGACCCTTGGACACGATGAAGCGATGTGGAGTCTTGCCGAGTGATTCGACCAGCCGCTCCATCAAACTGACGTCGGCGCTGCCCAGGGAACCGAGCGACAGGTAGACCAGGGCCGATCCCTCAGGCCGGTCGGTGATCACCGACGGCAGCTCGATCTGGGAGTCGGTGGCCCGGACGCTGGAGGGGATCCGGTGCCAGGTGGCGTCCAGCGGTCGGGCGTCGGTGTAGTCGACGGCCTCGGGGTAGACGTAGAGGTTCAGGTGCTCAGAGGTGTGGATGAACTCCATGTCGTCGAGCGGCTCGGCGCCCTGCTCCTGGCACCAGGCGTTGAAGTCCTCCCACATCGGCCGGTGGCTGCGGTCGAACTCGGCGCGGAAGGCGTCCCAACCGCTGGGGTCGTCGGCCGCGTATCCGGAGAAGACCGGGGCGATGTTCGGCCCGCGCATCTCCAGCGGGTTGCAGGAGACGATGCGGACGAACGGCACCCCGGCGGTCGTCAGGGCTGGGAAGCAGACCACGTTGTCCTCGACGATGATGTCGGGGCGCACCTTCTCGACGATCTCGCGCAACCGTGGCTCGCAGTACTTCGCCCCGTCGATCAGCGCCTGGAAGGTCGGCTTGATGAACGTGTCCAGCTGGTCGATCGTCGGGCGACGGAACTCACCGGCGATCTCGCGGATGTATTCCTTCCAGAAGGCACCCGCGTCCTGCTCTGTCCCCTCCGCGCCGTCCTCCGCCGGCGCCGACTCGGCCAGATCGACCAGCTCCTCCTCGAAGCCCAGCGGGGCCAGCTTCCCTGCCCACGAGGACTCCGCGGCGAAGACGACCCGGTGTCCGCGCCGGAGCAGCACGTTGCCGATGCCGATGCAGTTGTTGGTCGGCCCGTAGGCCGACTCGGGCCAGAACAGGACGGTGAGCTGGTCCGACACAGATGGTCCTTCCTCGCGGGTGGCTGCGGCGATTCAACGGGAGCCGGACGGGGGCGTCAAGGAGACCCGGCCGGGGAACAGTTGTGCCGATACAACAGCGCCGGTCCCCGGCCGTAGAGTTCCCCTGGCCGAGCAGGAGGTGTGCATGTCCGAGAGCCGCGGATCGCTGCTCGACGGCATCCGCGCGGCATGGCCCCCGGCGGACTCCGGGTCGGGCCCGGCCACCGGACGCACGGACCTGACCGGGACGGTCGTTGCTCACGTGCTGGCGCTGGGATCCGACGTTCCGCCCCGTGCCGCCGTGGCCCTCGTGGAGTTTCCCCTCTCCTCCCGAGTCCAAGCCGTCCCGCTGGTCGCCTCCGGTGCCGGCTGGCGCCGGGCCGACGCTGGGGACGGACTCAGCGCCCTGCTGATCGACCTGCTCGACAGCGACGCGTACCAGTCGGGGCCGATGCTCCTCAGGCGGTGGGATCGACCCGAGGGACGCGCGTCGGGAACGGTAGCGGGTGAGCGGGCCATCACCGGAGACCAGACCAACGAGTCCGTGGTCGTGGGCGACGCGGCGGTGGTCAAGTGGCTCCGGCCGGCCCCACGGGCCACGTCTCGCTCCCTGACGCTGACCTCGCACCTGGCCGCGGTCGGCTTCACCGGGATGCCTCGGCCGCTCGGAGTGCTGGCCTGGGTGGCCCCGTCGGGGGACGAGGTCGCCCTCGTCCACGTGGACGAGTTCCTGACCGGAGCGGAGGACGGCTACTCCTGGTGCGTCGACTCGGTGCTGGAGCACCTGGAGGGGTGCCCGGCGGACTGTCGGCCCGGGCGTGCCGGCTGCTCCGCGTGGTTCGGCGCCGATCTCGGCCGGCTCACCGCGGAGCTGCACGCGGCTCTGGCCGATCCGTCCGGCGTGCTGCCCGAGCCGGTGACCTCGACCGCGGTCGACGGATTCGGGGCTCGGGCCCGAGCAGCCCTCGACGAGGCGCTCGCCGCGACCCGGGGCGAGCAGCCCGAGGCCGCGGCCTGGCTGGCCTCCCATGCCGGCCGGTTGGAGGGGTCGTTCGCCCACCTCCCCGCCGACGGGGAGACCTCCGCCTCCCCGGTCCACGGCGACCTCCATGTGGGTCAGGTGCTGCGGTGGGACCACGGCCTGGCGGTGATCGACTTCGACGGCAACCCCACGCTGGCCGAGCACCCGCTCGCCGAGCCCGTGGCCCGGGACGTCGCGCAGATGACGTGCAGTATCGACCACGTCGGGCGGATCGCGGACCGGCGCACCGCGCGACGTCACCACGAGCGTGTCGAGCAGTGGGTGGCGAGCAGCCGGACAGGCTTCCTTGACGCCTACGCGCGCACGCTCGCCGATCACGGCCGGTCGCAGCTGTTCGACGATCGACTGCTCACCGGATTCGAGGTGGAGCAGGAGTGCCGCGAGCTGGTGTACGCCGCCCGCTACCTCCCCCGCTGGGCCTACGCCCCGCTCGCGGCACTCGCCGCGCGCTTCGGAGAGGACTGACGATGGATCCCCGCCTCTTCCTCGCAGACATCGAGAGCAAGCCACGGTTGCTGCGCGAGCTCGCCGGCCGGCTCCGTGAGGCCGACCCGTGGGAGGCCGTCGACCCCGGGACCGGTGCCTTGACGTTCCTCGGCATGGGCAGCTCGGCGTACGCCGCGGGGGTCGGCGCGCGACGGCTCCGTGCGCATGGCCTGCGCGCCGTCTCGGAGCTGGCCAGCACTCGACAGGTGGCCCCTCCTCCGGACGGAGTGGTCGTGGCGATCTCGGCCTCCGGCGGCAGCCTCGAGACCCTGGAGGCACTCGACCGACTGCCCTCCGGGACTCGGGTCGTCGGCCTCACCAACCGACTCGATTCCCCTCTGGCCACTCGCGCCGACGGCACCGTCGACCTTGCCGCAGGTCCCGAGGAGGGCGGGGTCGCCTCGGTCTCCTTCCTGCACACCCTCGTTCAGCTGCTGGCCCTGGAGTCCCGGCTCACCGGTGGAGCGAGGTCGGCGGTGGCGGATCTCTGCGAGCAGGCCGCCGACGCCACCGAGGCGCTGCTGGTCGCCCGCGACACGTGGCTGCCGGTCGTGGACGAGATGCTGACCGGGCCGGACGGCGTCTATGTCCTGGCGCCCGTCGAACGATGGTCTTCGGCCGCCCAGTCGGCCCTGATGCTGCGCGAGGGGCCGCGAGCTCCGGCCGATGCCTGCGAGACCGCGGACTGGGCCCACGTCGACGTCTACCTCACCAAGACGCGGGACTACCGCAGCATCCTCTTCGGCGGCTCGGCGTACGACGAGCAGGCGCTGGACTGGATGCGACAGCGTGAGGCCACCGTGGTGGCCGTCGGGGGCCTCCTCGACGACGCCGTGCCGCAGTACACCGTCCGCTACCCCGGCGACACCGACCCCGAGGTGGCGCTGCTGGTGGAAGTCACCGTCGCCGAAGTGCTTGCGGCGACCTGGTGGTCGCGGCAGAAGGCATAGCCCGGGCTGCGGTCTAGTAGAGGAAGGCCAGGGCCAGGCCGCCGAGAGAGGCCAGCAGCAGGCCGATCTCCAGAGGAGCCGGCACCCGGCGGACCGGGCCAGGCTGCATCCCCTGGTCCACGGCGTCTTTGGCCAGCTGCTCGATCCGGGAGACGACGAAGTCCTCGTAGTGGCCCTGCTCGTAGCCCGTGGCAAGGCGGGTGTCGGTCGGAGTCATCCACCCGGCCCGGCTCTCGATGCCGCCGCGTGCCTTGCTGACCCGGCTCCGCGCCCGACCGGTGGCCACCCGTCGCGACTTTGCGATGCCGACACACAGGTGCTTCTTGCCGTTCACCCAGACGATGAGAGCGTGCCGCGGCTCGACCCGCTCGATCGCGGCCAGCGGGATCCAGGTGTTCGACACCATGTTGACCAGCACCAGGCTCTCTCCGGTCGCATAGGCGCGAGGCCGGAGCAGGATGATCCACACCGCGATCCCCCCCGCGACGCACCCGACGGAGAGGGTGATCCACTCCCGTGTCGGGACGTAGTAGTAGCTGACCGCGATCACTGCGACGGCGAGGGCGAGACCGAGGTAGCCGACCGTCCTGCCCGTGTTGGGCGGGAAGTGAACCTTGTCGCTGTTGCCGGGGGCCATGCCCCGATTCTGCCTTGCCGATCCATCCGTGCGAAGGTGAGGCCCGGCCGTCGGTCACCCTTATGCTGGCGATGTGGTGACCATGACTTCCTCTGTGTTTTCCTCGGGGACTTTCTCCGGGCCCGATCTCGACGAGATCACGGCCTCCAACACCAGCCTCACCCGGTTCCTGCACGGCCTGCCCGGAGTCGACCAGGTGGGCGCCGAGGCACGCGTGGCAGCGCTCGCCACCCGCTCGATCAAGACGACCGCCAAGCAGTTCGCCCTCGACCTGGCGATCTCCATGGTCGACCTGACCACGCTTGAGGGAGCCGATACCCACGGCAAGGTCCGGGCGCTCAGCACCAAGGCGATGCGGCCCGACCCGGGCGACCCGACCTGCCCCTCCGCGGCAGCGGTCTGCGTCTACCCGGATCTGGTCGAGGTCGCCAAGCGCACGGTCACCGGGTCCGGCGTACGAGTGGCGTCGGTCGCCACGGCGTTCCCCAGCGGGCGGGCGGCCCGTGACATCAAGCTCGCCGACACCGCCGACGCGGTCGAGGCCGGGGCGGACGAGATCGACATGGTGATCGATCGAGGTGCCTTCCTCTCGGGGCGATACCTGGACGTCTTCGATGAGATCGCCGCTGTCCGCAGCGCCTGCACTCGCTCCGACGGCAGCGCGGCCCACCTCAAGGTGATTTTCGAGACCGGCGAGCTGCAGACCTACGACAACGTGCGCCGGGCCTCGTGGCTGGCCATGCTGGCCGGAGCGCACTTCATCAAGACGTCGACCGGAAAGGTGAGCCCGGCCGCCACCCTCCCGGTAACCCTGGTGATGCTCGAGGCGGTCCGCGACTTCCGCGAGGCGACCGGGAGGATGATCGGGGTCAAGCCGGCCGGGGGGATCCGGACCGCCAAGGACGCGATCCGCTACCTGGTGCTGGTCAACGAGACCGCCGGGCCGGACTGGCTGAGCTCCGAGTGGTTCCGGTTCGGGGCATCCTCACTGCTGAACGACCTGCTGATGCAGCGCACCAAGATGAAGACCGGGCGCTACTCCGGCCACGACTACTTCACATTGGACTGAGCGAGACAACCATGGCTTCGACAAGCTCAACCCCCGGCCCGTTCGAGTACGCACCGGCTCCTGAGTCCCGGGCGATCCTCGACATCAAGTCGTCCTACGGCCTGTTCATCAACGGCGAGTTCGTCGGCGGGTCCGGCACCGCCTTCAAGACGATCAGCCCCTCCACCGAGGAGGTGCTCAGCGAGGTCGCCGAGGCCACCGAGCTGGACGTGGACAGCGCGGTCCGAGCCGCCCGCGCGGCATACGAGGGCGTCTGGTCGAAGATGTCGGGCGCCGAGCGGGGCAAGTACCTCTTCCGGATCGCGCGGATCATCCAGGAGCGGGCCCGGGAGTTCGCCGTTCTGGAGTCCCTGGACAACGGCAAGCCGATCCGCGAGTCCCGCGATGTCGACATCCCCCTGGTCGCCGCACACTTCTTCTACTACGCCGGCTGGGCCGACAAGCTCGCCTACGCCGGACTCTCGACGCCCGATCCCCGGCCCCTCGGGGTTGCGGCCCAGATCATCCCGTGGAACTTCCCGATGCTGATGCTGGCGTGGAAGATCGCACCGGCGCTCGCCTGCGGCAACACCGTGGTCCTCAAGCCGGCCGAGACGACGCCGCTGACCGCGCTGCTCTTCGCGGAGGTCTGCCAGCAGGCCGATCTGCCCGCGGGAGTGGTGAACATCATCACCGGAGCGGGCGAGACCGGCCGGGCGCTGGTAGCCCACCCCGACGTCGACAAGGTCGCCTTCACCGGATCGACCGACGTGGGACGACAGATCGCCAAAGCGATCGCCGGCACTCGCAAGAGGGTCACCCTGGAGCTCGGCGGGAAGGGCGCGAACATCGTCTTCGACGACGCTCCGATCGACCAGGCGGTCGAAGGCATCGTCAACGGGATCTTCTTCAACCAGGGCCATGTCTGCTGCGCGGGCTCGCGGCTCCTGGTGCAGGAGTCGGTGGCCGACGAGGTCCTCGACCGGCTGCAGCGCCGAATGGGCACTCTGCGCGTGGGCGACCCGCTGGACAAGAACACCGACGTCGGCGCGATCAACTCCGCGGCCCAGCTGGCCAAGATCCGTGAGCTGGCCGATGCCGGAGACGCCGAAGGAGCCGAGCGCTGGTCCTCGGCCTGCGACCTGCCGACGTCGGGGTACTGGTTCCCTCCCACGATCTTCACCGGGGTGACCCAGGCCCACCGGATAGCCCGGGAGGAGATCTTCGGCCCGGTCCTGTCGGTGCTCACCTTCCGCACCCCGACCGAGGCGGTCGAGAAGGCCAACAACACCCCCTACGGCCTGTCGGCCGGCATCTGGACCGAGAAGGGATCGCGCATCCTCTGGGTGGCCGACAAGCTCCAGGCCGGAGTGGTGTGGGCCAACACGTTCAACAAGTTCGACCCCGCGTCGCCGTTCGGCGGCTACAAGGAGTCCGGGTACGGCCGCGAGGGTGGTCGCCACGGGTTGGAGGCCTACGTCCGATGAACGCCAGGGTCGACGTCCGCAGGACGCACAAGCTCTTCATCGGTGGGCAGTTCCCCCGGTCGGAGTCGGGCCGCACCTACGAGGTGACCGACCACGCGGGAGTCTTCCTGGCCAACATGGCCAAGGCATCGCGCAAGGACGCCCGGGACGCCGTGGGCGCGGCGTACAAGGCTCTCCCCGGCTGGGCGGGCCGCACCGCCTACAACCGGGGCCAGATCCTCTACCGGATCGCCGAGGTCCTCGAGGGCCGGCACGACCAGCTCGCGGCCGAGGTCGAGGCGGCGGAGGGCTGCTCCGCTGAGGCGGCATCACACCAGGTCGATCTGGCCGTGGATCGGCTGGTCTGGTACGCCGGATGGGCCGACAAGCTCGCCCAGGTCGTCGGCGGTACCAACCCGGTCGCCGCGCCGTACTTCAACTTCTCCCTGCCCGAGCCCACCGGGATCGTGGCAGTGGTCGCGCCCCAGTCCTCGAGCCTGCTCGGCCTGGTGGAGGTCGTCGCTTCCGCAATCACCGTCGGCAACGTCGTCGTCGCCGTGACCAGCGAGGCCCGGCCGATCCCCGCGGTCTCGCTCGCCGAGGTGACGGCAGCGTCCGACGTGCCGGGTGGCGTGCTGAACCTGCTCACCGGCTCGGCCACTGAGATCGCCCCCTGGCTGGCATCCCACATGGACGTCAACGCGATCGACCTGACCGGCGTCGAAGACCCCGCGTTGGCTGCGGACCTGGAGAGCGCCGCGGCGGAGAACCTCAAGCGGGTCCGTCGTCCCTCGGACGACGGCTTCGAGGAGACGCCGGGCCTGGGCCGGATGACCTGGGTGCTGGAGACCAAGACGGTCTGGCACCCCATGGGGATCTGAGCACCCCGGGCTGACCGCCGTCAGCCCGGAAGAGGTCGCGTGCTAGCGTCACGCGGCGGAAAGCACCTGTATTGACGGAAGGGTCCGATCGTTGCGCGACGCGATCTCGAGGAACCGGACGGCCCTGGTGATCTCACTAATCATCCTGGTCCTGCTCACCGCCATGTACCCCGCCGCCCGCTGGCTCGACGGCCGTACCGACTCGAAGCGGCCGTTGTACCAGGACCGCGAGCTCGCCGTCTGGCTGCTCTACGAGGAGCACATCACCGGGGGGACCATCGCCGCGACCACCATCGCCCCCGGCGACACGGTCAAGATCGGCAGCGCGAACTTCCAGCCCTCTCCCGGTGACACCGTCGAGGTGAAGCTGGACAACACGAAGTACTGCGTGCAGGTGACCAGCGCCTCCGGACACCACACGAGCTGGCAATGCTGGGGTCTCGACGTGAAGCCCCCGCAGCCCAACGACACCACGATCAACTACTGAGCCGAGCCGGACGGGTCAGCTCGCTCCGAGGGCCGTGTAGCCCGGCTTGATCACGGTGTCGATCAGCGCCAGCCGCTTATCGAAGGGCAGGAAGGCGCTCTTCATGGCGTTGATCGTGAACCAGCGCACCCTTGCGAGGTCGTAGCCGAACACGTCGCACAGGTGTGCCATCTCCCCGGTCATCGACGTGTTGCTCATCAACCGGTTGTCGGTGTTGACCGTGATCCGGAAGCGCAGGTCGGTGAGCAGGCCGATGGGGTGCTCGGCGTACGACGCCGCCGCCCCCGTCTGGATGTTGGAGGTGGGGCACATCTCCAGGGGGATCCGGCGGTCCCGCACGTACGACGCCAGCGGACCGAGATGGGCGACACCCTCATCGTCCACCGAGATGTCGTCCACAATGCGCACCCCGTGGCCGAGCCGCTCGGTCCCGCAGACCTGGATCGCCTCCCAGATCGACGGGAGGCCGTAGCCCTCACCGGCATGGATCGTGAAATGGGCATTCTCCCGGCGCAGGTACTCGAACGCCGCCAGGTGCCGGCTGGGCGGATACCCCGCCTCGGCACCGGCGATGTCGAAGCCAGCCACCCCGCGGTCGCGGTTGGCCACAGCGAGCTGGGCGATCTCGCGCGACCGGGCTGCCGTGCGCATCGCGGTGAGCAGCTGGCGCACCGTGATCGGGTGGCCGTCGCTCGCGGCCTGGTCGGCACCAAGCTCGAAGCCCTCCCGGACCGCATCGACCACGTCGTCGAGCTCCATCCCGCTCTCAAGATGGAGCTCGGGGGCGTAGCGGACCTCGGCGTACACCACGCCGTCGTGGGCCAGGTCGAGGGCACACTCACTCGCCACCCGCACCAGCTGGTCCCGGGTCTGCATCACCGCGAGGGTGTGACTGAACGTCTCCAGGTAGCGCTCCAGCGACCCCGAGCCGGCCGACTCGGCGAACCACCGCTGTAGCTGTTCCGGGTCCGAGGCGGGGAGCACGTGTCCGACCTCGGCGGCGAGCTCGACGATCGTCGCGGGTCTCAGACCACCGTCAAGGTGGTCGTGCAGCAGGACCTTCGGCGCTCGACGGATCACGTCCCTGCTGGGGATGATCGAGTCAGACGGCATGAGGCTCATCCAACAGCAGGGAGCAGCACATGCGCACCTTCGACACCCTCGAGGCACTCACCGCGGCCAAGGGCGACGAGTTGGGCGCCAGTTCGTGGCTCACCGTCACCCAGGACCGGGTCGACGAGTTCGCGAGAGCCACCGAGGACCACCAGTGGATCCACGTTGATGTGGATCGTGCCGCCAAGGGTCCCTTCGGGCACACCATCGCCCACGGCTACCTCACCTTGTCGCTCATCCCGTTCCTCGCCTCTCAGGTCTTCGAGATCGCGGTCCCCGGGCCTCGCCTGAACTACGGGCTGAACTCCGTGCGATTCCCCACCCCGGTCCCAGTCGGCTCACACATCCGCTGCGTCTGCACCCTCCTCGACGTCGAGGAGACCCCCCGGGGACACCTGCTCACGATCCGCAACGAGATCGAGGTCAAGCAGGCCGACGGCCTGCGGATGCCCAAGCCTGCCTGCGTCGCCGAATCGCTGGTGCTCCTGCCTGCCTAGGCGTTTGCAGCAACACCGTGTCGGTGGCCCTGCCAGCGGCTCGACGCTGTGACTGATGGCCCCGAGCGAGTTTCAGTCGAGATGGGCGCTGACGCCGGCGCGTGGGTTCCGAGGAGGATCGCCCCGGGTGCTCAGCCAGCCTGGGCGGCTGGAAAGCAGGGAGGGTCGGGGTTCAGGAGGCTGCGTAGCGTTGCCGGGCGGCTTCGCCGCTGGTGCCGATGGCCTGGCCGAGTTCGCGCCAGGACAGGTGCGCCTCACGTGCTGCGTGGATGGCTTCGGCGAGCTCCTTCTCCGCGGCTGAGCGGCGGAACGCCGCGAGCTTGACCGCCATCAACGGCGGCAGCGGCGCGTCGAAGTCCTCGTCGGTGGGGTCGTGACTGTCGAAGGCGTCGGCGAGCTCGTCGGCGTGGGCGATGAGGTCGGTCAGCGAGCGTCGCATGGGCATCACCTGAGGTATTTGGTTCGGGCTGGGCACAGGGCGTGGGCGATGGCGAGCTCGCCTCCCCACCAGATCACGACCCCGACCTCGACCAGCTGGCTGCCGCGAACATCGGGGCCGATGAACATGACCGTGTCGTCGTCTTGTCGGACGTGGCCGACCGCGAACCGCAACGCGTGGAGCATGTCATCCTCGGTGACCCCGTGACGGTGGGCCGATTCCAAAATGATCGGCTCTTCCGGCTCGTCGGCCACGTTGATCCACGCTCCATCTCACAAGGTTACTTGCCGCAAGGTTACTTGCCAACCGGATGAGGTCGTGGGGCCGAGGCCAAGGCCTGTGGAGCGTGGTCGATCCGGCGCGCGAGTTCTCCCGCTGGCCCGTGTCGCTTCGCGAAAGTGAGGCGTCACAGAGCTGATAGGAAATCCTGGCGCCGCTCCCTACA
This sequence comes from uncultured Actinomycetota bacterium, assembly GCA_963824105.1. GTDB lineage: Bacteria > Actinomycetota > Actinomycetes > Propionibacteriales > Nocardioidaceae > CAWDVB01. Next base: position 389,144 of record CAWGNN010000006.1, read on the forward strand.
AGGGCTATCGAGCGATCCGCTTGAGGACGAGCGGGCTCGGGGTCCACTCGGCGTCTGCCTCGATGTCGTACGCGCCGTCGAGCGACTCGATCGCTCGGCCGAAGCGCTCCGGAGTGTCGGTGTGCAGGGTGAGCAGCGGTTGACCGGCTACCACCCGATCGCCCGGCTTGGCGTGCATCTCCACCCCGGCACCGGCTTGCACGGGGTCCTCCTTGCGGGCCCGCCCAGCACCCAGACGCCAGGCAGCGAACCCGACCGCGAGCGCGTCGAGCTTGGTGAGCACGCCGGTGGCTTCAGCGGCGACGACGTGCTGCTCCTTGGCGACAGGGAGAGGGGCCAGCGGGTCACCCCCTTGGGCGGTGATCATCCGGCGCCACGCGTCCATGGCGCTCCCGTCGGCCAGCCGGTCCGCTGGATCGATGTCGTGGATATCGGCAAGGGCCAACATCTCGCGGGCCATCGCCAAGACGAGCTCGACGACGTCTGGGGGTCCGCCACCGCCGAGGACGGCGAGGGACTCACGGACCTCCAGAGCGTTGCCGGCGGTCAGACCGAGCGGAGTCGACATGTCGGTGAGCAGCGCGACGGTGGTCAGCCCGGCCTCGTCCCCGAGGTCGACCATGGTCTCGGCGAGCTCAACGGCCTGTTCGATGGTCTTGTTGAAGGCACCGGAGCCCACCTTGACGTCGAGCAGGAGCGCCCCGGTCCCCTCCGCGATCTTCTTGCTCATGATCGAGCTGGCGATCAAGGGGATCGACTCGACGGTCCCGGTCACGTCACGCAGCGCATAGAGCTTCTTGTCGGCGGGCGCGAGCCCTGATCCGGCGGCACAGATGACGGCTCCGACGTCCTCAAGCTGGGCGAAGATCTCGTCGTTGCTGAGGTGGGGAAGCCAGCCCGGGATCGACTCCAGCTTGTCCAGGGTCCCACCGGTGTGGCCCAGACCGCGGCCGGAGAGCTGAGGGACCATGACTCCGCACGCAGCAACCAGAGGGGCCAGGGGGAGCGTGGTCTTGTCACCGACTCCCCCGGTTGAGTGCTTGTCGACAGTGGGCCGGGACAGCCCTGCGAAGCTCATCCGCTCTCCGGACGCGATCATCGCCGCGGTCCACCGGGAGATCTCACGTCTCGTCATCCCGTTGAGCAGGATCGCCATGGCGAGCGACGACATCTGCTCCTCGGCGACCACTCCGCTCGTGTAGGCGTCGACGACCCAGTCGATCTGGGAGTCGGTCAGCTCACCACCGTCACGCTTGGCGATGATCACCTCGACGGCGTCGTGCTGCTCGGTCATCTACTGCTGCTCCCTACGAATACGGATCGGTAGCCGCGCAGCACGAACGTGCCGCGAGGCTCGGGCTCGTCAACCAGGTCCAGATCGGGCATCCGCCGCTGCAGCAGGGCCACCGACTCGACCAGCTCCATCCGGGCCAACGGCGACCCGAGACAGTGGTGCAGACCGACGCCGAAGCCGAGGTGCGGGTTGGGGTCGCGGTCCGGCCGGAAAGCGTCGGCGGCCTCGAACACTGCCGGGTCCCGGTTGGCCGCGCCGAGGAGGGCGGCGATCTTCTGCCCCGGCTCCACCACCGCGCCCTGGATCGTCACGTGGTCGGTCGCGGTGCGCTCGAACAGCTGCAGCGGCGAGTCGTAGCGGAGCATCTCCTCCACCGCCAGGTCGACCTGCTGCTCGGGGAGCCGGTGGCCGGCGCGAAGCATCGCGACGAGCCCGTTGCCGAACGCGTTCACCGACGCTTCGTGACCGGCGTTCAGCAGCAGCACCGCGGAGGCGACCACCTCGTCCTCGGTGAGCCGGGACCGCTCCTCGCTGGCCCGGACCAGATCGGTGAGCAGGTCGTCGCACGGCTCCGCCGCCCGGGCCCGCGCCAGGTCCCGGATCGCGTCGGCGAAGTCCGAGGCGGCGGTGACCGCTTCGGACACGATGCGACGGGTCGGCTCCACCTCGTACATCCGCACGATCGCCTGGGACCACTCCCGCAGGTTGGGCACGAGCGAGTCGGGGACACCCAACAGCTCGGCGATGACCAGGACCGGGAGGGGCTCGGCGTAGGCGCCGATCACGTCGAAACGCGACGGGTCGACCTCGTCGAGAAGGCCGGCGGCGATCTCTTGGACCCGAGGACGGAGCCGCTCGACGTGGCCGCGGTTGAAGGCCGCCGCGACCAGGCGCCGCAGCCGGGTGTGCTCGGGCGGCTCGTTCTCCATCATCTGGTTGCGATGGAGCAGGTTGAACGGCTCGAGGTAGGCGGCCGGCTCACGGTCCTGCCAGATCCGGCCCAGCCCGCGGTTCCGGAGCGCCGCATTGGTGGCGGCGTGGCTGAAGGTCAGCCACATTCCGGACGGCTCGTGCCAGGCGACCTCCCCGCGCGCCCGTTCCTCGGCGAAGTACGGGTAGGGGTCGGCGACCACCGATGGGTCGGTGAGATCAAGCGCGGTCGAGATCATCTGGCCCGAAAGCGTCCGGCAGGATCTCCGACATCGGCCGGATCCCCTGCGAGGTCATCAACAGCAGGTCAGGGCCACCGTGCTCCCAGAGCAACTGGCGACAGCGGCCGCAGGGCATCAACAGCTCGCCCCGCCCGTCGACGCACACGAAGTGGGTGAGCCTGCCGCCGCCGCTGCGGTGCAGCTCCGACACCAGCCCGCACTCGGCGCACAGTCCAACTCCATACGAGGCGTTCTCCACGTTGCAGCCGCTGACGAGTCGACCGTCGTCGACCAGCGCGGCGGCTCCGACCGGGAACTCCGAGTACGGCGCGTAGGCGTGGCCCATCGCCTCTGTTGCGGCCTGCCTCAATGCATCCCAGTCCATGGCTACGCTTCGCCCGCGCCCTTGCGATAGGGCCGGCCGTCGGCAGCCGGCATTCGCAGCCGCTGCGCGGAGAAGGCGAGCACCAGCAGGGTCACGACGTAGGGGGTCATGCTGGTGAAGTCGCTCGGCACCGAGCTGGTCGCGATCCACCAGGACAAGAAGAGTCCGGCGAAGATGGCCATGAGCGCCGCCGGGCGCATCCGCTTCCGGTAGGCGCGTAGGCCGGCCAGTAGCACCAGGCCGATGGCGATGAGCAGCAGCAGAGCGTGGATGGTGTCGTTGCTGCGCAGCGGGAGGCTGTTCGTGTAGCCGAACATCGACGCGCCCATGAGGATGCCGCCGGGCCGCCAGTTGCCGAAGATCATCGCGGCCAACCCGATGAAGCCTCGACCACCGGTCTGCCCGGTGGTGAAGCCACTGGACGTCACCAGGACGAGATACCCACCGCCGATTCCGGCCATCGCCCCGGACACCAGGACCGCGATGTACTTGTGCAGGACCACGTTGACTCCCAGGGTCTCGGCGGCGACCGGGTTCTCGCCGCACGACCGCACCCGGAGGCCGAACTTCGTCCGCCACAGCACCCAGGCCGTCAGGCCCAGGAGCGCGAAGACCAGCACGGTCACCCAGGAGGTGCCCGTGATCAGACCGCCGAGGATCCCGGCGATGTCGGAGACGACGAACCAGTGCTTGCCCGCAAGGCTCCCCAGCGCATCGGATAGGTAGGGAACGCTGAAACTGGGCGGATTCTGCAGTCCGGTGAGCTGCTTGATGCCGCCGGTGCCCCGGTCGCTCTTGAGTCCGTAGAAGAAGGCCTCGGCCAGGAATTTGGCCGCCCCGGCGCCGATCAGGTTGATCGCGACACCGGAGACGATGTGGTCCACCCCGAAGGTCACCGTGGCCACCGCGTGGATGAGCCCGCCGATCAGGCCGAGCAGCGCCGCTCCGGCGATCCCCACCCAGGGGCCGTAGTAGTAGGTGAAGTAGCCCGCGCCCCAGGTACCCAGGATCATCTGGCCCTCGAGCCCGATGTTGACCACTCCGGCCCGCTCACTCCACAGACCACCCACGGCCGCCATCAGGATGGGACAGGTCGCGAGCACGGCGGCACGAATGCTGCCAACCGAGTCGATCTCGTCCGCCCCGGTCACCATCCGCACGAACGAGACCACTGCCAGTCCCGCCACCACCACGATCAACCACAGGTAGGCCCCCGAGAAGGCCCGCTGGGTGCGCTGAGCCTGGCCATTCGCTATCACGCTCATGCGGACACCGCCTCGGAGGAGGAGCCCTCTAGCTTCTGCATGACCGCGTGTTGCTCAGCCGCCTCCGCCCGACGACGCACCACCACGTAGGCGATCACAACGGCGAGCACGATGACGCCCTGCGATATCTGAATCACGTCGGGGTTGATGTTGGTCTCCAGAGTGAGCCGGTTGGACTGCTCGTTGAGGAAGGCAAAGAGCACCGCGCCGAAGGTGATTCCCAACGGCTGGTTGCGACCGAGCAGCGCGACCGCGATCCCGGTGAAGCCGAGCTGATCCTGGAACGTCGGACCGTAGTAGTGCGTCGAGCCGTTGAAGAGGGCCGGCATCCAGATCAGCCCCGCCACGGCCCCCGACATCAGCATCGCGACCAGGATCATCTTCTTCGGGTTGACTCCGCTGGCCACCGCTGCGGACTCGGACATGCCGGTCGCCCTCAGGTCGAAACCGAATCGGGTGCGGGTGAGCAGGACCCAGAAGCCGACGCCGACCAGCACCGCGAGGATGTCGAGCGTCCAGACGTTGCCCGAGCCCTGGTCGAGGAACGGCGGGTGCCAGCCGAGGAAGTCGCTGGAGGGGCTGAGCGGGACCGTCCGCCGCCCGCTTCCGTACTTCTGCCCGAAGGTGTTGATGAAGTAGCCCGCCAGGCTCACCGCGATGGCGTTGAGCATGATGGTCGAGATGACCTCGCTGACACCTCGGGTCACGCGGAGGATCGCGGCGATGCCGGACCAGGCTGCTCCAACCAGCATCGCGACCAGAAGTGCGGCGATGATGTTGAGCGTCCCGGGGAGCCACGCGGCCCCGGCGAACGCCGCCCCGGTGATCGAGGCGATCCGGTACTGGCCCTCGACACCGATGTTGAACAGGTTCATCCGGAAGCCGATCGCAGCTGCGATCGCCGACAGGTAGAGCATTGACGTCTGATTGGTGATGTTGACCCAAGCCCGGTCCGGGGGACGCGACACGATGACCCGCCAGAAGTCGGCGGGTGAGCTTCCGACCATCAGCACGACCAGGCTGGTGATGATCACGGCCGCCACCACCGCGACGAGCGGCGCAGTCAGCGCTGACAGGATCTTGCGACCGATCCTCATGATGCGATCCCCTGGTCATGGCCCCCGGTCATCGCCGTGCCGAGCTCCTGCGGAGTCACGGACCGGGGGTCGAAGGTGGCGACGAGCCGGCCGCGGAGCAGCACCTGGATCGTGTCGGACAAGCCGATGAGCTCGTCGAGGTCGGCCGAGATCAGGAGCACGCCCAGCCCGTCGTGCCTGGCCCGGCGGATCTGGTCCCAGATCGCTGCCTGTGCCCCGATATCGACTCCGCGCGTGGGGTGGGCGGCCAGGAGCAGCACGGGGTTGCCGCTCATCTCCCGCCCGACGATGAACTTCTGCTGGTTGCCCCCCGAGAGGGCCCCGCCGGTGGTGTCGATGCCCGGCGCTCGCACGTCGTACTCCTCCATGATCCGAGCCGTGTCGGCCCGAGCGCCCTTCCGGTCGATCCACGGGCCGTTCGCGCAGGGCTCCTGGGTCTGGTGACCGAGGATCCGGTTCTCCCACAAGGGCGCTCCGAGGAGGAGGCCCTGGCGTTGCCGGTCCTCGGGTATGAAGCCGATGCCCGACGCCCGGCGATCCCGGGTCGAGGTGTGGGTGATGTCGTCATCGGCCAGACTGATAGTGCCGGAGGTGGGCCGGTGCAGACCGATCAACGTCTCCACCAGCTCGGCCTGGCCGTTGCCCTCCACACCCGCGATCCCGAGGACCTCACCGCGGTGAATGGTGAGGTTGATGTCGGCCAGCAGCGCCCTCCCCCGCCGGTCGACCAGTGACAGCCCCGAGACGTCGAGCAGGACGTCGTCGGTGACGGTCGACTCGCCGGTCTCCGGGGACGGCAGCTCCGAGCCGACCATGAGCTCGGCGAGCTGCTGCTTGGTGGTGTCGTCGGGCTTGGCTTCCCCGACAGTGGTCCCGCGGCGCATCACCGTGATGTCGTCGGCGATCGCGAGCACCTCGTCCAGCTTGTGGGAGATGAACAGCAGGGTGCGACCCGACTCCCGCAGGCCGCGCAGGTTCTCGAACAGCGCGTCGACCTCCTGCGGGACCAGGACCGCGGTCGGCTCGTCGAGGATGATGATGTTGGCGCCTCGGTAGAGGACCTTCAGGATCTCGACGCGCTGACGGGCGCCGACCCCGAGCTCCTCCACCAGAGTGTCCGGATCGAGGTCGAACCCGTAGGCGTCGGAGATGCTGCGGATCTGCTCCCTGGCCGCGTCACCGATGCCGTGGAGCTTCTCCGCGCCCAGGACGACGTTCTCCAGCACGGTGAAGTTGTCGGCCAGCATGAAGTGCTGGAAGACCATCCCGATGCCGGCATCGATGGCGTCCGACGGAGACGAGAACGACACCCGAGTCCCGTTGACGGTCACGGTTCCCTCATCGGGCTTCTGCACGCCGTACAGGATCTTCATCAGCGTGGACTTGCCGGCGCCGTTCTCCCCGATAAGGGCATGGACCGTGCCACTGCGGATCGTGAGATCGACGCCCTGGTTCGCGACCACGCCCGGGAACCTCTTGGTCACGCCGCGCACTTCGATGACGTTCGTCTCAGCCTCATCGACACCGGCTGCCATCTGCTCTGCCTCGTCCTCGATGTGAAGTCTTTGGTGGGCAAAGAACGGGCCCGGGACCACACGCTACCGTCTGGCCCCGGGCTCGCTGCTTCTGCTAGATCACGGCGCGGTCGGAACCTTGATCTCGCCGCTCTTGATCTTGGCCGCGTAGTCGTCGATCTGCGACTTGATGTCGTCGATGTAGCCACCCGAGGTCGAGTAGCCGACGCCGTCGGAGGCAAGGTCGTAGGTCTGGTAACTGACCAGCGGCTTGCCGTCCGCCACGGACTTGATCTCGTCGTAGGTCGCGACGTCGACGCGCTTGATCATCGAGGTCAGGATGTGCTTCTGCGCATCCGCCGACGCGGTGAGGTACTGGTCGGAGTCGACACCGATCGCCCAGTGGCCGTCACCGGCCGCGACTGCGGCATTGAAGACACCGGAGCCCGAGGCGCCCGAGGCGTGGTAGACGATGTCCGCACCGGCGTCGTACTCAGCCGTCGCGGCGGCCTGGCCACCGGCCGGGTCGGCGAATCCGCTGAGGTTGCTCTCCTCGATGTACTTGACCTGAACCGTGATGTTCGGGTTCACCGCGTGAACGCCGGCGGTGTAGCCCGCCTCGAACTTCTTGATCAGGTCGTTGTGGACGCCACCGACGAAGCCGACGTTGTCGGTCTGCGTCTTGAGCGCTGCCGCGACGCCGACGAGGAACGAGCCCTCGTTCTCAGCGAAGCCGAGGTAGGCGACGTTGTCGTTCGGGGTGCTGTCGGGGTCGTAGCCGTCGATCACACCGAAGCTGATGTCCGGGTAGTTCGGAGCGACCGCGTTGACGGCGTCGCTGTAGGCGAAGCCCACCCCGATGATCGGGTTGTAGCCGGCGTCCGCCATGGCCTTGAGACGGTCCTCACGAGCGGACTCGGGCTCACCGTCTTGTGCCTCACCCGTGGTGCAGGTGGCGCCGAGGTCCGAGACGGCCTTCTCCAGGCCGGCGTAGGCCGAGTCGTTGAAGGACTGGTCGCCACGACCGCCGACGTCGAAGGCGAGGCCCACCTTGGGGCCGCTGCCCGACGCACTGTCGCAGACCGAGCCCGATGAGTTGTTGCTGCTGCTTGCGCACCCGCTGACAGCAAGGGTCAGCGCCGCAAGTGCTACTGGAATAGTTCCGAAACGACGCAAGAAAACCTCCGTGCATGAACGCCCGACGGGCGAGATCGTAGCCACTCAACCACTTCTCAGGATCAACCCGTTAGGGACGAACATCCCGCAAAGCCAAGTCGTTACCGAGTCGTTGTAAGCCGTTCTTCAGCAACCGCGAACCCGCGGTGGGCAGAACGAGGCTGGGTGGCGGTCCGGGGTCATCCGGAGACGGCAAGCAAGGCGACCGATGCCAAGATTGCGGCTCCGATGGAGATCGCACCCTCGTCGATGGTCAGGTCCCCCTGGTGCAGGTCGTAGGTCGGAGAGCCCGGTGACCGGGTGCCGAGCCGGGCCATCGCCCCCGGGGTCTCTTCGAGGTACCAGGCGAAGTCCTCGCCACCCAGGCTCTGGGAGGTCCCGACCAGCCCGGAGGACCCGACCACCTGACGGGATGCCTCCCCCAGCAACGACGTGGCGTGCGGGTCGTTGACCACCGGGGGCACCCCCCGGACGTACTGGACATCGGCATCCACCCCGAACGGTGCCAGGATCTGGCCGACCAGCTCCCGGACCAGGTGCTCGGCATCGGCCCAGGCCACCGCATCGAGCATGCGGACCGTGCCCGCCGCCTCCCCGAACGACGGGATGACGTTGTGCGCCGATCCGGCGCGGATCCGGCCCCAGACCACACTCGCGCCGGTGCGGGGGTCGAGCCGCCTGCTCAGGAGCGCAGGCAGCTGGGTCACCAGGGTCCCGAGGGCGTAGGTGAGGTCCTGGGTGAGGTGTGGCCGGCTGGTGTGGCCGCCCTTGCCGTCGAGCCGGACCGAGATCGTGTCGGCGGCGCCGGTCACCGGACCCTCACGGAGTCCGACCTGCCCCACATCGAGGGAGGGATCGCAGTGCAGGCCGAAGACGCCCACAGCGCGGTCCACCAGCCCGAGCTTCACCAGGTCGAGTGCGCCACCGGGCATGACCTCCTCAGCCGGCTGGAAGAGCATCCGCACCCGGCCCGGCAGGTCCTCCTGTCGACCGAGGTCCGCCAGGGCCAACCCCGCTCCGACGAGAGCGGTGGTGTGCACGTCGTGTCCGCACGCGTGGGAGACACCGGGGACCGAGCTCGAGCAGGCGAGGCCGGTGCGCTCCTCGACGGCGAGCGCGTCCAGGTCGGCCCGGAGCGCGACCAATGGCCCATCCTCCGGTCCGATCTCGGCGACCGCGCCACTGCGCGGCAGCATCTGGACGGCAAAGCCCGCCCGCTCCAGGCGCTCGGCGACAAGCGCGGTGGTGCGCTTCTCCTCCCAGGCGAGCTCGGGATGGGCGTGGATGTCGCGTCGCAGCGCGATGAGCTCGGCCTCGTGAGCGGCGACGGCAGCGCGGATGTCCACCTCGCAACGCTATCGCGGAGCGGCAGCCGAACCTCGCCCCGTGTCGCTCACGATCAGAAGACGTCGGGTGGGGAGTAGACACCCCAGATCTCTCGAAGCGCGTCGGAGACCTCCCCGACGGTCGCCCGAGCCCGGAGCGCATCCTTCATGGGAAGGAGCACGTTGTCGGATCCGGAGGCCGCCTGCTTCAGGCGAGCCAGGTGACCGGCCACCTCGTCGTTGTCCCGCTCGGCGCGCAGGCGGGTCAGCCGCTCGCTCTGCTCGGCCTCGATGGCGGGGTTCACCCGGAGCGGCTCGTACCGCTCCTCGGAGTCGATGGTGAAGCCGTTGACACCTACGACGGTCCGCTCACCGGTGTCGATCTCCAGGGCAACGCGATACGCCGACTTCTCGATCTCCCCCTTCTGAAAGCCCTGCTCGATCGCGGCCACCGCACCGCCGAGCTCCTCGACCTTGGCCAGCAGCGACCGGGCCTCGGCCTCGAGCTCGTTGGTGAGCGACTCCACGGCATAGGAGCCTGCGAAGGGGTCCACGGTCTTGGTGAGGTCGGTCTCATAGGCGACCACCTGCTGGGTGCGCAGAGCGAGCCGCGCGGCCTTCTCGCTCGGCAGCGCAATCGCCTCGTCGAAGGAGTTGGTGTGCAGAGACTGGGTGCCGCCCAGGACCGCGGCCAGCGCCTGGATAGCGACCCGGACCAGGTTGACCTCCGGCTGCTGCGCGGTGAGCTGGACCCCGGCGGTCTGGGTGTGGAACCGCAGCATCCAGGACTTCGGACGCACCGCCCCGAACTCATTGCGCATGATGTCGGCCCACATGCGTCGCGCGGCCCGGAACTTGGCGACCTCCTCCAGGAGGGTGGTGCGCGAGACGAAGAAGAATGACAGCCGAGAAGCGAAGTCGTCGATGTCCTGACCAGCGGCGAGCGCTGCCCTGACGTACTCGACTCCGTCGGCAAGGGTGAACGCGATCTCCTGCGCAGGCGTCGCCCCGGCCTCGGCCATGTGGTAGCCCGAGATGGAGATGGTGTTCCACTGGGGCAGCTCCTCGGCGCAGTAGCCGAAGATGTCCGTGGTCAGGCGCAGCGAGTGCTGGGGCGGATAGATGTAGGTGCCGCGGGCGATGTACTCCTTGAGCACGTCGTTCTGGATGGTGCCCCGGAGCTGGCCCCCGGCAACTCCCTGCTCCTCGGCGACAAGTTGGTAGAGCAGGAGGAGAACCGCTGCCGGGGAGTTGATCGTCATCGACGTGGACACCTGGTCCAGCGGCAGCCCTTCGAAGAGCACCCGCATATCGTCGATCGAGTCGATCGCCACCCCGACCTTGCCCACCTCACCATGGGCCAGCGGCGCGTCGGAGTCGTAGCCCATCTGCGTGGGCAGGTCGAAGGCGACCGAGAGCCCCCCGGTCCCGTTCGCGACCAGCTGGCGGTAGCGCTGGTTGGACTCCTGCGCGGTCCCGAAACCGGCGTACTGCCGCATCGTCCAGGGCCGCCCGGAGTACATCGAGGGATGGATGCCACGCGTGAACGGGTACTCCCCGGGGTCGCCGAGGAGGCCGGGAGCGTCGAAGCCTTCCAACGCACCAGGACCGTAGACAGGGTCGAAGGGAAGGCCCGACTCGGTGTGCCCCATGACCCGGAAGCCTAGATCCGCGACGGCTCAGGCGCACCGCCCGAGCGCGTGAGATGGTTCACGTGGGCAATCACACAGGGGGTTCACAGCACTTCCTGGGTCGTCTCTAACTCTCACGACGTCTATGCTGTCGTCGATATCGGTTCACCCAACAAATCGACCGTGGGGCCATGCGCGTAGCCATAGTTACTGAGTCCTTCCTGCCTCAGGTGAACGGCGTAGCCAACTCGGTTCGTCACGTGGTCGACCGCCTGATCGACACCGGCCATGACCCCTTGGTGATCGCCCCCGCTCCGGGTCCGGAGGAGTACCGCGGCATCCCCGTGGTGCGGGTCCGCTCGCTGGCTCTGCCCGGGTACAAGTCGTTCCCGCTGGGCCTTCCCGATCTCTCCATCCACGACGCCTTGGTCGACTTCAGGCCCAACGTGGTCCACCTGGCCTCGCCCATCGCCCTGGGCGCACTCGGGCTCCGTTACGCCCGCAAGCTCGACATCCCGACGGTCGCGGTCTACCAGACCGACATCGCCGGATTCGCCCGCCAGTACGGCATCCGCGCCGATATCGCCGCGGCCCGCTGGATCGGCCGGATCCACCGCCGCTCCACCCGCAACCTGGTGCCGTCGACCGCGTCGTACCGTCAACTGGCCAGCATGGGCGTGACCGACATCTACCGCTGGGGCCGCGGGGTGAACTTCGATCTGTTCGACCCCTCGAACCGCAGCCAGGAGACCCACGACGCGTGGACGGGGCCGGACGGGCACCAGACCGTGATCGGTTTCGTCGGCCGTCTGGCTGCCGAGAAGCAGGTTGACCGGCTCGTCGAGCTCTACGACCTGCCGGGCACCCGGCTCGTGGTGATCGGCGATGGTCCCGAGCGCGCGGATCTCGAGCGCGAGATGCCGAACGCCATCTTCACCGGGATGAGGACCGGCCCGGACCTGGCCCGGGCGTTCGCCTCGCTGGACGTGTTCGTCCATACCGGTGAGCACGAGACCTTCTGCCAGACCATCCAGGAGGCGCAGGCCAGCAGGGTGGCAGTAGTCGCCCCGCGCGCCGGCGGCCCCATCGACCTGATCGACCACGGCCGGACCGGTCTGCTCTACAACCATCAGCTCCCGGGGTCCTTCCGGGAGACCGTCGCGGGTCTCGTCGCCGACCCCGCGCTCCGCGCACGTATTGCCGCCGCCGGCCGAGCCAAGGTCGAGGGGCGCACATGGGCGAGCGTCGTGGACGAGCTCATCGAGATCCACTATCCCGCCGCCATCGTGCGGCACGCGGTGGCCGCATAAATGAATCAGTCCCTTCGCATCGCCCAGCTCGCCAACTTCGTCGGACCTGCCTCAGGAGGCATGAAGACGGCGATGACCGAGATCGGCCGAGGCTACGTCGAGGCCGGCGCCGCCCGGCTGATGATCCAGCCGGGTCCCACGGACTCCTGGGAGTCCACGGACGTCGGTGACGTGGTGACGCTGCGGGCACCTCGCGTGGGCAGCAGCTATCGACTCATCATCGAGCCGTGGCGGGTGATCGACGTCCTCGAGGCGTTCCGGCCCACCTCCCTCGAGGTCTCCGACAAGGCAACCATGGTGCCGTTGGCACGCTGGGCCCACCGCCGTCGGGCGGGCGCGGTCCTCTTCTCGCACGAGCACCTCTCACAGATGCTCTCCCTGCGTACCGGCTTGAAGGCACCAGTGTCGGCCACGATCGGGGTCTGGAACCGAGTCCTGGCTCGCACCTTCGACACCATCGTCGTCACCTCCCGCTTCGCGGAGTCCGAGTTCGCCCAGGTGGCGAAGAAGGCCGGCACCCCGCTGGTTCGGGTTCCGCTCGGGGTGGATCTCGAGACCTTCCGGCCGGACCGCGGCAGCCCGGTCGACGACGGAACGATCCGGCTGGTGCACAGCGGTCGGCTGTCGCCGGAGAAGAGCCCGAAGCTGGCGGTGGAGGCAGCCGTCGAGCTGCACCGCCGCGGCTACCCGGTGCACATGGACGTGTACGGAGACGGGCCCCAGCGCGCCGAGCTGGAAGAGGTCGCCCAGGGGGCCCCGGTTACCTTCCACGGACACCAGGCGGATCGGATCACGCTGGCCGAGCGAATCGCGTCGGCCGACATCGCGATCTCGGCCTGCCCCGGGGAGACCTTCGGGCTCTCCATCCTCGAGGCGCTCGCGTGCGGCACCCCGGTCGTCACCGCGAACGTCGGCGGAGCCGCCGAGCTGATCACCGCCGAGAGCGGAGCCTGGGGCCCCCCGAACCCGGCTGGGATCGCTGACGCCGTCCTCGCCGTGCTCGCGCTGGACCCACAGGGGCGCCGTCTCGCCGCGCGCAGTCGAGCCGAGCAGTACCCCTGGTCGGCCACGGTCAAGTCACTCCTCGACGTGCACCGCGCGTGGGCACGCGGTCGCGCCCTGCATACCGCCTGATGGACCCCGCCGGACGGCCCTTCGATCCCATTTCCGCGACGCGGCCGTTCGGTAATTCAGATCACAAGGCATCCGGGGCCGGGCCGCCCTAGTTCGTCGATAGAGTGACCGAGTCCCCATCCCACCGATGCAGTCTGTGGTTGTCGTCGCCCGTCCACGAGCGCACTTCCCGGCGTGCAAGCGAAGAATTCGGAGGATCCCTTGGCCAGTTCACCGGCCGGAACCCTGTACCGAGGACGCGAAGGGATGTGGTCGTGGGTCGCCCACCGCATCACCGGTGTCACCCTCTTCTTCTTCCTCTTCGTCCATGTGATCGACACCGCGATGATCCGGGTCTCCCCCGAGGCCTACAACACCGCTGTGGAGACCTATAAGAACGTCGTTGTGGGGCTCATGGAGACCGGGCTGGTCGCGGCGTTCCTGTTCCACGCCCTGAACGGCATCCGCATCGTGCTGATCGACTTCTGGTCGCAAGGGCCGCGCTACCAGCGCCAGATGACCTACGGCGTTCTGGGGATCTGGGTAGTGCTCTTCGTTCCCTTCGCCATCCGCCACCTGTCGATCGTGTTCGGAGGCTGATGACGATGGCTACCCTGCACGCCGACCAGCTCCCCGCACCACGTACCCGCCCGGGCAAGGCGAACGACTTCGAGCTCTACAGCTGGCTGTTCATGCGCGCCTCCGGCGTGCTCCTGGTCATCTTGGTCTTCGGCCACCTCTTCGTGAACCTCATGCTCGGCCAGGGCATCCACCAGATCGACTTCGCCTTCGTCGCAGGCAAGTGGGCCAGCCCGTTCTGGCAGGTCTGGGACCTGATGATGCTCTGGCTCGCCCAGCTGCACGGGTTCAACGGGCTGCGCACCATCATCAACGACTACGCCACCCGGCCCCAGCTGAGGTTCTGGCTGAAGTCGCTTCTGATCCTCGCGACGGTGCTGATCATCGTGCTGGGCACGCTCGTGATCTTCACGTTCGACCCGTGCATGGACCCGTCGTCCACCCTTTCTGTCTGCCAGGGGAGCTGACATGACCCAGACCCACACCTACGACGTGGTGATCGTCGGCGCCGGGGGCGCCGGCATGCGCGCCGCACTGGAGACCGGGGACCGGGTCCGCACCGCGGTGCTCACCAAGCTCTACCCGACGCGGTCCCACACCGGCGCTGCCCAGGGCGGCATGTGCGCCGCTCTGGCCAACGTCGAGGAGGACAACTGGGAGTGGCACACCTTCGACACCATCAAGGGCGGCGACTACCTGGTCGACCAGGACGCCGCCGAGATCATGGCCAAGGAGGCGATCGACGCGGTCTTGGACCTGGAGAAGATGGGGTTGCCGTTCAACCGGACTCCGGAGGGCCGCATCGACCAGCGCCGGTTCGGCGGCCACACCCGCAACCACGGCGAGGCCGCGGTGCGCCGGGCCTGCTACGCCGCGGACCGCACCGGCCACATGATCCTGCAGACGCTCTACCAGCAGTGCATCAAGCGCGGGGTGGAGTTCCACAACGAGTTCTACGTTCTCGACGTGCTGCTCACCGATGGCCGCGCCTCCGGGGTCGTCGCCTACGAGCTGGCCACCGGCGAGATCCACATCTTCGCGGCCAAGGCGGTCATCTTCGCGACCGGCGGGTTCGGCAAGGTCTTCCGCACCACCTCCAACGCTCACACCCTCACCGGTGACGGGCCGGCCATCATCTTCCGCAAAGGGCTCCCGCTGGAGGACATGGAGTTCTTCCAGTTCCACCCGACCGGTCTGGCCGGACTCGGCGTGCTGCTGTCCGAGGCCGCGCGAGGAGAGGGCGGCATCCTGCGCAACTCCGAGAACGAGCGCTTCATGGAGCGCTACGCCCCCACGATCAAGGACCTCGCTCCTCGCGACATGGTCTCCCGGGCGATGGCCAACGAGGTGCGAGAGGGCCGCGGTGCCGGGCCGGACAAGGCGTACGTCTACCTCGATCTGACCCACCTTCCCAAGGAGCAGATCGACGAGAAGCTGCCCGACATCACCGAGTTCGCACGGACCTACCTCGGCGTCGAGCCGTACACCGAGATGATCCCGGTCTTCCCCACCGCGCACTACGCGATGGGCGGCATCCCGACCAACGTCGAGGGTCAGGTGCACTCCGGCAACGACAGCTACGTCCCCGGTCTCTATGCCGCCGGCGAAACTGCGTGTGTCTCGGTCCACGGCTCCAACCGGCTGGGCACCAACTCCCTGCTCGACATCAACGTCTTCGGCCGGCGGGCCGGCCGGTACGCCGCGGACTACGCCGAGTCCGTCGAACGCGCCGACCTGCCGGAGAACCCGGAGGAGTCGGTCGTCGCCATGCTGGAGTCGCTGCGCAACAGCACCGGCACCGAGCGGGTGGCCGCCATCCGCTCAGAGCTCCAGACGACGATGGACACCAACGCTCAGGTCTACCGGACCGAGGCCTCCTTGAAGCAGGCCCTCAGCGACATCGAGGGCCTGAAGGCTCGCTACGCCAACGTCGCGGTCCAGGACAAGGGGCAGAGATTCAACACCGACCTGCTCGAGGGCATCGAGCTCGGCTTCCTGCTCGATCTTGCCGAGGTCCTCGTGGTTGGCGCCCTGGCCCGCAACGAGTCGCGCGGCGGTCACTTCCGTGAGGACTACCCGAACCGCGACGACGTGAACTTCATGCGGCACACGATGGCCTACCGGGAGTCATCCCCGGACGACGGCCACTCCATCCGCCTCGACTACAAACCGGTCGTCCAGACCCGCTACAAGCCGATGGAGCGCAAGTACTGATGGATGTCACCCTCTCGATCAAGCGCTTCAACCCCGAGGTCTCGGACGACTCCTCCTGGCAGGAGTTCCACGTCAAGGCCGAGCCGACCGACCGGGTGCTCGACGCGCTGCACAAGATCAAGTGGGACCAGGACGGGACCCTGACCTTCCGGCGTTCCTGCGCGCACGGTGTCTGCGGGTCCGACGCGATGCGGATCAACGGCAAGAACCGGCTCGCCTGCAAGACGCTGCTGAAGGACGTCAACCCCGCCAAGCCGATCACCGTCGAGCCGATCATGGGGCTTCCGGTGCTCAAGGACCTCATCGTCGACATGGAGCCGTTCTTCGCGGCCTACCGGTCGGTGATGCCCTTCCTGATCGCCGGCGGCAACGAGCCCACGCGGGAGCGGCTGCAGTCGCCGGAGGACCGCCACCGGTTCGACGACACCACCAAGTGCATTCTCTGCGCGGCCTGCACGACGTCGTGCCCGGTCTACTGGACCGACGGGCAGTACTTCGGCCCGCAAGCGATCGTCGGGGCACACCGGTTCATCTTCGACAGCCGCGATGAGGGCGGCCAGCAGCGGCTGGAGATCCTCAACGACGTCGAGGGCGTGTGGCGCTGCCGGACCACCTTCAACTGCACCGACGCCTGCCCGCGCGGCATCGAGGTGACCAAGGCGATCCAAGAGGTCAAGCGGGCCCTGATCTTCCGCTCCTAGCCCGGACACGGATCTACCGCGACCCCGTCGCAAGGCCCGCCGGACCGGACGAATGGCCCTAGTTGTATACCCCTAGGGGTGTGACGATGCGGGCATGACAGAGCATGAGTACGGGATCGAGCTGACGTGGACCGGCAACCTCGGTACTGGCACCTCGCACCCGCGTGACTACGCCCGCGACCACAGCATCACCGCCGAGGGCATGGAGCTCCCGATCCTCGGCTCGGCCGCCCCGATCTACCGCGGCGATCCCAGCAAGTGGAACCCCGAGCTGCTCCTGGTGGCGGCAGTCTCCGAGTGCCACATGCTGTGGTACCTGCACTTCTGCGCCGTGAACGGCATCGTGGTGGAGTCCTACATCGACAAGGCCACTGGGACCCTCGACGCGGTCCACGAGCCCTACAAGCCGCGCTTCGTCGCGCTCACCCTCCATCCGGAGGTCGTCGTGGCCGACAGCAGCATGATGCAGAAGGCGCAGGAGCTCCACGAGGAGGCCAATGCCTACTGCTTCGTCGCGAACTCGCTCAACTTCCCCGTTCTGCATGAGCCGATCGTGGCGATCGCCGGCTGAGCATCAGGGCCGGAGCGCTGTCGGGGCCGTCACGCTTGCCCGGTGACCGCCCCGCAGCGCGTGACCGTTCGCTTGCGTCGGTCCCGTGGTGCAGGCTGACCGGGTGAGCGAGGATCCCTTCCCAGTGCGCACCGAGCGTCTGGTGCTACGGCGCGGCAGAGCATCAGACGTGGATGCCACGTGGCGCTTTCGCAGACTGCCCGAGGTCGGCGAGTGGCTGCCGCACGTCGAGGACGACGCACACGACGCGTCCTACCGGGACAGATTCCTCGACCCCGAGCGCTTGGCCAAGCTCCTGATCATCGAGCTCGACGGCGAGGTGATCGGCGACCTGATGCTGCGCATCGAGGACGCGTGGGCACAGAACCCACCCCAACCGCTGGCGCAGCGTGCACACGCCGAGATGGGCTGGACGCTTGATCCGGCTCACGGGGGTAAGGGATACGCCACCGAGGCCGTGGCCGGTCTGATCACCGTCTGCTTCGAGCGCCTCGGCATCCGCAGGGTCTCCGCCGTCTGCTTCGCCGACAACGTCCCCTCCTGGCGGTTGATGGAGCGCCTCGGGATGCGACGGGAGGCCCACTGGGTCAAGGAGTCCCTGCATCGGTCTGGTGCCTGGTTGGACAGTTACCACTACGCCCTGCTCGCCGAGGAGTGGTCCGCCCCTCCCTCCTAGCCCTTCCCAGCGCCCGCGAGCGTGCACGTAATCACCGAACTCGACTGCGAGAGACCGTGATGGAGCCCCGGCCGCCTGAACCCGCAGGCCACCAGGGATAGGTGCCGGCAGGTGGCCCGCCGATTCGCGGGGCCGCACTCCTTGTCGTGCTGCTCTAGGTCGGGGTCGTGGGCGCCATCGCGGTCCGCATCAACAACGGCGCCTACGGGCTGCTGGCCCAGATGCCAGGGGCGGACCGGAACTCCGGGATGGTCGGCGGTCACGTGTAGCGTCGACGACTGGAGAAGGAGGGTGCCGTGGCCCTGCGCTGGTACACGATCGTCGTCAACTGTGCTGATGTCGCCGCCCAGGCCCACTGGTGGGCCGAGGCCCTTGACTGGGAGATCGTCTACGAAGCCGAGGACGAGGTGGTGATCGTCCCCCGCTGGCAGGCCGACGACGAGGAGGCCCTGCCGTTCGAACGTCAGACCCCGGGGATGGTCTTCGTCCCGGTGCCTGAGCCCAAGACCGTCAAGAACCGGATCCACATCGACCTAGCCCCGCATAGCACCCAGGACCGGAGCGCCGAGATCCAACGGCTCCTCGACCTCGGCGCGACCCCGGTCGACGTCGGTCAGGGCCCCGACGTCACCTGGACGGTCCTGGCGGACCCCGAGGGCAACGAGTTCTGCGTCCTCAGCGCGCGCGACCGCTAAGCGGTCCGGACGCAGGCAGCGGGGACCGAAACTCGGGCTCGGTCCCCGCTGCACAGACCCACGACGCTGCTCGACGGAGCGGGGTCAGGTTTCGATCGCGCTGGCCTCCTTCGTCGGTGCGGAGTGCGCGATCTGGATCTTGCGCGGCTTGGCCCTCTCCGCCACGGGGATGACCAGCCGCAGGACGCCGTCGGCGAAGTTCGCCTCGATCAACTCCAGATCGAGATTGTCGCCGAGGACGAGCTGGCGGCTGAAATGGCCCACGGGGCGCTCGGAGGCGAGCGGCTCCCAGTCACCATTGCGGGCTACCCGCTCGGCCTTGATCGTCAGCACGTTGCGCTCCACGTCGAGATCGATCGAGTCCTTGGCCACGCCCGGCAGGTCGAACTCGAGCACAAAGCGGTCGCCCTCCCGCCAGGCGTCCATCGGCATGACGGCTGGCCGGTTGGTGGTGCCCAGTAGCTGCTGGGCGAGGCGGTCGAAGTCACGGAACGGGTCGGTGGTACGCAGCAACATCGGATTCCTCCTCGCTAGGTCCAGGGGCGACATCCAGGTCTTCCCCGGATCGCCATACCTGTAATGTCTGTTATAGATTCTTTATATCTGATGATCCACGTAGGGTCAAGCGGGAAGGAGGTGCCATGGCGAGGCATCAGCAGGGAGTCTTCGCGATCTCGGTCGCCGCCGACATCGTGCGCATGGAGGTACAGAACCTCCGCGTCTACGAGCGGCGTGGACTGCTCACGCCCCAACGCACAACAGGGGGCAACCGCCTCTACTCTCAAGCCGACATCGACACCTTGCACCGGATCCGTGATCTGCTGGCCGAGGGTCTCAATCTCGCTGGCATCGCCCGTGTCCTCGCCCTCGAAGCGGAGATCCGGCGCCTGCGCGCGGAGCTGGGCCGGCCCTAGGGTTCGTCGCAGCTCACCGCTCCGACCGAAGGTCAGCAGCCGGCGAAAAGTGGCAGGTCGGTCAAGGGGAGCCAGCCCTCGTCAGCCTGATGGTGGTACACGCGGATGTGGTCCACGGTGAACTCGCAGCCGAACCCGGCGAACTCACGTTCGGCTCGGTCCAAGACGGAGTCCTCGACGCCGTGGGCGATCGTGACATGTGCGTGGTAGGGGTACTCCCAGTCGAAGCCAAGTGGCCCGGACCGGACAGCCTCGGCCAACGCGGCACAGCTCTCGCCGCCCTCCTCGACATGGACGAAGACAACTGGGGACACCGGGCGGAAGGAGTCGGCGCCCTGCAGCCGTACTGAGAAGCAGCCCTGGGCAGCGACAACCTTGGCCAGATGGCCCAGGACGTCATCGAGGAGCTCCGGAACTACGTCGACGGGGCCTAGCAAGGTGATGTGTGCCGGGATCCCCTCGCCCGAGGTGTCCCCCAGTGACAGGCGGTACTGCTGGAGGTCCGTCGCCCACGGATCGGGGAGCTCGAGAGTGATGCCGATCGTGGTCACGGGAAGACCCTAGCGAGCGACGAAGCCGACACGGTCGTAGACGTCAGAGAGAGTTCGCTCGGCAACCTCGGCGGCGCGTTGGGTCCCCTGGTGGAGGATCGCGTCGAGCTCGGCCCGATCACCGAGCAGCTCCAGGGTGCGGTCCCGGAACGGCGTGACGAACTCGACCACCACCTCACCGAGATCCTTCTTGAGGTCGCCGTACCCACGCCCGGCGTACTCCTCCTCGATGGCGGGGATGGGACGACCCGTGAGCGCGGAGTAGATCGTGAGGAGGTTCGAGACGCCCGGCTTCTCCTCGGCGTCGAATCTGACCTCGGACCCGGAGTCGGTAACCGCGCTGCGGATCTTCTTCGCCGACACCTTCGGGTCGTCGAGCATCTCCACGATCCCGGCGGGCGCGGAGGAGGACTTCGACATCTTCGCGCGCGGGTCCTGAAGGTCCAGGATCTTCGCGGTCTCCTTGAGGATGTAGGGCTCGGGCAGCGGGAACGTCTTCTTGAACCGGTGGTTGAAGCGCTGGGCCAGGTCCCGGGTGAGCTCGAGGTGCTGCCGCTGGTCCTCGCCGACCGGCACGTATGCGGGGCGGTAGAGCAGGATGTCGGCCGCCTGGAGCACCGGATAGGTGAAGAGCCCGACCGACGCGGCGCCCTCGCCCTCCTTGGCGGACTTGTCCTTGAACTGAGTCATCCGCCGCGCCTCACCGAATCCAGTGATGCACTGCAGGACCCACCCGAGCTGGGCATGTGCGGGCACCTGTGACTGGACGAAGATCGCCGACCGCTCGGGGTCGATGCCGCTGGCGATGAGCTGGGCCGCCGCGCGGAGCGTGCGGTCCCGCAGCACCTTCGGATCCTGCGGGACCGTGATCGCGTGCATGTCGGCGATGAAGAAGAACGGGTTGTAGTCGTCCTGCAGCGCCACCCACTGGCGGATCGCACCGAGGTAGTTGCCGAAGTGGAAGGAGTCGGCGGTCGGTTGGATCCCGGAGAGGACGCGCGGTCGCGCGGTCGGTGCGGCGTCGGACATGGCCTGCATTCTGTCAGCACGGTGAGGCGCCTCGCCTCCGGGTTATCCCCCTCCTACCTCCCCGGCGGCAGTCCCCTCCTCGGCAACCGTCTCGGGGCGCGGCGCCGTACTCACCCGGACCCGGCCGATCCGGCGGCCGTCCAACTCAGTCACGACGAGCAGGTGGTCCTCGAAGACGACCTCGTCCCCGATGTCGGCAAGCCGCCCCAGTTCCGCGGTGACGTAGCCGGCGACCGTCTCATAGGGCCCCTCGGGCAGCTCGACGCCCGTCTCGTCCTCGAAGTCGTCGAGGTTGAGCAGCCCGTCGATCTCGACGTCACCACCGACGTGGTGGGTGGCCTCGGCCTCGACGAGGTCGTACTCGTCGCGGATGTCGCCGATCACCTCCTCGACGAGATCCTCCATCGTGACGATCCCGGCTGTGCCGCCGTACTCGTCGGCGACGATCGCCAGATGCATCCCGGCCCGGCGCATGTCGCCCAGAGCCGCGAGGATCGGCCGCGTCCAGGGCAGGGTCAGCGTGTCGCGGGAGAGGTCCTCGACGCGGACTCCCCGCCCGGCGACCTCGGGGCTGAGCAGGTCGCGCACGTGGACGAAGCCGATGACGTCGTCAGGGCTGCCGTCGATCACCGGATACCGCGAGTGCGGCATGAGGAGAGCCTCCTGGGCCGCCTTGTAGACCGGGGTGGAGGCGTCGATGAAGTGCACCTCGGTGCGCGGGATCATCACCTCGCGGATGTGCCGATCGCCGGCTTCGAAGACCTCGCCGACGATCCGTTTCTCCTCATCGCTGAGCGCTGCATGACCCGAGACCATCTCTCGCAGCTCGGCATCGGTGATCGACTCCCGCTGCGCTTCCGGGTTCCCGCCGAGCATCCGGACGACGAGGTCGGTCGACCTCGACAGCAGCCAGATCACCGGCCGGGACACCCGGGAGATCCGGTCGATCATCGGGCCCAGCGCCAGGGCGAACGACTCGGCCCGCTGCAGGGCGAGTCGCTTGGGTGCCAGCTCGCCGAAGACGAGTGACAGATAGGAGATCGCCACGGTCACGAGCACCAGCGCCGTGGGCGCGGCCACCCGATCGGGCAGCCCGAGCCGGAGCAGCCAGGGCTCGAGCTGCCCCGACAGCGCGACCCCTCCGAACGCCGCCGACAGGAAGCCCATCAAGGTGACCCCGACCTGGACCGCGGAGAGGAAGCGGTTCGGGTCGGCGTTGAGCGAGGCAACCACACGCCCGCGCCTCCCCCGGTGGGCCAGAGCTCGCGCCTGGCCCTCCCTCAGCGACACCAGGGCCATCTCGGCGGCGGCGAAGACTCCCCCGATCAGAACGAAGATCAGGACCAGCCCGATCGAAAGCAGGGTCTGGTTCATCGTGGGCCCTCGTGCATGGCACGAGGATATGCGGTTGCGGCCGCGGCACGCCTCGGAAAGGGTTGTCCCATGTCCGGACCGAACGCCCACGTCCCCACGCTGACCGACCGAACGGTGACCCTTCGGGCCCGCGGTGAGCAGGATCTCGATGACATCGTCGAGGCCTGCCGCGACCCGGAGTCGGTGCGGTGGACCCGCGTCCCGGACCCGTACTCACTCGACGACGCCAAGCGCTTCGTGAAGCAGTTCAGTCCCGCCGGGTGGGAGCAGAACGCCTCCTGGGGATTTGCGATCGAGGCGCATGACCCGGTCGCCGGACGGCGGCGCTTCGCCGGCAACTGCGATCTGCGCAACCTGGGTGATGGACGCGCCGAGATCGCCTACCTGGCCCACCCCTGGGCCCGCGGCACCGGAGTCATGGAGCGCGCGCTGCGGTTGCTCCTGGGGTGGGGATTCGCCGAGCGCGATCTCAAGATGGTCATCTGGTACGCCCATGTGGGCAACTGGGCGTCGCGGCGCCTGGCATGGAAGGTCGGCTTCACCCATCGCGGGATGATTCCTGCCTGGTCCGACCAGCACGGCGAGCTCTTCGACACCTGGACGGGGACACTGCTGGCCGGCCAGCCGATGAGCCCCGCCACGACGTGGCTGGAGACCCCGGTGGTCCTGGGCGAGAAGGTCACCTTGCGCCCCCTGACCGACTCCGACGTGCCGCGCGTCGTGGAAGCCTGCAACGACGAGAAGACCCGGCACTGGCTTGCCGCCATGCCGTCGCCGTACCAGGAAGCCGATGCCCGCACGTGGATCGAAGAGTGCCGCGAGGGCGCCGCGGTGGGCAGCAAAGTGACCTGGGCGATCGCCGACCGCGACTCCGGTCGGCTCATCGGCGCGATCAACCTCTTCGACGTCCAGGTCGAACGCGTGGGCGAGGTTGGGTACTGGGTCCATCCCGATGCTCGGGGCCGGGGAGTCGCCACGGAGGCGACCCGCCTGGCGCTCCGCCACGGCTTCATCCCCGTCGAGGACGGCGGCCTGGGGCTCTCCGTGATCCGGGCCCACGCCGCGCTGGAGAATCTCGCCTCCCAGCGCGTCCTCACCGCCGCCGGCATGACCCACGGAGGCACCAAGCGCCGGGCCACCGTGCTGCACGGCGGGATCCGGGTCGATGCCGCGCTCTTCGACTGCATCCCCGAGGAGTTCTCCGCCCGGTAGGGCCAAACGGGCTTCTGAACCCGCACCGATGAGCGGTCGCTGTCTTGTGCTACGTGGCACGAGTCATCCGGTGACCCAACTGCCAACTCCAACACGAACCCAAGCCATCGACTGTGGCACGCCGCCGCAGGACAGTAAGTGGGAACAAGGTCACCGTTATTCTCACTTACGGTGCTAAACTGGAATAGCGGGTCAGATGCTCCCGTTTACCCACTATCCCGCCAACAGTGAGGGGTCCAGCGTGGGCAGGGTCGCCGACGACCGGGCGCCCGGGGCATGGCCTGCACATCGCAGAGAGGTACGGCCCTGGCAACAGACGCTGCGAGGCGGTACGAAGGACGACCGGATGCTGCGCGAAGTCACGGTGTGGCTGCCCCCGCAGATCGCCGACCGCGACCCACTCATCCCGTCCAAGCTTGCTTCGCGTATCGAAGACTGCCTGCGCGAGATCGCCGCGCTGGATACCAGCCACGGGGCCCATCTGGGTGCGCTGGGCACGATGTTGCTGCGCACCGAGTCTGTCGCTTCCTCCAAGATCGAGCAGGTCGAGGCCGACGTCGCCGACTACGTCCGCGCACTCCACGGGATGAAGTCGAACCAGTCGGCGACCTCCATGGCCGCCGCCACGGTGGCGTTGGAGGAGCTCATTGATTCCGTCAGCGGGGGTGACCTCACCACGGATGCGGTGCTGCGATCACACCACGCGCTGATGCACGACGATCCGGGCGAGTCGGCGTACGCCGGCCGGACCCGCGACATGCAGAACTGGATCGGCGGCAGCGACTACTCCCCACGCAACGCCCTGTACGTCCCGCCACCGCCGGAGACGGTCGACGGCTACATGGACGACCTGGTCGCGTTCGCTAACCGTGACGACCTCTCCGCGATGGTGCAGGCCGCGATCGCCCACGCACAGTTCGAGTCCATCCACCCGTTCACCGATGGCAACGGCCGCATAGGCCGGGCACTGGTCAATGCGGTGCTCCGACGACGTGGAGTGACGACCACAGTCGTGGTGCCCCTGGCCTCGGCCCTGGTCGCCCGACGGGAGGCCTACTTCGAGGTACTGACCCGCTATCGCGAAGGTGACCCGGAGCCGATCATCGCCGCGTTCGCGCGCGCATCGAGCCTTGCCGCGCAGGAGTCTCGAGTAACCGCCGCGCGGATGGCGGAGTTTCCGCTGGGATGGCGCGATGCGGTCGGGCGAGTTCGCAGCGACAGCGCGGCCGCGCGGCTGCTGGCGGTGCTGCCGGCAATGCCGGTCTTCTCGGCGGCAGAGGTCGAGCAGAGGGTGGGCGGGGCGACCAGTGCGCTGTACCGGGCCGTCGAACTTCTCGTCGAAGCAGAAGTGCTGCGGCCGCTGACCGACCGCAAGCGCAACCAGGTTTGGGGAGTGGGCGACATGCTCGACGAGCTCGACGACCTCAGCGTTCGGATCGGCGCGGCCGCACGCGCGGACATCTGACGTACGGCCCGGTCCTGACCGGTTCGGTCTTCAACAAGTCCGGATTGAACGCCCACATCGGTCAATAGGTGCGACAGGTGGCGAATTGGAGACTGCCTCAATGGAGGCTCGGGGTGAAGGACCGCAGGGCTACCGCTGAGCGAAGTGGTGGCCTGCATTCCTAGCCACGAGATTCCAGCTCGGCGCTGCGCAGCTTGAAGCGCGCGCTTTCGATCAACTGCGGCTGCGTACGCAGCGTGACGTCGCACCCCAGCTGGCCGGCCTCGCGGTGGGACGTGGTCCTCGTCGACCAGCAGGAGCGAGCACGCCTTCAGCTCTCGACCTCCTGCCTGCCGCGACGAGCAAGATGACGATCACGAGCATCATCATGAAGACGAAGGAGCAGAAGTAGAGGTAGAAGTCGACGAGCGTCAGCGCGCGCCTTGCATCAACCGGACTGCCATTTCGCCGAGGCTCAGCGCCTCGGCTCTGACGTCCTCGATGGGACCTCCCATGACGTCCTCCAGCGCGTCTTCGCCGTCGTAGACGCGCTCAAGGAGGTCTGCGTATTCCTCGGCACTCTCGCCCAATCCCAACGACAGCGAGAGGGCGATGATGTCCGGCCCGTCCTGTGGCCGCGCGGCGACTAGCTTCATCGCAAGCAGGTGCTCGCGGGGTGCGTAGTGCACCGTCAGCCCAAGCCGCTCGGGCGGAACGACTGTGTCCGCAGGACGAGGTGGTACCCAGCTGCCCGCATTCGAGTTGAGCCAGGTCGTCGGGATTCCCTCCGCATCGGCAAGCAGTCGAGCCTCCTCCATCACCACGGTCTCCGAGGCGAGCACATCGATGTCGATGGTGCGGCGGGTATCCACGACCGTCATCGCAATCGCGGCACCGCCAACGACGTAGATGCTTGCCCGCACTCTGCGACGGCGCAGCCGCGAGTCCAGCAGGCCGAGGAGACGCCCAATCTCCTCGGCCTCGAACCCGACCAGGCTGCGACCGCGCCCGCCACTCACGCGGTAACCAGATCACGCTCGGCGGCGAAGACACCACAGCGGCGCAGCCATTCGGGAGTCGCGGCACGAACGCCGTCCTCGTCCAGACGCAGCGACGGCATGACCCACTCCGCCGAACGTTCGGCCAGGCGCCGGGACTTGGTCCAGCTGAGGCCGCCGCGACCGGCCTCCTCGAACTCGTGCTCGGCGAGCGCGGCCAGGAACGCATCCCAACGATCATCGCCGGTGCTGCGCGGTGCGCCCTTCCAGGAGTTGGCCGCCGGGTCTTCGACCCGCAGCAGCTCGTGCAGGTGGTCACGGGCCTGGAGTGCCATCTTGAGCGCCCAGATGTCATCCCCCTCGCGGAGCGCCTGACGGATCTCGCGTGTGGCGGTCTGCGGCGTCATCCAGCCGTGCTCGCCTGCGGCCTTGAGATCGGCGGCGAGTTGCAGCGCACGCAGGTAGAACCCGGCGGTCGGCATGACCTGCCCTGAGCGGTACGTGGAGAAGCGAGATGCCGACGTGCCCAGGGCAGCGGCGAAGTCGGCCTGGGTCAGACCGCTGTCCTCCAGCGCCTGCTCCAGCCCCTCCATGACCTCACGGCTGTTCTCGTCCATGCCTAGAGGTTATCAGATTAGATAATGCATCTTCCTCGGTGGACGAGCCAAGACGCGGCCACCCAGCATCCGCATCTGCTTGTTATGCGGGTGATGCCGTTGGTTTGGTGCTCGGACCGGGACTGGCCCACCGGGTTCCTCCGCCCCAGCAGTCTTCCGGGCCAGCGATGGGGCGTAGATCGGCCCGGGTCAGGTCGGTGTGCTTCTCGGACAAGGTGACGCACCCGAGGACACCATGGAGTCCGTCACCGTTGTCGATCCTGCAGTCGGCCCCCAGGTACAGCATGTTGACTGTCTGACCAGGCCTCAGTTCGCTTGCATCCGCGTCGGTGCAGTTGCCCGTCACGCGGATGACTTGCCCAGTGTCGTTAGTGAGCGTGACGTCCGCACTTCCGGTCGTCAGGCCACAGCCCTCGACTGACCAGCAAATCAACCCGATGAGGACTCCAGCCATCGCCCGAGTACGGCCTCCCATGAGCCGATCCTCTCATCCGCATAATGACCACCTCAACCGAGCCTCGGCCGAGACCCGATCTGACGTCAATGAACAGAAGCCGCATTGAGTGCGAGACTCTGCCGAATTCCCGTTGCCCCGATGGACTTCCGAGTTGAGGATGAGGAGCGTCGTCGGTTACCCACGTGGGTCAGCGTGGCGCGCGGCGTGAGAACCAGATGGACGCCGCGAGTGCGGACCGGCGGCGTCGAGTTCCCTCACGGAGCAACAACGTCTGGAAAGAAGTGGCCCCCGACAAGGGAGCCGCCGAGGCCTCACCCTGAGGCGAGACTTCGCAGCACCTCGTCCGTGTTTCCGGCAAGGTCCATCCACGCCAGCACGTCGAAGATGTGGAGTGGACTGTCGGCGGCGCCGAGGCCCGCCTGTCTTCCCAGCGAGACCAGGCGTGCGTGAAGTGAGCCATCCCTCCCGCTCGGGTCCGCCCGCTCAACGCCCTATGGAGATCGACCCACATGCCATTGGTCTGCTTCGGCAAGATGTGCCCGCCAATCACGCTGTCGTAGACCGGGATCAGCCGGTCCGCCCCGACGTGGAGACGGCCAACAGCTGGCAAGACCCCACGGCTGATGGCTTTGCCATGAACATCGCCGCTCTGCAGGGCATGGTCGACGCCTTGTGCGAGACGGGTCCCGGTCCGTCCGGCATCTACTCCACCGCCTACAAGTGGAGCCAGGTCGCCCGGCTCACGGGCACGCCCTCGGATGAGGCGAGTGCTGGAACACTGTGGGGCCTCCCCGTGTGGATCCCGGGAGCTCGCAAGGAGTCCGGAGCGCAGGACAACTGCTTGCAGGTCGCCCTCACCGGGGGGATCGGGATCCGTCACACTCACCCAATGGTTCGACCACCCCTACGACCAGAACGTCTCCTGCGTCGGCTAGGACGGGTGGGCTCCCCGTACAGTCACTGCACGGTGCCCTCGCTGGCCTCCTGAAGGCGGGGTGTGACACTTTTCGGCCGCTCATCGCTGTTCAAGTGTCATGAGAAATCGATCGAACCCGAACCTGAGCCGCGTCGACGCCGAGAAACTCCTCGGCGGTGGCGCGGTCGGTGAGCCTCGCCTCGAGCAGTTGCTCGCAGCGGCCTCGGCGCCGGTCGTGAACGTGCCGGGCGAGGAGATCGCCGTGGCCGCCTTCCACCGAGCGGGTTCGATGCCCGCACCCCCCCACAGGAGGATTCCAGCCATGAAGACCGCACTTGCTGCCGCAGTCTCAACCAAGCTCATCGCCGGCGCCGCCGTGGCGGCCGCGGCGACCGGTGGGATCGCGCTGGCCGCGTCTCAGGGAGCGCTGCACAGCAACGGCCACGCGCACTCGTCCACCCCGACGACCAGCGTCAGCACCGACGTGAGCGCCACCGCTACCCCCACCGCGACCCCCTCTCCGAACATGGTCGGGCTGTGCACGGCGTACGAGGCAGGCGTAAAGAGCAGCAGCGGCAAGGCCCTCGACAACCCGGCCTTCTCGGCTCTCGCGAGTGCTGCCAGCACCGCTGGCGCTGCCGACGTCGACACCTACTGCGTGACCGTGCTGGCCACCGCGCCGTCGGCGGGCCACGTGACCGGGAAGCCGACCGACCTGCCGACCCAGGCGACCGAGCACCCGGGTGGGAAGCCGACGTCCCTGCCGACTCAGGCGGACAGCCACGCGGTTGGCGACCGCTCGGGAGCTTCTTCCACCCACCCGTGACGGCGGCTCGGTCACGGGTGTTCGCAGCCCGCCGGTGGTGCCCTCGCCTTGACACGTTCGGTATGAGTTGGGGCGATGGGCAACGCCGACGCGCACGACTCCCTGAGTGATGGAGACGTCGAGGCGGCCAAGTCGGGAGACGAGGCCGCCTTTCGGCGTCTCTACCGGGCGACCCAGCCAGGTCTCGGGCGCTACGTGAGCGTCTTGGTCGGGGACGACGCCGAGGACGTGTGCGCCGAGGCTTGGCTCCAGGCATGTCGGGACTTTCAGAAGTTCCAGGGAGACCCGGAGGCCTTCCGTGGGTGGATCGCGCGCATCGCGCGCAACCGCGCCATCGATCTCATCCGGGCTCGTCAGCGCAGACCGCTCGAGTACACCGAGGACGGCACCGAGTTGGAGCTCGGGCTCGCGCCCTCTGCTGAGGAGGAGACGCTCATCTCGATCTCGACCGAGGAGGCGGCTCATCTGATCCAGTCACTGCCTCGCGACCAAGCCGAAGCAGTGATGCTGCGGGCCGTGATGGGTCTGGACGCCAAGTCAGCGGCCAAGGTGCTGGGCAAGCGGCCGGGCGCCGTACGCACCGCCGCGTATCGGGGCCTTCGCACGTTGGCCGAGCAACTGTCGCGGCCGCACTGATCTGTGACGAGCCTCCGCCTGGGGTGCTGCCCGGTGGCCGCTGGGCAGCTTGTTCTCGAGCAGGCTCATCGACTCGATGGCCTCCACGCCCGGCCAGCCGCAGAACATCCAGGTCGGGGCCGCCCAGCGTGGCGGTTGGAAGGAGCATTCCTTGGGGGACGGCATCAACCCTCAACCCGGGCTCGGGGTCACTTCTTCACCTGTTGCCAAGCGTTGTTCACCGGGAGCATGGTCTCGTGCCGCACCGTGAGCCTCAGGAATCTCGTGGGCCAACGAACGGCAAGGGCGGTTGTGCAACTCACCAGCACCTCGTCGTCCTGAGTGTCAGCGGCAGCGACAAGACGACCGTTGCCGGGCGGGTGTGATGCAGGACGTGGTGACAGTCGCGGTACGGCGACCTGAGAAGATCCTCGCGTGAGCGAACGCAATGTGCTCGGCGGAGAGCTCGAGGAGTGCAGTGCCGGCCCGCTGACCGGGTTCTTCCGGGACGGAAGCTGCAACGCCGGCGGCCAGGCGACCGTCATGCACACGATCTGCGCGGTGGTCTCCACGGACTTCCTCGAGCATCAGGCGAGCATCGGCAACGACCTGTCGACGCCACGGCCGGAGTTCGACTTCCCCGGCCTGGTCCCCGGCGACCGCTGGTGCGTCACTGCGCACAACTGGCTTCGCGCACACAACGATGGAGCGGCCGCCCCTGTCGTGTTGGCCGCCACCAACGAGACGGTCCTGCAGATGATCCCGCTCGACGTGCTGCGGCAGTATGCCGTCGACGTGCCACCCGACATCAGCGCGCTCGAGTAGCCGCTTCTCAGACCCTGCGCCGCATGCCGCTGTCAGGGCGCCAGAAAGAGGACTTCGTTCCAGCGGCGCACATAACGTCCCTGGCCCTCATCTCGGGTCTGGGGACTCAGGAAGAAGCGACGATCTCCATCGTCGGCTTTGCCCCCTTGTTCATCGCCGTCGCGTTCGTGGTCCTTGTGCTCAACACGGGCAAGCGGATCGGCCCTCGAGAGACCACCTCGCTTCAGGCACCGCAGGGCGGCGAGAGCCAGGAGGGCAGGCCCTCTTTGGTTCCGACCATCCGGACATACCTGCGAGTTCAGGCGGTCAACGCAACACCTCGGCCAATGCTTGTGATGGTGCCCTGAATCGGAGTGTCCATCGAGGACGGCCGTTGAGCTGGTCGCCGATCGCGTCGGACTGTGCCGGGGTGACGGCGATGACGATCGCTGACTCGCTCTTCATGTATAAGGAGTCGCATGAGCAAGCCCGACCTGACCGACAAGACCGGGACCCCCGTGGCCGTCGTCCAGAAGCCCGACCGCTTCCTGGCTCTGGTGCAGGGCGATCCGGCCGCGGAAACCCTCTACATCGACAGAGGCCGTCAGCGGGTCTACTTCCACACTGAGACGTTCGAAGGCTTCGGAGGGCGAGGAGTGGCCAGGCTGCTCGTCTCCGAGGCGTTGCGGAGAACTATCGCGGACGGCCTGCGCATCGTCCCGGTCTGCTCATTGGTGGCGGGATACCTCGACAAGCATCCGAAGCTCCAGCCCGAGGTCGACGAGCCGACCGAGGAGATCCTGGACTGGCTCGGAGCCCAGTTGTCCGACTGATCGGTCAAGCGGCACGGTTTGTGCGGGCTCTCGTCGGTGAGTGATCCCGTCTCTCTCACCGCTGTCGAGGAGACTCGCCCCCGTCGGGACGCATCGGCTCACTCCGCTGGGAGTGCTTGCACTCCCCCCTGCGGACGCAGGAGCCCGATCAGTCCCGGGCCTCCTCGGCCAGCACTGCCTCTTCCGCCTCCATCGGACCCTCCGGGCTCGCTACCCGCGCCCAAGCGGCGCCGAACATGGCGATGCGTGAGAAGTAGTTGATCCACACCACGACGATCAGCGAGACACCGAAGGCCTGGAACGCGGGCAGGGAAGCGGTGTGCGAGATCAGGGTCACCGCGGCCCATTTCAGCGCCTCGAAGAGCAGGGCGGCGACGAAACCGCCTTGCCACAGCGCGCGGCGCGAGACCGAGGGGTGGGACAGGAACCGGTACATCATCACGAAGAGGCTCGTGGTGATGCCGATGGCGAGCAGGATCCCGAGCCAGTTGAGCAGGAGCCCCGGCCAGTAGTCCTCCGGCTCCAACCCGACCAGATGGACAAGCTGCGCCCCATACCCGGTGATCGCGCTGCTCACCGAGACCGAGAGCAGCAGGGTCGCACCGAGCAGGAACAAGTTGTAGAGGTCGTGGAACTTGCCCACGAAGAAGTTGGGGCGCTCCTCGCGGGGGCGTGCGAACACCACGTACAGCCCGTTGCGCATGCTCGACAGCCAGCCCAGGCCGGTGAAGAGCAGGCCGGCCAGACCGATCAACCCGACAGCCCCCGCGAATTGGTCGAACTTGCTGATAGGGATCTGGTTGGCCCCATCGCCGACCATGTTCGGGAAGAACGTGTTGATCGCAGCGATCAGCTGAGCCTGGGCATCGGGATAGAAACGGACGATGTAGCCGACCGCGAAGAAGCCCATCGCCATGATCGGGAAGAAGGCGAGGAAGGCGTAGTAGGCGGACGCCGCGGCCTGGCCGCCCCCGTTCACCACGGCGTAGTGGTCGATCGTAAGGACGATCCGGTCGAAGAGCCTGCTGTGCGCACGCAACCATCGGTACGGGGTCAGCAGCCGCTGCCACCACCGGTTGATCGCATCCATCGCGCGGGCCTCCCTGCGCGTCCCGGAGGCGTCACCGGGACGACGCCCGAAGGCTACAGGGCGTCGATGGCGGCGTTGAGGGTGGCAGACGGACGCATCACGGCGGTCGTCTTGACCGGGTCCGGCCAGTAGTAACCACCGATGTCGGCCGGCTTTCCCTGGACGGCGAGAAGCTCGGCGGCGATCGTCTCCTCCTGGGCCTTGAGGGACTCGGCCAGGTCGGCGAAGTCCGCGGCGAGGCCAGGGTCATCGGTCTGGGCCGCGAGCTCCTGGGCCCAGTACAGCGCCAGGTAGAAGTGGCTGCCCCGGTTGTCGACCGTGCCGAGCCGGCGGCCCGGTGAGCGGTCCTCGTCGAGGAAGGTGCCGGTCGCCCGGTCCAGGGTGTCGGCCAGGACCTGGGCCCGGGCGTTGCCGGTGGTGTGGGCGTACTGCTCGAAGCTCGCGGCCAGGGCGAAGAACTCGCCCAGGCTGTCCCAGCGCAGGTAGTCATCCTTGATCAGCTGCTGGACATGCTTGGGCGCGGATCCCCCCGCACCGGTCTCGAAGAGGCCTCCACCGGCCATCAACGGGACGACGGAGAGCATCTTCGCGCTGGTGCCCAGCTCGAGGATCGGGAAGAGGTCGGTGAGGTAGTCGCGCAGGACGTTGCCGGTGACGCCGATGGTGTCCTCACCGCGACGGATCCGGTCGATGGAGAACTGCGTCGCCTCGACCGGCGACATGATGTGAGTCTCCAGCCCGTCAGTGGCGTAGTCGGGCAGGTACGCCTGGACCTTCTCGATCAGCACCCGGTCGTGGGACCTGGTCTCGTCCAGCCAGAAGACCGCCGGCGCACCGGTCGCACTGGCGCGTGAGACGGCCAGCTTGACCCAGTCGCGGATCGGAGCGTCCTTGGCCTGGCAGGCGCGCCAGATGTCACCGTCGGCAACCTCGTGGCTGATCCGGGTCTGCCCCGCCCCGTCGAGGACGCGGACGGTCCCGGCCTGGACCACGAAGGTCTTGTCGTGGCTGCCGTACTCCTCGGCCGCCTGCGCCATCAGACCCACGTTGGGCACCGAGCCCATGGTGGCTGGATCGAACGCGCCGTTCCGGCGGCAGTCCTCGATGACGGTCTGGTAGACCCCGGCGTAGCTGGAGTCCGGGATCACCGCGAGGGTGTCGGCCTCCTTGCCGTCCGGGCCCCACATGTGGCCCGACGTGCGGATCATCGCCGGCATGGAGGCGTCAACGATGACGTCGCTGGGCACGTGCAGGTTGGTGATGCCGCGGTCGGAGTCGACCATGGCCAGACTCGGACCCTCGGCGATCGCCTTGTCGAATGCCGCGCGGATCTCTGGCCCCTCAGGCAGATTGTCCAAGCCGGCCAGGATGGCGCCGAGCCCGTCGTTGGCGCTGAGGCCGGCCGCGGCGAGCACCTCGCCGTACTGAGCGAAGACATCGGCGAAGAACGTGCGGACCACGTGCCCGAAGATCACCGGGTCGGACACCTTCATCATGGTGGCCTTCAGGTGCACCGAGAAGAGCACGCCCTCTGCCTTGGCCCGGGCGATCTGCTCACCCACGAAGGCGTCGAGCTCGGCCACCTGCATCACGGTGCCGTCGAGGACCTCGCCCTCCAGCAGCGGAACCTCCTTGAGCAGGGTCACGGTCCCGTCGGCACCGACATGCTCGATCCGGGCCGTGCCAGCGGTCTCGGCGACGAAGGACTGCTCGTTGGCGCGGAAGTCGCCCCCGGACATGGTCACCACGTTGGTCTGGGAGTCCGGGGACCAAGCGCCCATCGAGTGCGGGTGCTTCCGGGCGTAGCCCTTGACGGAGGCGGGAGCACGTCGATCGGAGTTGCCCTGGCGGAGCACCGGATTGACCGCGCTGCCCATGACGCCGTCGTAGCGGGCGCGGATGTCGCGCTCCCCGTCGGTCTTGGGCTCGTCCGGGTAGTCGGGGAGGGCATAGCCCTTCTCGTGCAACTCGGCGATGGCGGCCTTCAGCTGCGGGATCGAGGCGCTGATGTTGGGCAGCTTGATGATGTTGGCCCCCGGGTCGTGGGTCAGCTCCCCCAGCTCGGCCAGAGCGTCGGGCACCCGCTGAGCCTCGGTAAGCCACTCCGGGAAGGCCGCGAGCATCCGCCCGGCAAGAGAGATGTCCCGCTGCTCGACCCTGACACCGGCCTTGCCGGCGTAAGCGGAGATGATCGGGAGGAACGAGTACGTCGCGAGGAGCGGCGCTTCGTCGGTATGCGTGTAGATGATCGTCGACTCCGTCACCGGAACTCCTTCGAAGGTTTCTTGACGTCAAGATATCTTACCGCGCCTCCCCCGGCGACCCTGCGTGACCACTGCCACACGGGGAGTGGACCACCTGCCCCTGGCGCTCCTCCCGACCGCTGCTAGCGTCGGAAGGGTCGGCCGGAGGGCCGGCCTCGGACGCTAGGAGTTCTCGTGAGCACCACCCCCGTCAAGGTCGCCGTCACCGGGGCGGCCGGCCAGATCGGCTACAGCCTCCTCTTCCGCATCGCCAGCGGTGCCCTTTACGGGCCGGAGACCCCCGTCGAGCTCCGGCTCTTGGAGATCACCCCCGCCCTCAAGGCCCTGGAGGGCGTCGTCATGGAGCTCGACGACTGCGCCTTCCCCACGCTCGCGTCGGTTGAGATCGGCGACGATGCCGCCACGATCTTCGACGGGGCCAACCTGGCCCTGCTCGTCGGAGCCCGCCCGCGCAGCAAGGGCATGGAGCGCAGCGACCTGCTCGCAGCGAACGGCGCGATCTTCACCGCCCAGGGCAAGGCGCTCAACGAGGTCGCGGCCGACGACATCCGGATCGGCGTGACCGGGAACCCCGCCAACACCAACGCACTGATCGCAATGAGCAACGCCCCGGACATCCCGGCCGAGCGCTTCTCCTCGCTCACGCGGCTCGACCACAACCGCGCGATCTCCCAGCTCGCGGCACGCACCGGGGCCTCGGTCACCGACATCAAGAAGCTGACGATCTGGGGAAACCACTCGGTCACCCAGTACCCCGACATCTTCCACGCCGAGGTCGCCGGCAAGAACGCCGCCGAGCTGGTCAACGACCAGCAGTGGCTGGAGAACGACTTCATCCCCACCGTCGCCAAGCGTGGTGCCGCGATCATCGAGGCGCGCGGCTCCTCCTCCGCGGCATCGGCTGCCTCCGCGACGATCGACGCGGCCCGCGACTGGACCCACGGCAGCGCCGAGGGCGACTGGGTCTCCATGGCAGTGCGGTCCGACGGCTCGTACGGCATCCCCGAAGGGCTCATCTACTCCTTCCCCGTCACCACTCGGGCCGGTCACTGGGAGATCGTCCAGGGCCTGGAGATCAACGAGTTCTCCCGCGCCAAGATGGACGCCTCCGCCGCGGAGCTGCAGGAGGAGCGCGCCGCGGTGATCGAGTTGGGCCTCATCTGAGGCGTCGCCGTTCCCTAACCTCGTTCGGGGTGAGGTTAGGCTTACCTAACCTCTGCTCTATGATGAGGTGGTGACCACGCCCACCAGCCCACTCACGCCGGGCCACCTCACCCCGGCCGACCTCGCCGCAGTCGAGGTCGGCCGCACCTGCACGGTGGACGCGGTGAGCCTCGACCGCGGTGACCGGCTCCGGCTGGCCGAGATGGGCCTGCGGCCCGGCGTCACTGTGACCGTCCTCGGGCGCACCTCGGGCGGTGGCCGTCTTCTGGCCTTCGGGACCAACCGCGTGGCGCTCGACCGCTCGACCGCGCACCGGATCACCGCTCACGTGGAGCCGCGATGACCGAGAAGCACGAGGTGATCGCGCCCCTCCCCGCAGCGGCCGCGCCCTCCTGCCACGGGGGCTCCACCGGGCCTGCGGCGCCAGCAGGCGCTTCGGTCATCGCACTGGTGGGATCACCGAACTCCGGGAAGTCGACGCTCTTCAACGGGCTCAGCGGGGGCGGACGGATCGTCGGCAACTGGCCCGGGACCACCGTGGAGGTCGGCACCGGAGCCTGGCGGATCGACGACGAGGACGTCGAGCTGCTGGACCTCCCCGGCGCCTACAGCCTCGACCCGCACTCCCCCGACGAGGAGCTCACCCGCAGCGTCGTGCTCGGCGAGTTCACCACCAAGCCCGAAGTCGTGGTGGTCGTCGCCGATGCGGCCCATCTGGCCCGCAGCCTCTATCTGGTAGCCCAGCTCAGGGAGAGCGCGACCAGGGTCGTCGTGGCTCTGACCATGGTCGACGTGGCCGACCGACGCGGTATCACTGTCGACGCGGCCCGACTGTCGGAGGTGCTCGGCGTCCCCGCCGTGTCCTTGGACCCACGCCGTCGGGCCGGGCTGCTCGATCTTCACGACGCCGTGTCCCGGTCCCGCGCCCTCCCCGCACCCCTGGCCAGAACCACCGATCTGGTCGCCCACGACGACGAGCTGGCCGTCGCGGACGAGCGCTTTGCCTGGATCGATGCGGCCGTCACCGCAGCCGTCACCCAGTCCGATGTCCGCACCCCGTTGAGCGACCGGATCGATCGGTGGACCACCGGACGAATCACTGGGCCGATCATCTTCCTCGGCGCCATGTGGGCGGTCTTCCAAGCCACCACGACGATTGCCGTCCCGATCCAAGATGCCCTCGGAAGTCTCTTCGCCGGTCCGGTCACCTCCGCGGCCGGCTGGTTCTTCGGCCAGGTCGGGCTCGGCGGATCGTGGCTCGAGATGTTCGTGACCGACGGCTTGATTGCCGGCGTCGGGATGCTGCTCACCTTCGTCCCGCTGATGACCATCATGTTCGCGCTGTTGGCACTGCTGGAGGACTCCGGCTACATGGCGCGCGCCGCGGTCGTCACCGATCGGACGATGAGGGCGATCGGACTCCCGGGGAAGGCCTTCCTCCCGCTCGTCGTCGGCTTCGGCTGCAACGTGCCGGCCATCAGCGCGACCCGGATCCTCCCCGACGCCCGACACCGTCTGCTCACCGCTCTCCTCGTGCCCTTCACGTCCTGCAGCGCCCGGCTGACCGTCTACGTGCTGGTGGCCTCGACCTTCTTCCGCTCGATGGCGGGGACGGTCGTGTTCGGGATGTACCTCGTGTCGATCCTGGTCATCGTCGTGGTGGGCCTGGCCCTGAAGTCCACGCTGTGGCGCACCATGGGACAAGCCCCGCTGATGCTCGACCTTCCGCCGTACCAACGGCCCACACTGCGCGTGACCAGCGCGGTGACTTGGATGCGGGTGAAGGGCTTCCTGTCGACAGCCGGCGGCATCATCGTCGCCACCGTGACCGGGGTATGGCTGGTGCAGGCGATTCCCCTCACGGGCACTGCCACCTTCGGCCACGTTCCGCCGGACCAGAGCCTCTTCGCCGGACTGGCGAGGCTGATCGCGCCGATCTTCGGTCCGCTCGGCTTCGGTGACTGGCACACCGCCAGCGCCCTGGTCGTGGGATTCATCGCCAAGGAGGCGGTGGTGACCTCGTGGGCCCAGACCTACGCCGCGGGTGATCCCACCTCCGGCCAGTCCCCGATACAGCTCCAGCAGCACATCGACGCCGCGTTCCACGCGTCCAGTGCCGGGGCAACGCTTCCCGCCGTACTTGCCTTTCTGGTCTTCCTGCTGGCCTACACCCCCTGCGTCGCCACTCTCGCCGCCCAGCTGCGCGAGATCGGCGCCCGCTGGACCGTCTTCGGGATCGCGATGCAGCTGACCGTCGCCTGGGTGCTGGCGTTCGCCGTCTTCCAAGTCGGGAGCCTCTTGGTATGAGCAGCCCCCTGAGCGCGGTCCTGGGCGCGGTCGCCGACGGCGCCGCCTCGCGCCTCGACGTCGCCGAGCGCACCGGTCTGGCTCGCGACGTCACAGACGCGGCGATCGACCACCTGGTGCGGATGGGCCGGCTCGACGTCCACGCCCTCGGCACCAGCTGCCCTGGTGGGGCCTGCGGGTCCTGTCCTTCCGGAAACGACGGCGCCCCCGGGTGCGAGACCTCGCTGCCCTCCGGGCCGGTCCTCCTGCAGATCGGTCTGGGTCGGGTCGCCCCGCGCACCCGGTCCTGATCAGGGCCTTAGTGCGGGCCGCCGGAGACCGAGAACACCACCGCGAAAAGACCGGCCCCGAGAACCCCGTAGGTGAGCACATCGATCCACCGGGCCCGGACCTTCAACATCCCTGACATCGCGTCGGGGATGAGAGCCCGGGCCACCGCCGCCAGGACGAGGGCGGCGCTGATCACGAACAGCCCACCTCGCCAGGACACCGCGACCACGATGCCGAGACCGACAGCCGCCGTAGCGAGCACCGCGAGATAGACGCTCCCCCCAATCGTTTGGGGGTATCGCCGGCGCTCGCGCTGGGGCTTCTCCATCAGCCGACGGTGTGCTCGGCGATCTCGACGATGTTTGACAACAGCATCGCCCGAGTCATCGGACCGACACCGCCGGGGTTCGGCGACACCCATCCGGCGACCTCGATGACCTCCTTGGCGACGTCTCCGGCGATCTTGCCCTCGGCGTCCCGAGAGACACCGACATCGAGCACGGTCGCACCGGGCTTGACCATGTCCGCAGTGATGATGTTGTGGACCCCCGCCGCGGCCACCACGATGTCAGCCTGCCGGACGTGAGCGGCAAGATCCTTGGTACCGGTGTGGCAGAGAGTGACGGTGGCGTTCTCACTTCGCCGAGTCAACAGCAGCCCGAGGGGGCGTCCCACGGTGATCCCCCGGCCGACGACACACACCTCGGCTCCGGCGATCTCCACCTCGTGCCGGCGCAACAGCTCGACGATGCCGTACGGCGTGCACGGCAGCGGCGCCGGCTTGCCCAGGACGAGCCAGCCGAGGTTGGTCGGGTGCAGGCCGTCGGCGTCCTTGGCCGGGTCGATCATCCCGAGGATGGTGTTCTCGTCCATGTGCTTGGGCAAGGGCAGCTGAACGATGTAGCCGGTGCAGGCCGGGTCCTCGTTCAGCTTGACGACCGCCTCCTCGACGGCCGACTGGGGCACGTCGGCGGACAGGTCGACACGGATGGAGTTGATGCCCACCTCTGCGCAGTCCTTGTGCTTGCCGTTGACGTACCAGCGGCTGCCCGGGTCGTCACCGACCAGGACGGTGGCGAGGCCGGGCACGATGCCGGCCTCCCTCAACTTCTCAACTCGTGCGGTGAGCTCGCCCTTGATCGCCGCGGCGGTCGCTTTCCCGTCGAGAATTCGCGCAGTCACAACAGCATCCTTTCACCCGAGTCGCTCGCGTCGATCGGGCCAACCGTGCGGTCAGTGGAAGAAGTGGCGGGTTCCGGTGAGGTACATCGTCACGCCCGCAGCCCGAGCTGCCTCGATGACCTCTTCGTCGCGCACCGAGCCGCCGGGCTGCACCACGGCACTGACCCCGCCGTCGATCAGGATCTGAAGCCCATCGGCGAAGGGGAAGAACGCGTCGCTGGCAGCGACCGACCCGGACGCTCGGTCGCCGGCGCGTTCCACCGCCAGGCGCGCGGAGTCGACTCGGTTGACCTGGCCCATGCCGACCCCGACCGAGGCGCCGTCCTTGGCCAGCAGGATCGCGTTCGACTTCACCGCACGGCAGGCGCGCCAGGCGAAGGCGAGGTCGGCCAGGAGCTGCTCCGACGCCGGCTCACCAGCCGCCAGGGTCCAAGACGCCGGGTCGTCGCCCTCCGCGTCGATCGCGTCACGGGCCTGCATCAGCAGTCCCCCGGAGATGGACCGGGTCTCGATTCCTCCGCGGGCGAGGGGCTCGGCCACCAGGAGCCGGATGTTCTTCTTGGCCGACAAGATCTCGACCGCACCGTCCTCGAAAGCCGGAGCGACCACCACCTCGGTGAAGATGTCCTTGACCTGCTCGGCCATCGCCGCGGACACCGGCACGTTGGTGGCGATGACACCGCCGAACGCGCTCACCGGGTCGCACGCGTGGGCCTTGCGGTGGGCTTCGGCGACATCCGAGCCGATCGCGATGCCGCAGGGATTGGCGTGCTTGATCACCGCAACCGCCGGCCCGTCGAAGTCGTAGGCAGCCCGCCGGGCCGCGTCGGCGTCGACGTAGTTGTTGTACGACATCTCCTTGCCGTGCAACTGCGTGGCCTGCGCCAGCCCGCCCGCGCCCGGCGTCAGGAAGAGGGCGGCCCGTTGGTGCGGGTTCTCGCCGTAGCGCAGCACGGCGGCCTTGTCCCAGGTGGCACCCGCCCAGGCCGGGAAGCCGCTGCCGTCGGAGGTGTCGGTGAGCACGTTGCCCATCCAGGAGGCGACGGCCACGTCGTAGGTCGCGGTGTGAACGAATGCCTCCGCTGCGAGCCGCTGCCGCTCGGCGAGGGTGAAGCCTCCCTGGGCTACGGCCGCGAGCACCTCGGCGTACCGGGAGGGATCGGTCACCACGGCGACCGAGGGGTGGTTCTTGGCGGCGGCACGCACCATCGAGGGGCCGCCGATGTCGATCTGCTCGACACACTCGTCGGGAGCCGCACCGGAGGCGACAGTCGCGGTGAACGGGTAGAGGTTCACGATCACCAGGTCGAACGGCTCCACGCCGAGATCAGCCAGCTGCTGCCGGTGGCTTTCGAGGCGGAGGTCGGCGAGGATGCCGGCGTGGACCCGCGGGTGCAGAGTCTTCACCCGGCCGTCCAGGCACTCGGGGAAGCCGGTGAGCTCCTCGACCTTGGTCACAGGGACACCCGCATCCGCGATCCGGGCAGCTGTAGAGCCGGTCGATACCAGGCTCACCCCGGCCTCGTGCAGCCCGCGGGCAAGCTCTTCCAGCCCGGTCTTGTCGTACACCGAAACCAGTGCGCGCTTAATCGGTCGTTGTCCGTTGCTCATGTGCCGACTCCCGTCAGATCTCCTCGGATTCGAGGAGGGCACCCAGGCGGTCGATCCCCTCGCGGTCCCGTAGAACGGGTCACTCCCTGGTGGTTACCCACCTTCGCCAGTCGTGTGGCTTAAGCCTATCCGTCCGTCGATGCGCCACCAAAGCGCACCGCACGGCCGACGATCTGGAACCCTTCGCGAGCCAATCGGCCCACAGCCTTGACCAGCATCACGCGCTCGGCGGCCTTGATGCGCTCGTGGAGGGACTCCACGTCGTCGCCCTCCTCGACCGGCACCGCGACCTGGGCGACGATCGGTCCGGTGTCCACACCGTCGTCGATCACGAAGAGCGTGCAACCGGTGACCTTGACGCCGTAGGCAAGCGCGTCGGCTGGGCCGTGCATCCCCGGGAAGGACGGGGACAGGGCGGGGTGGGTGTTCACCGTGCGCGACCCGAGCGCGACGAGATAGGTCGGGCCGAGCAGCTTCATGAACCCGGCGAGAACCACCACGTCGGGGTCATACCCCGACACCACGCTCGTCATCTCGGCGTCCCAGGCGTCCCGGTCCTCGAAGTCCTTCAGTCGTCTCACGAAGGTGGGGATGCCGGCCCGCTCCGCCCGATCCAACCCCTCGATGCCGTCGCGGTCGGCACCGACGGCGACGACCCGAGCGCCGTACGAAGGATCGGCGCAGGCGTCGAGAAGCGCCTGGAGATTGGTGCCGGCACCCGACACGAGCACCACCAGTCGGGCCGGTCCGGTCTCGGGGATCGTGGGCACGCGGTCAGCGTACCGGCCCCTCCGGGCGCTTCAGACCGGCCGGGTCAGGGCTGGGAGGAGGCGTTGAGGGCGCGGTGTCGGGTCCACGCCGAGACCAGTGAGCCGACCAGTGAGCCGGTCACCAAGGAGATGGTGGCGGCGACGAGCACGCTCGCCCCGGCGGCTCCGACGTCCTGCATCCGACCTGGACCGATGGCACCGCCGGCGAGCAGGACGACGGCGGTGACACCCAGCGCTGCGAACACCCCGGTCGCCAGGCCCCGCACGAGCGCTCCGGCGAGCGGACCGAGTCGGTTGGCCGGGGCGCCGGGCCGCTGAGCGACGACCACCAAGGCGGCCACCAGCGCTGGAACGAGCACGAGGAGGGAGGACCACCACGCAGGCGTGCCGTCGGGGATCGCCGCGACGAACGGAACGGCCGGCACCGGCCCGAGCAGCACGTCGGTCGGTGAGACGATCGTGCCAGTCCCGACCGCGA
The DNA here is from genome assembly GCA_963824105.1 of uncultured Actinomycetota bacterium. Taxonomy (GTDB): domain Bacteria; phylum Actinomycetota; class Actinomycetes; order Propionibacteriales; family Nocardioidaceae; genus CAWDVB01. Next base: position 431,567 of record CAWGNN010000006.1, read on the forward strand.
AGCCCGGGCCCAGCAGGTAAGCGACTCCCAGCAGGCTGAGGTTCGGAGCGACGGCCAAGCTCGCGGCCAGCACCAGGAGCCCACCGGCCGTGTGCAGATGCAGGGACGACACCAGGCGGGCCGCCGTTGAGAAGTGGGCCAGGAACGACGCCACCACCAGGACCGACCCCACGGCGAGCAGGGTGAGGACGATGGCCGTGGCGGCCGACAGTGCCGCCCGGACCGGACCCGGGACGGGCAGGCGGTACTCCGACCCGGAAACCAGGCCCGAGCCGCCACCGACGAGTCCCACGACCAGGGCCCCCAGGAAGGCCCGGAGGAGACCGGGCTGGGCGGAGGGTGTCGACGCGAGGACTGCGGTGACAATCGCGGTGAGACCCAGCGAGACCGCGAAGGCAAACACCCCGATCGCCAGGGTGATCGGCTCCTCGACCTCGGACGTGCCCGCCGCCCATCGGGCGGTGCGGTGGCAGACCATCAGGCTGAACGCGGTGAGCCCCAGGGGGATGAAGGTGACCAGGGAGCCGCCCACCTCCAGCCCCGACCCGTGGGCGAGCAGCCATGCGTCCGCGCCCACCCGAAGGGCGCCCCGTGAGGACCCGTCCGCCCCGGTCGACAGCCAGCCGACGAGGGCCAGCGCCATCAGCGGCAGCATGAGCGAAGCACCCGCTCCGAGTGCCGCAAGGATCGCCGAGACGATGAGCGGACGCCGCACGCTCACCCGCTTCGAGGAGCCGGGTGGGATGAGCAACGAGAGGATGTCCGACATGGCTGCTCCATCGTGCCTTTCCGAAGGCCGGGAAGCTGGGACCCACGCCGAGTCGCACTCCTCACCGGGCGTCCCGTAACCTCATTCGTCGGCGGGGGAACTGGCTGACCTGGTCTGCCGGGGCCGGACGGAAGGAGCGCGTGCGGATGAGACCCGATGTCGGGTTCGACGCCTGCTACCGGTCCAACCGCGGTGCCCTGCTGCACGAGACCTTCCTGCTGACCGGCGATGTCCGGGCCGCGACCACCGCCGTCCGCGACGCCTTCGTCATCTCCTGGCAGCACTGGGACCGCGTCGGCCGCCAAGACGACCCGATGGAGTATGTGCGGCCGCTGGCCTGGCGGAAAGCCCTGCGCCGACACCGAGGCCGGATCTGGCACCGCAACCGGGGCATCTCCGAGGAGGACAAAGCAACCCTCGACGCCCTGCACAAGCTGCCGCAGACCAGCCGCCGGCTGCTGCTGGCTCTCGAGGTAGCGGACCTCCCCATGGACCAGGCGGCTCTCCAGTCCCACCTGTCAACCGAGGCCGCTCTTCTCCAGGCGGAGGAGGCACGGACCCAGGTCGCGACTGCGCTTCAGATCGCCCCGGAGATGGTGGGCGACCGGTTCCGGGGGATCACCTACGCCTCCTCGCTCACCGGCAACCTCCCCCGCCCATCGATCGTGATGCGAGCCGGAAGTAAACGGCGACGAGTTCGGGCCGCCACCCTGGTCGTCAGCGCGCTGAGCCTCGTACTGGCGGCAGGTGCCGTGGTGGCCGACCCGCACCGGACCCGCCCGGGAGCCGACCCGGCCTTCCTCCCGACATCTCCGACCACCAGCGCGACCCCTCCGGACGATGCCGTCCTGAAGCAGAGCCAGCTGATCGACGTCGCCCTCATCAATGCGACCGTGCCAGATCCGACCTGGACGGTGACGCGGACCGACAGCAACTCCGCCGGGGACGGTCTGAACTCGATCTGTCAGACAACTCGCTACGCCGACCCGCTGGGACTCGGTGCGCTGGTACGGGTCTTCTCGACGAAGGCCGACAAGCTCACAGCCGTCGAGACCCTCGCCACCTCCCGCTCCACCCGGCGAGCCGCCGCGACCTACCGGGTCACCATGGGTTGGTTCGGACGGTGCAAGGCACCACGCCTCCAGTTGGTCAAGGCGTTCGATGTCTCCGGAGTAGGCGAACACGCCACTTTGATCTATCTCAACCAGTACCTCGAGCACACCAGCACCCAGGCGATTGCCATCGCCCAGGTCGGCACCCAGACCGTCTCGCTCGTCTTCACGAGCTCTCCGAAGCGGGCGCCGGGCCCCGACCAGCTGGCCAACGCCCTGGCGGAAGCGACGGCGGGGTTCTGTGACACCGACTGCATCCATGCGGCACCGACCTACACGCCTCAGCTGCCCCACGCCGACGCGCCGCGACGACTGCTCGCGGCTGTCGATCTCCCGCCGGTGGGGAATATCCAGTCGGTGTGGGTCGGAACCAAGCCGCAGGCGAGGCTGGAGTCGGGAGCGACGGCGGAGTGCAAGACTCCGGGGCTCGTCAGCAGCGGTGCGTCGCCGGTGCAAGGGCGGACCTTCTTGATGCCCCAGGCGGCCCTCCCCGCGACGTTCGGCGCAGAGGAGACCGTCGGCGGATTCACCAGCCCCTCCCAAGCGAAGTCCTTCGCCGCGTCCTTCGCCACAGCCTTGGTGAAGTGCGCCTCGAAGGACTTCACGGTGCAGCTAACGTCATACGGCACCAAGCATGTGGGGACCTCGACCTACCAGACCTGGCTCGTGAAGAGCAGAGTCAACCGCAAGGTGACGCTCGAGGTCCGGGTGGGACTGGTCCGCATGATCGGCACGGTCGCCGTGGTGGTGTTCACCCCAGCCTCGGGAGCCGACATGGGAAGTGACGCGTTCGCGAACCTGACCCGGCGTGCGGCGCTCCGGCTCTAGGACGTCTACCCTCGGGCTCATGCCTCTGACCCGCTCTGACGCCGAAGCCCTCGACCGCTCGTCCCCGCTTGCCCACACGCGGGACAGGTTCACGCTCCCTGACGGGGTCGTCTACCTCTGCGGCAACTCCCTCGGTCCCACGCCCACAGCAGTGAGCTCTCGCCTGAGCGAGGTCGTGACCGAGGAGTGGGGAAGGGGACTGGTGAGCGCGTGGAACAGCGCGGACTGGTCCCACCTTGCCGGGCGGGTCGCCGCGCGGATCGCGCCGCTGATCGGAGCCGGGACCACGGATCTCTTCCTCGGCGACTCGACGAGCGTCACCCTCTTCAAGTCGATGGTGGCTGCCGCGCGGCTACGGCCGGATCGCTCGGTCATCGTGGTCGAGCCGACGACCTTCCCTACCGACGCCTACATCGCCCAGGGCGTCACCCGGCTGCTCGGGATGCAGTTGCGCTACTGCGACCCGACCGACCCGACTGCCGCGCTCGACGAGGATGTCGCGCTGCTCAGCCTCACCCACGTCGACTTCCGCACCGGAGCGATGTACGACATGGGAGAGATCACCGACGCAGCCCACCGGGTGGGGGCCCTGATGCAGTGGGATCTGTGCCACTCGACCGGCGCCGTCCCGGTGGACCTCGCGGGCAACGACGTCGACCTCGCGGTGGGATGCACCTACAAGTACCTCAACGGCGGACCGGGATCACCCGCCTTCGGCTATGCCGCCCCCCGCCTGCAGGGCTCTTTGGACCAGCCCATCACCGGCTGGTGGGGACATGCGCACCCCTTCGACTTCGGCCTGGACTACGCTCCGGCGCCCGGGGTCACCCAGATGATCGTGGGCACTCCCCCGGTCCTGGCACTGTCCGCGCTGGAGGCCGCAATGACCGCATTCGACAGCGTGGCCATGGAGGATCTTCGCAGCGCTTCCCTGTCATTGACCGACCTGTTCCTCGGGCTCCTCGATGAGCGGGTGCCCGCACTGGAGATCCTTACGCCTCGTGAGCATGATCGGCGCGGAAGCCAGGTTTCCTTCCGCCACGATGCCGCCTATGGCCTGGTGCAGGCGCTCATCGCCCGCGGGGTCATCTGCGACTTCCGTGATCCAGACGTGGCGCGGTTCGGTTTCGCGCCGCTCTTCGTGACCCACACCGACGTTCACGACGCGGTGGACCATCTGGTCGACGTCCTGGCCAACGGCGAGCACCTGCGCCCGGAGTTCGCCACCCGCAACGCCGTCACCTGACCACTTGCGACGGGTCACCTGACCACTTGCGACGGGTCACCTGACCACTTGCGACGGGTCACCTGACCACTTGCGACGGGTCAGCGGGAGGTGATGATCTGGCGCATCAGGGCTGCGGTCTCGGACGGGGTCTTGCCGACCTTCACTCCGACGGCCTCCAGCGCGTCCTTCTTCGCCGCGGCTGTCCCTGAGGAGCCGGACACGATCGCGCCCGCGTGCCCCATGGTCTTGCCTTCGGGAGCGGTGAACCCCGCGACATAGCCGACGACCGGCTTGGTGATGTGCTCGGCGATGTAGGCCGCCGCGCGCTCCTCGGCGTCGCCGCCGATCTCACCGATCATCACGATCGCGTCGGTCTCGGGGTCGTCCTGGAACGCCTGCAGGCAGTCGATGTGCGTGGTGCCGACGATCGGGTCCCCTCCGATTCCGATACAGGAGGAGAAGCCGAGGTCCCGCAGCTCGTACATCATCTGGTAGGTCAAGGTCCCGGACTTGGAGACCAGACCGATCCGGCCGGGTCCGGTGATGGTCGCCGGGATGATGCCTGCGTTGGACTTCCCCGGGCTGATCACGCCGGGGCAGTTCGGGCCGATGATTCGCGTCGTGCCCTTCGCCTCGGCGTAGGCACGGAACTGCGCGGTGTCGTGAACCGGCACGCCCTCGGTGATCACGATCAGCAGGCCGATCCCCGCGTCGATCGCCTCCATCGCCGCGTCCTTGGTGAAGGCCGGCGGCACGAAGACCACTGACGTGTCGGCACCTGTCTCACGCATCGCCGCGGACACACTGCCGAAGACCGGGATCTTGGTACCGTCCACGTCTACGGTCTCGCCGGCCTTCCTTGGGTTGACCCCGCCGACGATGTTGGTGCCGGAGGCGAGCATGCGCTGGGTGTGCTTCATGCCCTCGGAGCCGGTCATGCCCTGGACGATGACCTTGCTCTGCTCGGTCAGGAAGATCGCCATGTCTCGTGAGTCCTCTCAGCCGGCCGCGTGGGCCAGTTCGGCGGCCTTGTCGGCCGCGCCGTCCATGGTGTCGACAACGGTGATGAGCGGGTGGTTCATCTCCTGGAGGATCCGGTGACCCTCGTCGACGTTGTTGCCGTCCAGCCGTACGACGAGGGGCTTGCTCGCCTCGCTGCCGAGCATCCCCAAGGCGTGGACGATGCCCTCCGCGACCGCGTCACACGCCGTGATGCCACCGAAGACGTTCACGAAGATCGACTTCACCTGAGGGTCCTCGATGATGATGTGCAGGCCGTCGGCCATCACCTGGGCCGAGGCCCCGCCACCGATGTCGAGGAAGTTGGCGGGCTTCACGCCGCCATGGCGCTCGCCGGCGTAGGCGACCACATCGAGGGTCGACATGACCAGCCCCGCACCATTGCCGATGATGCCGACATCGCCGTCCAGCTTGACGTAGTTCAGCCCCTTGGCCTTGGCCTCCACTTCGAGCGGATCGGTCTCGGCCGGCAGGTCGAAGTCGGCGTGCTCGGCGTGCCGGAACTCGGCGTTGTCATCCAAAGTGACCTTGCCGTCGAGGGCTTCGAGCCGGCCGTCGGCGAGCTTGACGAGAGGGTTCACCTCGACCAAGGAGGCATCCTCCTGGATGAAGACGTCCCACAACGCCTTGATCACGGCGGGCGCCTGCGCGGCGACATCGGGGGGGAATCCCGTGGCCGCGATGATCTCGGCTGCCTTGGCGTCGTCGACCCCGACCTGCGGGTCGATGGCGACCTTCGCCACGGCGTCAGGGTTCTCGACCGCCGTCACCTCGATCTCGACGCCACCCTCGGTGGAGGCGATGCAGAGGAAGTTGCGGTTCGCCCGGTCGACGAGGAAGGAGAAGTAGTACTCCTCGGCGATCTCTTCTGCCGGCGCCACCAGAACCCGGTGCACGGTGTGCCCCTTGATGTCCATGCCGAGGATCTCACCGGCCCGCTCCTGGGCCTCGCGCGGATCGCGGGCGAGCTTGACGCCTCCCGCCTTGCCGCGCCCGCCGGTCTTGACTTGGGCCTTCACCACGACGGCTCCGCCGAGCAGCTCGGCCGCACTGGCTGCGCTCGCCGCGTCGGTCACCACGGTGCCCACGGTGACCGGGACTCCGTGCTTGGCGAAGAGCTCCTTCGCCTGGTACTCCATCAGGTCCACGATTTCGCCTGTCTGTCGGTACCCCGGACCGACGCCGGGGGGTCGTCTCGCTGTGAGGCTAGTGGGAGCGCACGCAACGCACTACGTCGAATCGGTCACACTGCCGGTCACGCTGGGGCGACCTGGATGTTGTCGCGCACCCAGCCGGTGATCTCGGTGGTCGTGGCACCCGGGGTGAAGACCTTGGCCACGCCCATCTCGGTCAGCAACGGGATGTCGTCCTCGGGAATGATGCCCCCACCGATCAAGACGATGTCCCGGGCGTCCTTGGAGTCGAGCAGGTCGATGACCTTCCGGAACAGCGTCATGTGCGCGCCGGAGAGCACCGAGAGGCCGATGACGTCCGCATCCTCCTGAAGGGCTGTCTCCACGATCTGCTCGGGGGTCTGGTGCAGACCGGTATAGATGACCTCGTGCCCAGCGTCACGAAGGGCCCGGGCAATGACCTTGGCTCCTCGGTCATGCCCGTCCAGGCCCGGCTTGGCCACCACGATGCGGATTGGTGCCACGTCGTCCACCCTGCTTTCCGGCTCGCGTTCAAGTGGGGAGCACCCGGTGCTGTCTCCAGCGGAACCGAGCATCCCCCGCGATCGACCACCCTAGCGCCGCCCCTGGAGAGTCGCCTCCACAGGTGCCTCCTGACCCCAGCCGGCCCGATCCCCACCAGCACCACAAGCCACATCAACCACGATTTCGTCAGCGCGCCACGAGCGACGCACACGAAATCGTGGAAAATGCGTCGCCCGGCTCCGAAAAAGGTGCTAGGTGCCTTTGTCGTAGACGGGGCAAACCGGGTACCCTGACCAAGCCGTCCATCCCCCGACAAGGAGGACCCAGAGCCCGTGTCCGCCCACCAAGGTGGCAAGCGCATTGCCGCCAGGAGCGCACGCGCTCGACGCGTTCCCGCAGCGAACTCCTCGTCTGCGACGCACGCCTCCACGGGCCGACGGCGGCGCGCGGTCGCCAACGAGACGGAGTTGACCTCCCTCCCAGCCGCTGCCCCCACCACGGGACACGCAGCCACCAAGGCCGCCGGGGTCCCGCGGGTCGGCAGACGAAAGGCGACGACCAGTCGCCGGCGAGCCTCTCGCCTGGTTGTCCTCTCGCCGGCGCGAGCCGGCTTTATCGCCGTTGTGGTGGCGGTGATGGGAGTGGTACACATCGGGTCAGGCGGTGGAGCGCTGGCGCCGGTCGACATCCAGCTCTTCTCCGCGCAGGCCAACGTCCTCAACGGCTCCGGCGCCATCCAGACGGTCGGCTACCGCACCAGCACCCCAAGCCGCAGCGCGGACCGCACCGACTTGCAGGGCGCCTCTGACCAGGAGTTGGAAGCCGCCGCCGAGCGTCAGGCCCAGGAGCGGACCAAGGCCATCTCGTCGATCACCGCGAGCGCCAAGAAGTTCGCCCAGTACGTCGCCAAGAACGCCTGGCAGCTGCCCATCCCGTCCGGCCGGTACGTCCTCACCGCCCGATTCGGTGACTACGGGATCTGGGCCGGGATGCACACCGGGCTGGACTTCGCCGCGCCGTCCGGCACCCCGATCACCGCCGTTGCCAGCGGCACCATCACCTTCGCCGGCTACGACGGCGCCTACGGCAACAAGGTGATCGAGACCCTGCCCAACGGCACCGAGCTCTGGTACTGCCACATGTCGGCGTTCGCCGTGAAGGTTGGCGACACGTTGATCTCCGGTCAGGCGATCGGCAACGTGGGCACTACCGGACACACGACCGGGCCCCATCTCCACCTCGAGGTCCGTCCCGGCGGAGGCGACCCGGTCGACCCGTTCCAAGCGCTCGTCTTCCACGGCGTCCAGCCCTGAGCCGGCGGATCGGCTAACCGCCGTCCACCCAGTCCTCTCCACACGCCGTCGCGACCAACTCCCCCGCTGACACCTCCGCGATGAGCGCGTCGAGGTCCACCCCCGGAGCCACGGCGAGGTCCAGGCCGACCCGGTCGCCGTATCTCGCGCCGCGGACCGTGATGCCCCTGGCCCGCAGGTCGTTCTCCACCCGTCCAGCGTGGGCGTGGTCCACCTCGACGACGTACAGGCGCATCTTCTGGCGCTCCATCAGGCGGACGGAGTCGAGGCCGGCTCGCACCGCGTCGCCGTAGGCACGCACCAGCCCGCCGGCGCCCAACAGGATCCCGCCGAAGTACCGCGAGACGACCGCCACCACGTCTGAGACGCCTGCCCCGCGGAGCACCTCGAGCATCGGCGCACCCGCCGTTCCGGCCGGCTCTCCATCGTCGCTGGAGCGCGCCGTCGACCCGTCCGGGCCGAGCACGAAGGCGCTGCAGTGGTGGCGTGCCTCCCAGTGCCGGCGCCGCATCTCCTCCACGAAGGCCCGAGCCCCTGACTCCTCCGAGGCCCGATGCAATGAGCAGAGGAAGCGCGAGCGCTTGACCTCGATCTCAGCGGCACTGTCGCCCGCGATTGTCACGTAGCGGTCGGTCACGGCATCACCCCGGTCACGCGCAACGCCAGCCGGACGGCCAGGACAGCGACCACGACGACGAACAAGCCGCGCACGAAGGTCGAGCCACGCGCCACCGCCGTCCGCGCGCCCAGGTATCCGCCCAGCAGGTTGCTCGCACCCATGGCCAGCCCCAGCCCCCACATCACGGCACCCTGCGGGATGAAGATGATGAGCGCGGCGGCGTTGGTCGCCCAGTTGGCGAAACGGGCCCGGGCCGACGCATCGAGAAAGGCGTAGCCGAGCAGCCCCACCAGCGAGATGACGAAGAAGGAACCGGTCCCCGGCCCGAGCGCCCCGTCATAGAAGCCGATCGCGACACCGACCCCCATGGCCACAGCGACATGTCGCCACCCCGCGTGGCGCAGCGCCGTGAGGTGGCCGAGGTCGGGCTTGAGCAGGACGTAGCCACCCACGAGCACCAGGGCGGCGAGCACGATCGGGTCGAAGGCGGACCGGGGCAGATGACTGGCCGCCACAGCACCCGCCATCGACCCGGCGAACGCCGACACCATGAGCGGCAGGAGGTCCTTCGCCTGCGGCTGGACCCGTCGGTAGTACGTCGCGCTGGCGACCGTCGTCCCGCAGATCGAGGAGATCTTGTTGGTCGCGAGGATCTGGATGGGAGCAACCGCCGGAAGCGCCAGCACCAGGGCGGGGAGCTGGATCAGCCCTCCGCCGCCGACCACCGCGTCGACAAAGCCAGCCGCGAACGCGGCCGCCACGAGAAGCGCCACGACCGTGACGGACAGATGCTCCACAGGGAGTCAGCCGGCACTGGCGAGGTAGGTGAGCAGGTCCTGACGGGTCAGCACGCCGATCGGCTTGCCGTCCTCCTGGACCAGCAGCGCGTCACAGGAGCCCAGGGCGTCGAAGGCGTCCGAGACCGGCGCGGTCGACCCGATGGAGGGCAGCGGGTCGCTCATGTGCGCCTCGACCCGGTCGGTCAGCTTCGCCCCACCGGCGAAGAGGGCGTCGAGAAGGGCCCGCTCCGAGACCGAACCGGCCACCTCGGCCGCGACGATCGGCGGCTCGGCGCGAACCACCGGCATCTGCGAGACGCCGTACTCGCGGAGGATGGAGATCGCCTCGGCCACGGTCTCGGCGGGATGGGTGTGCACGAGCGCGGGAAGCCCGCCGGGCTTCCCGTGCAGCACCTCACCCACCGTGCGGTCGGTGCTCGGCGGAAGGAACCCGTAGCCAGCCAGCCAGTCGTCGTTGAAGACCTTGGTCAGGTAGCCGCGACCCCCGTCGGGCAGGATCACCACGATCACCGCATGGTCACCCTCGGGCGTCCCCTGGAGCTCGCGCGCCAGCTCGATCGCCGCCCAGACCGCCATCCCGCCTGAGCCTCCGATCAGCAGTCCCTCCTCACGTGCCAGCCGTCGGGTCATCGCGAAGGAGTCTGCGTCGGAGACCTCGATCACCTGGTCGACGACGCTCGGATCGTAGGAGTCCGGCCAGAAGTCCTCACCGACTCCCTCGACCAGGTAGGGGCGCCCGGTGCCGCCCGAGTAGACCGATCCGGCCGGGTCGGCACCGATGATTCGCACCGCTCCCCCGCTGACCTCCTTGAGGTAGCGGCCGGTGCCGGTGATCGTGCCGCCGGTGCCGATGCCGGCGACGAAGTGGGTGATCTTGCCCTCGGTCTGTCGCCAGATCTCCGGCCCGGTCCCCTCGTAGTGGGAGAGCGGGTTGTTGGGGTTGGAGTACTGGTCGGGCTTCCACGCACCGTCGATCTCGCGGACCAGCCGGTCCGAGACGTTGTAGTACGAGTCGGGGTGCTCCGGCGCCACGGCGGTGGGGCAGACCACCACCTCCGCGCCATAGGCACGCAGCACGTTGCGCTTGTCCTCGCTGACCTTGTCGGGGCAGACGAAGACGCAGTGGTAGCCCTTCGCCTGGGCGACCATCGCCAGCCCGACTCCGGTGTTGCCGGACGTCGGTTCGACGATCGTCCCACCCGGCTTGAGCGACCCGTCGCGCTCGGCGGCCTCGACCATCTTGAGTGCGATCCGGTCCTTCACCGAGCCGCCGGGGTTCATGTACTCGACCTTCGCGAGCACCATCGGTCCGGTCACCCCGTCAAGGACACGATGCAGCGCCAGCAGCGGGGTGTTGCCGATGACATCGAGAAGTGAGTCGACGTATTCCACGCCGCTGAGTCTAGGTGCGGTCGAATTCGGGTCCGAGGACCGTTGCGCGCGCGTCACGGGCGGTCAATAGGCTGGAAGCATGAGCAAGGTCGCAGCAGCCCGCAAACTGGCGGCCGCAGCGGCGTACGGCGGCGGCGGTCTCTCCGTCCTCGGAGCGTCGCTCTACGGCGTCCTCCGAGCCGAGGCGAAGCTCGCCCGGGACCGGATCGGCATGGTCGAGCGCGAGTGGCCCGACCCGAGCGGCTGGTACGCCACCACCCGGCCCGGGCCGGCGCTGCGCGTCGCACTGCTCGGCGACTCCTCCGCCGTCGGCTACGGGTTGGAGCTGGTGGAGGACACACCGGGGGCGCGCCTGGCCACCGGCGTCGCCCGGGCCGCCGATCGGCGCGTTCACCTCAAGTCGGTCGCTGTCACGGGATCGATGACCAGCGACCTGGACGCCCAGATCACCGAGGTGATCCCCATCGAGCCACAGGTGGCAGTCATCCTCGTCGGCGCCAACGACGTCACTCACACGGTCCGCCCGGCCCAGTCGGTACGGCTGCTGAACGACGCGGTCCGCCGGCTCCGCGACGCCGGGGTCGAGGTGGTCGTCGGGACCTGCCCGGACCTCGGCACGATCGAGCCCCTCATCCCTCCGCTGCGCCAGCTGGCCCGCTCGTGGTCGCGACGGCTCGCCGCCGCCCAGACCATCGCGACCGTCGAGGCGGGTGGGCGCTCGGTGTCGCTGGGGTCGATCCTGGGACCGGAGTTCGCCCAGCGCCCGCAGCACCTCTTCGGGCCGGATCGTTTCCATCCCTCCCGGCTCGGCTACCACAGAATGGCGGCCGCACTCCTGCCCACGGTGCTGGTGGCTCTCGGCGTTGCGCCGGAGGAGGAGATCCTCGCCACCACTGGCGAGCGGGACCGGCTGGTGTCCCTGTCGGACGCCGCCGTCGAGGCAGCCAGCCATCCGGGCACCGAGGTCGAGTCGGCACAGGCCGGCACCGGGCTCCGGGGACGCTGGGTGCTGATCCGCAGACGCAGACGCGGCCCGGATCTCGAGGCGGAAGGCCCCGAGTCCGAGCCGGTCGACTAAGAGTCGGCAACCTGAGTCGCCGCTCCCCCACGGGCGTGGTGGTGGCTGCCTACTGGCGCAGGAACGACAGGAGCCGCAGGATCTCGATGTAGAGCCAGACCAGCGTGACGGCCAAGCCGAACGCGGCGCGCCAAGACTCCTGCTCCGGCAGCCCGGCGGCGACACCCTTCTCGACCATGTCGAAGTCGAGCAGGAGCATGAAGATACCGATCCCCAGCCCGAGCAGGCTGAAGATGAACCCGATCGGGCCGAAGCCGTTGACCCCGAGCGAGGCGCCGAAGAAGCCCAGGATCATGTCGAGGAAGATCACCCCGACGAAGCCGAACATGGCCGCGACGGTGAACTTGCGCATCCTGTCGGAGACGGTGATGTTGAAGAACTTGTACGCCGCGAGCGTGCCGATGAAGGCGGCGAAGGTGCCGACCACGGCCTGCATCACGATGCCGGGATACATGGCCTCGAAGACCTTACTCATGGCTCCGATCGCCACGCCCTCGAGCGCCGCGTACCCGATCACCAGCGGCGGGCTGACCACCCTCTTGAACGAGTTCACCATGGCGAGCGCGAAGCCGCCGAGCGCGCCGACCAGGGTCAGCGTGTAGAGGGTACGCATCGATGACTGCGTGATCGGACCGGTCATCACCCAGGTGATCGCCGCAGCAGCGATGATCACGCCGAGGGTGAGGGCGGTCTTCTGGACGACCGAGTCGATCGTCATCCGGCCGGCCGTCGGCATGACGCCGGGGGTTGCGTAGGCCGAAGAGGCGGGACCGGCGCCGGCGTACATCGGGTCGCCGTACGTCGTCGTGCTCCGACCGTTGAACCCTGCCGCCTTGCGGAAGATGGGGTTACTGCTCTGCATCATCACTCCTTGACCCGTGGCCCCCCTTGTCGGGGTGGCGTGCCCCCATCGTAGACGGACCGTGGTCGGCTTCGGCCACCCGCGAGTCACATCCTCCCTGGCCGGTCCCCGAGCCAGTCCGGGGTCCGTCCCGAGAGTCAGTCCCAGGGTCGGCCCGGAGGCGACCGCTCGGGGTCGGGTGCATCACCTAGGGGGAGACAACGGCACACACGACCGCTGCGGCCAACCCCCGAAGGAGAGGGCCCGAATTGACGAGACGGCTGGGACGGACCCTCTCGGGTCCGTCCCAGCCGCAGTTCCTGTCAGTTGTGCGGGGATGCCGTCACCGGCGGACAGGGCTCCACTTCTTCCTCCAGATCAGCCGGTGGATCGGGATCCGACGTGGGATGTCCCGAAGCCCCGGGATGAACGGGAGCAGCATGAGCAGCAGGGTGAGCAGGGCCATCAGACCCCAGACCAGAGCATCGGCGTTGTCCGAGGTGGCGAACGGCGGGACCTGGTACCAGAACGTGTACAGCCACATCCAGGGCTGCCCCGGGTAGTTGCCGGTCTCGTTCATCATGCCCCACTGGTCACCACCGAGGTGCCGGGCCACGGCCTCATCCTCGAGGTAGGCGCCGTCCGACAGCAGCAGGAGCGACCGCGTCGCGTCGATGCCGTAGAAGTTGCCGGACGAGTCCAGTGCCCCCTCGAGACCACCGGACTCGGCGTAGGCGAGGAACGCCTGCGTCATGACCGGAACCGGCCCGTAGTCACCCGAGCTGGCGTCAGGCAGGGCGCCGCCGCTGTCCATGGCTTGGCCCACGGCGTCGGCGTAGTCCGAGGCCCACTGGGTCTGCTGGTCAGCGGACGCGGAGTTCCAAGCGGTCAGTGCCGTTCCGACAGCCTGCTGGCTGGCAACACCCTGGAGCGGGCCGAGCACCAGATCTGCGGAGCTGACCGGCAGCCGGACTCCACCCCACTTCTGCATGGGCACGCCGAGCAGGGTCTGCCCCTCTGCGGCGCTGTTGTAGGGCGGGCCGTACGTGGCGCTCGCCGACGTTCCGGCGAGCTCCTGCGCGGCGGTGCCGACGACGTCCATCGGGGCGTTCTTGGCCCAGTCGGCCATCGTCATCGACTTCTCGTCCGGCGAGGAGAACAGTCCCGCGAGGATCAGGCTGAGGACCGCGACCACGCTGAAGGCGATCACGAACTCCTTGACCAGGTCGTACGGGCGGGTCGGGAAGGAGTGTGAATCCGGGGTACGGCTTCTCACGACGCTGCCTCCTCACTGTCGATCGGGGGGACGACACCGTGACGGCGGACCAAGATGACGTGGACCACGGTGATGATGCCGACGATCAAGGGCATCAGCACGATGTGCCACATCAGCATGGCGCCAGGGTTCAGCACGTTGAACCACGCGCCGACGCCGACGGCGTTCAGACCGTCCTTGGCCTGGGTGCTGATCCACTGCGAGTCCAGGTTGGTCTGCGACAGGTAGCCGGTGAAGGCCGTGCCGATCGAGGCCACGAAGGCCACGACTCCGGTGATCCAGGTGGCCTGGCGCCGACCGCGCCATGCGGCCATCCAGAACTTGCCCCACAGGTGGATCACCATCGACGCCATGAAGATCTCGGTGCTCCACAGGTGCACCGAGTTCACGAAGTGCCCGAGCGAGGACACGTGCCACCAGGTCACCCCACCGAAGGCGAGGATGGTGCCGGTGATCACGACCACGAACAACGAAGCCAAGGTGACGACGCCGAATACGTAGATCCAGGAGGCCACGTAGGCCGGCTGGCGATCCGGCAGCGCCTGGCCCGGGGGGACCAGTCCGGCGATGCGATCACGGAGTTTGACCGTCCAGCTGCTCGACGAGGAGGCGGCATGAGACGTACTCACTGGCCATCACCCCCGTCGTCGTGCCCACCGGGGAACGGTAGGAAGAGGGCCAACACGAATAAAAGGATCATCGCGAGGATGATCATGAGGTTGGTGACGCTGATGCTGATGACGCCCCAACTGATGTAGTTGCCACTGGGGTTTGCGGCCAGTCCCACGATCTGGGAAAAATCCATGTTCCGAACCCTAGGGGGAGTGCTGTCCGGAATGTCAGGACTAATGGGCCCGCAGATGCCTGAGAGTTGTATAAACAAGACCTGAACGTTCAAGTGTGGAAGCTTCCAGCGCCCTCGGTAGGGCTCGGAACCACGCTGGAAAGGCTCCCAGCCCCCAGGCCCGCGCCCCCGGACGGAGCCAGCGCGGGACAGGTCGGGCTATGGGACACAGACGCGGACAGACTTAGGGTGAAGTCATGAGTGATCGCATCCAGATTCCCGAGGGAGCGGATGACCCGGCCGGCCCTCCGCCTCAGCAGCTCAATCCGGCGAACTACACCAAGAAGGGCAAGCTGGCGGCCGCTGTCTACCAGGAGGAGCTGGTCCGGCTGCAGGAGCAGTTGGCCAAGCTGCAGTACTGGGTCCAACAGCAGGGCCTCAAGGTGGCAGTTGTCTTCGAGGGGCGTGGCACGGCCGGCAAGGGCGGCGCGATCCGCGCCATCACCGAGCGGCTCAACCCGCGCACCGTGCGCGTGGCGGCGCTGCCCAAGCCGACCGAGCGCCAGCGCACCCAGTGGTACTTCGAGCGCTACGTCGAACACCTGCCGGCGGCCGGCGAGATGGTGCTGTTCGACCGCAGTTGGTACAACCGCTCCAATGTCGAGTGGGTGATGGACTACTGCACGCCCCAGGAGCATGAGGAGTTCCTACGCAGCTGCCCGGAGTTCGAGCGGATGCTGGTGCGGTCGGGGATCGTCCTGATCAAGTACTGGTTCTCGGTGTCCTACGCCGAGCAGCATCGCCGGCTCTCCGCGCGCAACAAGCAGCCGATCAAGCGCTGGAAGCTGTCCGACATGGATATCGCCGAGCACGAGCTGTTCGTGCGCTACTCGATGGCCAAGGACACGACCTTCCAATACACCGACATCAAGCAGGCCCCCTGGTACGTCGTCCCCAGCGATGACAAGAAGGCGGCGCGCCTCAACTGCATCTCCCACCTTCTCAGCCAGTTCGACTACCAGGACGTGACGCCTCCAGTGGTGCCGCTGCCGCAGATGCAGGACATCGCCTACGTCCGCCCTCCGATGCACGAGCAGACGTTCGTCCCTCAGCTCTTCTGATCCGCGCGTTCGTGTGCCGTGGTGCCCATGGTCGGGACACCCGAGACTTCGGGAGCTCTTCCCATCACGTGCGGTTCCCCC
This sequence comes from uncultured Actinomycetota bacterium, assembly GCA_963824105.1. GTDB lineage: Bacteria > Actinomycetota > Actinomycetes > Propionibacteriales > Nocardioidaceae > CAWDVB01. Next base: position 447,487 of record CAWGNN010000006.1, read on the forward strand.
AGAGTGACCCCAAGTGACCCAGAGTGCCCCCGGTGGGACTCGAACCCACACTGGAAGGTGTTTAAGACCTCTGCCTCTGCCATTGGGCTACGGGGGCAGCGCCACCCTAGCCCTCGCAGTGGGGTTTCGAGGCTCCCTTCGCGAGCACTTCGACCATCGTCAGGACTTGAGGTCGACTCCGTAGCGGAAGGCGTTGCGCGGGTCGGTCTCCGCCTTCACCGCTTGGACTCGCTGCCAGTCCTCGTCGGTGAAGATGTGGCTGCTGCGCTCGGCACGTTCCGGGCCGTCCATGAAGTTCGGGTAGGCGTGCCCGGTGACGTGCGGAGCGAGATCCTGGCGGAAGGCAGCCAGGTAGTCCGGCAGCAGGTCGGGAGTCTCCGGGTGGTGCGGCCCGATCACCACCAAGGTGTACGGCGACGTGGCCAGCCCCCTCGTGGCGGGTCCATCGCCGCGCTCGAGAGCCCCGCCGCAGATCCGGGCCTCGGTCTGAGTCACCCTCGGATGACCCTCCGGCGGGAAGGTCCGCGCCACCAGCACCTCGGCAACGTCGGGATCCAGCGAGGTCAGGCACTCCGACATGTTGTGCAGGGTCACCGGTCCGATCGGGTCGTTGCTGATCTTCGCGCACTCGGTCCACGGCAGCGGACCGAAGTGGTCGATCACCGGCTCCTTCTGCTGCCGGAGCCTGTCCACCAGGGCGGCCCCCTCCGACAGCGGGCCACACCAGGCGCCACGGATGATCGCGAAGGACTTCCCGCGCACGTGCTCCGGGACGGAGTCCAGGTTCGGGAAGTTCTGCAGCACGATCGCGGCGGTCATCTCCTCGGGGAGCTTCTCGCACCACGCGGCGAACATCGCGATGACCTCGTGTGCGTCCGCGGCCGGGTAGTAGAGGTTGCCTGCATACACCTCGGTCACCGGCACGAGGTGGATCGTCATCTCGGTGATCACACCGAGGGAGCCGCCGCCAGCGCCGCGAAGTGCCCAGAAGAGATCCGGGTTCTCGTCCGCGGAGGCGGTCCGGAGGACGCCGTCGGGGGTGACGACCTGGAAGCTGATGACCGACTCCGACTGGAGTCCGTGCTTGCGGCCGAGCCACCCCATCCCACCGCCGACGGTGTAGCCGACGGCGCCGACGAACGGCGAGGAGCCATGGAGGGAGGAGAGCCCGTGCCCCTCGGTGGCCGCGATGACAGGCGCCCATTCCAGGCCGGCGCCGATCCGGGCCGTCCGGGCCTCGACATCGACCTCCAGATCGGTGAGACCGGTCGTCATGATCAACAGCCCTCCCGCGACGGAGCGGACGACGCCGTGACCGGTGCACTGGACCCCGATGGGCAAGCGGTTCTCCGCGGCGAAGGCGACACAGGAGGCCACCTCCTCGGCGTTGTTCGGGAAGGCGACCAGCGCGGAGTGGTTGCTGTAGGAGTGGTTCCAAGGACGCGACGCCTGGACGGCCTCCTCGCCCTCGAGTACCCGGCCGCTGATGCGCGAGGACAGGGCCTCGGCCGTGATGTCGGTCATCAACACTCCTTGCTCGGTCTACAGACGCCACGAATGGTGGTGGAGAGTCGGTTCGTCGGGTCACCCCTGGGGGTGGTGCTTCCAGTCAACAGACCCAGTGGAGTCCTCGGCAAGCGCCCGACTCACAGATAGGTCTTGCGCGGATAGATCGCGTGCGCTCCGACGACCCGATCCAGGAAGAGATACCCGTCGCAGTGATCGATCTCGTGCTGCAACGCCCGAGCCTCGAACGCGTCGGCGTCGAAGGTCACGCTCTCACCGCTTCCGGGCAGCTGGCCGGTCACGGTGATCCGGGTCGCCCGCTTCACGTCTCCGGTCAGGTCCGGGACGCTCATGCAGCCTTCGCGGGCCTTCTCGTTGCGAGATGAGGCGACGACCTCGGCGTTGCAGAGCACCAAGGTGCCGTGGTGCGACCGGGTCTTGGGGTGCTGGCCGACATCGACACAGAAGACCTTCACACCGGCACCGACCTGAGGCGCCGCAAGGCCGACACAGCCCGGAGAGACCCGCATGGTGGCAACCAGGTCCGCGGCGAGCCGAACGATCTCCGGGGCAGTGGGGTCGACGGTCGCTCCGTCCTCACTCAACACGGTCGCCGGCGCGGTCACCACCTCCAGGACGGCGCCCGGCACGCCGAGATCATCCTCCGACCATCGGCCGACGACGTCGTCGACCCAGGTCTGCGCGTCGCTCACAGCTCCGCGGTCTCGGCGGGGGCGAGCGTGACCCGGACGCCGAGATCGGCGGCCACGCCGGAGAGCGACTCGACCAAGGCGTCGGGATCGGCGGCGACCGGCAGGTCGATCTCCGCGATGAGCAGATAGAGGTCCCCGGCGAGCCGGGTGGTCAGGTCGGTGACGTTGCCACCGACGGCGGCGACCTGGGAGACGACTGCCGACACGATGCCAGGCCGGTCTCCGCCATGGACGGTGAGGACGTATCCGGCGCCGGTGGCTGCGGAGAGCTGCTCCGCGACGATGTCGCGGACCTCGACGGTGAGAGTGCCGTCCCCGGTCAGCGGGGCCAGCGCGGACTCGATCTGCTCGGCGCTCGCCGTACCTTCGCAGATCAGCATCATCGCGAAGTGGCCGCGGAGCAGGGTCATCGTGCTGTCCTCGAGGTTGAGCCCGAGGTCGGCGAGGGCGCGGGTCGTCTCGGCGATGATGCCGGGCCGGTCATGTCCAAGGACGGTGATGGCGTGCTGGGTCACGCCGGTCAGTCTTCCACCGTGCCAGCGATCTCAGCCGCACGTCTCAGGACCTCGTCGAGCATCGGCTCGGTGAGTCGCCCGGTGAACGTGTTCTGCTGGCTCGGATGGAAGCAGCCGAGGATCGTGGCCCCTCCGAGTCCGGCCTCGGCTCCGTGGCCGAAGCGGGGCTTGGGCTTGGGGATGGCGTAGCCGAGTGTCCTGAGGGTCCGCCAGGTGGCGTCCCAGGCGAAGGAGCCCAGACACACCACCGTGCGCACGGTCGGCATGACCAGCTCGAACTCACGCTCCAGCCACGGCGCGCAGGTGTCGCGCTCCGCCGTCGTGGGCTTGTTGACCGGGGGCGCGCAGCGCACGGCTGCGATCATCCGCGCCCCGATCAGGCGCTGCCCGTCGCCGGCGTGCTCCGAGGTTGCCTGCGTCGCCAGGCCGACGCGGTGCAGCGAGGCGAAAAGCCAGTCGCCGCTGCGATCGCCGGTGAAGACCCGACCGGTGCGGTTGCCGCCGTTCGCGGCCGGTGCGAGCCCGACGATGAGCACACGCGGCTCCGGCTCCCCCCACCCCGCGATCGGGCGCCCCCAGTACGGCTGGTCGGCGAACGAGGCCCGCTTCTCCACCGACGAGCGCTCCCGCCACTCGACCAGGCGAGGGCAGGCGCGGCAGACCGTGACCCGGGCATCGAGGTCGGGCAGCGACGCGTCCGCGGCGAGCTTGCGGACCAGAGCAGGTGTGCGAGCGATCGGCGTACTCGGATCCGCCGGGTCGTCGGGCCACCCCTCCCCCGGGGGCACCGGCGAAGCGAACAGTCCCCCGGTCACCGGGTGCGGAAGCAACTCGCTCATCGAGCCGTCAACCTCGCCGCGAGACGCTGCCGGAAAGCCCCCATCAGTGACGGGCCACCAGGGACCAGGCGATGCCGTCCAGGATGTCGCTCTCGGACACCAGAAGGGCAGGAACGGAATCGGGGATACGGGCCAGGATGCGGTCGAGGATGAGGCCTCCCGCTCCGATCACGTCGGCCCGCCCCGGATGCACGAAACCGAGACGACGGCGCTCGGAGACGGACATCCCCAGGATCCGCTCGACCGCGGCATGCACGTCGTCGCGAGGGAGCCGGGCGTGGTGAATCCGCACCCGGTCGTACTCCGGCAGATCGAGCACCATCGCCGCCATCGTCGTGATCGTCCCCGCCACCCCGATCACGGTCGCGGCAGTGGAGATGTCGACGCCGAGGCCGGGCAGAGTGTCGAGGGCGGCGTCGATCTCGGCTGTGGCCGACGCGACCTGCTCGGCGGTGGGAGGGTCACCATGCAGGTGCCGCTCGGTCATCCGGACCGAGCCGATGTCCATCGAATGGGCCGCCGTGACGCCGTGCCGAGCGTCGCCGAGGATCAGCTCGGTGGAGCCCCCGCCGATGTCCACCACGAGCACCGGCGCAGGCAGGTCGGTCCAGTCGCGGGTGGCTCCGTCGAAGGAGAGCGCCGCCTCCTCCGACCCGGGGATGACCTCCGGCGTGACCCCCAGGCGCTGCTCGACTCCCGCCACGAAGACATCGGAGTTCTCGGCGTCACGGGCAGCCGAGGTGGCGCAGAAGCGGAGTCCCGCCAGGTGGTAGTCGGCGAAGATCGAGGCATACTCGTCGATCGCCGCGAACGCCCGTTGCAGCGCCTCGTCGGCCAGCCGTCCGGTCTTGTCGACGCCCTGTCCCAGCCGGACCATCCGGGTGGCACGCACGACCTCCACCGCCTCGCCGGTCGCCACGTCCAGGTCGGTCACGAGCAGCTTGATCGTGTTGGTCCCGCAGTCGATCGCCCCCACCCGGACCGATCCGGGCCGGGACTCCCCGACGTCGGCCACTCGCACCAACGCGGCCCGATCGAGCCCGGACCCTCCGACGCAGGGCCCTTCGGACCAGTAGGCACCGATCCGCGCCAGCGCCTCGTCACCCAGCGGGTTCACCCCCGGACCTTGGACCAGCGACTGACCGACCAGCGCGTGCAGGCACTTGACCCGGTCAGGCATGCCGCCGGCGGAGATGCCTTCGATCTCGGGGACCTGGCCGAGCCCGGACCGGTAGGCGAGATAGGACTCGTGCGCCTCCCGGTAGGCATCGGACAGCTCGGGATCGGTGGCCAGCCGGTCGCTCATCTCCTGCATGAGGCCGGAGCCCTCGAGCGTTCCGATCAGGGAAGCGGCCCGGGGACAGGTCAGGTAGAAGGTAGTGGGGAACGGCGTCCCGTCCGGAAGTCGCGGCTCGGTGACCACCACGTCCGGGTTGCCACACGGGCAACGGTGGCCGACGGCGATCACGCCTCGCGGGACCCGGCCCAGCTGCTCCTCGACGGCGGCGAGGTCGGCGGGGTCCACCCTCAATTCGACCCACCCAGCACCGAGTCGGTGGGCTCCCCGGCGATCACCACACTCTCCCAGGCGGTGCTCCACCAGCCTTGGCCCCCGGAGCCGACGAACGCGGTCGAGGCGGGGAGGCTGTCGACCGGGTCCAGCGGTTTGCCGTCCCGACCGATGACCTGAAATCCGGTGTCGCCGGGCATGACGTACATCAGCCGCGCCCGTGCTTGAGCACGCACGTACGCCGGGTCTTTCCAGCGAGCCTTGTCCTTCTGCAGGGCCGCGATCTCCGCCTGCCGCTGAGAGATCTGGCTCTGCAACGAGCGGACCTGCTCACGCTGCTGCAGGTAGGCCTTGAAGCTCGTGGCGTAGGACATGACGAGGATCGCCACCACCGCCAACAGGACCACCGCGCGGCCGGTGAACTTGGCCCGGCCGCGGCCGGGCCCCCGCGACGAGCGCGGGCGGCCGCCGGTGGTTCCGGGACGCGAGCCGGGACGCGCGTCCGCCTGAGAGGTGGCCGCGCCGGCTCGCCCGCCCTTACGACTCGTGGTGCGCCCGCGCGAGGAGTCCGGACGGCGGGCGGACCCGCCGCGCGATCCGGAGCTGCGCGAGGCCACCGGGATCAGCCTTGGAACCGCGGGAAGGCCGAGCGCCCGGCGTACCGTGCGGCGTCGTCGAGCTCCTCCTCGATCCGCAGGAGCTGGTTGTACTTGGCCACGCGCTCGGACCGGGCCGGGGCTCCGCTCTTGATCTGCCCCACGTTCGTGGCGACGACGAAGTCGGCGATGGTGGTGTCCTCGGTCTCCCCGGACCGGTGGCTGACCATGCAGGTGAAGCCGCTGCGGTGGGCCAGTTCGACCGCGTCCAGGGTCTCGGTCAGCGAGCCGATCTGGTTGAGCTTCACCAGAAGCGAGTTGGCCGTCCCCTCCTTGATGCCACGGGACAGCTGCGTGGGGTTGGTGACGAAGATGTCGTCGCCGACGATCTGCACCTTCTCGCCGAGTGCCGCGGTCATCGCGGCGAAGCCGGCCCAGTCCGCCTCGTCGAGCGGGTCCTCCAGCGACACGATCGGGTAGGAGTCGACCAGATCCGCGTAGTAGGCGTGCATCTGATCCGAGGTGCGCGTCTGGCCCTCGAACTGGTAGGCGCCGTCGGAGAAGAACGACGACGCGGCGGCATCCACGGCGAGCGCGACGTCGACTCCCGGCCGGAGCCCCGCCTTCTCGATCGCTCCGACGATGAGATCCAACGCCTCCCGGTTGGACGCCAGGTCTGGAGCGAATCCGCCCTCGTCGCCGAGCCCGGTGCTCAGTCCCCTCTCCTTCAGGACCGCCTTGAGCGCGTGGTAGACCTCCGCGCCGTAGCGGAACGCCTCGCGGAAGGACGGAGCACCGATCGGCGCGATCATGAACTCCTGGATGTCCACGCCGTTGTCGGCATGGGCGCCACCGTTGAGGATGTTCATGCACGGCACCGGGAGCAGGTGCGCGTTCGGGCCGCCGAGGTAACGGAAGAGCGGCAGGTCCGCCGACTCCGCGGCGGCCTTGGCGACGGCCAGCGAGACCCCGAGGATCGCGTTGGCACCGAGGTTCGCCTTGTTGGGAGTTCCGTCCAGGTCGAGCATCGCCTGGTCGATCAGCCGCTGCTCGGAGGCCTCGGCGCCGATCAGCTCCGGGGCGATGACGTCGAGGACGGCACTGATCGCCTTCTCGACCCCCTTGCCGCCGTAGCGCGCACCACCGTCACGCAGCTCGACCGCCTCGAGGGCGCCGGTCGACGCGCCCGACGGGACTGCCGCCCTGGCGACCGCTCCGTCTTCGAGCAGCACCTCCACCTCTACGGTCGGGTTGCCTCGCGAGTCCAGAATCTCGCGAGCAGTGAAGGCTTCGATCGCAGCCACGGCATGCTCCTCGGTGGGGAAGTTTCGGACGTCTCCAGCCTAACCGCGGCAGGGCATCCGGCCGGGAGCGGCTCGCGGCGCCCGGCCCGGACTCACTCGGCGATGAGCCGCCGTACGGCGTCGCGGAGCTCCTGCTCCGGGTCGAGCCCCTCCCGACGCGCCTCCCGGACCAGGTCGAGCAGTCGCTCCCCGATCGGGCTCGTGGTGGTCGAGGAGGCCGGTCCGCCGGTCGTCTGGAGACCAGTGGGCTCGGGTTCCCCGGGCTCCTGCCCGGCGTTCCCCTGCCCGATCTTGTCCATGCCAGCCATTTCCAGACCGGCCTTCTCCAGACCGGCCTTCTCCAGGCGGGACAGGGTCTTGTCGGCCAGCAGCAGAGCCGGCAGCGTCGCCGGTATCCCCTCGAAGACCGAGGTGCGCTGCTTCTCGGCCGCCTTCAGGGCCTCCCAGTTGCGGTCCACTTCCGCGGCGTCGGCCACCTCCAGCCCGGCGAAGACGTGCGGGTGTCGGTAGACGAGCTTGTCGACGATGCCGCGTGCGACGTCCTCGATGTCGAAGCCGCGCTCAGGGTCCTCCGACGCGATCCGGGCCTGGAAGTAGACCTGGAGGAGGAGGTCGCCGAGCTCCTCACGCAGGTGCTCGTAGTCGTCGTTGTCGATCGCCTCCAGAACCTCGTGGGCCTCCTCGAGGAGGTACTTGGTCAGGCTGCGATGGGTCTGCTCCCGGTCCCACGGACACCCGGTCCGCAGTCGGTCCATGACCTCGACGAACTCCAGCAGCGCCGAGGTCTCGGGAGGGGTCCGCGGGTCAGCCACACGTCCCGAAGAACGGAAGGTCTGCTGTGTAGCTCGCGGCGCTGGTGTTGTCCGCGGCGACCGCCGCGGCCGAGACCGGCACCGACAGCGAGCCACTACCGATCTTCACCGAACCGTTCGTCCACTGGCCGAAACGCGGGTCGACCGCCACCGGGATCCCGGAGGCGAGCATCAGGGTCGAGCCCTCGGTCAGGCTGGTGCTGTCGGTGGGCTGCTGACCCTTCGCGGTCAGCGACTTGCTCCCGAGGTCGACCAGCATCAACTGGCCCTTCACGTAGTCCTCAACGATCTTCTGGAAGGCGGGGCGGTAGCTCTCGGCCACCGTGGTGACCATCGATTGCGCGGAGGCCAACTCCGAGTCGAGGCGGGTGGTGTCGTAGGTGGCGTTCTGGGCCTCACCGAACTGGGTGCTCATTGCCGTCACCACCAGGACGTCCAGGGCGGTGTTGCGGGCAGTGACCGTCGCCCGGGTGGCTCCGCTCGCCTGGCAGAGTGCCGAGGCGAAGTCGTCCACCTGCTTGATCGTGATGGAGTCCTGCCCCACGGTCGCCGCCACACCAGGGCCACCGGCAGCACAGCCGGACAACACCAGCGCGGACGACGCAACGAGGACGGCGATCGAACGAACGCGGACCACGGACGAGCTCCTTGAGGTCAGGCCGGGCTGGAACCGGCGAGAACGGCCTGGATCACCATACGCGCCCAGTCCAGGAGCGCGGCATCCCGGATGGGTTGTCCGCCCACCACGGCGGTGGACGGCCGGGGCACCAGGACGGTGTGGGTGCCAGGTTTGACCACGCTACCGGGGTGCAGCCGATTGAGTCGCACGACCTGAGAGTCCTGTAGGTCGACCGGCGCGAACCGGACGTACTTGCCCTGGATGGTCACGTCGGTCAGGCCGCTGCGACGGACCAGCCCGCGAAACCGAGCCACGTCCATCAGGCTGGCGACGGCCAGCGGCGGGTCGCCGTAGCGGTCGCGCATCTCGTCGGCGAGCAGCTCGACGTCCTCGTCGGTGCGCACCTCGGCCAGCCGTCGGTACATCTCCAGCCGCAGCCGCTCGCTCGGGACGTAGTCGTGCGGAAGGTGGGCATCCACCGGAAGCTCGATTCGGACCTCGGGCTGCTCCTGCGGGCCATCACCGCGGTACTCGGCGACCGCCTCGCCGACCATCCGGACGTACAGATCGAAGCCGACGTCGGCGATGTGGCCGCTCTGCTCGCCGCCGAGCAGGTTGCCCGCGCCACGGATCTCCAGGTCCTTCATCGCGATCGCCATGCCTCCGCCCAGGTCGGAGTGCTGGGCCAGCGTCGCGAGTCGTTCGTGGGCGGTCTCGGTCAACGGCTTGTCGGTCGGGTAGAGGAAGTAGGCATAGGCACGCTCCCGGCCGCGGCCGACCCGACCCCGCAGCTGGTGCAGCTGCGACAGGCCGAGCATGTCGGCCCGCTCGATGATCAGGGTGTTGGCGTTGGGCACGTCGAGCCCGGACTCGACGATCGTGGTGCAGACCAGGACGTCGAAGCGCTTCTCCCAGAAGTCGACCATCACCTGCTCGAGCTGGTGCTCTCCCATCTGCCCGTGAGCCGTGGTGATCCGCGCCTCCGGGACCAGCTCGCGCAGTCGAGCCGCTGCCTTCTCGATCGACTGCACCCGGTTGTGGATGAAGAAGACCTGGCCCTCCCGCAGCAGCTCGCGGCGGAGCGCGGCGACGATCTGCCTGTCGTCGTACCCGCCGACGTAGGTGAGCACCGGATGGCGCTCCTCCGGCGGGGTGGTGATCGTCGACATCTCCCGGATGCCGGTGATGGCCATCTCCAAGGTGCGCGGAATGGGCGTCGCCGACATCGCGAGCACGTCGACCGCGGTCCGCAGCCGCTTGAGCTGCTCCTTGTGCTCGACGCCGAAGCGTTGTTCCTCGTCGACGATCACCAGTCCGAGATCCTTGAACCGGATGTCGGGGTTGAGCAGGCGGTGGGTGCCGATGACGAGGTCGATGCTGCCGGCAGCCAGCCCGTCGATGGTCGCCTTGGCTTCCTTGTCGGTCTGGAACCGCGAGAGCGCCTTGAGGTTCACGGGGAACCCGGCCATCCGCTCGGTGAAGGTCGAGAAGTGCTGCTGCACCAGCAGCGTCGTCGGGACGAGGACGGCGACCTGCTTGCCCTCCTGCACCGCTTTGAACGCCGCACGCACCGCGATCTCCGTCTTGCCGTAGCCGACGTCGCCGCAGACAAGTCGGTCCATCGGCACCTCGTGCTCCATGTCGCGCTTGACCTCGTCGACCGTGGTCAGCTGATCCGGCGTCTCGATGAAGGGGAAGGCGTCCTCCAGCTCACGCTGCCAGGGCGAGTCCGGGCCGAAGGCGTGACCCTTGGTGGCCTGCCGCGCGGCGTAGAGCTTGATCAGCTCCGCGGCGATCTCGCGGACGGCCTTGCGTGCCCGGCCCTTGCGGGCGGCCCAGTCACCGCCACCGAGCCGGTCCAGGCTGGGCTGCTCCCCGCCGACGTACCGGGTGATGGCGTCGAGCTGGTCGGTCGGGACGTAAAGCCGGTCCGGCGGGGCGCCGCGCTTGCTGGAGCCGTACTCGAGCACGAGGTACTCGCGCACCGCGCCCTGGACGGTTCGTTGGGTCATCTCGACGTACCGACCCACGCCGTGCTGCTCGTGCACGACGAAGTCGCCGGCTCGCAACTCGAGTGGGTCGATCTGCTTCTTGCGACGCGCCGGCATCCGGCGGGCGTCCCGCATCGACGACCGCTGACCGGCGATGTCGTCACCGGTCAGCACTGCGAAGGTGCCCGAGTCGTCGAGGAGGCCATGCTCCAACCGGGCTGTGGTCAGCACCGCGACGCCGGTCTCGAGGTCGGAGGCGTGATCAATCGACTCGACCACACGGCAGGGCACGTCGGCGTCCTTGAGCACCTCCGCGAAACGCTGGGCCGGGCCGTGGCCCTCGTGCAGCAGGACCACCCGGCGTCCCTCGCTCAGCCAGGTCCGCACGTCGGCGACCACCCGGTCGACGTCGCCGTGATAGCCGTCCACAGTGGTGAAGCCGAGCTCCCGCATCCCCTCGTCCTCGGCGTCCGGATCGAGCCCGAAGGGCGAGACCGTCCACCAGGGGACGCCTCTGCCCACGGAATGCAGCCGGACATCGCCCAGCTCGTGGTACGCCGCCGCCCCCAGGTCGATCGGCGCGCTGCCCCCTCCCGCGGCTGCCGCCCAGGACGCCTGCAGGAACTCCTCACTCGTCGCCACCAGATCGTGCGCCCGGCTGCGCACCCGCTCCGGGTCGAGAAGGAGGATGTGGGTCTGGGAGGGGAGCAGGTCGACCAGCATCTCCATCTCGCCGACGAGCACTGGTGCGAGCGACTCCATCCCCTCGACGGCGTGCCCCTCGGCGATCCGGCCGAGGATGTCGGCCAGCTCAGGGTGGCCGTCGGCCAGCAACCTGGCTCGGGCGCGCACCTCGTCGGTAAGCAGGAGTTCCCGGCACGGCGGAGCCCACAGGCGCTCGACCGGCTCGAGTGACCGCTGGTCGGCCACCGAGAACGACCGGATCTCCTCGATCTCGTCGCCGAAGAACTCCGCACGCAGCGGGTGCTCCTCGGTCGGTGGGAAGACGTCGACGATCCCGCCGCGCACGGCGAACTCACCGCGCTTCTCGACCAGGTCCACCCGATGGTAGGCCGCGGCGGCCAGACGCTCCACGACCACGTCGAGGTCGACGGTGTCTCCCACCGACAGATCGACCGGCTCGAGGTCGGCCAGACCCGGCACTTGTGGCTGCAGCACGCTGCGGACCGGAGCGACCACCACCTGGACCGGTCCGGTCGTCGCGTCTGATCCGGGGTGCACCAGCCGACGCAGCACCGCAAGCCGCCGCCCGACGGTGTCACTGCGAGGCGAGAGCCGCTCGTGCGGCAGCGTCTCCCAGGCGGGGTAGTAGGCGACGCTCTCGGGCGGGAGCAGACCGTCGAGCGAGGCGACGAGGTCCTCGGCCTCACGCGCGGTGGCGGTCACCGCGAGCACGGTCCGCCCGGCCGATGCGATCGCCTCTACGAGGAACGGCCGCAGCGCAGGGGGCGCGGTCAGGTCGAGCGAGCTGATGCGGCCCGCACGCGCCTCTTCGACGACGGCGCCGAACTCCTTGTCAGCGGCGACCTGCTCGGCCAGCCCCCTGATCCCCACGGTTCCTCCCTCGCGTAGGCAGCCGGTGCACACGACTGGGCAGACGACTGGGCACAGCACAACGGCCCCCAGCCAGATGGGACGGGGGGTGGTCGAAGTCTACGTCCGCCCAGAAGCTGGTTGAGCCGGTCGGAACCAACCTGCCCGCCACCCCGCTACCGTCGTCACCCATGGACGTCGATCCCCACGCACTGCCCTGGCCGCTCCCGCAGGCGCTCGACCTGCGAGAGCGGTTGCTTGCCGCCTATGCGGAGGACGGCCGCGGCTACCACGACACCCAGCACCTCGCCGAGGTCCTGGACCGGGTTGCCGAAATGCGCGACGCAGGAGCGGAGTTCGATGTCGACACCGTGGTGCTGGCGGCGTGGTTCCACGACGCCGTGTACGACGGCCAGCTCGACGCCGAGGGACGCTCCGCCCAGTGGGCCGAGGACGCCCTCACCCGGGCGGGTCTCTCCGCAGACGCCGCCGGCGAGATCGCTCGTCTGGTCCGGATGACCGCACATCACCGTCCGGATCCGGGGGATGCCAACGCGGAGGTGCTCAGCGACGCCGACCTGGCGATCCTGGCCGCCGGCGCGGACCGCTACGCCGAGTACGCCGCCGGAGTGAGGGCCGAGTACGCCGAGGTCCCCGACGAGGTGTTCCGACTGGGCCGGGCGCTGATCCTCTCCGAGCTGGCCGACAAGGAGCACCTGTTCCACACTGCGCACGCCCGTGAGCACTGGGAGTCGGACGCGCGGGCGAACCTGACTCGGGAGCTCGGGGAGCTCATACCGGAATAGCCGCCGTCAGGAGATGGTGATCGGGACCGAGGCGCCCCAACTGGCCGGCTTGCGCCGACGGAGGCGCGCCGCGATCAGGCGCACGACCAGCTCTCGTGAGGACACCGGCTCGGCGCCGGCGGTGAGCACCTTGTCGTACCACTCCTCGGGCACGTCGTAGTGGTCCCGGTCGAAGCCGCGCTCCGGGATCCCGATGGTGCGGGCAAAGGCGTGGAGCTCGTCGTAGGACTCATCACTGGCCAGGTGAGACCAGAGCCGCCCATGCCCATGGGCATTCGGCGGGTCGATCATCACGGCCACGGGTCCACCTCGCTCTGGCTTTCAGCCGGTCGGGTCCGTGAAGACCCTAACCCGATCCGGGCCGGTCAGGGCCAGCCCGCGAGGAAGAGGCCGGGGCGAGTCAACGCTCAGCGGTGCGTGCGGCCACTCAGGTTCAGACCCAGCTGGCCGAGCGCGGCCACGACCCCGCCGATCGGTTCGCGAGCAGCAGCTCGCGGATCACCGCGGCGTCGCGGCTGTCGTTTCCGGCCACCATGGCGAGCAGGTCGTCGACGTCGCTTCGCGTGGTGTAGCTGGCCAGCTCGCGACGCAGCTGGGAGCGGGAGCGCCGGTTCCGCCGACGATCCGCGAGTTCGTCTCGAACCACGTGGATCTGCTGGGAAAGGGTGCGTGTGTTCGTCATATCTCAAGAGTCCTCTCCCGCAATCCATGTGTCCAATGACGAATGCTTGCTTGATCCATGCGCTAGCGTCATGGGTACGTGCAGGCTGACCGCAGGCTGACCGCTGGATTGATCGAGGGGTGGTCCGATGGACACCGAAGCGTTGCGCTGGTTCCAGCTGGTGGCCGACGGGGCCACCGTGACCGAGGTCGCCGAGCTGCACATGGTGAGCCAGCCCGGAGTCTCCCGGGCTCTGGCGCGACTGGACCGTGAGGTCGGCACCGCACTCTTCCAGCGCCACGGGCGCACCCTGCACCTGACCCACGCCGGATCGGTCTTCAAGCGACACATCGACACCACCCTGCACCGCTTGGACGACGGGCTGGCGGCCGTCTCCGAGCTGCTCAGCCCCGAGACGGGCACCGTGTCGCTCTCCTTCCAGCTGTCCTTGGGGACCTGGCTGGTGCCGCAGCTGATCTCCGGCTTCGCCCAGGAGCACCCCCAGGTCCGGTTCCGGCTCGAGCACTCCCTCGACTCGCTGGGCTCCTCGCAGGTGGCGAGCGGGAACGTCGACCTCGAGTTCACCTCGCGACGCCCGCACAATCCCTCGGTGACCTGGGAGCGGCTGTTCTCTCAGCCGCTGTGCCTGGCCGTGCCTGCGGACCACCGGCTGGCGCGGCGCTCCCGCATCCCGCTGGCCGAGGCGGCAGGAGAGGGATTCGTGATGCTGAGGAGGTCGTGGGACCTGCGCGCCCGTTCCGAGGAGATGTGTCTCGCCGCGGGCTTCTCGCCCACGATCGCCTACGAGGGTGACGACCTCCCCGTCGTCCTCGGCTTCGTGGCGGCCGGTCTGGGGGTGTCCATCGTGCCCGAGCGCGATTCGGTGCACGCGAAGACGACGCGCACCGGCTCACGCGGTGAGCGGCTGGTCCCGTTGGAGGACCAGGGCGCCTTCCGCGACATCGGTCTGGCCTGGTCGAAGGAACGCCGACTCCTCCCCTCAGCCGAGCAGTTCCGGCAGCACGTGATCACCACCGTCCGGCAGGAAAGGCGTGACGACATTGCCGACGCGACGCGTGCGGCTTCAGATCCGGTCGGCTAGCAGCGGCCGACGGGTCGGTACCTTGTCGAAGCCATGCCGCGCCAGGATCCGGAGGGCCTGCTGGAGGTGACAGAGCGCCTCGGTCTGGGTCCACTGGCAGTGGAAGCCGCTGCCGGGTCGGCTGATAGTGAAGTCCAGGACGGTCCGTGACGTGCGGACCGGGTCACCATCGGCCTCCATCTCGTAGGTCAGCGCGACCTTCAACGTCCAGCCCGCGGCGCGGAAGTCCTCGAACATCTCCAGCGGGACTCCATCGCACGTGCAAGATCCCTCGAGCCACCGGGTGAGGGTGCCGGGGCGCGCGACGAGGGTCATCTCCAGCGACCCCGTGGCGGTGAGCGTCGGCATTGTCGTCCTCCGATGACCCGGATCCCTTGTCCGCGGTCATGGGGTCAACGACCCAGCGCCCGTCCGGTTAGCGCTGGTTCTTCTCCCAGAAGTCGCCGACGAACGCCGTGATGGTGTCGGCCAGCTCGGGGCGGCAGACCAACAGGTCCGGCAGCAGCACATCGTCCTGGTTGTAAGCGAGCACGGCACCGTCGGCGCGGCTGGTGAACAGGCCGGCGGCGCGGGCGACCGCGACAGGGGCGGCGGAGTCCCACTCGTACTGGCCACCGGCGTGCACGTAGGCGTCGGTGATGTCGCGGACCACCGACATGACCTTCACCCCGGCCGACCCCATCGGCACCAGTTCGGCGTCGATCTGCTCGGCAAGCGCCGCCACGAACGCAGGCGGGCGGGTGCGCGACACCGCGATGCGCGGTCGCTGCGACGTACGGGCGGGGACGACCGGCGGCACGGCGGTGTTGAAGGTCTCGCCCAGCACCGGCTGGGCGACAGCTCCAGCGGTGAGGTCGCCGTCCTCCCACAATGCGACGTGGACCGCCCAGTCGTCGCGCGGCGGCTCGGAGAACTCCCGGGTGCCGTCGAGCGGGTCGATGATCCAGACGCGGCTCGCGGAGAGTCGGGCCTTGTCGTCGAGGCCCTCCTCGGAGAGGACCGCGTCGTCGGGCCGGTGCTCGGCCAACAGCCGCATGATCAGCTCGTGCGAGGCGAGGTCGCCGGCGTCCTTGAGCTCCTTGCCCTCCAGACCTTGGTCGCGGACCTGCAACAGCAGGTCACCTGCCACCGTGGCCAGCCAGGTGGCGAACACGTGGTCGTCTGCGTGGGGTGGGGGTGTGCCGGGGTCGAAGTCGCTCACGGAGGTGCCTTCCGGGTTTGCGGATTTCAGGAGTTGTAGGTGGTCTGGGTCTGTTCGAGGCCGGACCGGAGCAGGCTCTCGACCGCGTCGGCGGCCCGATCGACCTGCAATGGCAGGATCTTGCGCTCGCTCGCCGAGTAGTCCGACAGCACGAAGGAAGCCGCGTCCTGCCGTCCGGGCGGCCGGCCGATCCCCACCCGCACACGGTAGAAGTCGCCGGTGCCCAGTGCCGACCGGATCGACCGCAGTCCGTTGTGCCCGTTGTCGCCACCGCCCAGCTTCACCCTGAGAGTGTCGAAGGGGATGTCCAGCTCGTCATGGACGACGACCACGTGGTCGGGCTCGACCTTGTAGAACTTCACCAACGTCGAGACCGGTCCCCCGGACTCGTTCATGTAGGAGCGCGCCTTGGCCAGGATGACCCGAGGACCGCCGCCATCGAGCCGGCCCTCCACCACGTCCGCCCGACCCGACTTGTGGGAGCGGAACGCCGAGCCCATCCGCTTGGCCATCTCGTCGACGACCAGGTGGCCGACGTTGTGCCGGTTGCCGGCGTACGACGGACCGGGGTTGCCGAGGCCGGCCACCAGCCACACCTCGGTCATCGGTTCCTCGTCCCGTCGGCGGGAGAACAAGCTCCGGAGGGTCACTCCTCGGACGACGCCTCGGCCTCGGCCTCGGCCTCGCCGACCACGGGCACGTCGGCAGCCGCGACCTCTTCGCCCTCAGCGGGCTCCAGGACCTCGGCCTTGGGCGCGACGGAGATGTTCACGATCAGCGCCTCCTCGTCCATGTGGAGGACGGCGCCCTCCGGCATGGTGAGGTCCTTGGCCAGGATCTGGGTGCCGGCCTCGAGGCCCTCGACGTCGACCTCGACGTACTCGGGGATGTGGGTGGCCTCGGCCTGGATCGACACCGTGTTGTGCTCAGCGTTGACGAGCGTCTCGGAGGCGGCCTGACCCACGATGTGGACCGGGATCTCGACGTTGACCTTCTCGCCCTTCATCACGATCAGCAGGTCGAGGTGCTCAAGGAAGCCCTTGATCGGGTGAGCCTGCACCTGCTGCGGAATCGCGAGCTGGGTCTTGCCGTCGACGTCGATCGTCAACAGCGCGTTGGCCCCGCCGTGCTTCAGGGCCAGCATCGTGTCGTGGCCCGGGAGCGAGATGTGGATCGGGTCGACGCCGTGCCCGTAAAGGACGGCGGGAACCTTGTCGTCGCGGCGGATACGGCGCGCTGCACCCTTGCCGAACTCAGTGCGGATCTCGGCGACAATCAGGTTCTCGGACATCGTGACTCCTCATGCTTCGTGGCAACGTCGTTCTGGGTTGCCTGCCGGGAGGAGCGCGAGCGCTCGATCAGTCCAGAAGTACCGCGTCGATCACGGAGACGCCATCGTCAGTCCCTCGCCGAGGCAACCGTCGAATCTTATCGAGGCTCGCCTCACAAGGCGAATCGAGCGACCGTCAGGCGTGACCGTCGAAGAGGCTCGTGACGGAGCCGTCCTCGAACACCTCTCGGATCGCGCGGCTGATCAGGGGCGCGATCGAGAGCACGGTGAGCTTGTCGAACTCCTGCTCAGCGGAGATGGGCAGCGTGTTGGTCACGACCACCTCGGTCGCCCGCGAGTTCTTCAAGCGGTCGACGGCCGGGTCGGACAGGATCGCGTGGGTTGCCGCGACCACCACCGCGGTGGCGCCTGCGGCCATCAACGCGTCGGTGGCCTTCGCGATGGTGCCGCCGGTGTCGATCATGTCGTCGACCAGGACGCACACCTTGCCTTCGACCTCACCCACAACACGGTTGGCGACGGACTCGTTGGCGCGGTCGATGTCACGAGTCTTGTGGATGAACGCCAGGGGGGCTCCGTCCAGACGAGCCGACCACTGCTCAGCCACCTTGATCCGGCCGGCGTCCGGGGAGACCACAGCCAGCTCCTCGGTGCCGTACTTCTTCTCGACGTACTCGGCGAGGATCGGGAGCGCCATCAGATGGTCGACCGGTCCGTCGAAGTAGCCCTGGATCTGCGCCGTGTGCAGGTCGACGGTGATCAGGCGGTCGGCACCGGCAACCTTGAACAAGTCCGCGACCAGCCGGGCGGAGATGGGCTCGCGGCCCCGGTGTTTCTTGTCCTGGCGGGCGTAGCCGTAGAAGGGCAGGACGACGGAGATCCGCTTGGCCGACGCACGCTTGAGCGCATCCACCATGATCAGGTGCTCCATGATCCACTCGTTGACGGGAGCGACGTGGCTCTGGATCACGAAGGCGTCGCAGCCGCGCACCGACTCTTGGTAGCGGACATAGATCTCGCTGTTGGCGAACTCACGGTGTGTGGTCGGCACCAGGTCGATGTCCAGGAGCCGGGCCACCTCCTCGGCAAGCTCCAGGTGGGCCCGTCCGCTGAAGACCATGAGGTTCTTCTCGCTGGTTCGCTTGATGGAACTCACTTGTCACTGCTCCTCGTCGCCCGCGTGCGGTGATTCTCCCTCAGACCCCTCCGGATCCGCGACCCCCATCTCGCCGCGCCGGGCAGCTTCGGCCATCGGAGTGCCCGGACGGTGCGTCTCGACCCACCCCTCGAGGTTGCGCTGAGGGCCTCCAGAGACTGCCAGCGCTCCGGGCGGGACGTTGCGGCGGATCACCGCGCCACCACCGGTCATCGCCCCGTCGCCGATCTCGACCGGGGCCACGAAGGTGTTGTTGGAGCCCGTCTTGGCGCGCTCCCCCACCGACGTGCGGTGCTTGGCGACCCCGTCGTAGTTGGCGAAGATCGTGCCGGCGCCGATGTTGCTGCCCTCGCCGATCTCTGCGTCCCCCACGTAGCTGAGGTGCGGGACCTTGGCGCCCTTCGCGATCGTCGAGTTCTTCACCTCGACGAAGGTGCCGATCTTGCCTGCCTCGCCCAGCACTGCCCCCGGTCGCAGGTAGGCGAACGGGCCGACCGAAGCCTCGGCCCCGATCACCGCCTGGCTGCCGTGGGTCCGGACGACGCGCGCCCCGGCACCCACCCGGACGTCGGTCAGCGTGCAGTCGGGACCGACCTCGGCGCCCTCCTCCACCACCGTCGCTCCGTGCAGCTGGACACCCGGTCGCAGGATCACGTCAGGCGCCAGGCTCACCCCGACGTCGACCCAGGTGGTGGTCGGATCGACGACGGTGACCCCGTCACGCATCCAGCGGCGCAGGATCCGGCGGTTCATCTCCGCGGCGAGATCGGCAAGCTGGACGCGGTCGTTGACGCCCTCGGTCTGCCGGACGTCGTCGAGCCGGTACGTCGACACCGCGCGGCCGTCGGCCACGGCCAGCGCCACCGCGTCCGGGAGGTAGTACTCGCCCTGGGCATTCTCCGGCCCGATCCGGGCAACCGCGTCGGCCAGGAACTTGCCGTCGAAGACGTAGACGGCGCTGTTGATCTCGGTGACCGCTCGCTGCTCGGCGGTGGCGTCCTTCTCCTCGACGACCGCCACCACGTTGCCGCCGGCATCACGGACAACCCGGCCATAGCCGGTCGGGTTGGCGACGACACCGGTCAGGAGGGTGGCCGCGGCGCCGGTGGCACGATGTTCGGCCAGCAGTGCGGCGAGGGTCTCGGCCTCCAGGAGCGGGGTGTCACCGGAGAGGACCACGACGGTGTCCGGCACGCTCTCACCGAGTGACTCCAGCGCAATCCGGGTCGCATCACCGGTGCCCGACGGAGTCTCCTGCACGGCCAGCTCAGCACCCGGCGCGAGCTCGGAGACATGAGGGCCGACCTGGTCACGCTGGTGACCGACGACCACCACGATCCGCTCGGGCTGGAGCTCCGCCGCGGCATGCAGCACGTGCCCCACCAGCGAGCGCCCGCACATCGGGTGGAGCATCTTGCTGGTGCGAGATCGCATGCGCGTACCCGCACCCGCGGCAAGCACGACCACCGCTGTCGACACCATTGCCCCTTTCCGCTGCCCCACCACCGGCCTGCTCCCCTGGTGTTCCTCGCCTACGGCTCGTCGACCCGGGTCACACTCCCCGGATGTTCCTCGCTCGCTTCGCTCGCTCGTCGACCCGGGTCGGTCGCTCATCGGGTGTTCCTCGCCTACGGCTCGTCGACCCGGGTCACACTCCCCGGGTGTTCCTCGCCTACGGCTCGTCGACCCGGGTCACACTCCCCGGGTGTTCCTCGCTCGCTTCGCTCGCTCGTCGACCCGGGTCGCAGATTTGAGAGAACTCGAGCGGAGCTCGGCTCTCTTCAAATCTGCTCCCCGGGTAGGAGTCGAACCTACGTCGCTTGTCCGCATTCAAAGTGCGGCGGGCCCTACCGACAGACCAACCGGGGATCGCAGGGGCCAGCCTACGGTGAGCGATGGACCGAAGGTCCCGAGGTACCGGGACTCTCTCGATATCAAGAATCTTGATCGTTATGATGAAGAGGTGAGAGACGAGGTTGACCTGATCGTCACGGCTTGGCGCTCGGCGCGGCCGGACCTGGACCTCGCCCCGATCGAGATCTTCAGCCGGATCGACCGGCTCGGACACCACCTCGACAGGGCCCGCCGGACGGCGTTCGCCGAGCACAACATCGAACCGTGGGAGTTCGACGTCCTGGCCGCACTGCGCCGGGCTGGCACGCCGTACGAGCTCTCCCCCGGCCGCCTGATCCGGGAGACCCTCGTCACCAGCGGGACGATGACCAACCGGATCGACCGGCTCGCCGGTCGTGACCTGGTGCAGCGCGAGCCCGATCCGAGCGACCGGCGTGGAGTCCTGGTCCGGCTCACCGAGGCCGGTCGCCGCACCGTGGACGGTGCGCTGGAGAGCCTGTTGGCCCACGAACGCCGGCTCCTGGGCGAGCTCCCTGCATCGGACCGGGTGCGACTGGCCGAGTTGCTCAAGGCGCTCTCCGCGCCGTTCGAGCACTGAGAGCGGCCGCTCAGGCCTCCGCTTGCTGAGCCGCTGCCAGCCACTCCTCCTCCAGGGCCAGCCGCTGCTCGGTCAGCTCGCGGAACTCCCCGCCCAGCTCGACCAGTCGCTGTGGGTCCGCCGCGTGAGCGCCCAGCGCTTCCTGCAACTGGGCCTCCAGCTCGCTCAGCCTCTCGAGCTGGCGCTCGACACGCGCCATCGCCTTGCGCGCCTCACGCTCGACCGCCGACCCCTTCCGGGCAGCGGGCGGTCGGGCCCGGTCGGCGAGGGCTGCGTCCTCGGCAGCCAGTGCGGCAGCCCGACGTTCGAGGTACTCGTCGACACCTCGGGGCAGCATGATCACCTGCCCGTCCAGCGACCAGATCGAGTCGCAGACGCGCTCCAGGAAGTAGCGGTCGTGGGAGACCACAACCAGGGTCCCGGGCCACCGGTCCAGATAGTCCTCGATGACGGTCAGCGTCTCGATGTCGAGGTCGTTGGTCGGCTCGTCGAGGAGCAGCACGTTCGGCTCTGTCATGAGCAAGCGCATCAGCTGGAGCCGTCGGCGCTCACCACCGGACAGGTCACCGATCCGGGCGGTCAACCGGTCTCCGGTGAAGCCGAAGCGCTCCAACAATGAAGTGACCGACAGCTCGCCGCCCTCGGTTCGGACTACTCGCTTCATCTCCTCGACGGAGGTGAGCACCCGGACCTCGGGGTCCAGGTCGTCGAGCTGCTGCGTCAGGTGCGCAAGAGCCACGGTCCGCCCGGTGCGCACCCGTCCGGCGGTGGGACTCAGCTCCCCGGAGAGCAACCGGAGCACCGACGTCTTGCCGGCACCGTTGACCCCGACCAGCCCGAGACGTTGCCCCGGACCGAGCCGCCACGTCGCGTGACGCAACAGGGTGCGCTCACCCAAGACCAGGTCGACCTCCTCCAGGTCGATCACGTCCTTGCCCAGACGCTGAACGGCGAAGCGCTCCAGCTCCAGCCGATCACGGGGTGGGGGCTCGTCGGCGATCAGCACGTTGGCGGCTTCCACTCGGAACTTCGGCTTGGCGGTCCGCGCCGGGGCTCCCCGGCGCAACCAGGCGAGCTCCTTGCGGGCGAGGTTCAGCCGACGGCTCTCGATAGCGGCCGACTGACGAGTGCGTTCGGCCTTCGAGAGGACGTACGCCGCGTAGCCACCGTCGTACTCGTCGATGACGCCGTCGTGCACCTCCCATGTGCGCTGGCAGACCGCGTCGAGGAACCACCGGTCGTGCGTGACGACGATGACGGCCGCACCGCGGGCGACCAGGTGCTGGGCGAGCCAGGCCACGGCCTCGACATCGAGGTGGTTGGTCGGCTCGTCCAGCACGAGCAGGTCGTGGTCACCGAGCAGCAGTCGCGACAGCGAACAGCGGCGCCGCTCCCCTCCCGAAAGCCCCGCGACCGACCGGTCGAGCGGGACACCGGCCAGCAGGACCTCGACAACCTCACGGGTGACGGGATCAGCGGCCCACTCGTGGTCCGCACGGCCACCGAGCACGGCCCCGCGCACCGTCGAGCCCCCGTCGAGGTCGTCGGACTGGTGCAGCAGACCGATGTGCAGCCCACCGCGACGCGACACCCTCCCCGAATCCGGCGGCACGTCGCCGGCCACGATCTGCAGCAGCGTCGTCTTGCCGTCACCGTTGCGGCCCACCACCCCGATCCGCTGCCCCTGGGCGATCCCTAGGCTGACGTCGGTCAGCAATGGGCGGATCCCGAAGGCCTTGCTGACCGACTCGAGGTTCACCAGATTCGGTCGGCTCACCGGCCCACTCCGACGACATGGGCACCGGGAACGGGCGCGGGGGCGACAATCACGCGTTCGAGATTGAGCTCCGCACGCAGGCCCTCCTCGATCAGTCCCGCATGGGTGCGGCTTTCCGCAAGGAAGAGAGTGGTCGGTCCCGATCCCGAGACCAACGCGCCGTGGGCGGACGAGTCCAGCCCCGCCTGCAGCACGTCCGACAGCTCGGGCCGCAGGCTCAGCGCCGGGCCCTGCAGGTCGTTGCCGAGCCAGTCGCCGACCAGGTCGGAGTCCCCGGAACGCAAGGCAGCAAGCATCTGCTCGGGGACATGCGGGGCGGGCACCACCCGGTCGGCGTTGATCCGGTCGAAGGCTGCGTACACCTCAGCGGTGGCCAACCCATCATCCTCGGGGATGATCACCCACCAGTACTTCCCGCGCTCCATCACCGGAGTGACCATCTCTCCACGTCCCGAACCGAGGGCGGTCCCTCCCACCAGGCAGAACGGGACATCGCTGCCGAGCGCGGCGGCGAGCTCGATCAGCTCCTCGCGGGCCAGATGCAGGTCCCACAGAACGTCGCACGCCAGGAGGGTCGCTGCCGCGTCGGTGCTTCCCCCCGCCATGCCGCCGGCGACGGGGATGCTCTTGTCGATCAGGATCTCCACGGAGCGGTCCAACCCGTGGGCCTCCGCCAGGAGGCGTGCGGCTCGCATCGCGATGTTGCTCTCGTCGGCGGGAACCTCGCTGACGTCGACCCCATGGCCCACCACGCGGACCAGGTCGGCGTCCGCGGCGGACACGGTGATCTCGTCGTAGAGGCCGACCGCCTGGTAGAGCGTGGCCAGGTCGTGGAAGCCGTCGTCCCGGCGCGGGCCGACTCCCAGGTACAGGTTGATCTTCGCCGGGGCCGAGACGATGACACGACGCTCACCCATGGTCGGCTCCCGCATGCTCCAACGCCTCGGCGAGACGGGCGAAGTCCTCCACGGCCAACTGCTCCCCACGGATCGACGGGTCGATCGCGGTCGCGGCCAGGGCCGCGTCGAGCGGCCCGATCGGGAACACGGCCCGCAGGGCGGTACGCAGCGTCTTGCGCCGCTGGGCGAAAGCGGCGTCCACGAGCCTGAAGACGGCCTCGCGCGCCACCCGGTCCGTCGGCGGCCGGCCCCTGGTCCAGGCCACCAGACCGGAGTCCACGTTCGGCACCGGCCAGAAGACGTTCCGGCCAACAGAGCCCGCTCGCCGCACCGTTCCGAACCACGCTGCCTTCACCGACGGCACCCCGTACGTGCGCGACCCCGGGCCGGCGACAAGCCGATCGGCCACCTCGGCCTGCACCATCACCAGTCCCGTACGCAGCGAAGGCAGCAGAGCCAGCAGATGCAGCAGGACCGGGACCCCCACGTTGTACGGCAGGTTGGCGACCAGTGCGGTCGGGGCGGGACCGGGTATCTCGGTGACCCGCATCGCGTCAGCCTCGACCACCCGAAGCCGCGAGACGGCCTCCCCCGCGAACTCGGCGACCGTGCCGGGGAGTGCCGCCGCCAGCGCCGGATCCACTTCGACCGCGGTGACCGAGGCTCCGCTCTCCAGCAATGCCAGGGTCAGCGAGCCGAGCCCCGGCCCGACCTCCAGCACCTGGTCGTCGGCGGTGACACCCGAGGAACGCACGATCCGACGGACGGTGTTGGCGTCGATGACGAAGTTCTGGCCTCGCTGCTTGGTCGGGCGGATCCCGTGGCGATCGGCCAGGGCGCGGACATCGGCGGGTCCGAGCAGGCGCGGGCCCGTGGACTCACCCTGGGTCATCACTCACCGAGCGTACCGAGCAGACCCTGGGGCAGACCCTGGGGCAGACCCTGGCCACGGCCCCCCGAATGCCGCGTCGGTGTTCTCGTCGATCGCTCGGCAGAGGGCCTCGAGGTCGTCGCCGCGCGTCTCGGCCATCGACCGAACCGTGAGCGGGATGAGGTAGGACGCATTCGGGCGCCCCCGGTACGGCATCGGCGTGAGGTACGGAGCGTCGGTCTCGACGAGCACGCGGTCGCGTGGCGCCACCCTCAACGCCTCGCGCAGATGCGGCGCGTTCTTGAAGGTGACGGTGCCCGCGAACGACAGCCAGGCGCCCCGGTCCAGGCAGGCCCGGGCGAAGTCGGCGTCGCCGGAGAAGCAGTGCATGACCACCCGCTGCGGGACTCCCTCTTCGTCGAGGATCGCCAGGATGTCGTCGTGGGCGTCCCGGTCGTGGATCACCAAGGTCTTGCCCAGCTGCTTCGCGAGCGCGATGTGGCGACGGAACGAAGCATGCTGCAACGGCCGGCCGTCCGCACCGGTGCGGAAGTAGTCAAGCCCGGTCTCCCCGACCGCGCGTACGACCGGCTCGGCAGCGAGCTGCTCGATCCGCGCCATCGCCGCCTCCCAGTCACCGCCCAGTCGGGCGGCCTCGTTGGGATGCAGCGCCACGCCGGCCACCAGCTCGGGGTGGCGGCCCGCCGCGTCAACCGCCCACTCGGCGGCAGCCACGTCACAGCCGATCTGGACGATCCGCGGTACGCCGACAGCACTCGCCTCCGCGATCGCCACGGCGGGGTCGGTGCCGCTGATGTCGATGTGGCAGTGGTTGTCGACGACCGGCGCCGGCAACGGCTCAGGAGCGGGTGGCCTGGTCACGGTGGGCCCTCTCATAGACATCGCGGCGGGAGACGCCGAAGCGCTCGGCTACCTCGGCGACCGCGTCGCGACGGCTGAGTCCCGACTTCTCCAGGGCCGCAACCTGCTCCACCGCCACCTCGAGGTCGACGACGGGTCCGGTGGACCCCTCGACCACGATGGTCACTTCCCCGCGGACGTCGCCGGCCCCGTGCACCAAGTGGTCCAGCGTGCCGCGCCGTACCTCCTCATGGGTCTTGGTGAGCTCACGACAGAGGGCGGCACGGCGATCGCCGCCGAAGGCCTCGGCCATGGACGACAAGGCGGCCTGCACACGGCGTGGTGCCTCGAAGAAGACCATGGTGCGACTCTCCTCGCGCAGGCCCGCGAGCCGCCGGGACCGCTCACCCGCCTTGCGCGGCAGGAAGCCCTCGAAGCAGAAGCGGTCGACGGGGAGCCCCGAGACCGCGAGGGCCGCCAGGACCGCGCTCGGCCCGGGGATCACCGTCACCGCAAGGCCCAGCTCGACGCAGGCCGCGACCAGGCGGTAGCCCGGGTCGGACACCGACGGCATCCCCGCGTCCGTGACCAACAACACGGTGAGCCCCTCCTCGAGAAAACCGACGAGTTGAACGGTCCGCTCCGACTCGTTGCCCTCGAAGTACGACACCACACGACCGCCGATGGAGACCCCCAGATCCTGTGCCAGCCGGCGTACTCGGCGGGTGTCCTCGGCGGCGACCACGTCGGCGGTCGTGAGCGCCGCGGCGAGCCGGGGGGAGGCGTCGTCTGCTCTGCCGATCGGCGTTGCGGCGAGGATCAACATGCGGGCAGTCTGACACGCGTAGATCACCGGATTCACCGGCCGTGCTGGCTACAGTGAGCCGGTGACCGAGACCGCCCAGCGCACCATGGGACTGTCCCGGACCGCGGATGGACGGGCCATTCCAAGCGCGCGTCGTCGTCTCATGCCCGTGATCCAGCAGGAATCCCGGCGTGTGGGCTGGCTGGTCACCCTGGCCATCACCGCGGTCGCCGGGGTCCTCCGCTTCTGGCGTATCGGTGACCCGTGGGTCTTCGCCTTCGACGAGACCTACTACGCCAAAGACGCCTGGTCGTTGATGAACCACGGCTACGTGACGACATACCTCGACGGCGCCAACGACCAGATCCTCGCCGGCCACCTCTACGACCAGTACACCAACACCGCGAGCCAGGTGGTGCACCCCGAGGTCGGGAAGTACCTGATCGGGCTCAGTGAGCTCATCTTCGGAATGAACCCGATCGGCTGGCGCATCAGCAGCGCGGTCATCGGCACCTTGATGATCATGCTGATGATCCGGTTCGTCCGCCGGATCACCGGCTCGATGCTGCTTGCCGGCATCGCCGGTGTGCTGATGACGTTCGACGGACTGCAGTTCGTGCTCTCCCGGCTCGCCTTCCTCGACATCTATGTGGCGTTCTTCAGCCTCCTCGCCGTGCACCTGCTGATCATGGACCGGGACTGGTCTCGAAGACGCCTGGCCGAGGCGATACCCATCGGCGCGCCCCCGCCGAAGTGGGGGCCCCTGATGCTCTACCGGCCGTACCGGCTCCTGGCCGGTGCCACCTTCGGGCTGGCCGTGGGGAGCAAATGGTCGGCGCTGTTCGTCCTGGCCGCCTTCGGCCTGATGGTCGTCGCTTGGGACTCCGGTGCCCGCCATGCGATCGGCGTACGGCACTGGTTCACCAAGTCGGTGCTGGTCGACGCGATCCCGGCGTTCCTCTACTTGGTGGGCGTCGGCCTCATCGTCTACGTCGCGACCTGGGCCGGCCTGCTGATCCACTACAAGGAGTACGAGCAAGCCCTGGCGAACTCCGGGTACACCGCCTATTGGGGAAGCTACGTGACCACGGAGACCCACGGCTTCTTCCCCCAGCTCATCCGGGCACTGCGCGACCTCTGGCACTACCACGAGGCTCTCTACAACTTCCACACCGAGTCGCTCAACGGAGTCCCCCAGACCTTCGCGTCGAACCCCTTGAGCTGGCCGGTGCTGCACCGCCCGATCCTCGTCGCGTTCCAGAACGACATCCCGCCAGGGGTCGACGGCTGCACCGCAGCTGTCGGATCCACCTGCCTCAGGCAGCAGTGGATCCTGGGCACGCCGGCCCTGTGGTGGGCCGGCATACCGGCACTCGTCTACGCCGGCTACAGCTGGATCGCCCGTCGGGACTGGCGGTTCGGGGTCGCGGTCGTCGGCTTCCTCGCCGGCTGGCTCCCCTGGTTCATGTATGACCAGCGTCAGATCTACCTCTGGTACACCAGCGTGCTGCTGCCGTTCACGATCCTGGCGCTGACCCTCACACTCGGCCGGGTCCTCGGACCACGCGACGCCTCCGAGGTGCGCAGGACGCTGGGGGCCTCCGCCGTCGGAGCGATGGTTCTCCTGGTCGTGGTCAACTTCATCTGGTTCTGGCCGATCTTCGCCTACCAGGTGATGACCCACACCGAACTGCTGCAACGCATGTGGTTCCGAAGTTGGACCTGACCCCCGCAACAGGGACGGCCATCGCGCCAACCCGAGACCGCTCGGCCCACGTACACAGGAACTCAGCGACAACGAGTGCGCCTTGATGGGGGGCGTTCAGGCCCTGGCTAGAGTGACCCGGTGACCGAGACCGCCCAGCGCACCATGGGACTGTCCCGGACCGCAGACCGACGGGCCGTCCCCAGCGCACGTCGCCGCCTGATGCCGATCGCGCAACAGGAGTCCCGGTGGACGGGCTGGCTGGTCACCCTGGGCATCACCGCGCTCGGCGGGTTCCTTCGCTTCTGGCACATCGGGACTCCGCGGGAGTTCTCCTTCGACGAGACCTACTACGCCAAGGACGCCTGGTCATTGGTGAATCACGGCTACGTGACCACCTATGTCGACGGGGCGGACAAGCAGATCCTTGCCGGCCACATCTACGACCAGTTCACCCACACCGCGAGCATGGTGGTGCATCCCCAGGTCGGGAAGTACCTGATCGGGCTGAGCGAGTTGATCTTCGGGATGAACCCGACTGGCTGGCGAATCCCGAGCGCGATCATCGGGACGCTCATGATCATGGTGCTGATCCGGCTCCTGCGCCGACTCACCGGCTCGATGTTGCTGGCGGGAATCGGCGGGCTGCTGCTGACCTTCGATGGACTGCAGTTCGTGCTGTCCCGGCTGGCTCTGCTCGACATCTTCGTGGCCTTCTTCACCCTGCTCGCCGTGCACCTCCTGGTGATGGACCGCGACTGGTCCCGGGAGCGCCTGGCCCGCGCCATTCCCGTCGGCGCAGCCCCACCGAGACTGGGACCGCTGCTGCTCTACCGGCCGTATCGGCTCTTGGCCGGTATCACCTTCGGCCTAGCGGTGGGCAGCAAGTGGTCGGCGTTGTACGTGCTCGCGGCCTCAGGGCTGGTCGTCCTCTTCTGGGACGCCGGCGCGCGCCGTGCCGTCGGCGTGCGCCGCTGGCTCGCCAAGTCGGTGTTGGTCGAAGCGATCCCCGCGTTCTTCTACCTGGTTGTCGTCGCTCTCGTGGTCTACGTGGCGACCTGGACAGGGTTGATCGTCCACTACAAAGAGTACGAGCAAGCCCTGGCGAACACTCAGTACACCGAGTACTGGGGAAGCTACGTCACCACGCAGACACACGGGTTCTTCCCCCAACTGCTACGAGGGCTGCGCGACCTCTGGCACTTCCACGAGGCCGTCTTCAACTTCCACACCGAGTTCCTGAACGACGCCACGCACATCTACCAGTCCAGCCCCTGGGGCTGGCCGATCCTCGACCGCCCTGTGGGCGTCTCTATCCAGTCGAACATCCAGCCCGGCGTGGACGGTTGCACCGCGGCCGCCGGGTCCACCTGCCTCAGGCAGGTGCTGCTCCTCGGCACCCCCGCCTTGTGGTGGGCCGGGGTCCCGGCTCTCCTCTACGGCCTGTACAGCTGGATCGCCCGCAGGGACTGGCGCTTCGGGCTCGCGGTCGTCGGCTTCCTCGCCGCGTGGGTCCCCTGGTTCCAGTACGACCAGCGTCCGATCTTCATCTTCTACGCCATCGAGATGCTGCCCTTCACCCTCATCGCGCTGACCCTCACGCTCGGGAGGATCCTCGGAGCACCCGATGCCGCCGACACCCGCCGCGCCTGGGGTTCGGCCGTCGTCGGGTCAGTGGTGCTGCTGGTGACCGCGAACTTCGCGTGGTTCTGGCCGATCTATACCGACCAGCTGCTCACCAACGCCCAGTGGCTCCAACGCATCTGGTTCCGCCACTGGATCTGAGCAACGCCGGCAACGGGGGCTACTCGCGCTCCTGGATGTCGGCCAGGAAACGCCGGGCCCAGACCCCGACGGTGTTCTCGCGAACGATGCGGCGCATCGCCCGCATCCTGCGGGCGAGGTCGCGCTCTCCCGAGCGCATCGCGATGAGCAGGGTCGCCTTCATCCCGTCGATGTCATGGGGGTTGACCATGAACGCCTGCCGCAGCTCGTCTGCGGCACCGGCGAACTCGCTGAGGACGAGGGCTCCGTCGTCGGCGATCCGGCTGGCGACGTACTCCTTGGCGACAAGGTTCATCCCGTCGCGCAGCGGCGTCACCACCATCACGTCAGCCGCCTGGTACATCGCGACCAGCTCGGCCCGCGCGAGTGACTGGTGCTGGTAGGAGATGGCCTGCCGACCGAGGGCACCGCTCTCCCCGTTGATGCGCCCCACCGTGCGCTCGATCTCGCCGCGGAGCTGGCGGTAGCTCTCGATCCGCTCCCGAGACGGAGTGGCGTACTGGACGAAGACGGCTTCGGATGCGTCGATCTCGGCGTCTTCGATCAGCTCGCCGAAGGCGCGGAGCCGATTGGGGATCCCCTTGGTGTAGTCCAGCCGGTCCACTCCGAGCAGGATGTAGCGCGGGTTGCCGAGCTCCTCGCGGATCTGCTTGACCCGCCGCTGCACCCCCTCGCTCCGCGCCAGCGAGCTGACCTGAGCGCTGTCGATCGAGATCGGGTACGACCCGACCTTGGCCACCCGCCCGTCGGGCAGCCGAACGGTGCCTCGGCTCGTGGGGTAGCCCAGCTTGCTGCGGATGAGGTGGAGGAAGTTCGAGGCGCCTCCCGACCGCTGGAAGCCGATGAGATCGGCGCCCAGGAGCCCTTGAAGGATCTGCCGTCGCCACGGGACCTGGGTGAAGAGCTCCTTCGGCGGGAACGGGATGTGCAGGAAGAAGCCGATCCGAAGATCGGGACGCAGCTCACGAAGCATCTGAGGCACCAGCTGCAGCTGGTAGTCGTGCACCCACACCAGCGCCCCCGGCGCGGCGCGGTCGGCAGCGGCCTCCGCGAATCGGCGATTCACCCGCCGGTACGCGTCCCACCAGCTGCGGTGGAACTGAGGCTGCGAGATGACGTCGTGGTAGAGCGGCCACAGCGTGTCGTTGCAAAAGCCCTCGTAGTAGATCTCGAGCTCGACTCTGGTCAACGGGACCGGCTCCAGGTGCACGCCGTCGGCCTCGAAGGGCTCGGGCACGCTGTCAGCCCCGCCGTCCCATCCGATCCAGGCGCCGCCCTGCTCCTGAAGGATCGGCTCGAGCGCGGTGACCAGGCCACCGGGCGACCGCTGCCAACGAACCGTGCCGTCCTCTTCCTCGACCCGGTCCACAGGCAGCCGATTCGCCACGATCAGAAGATCGAACTGACTGCCACTCATGCGGTCTCACCTGCCTCGGTTCCAAGACGACGCTATCGGAGAGCCGAAACACGATGGGAAGGTTGTCCCATGCAGCGGCTCGTGACGGATGCGGATCAACGCCTGGAGTCGGTCCTCGGCTCCCCCGGCCCGGTGCTGCTCTGCTTGGACTACGACGGCGTGCTGGCGCCCATCGTCGACGACCCGGCTCAGGCTGTGATCCATCCCCGCGCCCGCGACGTGCTGCTCTCCGTGGCGACACTGGTGCACGACATCGCCGTCGTCACCGGGCGGCCGGCACGTCAGGCCGTGGGGCTCGGAAGACTGGATGAGCTCGCCGCCGACCTGGCCGGTCGGGGGTGCTCCCTGCAGGTCCGCGGGCAGTACGGCGCGCAGCGTTGGACCTCCGCCGAGGGGGTCGTGTCCGCGCCGGTCCCGGCGGGCCTCGCCGGCCTCGAGGGCGAGCTGCCGATCCTGCTGTCCTCGGCCGGAGCCACCACCGCGATCGTGGAGCACAAGGGGCTTGCCCTGGCCGTGCACACGCGGCGGATGGACGACCCTGCCGGCGCGTTGGACCGGATCCGCGCGGTGCTACAACCGGCTGCGGAACGCTGGGGGCTCATTGCCGAACCGGGGCGCTACGTGCTCGAGTTCCGCGCCTCCGGGCATGACAAGGGCACCGCCGTACGCGAGCTCGTCGCCGAGCTTGCCCCCGCCGCCGTCGTCTTCATCGGTGACGACCTGGGTGACATCCCGGCGTTCGAGGCCGTGGCGGAACTGCGGCGAGGCGGACTGGCCGGCCTCCTGGTGTGCTCCGCGTCGGACGAGGAGGGAGCCCTTCTCGAGCTGGCGGACATCGCCGTGGCGGGCCCCGACGGCGTCATGGAGCTGCTCGCCGCCCTGTCGCGCCCGTGAGAGGGTCCACGTGTGCGGAATATGACCGGACATTCGGGCGTTACCACCATTGCGAACTGTTCCGCGCCCGAGGAGACCACGGAGGATCCCGATGAAGTACACCTTCAGCACGACGTTGGTCCGCGATTACGACGACACCGTCGACGCGGTCAAGGCGGCTCTGGCCGAGCACGGCTTCGGAGTGCTCACCGAGATCGACCTGTCCAAGACCCTGAAGACGAAGATGGACGTCGACATCCCCCGCGAGACCATCCTCGGCGCCTGCCGTCCCCCGCTGGCCTACAAGTCGATCTCGCTCGACCCCTCGATCGCGGCCATGCTTCCCTGCAACGTGGTGGTCCGCGCGCTCAGCGACACCGAGACGCTGGTGGAGGCCTTCGACCCCGAAGCGATGCTGTCGATGTCCGAGGCCGACCTCAGTGAAGTGGCGGCCGACGCGTCGAAGCGGCTCCGCTCCGCCCTCGGCTCCCTCAGCTGAGCTCAGACACCCGGTGGCGAGCCGCTCGAACGGCGGCTCGGTGCCTGATCAACGACGGATCAGTCGTCGGAAGACCCCGAAGATGCCCAGCACGGCGAAGAGGGAGTACCAGAACGCGTCGTGTTCGTAGAACCGGAGAACGCTCGGGTTGAACACGTTGTCGGACACGAAGGTCAAGCGCGACTCGATGCCGGGCTGAACGATCTGGGGGAATGCCCTCCACAGGTCGTTCGCCACGAGAGCGAAGAAGGACGCGACGACGCCTATGAGGATGAGGAGCAGCAAGGGCACCATCCCCTTGCGCGGCGCGGAACCCGCGCCCTTCACGTACAGGTAGAACGCCCCGATCGCGATGATGAAGCTGGAAATCGAGGCGACGACCCCGAGATCCCACAGGACGATGGCGATCACGGAGCCCGCGACCACGGCGAACAACGCGAAGAAGAGCCCGCGGATCACGAACTCGGTCGGGACTTCTGCAGCCTGGGCGCCCGGCCCCTCGGGTGCGCGCCACACTGGCTCGTTCTGGTCTGCCATCTTGATCCCCCTGATCGGTTCCGGCCGAACGGTGTCGCCGAACGACGTAGGAGGCTAGCAGGCAGCGAACCGCCGGTCAGTCCTCCGTCGTCACGATCCCGGTCTCGGCGTCGAGATGCGGAGCCACCGCGTCGGGGCGCGACTCGTGCAGTCTCTTGTCGAGCCCCTCGTAGATGACCGTGGCGACACCGAGGTCGGCCGTGAGCGTGTTCACGAAGGAGTCGGCTGGGATCTTGATCAGGGTGCTCTCGGTGTCCGCGACCACGCTGGCGATCCTGCGGCTGCGGGAGAGCACCCCGATCTCGCCGAAGAGGTTGCCGCTCTTGAGCGTGACGAGCCGACCGGTCTTGCTTGCATCCTGGCCGACTACGTGCACCGCGAAGGACCCCTCGTCGATCACGTAGACGGCGTCCGCCTCCTCGCCTTCGCCGACGACCAGGGCTCCCCGCGGCACCGTGATCGCCTCGCTGGCCTCCGCCAGGTTGACCAGCTCATCGACGGACAGGTCGCGCAGCTGCTGGCACTTCTGCAGGGCCTCGACGACCGGCCTGGCACGGTTGCGTCGCTCGGACGCTCCCGCGCTGGAGCGAATCAGACTCGGGATGTAGACCGCGACACCGACGAGGACAACACCAGCGGTGACGACGCAGGCGCCCTCGTAACCCACCGCCCACACAAGAAACGGCACGGAGAGGCCCCCGACGAGAAGCCCCGCGGCGGTGAGCGACTCGGTGACGCCCAGCGCCATCGCGGACGCCATATGCGGCAGGCTGCGGTGGATGGCCCCCTCTGTGACGTAGTGAAGGATCAGGCTGGAGCCGCCGATGATGGCCATGGCGAAGAGCGCCGCCGTAAGTGTCTGTCGGAATGCCAGCAGCTCGAAGGTGGCTCCGAGGGCGATCACGGCGAACGCGACCACGACGGCGTCGCTCTTCCATGCCAGGAAGGACGCCAACAACAGTCCGACCAGCGCGCCGAGACCCAGAGCCCCGTGGAGATAGGCGACCGCGTCCGCTTGGGCGCCGACCCGCTCCGGCACCAGGGCTAGCAGAACGATGGCCGCGCCGTAGCCGAACCGGGTGAAGCCCCGGGTCGCGAGGTATGTCCGCGACTCGCGGACGCTGAGGATCAGTCGCGCCGAGGAAAGGATCCGATAGGTGATGCTCTCCTGCTCGGATGCCCCCGCATCGAAGTTGGACCGGGGCCGCCCGAAGGACAGCACGAGAAGGAACGTCGACGCGACAGCCACGGAGACGTAGGTGACGGCTTCACCCCGAGGCAAGATCAGCAGGAGGCTCACGACGACCGGGGTCACAAGCAGACTCCCGGGCTCGACCCGGCCGAAGAGACCTGACGCCTCCAACATCTTGTCCTCGCGCACAGTACTGGCCAGGATCCGTCCCGCCGCAGGCTTGACCGGTGCGGCGAAGAAGGCCGCGACGCCGATCAAGACCACGACCAGCAACGGGTTGGGCTTCTCCCGGAGCGTGTCGAGGGCCAGGAAGAGCGACGCAGCCACCGTCACCAGGGCACTCACCTTGAGCACCCACCTCTGGTCCCGGTGATGGGCGAAGGAGACGATGACCGGCGACAACACGGCGATGGGGAGGAGCCGTGAGATCACCAACGCCGCGATCCAGCGGGCATCGGAGACCTGCTCAACGATGATGATGGTCCCCATGACGGCGAGCGCCTCGTCGGTGTAGCGGTTCAACGCGAAGGCAGTCACGATCGAGCGACCGCGGGAGACCCTAGTCGCCATCCCGGCCAGTCCCCTCGATCCGCGCCTGATCGGTGGGCCAGCACCCGACGCGTTCAGGACTACGCGTGCCTGCGCCCTGGCGCACCGGCGCCAACATCCTCACGTCCCCGGACCCACCCCTCGGTCTGCCCCCACGACTGATATGGGAAGTAAGCCTCAACGGCCCCGCTAGGGGTGTCAAGCCGAGCCGGGGTGCGTTTGATCCCCGATTGGTCTCCAACTGGCTACCGATACAGCCGATGCGGGACCTCAACGAGCAATACCTATCCACAGCGTGGTTTTACCTGCCAAGCATTGTCCTGACTAAGCAGACATGGGTAACCTCAGCAGGTACTTAGGGGTGGGGGAAACCTCTAGGTCCGGTCTCTTGCCCGATATGGCAAGTGACAGGTTCACCTCGGCTCATCAGCTGGGGGGACTGGGGGAAGTTCAGGGCCTGGGGGGGTCCGACCGCAACCGTGTGGTCACCTTTGGCGCCTGGTAGAGCGACAGCAGGGGAATCAAACATGAAGCTTCGTGCGCGTCTTCGCCGGACATCCGGTCTGATCGCGATCGTGGGGGTCCTGGCGACCATCAGCGCCTTGCTCGTCGCCGGGCCGGCGGCTGCCACGTCGTCCGGTGGGGGGTAAGGCCGACCAAGGCCTGGCGTTCTTCACTGTCACGAATCAGAACGCCGGCGCAGACTTCCTCTACACCAATGTCGACGGAACCCTGACACTCAGGATCAACGCCAAGGACGGCTCCAGCGTCGGAGGCACAAAGGTCCAGCAGGCCATTGACAAGGCGCAGATCATTCTTCCGGCCGCCTTCGGCTCCGTCTCGGTTGCCGGGTCGACCCTTGTCCAGGAGGGCGCCGACGGAAGGAAGGCGAAGAACGGTGCAGACCTGTCCTGGTCCGTCGAGGTGAACAACAGAACGATCACCATCAATGCCGACAAGATCCCTGGAACGAAGGAGGGGCTCTGGCCGGGCGACTACATCGACGTGCCGATCAAGGCCACGCCGACCGCCAGCGGCACCTTCACTCAGGGCGGGACAACCTCAGGCGGGGTCTTCACCCCGGACGGGAGCGGCATCCAGATCTCCGCTGCGGTCCAGCACGACATCACCGATCCCAACGAGCACGCGGTACAGATCGCGCCGCCCCCCAGCGTGGTGATCGGGATCGGAAGCACCACCGCCTGCTCGGGCTCATCCTGCTCCCACACGCTCTCGGACTTCAAGGTCAGCTCAACGTCCGCAACGTCGGGGAGCTCTCTCACGATGGGTCTGGCGAGCCTGCCCGGCGTCCTCTCGTGCCAGTCCCAGGGCGCGAACAGCATTCTGTTCGTGGACATCACCAACGCGGGTAGCAAGACGATCACCGAAGACACCTCGAGCAACACTGCCTGCTGGGGAGCGCCCAAGAAGTTCTACGCAGTCGACTCCACCGGTCAGATCGGTTCCGCCGCGTGGAACGCTACGAACAACGAGTTCGAGGGTGTGCTGCCCACGTGCCGGACCCTGCTGAGCTACTTGCAGACCAACGGCCTCGGCGGATACGCGTACACCGACGAGGACGGCGACGGCGACGGCGACTGGGATGACCTCGCGGTGACCGACTTCCCCTGCGTGCAAAGCAGTTGGCGCAGCACGCTGGTCATCTTCGCCCCGGCAGGCGATCCTCGGCTCACCAACTGAAGGGTGACTCGCCCGATTGTCGAGTTCCTGGAACGATCGGGTCGTGAGCACCACTCTCGGTCCAAGCGATACGGCTGCGGCGCCCGTTCGGGTGCTGCAGCCGTACGTTCCTCACCTGGTCCCTGAGTGGCTCGCCGAGAGCCCGGAGGTGGAGCACCGCGAGGTCGAGGGGACCCTCGTCTTCGCCGACATCTCCGGCTTCACCGCGCTCACTGAGCGTCTCGCGTCGTCCGGCAAAGCCGGCGCCGAGGAGATGGGCGACATCCTCAACTCCACGTTCGAGGAGCTGCTCTCCCGGGCCTACGCCTACGGGGCCCAGCTGCTCAAGTGGGGCGGCGACGCGGTGCTGCTTCTCTTCTCCGGGGGGCCTCACGCGGCACGCGCCTGCCACGCCGCCCAGGCGATGCAGCAGACCATCTCCCGGATAGGTCGGCTGAAGACCTCGGCGGGTCGGGTGGATCTCGGGATCTCCATCGGCATCCACACCGGGAACGTCGACCTCATCCTCGCTCGCACGCCGATCCGGGAGCTGATCGTCACCGGGCCCGCCGCCAGCTGGGTCACCTCGATGGAGAAGGTGGCCGAGCGCGGCGAGATCGTCGTCTCGCCCGAGACCGTCTACGAGCTTGCCCAAGGGTCGGTAGGCGGGGAACGCGGCGACGGCTTCCTGCTCTCCATCCCCATTGACGCCCCCGAGGCTCCCCCCTTCGCCCATTACGAGGCTCACAACGAGGTGATCGCGCAGGCGGTGGATCCGCAGCTGCGCGAGCACCTGCTCGGCGGAGAGGTGGCTCCGGAGCATCGCCACGTCGCCGTGGGGTTCGTCCAGTTCAAGGGCGTCAGCCAGATCATGGCGGAGGGCGACCCAGGCGCACTGGTCGCGGAGCTTCGGACCGTGCTGGGCCGGACCCAGGAGGTGGTGGCCGCCCAAGGGATCTCACTGCTCTCCACCGACGTCGACGCCGACGGAGGCAAGCTCATCGTGGTCTCCGGCGCTCCCCGGGTGAGCGGCGATGACGAGGCCAGGGTGCTGTCCGCGCTCCGGGAGATCATGGACGTCCCCACCCGGCTCACGCTCCGTGGGGGCGTCAACCACGGACGGGTCTTCGCTGGTAACTACGGCACCCGCGAGCGACGGGTCTACTCGGTGGCCGGGGACTGCGTGAACCTCGCCGCGCGAGTGATGGCGTCGGCCGATCCCGGCCAGCTGCGTGCGCTCCCCGACGTTCTGGCGGCGTCCCGCACGGCGGCGTTCGAGGTGACCGAGCTGCCGCCGTTCATGGCGAAGGGGAAGAGCGAGCCGATCGTCACCCTTGCCGTGGGCAGGCCCATCGAGGCTGCCCGACCCCAAGCCAGCAGCACCCTCTTCGGGCGCGATCGGGAGATGACCCAGCTCCGCGACGCGCTCGAGGACGCCAGGCAGGGCAAGGGCCGCCTCGTCGAGGTCATGGGCGAGCGGGGCATGGGCAAGTCACGGCTCATCGACGAGCTCTGCGACGGCGCCGATGCGGAGATCATCCGCGTCATCGGTGAGACCTACACCTCGGCGACTCCCTACGCGCCGTTCCGACGCATCCTGCGCTCAGCTCTCGGGCTTCCCTACGGTGCGGACGAGGCCACCCTCACGAACGCGATCGAGCAGGCTGTCGACGCGTGCGCCCCGCACCTGAGGCCGTGGATCCCGCTCATCGGCATCGCCGGTGGCCTGACGCTTCCGGAGACACCCGAAGTGGCCGCTCTGGACGGCAAGTTCCGCAAGCCACGCCTCGAGGAGAGCGTCTGCGACTTCCTCGGTGCCGCCCTGACTCGAGCCACCCTGCTCTGCGTCGAGGACATCCGGCTGGTCGACTCGGCCTCGGTCGACCTGCTCAACGCGCTTGCGGTCCTCGTCCCGGAGCACCCTTGGATGCTGGTGGTCGCCACCACGGCAAGTCAGGGGCAGGGGCAGGCATCGCACTTCCCCGAGGTCATGGACGCGATGACCATCTATCTTGGCCCGCTCAGTGACGAGGCTGCCCTCGAGCTGCTGATGGACCGGACCCGGCAGCGGCCCATCGCCCCGCACCGACTGGAGGCGGTCGTGCGCCGAGCCGAGGGCAACCCGATGTACTTGCGGGAGATCATCGCCGCGGTTGCCGCGGGGGCCGACGTCGACGAGCTCCCGGCCTCGTTGGAGCAGCTCGCCGCGGCTCACGTCGACCGCCTCTCCCCTGTCGACCGAAGACTGCTCCGCTCGGCGGCCGTCCTGGGCTTCGACGTCGACGTCGACCTGCTGCGCGACGTCCTGGACCCGGACGCCCCTGAACCCGACTTCGCACCGCTCGCCGAGTTCCTCAGCCAGACCGATGCGAACACGTACACCTTCGAGCATCAGATCCTCCGTGAGGCCGCATACGAGGGTCTGCCCTACTCCGTCCGCTCCCGGCTCCATTCACGGGCCGCCGAGTCCATCGAGCGCCGAGCAGGCGACCGCGTGAACGATTCGGCCGGAATCCTGTCGATCCACCACCTGGCAGCCGGACAGTTCCGCCAGGCGTGGGAGTTCTCCATGCAGGCCGCCGAGTCGGCGCGATCGAGCTATGCCCTCGAGGAAGCCGGTACCGCCTACCGCCGCGCCATCACCGCAAGCTCCCACGTCTCCCAGCTCGGTGCGCCCTCGAAGGCGCAGGCCTGGGAGTCGCTCGGCGACGTCAACTACATGCTCGGCGAGTTCGAGAACGCCGCGGACGCCTTCGCCTCGGCGCGTCGACTGTTCGGCTCCGACCCTCTCAAGCGAGCCGGGCTGCTGCTCCGGACCGCTCGCGTCCTCGAGCGCAAGGGCGACCTCAGCCACGCCCTGGCCACTCTGTCGCACGGGATCCGTGCGCTCGAGGGTGACACCTCCCGAGAGGCGCAGCAGATGAGGTCGCGTCTGCTCGCCCGCTACGGCTGGGCCCGGTACATGCAAGGTCGCCCGAAGGATGCGGTCCGCTGGGTGGAGGAGGCCGAGGAGGTGGCCACCGAGTGCAATGAGACCCGCACCCGGGCCTTCGCCCTTCGCGTACTCGACGCTGTCGACCTGGCAACGGGGAATCTGGAGGGACCCGCCCGTTCCGAGCCCGCCCTCACCTGGCTCTCCGATCTGGGCGATCGAGTGGAGCTTGCCCACACCTACGTCGGACTTGGCGGACGGGCCTACTTCCAGGGCAACTGGACCGCAGCCGCGGACAACTACCGCAAGGCGCTGGAGTCCTTCCTCGCCGCCGGTGACCGCTGGAACGCTGCCACCCAGCAGGCAAACCTCGCCGAGCTGCTGATCGACCAAGGCGACGACGGCGGGGCTCACTCCCTCCTTTCCGACGCGATGCCGGTCTGGCAGGCGACCGGCCAGGTGGGCGAGATCGCATTCGGAGACACGTTGCTGGCCCGGCTGGACGCGCGAGACGGCAACCTCGACTCGGCACTGGAGCATCTGGAGAAGGCCCGCGAGGGCTTCGTCTCCGCCGGAGAGCCCGGGTCGGCGCGCTACGCCGAAGCTCTCGTGGCCGAGGCCCACCAGCTCTGCGGTGACCCGAGAATCGCACTGTCGCAGGCCGACATGGTGCTGGCGTCGGTTCCGGACACGGACCCCTGGGTCCCGCTGCTCCACCGGGTGCGTGGTCTCGCCCTGGCCGATCTCGGCCGCACCGACGAAGCCATCCACGACCTACACCTCAGCGTCGAGAAGGCGCGGGAGCGTGCCGCGGACCACGACGTCGGCTTCGGGATCGATGCGCTTCTGGCTCTCGGCGCATCCGATGACGACGGATCTCTCCTCACCGAGCGGGACCGGATCTTCACCTCCCTGGGCATCACGGTCAGCGTGCACGGCTGAGCTCGGAGGGACGAGGACCGGCCGATCTCGGCTCAGGTCAGGACGAAGCGCACGAGGGGCGGGAGACCGCCCTCGAGGTCGCCGTCGTTGAGCTCCTCCATGACCGGCTGGAGCATCGCCCACGCGCCGGGGTGCTTCTCGGCGTAACGGGCAAGGATCTCTTGGCTCTCGTCCGGGGAGAGCAGCTCCGCCTGAGCCGGCTGTGCCGCTCGACCCATGAATGTCACCCGTACGGCGGGGTCGGCGCTGACGTTGCGATACCACTGGGAACGGGTCCCGAAGCCGGATGCCACGATGAACGACTCAGCGTCGCGTTCGACGATCTCCAGGACGACGAAGCGCCGCTCCCCCGACGTCCGCCCGATGTGCTCGAGCATCAGCAGTCGCGACCCCATCAATAGCCCGAGGCGAGCCCGGTAGAGCCAGATGGGTGCTCGCACCATCCATCGGGTCTTCAGCATCCGGCTGAACAGCCGTATCGCCGTGCTCGGCTTGCCGTCTGAGGGCATGCCAGCAGACTATCCAGCCCTCGCGGGACCCGCCCGGAAGGCTGCCCGAGTTCGTCTCCGAAAGGTTCCGCGCCCACCCGACCCGCACCGCTCAGCTCTTCCCATGCTTGCTCTTCCCCTGCCTGCCTCGAGCGGCTCGCTTGACCTCCTCGTAGCCGGCAAGGGCGAGAGCTCGCTCGGCGGCGTGGTCGACCATCGGGTCGGGATAGTCCGGGGCCGCACCTGGCGGGAGCAGCCAGGGCCGATGGACCGAGGAGCCCTCCACTGCGGCCAGCTCGGGCACCCAGCGCCGGACGTAGTCTCCGGCCGGGTCGAACTTCTCCCCCTGACTCACCGGATTGAAGATCCGGAAGTAGGGTGCCGCGTCGGTGCCACACCCCGCGACCCACTGCCAACCGTGGTGGTTGCTCGCCAGGTCTCCGTCGACCAGGTGCCGCAGGAAGTGCCGGGCACCCCACTGCCAGGCAACGTGTAGATCCTTGACGAGGAAAGAGGCGGCGATCATGCGGGCCCGGTTGTGCATCCAGCCCTCGCCGAGGAGCTGACGCATCGCGGCGTCCACGATCGGATAGCCGGTCTGTCCCTCCGCCCAGAGGTCGAAGCGCCGCCATCCCTCCTCTCCGGACTCGACAGGGAGTGCGGCGAACTCCGGCCGGAAGGGCGCTCTCACGGTGTCCGGACGATGATGCATGACGTCGGCGTAGAACTCCCGCCAGGCCAGCTCACGTCGGAACGCCTCGTCGTCGGGATCGAGGTCGGCGAGCAACGTGCGCGGGTGGATCGCACCGAAGCGCAGGTACGGCGACATCCGCGACGTCGAGTCGAGATCGGGCCGATCCCTCTCCTCGCCGTACGTGGCGCGGCGGTCGAGGAACGATGCCCAGGCCCGATGCGCGGCACGCTCCCCGGATACAGGCAGGCGCACGCCGGCGGGCTCGAGGGCGGTTGGCAGGTCCTCGCCCGGGGCCGACAGCCAGCCGATGCGCTCCGGATCCGAGCCGGACGGAGGATGCCACCCGTGCCGCAGCCAGGCGCGGTAGAAGGCGGTGAACACCTGATAGGGAGCGCCGCCACCGGTCATGACCCGTCCCGGAGAGACCGCGTACGGCGATCCGGTCGGCACGAGCGGCACCTCACCCAGTGCCTTCCCGACCCGCTCGTCGCGGGCGGATCCGTAGGGCGCGAAGTCGGCACTCAGATGCACCGATGTCGCGCCAACCTCTGACGCCACGACGGGCACGATCTGCTCCGGTGGTCCACTCCGGACGTGAAGCCGGGACCCCACTGCACGCAGGTCCCCGTCGAGCGACCTCAACGAGTCGAGGAGGAACAGGCGCCGGGAGGCTCCGCTGGGTCCCATCAACCGCTCGTCGACCACGAACAGCGGCAGCACCGATCCGGCCGCCGCCGCCGCGGCCAGAGCCGGGTGATCCCGCAACCGCAGATCGCGGCGGAACCACATCACCGCTGTCGCCACCGTCACCCCTATTCAACGAACAGCGACCAACCTAGCCACCAGGGCGCCGGTCTTGCTCAACACGCTCGGCCACGCGAAGGTTGCTTCGTGTCAGACGCGATGAGCGAGAACGGTCGAGGCCCGGTGCGCGAGGGTTTCCGACGTTGGTTCCTGCAGCCGCCACGGGCGCACGGCGAGATCCTGGAGCACCGCACCGTCGGGTTCCTCGAGCTGTTCTACGACCTGGTCTACGTCGTCCTGATCGGTCAGGCCACCCACCACCTGGCCGGGCACGTCACGCTGAGGGCGGTGGCCGCCTTCGCGCTGGTGTTCACCTTGATTTGGGTGGCCTGGCTCAACGGCTCGATGTTCCACGAGCTGCACGGCCGGGAGGATGGGCGCAACCGCTCGCTGGTCTTCCTCCAGATGGGGCTGTTGGGTGTCCTCGGCATCTACGTGCCCCACGCGACCGGCGCCGATGGCGTCCCGTTCGCCATCACCTACGCGCTCCTGCTCGCCCTGGTCACCTCGCAGTGGTACGCCGTGCGGCGCATCGACAATCCCGAGTACCGCGACCTAGCCACACCCTGGGTCTCGTTCATGGCGATCTCGACCGTGCTGATGGCAGTCTCCGCCGCCCTCCCCTCGGGACCTCGGATCGCGATCTGGGTCCTGCTCGCCGCCTTGTGGGTGGTGGGGCCGACCATCCTGATGGGGCGCCGGCGTCCGGAATCGACACCGTCGGGCCTGCGCCCCACCGAGTCGATGGTCGAGCGGTTCGACCTGTTCACCATCATCGTGCTGGGCGAAGTAGTTGTCGGCGTTGTGACTGGCCTGGCCGCGACCGAACGCGGCACGCCCGCGATCGTCACCGGACTGCTCGCCCTCCTCATCGGCTTCGGGTTCTGGTGGAACTACTTCGACCTGGTCGGCGGGCGTCTGCCGCTGAGCCGGACCGCGTCGTTTGCGCCTTGGCTGTATGCCCACCTGGTGCTGACGCTGGGCATCACCGCAGCCGGCGCGGGAATGGTGGGTCTGGTCGGAGCCGCCTGGGCGGAGGCGCCGCACCGCGCAAGTGCCTGGCTGCTCGCGGGCGCGGTGTCACTGGCCCTGCTCACCCTTGCCGCCCTCAACCTCACCCTCATCCCGGTGCGTCCCTTGGACCAGGCCCGGGGTCACGTGGGGACGGTTCTCGTGGTGGGCGCCGCGGCGGCCGCCGCCGTGGGTCTCCTGGTCGTCGCCTCCTGGCTGCTGGCCGCGGGGCTGGCCGCGGTCCTCAGCTTGACTTGGTTCGTCGGCTTCGCCCTGCACCTGCGCCTCGCCGAGACGGTGGGCTGAGGAGCACAGGTTCGGCGTCCAAGCCAAGGCCGCGCCCGGGAGCCTTGTCCGGCGGAACGAAACGTGGTGTGCTCAAGATCCAGCAGAGAGGCTCGTCGATGCACGAGGAGTGGGGCATGTTCGGCTCGGGGCTTGGCATCTACTTCGTCGTGTTCATCGTCTTCTGGCTCCTGCTCCTCGTGGGGCTGGTCTGGCTCGTGAGCTCACTGGTTCGGGGCCGGAACGACCGTCCGTCCCAGATGCAGGGCCGGGAGTCACCCCTGGAGGTCCTCG
The DNA here is from genome assembly GCA_963824105.1 of uncultured Actinomycetota bacterium. GTDB lineage: Bacteria > Actinomycetota > Actinomycetes > Propionibacteriales > Nocardioidaceae > CAWDVB01. The sequence goes on from CAWGNN010000006.1 coordinate 491,015, forward strand.
ACCGGCGACTGGCCTCCGGTGAGATCGACGTGGAGGAGTACACGAAGGTGCGCGAACGACTCACCTCGAAGGGCAGCCGCAGCGACTGACCTGCCGCGGAGCAGTCCACTGCAGCGGTCCTCCCCCGCGTGTCGCCGGGGTCGCTAGCACGGCGACGAACCGTCCTCGAACAGGTCCCGCAAACAGGTCACGGTTCGGACACACGTCGCCACACCAGTCACATTCGCGAATTCGCAGGCTATGGTCATGGAATCCCAAGCAGCCTGGTTGGCTGTCGTTCTTGCGGGGAGTCGCTGAGAAGTGCGCCTGTGTTTACGGCCGTGGGAGCCCGGAAGGGCTCTGCTGACCCGGCCGTTCGGGCGAACCTGATAGCGACCGAAAAGGAAACCAATGCGATTTCGCAGGAAGTCAATGATCGGCATCGCGCTCGGTCTGGGCCTCAGCATGGCTCTCGCCGCGTGTGGCAGTAACACCAGCACTTCGTCAGGCAGCGGACGCTTGGATGGCGTCAGCATCACCGTCGGCTCGAAGGACTTCACCGAGAACATCCTCCTCGGCGAGATGCTGGTCCAGGCCCTCCAGCACGAGGGTGCGAATGTCACCGACAAGACCAACCTCGGCGGCACCTCGGTGAACCGCAAGGCGCTGTTGTCCGGCAACATCGACGTGTACCCGGACTACAACGGCACCGGCTGGACGGTCCACCTGGGTCAGAAGGACCCGAGCCAGGACCCGACGACGCTGTTCGACGACGTCGCCAAGATGGATCTGGCGAAGAACAACATCAAGTGGATCGGCACCTCGCCGTTCAACGACACCTACGGCTTCGCCGCCAACCCGGACGTGGCCTCGAAGGCCAACGGGGGCTCCTTCACCTTCCAGTCGATGGCCGACTACCTCAAGGCGAACCCGAGCGCCACGCTCTGCCTGGAGACCGAGTTCCCGAACCGCCCCGACGGCCTGATCCTGTTCGAGAAGGCGACCGGCTACACCGTGCCCCAGAGCCAGATCAAGATCCTGGACACCGGCCTGATCTACGACCAGACCGCCAAGGGCGCCTGCGACTTCGGTGAGGTGTTCACCACCGACGGGCGGATCAGTAACCTCGGCCTGTCGCTGGTCAACGACCCCGGCGTGATGATCCTGTACAACGTCTCGTACACGATGCGCGACTCCGTCTACCAGGCCAACTCCGCCGTCTACGACGACATCGTCAGCAAGATCCTGGCTCCGCTCGACAACACCAAGATGGCCGAGCTGAACTCCAAGGTCGACGTCGACGGTCAGGACGCCAAGAAGGTCGCCGCCGACTACCTCTAAGTCGATCGGCCTGTGACCAACAGCTGATCAGCAGCGACAAGCGACACAGTGGAGCCCCCGCCGATCGGCGGGGGCTCCACTCGTTCCAGATGAGACAGCCCACAGGAGGTACCCGGGGCCGAGGGCCACGACAGGCCTAGAGCCCGCGGGGGCGCAGGAAGCGCTCGGCCAAGGCTCCGATCCAGTCGAAGGAGAGCGCCGTCAGGGCGACGAGACCCGCACCGACGAGCAGCACTGAGTCCTGCTGCAGTTTCAGGCCGGCCGAGATCGTGATGCCCAGCCCGCCGCCACCGATGAGGAAGCCCAGCGTCGCCATGCCGATGTTGATGATCATCGCCACTCGGACCCCAGCCAGGACGACGGGAACGGCAAGCGGCAACTCGATGCGGCTCAGCGCCTGCCACCGGGTGAGCCCCATGCCGCGGCCGGCCTCGATCACGTTTTGGTCAACCCCATCCAATCCCACCATCGTGTTACGCAGGACCGGCAGGATCGCGTAGAAGGTCAGCGCGTAGATCACCGTCAGGGTGGTGTCCGAGCTGCTCACCGGGTTCAAAATGAAGAGGAAGATGACCAAGAGCCCGTAGGCGGGGAGCGCCTGACCCGAGTTGGCCACGGCCAGAACCGCCGGTGCGACCCGTCGGAACGCCGGCCGGGTCAGCAGGACGCCCAAGGGCACCGCGATCACGATCACCAGCAGCGTGGACCAGAAGGCCATGTAGAGATGCGTCTGGATCTGCGGCCAGAGCTTGGTCTTCCAGTCCAGCGGCAGTGTCTGCTGCTGGATTGCATCCGTCCCCAGCCCCAGGCTCTGGTAGTACAGGTACAGAACCAGACCGAGCGCGGCGATCCCCAGCGGCGCGAGCCAGAGCCCCAGGAAGCGGCGCCACACCGGGGGCTGGCTCGGTACGGCGCGCCAGCGCCTCCGTTGGTTCCGCGTCGACGTCGGAGCCGGGAGGTGGCAACAGGTCGACGCTCATGACGTGCTCCTCCAGCTCCTCCTCGTAGTGCCGTTCCGCCTCGCGCTGGGCCTTGAGGATCACCTTGCTGAGGTGGCCGAGCGCCACGACCCCTTCCAGGGCGCCGCTGTCGTCGACGACGCAGCAGACGCCGGAGGCGCTCTGGATCATCTCCTCCAGCGTGTCGTACAGCGACGCGTCGCCGCCCACGATCGCGGTCACGTCGGTGCCCAGCGAGTCGTACGAGCCGTTGGCCCGCCGGAGGTCCCGCTCGCGCAACCAGCGTGCGGGGTGACGCTGCTCGTCCAGCACGAGCAGCCACTCCTCGTCACTGCGCTCGAGCACCGCCAAGCCCTGCTCGGGCGGGTCGGTCACCGAGATGTGCGGGTAGTCGCCCAGGTTGAGCGAGCTCACCTGCTCGAAGGTCAGGCCCTTGAGCGTGGAGCCCGAACCGATGAAGTCGTTGACGTAGTCGTCGACCGGGTAGGCGAGGATCCGCTCCGGGGTGTCGTGCTGCCGGATCACGCTCTGCTCGCCGAGCACCGCGATCCGGTCGCCCATCTTGATGGCTTCGTCGATGTCGTGGGTGACGAAGACGATCGTCTTGCGCAGCTCCTCCTGGAGTCGGAGGAACTCGTTCTGCAGACTCTCCCGCGTGATCGGGTCGATAGCGCCGAACGGCTCGTCCATCAGCATGATCTCGGGGTCGGCCCCCAGCGCCCGGGCGACGCCGACGCGCTGCGCCTGGCCTCCGGAAAGCTCCTTGGGATAGCGGTCGCGGAACTCCTTGGGCTCCATGCCGACCATGTCGAGCAGCTCGTCGACCCGTGCGGTGATGCGCTTCTTGTCCCACTTGAGCATCTTCGGCACGGTCGCGATGTTCTGCGCGATCGTCTGGTGCGGGAAGAGTCCGATCTGCTGGATGACGTAGCCGATCCGGCGGCGCAGCTCATCGGGGTTGACGTCGGTGACGTCCTCCCCGTCGAGCAGGATGCGACCGCTGGAAGGCTCGATCATCCGGTTGATCAGGCGCAGCGTCGTGCTCTTGCCGCACCCGGAAGGGCCCGACGAGGACGAGGATCTCGCCTTCGCGGAACGTCGATGGTGAGCTCGGCCACAGCCGGCACGGTGTGCCGGGATAGATCTTGCCCACCTGGTCGAGTCGGATCATCGCTTCGGAGGTCATGGTTCCTTCCGGGTGGTCGATCGGTCAGGCTCGGAGGCCAGGGGAGGTCGTGAATCGCTGGAAGATGGAGAGGACGAGGTCGAGGAAGAGCCCGAGCAGGATGGTGAAGATCGTCCCGGTCCAGACCGACTCCATCGCGTTGGGGAAGCCGAACCGGGTCAGGCCGCTCTGGATGAAGGAGCCGAGGCCGTTCCCGCCGACGAGCACGGCGATGGCGGCGATGCCGACGACCATCAAGGTGGAGACCCGGATGCCGGCCATGATCACCGGCCAGGCCAGCGGCAGCCTGACCCGGAGGAGCTGCTGGAACTGGCCCATGCCCATCCCCTGGGCCGACTCGACGACCGCCGGACTGACCTCGTCGAGTCCGGTCACGGTGTTGCGCAGGATCGGCAGCAGCGCATACATGAACAGCGCGATCATCGCCGGCGTGTTGCCCATCCCCACGATCGGGATGAAGACGGCGAAGAGCGCCAGCGACGGGATGGTCAAGAAGATCGCCGGCGATGGACAGCACAGCCGCCCGGAGCGTCGGTCTGCGTTGGACGTAGATGCCCGAGAACGACGGAGAACACGGTGGCCAGCACGACCACGAGGATGGTGATCTGGGCGTGTTGCAGGGTGCGGCTCGAGGATCCCGTCGCTGCCACTCCAGTGGTTGGAAACGAATTCGAACCAGCTCTGAATGCCCTGCACGACGCCCTTTCTTTCGTTCCCGCCGCCTCGGTTGCGGCAGCGGAACTCGGTCAGGGCAGCCCATTATGGCCCACATCGCGGATCTGTGCAGGGGGCGGCCCTCGGGGAGAGCCCATGGCCCCGCCCTGATCGGCGACTTTCCGGGCCGTTGTGAGACCGGTCCCAGCTCCCCGCGCCATGCCCGTCCTCGCCGCCGGCGAATGAGCGTTCTCGCAGGTCAGCGGGGTGGCGCTAGAGTGGACGGAACGGCGGAGGGGCTCGCCGAAACCGCGAACGCCAACGGTCCCTGACGACATTGGGGAGTTGGCGTGCGCGAGACCATTCCTGAGCCGAACCTCGTCCAGGTGTTGGGCACCCTCGAGTCCCTGCTGGATCCCGCCGACCACCCCCGCATCAAGGAGTTGCGCGGTCGGCTCGACGCCGGTGACCTTCGCGTCCTACTCGTCGGGGAGGCCAAACGCGGCAAGTCGACCCTCGCCAACGCCCTGCTCGGCCGTCCGGTCATGCCGACGGGGGTCACACCGGTCACCGCAGTGCCCACGCTGGTGCAGCATGGCAGCCCCGAGCGGCTCGAGGTCCGCCTCACCGACGGCACCCTCCGGTCACTCCCCCTGGCCGAGGTCGGCAAGTTCGTCACCCAGCGGCACAACCCCGAGAACATCAAGGGTGTCGACCTCGTCCGGGTCCTGGTGGAGCGGGGGCTGCCGCACGAGCGCATGGTGCTCGTCGACAGCCCTGGGGTCGGGTCGGTCTACCAACAGAACACCCAGGAGACCGAGACCGCCTTGGCGTCGATGGACCTCGCTCTGCTCGTGTTGACGGCCGACGCACCTCTTTCGGAGAGCGAGGTCGGGCTGCTCCGGAAGGTCGAGGAGCTGTCGGTAGAGGTGCTGGTGATCCTCAACAAGGTGGATCTCCTGGCCGACGATGAGATCTCCGAGGCCCGTGAGTTCGTGACCGCCACCGCCTCCGAAGCCCTGGGCTTCACCCCGACCACCCTGACGTGTTCGGGACGACACGGGACCGGGGTCGCCGAACTCGCTGCAGCCCTGCGCGAGCGGCTGGAGGAGCGGCGACTGCCCGCGCTCCACCGGAGCGTCGCGGCGGCGTCCCGTCGACTGGCCGCCCAACGTCTCGACGAGGACGCGGTCGGCCTGGCCTCGATAAGGGCCCTGCGAGAGGACCGGGAGGGCGATGTCTCGGCGTTCGCCGAGGCCGCCGCCGAGACCCTCATGCGGGGTGAGGAGGTTCGCCGGCTGCTTGCCGGTGAGGTCACGCGCCTGGGCGCGATGCTCTACAAGCAGGCGAGCGATCAGCTGACCACGTCGACCCGAACGGTCCGCGCGGCACTGGACGACTTCTTCTCGCACGCGCCTCGGGACCCTGGCGAGGCCGAAGATCAAGGCCGGTCGATCATTGCCGCCGCGGTCCGCGGCGAGGTGAACGGCTGGCGGACGGCTCAGGCCCGGCTCGTGCGCCAGCAGCTGGACGAGCAGCGGCAGCGTGCCCAGAACGCGCTTGAGGAGTCTGCCCGCGCGTTGGAGCAGGCCGCTCAGCGACTCCTCGGTGTGTCCCTCTCCGCCACCGTCCCGGTCCTCCCCGAGCAGCGGCTCCCGGAGGTGACCTACGACTTCGACCCGGCACCTGACTGGAACCAAGCCGTGGTGACACTCACCCGCAGGCACGGACCCGGATCCCACGGGCGAGTCGCCCGGTATCTGCGAAGTCGGGTTCGAGAGCTGGTGGACAAACATCTGGGAAGGGCCAAGCTGGGGCTCCAGGAGAGCCTGGAAGCGCAAACTCGCGCGCTCGGCGACGCGGTGTCCGAGGCGTTCGAGGAGCAGGGAGCCGGACTGGCCCGGGCTCATCAGAACGCTCTCCGGCTGCGCGACCAGTCCTCCACGACCCTGGCCGACGAGGAGGCGCGGCTGGCGCACCGCATCGAGACCCTGAGCGACCTTCGGGCCATCTTGGAGTCGAGTCCGGTCGGCCAGACCGCGGGGGCGTAATGAGCCAAACACTGAGCACTCCTCCGGCCCGGACCGAGCCATCGGACGTTCCGGCGTTCACCAGCGTGCTCTTCCTCCGGGACGTTCCACTCACGGAAATCGACTCCGCACCACGTCCGGAGCACTTCCACGACCTTCACCTCGATGACGTGGCGGCCCTCGTGTCAGGGACACGGCCCGGGAGCCTGGAGAGCTACTTCCGAGTGCCGCTTCGTGACGTGGAGTCGGTCCGCTACCGGCAAGCGGCCATCCACGAGTGTGAGAAACCCGAGGTCTACGCCCCGGTCGACCGGTTCGCACGAGCCTTCGTGCCGGTGAATACGGGTCTCGCCGCCCTCGGACAGCTCCGCCATCAGCTCCAGCGGGAGCGCTGTCTGCTCGACACGGTGGGCGACTACTGCCGCGCCGTGGAACGCCTCCACGAGGATCTGTCCGGCCTGCCGATCGAGTCCACGGCTTGGACCCGACTTGTCGAGCACCTCGGCACCCTCGTGTCGTCCGCCCCCTTCACCGGGTTGCGAGACGACCACGATCGGGTGCGCGACGGGCTGAGTCGGGTCGAGTACACCCTGCACATCCACCAGAACCGGCTCAGGGTGGACCGCCATGCCGACGAAAGCGACCTGGGCGCTCATGTGGTGGATCTCTTCGAGAGGTTCCGTGAGGGTCCCCTGGAGGACTCACGGAAGCACGACGAGGTCCGCCACGGATTCAGCCACGTCGACGCCAAGGTGCTCCACCACGTCGCACAGCTCTTCCTCGAGGAGTTCGCCGAGCTCAACGCCTTCTGGGAGCACCACCGCGACTTCCTCGACCGAGTGGTGCTGCGGCTGGGGCGCGAAGCCAACCTGGCGCTCGCGTGGGTCGACCTCGGGCGCCGACTTGCCGACAACGGTCTCCCGTCCTGTCTTCCCGAGCTCGACCCCGCCGCCGCCTTCTCGGCCGAAGACACCTACGACATCGCCCTGGCCACCGGGGACCGAGCCGGCTCCGTGGTCACCAACAGCATCGAGCTAGCGCAGGGCGAGCGACTCGTCGTGGTCACCGGCCCCAACCAAGGTGGCAAGACCACGTTCGCGCGGATGCTCGGCCAGACCCACTATCTGGCCGCCCTCGGGTTCCCGGTCCCCGGCAGCGCCGTGCGACTGCGCCTGGTGGATGAGGTCCTCACCCATTTCGAGCGGGAGGAGGAGCCGGGCTCCGAGCGCGGCAAGCTCAAGGAGGACCTGATCCGGATGCACGAGATCCTTCAGCGGGTCACGGCGCACTCGGTGGTCGTCCTCAACGAGGTGTTCAGCTCGACCACGACCGCTGACGCTCTCGGCCTTGCCCGTCGGGTGCTGAGCCGCCTCGGCGACGCGCACTGCCTGACCGTCTGCGTGACCTTCCTCGACGAGCTCGCCGAGGCCTCCCCCGGCACGGTGAGCATGGTGGCCGAGGTGGACTCCGACGATCCCTCGCGGCGCACCTTCGAGATCCGGCGACGTGCCGCGGACGGGAAGGCCTACGCAGATGCGATCGCCGGCAAGTACGGCCTGAGTCGGGACGCCATCACCAGGAGGGTCCGCTCGTGAAGGTCCACCTGATGCATACCGATCACGACTTCGATCTCGAAGCCGAAGCAGCGACCGGCCACGAGGAGGCGGAGCGCGACCTCGGCATTCCCCTGCTTCTCGAGGCGATGGCCGCCGGGGACGTGCTGATCCGCAAGGTCTGCCGTGCCGCACTGGCTCAGCCTCTGACCGACGTGAAGGAGATCCGGCAGAGACAGCGGGTGGCTGCCGATGTGCTGGCCAACGAGGACGCGGTCCGAGCGATGTACGCACTCACGGCGGAAGGTATCGCCGCGGACCAGCACATCCACATCGGCATGCACTCCTCACGCCCCGGACTGATGCTGAACCGAGCCCGGGCCAACCTGACTGCGTACACCGACGTGCTCCGCCGGCTGCGCCAGTTGGCCGAGCGCACGACGCCCAGCCTGAGCGCGCCCTGGCTGCTCAGGCTGGCCGACACCCTGACCTCCGAGCTGTCCGAGGACTACCTCCAGGAAGTGGAGGAGACACTGTGCTCGCTCCGCTTCACCCACGGCAGCCTGGAGAGCGCCCGGCTCGGATCACTCAATGCCGGGAGGGACTACGTCTTGCGAGCGCCTCCGTCCGTGCCGTGGTGGCGCAATCTTCTCGGCTCCGCAGGTCCCCGGGGCCGGCACGTGATCACGATCCCCGACCGGGACATGGCCGGCTTCGAGGCTCTCACCGCGCTGAAGGACCGCAGCCAGTCCGTGGCCTCGGATGCGCTCGTCCAAGCCTCGGACCACGTGCTGAGCTTCTTCCACTCGCTGCGCCGGGAGCTGGCCTTCTATCTGGGATGCGCCAACCTCGCGAGCCGGATGAACGCGATCGGACAACCGACCTGCTTCCCCGACGTCAGCCCCCTGGGAGACCGGGCGCTGAGCTGCAACGGCGTAATCGACCCAGTCCTGGCCCTCAGTACGCAGCGCGCCCCCGTCGGGAACGACCTCCGGGCAGACGGTGTCGACCTAGTGGTCCTCACCGGCGCCAATCAGGGCGGCAAGTCCACCCTGCTTCGCGCGTTGGGTCTCGCCCAGCTGATGGCCCAAGCGGGCTGCTTGGTCACCGCGACGAGGCTCAGCGTCTCGGTGGCCTCCGGGGTGCGCGCGCACTTCAAGCGCGAGGAGGACCGGGCGCTGGTCAGCGGGAAGTTCGACGAGGAGCTGAGCCGGATGAGCGACCTGGTCGACCACCTGCGGCCGGGCGCGCTTCTGCTGTGCAACGAGTCGTTCTCGACGACCAACGAGCGGGAGGCAGCGGTGATCGGAGGCGACATCGTCTGTGGTCTTGTCGACGCTGGCGCCCGGGTGCTGCTCGTCACCCATCTCTACGAGCTCGGCACTCGCCTGCGCGACGAGATCGCGGCGGCCCGCTTCCTGCGGGCTGCGCGAGAGGACGACGGCACTCGCACCTTCCGGCTCGAGCCCGGCGACCCCCAGCACACCAGCTATGCCGACGACCTCTACGCCGAGGTGTTCGGCTAGGCCTGCGCGGTGTCGCGCAGGATCTGCTTTCGCACCTTGCCGGATCCGGTGCGCGGGAGGGCCTCGACCTGATGGATGTGCACGGGCACCTTGTACGCCGCAAGCCGGGAGCGCAGGAAGGCGCGCAGCTCGTCAGCGTCGATGGAGGCTCCAGGAACCGCGACGACATACGCGGCCCCGACCTCGCCCCAACGGTCGTCGGCGACGCCGACCACGGCGACATCGGCCACCGAAGGGTGGCTGAAGATCACGTCCTCCACCTCCGCGGGATAGACGTTCTCCCCGCCCGAGATGAACATGTCCTTCACCCGGTCGACGATGGTGAGGTAGCCGTCCTCGTCGACGGTAGCGAGGTCCCCGGTGCGGAACCAGCCCCCGGGGGCGAACGCGGCCTCGGTGTCGGCGGGCCGACCCCAGTAGCCGGGGGTGACGTTGGGGCCGCGGACGAGCGCCTCGCCCGGTGCACCGGCAGGGACGTCATCAAGAGTCGGATCGACCACACGGACGTCGACGAAGAAGCACGGGGTGCCGGCGGTGCCAGCCTTGCGGACGGAGTCACCCGGCCGCAGAAAGGTGGTGCCCGGCGCTGCCTCGGTCATGCCGTATCCCTGGCAGAAGACCAGCCCGCGCTCCTGGTAGGCGCTGATGAGAGCGGCCGGAATCGGCGCGCCGCCGGACATCAGCGTGCGGATCGAGCTGAGGTCCGCGGTCGGGAACCGTGGCGACTGGGCGAACCCGGCGAACATCGCCGTCACCCCGAACATCCAGGTGACCCGATCGCTCTCGACGAGGTCGAAGCACCGGTCCACGTCCCAGGTCGGCATGATCACAGCCGTGCCGCCCTTGAGGAAGGTCGGCAGGAACGTCTGGTCCAGCGCTGCGACGTGGAACAGCGGAGCGCTGATCAGCGTCACTTCGTCGCTACTCACGTCGACGTCGATGAGCAGGTTGAGGGTGTTCCAGAGCAGGTTGTCGTGGGTGAGGATCGCCCCCTTGGGTCGACCCGTCGTCCCTGAGGTGTAGAGGACGAGGGCCGGGTGGTCACCGGCCACGTCCACGTCGATCCCGGTGCGGGCCCCCGCCGCGACAACCTGCTCATAGGTCGACTCGTCGCCGGTCCCCTCCAGCGGGATCCGATCGCCCTCCCAGGCGAGGTCGGCTATGACGGCGGCGTTCTGCGGCGCGTGGACGAGCAGCGACGCACCGACATCGGCGAGCATGTAGTCCACCTCGCGCGCGGCGAGCCGGAAGTTCAACGGGACGAAGACCGCGCCGAGCAGGTGCGTGGCGAACATGGTCTCGATGAAGGCCGGGTGGTTCGGGCCCAGGTAGGCGACCCGGTCTCCGTCGTTGATGCCGCGCTGGCGGAGGCCGTGGGCGAGCCGGACAACCCGGTCGTGCAACTCGGCGTACGTCGTCCGCCTGCCCTCGTAGACGATGGCGACCTGATCGGGCGTGGAGCGCAGTCGTCGTGCCGGCCACGAGCCGATCCCCTTGTTGAGCATGACGTCACCCCTCCTGGACCGGCCGGACGATCAGGCGTACTGGCGGTAGATCGCCTCCGCGACGCAGGCCGGCTTGTCGGACCCCTCGATCTCCACGGTGAAGACCACCTTCATCTGCACTCCGCCCCGCACGTCCTCGACGGAGTCGACGGAGCCGGTCAGCCTGATCCGCGACCCGACCGGGACGGGCGCGGGGAAACGAACCTTGTCGAGCCCGTAGTTCACCGCCATCGAGACGCCGGTGATCGCCAGCAGATCGTTGAAGAGCGGGATGATCAAGGACAGCGTGAGGTAGCCGTGGGCGATGGTCGTCTTGAACGGGCCGTCCTTGGCCCGCTCGGGGTCGACGTGGATCCACTGGTGATCGCCTGTTGCGTCAGCGAAGAGGTTGACCCGCTCCTGGGTGATCTCCAACCAGTCGCTGGCACCCAGATCCCTGCCGGCCAGGGCCTTGATCTCGTCGATCCCGTTCACGGTGAGAGTCATCATGCGTCCTTGTCGTTGGTGTCGGTCGCCGCTCCGATGCCGAGCAGCCGGGCGGCGTTCTCCTTGAGGATCTTCGGCCTCACCTCGGGCTTGATCTCGAGCTGGTCGAAGGCTGCGAGCCACTTGTCCGGGGTGAGCACCGGGTAGTCGGAGCCGAAGAGCACCTTGTCCTGCAGCAGTGTGTTGGCGTAGCGGACCAGTTGCGGTGGGAAGTACTTCGGCGACCAGCCGGACAGGTCGATGTAGACGTACGGCTTGTGCGTCGCCACCGCGAGCGCCTCGTCCTGCCACGGGAACGACGGGTGGGCCAGGATGATCCGCAGCTCGGGGAAGTCGGCGGAAACGTCGTCGATCAGCATCGGGTTGGCGTACTTCAGCTTGATCCCCGCCCCACCCGGAACACCGGCGCCGATGCCGGTCTGGCCGGTGTGGAAGAGCGCGATCGCGCCGAGCTCCTCGATCGCCTCGTAGAGCGGGTAGGCCATCGGGTCGTTCGGCGAGAAGGCCTGGATGCTCGGGTGGAACTTGAAGCCACGCACCCCGTGCTCGGTGACAAGCCGGCGGGCTTCCTCGACTCCGGCGGGGCCCTTCCACGGGTCGATGCTCGCGAACGGGATGAGCACGTCGGCGTTCCGCGCGCAGCCCTCGGCGACCTCCACGTTGGAGATCCGCCGATGTCCGGTGGCGTGCTCGGCGTCCACGGTGAAGGTGACCGCGACCATGTCCCGCTCACGGTAGTAGGCGGCGATCTCGTCGATCGTCGGCTGCCGGTGCGCCTCGGACTTGAAGTACTCCGCCGAGGCGCCGAAGAGCGCGGGGCTGAGCGACCCGTGGCCCTCCGAGTCGATCTCGACGTGGGTGTGGATGTCGATGGCGCGGATCGACGCGAGCTCCCGATCCATGACGTTCATCGGCCCGGCCCCGTCGGCATCGGGATCCCGTAGGTCTCCGGCTCCGCACCCACTCCCGTGCTCCACTCGGCAGCGATCTCCTCGGCGCTCCAGCCCCCGTCGTGCAGTGCGACGGCCTTCTCCTGGGGGTGGGACCACAACGAGAGGCGGTCGCCGCCGATGCCGATCGCCTGGCCGGTGATGCCCTGGGCAGCGCCCGAGGCGAGGAACACGATCAGCGAGGCGACGTCGGCGACGGTGCCGAGACCCTCCTCCTTGCGCATCCACTCCGGAAGCGGGGCGCCGGTGCGCTCGGACTCCTCGATCGCCGGGCCGAAGGCGGGGATGGTCTTGGTCATCTCGGTCGCGGCGACGGGGACCACGGCGTTGACGTCGATTCCGGACCTGGCCAGCTCCATCGCCCAGGTGCGGGCCATCGCGACGATGCCGGCCTTGGCGGACGCGTAGTTGGTCTGTCCGAAGTTGCCGCGCTGTCCGGCCGGCGAGGAGATGAGCACCAGGCTCCCGCCATCGCCCTGCTCGCGCATCTGGATCGCGGCCGCCCGGGCGCAGGTGAAGGTGCCACGCAGGTGGACGTTGACGACGGCATCGAAGTCATCATCGGACATCTTCCACAGCACCCGGTCGCGCAGGATCCCCGCGTTCGTGACCATCACGTCGAGCCGACCGAACTGGTCGACGGCAGCGGCCACCAGCGCCTCGGCGGTCTCGCTCGAGCCGACCGGGGCAGTCACGCCGACAGCCTTGCCCCCTGCGGCCTCGACCGCGGCGACCGCCTCGTCGACAACGGCCTGGTCGAGATCGTTGACCACGACCGAAGCGCCGGCGGCCCCGAGCGCCTCGGCGTACCCGCGTCCCAGTCCGCGACCGCTCCCGGTCACGACGACGGCTCTTCCGGTCAGATCCATGACTTCACCTCTCGCTGAGGGTAGGCGTTCGGAGCGCTCACAACTTATGCATGATCGTGACGCTCGTCAAGATACTGTCCTATCTCCGTGAATTCGCGGTAGCCTCTCGCCGTGCAGGAGCCGCCGGAGACCGTCCGCCCCGAAGGGCTGAGACCGCAGTCGGTCATGTTCAGTCTCTTCGGTATCCATGTCCTGGGCACCCCTCACCTCCTGCCCACCGGCGGCGTCATCGAGGTGCTCGCGAGCGTGGGCATCTCGGCGGAGGCCACCCGGGCCACCCTGACTCGGATGGCTCGCCGGGGCCTGCTCGACAGACACCGGCGGGGCCGACAGGTCTTCGTCGGCCTGACCCCTCGGGCGGCCGAGATCCTCGAGGACGGCCGACGCCGCATCTGGGAGACCGGCGCGGTCGACACCGACTGGGACGGCACCTGGACGGTGGTTGGCTTCTCCCTCCCCGAGGGACGTCGGGCCGAGCGCCACGATCTGCGCGTCCGGCTCACCTGGGAGGGCTTTGGCATGCTCCAGAACGGCATGTGGGTCGCGCCCGGCGCCCCGAACCTCGACGCGGTGCTCGGCCCCCTGGCCGACGACCCCGGCGTCATCACCTTGGCCAGCCGGGTGACCGGTGGCACCCACGACCGGGAGTTGCTCGAGCGCGCCTTCAGTCTCGACGCGATCTCTCGTCGCTACCAGGCGTTCGTCCGCCGCTGGCGTGACGACGCAACGGCGCGGGCGCTCCCCGACGACCTCGCGCGGCAGCTGGTGCTGCACACCGAGTGGCTGCAGGTCATCCGCGAGAGCCCGCGTCTCCCGACCGCGCTGTTGCCCGCTCAGCCGGCCGCGACCGAGGCTCAGGACCTCTTCCGACAGCTCGCCGCCGCGCTCGAACCATCTGCGGCCGCGATCGCCGGACGGCTCCTCGACTCCATTGAGATGCCCGCCGACTGAAGCCGACTTCGCCGAAGCACGCCTCGATCGCCAGGTATCGATCGCCAGGTATATCGACAACCTGGTGCATCAACAACGTCCGGCCCGGGCCGCAGCGGCCCGTGACGGACCCCACGGACCGAGCCAGCGGGGCGCCCCGCCTCTTGCCATCCGGTGAAGTTCTCTGAAGGGTGTGGGGATCGACACCACCAGGAGGGACCCATGAAAATCTCACGAACTGCTGGCGTGCTCCTCGGCACGCTCGTCCTCGTCGGCGGCGCCAATGTCGCCGTGTACGCCGCCAACGGAAGCCCATTCATCGTCGGGCAGACCAACCGGGAGACCAAGGCCACGGTGCTGAAGAACACCGGCGCCGGTCCGGCGCTGAACCTTCAGGCCAAGGGCGCCCCGCTCGCGGTGAGCAACTCCAAGAAGGTGAGGAAGCTCAACGCCGACAAGGTGGACGGGAAGAACGCAGGCCAGCTGACCACCAAGACCTACGTCTACCAGACCGGCACGATCAGCTCGGGCACGTCCGCGTACGTCACCTTCCCCGGGCTGCCCGTCGGTAAGTACCTCATGACCTACCAGGTCTACGTCCACTTCGGCGACAGCGCGGACCACGCCCTGGCCTGCTACATCTGGATGGGCAGTATTCATCTGTCCACCTACGGTGCCGGGAACGGGAGCGGACACACGACCTGCGCGGCGTCCGGAGTGGTGGACAGCAGCCAGTTGTCGTACTTCGAGGCCGCCAGCGCCAGCGCGTTCAGCAACGGGACGAGCCCTTCCGTTTGGACGTTCACCCGGATCAACACCGAGGTCGACGGCACGCCGTCGGTGGGCCACTCGCTGCCCTGACCGGCGCCTGATCCCGGACGGGAAGCTCATCACCCCCGGCTGGAATCAGCACACGCCACGCTGGTGGCCCGCCTGCACGAAGGGCCACCAGCGTGCGTTGCGGAGTTCGGCGCCGCGGCCTACTACTGATCCGCGAGACGAGGGCGGAAAGCTCCGCGATCCGAGCAACACCGGGATCCGCGGTGCGCTCCGCCCCGGGAGAGTTCGCGTCCCTATCCCTCCTCCGTACACCCCCTCCGGGTACTTGCGCCGATCCGCTCGGGGGGCGATGGTGGAAGGCGACGGGCGGAGGCCGATGCCGGATGTGGTTCCTTGACGCGCTGGCCGAAGCAGGCTCGATGGCCTGGCAGATCGCCTGGTCACTGATCCTGGGTTTCACGCTGTCGGCCGTCGTGCAGGCCGTCGTACGCCGCGAGGCCGTCGTCCGCATGCTCGGTGACGACCGCCCCGCGACGCTGGCGAAGGCGGCCGGCCTGGGTGCCGCCAGTTCCTCGTGCTCCTACGCCGCGGTCGCTCTGGCTCGCTCCCTGTTCCGGAAGGGCGCGGACTTCACCGCCGCCATCGTCTTCGAGCTGGCCAGCACGAACCTGGTCATCGAGCTGGGGATCATCATGGCGCTGCTGCTCGGCTGGCAGTTCACCCTGGCCGAGTTCGTGGGCGGCCCGATCATCATCGTGCTGATGGTGCTCTTCTTCCGTCTCTTCGTGCACCAGCAGCTGGTCGACGCCGCACAGAAGCAGGCCAACAAGGGCCTCGCCGGTTCCATGGAGGGCCATGCGGCCATGGACATGAGCATCCGGGACGAGGGTCCGCTGTGGCGGCGGTTGCTCTCCGGACCGGGGTTCACCTCGGTCGCCCACATCTACGTCATGGAATGGGCCGCAGTGATCCGGGACATCGTGGGCGGCCTGCTGATCGCCGGGGCGGTCGCGGCCTGGGTGCCCGACACGTTCTGGCAGCACCTCTTCGTCACCTCCAACCCGACCGTCGCCGCGATCGTGGGCCCGCTGCTCGGGCCGGTCATCGCGGTTCTCAGCTTCGTCTGCTCGATCGGCAACGTGCCGTTGGCGGCCGTGCTCTACAACGGCGGAATCAGCTTCGGCGGAGTCATCTCGTTCATGTTCGGCGACCTGATCATCATTCCGATCCTGCTGATCTATCGGAAGTACTACGGCCTCCGGATGACCCTGGTCCTGCTCGGCGGCTTCTACGTCACGATGGTGATCGGCGGGTATCTCGTCGAGGGCATCTTCAGCCTTCTCCACCTGGTGCCGGCGCATGGCACCGCCCAGGTCGCCGTGCAGAGCATCTCCTGGAACTACACGACGGTGCTCAACCTGGTCGCCTTCGCCCTGACAGCCGCGCTGCTGATCCGCTTCTTCCGCAGCGGCGGCCGCAGCATGCTCGCCGCGATGGGCGGCGGCCCGGACGACATGGCCGGCCACAGCCACAGCGAGGCGGACGAAGACTCTCACCACCACATGCACGATCACTCGTCCGACGGTGAGATGTAGCGCCTACCGGATCGCCACCTGCACAGGGGCCTGTGACCAAGACGAGCCGCGGAGCGAGTGGTCACCGGGTGGCCGTGTGCTCCCGGACCTGGTGGCGGGGCGGGTGACGCCACCGGAGGCCGCCCGGCTCGAGAGTCAGCCGAAGTCGGGCTGGGTGTCCCGCGTCTTCTTGATCTCGTAGAAGCCGGGAATGCTCATCACGATCCGGAAGCCGTCCCACAGTCTGCCTGCCTCTTCGCCTGCGGGCGCCTTGGCGACGATCGGGCCGAAGAACGCCTCTCCCTCGGCTCGGATGATGGGTGTGCCGACGTCCGGACCGACCAGATCCAAGCCGGCGTCGTGGCTCAGCCGGATGGCATCGTCGTGCTCGGTCGAAGAGAACGCCTCGGCATACCGCGCGTCGAAGCCGGCGGCCACGACCGCCTCGGTCACCACCTCGGGGGTCAGCTGTCTCTGTTCGACGAACTTGCGGTTCCCCAGCTCGGTGTAGAGGACGCGGGCCGCATCGTGGCCATGGTCCTCCAGAACGGCTTGCACGACGCGGACCGGACCCATCAACCGGAGGAGGACATCGGCAGACAGATCCTTGTCCTCGTTGAGCATCGCGAGCGACATGAGCCGGAAGGTGGTCCTGATCGGCCGCACCTGCTCGACGTTGTGGATCCAGCGAGAGGTGAGCCAGGCCCAGGGACAGGCCGGGTCGAACCAGAAGTCGACCGCCGCCACCTCTGCCGTAGGAGTGGGAAAGGGCTTCACAACAGTTTCAGTCACAACCATTCCAACCGGACGGGTCCCGGTGACATTCCGAGACGCTGACTATTCGCGCGAATATGTGGGCCCAACCTGGTCGGCAGTGGCCCCGCTGATGGCGTCCGCTCAGGGTGCGGTGACCCGGTCGATCAGCGAGTACGGCGGCGCCAGGTCGAGCCCGTCGGGGTTGTAGAGATATCCCGGAGCCTTGCCTGCCTGACCGTAGTGGCCGTACTGCCAGACGACCTTGTTGGTGTTCGGGTCGACGACGATCACCCGGTGGTTGTAGTCGTCGGTGACCAGGATGTCGCCGTTCGGCAGGGGCTCAGCAAGCGACGGATGGTCCAGCGGCTGACCCGGCGTTCCGGTGAACCTCCACAGCAGCTTGCCCTGCCGGTTGAACATCACGACCTGGCCTGGGGACGCGTAGTCGACGGTCAGGAACTTGTTCGGTCCCACCTTGTTGGTGTCGGAGGGGTAGGCCACGCCCGGTGCGTGCGTCGTCCAGAGCACCTTGCCCTTGAGGGTGATCATGTCGATCCAGTCGCCGCGGATCTCGGTGACGAGGAACTTGCCACCGCCGACCGGGAAGAAGCCGTTCGGGGCCCCGAAGTAGGTCGGCGGCTGGTGGTAGCCGTGGTTGATGTCGCCGAGCTTCTGGACCCAGTGATGCAGGCCTTCCTTCAGCACCAAGAGGCGCTGGTTCTTGATGTCGGCGACCACGATCCGTCCGTCGGGAAGCATGATCGCGTCATCGGGGTTCCACAGCCGGTTCGGGGCGGTGCCGTGGACGTACTCCTTGCCATAGTGGAAGACGACTTGACGCTGGAGGATGTCGATCACCCGGATCATGAACGCGTCCTCCTCGGTCGCGATCAGGTGTTGCCCGTCCGGGGTGAAGAACACGTCGTCGGGGATAGGCAGAGTTGGCTTCCCGTTCACAGAGTTCGGGACGGGATAGGTCCACCGGATCCGGCCGCGCGGGTCCACGATGATCAGCCTGTTGTTCAGCTTGTCGGCGATCACGATCGGGCCCGGCAGCACCGAGGGGTCCGAGCCCGGGGCCAGATACCCCTTCCGGTTCTTCGGCTTGCGCTGCCACGGCATGATCGGCGCGGCCGACGACGACTGGGTGCTCGGGGTGGCGCTCACCGACTGCGAGGTCGTCGCCGAGGTCGTCGCCGAGGTGGTCGCCGAGGGTGATGTCGAGCTGGCGACCGGATCGCCGCCTTGGGCCGTGCAGGCGGCCAGCCCCAGGAAGAGCACCGAGCTCAACGCCACGGTGACCCCGGATCGCATCCGATTCAGCCTTCTCACAAACCCTCCTGAACGCGGGCGACGCGACCGTTCACGTCACCACGGAGCCTGCACCCGGCCACTTCGGGCGCGGGTCACGATCAGACGCCGAACATCCAACCGCGCTCAGACTAGCCACCGCCGCCAACGCCTCCCGCGTGGCCCACCCTGCCGGGCTTGCCGGCGGATGCTCACGACGCCGGGAGAACGGCGTTGAGCGGCCCTCGGCCCGCGGTCAACTCCTCAATCTGGTGCCGGATCAGCCGCTCGACCCGAGGCCTCATGGCGGCGCTGTCTCCTCCGATGTGGGGGGTGAGCAGCACGCCGCCAAGAGACCACAGCGGATGGCCGGGCGGCAGCGGCTCGGGGTCCACCACGTCCAGAGCAGCGCGCACTCGCCCCTCGGCCACGGCTGCCACCAGATCGTCCGTCACGACCAGACTCCCCCGCCCGACGTTGACCAGGAGCGACCCACGCTTCATCCAGGACAGGAACTCCGCGTTCACCATCCCCTCGGTCTGCTCGGTGAGCGGAAGGGCAACCACGACGATGTCCGCGACCGGAAGCACCTCGGGCAGCCGGTCCTGGCCGAGGACGGCCCCGTAGTCATCGGTCCTGCTCGAGCGGGCGACGCGGGTGACGTTCACCTCGAAATGCTCCAACCTCGCCGCGATGGCAAGCCCGACACCGCCGCTGCCCAGGATCACCACCTGCGAGCCGGCGAGCGCGCGGGTGCGGATGTGCTCCCACGACGAGCGCTCCTGGGCCCGCACGAAGGCGGGGAACTCACGCTGGCTGGCGATGATCAGTCCCACCGCCAGTTCAGCGGTCGACGCCTCGTGGACGCCGCGTGCGTTGCAGAAGGTGATCCCCGGCGGCAGGAAGTCGGCTACCCCGTCGTACCCGATCGACTGGCTCTGCACGACCCGGACCGCCACGTCGCCGAGATTGCCGAGAAGCGAGGGTGACGACATATAGGGGAGGACCACCAGATCGAACGATGCCCGCGGCGGACGACCGGACACGTCCCACAGGTCCACCTCGACACCTGGCAGCTCGGCCAGCACCGGCACCATCCACGCCTCGGGAACGCTGACGGCGATCACGGGGTGCGGATCCGCTCCACACGCGGAGTTGTTGAGATCACGACCGTCACGATAGCGATCGCTACGGTGGGAGGATCGGCTCGAACGGGAGGAAGACCTTGTCACGTCACATCAGCTCGCGCCCTGACGACACCGACCCGGACGAGCGCCCACGGCGAGATCTGGTGATCCGGATCGGTGACCGGGAGCTGGTGATCCGGCAGCGCTACGAGACGCTCTCCATCCTCAACGACACCATCGCGGCACTGATGTTCATCGTGGGCAGTGCGCTGTTCTTCTCACCGCGGACAGCCCACGCCGCGACCTGGCTCTTCCTGATCGGCTCGGTGAGCATGCTGGCCCGCCCCGCCATCCGTCTCGCGCGGCGCATCCACCTGCGGAGACAGCAAGACACCCTCGCCGGCGCGCACGAGACCTCGATGGACTTCTGACTCGAGCGGGGCGATCCGCTCGAGTAGTAAGGGCCCACTACAGTTGCCGGGACTCGAAGGAGGCCCCATGTCGTCTGACGCCCCGTCGGCTGCAGCCCAGGCAGACCTGCCGGACCACATCGACGCCGCTGTCTTGAAGATCGCGGGCGTGGTCGTGCTCGGCATGATCATGTCGATCCTGGACATCACGGTCGTCAACGTCGCTCTCCCGACGCTTCAGACCGCCTTCGGCAGCCCGGCGCATCCGATCGCCTACTCGACGGTCGCCTGGTCCGTCACCGCATACACCCTGGCGCTCGCGACGGTGATCCCCATGACCGGCTGGGCCGCCGACCGCTTCGGCACCAAGCGCCTCTACATGACGGCGATCGCGCTGTTCATCTCCGGTTCGATCCTCTGCGCTTTCGCAGGGAGCATCGGCGCCCTGATCACCTTCCGTGTGCTGCAGGGGCTCGGTGGCGGCATGTTGATGCCCCTGGGCATGACGATCATGACAAGGGCTGCTGGACCCCACCGGATGGGTCGGCTGATGGCCATCCTCGGGGTGCCAATGCTGCTGGGGCCGATCCTCGGCCCGATCCTCGGTGGCTGGCTGATCCAGATCGCCAGCTGGCACTGGATCTTCATCGTCAACGCGCCGATCGGCGTGATCGCGATCCTCTATGCCTGGCGAGTGTTGCCCAAGGACAATCCGCAGCCCTCGGAGTCCTTCGACTTCCTCGGCATGGTGCTGATGTCACCAGGTCTGGCACTGCTCCTGTTCGGAGTTTCCTCCATCCCCTCCGAGGGCAGAGTCACCGCGCCCCGCGTCTGGGTCTCGATGCTGATCGGCGTCTTGCTGATCGTGATCTTCGTGTTCCACTCGTTCCGTCCGGAGCATCCGCTGCTCGACCTTCGGCTCTTCAAGAACCGCAACCTCACCGTCACGATCATCACCATGTTCTTGTTCGGCAGCGCCTTCTTCGGCGGGCTGCTGCTGGTGCCGACGTATTTCCAGGAGGTCCGCGGCGAGTCGACGCTGATGGCCGGCTTGCTGGTCGCCCCTCAGGGTCTGGGGGCGATGCTCACAATGCCACTGGCGGGATCCCAGATCGACAAGCACCCCATCGGCCGGATCGTGCCGTTCGGGCTGATCGGCATCCTGATCGGCATGTTCGGCCTGACTCAGATCACCTCCACCACCTCGTACATCTACATCATCGGGACGCTGTTCGTGATGGGGCTTGGCATGGGCGGGACGATGATGCCGCTGTTCACCTCCGCGTTGAGGACCCTGAGAGGCCATGAGGTTGCCCGGGGCTCGACACTGCTGAACATCAACCAACAGATCGCCAGCTCGGTCGGCGTGGCGGTCATGTCCGTGCTGCTCACCAACCACCTCCAGGCGTCCAAGTTCGCCAGGCCGGCCATGGCCTCACTTCACGACCCGGCCCTGGCGGCCAAGATCCCGTTGGCCGAGATCACCCAGGGTCTTCAGGATGCGGGCCACGCCTTCGCCAACTCCTACTGGGTGGCCTGGGTGATGATCGCCCTCACGCTCATCCCGGCCCTGCTGCTGCCCCGCAAGCGCGAGGAGTCGCACCTCCTGGACGACGAGGGCTTGCCACCAGTCGTCATGCACTGACCCCAAGCTCCTGGGCGCCTGGTGTCGCCCGGCTATGGACGTCGGCCCGACGATCGCAACCACTGGCGGGACGCAGGGTGGCGCCTACTGGCTGGTGCAGACTCGGTGTCAGCCAGGCACCGCCACAACCCCGACCAACCCTAGGAGCGTCATGGCCAGCAGTGATCCTCTCCGCTTCCACCACGGGCACCGCGACAGGGGCGCGTTCGGCCAGGGCCTCGTCCCACGGGTTGCCGAGAAGATCGCGGATGCCATGGGGACCGTCCAGTTCGTCCTCGCGTCCACCGTCGTGATCGTGGCGTGGGTGGTGGTCAACGGTGTCGTCACGTTCCTGACGAACTCCTGGCAAGGCCTGTTGAAAGGGCAGGGCTTCGACCCAGCTCCCTTCATCTTGTTGAACCTGGTGTTCTCCGCAGTTGCCTACTACTCGGCCTCCATGGTGATGATCGCCCAGAAGACGCAGTCGCGGCGCGACCAGGCCCGCGAGGAGGCCGACGCCAAGCACCGTGAGGACCTAGCCGCGACCCAGGTGATGCTCATCCAGCAGAACACCGACCTCACCGCCGATGTGCAACGGCTCACGCGCGAGATCCACGCGCTCGTCACGAACGGTGCGGCGACAAGCAGCTCCCCGTCCACGGAGAGCAGCTCTGGGGACGGTCCCGACCAGGCCACCCGCGACGAGGGCCAGAGTCAGTGACGTCCTCGGTCTGACACTGGGTCTCGTCCCCTCTCCGACAAGAGTCAGCGCCCCGATGGCCCAGCCCGAACTCTCTGGTTGGCGCAACAGACGAC
>CAWGNN010000007.1:0-231331 GCA_963824105.1 uncultured Actinomycetota bacterium
CAACTCCTCAAAGAATCGCCGCACGACTTCCTTGTTCGACATGGTGGCTGCTGCTCTCAAGCGTCCGGTTCCGCCGACACTGCGGGGCCGGCGAAAGCCGCCAGACTCGCGTCGTGGGGGATGTTCAACTCGAGCACCATAACCGTGATGACAGCGGCCAGCATCCCGTCGGTCAGGCCGAGGGCCGCGAGATGTCGCTCCAGGCGGAGGACTGTAGTTCGAAGGACGCGCACAAGCAGACTCCCGATGTCCTCGGGACGACGGCGCAACAGGGAAGCCTGACAACCCCTGCTTGGCATAGACCCCTTTAGTCCCCTTGGCTCATCGCTCGGGCCTTCAATTCGAACATCTTGCCCGGATTCATCAGTCCGTCGGGGTCGAATACACGTTTGATCTCGCGCATCAGGTCCACCACGTCATCGCCATGCTCGGCGACGAGGTACGGCCTCTTCGCAATACCGATGCCGTGCTCAGCTGTGCAGGTCCCGCCGAGTTCCAGGGCCAAGAGTGTCAGCGCGTCGCGATAA
Source organism: uncultured Actinomycetota bacterium (assembly GCA_963824105.1). Lineage (GTDB taxonomy): Bacteria > Actinomycetota > Actinomycetes > Propionibacteriales > Nocardioidaceae > CAWDVB01. The sequence continues at coordinate 528 of CAWGNN010000007.1, forward strand.
CGAGCGACCGCCTCGATCTGCTCTTCAACATATGCCACGACCGTGTGCACGTTCCCATCCGCAACATGGCCAAAAACTGCCGCATCGAGCCCGTGCTCCTTGAGCAGCGACTGCGCGCCGACAACGAGTTCGACAACCCTTGACAACGGGACTCCGGAGTCTGTCGAAATGTAGGTCCGGTTTGGAAACTCCGCGATCAGCGCGTACCAGATCTGATGACGAGCCCGCCACTGTTGCCGCAACTGGTCGGCGGTGGTGGCCACCTGAACGTCCAGCGCGCCAGCATCCTCGAGAATCTCGGTGACAGCGTCCGCCTCGATCTGCAAGCCCTCAGCTGTGCTCGAGTGAAACTCCAGGAACAGCGCAGGCCGAGCGGGAAGATCAAGTTCGAGGTAGCGACTGACCGCGCGTATCGCGACCGCGTCGACGAGTTCCAGTCGCGCGACAGGAAGGGCCGACTGCATCACCCGATAGGCTGCCTCGGCCGCCTCTTCGACTCCCCCGAAGAATACCCGCATTCCGTAGACATGTTCTGGTCTCGGGTAGACCTTCAATGTGAGCTCGGTGATCACGCCAAGCGTCCCCCCCGAGCCAATGACTAAGTCTTTCAAAGCGTAGCCACTGCTCGTCTTCCGGACCGGTCGACCGAGTCTTAGCAGCCTCCCATCAGGCACTGCGAGTTCAAGGGCCAGCACGTTCGCGCGCATACCGCCATACCTGACAGTGGTGGTCCCCGAAGCGTTGGTCGAAGCCATGCCGCCCAACGTCGCGTCGGCTCCGGGGTCGACCGGGAAGAACACCCCAGAGTCGCGCAGGTAGTCATCCAACTGCATCCGGGTCACGCCTGGTTCGACCGTCACGGTCATGTCTGCGACCGAATGACCGATGATGCTGTTCATGCCGGAGAGATCAAGAGTCAGTTCGTCACCGTGAGGTACGACCTGACCGTCTGCGCTCGTTCCAGCTCCCCAGGGAATGACGGGAGTCGCGGTCCGCACGGCATGACGTAGTGCAGCGAGAACGTCATCCTTCGTCTGGGCGAAGACAACCCCGATCGGCTGAACGATTTCCGAACTGTTCTCGTCGCGACCGTGCGCATCCAGGTCTGCCTGCCTGCGACTGATCTCAAGGGTCGGCTTCGGGTTAGTACCAGGCGATGACACACGACCTCCGACGATTCCCGAGTCAGCCATGGGATCCCATCGGTTTCGAATGGCTCACACCGTAGCTGACCGTTCATTTGGTTACAGCCAAGGGTGGCCTACTCCCCTGACCGTGTCAATCAGTCATCCGACGAGCATCACGGGGGGTCCACCCCAAGTCTGCTTGACCTGTTTCCCCCACCAGACCAGCGTGATCCGGCGGGCACGAAACTCAGGAGGGTGGGGACCAGGCACCGACGGAGCCCTCAGTCTGGCCCTCGACTCACCGCTAGATCTGGATAACCAAACCCTGGGTCAGATCAAGGTGCTAACCGAACTCTGGGTCAAAAGCTGGGCAGACCACGCCCCAGGAGCCAGGAGCTCAGCGTCTGCCCTCAACCATCTGTAGGGATGAGTTGATCGACGTGCTGGCTCTCGGAGCGCTGGGCGTAGGCCTCGTGCGACCAGTCGAAGTGGATCCGTTTGGCCGACCAGCGCCACACACCGTCCTCACACCTCACGGCAGTGTCGACGTAGTGCCCGAACGACATCGTCTCGGCGTCCTTGGTCCGCAGCAGGACGAAGTAGCCACGGGAGGCCGCGGTGTCCCCGTCGACTGAGTCGATGAGCACGTTCATGATCTGGTGCCGGTTGCGACTCTCTGCCGAGGCATCGATCAAGACGGCGATCTGCTCGCGCCCCACGAAGTCGCCACGGTCGCTGAGCGAGAAGAGCCCGTCCTCGGTGAAGCAGTCCAGCAGATCCGCGGTAGTGCCGTAGTCGAGCGCGAAGCAGTAGCGCGCGTAAAGGTTGCGCAGCATAGCGTGGTCGAGTGCCAGGTCGGTCATGACGCGCCTTTCGTTGTGTTCCGTTGGGGGCGGTGCGCTCAGGATTTGCGCATCCGCGGGTCGAGGTAGCGGTAGACCATGTCCACCAAGACGTTCACCGCGATCGCCATGCATCCGATCATGAGCGTCGCGGCCTGAATGACGGCGTAGTCACGCTGTCGGATGCCGTCGTAGATGAGCTTGCCCATGCCCGGGATGGAGAAGACGACCTCGATCACTACGACGCCACCGATCACCGCCACGAACTGGAGGCCGGCCGTTGTGATGATCGGGATCATGGAGGGCCTCAGCACGTGACGCGCCAGCATCCGACGGCCGGCGACCCCCTTGCTGCGGGCGGTGCGCACAAAGTCCTGCTGGAGGGTCTCCGAAACCGACGTCCTGGTCAGCCGGGTCAGCAACCCGATGAGGCCCAGTGAAAGGGCCACCACGGGCAGCACAATGTGACGCGCCCACGGGCCGACGCCGCTGGACAGCGGCTCGTACCCGAAGGTGGCCAGCCCTGCCCGCCGCGCGACGAAGGCCAGCAGGAGCAACCCGACCACGAAGTCGGGCAGGCTTGTGCCGATGAGGGCGACGCCGGAGGCCGCCTTGTCGGCCGCCTTCCCGCGGCGCAGCGCGGCAATAGTGCCCAGGCCCACGGCCACCACGACGCTGAGCAGGACGGCGAGGATCGAGATCTGCAGCGAAGGCACCATCTTGTCGGCGAGCGCCGTGGTGACGGGCTGCTTCGTGACAGCGGTCGTGCCGAGGTCACCCCGGAGCACATGCTCGAGCCAGCGCAAGTACTGCTCCGGCAAGGGCTTGTCGAGGCCGTACTCCGCGGCGATGGCCGCCTTGGTCTGATCACTGGCACCTTCGACACCGGTCAGGCTCGTGGTCACGTCGCCGGGCATCATCCGCACCAGGAGGAAGGTGGCGATGGTCAGCAGGACCAGTGCCGCAAGGGCACTGAGGAGGCGACCGAGGGCGAAGCGCAGCATCAGAGGATCTCCTCAGCGAGCTCGCGGTTCGGCTGGCTGCCCACGAAATGGCAGGCCACCGGCTGCCGGGCGGAGAGGTCGAGCACCGGTGGCTCGGTGACGCACCCCGTGCGTTCAGCGTTGGCTGCGGGTCCTACCGGGCAGCGTGTGTGGAAACCGCAGCCGCTGGGCGGTGACGCCGGGCTCGGGGGATCGCCCAGCAGCACGATCCGGCTCCGGCTCCGCTCCACGACAGGGTCGGGGATCGGGGCGGCCGACTTGAGCGCCATCGAGTACGGGTGGAGGGGCTCCTGGAGCACCGCCCGCGCCGGACCAGACTCCACGATCCGGCCGAGGTACATGACAGCCACCGAGTGGCACAGTTCGCGGACGATCCCCAAGTCGTGGGCGATGAACACGATGCCGATGCCGGTCTCTTCCTGGATCTCGGCGAGCAGGTTGAGGATCTGGCCCTGAATAGAGACGTCGAGGCTCGAGACGGCCTCGTCGGCAACGATCATCCGGGGCTTCACGCACAGCGCTCGAGCGATGGCGACGCGCTGGCACTGGCCCCCCGAAAGGGAGGTGGGGTAGCGGTGCAGGTACCCCTTCGACAACCCGACCCGGTCCAGCATCTCCGCGGCGAGCTGGTCGAGGTTCTTCGTTGCACCTCCCGCACGCAGCGCGATGCGCAAGGTCTTGCCGATCGTGAAGCTTGCGGTTGAGCGAGCTGCGCGGCTCCTGGTAGATCATCTGTGCGTGTTGGCGGAAGCTCCTCAGGCGGGCTCCACGCAGGCTGGAGACGACCTCGTCGTCGAACCGCATCTCGCCCTCGGTCGGCGCTTCCATGCCCACCAAGAGACGGCCCAGGGTGGTCTTGCCGGCTCCGGACTCCCCCACCAGGCCGAGGCACTCGCCGGCCCTCAGAGTCAGGTCGACACCCGCGAGCACGCGCACGGGCCTTCGGCCGCCGAACAGCCGCGACCGCTTGCCGTACTCCTTGGTCACTCCGGTCGCCTCGAGGATCGTCGGCGCGACCTGTGTCTGGGCATCCACCGGTAGTGGCCGCTCGATCACTGACAGCGTCTTGGTGCCGGTGGGCACCGGCTCCGCCGGATTGATGCACGCCGCCTGGTGCTCGGCGTCGGCACCGATCTGCTCGAGCTCGGGTCGGCGCCTGGTGCACTCCAGGATCCGGCCGTCGCAGCGATCGGCGAAGGCACAGCGGTGCTCGGGGGCGTAGTCCTCCGGCGGCTGGCCGGGGATGAAGCTGAAACGGCCGGGGGGACGTGCGCCATACCCGGGCGTCGCCTGCAGCAGGGCCTTGGTGTAGCGGTGCTTGGGGTCGGCAAAGACGGCTTGCGTGGGCCCTTGCTCCACAATCCGACCCGCGTAGAGGACCAGCACCCGGTTGCACATGCCGGCGATGACACCCAGGTCGTGGCTGATGAGCAACGTCGAGGTGCCACCTGCCGAGGACAGGCTCCGGATCAGCTCCAGCACCTGTGCCTGGATCGTCACGTCAAGCGCCGTGGTGGGCTCGTCGGCGACGAGCAGCCGAGGGCTCATGGCGACCGCGATTGCGGTCATGACCCGTTGCCGCATACCACCCGAGAGCTCGTGCGGATAGGCGTCGATCCGCGCCTCGGGGTCGGCGATCCCGACTTTGGAGAGCAGCTTGAGCACCTCGGCCTTGACCGCAGGGTGGCCACCATGGGCCTCGAAGACCTCCTCGATCTGCTGGCCGACCTTGAGCACGGGATTGAGTGCACGCAGGGCGTCCTGGTAGATGATCCCGACGTCCTTGCCCCACAACCGCCGACGCACCCTCTCCGGCGAGGAGACCAAGTCGTGGCCGAGGTAAGTGGCCGACCCGGTGGAGGCCAGCTGGCGCTCGTCGAGCAGGCCCAGCATGCCGAGAGCCGCGGTTGTCTTGCCGCAGCCGGACTCACCGACGATGCCCACGGTGTCCCCCGGCGCCACGTCGATGCTGAAGTCGGACACGATTGGGAGCCCGGTCTCCCGCTGGACGACGGTGAGGTTCCGTACCGAGAGAAGTGGCTCAGTGGCCGTGGGCAGGGCGAGGCCGTCGGCCCTGTCCTGCGCGCGTGCTGCTGGCCTCACCGGCTGCTCGCTCGGATAGTCCGGCTCTGAGGGTCGAGGGTCTCCGCCATGGCATCTCCGACGAAATTGAGAGCGAGCACCATCACCGCCAGGACTGTCACCGGCAGGACTACCAGGACGGGTGCGATCAGCAACTGCTGCTGTGCCTCAGCGGCCATCAGCCCCCAGCTGGGGTGCGGCTGCTGCGTGCCGACCCCGAGGAAGCTCAGACTGGCCGCGATGATGATGGCGCGCGAGGCGATGAGGGTCCCTACGACCACCATCGGGCCGAGAGTGTTGGGCAGGATCTCCCGAACGAGGGTGCGCGCGCCCCGATGCCCCAGGCCCTGGCTGGCCAGCACATAGGGGGACGACTTCTCGGTCATGACCGCGGCCCGCATCACCCGGGCGGTCAGAGGCGTGAAGACCACGATGAGGGCGAAGACCGCCGTCCAGGTCCCGGGGCCGAGAATCGCCGCGAGGACCAGGCCGAGCAAGACCGGCGGGAAGGCGAGCACCCCGTCGATGAAACGCGAGACCACCGCGTCCAGGACCCCCCCGACGTATCCGGCGGCGGCGCCGAGCGTGACACCGCACAGCAAGCTACCGGCCGCGACTGCCGAGCCGACTACCCAGGCCAACCCCGCGCCGTGGACCAGGCGCGAGTAGAGGTCCCTGCCGATCGCGTCGGTGCCCAGCAGGTGCCCCTTGTCGCCGAACCCCAGCAATCGGTCCACCGGGATGGCGAGCTCGGGGTCGAACGAAGTGAACAGGCCCGGTACGACGGCCGCGATGAGGGTCACAAACAGCACCAGGATCGCTATGCGAGTGATCCAGTTGCCCCTCCGCCAGTGGGAGAGACCACGCCACCGCGGGCGGGGCAGTGGCCCGCCCGCGGTGGCGACGTGCTCGTCAGAGCTCAACTGCATCTGTCAGCCGGTCTTCAGCCACGCCTCGGGCAGACCACCGTCGCGGTACACCACGTTGTAGGTGCCCTGCTGGTATCCCTGCAGACGATTGCCCACGCCGACGAGGATGGTCGGGTTGACCGTGTAGTACACGGCGGCCTGCTCGTAGTTCATCTTCAGGATCTGCGCGTAAAGGTCACGACGCGTCGCCGTGTCGGCCTCGGACGCCGCCTGCTTGACCAGTTGGGTCAACGTGTCGTCCTTGAGCAGGCCGGCCAGCCCGTTGTTGGCGTTGTCCCCGGCCAGGTAGGCGTAGGGACGCGTCGGGTCGGTGATCAGGCCGATCCACAGGTAGGCCACGTCGAAGTCGCCCTTGTTCGTGGAGGTGACGAGGGTGGTGATGTCGACCTTGGTGATCTTGGGATCGAGCCCGATCTCCTTCCACGCCGATGCCACGATCTGCGCCTCCTGCTCCGAGCCGAGCGCATCCCAGACGATCATGTTCACGGGCGTACCCTCGGCGCCGGCTGCCTTGATCAGGCTCTTGGCCCCTTCGATGTCGGCGGTGACGGGGAAGTCACCCTTGACGAACCAGGGCGAGTCAGCGTCGAACGGCTGGTTGGTCGGCGTGGCGAACCCGCCCCAGCCGGCAGTGGCGATGTCCTGGCGCGAGACGGCCATGTCCATGGCCTGCCTCACTCGCACGTCGCTGAACGGGGCCTTGGTGGTGTTGATCGTGAAGAAGTTGCCACGGTTCTGCTTGTCAGCCTGCAACGTGAACGACCCGTCCTTCGAAGCCGCCGTGGCCTGGGCCGCGTCGAGGCCGAAAGCCATGTCGAGCTCACCGGAGCTGAGCGCCTGAAGCCGGGCGTTGTCATCGGGCAGGATCCGGACATCGATCTCCGCGATGTTCGGCGGCGTGCCCCGCCAGTAGTTCGGGTTTGCCTTCAGGACCAGGCGGTCGTTCGCGGCGTAGGAATCCCAGAGGTAGGGGCCGCTGCCGATGTGGTTGACCATCGTTGTGCCCTCGAAGTTCTTGGGCGATTCGATGCCAGCGCGGCCCTGGATCGCCAAGACCGAGAGGAAGGCGGCGTTGCGGGCGCCGAGATGGATCACGAGCGTCTTCGGGTCCGGGGTCTCCATCTTGGTGATCTGTGCGAAGAACGCCTGCTGGCTGGCACCCGAGTCGGGCTTGGCGATCTGCTCGTAGTTCCACACGATGTCCTGCGAGGTCACCGGGGACCCGTCGCTGAACGTGGCGTCGTCCAGCAGGAATGTGTAGGTGAGCCCGTCGTCACTGATCGTCCAGGACTTCGCGATACCGGGCACGGGGTTGGCGGACTGGTCGACGCCGACGAGGGTCTCGTAGACGAGCGCTTCCCAGACGGATCCGGTCTCGCCGCGCACAGCGTGCGGCTCGAGCGAGTCGAAGTCCTCGGCGACCCCGACGTTCAGCGTGCCACCCACGGTGGGCGTACCCGCGTCGCTCGAGGCGCTCTGGGAGACCGTGCCGCTCCCGCTGCCGCCCCCGCAGCCAGCCAAGGCCAATGCTGCTACGACGCCCAAAGCCAGGCGTCGAATGCTTCGAGTAGCCACTGTGTTCTCCTTCAGATCACCCACACCCGGGAAGGTGTGATTCCCGTCATACCCCCGCTTGTGCAGACAGTATTAAACAAACAGGCGGTTGGCTAGTGCTTAGAGATCACAAGTTGGGGTGGCACCTGGCCCGACCGGCCTCCGTGCAGGTAATGGGGCCGCGAGAACAGCTCGACCGGATCCAAGGGGATAGCGGTGCGCGCGACAGCGTCGCTCTTGCGGAACACTGTTCGACCCGTTCGGCATCGGAGGAGTGCGTCGCACGGAGCGTGCGCTGAGCGGTGAGCACCGATCGGCCGTTGCCGAGACCATGGCGCCCCGTGGCCGACAACCGTCGTACGGGTCACCCATCTGGTGGAGCTCCCGGACGTGATCCGCGGCCATGAGCACGTCAAGCTGAGCAACATCGAGATCTACCGTGAGCGCTTCGCCGGTCTGCGGTCGCGGCATGAGCCGCCAGCCTCAGGCCTCGCAGGTTGTAGGTCGACCCACGATCCGCATGGCCATGGCGGCGTAGTGCTGCCCCAGGTGCTCTGGAGTCCAAGCGCCGGGCTGGTACCAGCGGGCGACATCGACGCCGAGGGAGAGGAGAGCGACGGTGGTGAGATCCGGTTCCTCAATGGCGAAGGCGCCGGCCCTCATGCCGGCCTCGACGACCTCTCGGACCGCGTTGCGTGTTCGTCGACGTAGCTCGGCGATCATCTCGTAGTGATCTGGAGTCAGAGCGGACAGTTCGTACTGGACCACTCGCGCAATGGTGTGACGCCGCGCATGCCAGGCGGTGAACTCCCTCACGATCGCCTCGAGACGGGCGACCGGCTCGGTCGCCGTCGCTGCTGCGGTCAGCACCACGTCGAGCGCCTCCTGGTGACCTTCCAGGGAGAGGTGGTAGAGGAGATCTTCCTTGCTCCGGTGATGGACATAGACGGAGCCGGGACTGATTCCCGCTCCTGCGGCGATCATCCGTGTGCTGGTGCCGTGGAAGCCACGGGCGGCGAAGGACTCCAAGGCTGACTGCAGGATTCGCGCGCGCGTGGGGTCGGCGGTGACCCGGCGATCGACCCGAGCCGGGGGCTCTGGCTGCGTAGGTGGTGGCACCCTCCCGTCCTTTCCCGGTCGTCCATGTGAACCTCGCCAGGGCCTTGACTGCCCACGGTCACATCATGTTATCTGAGCAATCACTTATCTAAGCGTTTGTTCAGATGGAGGAGCGGGTGCGCCGCAGGATCTACGACGACGACCATGAAGCGTTCCGCGAGTCGGTGCGCGCATTCGTGCGCAGGGAGGTGTGGCCCAACGTCGATGCCTGGGCAACTGACAAGGGACTGCCGCGCAGCTTCTGGCTCGCGGCCGGTCGGCAGGGGTTTCTGGGACTGGAGATCCCGGTCGACTACGGGGGCGTGGACGCTGGAGACTTCCGCTTCAACGCGGTGCTGATGGAGGAACTGGCCGCGGTCAATGTCGCGCTGCCGTCATGCGTCGGCATTCACGCCGACATCGTGCCGCCGTATCTGGTCAAGCTGGCGACACCGGAGGTCCGTGATCGGTGGCTGCCCCAGCTGAGCAGCGGGGAGGCGGTTGCTGCCATCGCGATGACCGAGCCGGGAGCGGGCTCCGACCTGGCTGCCATCACGACTGCCGCCGTCCGGGACGGTGACGGGTTCCGGATCAGCGGCGCGAAGACCTACATCACCAATGGCTACAGCGCCGATCTGATCATCATCGCCGCGCGCACCACGCCCGGTGCAGGCGCCAAGGGCATCAGTCTCTTTGCGATGCCGTCGGACACTCCTGGGTTCGCCCGCGGTCGCAAGCTGGACAAGGTCGGCCAGCCCGAGGCGGACACCGCCGAGCTCTTCTTCGAGGACGCCGCAGTTCCGGCCTCTCATCTGATCGGCGAGCTCGACAAGGGATTCGGGCACATGATGACCTGGCTTCCCCAGGAGCGAATGTCGGCGGCGGTCACCAACCTCGGTCACGCCACGCAGATGCTCACGGAGACGATCGCCTTCGCGAAGGAACGCACGGCCTTCCGGCAGCCGATCGGATCCTTCCAGGCGAACAAGTTCCTGCTCGCAGAACTCGTCACGCGAATCGAGGTCAGCCAGGCCTACGTCGACCAGTGTGTGCTCGCTCATGCCGAGGGCGAGCTGGCTCCAGCGGATGCAGCGAAGGCGAAGTGGTGGACCGCGCAGGTGCAGAACGAGGTGATCGATCACTGCCTGCAGCTCCACGGCGGTGCCGGCTACATGAACGAGTACCGCGTCGCGCGTGCCTGGCGCGACGCCCGTGCCACCAAGATCTGGGCCGGATCGAACGAGATCATGAAGGAGCTGGTCGGACGCGACCTCGGATTCTGAGTCGCCCACTCCCGAGCAGCCCGCCACCCGTAACAACAAGGAGTCACATGCCTGAAGCTGTCATCGTCGCCACTGCCCGCTCGCCGATCGGACGAGCCACCAAGGGGTCGCTGGCGGGCGCGCGACCCGACGACCTGGCCGCCGCCATGGTGCAGGCGGCGCTCGCGAAGGTCCCCGAGCTCGACCCCGCAGCGATCGACGACCTCATGCTCGGCTGTGCCCAGCCGGCAGGCGAGTCGGGATACAACATCGCCCGCGTGACCGCGCTGTTGGCGGGGCTGCCTGACGCGCCCGGCACGACCGTCAACAGATACTGCTCCTCCAGCCTGCAGACCACCCGGATGGCCATGCACGCGATCCGCGCCGGCGAGGGCGACGTTTTCGTCTCTGCCGGAGTCGAGACGGTCAGCCGGTACCCGAGGGGTAGCGCCGACTACCTGCCTGACACCTTCAACCAGCGCTTCGGTACGGCCCTTGCCCGGACCGAACGGCTTGCCGCGTCCAACGAGACTTGGACCGATCAACGGGGCCTCGACCTCCCGGACGTCTACATCACGATGGGTCAGACGGCCGAAAACGTCGCCACTGCCACCGGCATCACTCGCCGAGAACAGGATGCGTACGCCGTCCGCAGCCAGAATCGGACCGAGGCCGCCATTGCCGCCGGATTCTTCGAACGCGACATCACCCCCTACGAGTTCCCCGATGGCTCCGTCGTACGCACCGACGACGGACCGCGCCCAGGGGTGACCTACGAGGCGGTCGCGGGCCTGCGGCCCGTGTTCCGTGAGAACGGCACCGTCACGGCTGGCAATTGCTGCCCCCTCAACGACGGCGCCGCAGCCGTGGTCATCATGAGCGAGACCAAGGCCGCTGAACTCGGCATCACTCCACTCGCCCGCATCCTCAGCACCGGCGTCTCGGCGTTGAACCCCGAGATCATGGGTCTCGGCCCGATCGACGCCACGCGGCAGGCGCTGGCACGAGCGGGCCTGACCATCGACGACGTCGACCTGGCCGAGATCAATGAGGCCTTTGCAGTGCAGGTGATTGGATCGGCGCGCGAACTGGGCATCGACGAGGACAAACTGAACGTCAACGGAGGCGCCATCGCACTGGGTCACCCGTTCGGGATGACGGGCGCCCGCATCACCACCACTCTGCTCAACTCACTGCAGTTCCACGACAAGCAGATTGGGCTGGAGACCATGTGTGTGGGCGGCGGACAGGGTATGGCCATGGTCGTGGAGCGACTGTCGTGAACGGCGACGTCAGTTTCGACTTCAGCGGACGGAGTGTCGTGATCACCGGCGCGGCGCGGGGCATCGGCCGCGAGCTCGCCCGCGCGTTCTGCGAGGCGGGCGGCAACGTCTATGTCCTCGACTACGACGAGGCCGCCGCGACGACCGCGGCCGAGCTCGGCGCGACGTCAATCGCCACCGACGTCTCGTCCACCAGTTCCGTGGAGGCGGCCATTGCCCAGGTAGTCGCAGAGACCGGACGAATCGATGTCCTTGTCAACAACGCCGGCGTCCTGCGTGACACGGTGTTGTGGAAGATGACCGACGAGCAGTGGGATGCCGTTCTGGCCGTGCACGCCGGCGGCACGTTCAAGATGACCAGAGCCGTTGTGCCGATCATGCGGTCACAGGAGTCCGGGCGCATCATCAACGTGACCTCCTACACCGGGCTCCACGGCAACATCGGGCAGGCCAACTACGCCACCGCGAAGGCCGGAATCATCGGGTTCACGCGGACCGCCGCGAAAGAGCTGGCGCGGTTCGGGATCACGGTCAACGCGATCTCGCCCAACGCCGAGACCGACATGATCGCCTCGATCCCTGCCGAGAAGCGCGCGGAACTGCTCTCGACAATTCCCGCGGGCCGCTTCGGCCACCCGGCCGAGATGGCGGCAGGAGTCTGCTTCCTGGCCAGCGACGCAGCTGCCTACATCACCGGAATCGTCATGCCCATCGACGGGGGACTGTCCATCTGACCACTGCCACCGCCGACTGTTTCGCCGGACGAGTGGCGATCGTGACCGGCGCCGACCGTGGCACGGGCCCGGCCATTGCCGGCGCGGACCAGCCGGCCGCTGGCGTCTGCCGGCGCTCCATGCGCGAAGTCTCCGAAGGGCTCAACGACCAACCCCGAGCCTTGCAGGGGCCAGTGCCCATCCAATACTGACGGGCGCCGTCGACCCGCGGCACGGAGTACTCCCCGGCGCTGCTCAGCTGCGGAGGTTCTCGACAATCATCGACATCCCCTGCCCGGCGCCCAAGCACATCGTCAGCAGGCCGTAGCGTCCATTCGTGCGCCGGAGTTCGTTGAGCGCTGCCAGGGTCATCCGGATCCCGGTCGCCCCCGGGGGATGGCCGATCGAGATCGCCCCGCCGTTCCGGTTCACCCGCTCCGGGTCCAGCCCGAGCTCCTTGATGGCGTTGAGGACCACCACGGCGAACGCTTCGTTGATCTCGATGACGTCCATGTCGTCGGCCCCCAGGCCGGTCCGCGCGAAGAGCGCCTCGGTGGCCGGCACCGGGCCACGGCCCATCAGCTGCGGCTCGCACCCGACCGCGGCCCAATCGACGATGCGCGCCCAGGGCTCGAGGCCGTGCCGGGACAGGGCCTCCTCGGAGACCACCCCCACGGCTGAGGCACCATCGTTGATCCCCGAGGAGTTGCCTGCCGTCACGGTGCCGCCGTCGCGGAAGGGGGAGGCCATGGCGGCAAGCTTCTCTGCCGTGGTCGCCGGCCGTGGGAACTCATCGCGCTCAACATCTGCGAAGGCGACGATCTCCTCGGCCAGATAGCCGGCCGCGGTGGCGCGCGCCGTTCGCTGCTGGCTCTGCAACGCATACTCGTCCTGCAGGTCCTTGGAGATGCCCGCGTAGGCGGCCAGCGCTTCGGCGGTCTGTCCCATCTGGGCTCCGTCGAACGGGTCCTCGTAGGCCCAGTCGAGCATGTCCTCGACCTGTGGGACCCCGCGCTTCACTCCCCATCGGGAGCCGCGGATGATGTGAGGGGCAGCGGAGTAGACCTCCACGCCCGCGGCAACCGCGATCTCCGAGTGGCCCAGCGCAATCTGGTCCGATGCCGAGACGATCGCCTGGAGCCCGGTGCCGCAGGCTCGGCTGACTCCCAGCGATGCCGCGCGTATCGGCAGCCCGGACTTCAGGGTCACCACACGGGCCCCGAAGGGCGCGTCGGGGGTGGAGTGAATGGTGTTGCCCAGCACCAGGTGATCCACCTGCTCAGCTTGGAGACCGCCCCGGGCCAGCGCCTCCTGGACGGCGGGCACCGCGAGGTCGCTGACCGCGATGTCCTTGAACCCGCCGCCGAACTTGCCGAATGCGGTTCTTGCTCCTCCGACGATGAACGTGGATCCAGACATGCCGTCTCCCCTCGGGGTAACCCTGGTGGTCTGTCATCGAGAGCTCGGCACCCTGGTCTGAGTCTTCCCTGAGTGTGATCTCTGTTCTATGGTTGGGAAGATTACAGCAACCGTCCGTTTGGTAACAGTAGGAGTCCAGATGGTCACGTCCCTCGCCCAGCAGCTGCGCGACGCGGCCCGGGAGCGTGGAGCGGCCCCATGGCTCACGACCCCGCGCGAGCAGGTGAGTTGGTCTCAGGCTTGGGACGGGACACGTCGCGCTGCGGCCGCACTGCTCGCGGCGGGCGTCGCCCCCGGTGACCGGGTGGGCATCTTCTGCCGCAACGGGGTGGAGTTCGTCCAGCTCTGGTTCGGCGCCCAGGCGGTCGGCGCCACGCTCGTGCCGGTCAACACCGGCTTCCAGGCCCGCGAGGCGCACTACGTGCTCGACCACGCGCGGGTCCGGCTGGTGCTCGCCGACGCCGACACCGTCGAGGTCGTCCGCCGCGTCAGCGAGCAGCTGCCCATGCTTGCCGGCGTCGTCGTGCTGGACGACCCCCTGTCGTCGGGCACCCTCGAGCGGGGCGAGGTGGCCTTCAGCGTGTTCACCGACGTCCCCGGACTCGACGAGGCGAGCGTGCACGAGCCATCGGATGCAGACGTGGCCTCGATCCTGTACACCTCGGGCACCACTGGTCCACCCAAGGGCTGCAAACTGGGCCACGCTTACTACAGCTTCGGGGCCAGGTCAGTCGCCGACCAGTTGCACCTGACGTCCGACGACGTGATGATGTGCGTGCTGCCGCTCTTCCACATGAACGCCCAGACCTCCTCGGTCGCGACCTCGCTGCACGTGGGCGCACAACTGGTACTGGAGGATCGCTTCTCGGCCCGTGCGTTCTGGCCACGGGTCCGGGAGATGGGAGTGACCGAGTTCAGCTATCTCGGCATCATCTCCGCCGCACTCGCGAAACTGCCGCCCAGCCCGCAGGACCGCGACCACCGCCTGCGTGTGGGCTTCGGGGCCGGCATGCCCGCAGACCTGCACGCAGCGTTTGAGGGGCGCTTCGGGGTCGCCATGCTGGAGGTCTTCGGCATGACCGAAACCTGCATCGACCTGGCCACCCAGCTGGTGGAGGCCCGCCGCGTCGGCCGTCGCGCGTTGGGGACCGCGGTCCCGGGCAAGGAGGTGCGCATCGTCGACGACGCCGGGCAGCCGGTGCCCGCAGGAGTGGTGGGTCACCTCCAGGTGCGCGGGGAGGGGATGTTCCAGGGCTACCTCGACGACGAGGACACCACCCGCGAGGCTTTCGATGGCGACTGGTTCCGCACCGGTGACCTAGCCGTCCGCGACGAGGAGGACTGGTATTACTACGTCGACCGGTCGAAGGACATCATCCGCCGTGCCGGCGAGAACATCGGCTCGGTCGAAGTCGAGGCAGTGCTGGCCGCGCACCCTGCGGTCGCTACCGCTGCCGTAATCGGGGTCGAGGACGACGTGGTTGGGCACGAGGTCAAGGCTCTCGTGGTGCTCCAGGACGGGTGGGCTGGGTCCGACGAGGTCTGCGAGGACATCCTGCGGTACTGCAGCGCCAACCTGGCCGCCTTCAAGGTGCCACGCTTCGTTCAGGTGCTGGCGGAGTTCCCGCACACCGAGAGCATGAAGATCCGCAAGGCCGACCTGCGCAAGGAGTTCGGCACCGCCCAGGACAGCTACGAGCGCACGTGGCGCGGGCGGCCGGTGGGCTGACCTCCCGCCCGAGTTGCTCGGGAGGCGCCTAGTGGCCGTGCACGCCCCGGCCTAGGGCCAAGGAGCGCTCCCCGGTGAAGCGAGCGACTCCGGAAAGCACCCGGACCCGGCGTGAGGCAAGGAGCTTCCGGATTCCACCGTGCAGCTTGGCGACCGTCTCGTCCGTGAAGCCCTGGAGGCCCTTGAGGTCCAGAGGCCTAGGCCCGCAGCGCCGCGACGTACCCACCGACGCCGGCGCCTACGACGGCGCCGGCGTCGGTGGTGGAGCTCACGCCAGCGCCCTCACCGGCTGCTGGAGGAAGTGGGTCAGGCTGTTGATGAACGCGGTCGCCTCGGCACCGTCGATGAACCGGTGGTCAAAGCTGATCGAGCCGGTCAACACAGGACCGGCCTCGAGCCGTCCGTCGACGACGCGGGGCACCACGTTGATCCGGGAGAGCCACAGCGTTGCCACCTGCGGCGGGTTGATCAGCGGGGTCGTGGAGGTGATGGTGGACCGCTCCATCGCGCCGGTGCTGGAGACCGTGAACGTGGCACCCTCCAGGTCTGCCCTGGCCAGGCGACCCTCACGGGCCAACTGGGAGAGCTCCTTGATCCGGGCGTGGATCCGGGCCACCGGGGTGGCCTGCACCGAGCGCAGCACCGGCACGGTCAGTCCATGCTCGGTAGCCACGGCGATGGCGACGTCAACTTCGCGGCCGACGAGGAGCCCGTTGCGCTCCTCGTCCACCCGGGCGTTGAACCGGGGGTTGCGCACCAGAGCGGCGGCCACCGCGCGCACCATCATGGCCAGGGTCCCCACCTGCTCCGACTCGTCGTCGGAGGCGAGCTCATCGCGCAGCCGCAGCAGCCCGTCGGCGTTCACGGTGAACGTCGAGGTCGCCGTCGCGTAAGTCCGGGCGGACTGCTGCATCCGGCGGGCAGACGTTGCACGCACACCGCTCAGGGGCACTAGCTCCCAGACCTGACCCTCCTGGGCCGTCGTCGAAGACGACGACGGCAAGGCGCCGGTCGTGTGGCCCACGACGTCGGAGCCCAGGATCCGGCCTTCCGGGCCGGACCCCCGTAGTGTGCCCAGGTCGACGCCGAGCTGGTGCGCGAGCCTGCGGGTCGACGGAGCCGCGACCACCCGGCGCGCCGGGGCCTGTGCGTGGGGCTCGCCCTGGGACTGGCCCTGGGACTGGCCCTGGGACTGGGCGGCGGGCGCAGTTTCGGGCTTCGGCGCCGAAGTGGCAGCACTGGACACGGGCGCAGCCTCAGGCGCAGTCCCAGGGCCAGCCTCAGGCGCGGTGTCGGGCGTCGAAGCGTCGCCGGTCTCGATGATCGCCAGGGTCGCCCCAACCGGGATGCTGTCGCGGACCTGCCACGGCAGCGAGACGATGACGCCGTCGCAAGGGGCCGGGATGTCGACGTTGACCTTGTCGGTGCTGACCTCGGCGATTGGCTGTCCCTCGTGGACCTCCTGGCCCACCTCGACCAGCCAGCCGAGCAGCTCCGCCTCGGCCAGGCCCTCCCCAATGTCGGGCAGTGCGAACTCGCGCATCAGAACTCGAACTCCATCAGTCGGGTGACGCCGGCCCGGATCCGGAGCGGGTCCGGCCGGTAGTACTCGTCCCCGGTGGAGAAGTTGTAGGGGACGTCGTGGCCGGTAACCCGCTCGATGGGAGCGTGCAACCAGCCGAAGGCCTTCTCTTGGACCAGGGTCGCCAGCTCGGCGCCGAAGCCGCCCGAGCGGGCGGCCTCGTGCACGATCAAGACCCGCCCGGTTCTGCGCACCGAGTCAAGGATCGTGTCGAGGTCCAGCGGTACCAAGCTGCGTAGGTCGAGGACCTCGCACCTAGCACTGCCGTCGGCAGCCATCGCCTCGGCCGTCTCGACGGCCCGCAGCACCTGCGGGCCCCAGCTGAGGATCGTGACGTCGGAGCCCTCGTGGGCGACCCGGGCGGTGCCGAGCTCTAGGGGGACACCGTCACGCTCGAACTCCCCGCGCAGCGAACGGTAGAGCGGGACCGGTTCGAGGACCAGGACCGGGTCTGGGTCGGCGATCGCAGCGAGCAGGCTGCGGTAGCAGTCCTCGGGCGTGGTCGGCGTGAGCACCTTGATGCCACCGCCGTGCAGGAAGTAGGCCTCGGGGCTTTGGGAGTGCCAGAACCCCCCTTTGATCCCGCCGTAGGAGGGGGCCCGGATGACCATCGGGCAGCTGTACTCCCCGCCGGTCAGCCAGCGGTACTTCGAGCCGCAGAACATGATCTGCTCGAAGGCGTCGTGGATGAAGCCGGAGAACTGCACCTCGACGATGGGCCTGAGGCCGTAGAGGCCCATCCCGATCGCGTGGGCGACGATCCCCTTCTCGTCCAGCGGCGTGTCGATGACTCGCTGGGGGCCGAACTCCTCCTGCAGGCCCTGACTCGCCCGGAAGATGCCGCCGCTGACGCCGACGTCCTCCCCGAGCACCAGGACCGAAGGGTCCGACTTCATGGCGTCCGCCATGGCTGCCGTGATGGCCTCCAGGACCGTGTACTCGGTCACTGCGCCGCTCCTCGCAGGTCGTCGGCCAGGCGGGCGAGCTGTTCCTCGACCATCCGGTCCGGGGTCTCGAAGATGTCCTTGAACTGGTCCGTGGGGCTGGGCTTGGGTAACTGCTCGGCGGCGTGGATCGCGTCACGGATCTCCGCCCGCTTGGTGCTGACAAGCGCCTCGTCCTGCTCTGCGTCCCACCCGTCGTAGCGCTCCAGGAATCGCCGCGCGCGGTGGATCGGGTCCCACTCCTGCCAGACCGCCGCCTCCTCGCTGGTCCGGTAGAGATCGGGGTTGTCCGAGGAGGTATGGAAGCCGAGGCGGTAGGTGATCGACTCGAGCAGGGTCGGGCCCTCCGTGATCGCACGGGCGCGCAGTTGCGCGGTGGTCTCGTAGAGGGCGAGGAAGTCGTTGCCGTCGACCCTGACCCCGGGCAGCCCGTAGGCGGCCGACTTCTCGGCGAAGGTCTCGGTCGCGGTCTGCACCGAGTTGGGCGTTGACACGGCCCAGCTGTTGTTCTGGCAGAAGAAGACGATCGGCGGCCGGTGGATGCCGGCGAAGTTCATGGCGCTGTGGAACTCACCGCGCGAGGTCGCACCGTCGCCGAAGTAGACGATGAACGCCCGCTCCTCGCCCTTGAGCCGGGAAGCCCACGCAGCCCCCGCGGCGTGTGGGATGTAGGCGCCGACCTGGGTCATGCACGGCACGATGTTGCGGCTGCGGTCGCCGAAGAGCAGCGGCAGCCGGCGCCCACGAAGCGGCTCGTCCACCCGCCCGAATATCTGGGCGAAGAGTTGCACCAGCGGCGCCCCGCGCCACAGCATGACGCCTGCTTCCCGGGATGCCAGGAAGATCCAGTCCTCCAGGTCGTAAGCCGCCGAGGAGGCCACATGCGAGGCCTCCTGACCCCGCATCGGGATCCAGAACTCCACCCGACCGGATCGCTGGAGCTCCCAGCCGCGCTCGTCGAGCAGGCGCGTGGTGACCATCGTCTCGTAGATCCGGCGGGCCACCTCCGGCGCGATCGCCGGCGGAGCCTTGCCGATCAGCTCGCCGTCCTGAGTCAGTCGCTGGACGATCCCCCGCTCAGCGGCCCGCGACAGGGGCGAGGGTTGGGCCGCACGGGGCGCCCCCTTGAACCCTTCAGCATGCTTGGGCATCTGGCAGATCCTCCCGAAAGTGGTAGGGGTGTCGAGACCTGGGACTGCGGGACCTTCTGATCATGTGCCACCTCGCGTCCTGACTGAGGGGACCACTCGTCGCCCGATCCCCGCAAGACCCTCGGGCTCGAACAGCGGGAACGCCAGCGATGCCAGGCCGCAGAGGAGCAAGGCGACGTGGTCAGCGCGGTTGTCGGCGACCAGGAAGGTGGAGTAACTGGCCAGGTGGCTGAGCACCTGTAGCAATGCGGCGATGAGGACCGCTCCCAGGACCGGGCAGAGCAGGCCGTCGAAGCCACCTATGAGGATCATGGCCTGCGCCAAGGCGGCTTCGGCAGCGTCAAGTAGTGACCCGCAAGGCTCGGCACTCCGAAAACATCGACGCCCTGCCGAAGGGCGATCCGGAAGACGCTCGAGGCCGTCCGCCGAGGGCCCGTGGAAACAACCTCCATGCCGACATCGCGCAAGAACGCGGCAACGGTCCGGCTGCCTCGATCGTGGGCCCTGAGGCCGATCCTGGTTGTCAGTACCTTCGGGGGCCGAACCTGTTCGATCGCGCGCTCGCCCATCCCAACACTCCCCTGAGCACAAGAACCCCGCTCTGCGGCTCGGTCCCCGGTTGGGCTCCCCGGGCCAGTGGTCGGGGAAGGGCGTTCAGCACCTCGAGGAGTTTCGGAGCAGCCATGTCGAAGCATCCAAGGCTGGCGCAGGTGCTGGGAACGGCGCTCGGCATCAGAACCCGCCGTCGCGCCCCTTCCGCCCTGCACCACGTAGACAAACTACAGTTTGGCTAACTTGGGTGTCAACCACCCTCCGAGCATCACGAAGGCGGTCCATGAAACACCCTCTGCGCATCCATCAACACCTGGCTCGGGCCAAGCTGGTGCGGGCGCTCTTCGATCAACGGACTCTGGGGCAATTCACTCTGCGCTATGGTGGCCCCGCCAACCCTGTCGTACGCATCGCAGACCAAGACATCCAGATGGGCCAGCGCACCATCGAGTTCGGAGAGCGCGCCTTCGTCATGCCTTCCGCCGCCCACCGCGACCCAAACGTCGCGGACAACCCCGACCAGCGCGACATCACCCGCAGGCGCGGCGCGTACCTCACCCTTGGCGTCGATGTCCGCTACTGCCTCGGAGCAACCCTGGCTCGCCTCGAGGGGAGAAACGCTATCCCCCAGATCCTCACCCGCCTCCACGCTATTACTTGCGTCGCCCGACTCTGCGATTGGAAGCCGATCCTCCCCACCCGCGAACCCACGCTGCCACCCGTCAGGCTCGCCGGTGAGTGACGCGGGGAGGGAGATGGTGCCCAACGACATCTTCAGCCTGCAGGGCAAAGTGGCGATCGTTACGGGAGGCTCCTCCGGGCTGGGCGTTCAGTTCGCCTGCACGCTCGCGGCCGCCGGCGCAGACATCGTTCTCGCAGCACGCCGAGTCGAACAGCTGGCCGAGGTCAGGACGCGGGTAGAGGCGATAGGAGCGCGTTGCGTCGCAGTTCCCACCGACGTGTCCCGCGCAGAGGAGTGCTCAGCCCTCGTCGATCGCGCGGTCGCCGAGCTGGGGGATGTCCACGTGCTCGTCAACAACGCCGGAACCAGCCACACTCAACCTGCGCACCACGAGGAGCCTGCTGCGTTCAAGGCTGTTGTCGACGTGAACCTCATGGGTGCCTACTACGTCGCCCACGCATTCGGCAGGCACTGCATCGCCGCCGGTCACGGCGGGAGCATCGTCAACATCTCCTCCGTGCTGGGCCTCAGTGGCGGTGACACGCCCCAGGCCGCCTACTCCGCCTCGAAGGCTGGGCTGCTGGGACTAACCCGAGACCTGGCCATGCAGTGGTCAGGCCGTAAGGGGATCCGCGTCAACGCCCTGGCCCCGGGATTCTTTGCTTCCGAGATGACCGGCCCAATGCTCGACCAACCAAAGCGCCTGGACGAGCTACTCGCCCGCACACCGCTTCGGCGTCTCGGCGACTCCAGCGAGCTGGCTGGGGCGTTGCTCCTGCTCGCCTCGGACGCAGGGTCATACATCACCGGCGTGACTCTCGCGGTCGACGGCGGCTGGTCACTGCACTAGAAGTGCTCGGGGCGTGGGGCCATATATATGGTTGCGCACCGAAGGGGTCGAGTCTCCACTGGCAACAACTGTTTGGTCTGCGCTACATTCGGGGCGCCCGAAGTCAGGCTCGGGCCCCAACCACAAACCATGGAGGATCCGTGCCGCGTCCGAGTCGGTGGGACGATGTCATCGAAGCGGCAGCGCGGGTTTTCAGCGAGAAGGGCTTCGGCGGGGCATCACTGGAGGACGTGGCCAACGAGGTCGGCATGCTCAAGGGGAGCCTGTACAACTACATCAAGTCCAAAGAGGACCTGCTCTTCGCAGTCGTACGACCGGACGCCGAAGCATTGCTGGCGCGAGCTCGTGAACTCACGCAGATGGACCTTCCCGCATCTGAGAAACTGCGCCAGATCGCCATCATCCACGTTGATATCATCGACCGCCGCTTGCCCTACGTCAGCGTCTACGTGCAAGAGATCGCCGGGAGGAACGTCTCCCGGGAGTGGACAGAGATGGATAGGGAATACATCCACCTCGTCGAGCAGATATTCGCGGAAGGCATCAAGTCGCGCGTGTTCGATCAGACCCTCGACCCGCGCATCGCGGCTCGCTCTCTCATCGGCGCGTTCAACTGGATGACGCGGTGGTATCAGCCGGGCGAGCCGGCGCAGGTCCGCGCGGTAGCCGGCCAGATAGCCGACGTCTTCTTGTCCGGAGCACTCTACCGAAGCGCCCAGGGCTGACGTCGAGAACGACCCTCCGCTGGCGCCTCGCCGCCTTGGCCACTCAAAGCACGTAATCCGGCGCGTGCACGGCCATCTCCAGCTGCCCGTACCGCGCACCGAGTTGGACCGGAACGCAACTATCCAGACCGTCGGACCCCAGTACAGCCCTCAAGACCTGAGCGCAGTCTCATCCTCATCGGACCGGAACCCAGGGTCAGCGGAACACACGCCTTCTTGCGATGAGGGTGGATACTGCTACCGCTATCACCAGGGCACCGCCCGTAAAGATTGGCCCTACGTAGTACGGAGCACCCGCCAAAGCAAGCCCACTCACACTAACCGCGATGAAGAACACCGCCACTATCGTTCCCCAGACATTATATCTACCGGGTTGAATAGCCGTCGCGCCAAGAAAGGCAGCAGATAGGGCCGGGAGTAGGTAGTTGGGTCCGATCGATGGTTGCCCCGCACCGATCCGCGCCACTTGGACCACCCCAGCCAGGCCCGCGACCAATCCAGAGATAACGAAGCTCATCAGGACCAGCCTGTTGACCTTCAGCCCACTCACCCTCGCTGCCACTTCATTTGAACCAACAGCGTGCAGATAGCGACCGAACGGGGTGTACTCCAACAGATACCAAACGAGCAATGCCGCAACCACCAACAGATAGACGCCAATTGGAATGCCGAACCAAAAACCAGTGCCCAAGTCGACGATCAGATTGGGGATGTTCCTCGCAATCTGCTGACCCTCGGTATACCAACCAACAACACCAGAAATGACCGTCGCCATGCCCAGCGTAGTGATGAGCGAATTCACCTTCACTCGCGCGACCAGCAGGCCGTTGACAAGCCCGACAGCACCTCCCGACAGGATCGCTATGAGAGCGGCTGGCAGAATCGGAACGCTATACACTGACATGGCGGCTGCGAACACGATATTGGACAGACCCAACACTGCACCTACGGAGAGGTCGAACTGACCGCATACCAACGGGATGATGACCGCCAATGCGAGAATACCAAGCACCACCTGATTTCCGGCGATATCCTGGGCATTTTGGATGCTGAGGAACTTGTCTGAACCAAAGATGCCGAACAGTCCGCAAACAATCACGAACAAAATCACCAACGCGTAGCGTTCGAGCCATTGAATTGAACGAAGTCTGAGCAGAATCACATCCCGTTTGCGTGATATGGCACCCGCCTTTGAACCGAACTGAGTCATTTCTCCAACTCTCCACTTGCGTATGCCATTTCCGTAAGCGCGCGGCGATCCGTCTCCTTGCCCTCAGTCACAGAGACTATTCGTCCTCCACGCAGATGAAGAATCCTGTCGGAGACACGAGCGAGCTCCTCAAAATCTGCGGACACCAACAGGACAGCCGCCCCGTGGGCGACCGCATCGAAGATCAGCCCATAGATCTCGGATCGCGCATTGACATCGACGCCTTGAGTTGGATTGTCAAGCAGCAGTACCTTCTGAGGCGTTCTGAGCCAACGCGAGAGAACAACCTTCTGTTGATTTCCTCCAGAGAGAGTGTTGAACTGAGATCCGCTGCCACAGCGGGTAACGTGAAACCGATTCATGACATCGAGCGCGTCGCTCTTCTCCAGGGATGATCGCAGTCTCATCCATTTGAAGTATCGAGCGAGCACTCTTAGAGACAGGTTCTCCATGACGGTCATATCGGTGAAGGCTGCTGCCTGCAGCCTGTCTTCAGGGATATAGGCGATACCCAGCTCGGCCGAGTCTGCAGCTGTGTGATGAGACAACGGCAGGCCCTCAAATGTCAGACTTCCCGACTTTGGGGAGACGAGTCCATAGATCATTTCCAACAGCTCGGTTCTCCCCGAGCCGAGCAGGCCGGCAATCCCGACCACCTCGCCAGGGTGAAGTTCCAGAGAGACATCCTTGAGCGGTCCCCCCTCCAAGCCCTTCACAGTCAAGACTGGATCTTCGGAACGCTGTCTTTGCCTCTTGGGGTAGAGGTCGCCGATGTTGCGCCCGATGATTGACTCAACGAGATCGGATTCATTCATTCCAGCAAGTGCCTGAGAGATCGACACCCGACCGTCACGCAGTACTGTCACGGCCTCAGCCGTGGCCAGGACCTCGTCCAGACGGTGCGACACAAGCAATACAGTGTGACGTTCCGCGACGACGCTTCTCAGTTTCGCGAGCAGCACCTCGACTTCACCATGAGGCAACGACGCCGTCGGTTCATCCAGGACGAGGACCGCGCGAGTCTCCGAATCCAAGTCCTGCATTGACCGAGCTATTGCCACAAAGGTCCGGTCTGAAGGCCTAAGGTCACGAATGAGATCCTTGGGCCTCACGTCAACCCCGAACTGACTGAGCCGGTCGCGGGCTCTCCTTTCGACATCCCGCCACCGAACGCGGCCCACCGTGCGCGCCCCGTACCCAGAACCACCGATCTCAAGATTCTCAGCCACGCTCAAGTCGGGGAACAGACCCAGGTCCTGGTGCACGAACCGGAGGCCAAGCATCCGCGCACGACGAGAGTCCATATCCGCTGCAGGCAGGGTCCGTCGTCCGATCGTGACCTGTCCCTGCAACTCGCTCGACGCAACCCCGGCCAAGATCTTGATCAGCGTAGATTTTCCCGAGCCGTTCTCGCCCAAGAGGGCGTGTATGGACCCTTCGTTAATCGTGAAGCTGACGTCAGACAAGACCTCGACACCGGTGTACGCCTTGCTAATCCCTTCGACTTGAAGCGCGACCTTCTCTCCGACCGGGAGGTCGACCTCCCTGCTGGGATGCATGGCTTACTGAAGTCCCCACAGGTTTCTGTAGTTGCCTGCGTAGTCTTCCGTTGTGCCGAAGTAGCCGGCGACATTGCAATGGATGTTGTTCTGATCCATGAGTCCAGCGCGGATGCCAGAGTCCAGCACGGGCTCCTTGTTGAGCGCACGAATCGTATCGTCTACTGCAGCCCACCCCGACTGTTGCAAGGAATAGGCAGTCGTGAAGTTGAGCTGCCCGTTCTCAAGCATCTGACAGTCATGTGGATGTCCGTCGCCGCCGCCCACAAGAAGGTTCCGGCCCGCAGCGGAGCTCTGAACGGCTGTGCTCACCCAAGTCGCGGCGTCGCCGTAGGGAGTCTGGATGACATCCGCCTCAGGGTGAGCCAGCAAAGCGGCCTGGGCCTTGGCGGTGAGCGGCGGACCGAGGTCCGCGAGCGTGAAGTTCACCTTGTCAACCACTTCGCATGCCGCGCACGTGGCCAATTCCTTTTCGAAGGCATCCATGATGATCTTGACGATCGCCAGGTCGTCTCCTCGGAACTCGATAACTTTGGCGTGGCCGTTCATCCTGCTGATGATGTAGTCGGCCTTCAACTGCCCAAGCTTCTGCCCGAACTCGACATAGTTCTTCGCATAGCTTCCGTAGCTTGCCTGGCCGTCAAAGAGGGACTGCCCACCTCCCTGGCTGGGATCCGTGCAGTCGATGCCCAAAAGGCCATATACGTAGATGCCATCCCGCTTTGCTTCCTGCAACGGCGCCTTGATCGTCCCGCAGTCAATGACCACCGGCATGATCACGTTCGCGGAATCGGCAATCGCCTGCCGAACACCATCCGCATAGACGGCCGGATCGCCCTTACCATCAAACAGCGTGACCTTCCAACCAAGCGCCTTGGCTGCCTCTTCCGCACCGGCGCTTGCCAGCGAACAGCCGTCTGCGGCCTGAAGGCAGCTAATGATCCACAGGTTGATTCCCTTGGGCGGGGTGGTCGCCACGCTCGGCAGCGGAGCGGTGGACAACTTCAACGCGGCGTCCGCGACAGTCGTCGCCGACGTCACGACCTGGTCCGTTGCGGAGCTGGAGGCTGCTTCCGAAGAAGAGCTGGTCTGTGAGGCACTCGATCCTGACCCCTGCGTGGAACCGCACGCGGTCAAGATGAAGATCATCGACGTAACAGAGGCCAACAGCATCCTGTTAACATGTTTTGGGCGGTGTGGATCGCGCATCCTTGACTCCTACTGTAAGCCGTTGGCTTGAAATTTGGCGGATTTCTCTGGTGCGTGAGCGTGGTTCGCGGCTGCCGTATCCAGCCGCCCTGTGATCTTGGATGTCCCTCTGGCTGGACTAACTGTCCGACTCTCCGACACCGGCTTGGAGCGTCACGTCAAACCTCGAAATGATTTCGGCGGCGTCTTCGTTCATCGCCGTCCACTCCGGAGATGATGCGGATCGCAAG
This sequence comes from uncultured Actinomycetota bacterium, assembly GCA_963824105.1. Lineage (GTDB taxonomy): Bacteria > Actinomycetota > Actinomycetes > Propionibacteriales > Nocardioidaceae > CAWDVB01. Next base: position 26,264 of record CAWGNN010000007.1, read on the forward strand.
TAGGTCTCCTCATCCGCGAAGACGAGTTCAGCCACGCGATAGAAGTCGGAGGGAGCGCCCCCAACGCCCTTGCTCGTCAGCGTCAAGTTCAACTCCAGCAGGTCCGGGACGCGTCGGGCGAGGGGAATATGCTTTCCCCAATATGCTTCTTCAAACTCGTCTGCTCGTCCAGGCTCCGGCGCGGACCATGTCGCTATGATCTTGAGCGTCATCTTTCAACTCCTTGTTGAACTTCCGATTACTGTTCCGTGACTCTTGGGCGATTGAACTCGGCGGGATACGGGAGTTCTCGATGGTTCCGCTCAGGTGTTGTGTGCGGATGCATCGTCAGTTCGCTCGATGGGTTCAGTTCGACCTTGTAGCGCGGTACGACAGGCTGTTTTGTCTTGGAGTGGTCTCTCGGCATAGCGTCGAGACCGTCCTGAATCGTCGAAGCACGTAGGCAATCATCTGTTTGGCTTGGTCGGTTGTCAAGAGTGTGACGAGATTCATGAAGGTGGCTTGGTTGCGGCGGGCAGGGCGGGGGTGACGGGCGCGTCGGGGTTCGGTTCCAGGAAGGGCAGGCCCTCCTCGGCGGAGTTGCGGGCCTCCCACGCCTGCGCATCGAAGTGGGCCAATCGGTCGCGGTGCTACGCCGTCCCCGGCCTGACCGACCGACGCTCGACTCCGCACGCGAGACCGGTGGCGGTGACGGCACACATCGTGACCCGGCGGCGGACAAGGACTGGTTGATGGCCGCAGGGCCCTCCACGTTGCGCCTGCGCCGCACGTAGGCAGACCTAGGCTTCATGGTGCGCAGCTTGCGGCCCATCAGATTCGGGTTTCATCCCCGCCGGGATCCGCCTTCGCGGGAGAGGCTACGGCCGCAGATCGTGCTTGGACCGCTCGGCTGCCAGAAGGCGGTCGATCCCTGCATCGGTGACCGCCTCGAAGTGGCAGGCGCAGAAGTACCGGCATAGGCGAGCAGGGCCCGGGGCGTGCTATCGATCAGGACCGCTGCGAGTGCGACCGCGCCCTTCTCAGCCACGACCGCCACCCGTTGAAGCAGCAGCGGAGCGGCCGTTCGGCGGCCTGCATGATCCGTGCGTCCGGGTCGGTCAAGGACCGTTGAGCCCCGGCCGGGTTGGTCAGGGAGGCATCCCCAGCCAGGGCGACCTGGTGCGGGTGGCGGCCAGCCGGCCCCAACAGCTGAGCGTCGTCCAGGAACGGCTCGACCTCGCCGGCCAGCTCGGGCTCGGCCCGCGCCATCGCCGGTCCCTCGCCGGAGGCGCCACAAGGCCTCGCACCAGGGCGCCGCGACGCTTGACTCCGGCGTAGCCAAACTATAGGTTGTCTACGTGACGCAGGGCGGAGAGGCCCGGTCGCCGTCACCGTGTTCAGCGCCCACATCGGTGTCGCGATTTGCGCCATGCCGGTTCCGGAGCTGTTCGCGGTGGTGAGCGTTCTCTCCCACCGCCAGCCCACTGAGTCCCGCTTCGGACCGACCCGTACAGCTGTTTTGCGAGCAAGGGAGTGTTGCGATGGACAAGCCTGCGGTCGACAGTCGGCCCCCGAAGGTGTTGATCACCAAGATCGGCTTCGACGGTCACGACCGAGGCAGCCGGATCGTGGCCGCCTTCTTGCGTGACGCAGGCATGGAGGTCGTTTACACCGGCCCGTGGCAGACGACCTCGAGCGTCTGCCACATCGCCCTGCAGGAGGACGTCGACGTGATCGGGGTTTCGAGCCTCGCGGGTGACCACCTGATCCTCCCGAAGCTCATGGATGCTCTGCGGGAGGCCGACCTCGACCACGTCAAGGTCGTGGTCGGCGGTATCGTCCCCGACAGCGAGACCGAACTGCTGACGTCGGCAGGAGTTGCCCACATCTTCCACCCAGGCGCCACGAGGGACGAGATCGTGGACGAGATCGCCGCGCTGGCCGTGGCAGCCCGGCGGAGCGCAGCACCATTGGAGACACTGCCGTGACCGAATTTTCAGGATCGAACGCCGGGCTCCCTGAAGGCTACGAGGACGCCCAGGCGAAGTGGCAGGCCGAGGCAGCCAACTATCTGGGCGCCGAGGCCCCGCGCACGAACCGCTCGGGTATTCCCGTCAAGGCGCTCTATGGACCGGATGACTGGGACGCATCGCGGTACCTGGAGGACGTGGGGTTCCCCGGGCAGGACCCGAACACCCGCGGCATCCACGCCACCATGCACCGAGGCAGACCCTGGAACCCGCGCATGGTCGTGGGCCTGGGGACGCCCGCCGAGTACAACAAGCGAATGCGCGAGCTCTACTCCTTGGGGCTCACGGGTCTCTTCGTCTCCCCCTGCAATAGCCATCTGCGAGGTTTCGACGGCGACCAGGTGGACCGCGAGTTGCTGGGCGTCTGCGGCACCCTCATTGCCACGTCGGAGGACATGGCAATGTGCCTCGACGGACTTCCTTTCGACAAGGAGTCGGTGAGTATCGGTGACACCGCGCCATACACCCTCACCGCCATGTACCTCAAGGTCGCCAAGGACCTCGGGATCCCATGGGACACGCTGGCGGGGACCACGAACCAGTCGGACTACCTGTCCCACAGCAACGCCTTGCACATGTTCTTCAGGCTCGCCCTCCCGGGCCAAAGGCGCGTACTCCTGGACCACATCGAATGGATGAACCAGCACGTACCCAAGTGGAACCCGCTGTCTGTGGTCGGCCAGCACTACCAGCAGGCCGGTGCAACGCCGGCCCAGTCGATGGGCCTAGCCATCTCTGCGGCCATTCAGTACGCGGATGACTTGATCGGGCGAGGTAACAACCCCGACGATTTCCTGCCGCGCGTCAGTTTCTTCTTCGACGTCTCCATCAGTTTCTTCGAGGAGGTGGCCAAGTTCCGAGCCGGCCGACGCATCTGGAATCGCATCACGAAGGAACGATTCGGCGCTACGGACCCCCGCTCACGGAAGCTGCGCTTCCATGTCCAGACCTCGGGCGCCGACTTGACCAGGCAGCAACCCTTGAACAACATCGCCCGAGTCACGGTGCAGGCCATGGCCGGCATCTTCGGGGGCCTCCAATCTCTGCACACCGACAGCTTCGACGAGGCCATCGCCACGCCCTCCGTGGCGACAGCCCGTGTCGCTGTGGCAACGCAGAACATCCTCCGGCACGAGGCGCACCTCGACGACGTGATCGACCCGCTGGGCGGGTCGTACTACGTCGAGTCGCTGACCGATCAGATGGAGGAGGAGATTCTGTCGGTCATAGAGAAGATCGACCAGTTGGGTGGCATGTACGCGGCGGCGCAGACCGGCATGGTGCAGAAGATGATCGGCGCGTCCTCCCTGAGCTTCCAGGAGAAGATCGAGCGCAAGGAAGAGATCGTCGTAGGCGTCAACGACTACACCACACAAGGTGACGAGAACGAGTACGCGCCGGTCCCCGAGCGCCCGGACCCGGAGAAGATCGATGCCTACTTGTCGAGGCTTGCCGCGTTCCGGCTCAACCGTGATCAGCGTCGGGTCGACGAAGCGCTCACGGCCCTGGCTCGCGCCTTCGAGAACGAAACCGAGAACACTTACGGCTTGATCGTTGACGCTACCGAAGCCGGCGCGACCCATGGCGAGATCTGCCAGACGGTCCGCGACGCAGTCGGGTCCGGCGAACCGCTCATCACGATATGAGCCCGGCGGGGGCCCAGCCCGATGAGGTCGAAGCGAAGTCAGAGCCGGGAACGGAGGCTCGGGACCCCAGTGGGCTGGTCCAGGGCTTGGTCCGGGGTGAGCCGCGCGCGCTGGCCCGCGCGATCACCGCTGTGGAGAGCGACTCGAAGGAAGCCGTAGGGATCCTAGCGGGGATCCAATCCCACCTTGGCAACGCGAGGATCGTAGGGATCACCGGACCCCCGGGCGCCGGGAAGTCAACCCTGACCGACGCCATCATCACCGAGTTGCGACGTCGGGGTAAGCGGGTCGCCGTGCTCGCAGTGGACCCGTCGAGTCCTTTCAGCGGCGGCGCCCTCCTGGGGGACCGGATCCGAATCCTCGGCCACGCGGAAGACGAAGGCGTATTCGTCCGGTCCGTCGCCTCAAGGGGGCATCTCGGTGGCCTGTTCCGGAACGTCGCCGGCGTCCTCCAGGTGATGGACGCGTCCGGTCCCGACGTCATCATCGTGGAGACCGTGGGCGCAGGGCAGTCCGAGGTCGACGTCATCCGCTTCACCGAGATAACGGTCGTGGTATGCGTTCCCGGCCTCGGTGACGACATCCAGGCGATGAAGGCCGGAATCCTTGAGATCGCGGACATCTTGGTCGTGAACAAGAGCGACCAGCCGCACGCTGAGGATACCGTCCGCGAGTTGCGGGGAATGCTGCGACTCCGAGACCCGCGCCGCGGGACCGCGGTCGTCATGTCCACCACGGCAACAACTGGTCGGGGCGTCCCCGAACTGGTCGACCTGCTGGAGGAACCCCGATCGGCCGAAGATGATGCGGCCAACAGCCCGGAGATTTCGGGCTGACTTCATCTTCGTAACCAAGTGAGTGTCAGGTTGTGCTCCACACGGAAGGCGCCCCGACGAACTGCACAGCACCGCCTTCGACAACACCTACACGTCGCACCATCGACGTTCGTGGCGCACCAAGTCGGACTCATTCATTCCTGTCCCGCCTCGGCCTCGGCGGTGACAACCACGAGCACTTGGCCGAGCTCCACCTGCTGGCCGGCAACGACCAGTAGCTCGTCGACGATGCCTGCGGCGGCGGCGGACACGGCGTGTTCCATCTTCATGGCCTCCAACCACAGGAGCGGCTGGCCTGCCTCGGCGTAATCGCCGACCGCCACCGCGATTCTGATGACGGACCCGGGCATAGGCGCCAACAGCGAGCCCTCGGCAACTGCAGCGGTCGGGTCGACGAAGCGTGGTACGGCGGTCAGCGACACCCCTCCCAATGGAGAGTCGACGAACACCGCCTGACGGCTGCCACCCCCCTCGCTGCCGTAGCGGGAAACCGTGAACCGCCTGATGACACCGTCGACGTCGAGCGTGGTCGCCTCAGGGGTGACATCGACGAGGACGACTGAGCCAACCCCCTCGGGGCAGGTGTCGTCGGCAAGCTCAAGGCCCTGTCTTCCAAAGCGATAGCCGACGCTGAGCTCCTCGCCGTCTGCCGCGGTGTAGTCACGAGTCTGGAATCCGGACGCCAGGTTGCGCCAGCCGCTCGGGAGCGAGCGGCTGACGGGCGCGGACACCCAGGCGCTGGCGGAGTCCGCCAGCGCGGCGGCGATAGCCGAGAGGCGCACCACCTGCGGCGACGCCGTGGGCGCGGCGAGCGCCTCGAGTCCGTGGCGGTCGAAGAAGCCGGTGTTGAAGTCGCCGGCGAGGAAATCCGGGTGGCGCAGGGTGTTGACGAGGAGATCCCGGTTCGTCAGCAGCCCGTGCACCTGCGCTCTCAACAGCGCCGTCGCGAGGATCCGGGCCGCCTCATCCCTGGTCTCGGCGTAGGAGATCACCTTGGCCAGCATCGGATCGTAGTGGACTCCGACGTAGCCCCCGTCCGAGACCCCGGAGTCGACGCGCAAGCCCGGCTCGCGCCGGACCTCGAACTGCGCGTCCGCGCCTGGGACGCGAAACCGATGCACGGGACCGCTCTGCGGCTGCCATCCCTTCGCCGGGTTCTCGGCGTAGAGGCGTGCCTCGATTGAGTGCCCTGTGGTCACCGGCTCCTCGCTGGGCAGACGTGCCCCTGAGGCGACGTCGAGTTGAAGGGAGACCAGGTCGAGCCCGGTGGTGTTCTCGGTGACCGGATGCTCGACCTGTAGCCGCGTGTTCATCTCAAGGAAGAAGAAGTCCCCGGCGTCGTCGGCGAGGAACTCCACTGTGCCCGCGCCGAGGTAGTCGATAGCCGAGGCGGCTCGCCGGGAGGCGTCGAAGAGCCGCTCGCGCATGGCCTGCCCGATCCGCTCGACGAGCGGTGAGGGTGCCTCCTCGATGACCTTCTGGTGGCGGCGCTGGATGGAGCACTCACGCTCCCCCACTGCCCAGGTCGTGCCGTGCGAGTCCGCCAGAACCTGCACCTCGATGTGGCGCCCAGTCTCGATGTATCGCTCGCAGAACACCGTTGGGTCGCCGAAGGCCGACTGGGCTTCCCGGGCAGCGTTCGCGAGCTCGGAGTCGAGGTCCGCGAGCTGGCGGACGACCCGCATGCCGCGGCCGCCGCCTCCCGCAGAAGCCTTCACGAGCACCGGCAGGTGCTTCTCGGTGATGGTCTCGGGGTCCAGCCGGTCGAGCACCGGCACGCCGGCCTCGGCCATCATCCGCTTGGACTCGACCTTGGAGCCCATCAGCTCGATCGACTCCGGCGACGGGCCGATCCAGGTGAGCCCGGCATCCTGCACGGCGCGGGCGAAAGCGGCGTTCTCTGAGAGGAAACCGTAGCCGGGGTGGATCGCATCGGCTCCGGCCTGTTTCGCCGCTGCGATGACAAGGTCCCCGCGCAGGTACGTCTCTGCGGGAGCGTCCCCGGGAAGGCGCACTGCCGCGTCAGCCTCGAGAACGTGGGGGCTGGCGGCGTCTGAGTCGGAGAACACCGCCACCGTTCCGAAGCCGCGACGGCGGCACGTCGCGAACACACGGCGTGCGATCTCGCCGCGGTTGGCCACGAGCACAGTGCTGATCGATCTCGATTCCATGAGGCTCACATCCGGAAGACGCCGAAGGAGTCGCTGCCTTCGATCGGGGCGTTATGGATTGCGGACAGCGTGAGGCCCAGGATGGTTCGGGTGTCACGCGGGTCGATGACCCCGTCGTCGTAGAGGTATCCCGAGAGGAACAGCGGCATGGACTCCGCCTCGATCTGCCGCTCGATCGCCGCGTGAATGACGGCGTCTGCCTCCTCATCGAACGGCTTGCCCTGGGAGAGTGCGGAAGCCCTCGACAGCGTGGAAGTGACGTCGGCGAGTTGCTGGGCGCCCATCACCGACGAGCGGGAGCTGGGCCAGGCGAAGACAAACCGGGGGTCGAACGCCCGGCCGCACATCCCGTAGTGTCCGGCGCCGTATGAAGCGCCGATGAGCACCGAGATGTGGGGGACTTTCGAGTTGGACACCGCGTTGATCATCATCGCGCCGTGCTTGATGATGCCGCCCTGTTCATAGTCCTTGCCGACCATGTAGCCGGTGGTGTTGTGCAGGAAGACCAATGGTGTGCGCGACCGATTCGCCAGCTGGATGAACTGCGCGGCCTTCTGCGCCTCGGCGCTGAACAGCACCCCCCTGGCATTGGCCAGGATTCCCACAGGGTGGCCATGCACCTGCGCCCAGCCGGTCACCAGCGAGGTGCCGTACTGCGCCTTGAACTCGTCGAAGTCGGAGTCGTCGACGATACGAGCGACGACCTCCCGCGGGTCGAAAGGGGTCTTCAGATCTGGCGGGACAATCCCAAGGAGCTCCTCCGCCGCATATCGGGGGGCAGCCACGTCGGTCCCCACTGTCGGCACCGCCTTGGGCCAGTTGAGGCGCGCCACGATCCGTCGGCCGATGCGGATGGCGTCCTGCTCGTCAAGGGCGAAGTAGTCCGAGAGACCCGACACCCGAGCGTGCATCGCAGCGCCACCGAGGGACTCGTCGTCGCTGTCCTCGCCGGTCGCCGCTTTGACCAGCGGGGGTCCGGCGAGGAAGACCTTCGAGCGCTGATCGATCATCACGACGTGGTCGCTCATACCCGGCAAGTACGCACCGCCTGCGGTCGAGTTTCCGAAGACCAGCGCGATGGTCGGGATACCCATCGCCGACAGCTGGGTCAGGTTGCGGAACATCGCGCCACCGGGGATGAACACGTCCTTCTGGGTGGGCAGGTCAGCGCCGCCTGACTCGACAAGGGACACCACGGGGAGCCGGTTCTTCCGGGCGATGTCCTGCATCCGCAGGATCTTGCGCAGCGACCAGGGATTGCTCGAGCCGCCACGGACGGTCGGGTCGTTTGCGATGAGCATGCACTCGACGCCGCTGACGATGCCAATTCCTGAGACGACACTGGCGCCCACGGTGAAGTCCGAGCCCCATGCCGCGAGCGGGCACAGCTCCAGGAACGGCGTGTCGCGGTCGAGGAGCAGCTCGATGCGCTCGCGGGCGGTCATCTTGCCGCGTTGGTAGTGGCGGGCGACGGACTTCTCGCCGCCGCCGGCGAGAGCCTTGGCGTGCTCGGCGTCGACCTCGCCGAGCTGTGTGCTCATCGCCTGCACCGCCTCGCGATAGGACTCCGACGCGGTGTCGAGCGTGGACTGCAGGACGGTCATCAGTGGCACCTCAAGTGTTCGACTGTCGGCGTGGTCAGGATCTCGGTAGCCTCCGGCGACGAAGCGCATGTCGCGGAACGGACGCGCGACCTCGCGGCGCTGCTCCCTCGGCAACTCACCAGCACGATCCCAGACGTCTTGGTGCGGCCGGACTCGCCCGCCCCGTACTCACGAGTGAGCTCTCCCGGAGCCCGCGACTCGTCGCTGTCCAACTCGAATTCGTCATTGCCCCGCCTCTTCAAGCAGGTGTCCCGGGATGCTCAGGGTTCGTGAGCGCAACCATTCCCCGAGCCCCTTGGCCTGTGGGTCAAAGCGCGCGTTGTAGGCGACGCCCTGGCCCAGCAGTCCTTCGATCACGAAGTTCACCGCGCGCAGGTTCGGCAGGACGACGCGTGTGACAGGGAGACCTGCCGTCTCGGGGAGGAGCTCGCGCAGCACGTCGGAAGTGAGGGTCTCGCGTAGCCACGCGAAGGCAGCGTCGGTTCGGACCCACACCCCGACGTTGGCATTGCCGCCCTTGTCTCCACTGCGCGCGCCGGCGATCTCCCCCAGAGGGACGCGGCGGCTCTCGACCTTCTTGTCGGCTGCGACACGGGCTGGCGCCACGTCTCCGGGTTCGGACCGCTCAGCGGCCAGCGGCTCCAGGGTCTGGGTCTGCGCCGGACTGTCGATCTCCACTCGACGCCCGTCCTGCAGGACGACGGTATGCAGTGGCACGGACTGCGCGACGTAGCCCGCCGTGAAGACACCGTAGGCCTGGGCGTCCACGGGCAGGGACGTCAGGTGGAACCCGGGGCACGCGGCGAGGGCGATCTCAACTGCTGCATTGGAGAAGGCGCGGCCCACCTTCTTCTGGTCACGGTCGCGGCCGATGACGGTGAGCCTGGCGCTGGCCTGCTCTTGCGTGGGTGCGTCCGGATGCTCGGTGCGCGAGAGACGCCAAGACAGCTCGGCCGGACGCACAGTCAGCGCGTGCTCGAACTGGCGCCTCGTGAGCTCGGCTTTGGCCTCGATGCCCAGACCGGTGAGCACCATGGTCATCTCGTTGCGGAAGCCGCCCAGGGAGTTCAGCGACACCTTGACGTCGGGCGGCGGCGCTTCTCCGCGAACCCCGCTGATGCGCACCCGGTCCGTTCCGTCGTCGGTCAACTGGATGGTGTCGAGTCGGGTGGTGACGTCGGGGCCGGCGTATCGGGCATCGCCGATCTCGTAGAGGAGCTGCGACAGGACCGTCTCCGTGGTGACCGCTCCACCAGTGCCGGGGTGCTTGGTGATGACGCTGCTGCCGTCAGCGTGGATCGCGGCGATGGGGAAGCCGGGAGACAGCAGGTCAGGGATCTCGGTGAAGAAGGCAAAGTTCCCGCCGGTGGCCTGGGTCCCGCACTCGATGACGTGCCCGGCGACGGTAGCTCCGGCGAGTTGGTCGCAGTCGGTGCGTCCCCAGCCAAAGTGGGCTACGGCCGGGCCGACGATCACCGAGGCATCGGTCACGCGTCCGGTGACGACGATGTCGGCACCCTCGGTCAAAGCGGCGGCAATGCCGAAAGCCCCCAGGTAGGCGTTCGCAGCGAGCGGCGATCCGAGCCCAAGCTCCGCGGCCTGCGCCGTGAGGTCGTCGCCCTCGACGTAGGCGATGCTTGGCGACATCCCCAGCTGCGCCGCCACGTTGCGGAGCTCCGCGGCCAGACCAGCGGGGTTCAGCCCACCGGCGTTGGCGACGATCTTGACGCCCTTGTCCAGCGCAAGACCCATGCATTCCTCCATCTGGCGCAGGAAGGTCTTGGCGTAGCCGGCACGAGGGTCTTTGGCCCGGTCCCGGGCGAGGATCAGCATCGTCAACTCGGCGAGGTAGTCACCGGTCAGCACGTCTAGTGGCCCATCGCTGAGCATCTCCCGCATGGCCGACATTCGGTCGCCGTAGAAGCCGGAACAGTTGCCCACGAGTAGTGGCCTGTCCTGCCCGGGCGTGGTGTTGCCCATCACGTCAGCGTGCTCCTGCATGGACTGCGTGGACGAAGTGAGCTCCACAGGCGGGCCGACAAAGGCCTATGCGATACCGAGCCGGGCAGGCGGTGTTCGTGATCGATGCCATGTGCGCCCTTCCCTGTGCTGGCCCAGGTGCTGGCCTCGGATTTCGGCCCGGTGGCCGCTGCCTGTCGCAGCATGGCATGGAAGAAGAATCCAAGCAAGCATGATTGCTTTTTATCGAGGGATGTTGTTACGCTCCTGTCACGGCGACCAGCGGAGCGAGGCGGCGTCTGCCGTTGACGGTTCCCCCTCCCCCCGAGACGAGGTCTCATGCGCTTCACTGACGAGCACGACGACTTCCGCGCCATGGTGCGTACCCTCGTCGACAAAGAGATCAACCCGCACATCGACGACTGGGAGCGCGAGGGGATCTTCCCCGCCCACGAACTCTTCCCGCGGCTGGCCGAGTTCGGTCTGCTCGGGCTTGAATACGACCCGGCATACGGTGGCGAGGGCGCCGACCACGTCTTCACGCTGGTCGCCGGAGAGGAGTACGGACGCATCGGCGCCGCCGGCGTGTCCATGGCCATCGGCGTGCAGACGAACATGGCCACGCCCGCCCTGCACGAGTTCGGCTCCGAGGAACTCAAGCAGCGCTACCTCGCCCCCGCCATCGCGGGCACCGCAGTCGCGGCCATCGCGGTCACCGAGCCCGACGCGGGATCCGACGTATCCGCGCTGCGGACCAAAGCGGTGCGCGACGGCGACGAGTGGGTGATCAACGGGCGCAAGCTGTACATCACCAACGGCACCCAGGCCGACTGGTTGTGCTTGCTCGCGCGCACCTCTGACGAGGGCGGCTACCGCGGCATGTCACAGATCATCGTGCCGACCTCGACCCCGGGATTCGGCGTCTCGCGCAAACTCGACAAGCTCGGCAACCGCTCGTCGGACACCGCGGAGCTCGTCTTCGACAACGTAAGGGTGCCCATCGAGAACACGATCGGCACTCCAGGCCGGGGGTTCCAGCAGCAGATGGGGCAGTTCGTCGTGGAGCGGATGAGCGTGGCATACACGGCCGTCGGGCAATGCCAGGAGGCGCTGGAGCGGACCCGCGAGTACCTGCAGCAGCGACAGACCTTCGGGGAGCCGCTGGCCACAAGGCAGTACATCGCGTTCCGGATGACCGAACTGTCGGCCCAACTCGACCTCTTGCGCAGCCACAACCTGCAGTGCGCGGAGGCCTTGATGGCTGGCGAGGAGATCACCCGGATGGCGACCGTCGCAAAGCTGACCGCGGGCCGCCTCACCCGCGAGGTGGCGGATCTGTGCCTGCAAGTCCATGGTGGAATCGGCTACATGGAGGAGACCTGGACGGCACGGTTCTACCGGGACATGCGGCTCACGGGTATCGGCGGCGGCGCCGACGAGGTCATGCTCCAGGTCCTGGCACGCCTTGACGGATTCCCGGTCTAGGCACACTACAAACCGTGACCGACATTGTGAGCGGCGCCGCTACATCTGCCCGGGCGCCCAAGCAAGACCGCAGTCGGCAGACGCGCCAGAAGCTGCTCGAGGGGACGATCCACTGTTTGGCCACCAAGGGCTGGACCGCCTCGACGGTCTCCGTGATCGCCGCCGAGGCGGGCATTAGCCGTGGCGCCGCCCAGCACCACTTTCCCACCCGCGAGGGCCTCATCACAGCAGCCCTGGACTACATGTTCGAACAACGGGCTAGTCGGGTGCGCCAAGATGCAGCCACCATTGTCGACCGCCCCGACCGGGCCGAATACGTCGTCGAACTGCTTGTCAACTACTACTCCGACCCGCTGTTCAAAGCGGCCCTGCAGGTGTGGACCGCCGCTGCCGCGGACCCCGAGCTGCGCCAGCAGATCGTTCCCCTCGAGGCGAAGTTCGCGCGGGGCGTGCACGAACTCGCCGTCCAACTGCTCCACGCCGACGACTCCGACTCCCAGACCCATCGCCTCATCCAGGCCACCCTCGACCTCGCCCGCGGGCTCGGCCTGGCCGACGTCCTGACGGACGACTCCGCGCGTCGCGCCAAGATCGCGAAGGCCTGGGCACGACAGCTCTCGGGCATCAGGACCCTCCCCTGACGGGGGTGCCTTAGCCTCGATTGCCGTACGCGGCGGCCCCGATGAATCGGCTGCCCAGCCCTCCTGGGAGCCCTGGCCGCTGACTGAATTGCGGATCTCAGCCAGGCGGGCCAGATGCAGAGTCTTCTAGTCCGATTGGGCTGACGCGAGTTCAACTGCCACCCGTGCCCTGTCATCCCGCCTAGAGGGAGATTCCCCCGTCCACCATCAGTGTCTGCCCCTGGACCATGGCCGCCGATTGCGTCGTCAGGAGCTCGACGGCGGCGGTGATGTCGTCCATGGCTAGACCGCGTCCACTGGGGTTGGCGGCTGCCGCAGCGTCCAACCGTGCCTGTGCCTGGTCTCCGAACATGGAGCGGAAGGCGGGGGTATCAATTGCACCGGCCGCAACCGTATTGGCGCGCACCCCCAACGGCGCAAGTTCCACGGCGAGGTAGCGCACCAGCGCTTCCCCGAGCGACTTCGACGGGCCCAGCGCCACATACGACGGGACTCGCGCTCGGGCACCACGGCTGCTGATGTAGATCACGCTGCTCCCGGGCTTCAGCACCGGAAGTAGCCCTTGGGTCAAGCCGACCAGCGAGGTGCCGTTGATCTCGATGGCCCGGGACAGTAACGCCGGCTCGATCTCCAGAGCACCCCCCGTCACTGCGAACGCGGCACAGTGGACGTAGAGATCGAGGGAGTCGGTTACAGCCCTCACCTTCCGCACCACTTCGGCGACGCCCTCGGTGGTGCCGACGTCAGCCTTCACCAGATGGGGTCGGCCGCCAGCGGACTCTATGGCTCGCGCCGTCTCCTCGGCGGCCTCATCGTTGGAGTGATAGTTGACGCAGATGTCGTGGCCCAAGCCAGCCCAGTGCTCTGCTATCGCTCGGCCGATACCGCTGGACCCGCCAGTTACGAGCACGGTCATGATGCAGCCAACTCCACTTCGTTCTCCTCGTCCATGCCGACAGTTAGGAAGCTGGCGAAGAACTCGGCCATAGTCCCGGTACCGGCGGGCATCGTCGAACACCCGTCGGGCTGCTCGCTAGCCTCGAACGACCCTCTACTGTCGACGGGCAGCTCGGCGACCCGATAGTGCATCTCGAACAGCACAGCCTGGTCTCGTCGCGCACGACTCGTTGTCCCTCGATCTCCGTCCCAAGACCACGGGAAACCCCTGGAATCGAACGTCGTGGAGCGTGAGCGTTGGCTCGCCTTCATAGGCACCCTCTCTGCCGACGACCGCATCGACAGGAACTGGACTCGCTTGATCGAGCCAGCCTTCGTTACCGACCGTTTGACTGGCTACACTTTGCATGAGAACAACGAGCGGCACAAGGCCAGTTGCGACACGATGTCATCGGGAATGACCTGGCCCTGCCCATCCCGCTCAGTTCCCCGAAGCGCCGGCCGGCATCGGCTCTCCCACGTCGAAGACCGTCCTGCCGAGCCAGCGCTGCATCAGCCCGCTCACTGGTGTGGCCAGCGAGCTCCAATATTTGCAGTCCCCGCAGTGGACGACGAAGTCTGGGCCGATGGTTCGGGCTTGTCACGGATGAACGAACTCAAACAACATCCGAGCCGAGGAACGGGGCCGCACCTAGTCGTCTTGGACTGCCCACGTCAGCAATACCAGTCATATGACCGTCTGGCCAATCACATGACTGGTGTGGTCGCCGCATGTTCTTCGGTGAGCCCTTCGGTGGACTCCTCCCCAGCGCCCGGGGAGCCGTGCTGTCTGTCCTGTTGCGCACCGGCACGCCGCTGACCGGACGGCAGATCCACGCCATGGTCAGTGACGAACACAGCCTCTGGTCGGTCCAAGGCGCGCTGAAGACACTCACCCAGCTGGGCATCGTCGAGACCCAGACGATCGGCCGGGCCGGCGTTCACACCATCAACGAAGGCCACGCGTCGATCCCGCATCTTCGCGGGCTCGCAGACCCGGTCGCCATGCTCAAGGCCGCGATCGTCGAGTGCGTGGACTCCCACGTCGAGTCGGTCATCATCTTCGGCTCCATCCCCCGTGGCGAAGTAACACAGGCAAGCGATATAGACCTGGCCGTCATCGCCAGATCGGGATGGGACGGGCGTCCGGACCTGGAGGACCACGTCCGGACGCGTCTGGGAAACCACTGCGATGTCCTCGTCCTCACACCAGCCGAGTTCCAGAAGCTCGCCCGGTCCGGGGAGCCGGTGGTCAGCGACATCCTGCGCGACGGCATCGCCCTCGTCGGCACCATGCCCCGGGTGAAGGTGAGGGCATCCTGATGGCCAACTCCGAACAGGTCAACCACGCCAGGGCGTTCCTGAAGAAGTCTGAGGAGTATCTCGCCTCCGCGCAGGACAACCTCGACGCCAAGCGCTACACGCCTGCGGCAGGCGATGCCATCCACGCCGGCATCAACGCCAAGGACGCCATCGTCACCACCCTCACCGGCGCGACGAGCAAGGGCAAGGACCATACGACGGCGGCCAAAGGCCTCAGAAGCGCCCTCGGCGCACGACCCGACGCGGCCACGGCCGAGAAGGCGTTGCGCGAGCTCATCAGCGTCAAGGGCGACGTCGAGTATGGCACCGCACTCTTCGCCGCCACGAAGGCCGAACCCCTCGTCCGGCGAGCGCGGTCACTGGTCGAGCTCGCCGTCCAAGTCGTCCGCTTGGGCGGCTGAGAACTCCGCATCGAGCAGCTGTAGCCGGCCTCCAGCGCCTTCGCCTGAGGGTCCGCTGCACGGAAAGGTGACATCTGATCTGCGTCGATGTGCGTCGACGCTGGAAGGACGTGCACCAAGCAGGAGCCAAGGTCGACGAAGTGGCTGTTCCGTTCGGGGTCCACCGCCTCACCATGAGCGCCCGACTCAAGGAGGCAGGCACCCCCGGCTGGGCACTCGCGCTCGAGAACGTGGTGCCTGATCCCCTCCAGCACGGTCCTTCGTCTCGATGCCTTTGGCTAGTGCCCGAACGCTCGAGCTGGCTGCTGGGCGGCGACTCCACCTCAATCAGTGGCTTGGGGCCGCGCAAAGTCTGGTGGAACATCGCCGCCCGCACCTACTCCGCCTGCGGGTGTAGGTACCCCGGGTTTGGTGCTGAAGCGCCGTCGCCGACGTCAGGCGGCAATGATCGCCACGGCGATGGAGAGCACCATCGCCTGGTGGAACGCCACGAGGATGCCGGGACTGGTCGGCTTCAGGTTCACGGCGTGGAAGAGCAGGAAGCCGATCGCGACCTGCGCGACCGCGAGGATGAACGCCACGGTGTAGAAGGGCATGTACCAGCCCAGCGTCGCGACCACCGACAGGGCGGCGAGCAGGTGCACGAGGAAAGTCCACTGTGGAGCGCGGCGTGGCACGTCGAAGGCTCCGATCGGCTGGCCGAAGCCTCGGTGACCGGTGGTCATGCCACCCAGGAAGACCGCCAGGAGGAGCGCATGCAGAGCGGGGGTTTCCCCGAGGTAGGACCAGAAGGCGTCCTGGTAACCGAAGATGAAGGCCAGATAGCAGAGGAACACGCCGTACGCGAGCAGACCGTGGATGCCGTGCACGAACGAGGGCAGCCGGCCGGCCAGCACGTGGAGGGTGCCGAAGCCGAGCAGGGCCGTGAGGACGATCAACGCCAAGCCGCTGATGGTTGCCGAGTTGGGCGCCAGGATCACGAGTGCGACGCTGATCAGCCCCGCGAGCGTGGCCACGATCCGGTGAGCCGCTTCCGGATCTCCCCTGACCATGAGCACGAGGATGTTGCGTGTGTAGGGCCAGTGCGTTCCGAGGGAGAGCCCGAAGCCGAATCCCTCCACGAGGCTGCCGAGCAGGATCAGGATGCCGGCCAAGGCCACCTGCGTCAGAAGCAAGCCGCTCACCAGGGCGCCCTTGCCCGACTCGGGGCTCGTGGCGCCGCGCCAGATGCCGGCAACGATGGCAGCCACGAAGAGGGCGGCGATCAGCAACCTGACCATCCGGACGAGCGGCGTCACCTCTCCTTCCACGACGGAGTCGGAGGTCACGCGGGGGTCTCGCTCGTCGGTTCTCATCGTGGAGTCGCCTAGGCTCTCGAATCTCGCTCGCCGGCGTTCCAGCCGGCCCTCTGGCTCACCGTACAAGGCGCCGTCGGCGACCCGGACCCGGGTCGGCGCAGCCCACCAACCAAGCGCCAATGTCGACGACGTCGCTGCCCGCTGACCTCCCGAGTAGCTCTACGACCTGCGCCGCGAGTCAGCGCTCGGCGAGACCCAACGCCGCCGTCACCGGGTCTCCCCCGAGCAGATCGGCGCCCGTCCCGGCCGCCACCTCGGCAGTGGCGCCAGCGCCTGCCAGGTAGAGCCGGGAACAACGACTGGCGAGCTGCGCCAATCCGTCGGAGACGGCCGAGAACCGCTCAGGGTCAGACGCAGCGAGCACCACGGCTTCGAAGTCTTCCCGATCGAGCAGCTCCGCTACGGACTCCACCGGGGTATCCGCGCCGAGGAAGGTCACGGCCCAGCCTTGCCGGCCCAGAACCAGCCCGAAGGAGAGCAGCGCGATGTCATGACGTTCGCCGGGCGGGCACGCCAGGAGCGCCCGTGCTCCGACCCCACCGGTGCCACCGGCGGCCAGAGCGGCGATCCTGCCTCGGAGCAGTTGGCTGGCGAAGTGCTCCTGGGCGATCGATGCATCCCCCCGCTGCCACCGCTCCCCGAGGTCGTGCAGGAAGGGCATCAGCACCTCGCGCAGCGCGGTCTCCACGGTCACTGAGGACAGCAGTGTGTCCAGGGCGCGCTGTCCACGACCGGGGTCGAGCCGCTCCACGGCTGTGGACAAGTTGGCGCGGAGGCGGCTCAGGATCTGCCCGTCCGGCGACGTTCCGGGGTCGGCCGCCCCGTCCCCCTGCTCTTTGTCACGAGCCACACGAGCCGCCTCGGCCGGTGAGAGGCCCTGCTCCAGGAGATCCAGCATCCGCCGCACACGCTGTTCGTCATCGCCGGAGTAGAGGCGGTACCCGCCCTCGGTGCGCACCGGGCGCAGCAGGGCGTACCGCCGTTCCCACGCCCTCAGCACATGGTCGCTCACGCCCGTGCGACGGCTGAGCTCACCGATCCGCACCCGGGAACCGGTGGCACTGAGGGGATTCACGAGGCGAGACTACACCACCCTAGACTGACTCTTGACAAACCTTAGACAATCTTTCTACAGTCTTCCTCACACAACCCCACACCTGGAGGACAGCATGATGAAGACCACCACGCGGAAGCGGCTCATCGCCGCCTTCGCCGCAACCACCCTGGGCGCCACCATTGCCCTGGTCCCGGTCGCCGCTCAGGCCAAGCCCATGAAGCCCGACGTGTCCTGCATGCAAGCCGGCATCAAGACGCTGCAGTCCGCAGGACTGCTCGACGACGTGGCCCGGTCGGGCCTGCCGATCAGCACCGCCGTCGCACTCGGCGTGCAGCCTCGACCAACCACCGATGTGGGCGCGCTCCCTGACCCTCTGCCGCTGTCGGTGATTCTGGCCGATCACCGCGCCGGGGATGACAGCCTGTTCATCTACCCCTGGTGCAGCTGAGGCTAGATCGGCCAGTCAGCGCGGTGCCCCGTACCCCAACCCGGGTGCGGGGCACCGTCGTGCTCGGGCCCAGCGCTCTTCGAGAAGCGAGACCTAGGTCGCGGCTCATCACAGCGACCCGAGTGGAAGGCGTCGAAACGGCTTGCTGCCGGTCCGGTGGAAACCCCTTGACTGACCCACCGGCCAGTTCAAGCGACCACCCTGCCCAGCGAGCGGCGGTGAGGTGCAACGACAGCTCCGACTGTGGCTATCTGTCGTCCCGTCCCCACGGCGATCCGTAGGCGGTGAGCAGGTCGAGGAACGGCACCGCGTCGAAGGCCTCCGGCCCGAGAACTCCGACCCCGGACCACACCCCCTGGGCGATCAGCTCAAGTGCGATGACCGGATTGATGGCGGTCTGCCACACCACGGCCTGGTGGCCATATTCGCGCATGGTCCACTCGTTGTCCGCGACGTGGTACAGGTACGTCGCCAGGGGCTCACCCGACTTGTCCGTGCCGGTGACATAGAGCCCCGCGCACGTCTTGCCGGACATCTGGTCGCCGAGTCCGGCCGGGTCGGGCAGGCATGCGGCGACGACGTCCCGGGGAGAGACGGTCACTCCCCCGACGTTCACCGGCTCGGTCCGGTCGAGCCCGAGCATGTGCAGCACCTTGAGAACGTCGATGAAGTCGGAGCCGAGCCCGTACTTGAACGTGGCCCGCTCACAGTCCACCCAGCGCGGCATCAGCAGCACTTCCTCATGCTCGACATTGACGCACTCCACTGGCCCGATGCCCTCGGGGAACTCGAACACCTCCGGCTCGCTGAACGGCTCCGTCGTGTACCAGCCGCGGTCCTTCTCCCAGATGACCGGAGGATTCAGACACTCCTCGATGGTGGTCCAGATGGAGAAGGACGGCGCGAAGTCGTATCCGGAGACGGCGAGGTTCGCGCCGTCCCGTGTGCCGAGCTCATCGATGCTGGAGAACAGGTGGTCGGTGGCGTAGCGCGCGAAGACGTCCGACAGCCCGGGCTCCACGCCCATCCCCACCAGGGCGAGTCGGCCGGCCGCTTCCCAGCTCGCGGCTTGCTCGAACTGCTCGTCACCGAGCTTCACCCCGGTCTCGGAGTACGGCGCGTCCGGGTGCGGTCGCGACAGGCTCATCGCCATGTCGAGGTAGTCGGCACCCGCGTCGAACGCCCCTTCGAAGATCGGCATCACGAATCGAGGGTCGACTGCGTTCATGACGTGAGTGATGCCATGGTCGGTGGCCAACTGCGCGACCGACTCCCGGCTCGAGGCGTCGACTCTCGCTGGGATGAACCGGCTGTCAGCGGCGGCAGCCTTCTCTGCTCGTGCGAGCTCGTAGTCAGCGATCACGATCGACTCGAAGAAGTCTCGGCGGGCCGCGATGGACGCGAAGGCGCCGCCGACACCGCCGGCACCGATCAAGAGGATTCTCATGTGGCCACTCTCTCAAAGCGGGTTTGTCCGCGGGAGGGTGCCCCAGTCGAGATCGGGAGCCGCTGCGGGCCGGTCGCGCTGATGACTGATCAGGAGAGGTCGGCGTACGCCCGGGCGACCTCGGCACCGAGTCGGGCGTTGTTCTTCACAAGCGCGATGTTGGCCGTGAGGCTCGCTCCGTGGGTGATCTCCACGATCCTGCCGAGCAGGAACGGGGTCGCGTCCTTGCCGTGGATCCCCTGCTCCTCCATCTCCGCGAGGGCCTGCTCGATGACCTGTCCGATCTGGTCGGCCGGGATCTCGTCCTCGACCGGAATCGGGTTGACCACGGCGACCCCGCCGGTCAGTCCGAGGCGCCATTTGGCGGCTATGAGCTCGGCCACCTCGGCCGGAGCGTCCACGCGCATGGGAGCCTCGTGACCACTCGTCCGTGAGAAGAACGCGGGGAACTCGTCGGTCCCGTACGCCACTACCGGCACCGAGAGGGTCTCCAAGGTCTCCAGGGTGAGACCGATGTCGAGGATCGACTTCACCCCGGCCGAGATCACCGCCACGCTCGTCGTCGACAGCTCGGTGAGGTCGGCACTGATGTCGAAGGTGCGCTCCGCTCCGCGATGGACGCCGCCCAGACCACCCGTCACGAAGACCGAGATCCCTGCCAGCGAAGCCAGTCGCATGGTCGCGGCCACCGTCGTGGCGCCGTGTGACCCACGCGAGATCACGAAGGGCAGGTCGCGCACGCTCACCTTGGCCACGCCGGGGTCCGTGGCCAGAAGCTCGAGATCGGACGCGGTCAGCCCGACCCGGGGGCGGCCGCCGAGCACCGCGACGGTGGCCGGGACGGCACCGCCGTCGCGGACGATCCGCTCGACCTCGAGCGCCATCTCCACGTTCTGCGGGTAGGGCATTCCGTGGCTGATGATGGTGCTCTCCAGCGCCACGACCGGGGTGCGGTCGGCAAGTGCCTGGGAGACCTCGTCGGTGAGCACGAGATCGGGGTGTGTCATGACTCTTCCTCGTCGTCGAGCGCGGCCCGGACCAGCCGCACGGAGAGATCAGGCCGCACGGTGTGCGGGCTGGCTATGGTCAGGGCTGCCGCCGCGTGGCCGAAGCGGGCCGCTTCCTCGGGCTCGCCGCCCTCGAGCAGCACATGGCAAAAGGCACCCACCATCGAGTCACCGGCGCCGGTGACGTCCTCGACCACCGTCCGCACGGCGGGGATCTCGACCACCCGATCGACCGTGCTGAGGATCGATCCCCGCTCGCCGAGGAGGACCCAGACCAGTTCGACGCCCCGGTCGTGCAGAGCACGAGCCGCCAGACGGACCTGGCGGTCGGTCCGCGTGGGCAGATCGGTGAGCGCCCCGAGCTCGTCGCGGTTCGGTGTCACCGCGTAGACGCGGGCATCGAGGACGTCGCGGAGCGCCGCGGCCTTGGGCACGCTCACCGGCTCGAGGATCGTGCGCACCCCCTGGGAGAGGTCCAGCGCATGTTCGAGGGCCGCACGCTTGACGTTGCCGTCGACGACGACCACCCCCGACCCCGCTATCACATCACGCGCGGCTGCGACCTGCTCCGGGCCCAGCTCGTCGGACGCCTCCATGTCGGAGACGGCGACCAGCAACTCCCCGTCCACGTCGAGGATCGCCGTGTAGGTGCCCGTCAGACGATCCGTGCGCGCCACGTGCTCGGTGTGGACGCCGGAGGCGGCGGTGTGCTCGAGGAGACTGGTACCCAACGTGTCGCGCCCCACCACGCTGACCAGGTGCACCCGGTCACCCAGACGCGCGAGGTTCTCGGCGATGTTGCGCCCGACACCTCCGGGCGCCGAGGACCCATGGCCAGGATTGCTCGTGTGAGCGGTGACGCGGGCCCCGCTGCGAGCCTTCAGGTCCATGTTGGCGCCACCGATGACCACGGCGCCCGGCCGCTCGGACAGCACGTAGCCGCGCCCCAGGATGACGCCCTTCTTGCCCAGGTTGGAAAGGTGCACGTTGATCGAGGCTCGGGTCGTCCCCAGGGCTTCGGCAAGCGCACCAGAGTTCATCAGCGGGCTGCGTCGGAGCAGGTCCACGATCTGCTGTTCACGATCCGTCAGCACTTAACAAATGTAAACGTCCTTTACCCTAACAAGCAACGCGTCAGGGGCACGTTCACCGTGCAGGCACTCCCTTTGGAGCCGCTCCGCCAGGAACGGGCCCGCACTATCCCGACTGTGATCCGATCGTCGCTTCAGCAGCTTCGAAGAGTGGTTGGAGCATCACCTTCCACTCCTGCAGATCGCCGGCGAGCGTCGACCAGGTCATCCCCCGATCGATCTCGTCGTACTGGTGGATCAAGAAGTTGCGGTTGGCCACGGCAAGCGGCCAATCGACTCCCTCGGGCGCCAGGAGACTGAGCTTGGCCAAGCGGTTGGCGGCCTCGCCGAGCTTCATCATCAGGGAGTCCCCGGCCTCGCACAGAAGCTCGTCCGCGAGATACGCGCCCTTCCCCCGCTCCACGATCTCGTCCACCCGCTTCAGCCAGACCTGGATGTGCAGAAGCTCCTTGGCGGCTCGGGCCTCCATCACAACAACACCGCCTCACGGCGAATGTCATCATCGAGCTCTGGCTTCAGGCCGCCGTAGGAGGCGAGATCGATCTCCCTTCCGAGCACCTCCTCGATGAGCCCCTTGAAGCGAAGGAATGCGAACGTCGAGGTCCCATCAGGGGCGTCGACCAGCAGATCGATATCCGAATCGGCGCGCGCCTCGTGCCGAGCAACCGAACCGAATACGGCGAGCCGGGAGTAGCCCTGCTCCGCCGCCAGAGCCTTGAGGATCGGACCCGCCGCCTCGATCAGAGCCTCGGGATGGACGCTGTCGATCTTCGAGGCGGACTTGAGCTGCTGGCTCACCGCCGACTGAGAGACTCCCAGACCCTCAGCGATTTGACGCTGGCTCGCGCCTGACGCAACCAGGGCACGCAGAGCGAGCGCCCGCCGAAGGCGTGCGATCTCCTCGTCATGCCGCGCGCTGGCGTAGTCGTCCAACAAGCCCATAAGGAAACCTTATCAGCCAACACCCTCACGACCCCGCCCGCTCCTACCGGCGCAACACACAAGGGGCCCCCGGCCGATGGCCGGAGGCCCCTTGAAAAGTGACACCCATGTCGCGACTCAGGTGTCACCTATGTCGCGACTCACGACATGGTGGAACTAAGGCGACTCTTGTCGAACTCTGCCCCTTTTCTAACAGGGGCGCTGAGAGCCTACAGATTGATGGAGTTTGACCCCGTTTCGCCTGATATCCAACCCTGCCAGCAGCCCAACACGGTCCGGCGCCTGACGGAGCAGGAGCTGAGACACGCCATCGAGGTGTACCAATCGGGGGCCAGAGTCGATGAAGTGGCGGCCCTGTTCGGGGTGCACCGCCACACCGTGAGCGCCCGACTGAAGGAAGCAGGAATCCAGTTGCGATTCGCTGCGCTGACCCCAGCGCAGATCATCGAGGCCATTGAGCTATATCAGCGAGGGTGGTCGATAGCGCGAGTGGCTGCGCACTTCGGGAAGAACCCCAGGGCCATCCACTACAACCTGGAGAAGGCAGGCATACCCCGACGTGATAGTCGCGGGCGAGAACCCGGTGCCTGATCCTCATCCCAACGCTTGTTCTCCATGTCCCGGACCGGGTGATGGACGCTCGAGCCAGCTTGTGGGCATCAGCCTCTGGGTGGACCAGTGGCTCTGCCATCAGACATCGGTCTTGCTGACGCACCCAACCCCCGCAAGCAGCCAGCACCTGACTGGGCCCCGCTTGGTGGTCCAGCGGTTATGAGAGTGCTGGTTGGGTGTTGGTCCACTGCTGCTTGAAGGCCTCGGGGGTGAGGTCGCCGAGCGAGCCGTGGGGTCTGTAGGTGTTGTACTCGATGCGCCAGTCCTCGGCAAGGACTTGGGCCTCGAGCAGCGTGTCGAAGAGCTCGCAGGTGAGGAACTCGTCGCGGAACCTGCCGTTGAACGATTCGGCGAACCCGTTCTGCCACGGTGAGCCGGGTTCGATGAACGCGGTCTCGATTCCCGAGAGTCGGCACCAGTCACGCATCGCGTGGGCGGTGAGTTCGGTGCCGTTGTCCATCCGGATGTTGGCCGGCCAGCGACCGGTCTCGGCGATCACCGATTCCAGCACCGCGACCGTGGCGTCGGCAGTGAAGGACCGGGCCGCCTTGGTGGCGAAGGCCTCGCGGGTGAACTCGTCGATGACGTTGAGGAACCGCACCTGGCGGCCATCCGCGGTGACGTCGTGCTGGAAGTCCAGCGCCCACATCTCATCGGGCCGGGTCGCTTCAAGCCGGTCCCCACGTTGGGGGCCGACCCGGCGCTTCTTGACCGTGCGCTGGGGCCGTTTGAGACCTTCCTCGCGCCACAGCCGCCGGGTGCGCTTCTTGTTCACCACCATCCCTTCGCCGCGGACGATGGCGTGGGCTTTGCGCCAACCCCACCTCGGGTGCTTCTTGCTGAGCTGCCGCAGCCGGGTCCGCAGACGCTGCTCCAGATCGCTGAGCGTCGGCGCGGGGAGCCGTTGGGTGGAGCGGTGCTGCCCGGCGACCCGGCAGGCCCGGCGCTCGGAGACCCCGAACATCGCGACGAGCCGGTCCACGGCCCGCCTGCGTCGTTCGGGGCTCAGAAGTTTCCCCGGGACAACTCCTTGAGCATGTCGATGTCCAGGGCCTGATCGGCCACGATCTTCTTGAGCCGCTGGTTCTCCTTCTCCAGCTCCTTGAGGCGCTTGGCGTCATCGGCCTTCATGCCGCCGTACTGGTTGCGCCACCGGTGCCAGGTCTGCTCGGAGACCTCCAGGTGCTTGCACACCGCTGCCAGGTCCTGCCCGGTGCTGAGCAGCCGCTCGCCCTCACGGAGCTTGCGGATCACCTGCTCGGGAGTGTGCCTACGTCGTGATGCCATCGTTCGTGAATCCTCCTGCCCCCATCATCGGGGATCGGACTCTCACAACCGCTGGACCACTACACGGGGATCAGGTCAGGTTGGTTACATGCAGACGAAGAGATCGCGGAGGCCGACGGCGGTGTTCGGGCGGAAGACCGAACATGGGACGACCGTGTCGCCGTCTTCACACCTGCCGAGAGGACCGCACAACTTGAGCGTGTCCGCGACGGACAGGCTTCGCTTCGTGGCGATTCGAGTGGCGGTCGGTTATTTCGTGGCAGGTTGTGTGTTACGTTCCACCGTCAGGGTGCGCCCTGTGATCATCGTTCGGTCGAAGTCCGTGTCCGGCCTCTCGCTTCAGGACAGGTCTCGCCGCTCTGAAGGGCGAATCAGGTCCGATCTTTCTCTCGCTGGAGGCTGGCTGCTATGTCAACGCTCTTGAGACTCAGGCGTCTGTGGCCCTGGGGTGTCGCGGTGTGCGTCACGGCTTGCGCCCTCGTATGGATCCTGCTCCCTCGGTCCAGTCCCCATGGCGATCCGGATCCTGGTGGTCGCACCTTGACTCTTGTTTCCACCATTCAAATGGCTGTTCCCTCCGGGTCTTTCGTAGTGTTATCTCAAAGTTCGGAACCTTATTGGGACTCCTGTGATGGCGCGGCGGGCACATTCGGGTGGGGAAACGTTGAAGCTCATTTCAGTTTTCGTACGTCAATGAGTCTCAGTGAACTGCTCACCGACGTTGATGCAAACCTGCAAGCAGTTGGCTGGGCGCCAACCGGGGCTGCCTCGTGGGAGCGACTCGTCCCGAGCGGCACTGCCAGCGCGAGCCTAACCAGGGAAGGCGGCCCGAACAGCACACGCTGGGATCTGGATGCGACGGCACCGCCCATTGGGCCTCGTGCTTCAGGCTGCTAGGGAACTCGCGTTCGGATGTCGTCCGCCCGTGAACGGAACTTCCCCCAGGCCTCGGCTCGCACCCCAAGATGAAGGAGATTGGGAGCGCTGGAAGCGGAGAGGACGCGCGCTCATGGAAATCGACCGGTGGAGCATGCTCAGCCATCTTGCCAAGAAGCTCTCAGACAAGTGCCGTGATCTGGGGGCTAGTGGCCTCCATCCTTCGCGCAGCAAAGGGACCGCGAGAAGACTCGCCGGAGTCGCAAGAACTCGGCCCGCTCAATATCGACATCTCCCCCGGGAGGCATGTAGAGAGTCGACTCCGAATGCCGCGGCGCAATGGCGGGGTCAGGGTGTGACCGTCCCAACCCATCATGGGGAAAGAGCTCCCGGCAAGGCTGTAGCCGCTGACCAACTACGCGGGATCCCCGGTTGGCGTCGGAGTTGCTCGGATCTGAGCAGTCGCACAGTGCGCCTGCGACACCGCGGAGCCATCCGCGACGGTCTAAGCCATGCCCGTCACGGCACCTTCGGAGTCGAGAGGGACTGCCCCCGGTTTGGTTGACACTCGGGGTTTGCAGTAGTTACGCCGCTTCTGCGGCTGCGTAGATCATCTCAAACTCGACCGGCGTCAAGCGTCCGAGGGCCCGTTGCCGACGACGTCGGTTGTACTTGGTTTCGATCCAGGTGACGATCGCGAGCCGGAGTTCCTCGCGGCTGTCCCAACGGCGGGTGTTGAAGACGTTCTTTTGGAGCAGCGAGAAGAACGACTCCATCGCGGCGTTGTCGCCGCTCGATCCGACGCGGCCCATCGAGCCGCGTAGTCCGTTGTTCTTCAGCAGCCGCACGACCTTCTTGGAACGAAATTGAGATCCTCGATCGCTGTGCACGATCGTGCCGGCCGGGGAGCGCAGTGCGATCGCGTTACGCAACGCGGCGGCAGCCAGGCCGGACTTCATCCGCGAGTCGATGGAGTAGCCCACGATCTTGTTGGAGAACACGTCTTTGACCGCGCACAGGTAGAGCTTGCCCTCACCGGTGGGGTGCTCGGAGATGTCGGTCAGCCACACCTGGTTTGGTCCGGTAGCGGCACCAACGAAGTCGTGGGTGACGCGGCCCTTCTCGTCGACGGTCGCGAGGAGGTCGTCGTGCACCGCGGGACCGGGCTTGCTGGACTTGCCCCGGCGTCGGTGATGGGAGGCGAACACCCCGGCGGTCGAGCACAGTCGCCAGACCCGGTTCTCGCTCGCGACGATGCCGACATCGGCGAGCTCGTCGGCGATGAACCGATACCCCAGCGTGGGGTCGTCCTCGTGGATGCTCAGCACGACGTCGATGACGTGGGCGTCGTCGTAGTCCCGACGGGAGACCGGGTCCTTGAGCCACTTGTAGTACCCCTGAGTCGACAGTTTCAGCACCCTGCACGCCACCGCGACCGGCACCCTGATGCGGGCACCGGTCGCGGCCATCTCGCGGACGAGCGGGAAGACTATTTTCCCGGCAGATTCGCCTGCGACAGATAGGCGGCTGCGCGACGGAGGACCTCGTTCTCCTGCTCCAGAAGCCGGATCCGCTTGTTCGCCTCACGCAACTGCTTGCGCTCATCCTCGGTCAGGCCGGGGCGGTGACCGTCCTCGATGTCGGCCTTCTTCATCCAGTTGCTCATCGTGCCTTCGGAGATCCCGAAGTCCTTCGCGATCTGGGACAACGGAGCCTCGCCCTTGCGGGCCACCGCCACAACATCGTCGCGGAACTCCTTCGGATATGCCTTCGCCATGGTCAACATCCTTCCAGCGAGGACGAATCCTCACATGTCAGGTGTCAACCAAACCCTGGGCAGACCCGACCGCTGCACCATTCGCGTTAGATTCGGGCCGCCGGAGCTAGCGGGTGATGGTGTTCAGGCTGGTCGCGGTGATGGTGACGTTGCCAGCGGACGTGTCCGCGTTGGGCAACTGGTTCTCGCACCAGAGACGGACGGTTCCGCTCCCCATCACGGTGGGGGTGAGCTGCAGAGTCACGTTGGTCAATGCCTGAGCAGTGCCCGACGGCGTCATGCCCACCTCCTGAAAGTCCCCGTTGCTGAAGTCACCAACCATGAAGAGCGCGCAGACGAGCTGCGCGGAATTGTTGGTGTCGGTGTCGCCCACCGTCATCGTCGCGACCACGTCGTAGTCACCGCCCAACGGGATGCTCATCGACGCCACCTCGGCGAATGCCGACGTGGAGATCCCGATGTCGAAGCTCTGCACCCTCGTGGTGAAGGCGACCGTCTGCGCACTGAGCGAGAGGTCGTTGGTCTGGATGGTGCCGTTGTGGATCTTGTTCGAGTGGATGGTGCCGTTGTGGATGTCGATGTTGCGGATGGTGCCGTTCTGGATCTGCTGGGAGGAGATCAGCGTCGCCGCATAGGCGGATCCACTCAAGGAGACGACGAGCGCGAGGACGGCAGTGACGTTGGCGAAAGTGAGATGGCGGCGCAGGCGGTGACTGGGCCCCGCTTGGTGGTCCAGCGGTTATGAGAGTGCTGGTTGGGTGTTGGTCCACTGCTGCTTGAAGGCCTCGGGGGTGAGGTCGCCGAGCGAGCCGTGGGGTCTGTAGGTGTTGTACTCGATGCGCCAGTCCTCGGCAAGGACTTGGGCCTCGAGCAGCGTGTCGAAGAGCTCGCAGGTGAGGAACTCGTCGCGGAACCTGCCGTTGAACGATTCGGCGAACCCGTTCTGCCACGGTGAGCCGGGTTCGATGAACGAGGTCTCGATTCCCGAGAGTCGGCACCAGTCACGCATCGCGTGGGCGGTGAGTTCGGTGCCGTTGTCCATCCGGATGTTGGCCGGCCAGCGACCGGTCTCGGCGATCACCGATTCCAGCACCGCGACCGTGGCGTCGGCAGTGAAGGACCGGGCCGCCTTGGTGGCGAAGGCCTCGCGGGTGAACTCGTCGATGACGTTGAGGAACCGCACCTGGCGGCCATCCGCGGTGACGTCGTGCTGGAAGTCCAGCGCCCACATCTCATCGGGCCGGGTCGCTTCAAGCCGGTCCCCACGTTGGGGGCCGACCCGGCGCTTCTTGACCGTGCGCTGGGGCCGTTTGAGACCTTCCTCGCGCCACAGCCGCCGGGTGCGCTTCTTGTTCACCACCATCCCTTCGCCGCGGACGATGGCGTGGGCTTTGCGCCAACCCCACCTCGGGTGCTTCTTGCTGAGCTGCCGCAGCCGGGTCCGCAGACGCTGCTCCAGATCGCTGAGCGTCGGCGCGGGGAGCCGTTGGGTGGAGCGGTGCTGCCCGGCGACCCGGCAGGCCCGGCGCTCGGAGACCCCGAACATCGCGACGAGCCGGTCCACGGCCCGCCTGCGTCGTTCGGGGCTCAGAAGTTTCCCCGGGACAACTCCTTGAGCATGTCGATGTCCAGGGCCTGATCGGCCACGATCTTCTTGAGCCGCTGGTTCTCCTTCTCCAGCTCCTTGAGGCGCTTGGCGTCATCGGCCTTCATGCCGCCGTACTGGTTGCGCCACCGGTGCCAGGTCTGCTCGGAGACCTCCAGGTGCTTGCACACCGCTGCCAGGTCCTGCCCGGTGCTGAGCAGCCGCTCGCCCTCACGGAGCTTGCGGATCACCTGCTCGGGAGTGTGCCTACGTCGTGATGCCATCGTTCGTGAATCCTCCTGCCCCCATCATCGGGGATCGGACTCTCACAACCGCTGGACCACTACACGGGGATCAGGTCAGCGGGCCATGGAGACTTCCTTCCGATGGACGTTCGACCCCGCAACCGTAGGCCCGAACTACCACGCTCGAGGCAGGAGAGCTTGAAAATCCGATAAGACTGAGACACCAGGTCGCAGGGACGCAATCTGGGCCAGCGACCGGGCGGCCCCGGAAGCCGGGTCAGCGCCGTCAGCAGACCGCCCTCGCCGGTCAGGGCCAGACCGCGGTCGGATGCCGAAGCGACCAGATCCTCGGCGAGCCGGACCATGTCCGGCTCCCTGATCGCTGGCAGCGTCGTACTCTCAGACTCGTGCTCGCTCATAACGTGATGCTCCTTCGACCACGGACCCAGTCCGCGGCATCACGCCGAGCCACTTACACAAAGTATCTGACAGACCCTTGCCCAGGGCCAGAGTTCTCGTAAGCACACTTTGGTGGAGCTGAGGGTGTCTGGGTTCACGACATGTGTCTCACCTGATAGGTCTCACATGAGTCGCGACATAGGTCTCAGGCCGAGCCAGGGTCCGGGGTATGTCGAAAGCACGCGTCGCGGTCCTCAAGGTCATCACCAAGCAGCTGACGGTCACGGCGGCGGCCGCCGAGTACGGCTATAGCCGCCGCCACCTGACCCGGCTGATCGCCCGCTACCGCGACGGCGGCCTGGACGCCGTCGAACCCCGTCCACGGCGACCGCGAAGCAGCCCGCAAGCGACCAGCGACACCGTGCGCGAACGGATCATCGAACTACGGCTCGAGCTGACCAACAACGGCCTGGACGCCGGGCCACTCACTCTGCCCTGGCACCTGCACCAAGAAGGCCACCGGGCGCCCTCAACGTCAACGATCCGCCGGATCCTCCACGCCGCAGGGCTGATCGTCGCCGAACCGAGGAAACGACCCCGGTCCTCCTACCACCGGTTCACCGCCGCCCAACCCAACGAATGCTGGCAGTCCGACTTCACCCACTGGCGTCTTGACGACGGCACCGACGTGGAGGTCATCAACTGGGTCGACGACCACTCCCGCGCCCTGCTGTGGTCCACCGCCCACACCCCCGTTACCGGCGATGTCGTCGTCGACACGTTCATCGAAACCGCCGCCCTGCACGGGTTCCCCGCCTCGACCCTGACCGACAACGGCCGCGTCTACACCGCCCGCTTCGGAGGCGGCAAGAACGCCTTCGAATACCTCCTGGGCGCTCTGGGCATCACCCAGAAGAACGGCCACCCCGGCCACCCCCAGACCCAGGGCAAGGTCGAACGCCTCCACCAGACCCAGAAGAAATGGCTCACCCGCCAACCCCCAGCCACGACCCTGACCCAGCTACAAACCCAGCTCGACACCTTCCGACACATCTACAACGAGCAACGCCCCCACCGCTCCCACAACAGACGCACCCCCGCCGACGTCTACGCCGCACTCCCCAAGGCCGAACCCACCACCCGCGGCCCCATCGGGCACTACCGGCTCCGCTACGACCACATCGACAAAGACGGCAAGATGAGCCTGCGGAGAGCCGGCCGGATGCACCACCTCGGAATCGGCCGCCACCACGCCAAGAAACGCGTCCTCGCGATCGTCGACACCGCCACCGTCACCGTCATCGAGCTCACCACCGGCGAGATCCTCTCCACCCACCTCATCAACCCCGACAAGACCTACTGGCGCAACCAACAACGAAGCCCGGGCCGATGGCCCGGGCTTCCCGAATGAGACACATGTCGCGACTCAAGTGAGACCTATGTCGCGACTCACGACACGGTGGAGCTGAGGGGATTCGAACCCCTGACCTTCTCATTGCGAACGAGACGCGCTACCAACTGCGCCACAGCCCCGAGGTGTGCGGTTGCCCGCGCACCGAGGAGAAAAGATACCACCGGGAGGACTCGTCTCCCGGAATCAGACTGGGGCCTGGCCCCTTGGCCCTCTCCAGTCGTGCGGTCCGGGATCAGCCACATGACGGCCACGCCGACGAAGAACGCGAGCGAGATCCGGACGTCCAGCCATGCTGAGGCGATGCCCACGACAAGAGGATCGGGGAGGCCTTGCCCTTCAGGTCACGGCCGACCGCTGCGGCCACGATGGAGCCCTCGCCCTGGCTGCGGATGATCGCTGTCTGCAGCCCGAAGTAGCAGAAGGCGGCAAGCAAGAGGTCGAAGCCGAAGGACCACCGGGTGTCAGGGCGAAGCCGGTCTCGTCCATCCACCTGGTGGTGAACGGGAGCAGCGACAGCCAGAAGAGCAGTGTCAGGTTGGCCCAGAGCATCCCCCAGTGACCTGTTCGGTGACGCTGAAGCATGTGGTGGTGATTGTTCCAGCAGAGCCGATATAGAGGAAGCTCAGCAGGTAGGTGAGCAGGCCCGTCCCGGCGGTGTCGGTAAAGGACGCGAGGCTCGCGTCGTGGGGGACCTTGAGCTCCAGCACCATGATCGTGATGATGATGGCGAGGACGCCGTCGCTGAATGCCTCGAGGCGGCCGGTGTGCACGGGCTAGGACCCGACGGCCCGCTGGGTCTCGACGTCCTCCGCGGCAGCGGCCTCAGCCTCGCTCTTCGCAACCAGGGCGCTGTCGGCGGCGTCGTGGCCCGCCGAGAAGGTGTTCGGAGCGGAGAGGTTGATGGTGTGGACCGCCCGCTTGGCGGCCGGCTTCGACACGTACGTCGGCAGCGTCATCGGCAGCGGGTCCCAGACGCCGTTCCCGGCGAGAGCCTTCTTGAGCTCCTCGGCGTCGAACGTGGTCGTGTCCTCGTTCGCCTCAACCTGGGCGAAGCCCTGCTCGTCTCGGATCGAGACCGGGCGCGGGATCCGGACCGGTACGGGCTTCCGCTCCGGTCCGGCCAACGCCAGCCTCAGATGCCAGGCAAGGCGCTCGCGCCGCCCCAGGCTGGCCGAGAGGATCAGGAAGGCGAGGATCAGCGCTGCCGGCGCTGCCGATGCCCAGACGGGCGCCATCCCAGCCAGGGTCAGTCCGATCAGTGCAAAGGTTGCGACAGCCAAGAGGCCGAGCACCACCCTGCGCCGGCCGGCCGCGGCAGCGGCGGCGCGACGTCGGGCACGGCGCTCCTGCGGCGTGGGAGGTGCGATCCGGGGGGAGTCACTGCGCACCAGCCTGGCCTTCGTGCGGG
The DNA here is from genome assembly GCA_963824105.1 of uncultured Actinomycetota bacterium. Classification (GTDB taxonomy): domain Bacteria; phylum Actinomycetota; class Actinomycetes; order Propionibacteriales; family Nocardioidaceae; genus CAWDVB01. Next base: position 58,228 of record CAWGNN010000007.1, read on the forward strand.
TCACCGGCTCACGCCGGGCGAGGACCCGCACCGAGTCGGAGAAGTCCTCCACCGTGCGGCTCTTGGCCACCTCGTCGTAGTGGCGGAGAACCTTGGGGATCAAGTAGAGGACCCAGGCTGCGCCCAGCGCAACGAAGATGACTCCGGACAGATCCACGGTTCACACCGTACGAGGGTGCGGGGCTAATGAGACGGATGTGGTTCGGTGTGTCGCATGAGTTACATGCGTCGGATGTGAAACCGACCGACAGCGGACCCGTCCGCGACGGACGATCACGCGGCGGAGAGGGGAAGCACGGTCCCTCGCGTCACAGCGAGCCGACCGACGACCTCACGGGCAGTCCCAGCGCGATCTGGCTGCGCCGCAGCCTCTCCTTGACCACGATGATCTGGGCGGCGACAACCGGGGACAGCACTTGGCCGCGCAGGGCCACCGCAAGAGTCCGCACACTGATCAGCGCCCACAGCATGTTGGCGGTCGCGCTCGGCCAGGCCCCGTAGGCGGCGCTGGCCATGCCCGCCAGGATGCCCCCGACAACGTTCAGCAGGGCGTACGTGGTCGACGTCGACTCCAGGCGCCCGCGGGACAACATCAGGTAGGCACCCAGAGTCCCTGCGGTACCGACCCAACCGAGCGCCGTCGCGATCATGCTGATCCATTTCACTGATGTGGACCGCCTCCCGGCCCACGCCCAAATGTGCCTCCGCAAAGGGTTAATTACAATCGCACTTTTGTGCACTCAGGGTTTAGCATTGCTAAATGCAGATCGACCCTCGCCGACTCAAGTTCCTCCTGGCCGTCGCCCGCACCGGCGGCGTCCTGGCAGCGGCCGATGAGCTGCACGTCACGCCCTCTGCGGTGTCGCAGCAGATCGCCCGGCTCGAGGCCGAGACGCGACGCTCGCTCGTCACCCGCACCCCACACGGGACAGTGCTGACACCGGTCGGCCTGGCCGTCGCCGAAGCGGCCGAGGAGATCGAGCGGACGCTCAACCTGGTGGGCGCTCGACTCGAGCAGGAGGGCGCCGTCCTTCGCGGGACAGCGCGGATCGGCGGGTTCCCCAGCTTCCTCAGCGCGGTGATCGCCCCGGAGCTGGCCGGCTGGCGTCAACGACTCCCCGGGGTGCACTGCGAGATCGTCGAGACCCCGCAGGACCTCCGCCTGCGAGCCCTCCGCGCCGGTGAGCTGGACCTCGCTGTGGTGGCGGTCGACGATGACGCCGCGATGAAGCCCCTGCCCGCCGGGGTGACAGAGGTGCCACTGCTCGACGAGCCCTGGCGACTGGTCGTCCCCAGCGGCACACTGCTGGCGGAGTTCGTCGACCTCACCCGCCTGAGTCTCCCGTGGCTCGGCGTGCCCGAAACGGCCGTGAACGCACACGCCATGCAACGGCTTCGACGCGCTGTAGGGGCCAGCGAGACGACCGTGCACACCTGCACCGGTACCCAGTCGGCGCTGGCGCTGGTCGCCGCCGGCGAGGGGATCGCCCTGGTCCCGTCGCTCGCGCTCGGAGGAATCCTGCAGGACGGCATCGAGATCCTGGACGCCCCGGGGCTGGGCACCCGCCGGATCGTCCTGCGGCAGTACACCCGGCGGGACAACGAGGCGGTCGCGGCGGTCACGGGCCTGATCTTGGAGGCGGCGTCCCAGATCACGTTCGAAGGGACCCACGCAGGAGCGCAGTGAGCCGACACCGGCCCGGAGAGGTTGCGATCAGCGGGCCACGCGCGGCAGCAGTCCGTCCGGGCACTCCTCGGCGTTGATCTCGAAGAGGCGGTGGTCCCGCCAGTCGTCGTCGATGTGCAGGTAGCGACGGGAGAAGCCGTACTCGCGGAGCCCGAGCTTCTCCACCACGCGCAGGCTCGCGGTGTTCTCCGGCCGGATCGCCACCTCGATCCGGTGCAGCCCCAGCCGCTTGAAACAGTGGTCGATGAGAAGGGCACACGCGATCGGCGTGATCCCGCGTCCGGCGTACTGCTCGTCAATCCAGTAGCCGGCCTGGCCGAACTGCGCCGACCCGCGCACGATGTTGCCCACCGTGACCTGGCCGACGAAGCGCCCACCGAACTCGACGGCGGTGGGAACCATCCGCCCCAGATCGGCCTGCCAGCGCAGTTTCCGGACCAGCCCGCCGTACGACGTAGCACCCGGCGTCACCCCGGGCGGCAAGGTGGCTTCCCACGGGGCCAGCCAGTCGGCACCAAGGCTCCTGATCTGCTGCCAGGTGTCGGCGTCGGCCACCCGCAGCGAGCGGACTCGCACTTCGCCGTGGCGCAGATCGACCCGGCGCCAGGACCGCTCGAGGCCGATCAGTGGTCGCTCCCGACGATCTGCTCGACCGCGTGCACCAGAATCGGCAGGAGCACCTCGAGCCCGTCCTTCACGCCGCCCCGAGAGCCGGGCAGGTTCACGATCAGTGCGTCTCCGGCGACTCCCGCCAGGCCACGCGACAGCGACGCCCCGAGGACGCCTTTCGAGACGCCGTGGGCGCGGATCGCTTCGGCGATGCCGGGGATCTCGCGGTCCAGCAACGGCCGGGTGACCTCGGGAGTGAGGTCGGTCGGGGTCAGCCCCGTGCCGCCGGTGGTCACCACGACCCGGGCGCCGGACTCGAGCGCCTCGGAGATGGCTCGCCCCACCGGCTCGCCGTCGCGCGCCACCACCGGCTCGGCGGTGTCGAATCCCGCCTCCCGCAACGCCGCCACGATCAGCGGTCCGGTCTCGTCGGCGTAGACGCCGGCAGCCGCTCGATTCGACGCGACGATGACGAAGCCCTTCACGACGGTCGCACCCAGTCGCCGGACTTGCCGCCGGACTTGGACTCCACCCGGATGTCGCTGATCACCGTGGACTTGTCCACGGCCTTAACCATGTCGACAACCGTGAGGGCCGCCACGCTGACGGCGGTCAGCGCCTCCATCTCGACGCCGGTCCGGTCCGCGGTCCGCACCGTCGCTGTGATCCGCACGCAGTCATCGTCGACCTCGAGGTCGACCTCGACACCGGCGATCGCCAGCGGGTGGCAGAGGGGGATCAGGTCGGGAGTCCGCTTCGCAGCCATGATCCCGGCGACCCGCGCGACGCCGAGCGCGTCGCCCTTGGGCACCCCCTCGCCACGGAGCAGGCCGACCACCTCGGCAGAGACCAGCACCCGTCCCGTCGCCACCGCGGTCCGGGTGGTCACCTGCTTGCCGGACACGTCGACCATGCGAGCCGCTCCGGACTCGTCGACGTGGGTCAGACGCGGCTCGCTCATCTCAGAAGTTCCTGTCCAGGACCAGGACGTCGACCCGCGACCCCGCCTCGATGAACTCGACGTCGGTCGGGATCACGATGAGCGCGTTGGCGGCCGACAGCCCGCCCAGGAGATGGGAGCCGTGGCCACCCACGGGGGCGGCGTGGTTGCCCTTGCTGTCGGGGGTGAAGACGGCCCGGACGTACTGCTGACGGCCGGGGATCGAGCGCAGCGGGCCGGAGATCATCGCGCGGGTTGGAGGCCGTCGGTGCGGCGTGAGCCCCATCATCTTGCGGATCGCCGGGTGCACGAACACCTCGAACGACACGTACGCCGAGACCGGGTTGCCCGGGAGCGTGAAGATCGGAGTCCGGTCCTCGCCGACGAACCCGAACCCCTGCGGCTTCCCCGGCTGCATCGCTACCTCGCCGAACGCCACCGTGCCGAGACCGGAGAGGACCTCCTTGACGACGTCGTAGTCGCCCTTGCTGACCCCGCCGCTGGTGACGACCAGGTCGGCCCGGACCAGCTGGTCACTGAGCGTCTCGGAGAAGGTCTGCGGATCGTCCGGCACGATGCCGACCCGGTAGGCGATGGCGCCGACCGACCTGATCGCCGCAGCGAGCATGTGGGAGTTGGAGTCGTAGATCGAGTCCGGGGCCAGCCCGCTGCCGGGGTCACGCAGCTCGGACCCGGTGGAGATGACCACGACCCGTGGCCGCGGCCGAGCCTGAACAGAGGATCGACCGATCCCGGCGAGCAGTCCGATCTGCCGCGGGCCCAGGACCGACCCGTCGGCGAGGACCACGTCCCCGGCGGTGACGTCCTCACCCTTGGTCCGGATGTTGGCGCCTACCTTCGGCGCCCTGGTGATGGTCACCGCGACCGAGCCTCGGTCGGTCCACTCCACCGGCACCACCGCGTCGGCCCCGGAGGGCACGGGGGCTCCGGTCATGATCTTCACCGCGGTGCCGTTGTTCATCGCGTAGATGCTCGCCCGCCCGGCGGCGACCTCACCGACTACCGGCAGCGAGATCGGGTTGTCCTCCGACGCGCCTACCAGGTCCTCGTAGCAGACCGCGTAGCCGTCCATCGCCGAGTTGGTGAAGGACGGCAGGTCCATCGGGGCGACGACGTCCTCACAGATGGGCAGGCCCATCGCCTCGGACAGCGGCTGGTCGTAGGGCGGGAGCGGCTGGACCTCGGAGAGCAAACGCTCGGAGTACTCGTCGACAGGGGTCATCGGATAGGCGTCGGCCATGCCATGAACCCTAGACGCCCGCAGGCCCGCTCAGCGTGGTGCCGGCCGGGATGTGGCCGGGCGCGCCGTCCTCGCCGACCTCGACGTCGCCCACGCAGCGGACTCCGCCCTCGAAGGCCCAGTCGCCCCGCACCCGGAACGAGGTGGCCTCACGCAGCGACGGGACCCCCTCGGGGAAGCGGGCATCGAAGTCGGCAACCAGCTTGAAGGCCGGGTCCAGATCCACGAAGGGAATCGCCTCGGGGACCTGACGCAGCACGCCGTCGTCGGCGACGTCGTAGCAGTCGGACCGGACCACCAACAGGTCATCGGTCGTCTTGACCGGCACGAAGCGGTCGCGACCGACCTCGATCGTGGTGGAGCCCTCGAAGATCTCGATGGCGGCACCCATGGCGGTCTCGATCTGCACCACGTCGGGGGTCATCGGGTCGGTGGGGTCGACGGTCTTGACGTTCCGGATCATGGTCAGGCCGAGGACACCATGACGCCGATCCAGCTCGGCCCGCATCGCCGCGACGTCGAACCACAGGTTGTTCGTGGAGGAGAAGCGGTGCCGACCCAGGTCGGCGAGGGCCTCGAGATCCTCGGGGAGGGTCTGCGCGGTCTCGCGCAGCACGATGCGTCCGTCGCTCTTGCGGCGGGCGAAGTGGCCCCCTTTGCGGTCGTTCGGCGTGCGGAGCACCGCCTCGATCGCGAAGGGAGCACCCGACTGCGCGAACCAGCCGGCGACCCTGGGGTCCGGGACCGCGCCGAGGTTGTCGGAGTTGGAGACGAACACCCGCTCGTAGCCCGCCTCGGCAAGCCGGTCCAGCAGGCCGGTGCCGCGCAGCGCCGTGTAGAGATCACCGTGCCCGGGGGGGCACCACTCCAGGTCGGGGTCCGCCGGCCACTCGACCGGCTCGAGCCCCTCGGCGAGGAGCTTGGGCTCCTTGTTCTGCAGGAACTCCAGCGGGAGTCCGTCGACCGCCAGGTCGGGGTACGCCGCCAGCGCGGCCAGTGTGTCGGCGCTGGTGCGGAAGCTGTTCATGAACAGTAGTGGCAGCCGCACGCCGTACCGCTCGCGTAGCGCGAGCACCTGACGTACGGCAATGTCCAGGAAGGTCAGCCCGTCACGGACCTCCACCAGCGACTTGGCCCGATCCAGGCCCATCGAGGTGCCGAGCCCGCCGTTGAGCTTGATCACCGCGGTGTGCGCCAGAGCCTCTCGTCCGGTGCTCTCCCCCACCTCGACGTCGGCGATCGCCTGCATGTCCAACGGATCGATGGTCGACTCCGGGACCATGCCTGTCTCACCGGACTCCAACTGCGCGAAGTAGTAGGTGAAGACGTCGATCGCGACCGGATCGACACCGGCATCGGCCATCTTCTCGCGTGCGTGCTCCAGCGCGCTTCCCATGCCTGTGAGCATAGAGACGCCTCGCCCGGCGGTGTTCGGGGCCCCGTGGCCGCCGACTACCCTGCTACGGGTGACGGGCCTACTCGCCAAGACGGCGTTGCGCGACCAACTGACCACGTCCCGTAACCGGCGGGGTCTCGCCGCCGCGGCCGAGGACGCCCACGCGCTGGCCGAGATCCTCCTGGCGCAGCCCGAGATCCAGCGCGCCGCCACCGTCGCGGCGTACGTCTCCATCCCCGGCGAGCCGGGGACCGGCCCCTTCCTCGACGCCTTCACCGCACTGGGGCGCCGGGTCATCCTTCCGATAGTCGACGGCCCGTCCCTGGACTGGGCCGCCTACGAGGGCTTCGACTCACTGGTCCCGGCGAGGTTCGGTCTTCTCGAGCCTGCCGGTAGGCGGCTCGGCCCGGATGCGATCGGCACAGCCGACGCCGTCCTCGTCCCCGCCATGGCTCTGGACCGCACCGGGATGCGGCTCGGCAAGGGAGGTGGCTACTACGACCGGGCGCTCGGCCGGGTGCCGCTCGGGACCTTCGTGGCGGCACTCGTCTTCGACGAGGAGATCCTCGACCAGGTGCCCTCGGAACCCCACGACCGCCGCGTCACCGCGGCCGTCACCCCGGGCGGAGCCGTCCGCTTCCGGTGACCGTCAGGTCGCCGGAAGGAGGGTGAGCACTTCCGCGCCGCCGAACTGCACCTGGTCCTTGCTGAACGCCCACGGCAGAGTCTGCCCGGTCGCCCAGAGCTTGGTCTGGTCCACGTAGTTCGAGGCGAACGCGTGCCCGGAGGTCCCGGTGAGGTTGACCCAGCGACTGTTGTCGAGGTTGCTGAGGTCGACGACCATGCGCATCGAGGGCGCCCAGTCGACCCCATACCCCTTGGTCGCGTCCCAGCCGGTCGCGTCGACCGTGGCCTCGCCGCCGCCGACCTGGTAGCCGCCACGGTTCAGCAGCCAGTCGACCAGACCGTTGCCGACTGTGCCGAGCGGCTGGTTCTGCAAGTTGAGCACGTGCAGTCCGCCCCAGGTCCAGTTGCTCGGGCTCTCCGACTCCCGCCTGGTCAGCTCGTCGCGCGCCTCGGTCATCGCTCGCGCCAGCATGTCGTCTCGGGTCTCGACGACCCCGTCCGTCGTGGTGTCGTCCCACCACGAGGAGTTCGGGTCCTGCAGCAGCGCGGCCATCACGGCATACCAGCGGGAGCTCCCATCGGGCCACAGCGCCTCGGGGAGCTGGTCGTCGAAGGTGTCGGCCAACAGGTGACTCCACACCACGTTGAAGTACGCCGCGGCGGCTGAGTCCACCGACTGCTGTCCGTCCCAGTTCTTGAGCAGGGCCTGGCCCTGGGAGTAGTAGCCCCGCGGCATCTTGACGGAGAGGAGGTAGGGCACCAGGGTCGAGGCGAAGTTGTTCAGCTGGTCGAACTGCATCGTGGTGAAGTCGGCTACGCCGAAGTTCTTCTGGCTGGTGAGCATGTCGAAGATCCGCTGGCTGCGGTAGCCGTAGTCCCAGTCGTCGGTGAGGAAGTAGGGGTACTTCGGACCGACCACGGCTTGGTTCGCCGTCACGATGTAGCCCTCGGCGGGGTCGAGCACGGACGGCAGCGCTTCGAAGGGGATGAACTTCCCGGTCCAGTCGTTGTGGGGGTCCCAACCGGCCACGGGCAGCTTCCCGCTGTCGCCCGGCTGGCGGATCGGGATCATGCCCGGCGCCTGGTAGCCGATGTGGCCCTGGGTGTCGGCGTAGATCATGTTCTGCGCGGGCACGGCGAAGTCCGCGGCCGCCTGACGGAAGCTGGTCCAGTCGGTCGCCTGATCGACTTCGAATATGGCATCCACTGTGTTGCTCGGGATGAGCCCGGTCCATTCCAGGGCGACCGCATAGCCGGCGTCCCGGGGTGGAGCGCCGTCGCCGACCGGCGCATCCGCACCGACCGTCGAGAGCTGGGTCGACACATCGCTGAGCAGCGGCCCATGGGGGGTCGACCGCACGGTGAAGGTGACGTCTGTGCCGTTGGCGACCTTGATCGTCTCGTCATGGAGCTTGAGCGGAAGCCAGTTTCCGTCGTACAGGTAGGTCTGGTCCTGGATCTTCTCCAGGTACAGGTCGGTGACGTCGGGGCCGAGGTTGGTGAAGCCCCAGGCGATCGAGGCGTTGTGGCCGATGACGACGCCCGGCATCCCGGCGAACGTGTAGCCGGAGACATCGAAGGGGCAACTGTCGCTGAGCTGGGTGCAGTGCAGGCCCATCTGGTACCAGACCCCCGGCACGGAGATCCCCAGGTGCGGGTCGTTGGCCAGCAACGGCATGCCGGTGGCCGAGTGCGCGCCGTTCACCACCCAGGAGTTGCTGCCCACTCCGTCCCCGGTGCCGACCAGGGTAGGCAGCGAGTCGGCCGCCGCCGCAGTCTGCTCCAGCAGTCCGGCCACCGACTTGAACAGCTGGGCCTGGCCGGTCGGGACTCGAGCGTCGAAGGTGCCGTTCACGACGTCACCGGAACGCAGGATCGGCCGGTGGGTCTGGTACGGGTACGGAGGGTAGAGGTCCGCCTGCTGGCTGGGCGTGAGCACGGCAGCGCCGAGGGCGCGGTCGATCTCGTCGGTCATGTTGCCGCGCAGGTCCCAGGCCATCGCCTTGAGCCAGGTGATGGAGTCCAACGGCGTCCACTGCTCGACCTTGTAGTTGAGCCCGGTGAGCCCGAGGAGGCTGTACTCGACCGACATCTGTGACAGCGAGTGTGAGTTGATGTAGGCATTCACTCCCGCGCTGTAGGCCTGGAGGTAGCTCAGCGATTCGGGGCTGAGCATCGAGAGCTCCTTCAGAGCCACCTGCCGCCAGCCCATGGTGCGGATGAACATGTCGGTGTCGACGGTCGCCGAGCCGAACATCTCCGACAGCCGCCCGGCGGTCACATGGCGTCGGAAGTCCATCTGGAAGAACCGGTCCTGTGCCTGCACGTAGCCCTGGGCGAGGAAGAGGTCGTGCGCGGAACCGGCATAGATGTCCGGGATGCCGCTGGCATTGCGGACGACAGTGACCGAGGAGCTCAGGCCCTGCAGGGTGAGGGTGCCCGACCCCTGCGGGAAGGGACGCCTGACCAGCACAGCTCCCGTGGCCGACACCGCGATCATGGCCGCCAGGATCAGCCCGATGAGGACGACCGCCACCCAACGGGCGGTCCGCCAACCGGGGCGGCTCGTCCCCCGGAGCGAACCGGCCTGAGTCCGAGACGAGCTGGTCGAGTTCGGGGCGGAAGGATGGGACGTCTCGGACACGCCCGCCATTGTGCTCCCCTCCCAACGGTTTCGGCGCAGGCGGCTTGGCGGAATGGCGCGCGTCGCCCATAATTGGCAGTCATAGCCGGAGAGTGCTAACCGATCCGGTGGATGAGCCCACGGAGGACACGTGCCCACCTATCAGTACGCCTGCACCGAGTGCCGGCATGCCTTCGAGCAGTTCCAGAGCTTCAGCGAGGACTCACTGACCGTCTGCCCGGAGTGCGGTGGCAAGTTGCGCAAGGTGTTCAACGCGGTGGGAGTCGTCTTCAAGGGCTCCGGCTTCTACCGGACCGACAGCCGCGCGGCATCGACTTCCGGCTCCAGCGGCGCATCGGCCTCCGCGGAGTCCTCCGGCTCATCGGCCTCGGCCACCTCGGCGAGTTCCTCCGACTCGTCAGCATCGTCGAGTTCGTCGGGATCCTCGAAATCCGGCAGCGGCGAGGGCTCGGCCGCCTGACCCTGTGGATGAGCAGGGGCGCCGGACCCCTGCACCGCCTAGCGTGCGGGGCATGTCCCGGCTGCTCTCGCTCTGGCATCGCGTCCGACGCTCCGCGCTGGCCCACCGACGGGGGCTCGCGGCGCTCTTCGCCGGCCTGTCGGTCCTCCTCGTCGTTCGGACGCTCTCCGCACCCCCAACCCCGGCTCAGGAGCTGTTGGTCGCCAGCCATGACCTCTCCAGCGGCACGGTGCTCACCGCCGACGACCTGGCACTCGTGCCGTTCGCCCTCGGCTCGGTCCCCCCGGGGGCGGTCGCTCCCGAGGTGCTTCCGCTGGGCAGGATGCTCGCCGCGCCCCTCGGCTCCGGCGAGGTCCTGACCCATGTGAGGCTGGTCGGGGACGGCCTGCTGAACGGCTACCCGGGACGCTCCATCACACCCGTCAGGATCTCCGACCCCAACACCCTGCCCCTGCTCAGCGTCGGCGCCCGGATCGACCTGATCGGCTCGGACCCGTCCACCGGAGCGGTGCGCACCCTCGCCTCTTCCGCCGAAGTGGTGGCCATGCCGGTCACGACCACGACCCAGCCCGGGGGCGGCGGCCTGCTGCTGGTTGCCGTGGCTCCCGACGAGTCCGCCCGGATCGCCGCCGCCTCGGTGAGCGCCTCCATCTCCTGGGTGCTCACCGTCGGCTGACCGACCAGCCCACTCGACTCCTTCCCGCCTACGATCAGGGACGTCCCTACGACACCGAGGAGTCTCATGTCCGGGTTCCGCGCGTTCCTTCTCCGGGGGAACCTCATCGAGCTGGCCGTCGCCTTCATCATCGGCGCGGCCTTCAGCTCCGTCGTCAAGAGTTTCGTAGCCCTGATGACGAGCCTGCTCCCAGCCTCGTCGTGGCTCCACTTCGACGAGAACACCCCGAGCGGAGCGTTCTACAACTCGCTCATCTCGTTCGTGCTTCTCGCAGCAGTCGTCTACTTCTTCGTGGTCGTCCCCTACACCAAGGCCAAGGACCGCTTCTTCCCCGTTCCGCCACCGACCCCGTCGGGGGACTCGCCCGAGGTGGCCGTGCTCAAGGAGATCCGCGACTCCCTCCAGAAGGGGTAGCGCGTCGAGCGTCCGGATCCGACAACCCGTTCAACCCTGTCGGACCCTGCTCGACAGCGGGTGGGTCACCCGTGGTGGGGAGGCACCTGGCCGCGCAGCCAAGCGTCCTGATCCCGCTCGCGATCGGGGGGATGGCTGTCGGAGTCGTCCTCGGTGGACTCAGGCAGGACCTCGCCGAAGATGCGCTCGCGGCGCTCGCGGCGCCGCCGCTCCTCGGCCTGTTCGGTCGTCTCCTCGCTCACGGGATCCTGCTCAACCCGCTCAGCCAGGAGACGTCGAAAGTGTCCCGGCTCGGCGCCCAGGCCGCCGTCGTCGTGAGCCGCTCCGACGTCACCCGGTGGGAGCGCGTCAACGGCTCGAGGCGGTCGCCTCCCAGCCGGGTGAGCAGCGAGCCCATGAACTCGACGGAGGCTCGCCCGGTCGCCTCGGCGAAGCCGCGGGCGAGGTCTCGGCGGCGAACCGGCGGCGAACCGACGTTGTAGACCCCGCCAGGGACGGTGAGCGAGGCGACCACGGCGGAGCCGATGTCGTCGGTGTGCAGCAGGTGAATCCAACCGTCGGGATCCCCGGTCCCGACGGGCCGACCCTGGCCGGCGCTCCTGAGCCGCCAGTGGGTCAGCGGGTCGTCACCGATGATCTGCCCGAAGCGAAGCACCACCGCTGCCCTGGGTCCGTCGCCGAACTCCTCGGCCTGGCTCTCGGCCACCGCTGCCGGTTCGGTGGCCGGGGTGATGTCGAGGGGGGCGTCCTCGCCGAGGATCTGGTCACCGCCGTCTGCGTACAGCACCGAGATGCTCTCCTGCAGCAGGCGACGCACCCCGGCCGCGCGAGCCGCGGAGGCCACCAGGCGCGAGCCCTCCAGGCGGATCTTGTCGTTGTAGCGCCAACTGCGACCGAGGGCCGCCAGGTAGCCGACGGGAACCTTCGTCGCGAAGTTGCACACCGCGTCGGCTCCCGCGAAAGCAGCGGCCAGGTCGTTGGGCTCGAAGAGGTCTGCTTGGACGAGCTTGACGCCCAGATCCCCCATCCAGTCCGCGCGCGTGAGATCCCGGGCGACGGCAACGACTTCGTGCCCGGCCTCGACGAGTGCGGGCACCGCGCAGCGTCCGATGACCCCCGTGCTGCCAACCACGGCAACGCGCATTGCAACCCTCCCCTAGGGTTCGACCGCCCTTCAGTCTCGGGTAACAGATCGATAACGGCAAGTCTGCCGGGGGATGGACTATCGCACCAGGCTCTGATAGAGCCCCACGGTCTGGGCGGCAACGGCCGACCAGGCGAACTGACCGACCGCCCGCTCTCGCCCGGCCCGGCCCATCGCGTCGGCTCGCCCCGGATCGGCGACCAGGGCGTTGACGGCCTCGGCCAAGCCGGCCTCGAACCCCGCCGAGTCGGCCGGGTCATAGTCGACGAGGATCCCGGTCCTCGGGTCGTCGACGACCTCCGGGATGCCGCCGACGCGGCTGGCGACGACGGCGGTCTCGCAGGCCATCGCCTCCAGGTTCACGATGCCCAGGGGCTCGTAGATCGAGGGGCAGCAGAAGACCAGCGCGTGGGTCAGGACCTCACGTACCTCCTCCACCGGCAACATCTGCGAGATGACGAAGACCCCGTCCCGCTCCTCCTTCAGGCGAGCGATGGCCGCATCGGTCTCCGCCTTGAGCTCAGGGGTGTCGGCGGCGCCGGCGAGCAGCACCAGCTGCAGGTCCGGGTCGAAGTCGAGTGCGGCACGCAGGAGGTGCGGCACGCCCTTCTGCCGGGTGATCCGGCCGACGAAGGCGAGGTACGGCCGGTCGGGGTCGACACCGATGCGGTCGAGCGCGTCGCGGCTCTCGACCGGGTGGTAGAAGTCGGCGTCGACGCCGTTGTGGATCACGTGGATCCGCTCGGGATCGACCTCGGGATAGGCCTGGCGCATGTCATCGGCCATCCCGTGACTCACCGCAATGAGCGCGTCAGCGCCGAGGTAGGCGGTGCGCTCGGCCCACGACGAGAGGCGGTAGCCGCCGCCGAGCTGCTCGGCCTTCCACGGACGCAGGGGTTCCAACGAGTGAGCTGTGAGGACATGGGGGACGTCGTAGAGGAGCTTGGCCCAGTGGCCGGCCATGTTGGCGTACCAGGTGTGGGAGTGGACCAGGTTGAAGCCGGCCAGCCCGTCGACCATGACCAGGTCTGTGGCCAGGACCCGAAGCGCCGCGTTCGCCCCCTGCAGGATCGGCAGATTCTCGGGGTGAGCGACCGCGCCGTCGCGAGGCTCACCCATGCAGTGGACGCCAACGTCGACCAGCTGGCGCAGCTCCCTGTTCAGGAAATCGACATGGACCCCGGCCCCTCCGTACACCTGCGGGGGGAACTCGCGGGTCAAGATTGCGACGCGCATGAACCCGAATCTAGGTCATCGCTCGCAATCCCACCGGCATGGAGATCGGAAGTATGGTGGCTCGCATGGCCAAGGTCCTAGGCATTGTGCTCGCCGGCGGCGAGGGGAAGCGCCTGATGCCGCTGACGGTGGATCGCGCCAAGCCCGCGGTCCCCTTCGGCGGCTCCTATCGCCTCATCGACTTCGCCCTGTCCAACCTGGTGAACGCCGGGTATCTGAAGATCGCGGTGCTCACCCAGTACAAGTCGCATTCCCTCGACCGACACATCTCGATGACCTGGCGGATCGCCACGATGCTCGGGAACTACGTCGCGCCGGTCCCCGCGCAGCAGCGACGCGGGCCGCGCTGGTATCAGGGCAGCGCCGACGCCATCTACCAGTCGATGAACCTCATCAACGACGAGAAGCCCGACATCATCGTCGTCTTCGGGGCCGACCACGTGTACCGGATGGACGCCTCGCAGATGGTCGACGCCCACATTGCGTCCAACGCGGGCGTAACCGTTGCCGGCATCCGGGTGAAGCGGTCCGAGGCGAGCGCGTTCGGTGTCATCAAGACCGCCGCAGACGGCGTGACCATCGAGGACTTCCTCGAGAAGCCGGAGGATCCGCCGGGGCTGGCCGACTCCCCTGACGAGACCCTGGCCTCAATGGGGAACTACGTCTTCGACGCCGACGTCCTCGTCGATGCACTGGAGCGGGACGCCGCGGACCCGTCCTCACGCCACGACATGGGCGGCGACATCGTGCCCTCACTGGTGGCCAAGGGGCAGGCCGCGGTCTACGACTTCAAGGACAACGATGTCCCCGGCTCCACCGATCGCGACCGGGCCTACTGGCGCGATGTCGGAACCTTGGACTCCTACCACGAGGCACACCTCGACCTGGTGTCAGCAGAGCCGATCTTCAACCTCTACAACACCGAGTGGCCGATCTACACCTCGCACGCTCAGCTCCCGGGGTCGAAGTTCGTCCACGACGCGTCCGTGCGCGACACGGTCGTCTGCTCGGGTTCGATCGTCTCCGGGGCCAGCGTCGGGTCCTCGGTACTGGGCGTCCACACCTTGGTGCAGGACGGCGCTCAGGTCAGCCGCAGCGTCCTGCTCGACAACGTCCTGATCGGGTCCGGAGCGGTGGTGCACAACGCCATCCTCGACAAGAACGTCATCGTGCCGCCGGGCGTCACGATCGGCGTCGACCACGACGAGGACCGCCGACGTGGCTTCACCGTCAGTGAGGGCGGCATCGTGGCGATCGGCAAGAACGAGATCATCGAGCCGTAGCCGGCGGCGGGGATCCCCGCCGCCGGCAACTCTCGGCTCATCGCCTCAGGAGCAGAGGCCGTACTGCTGGGCCAGCGCCGCCTGCTTGGCCGCCGCCTTCTTCTGCGCCGGGGTCGTCGGCTTGGCCGACGGACCCACGCCGGGCGGGTTCTGCCCCGCCTTGACCAGGTCGCTGACCCACTTGGACGGCACTGTGCCATCGGTGCGGATCCGGTCCCAGATCTTCCCCGAGATCGGCTGCACCCACTGCACGCGGTTGTGGTCGGGTGGGTAGGTCTCGACCGGGATCGTCAGGAACTGGACCTTGTCGAGACCGATGTTCTTCAGCTGCAGCGCCAGGTCGCCGAGCTGCTTCACGCTCGCCAGGCCCGGATCAGTGGTGACCGACTTCGTCGCCGCATCGAGGAAGTTGTAGAGCTTGATCGGGTTGAGCAGTGTGCCGGCCGAGATGACCTTCTTGGTCATCGCGGCGAGGAAGACCTGCTGGCGCTTGACCCGGCCGATGTCGCCGTTGACCGACAGGTTGTGCCGCTCGCGGACATACATCAGGGCCTGCTGCCCCGTCAGGTTGTGGACGCCCTTGGGCAGGTACATGTGGTACGTGTTGTCGTTCACCGCGAAGGGGATACAGACCTTCACCCCGCCGAGAGCGTTGACCATGGACTTGAAGCCCTGGAAGTCCACGATCACGAAGTGGTCGATCCGGATGTGGGTCAGATGCTCGACGGTCTTGATCGTGCAGGCCGGGCCGCCGTAGGAGAAGGCGGTGTTGAACATCGCCAATGCTCCCGGGACCGTCCCTCCCCCGGGGTACTTGCTCGCACACGGGGGACGCTTGACCATCGAGTCGCGCGGAATGCTGACCGCGTAGGCACGGCTACGGTCCGCCGACAGGTGCAGCAGGATCGTGGTGTCGCTCAGGCCCTGAGCCACGCCCTTCTTCTCGGTCGTGCCCGAACGGGTGTCGGTGCCGATCAAGAGGATGTTCGTGGGCTTGTAGTTCGGGTCGCTGGTGTTCCCCGTCGTCGGGATGTAGTCCGATGGGCGCGACCCGAGAGCCGACGACGGAATGTCGAGGCTCTGGATGTTCTGGCTCAGGTTCCGGTAGGCGATGTAGCCGGCCGCGCCACCTGCAACGAGCATCAGCGCCAGGGTGATGCCCAGGGCCGTGAAGATGCGGCGCCTGATCTTGTGGGTCCGATGTCTGGTCAACTCTTGCGGCTCCTCGGGGAGAACGGCCCGGATGGGGGTGATCCGGGCAGGGGACACCTCCCCGGCGGACCGGACGCGCCACCCATGATGGCAGGGCAATCAAATGGATCGGAAATCAAACCCTGAGAATCTGCTGTCGAGGTGCCCCCCCATGACCCCAATGGGCCCGGCGACCGAGCCTCCGCCCCTCGTGCGGCCCCGGCGGGAACGGGGCGTCGCATCTCGATCTCGACTCGGCAGGCTCACGCTCGCCTACCCCGGCCCTCTCCGCCGGCGCGGGCCGGCATGAACACGGTCGAGAACAGACGGCGCGTGCGGACGCCTCCGGGCTGGTAGGCGAGGCGCGGCTCGACGACGGCACGCAGGTCGGTGACGAACGCGGCCAACTCCTCGTCGGTCAGGTACAGCGCGTGGTGCCGGTAGCCGACGCCGTCGCGCGCCGGGTCGATGTCACCGCCCGCGTCGAGGTAGCGGTCCAGGTCGCCGACAAGCCCGGCGACGAACGCGAGGAACGCCCGCCGGTGATCGTCGGCGGTCATCGTGGCGGCAGCCTCGGCATCGACGTACGCGGCGCCCGCTCGCAGCCGGTAGGTGCGCTCGACCGCACCGCGCACGCGACGCTCGTCGACGACCTCGAGCACGCCGCCGTCGACCATTGCGGACACCTGACGGTAGAGCGTTGCGGTGGCGATGTCGGGGAGCTCGGCGTGCAGGTCGCCGGTGGTGAGCTCCCGGTCGCCGAGGAACGCCTGGACGATGCGTAGGCGGACCGGGTGGAGGACGACATCGGTGGGCGTCAGTCTCGTAGCCATGCGACAACCATACTCAGGGTTGACAACGTTCTCATCTATGGGAATAGTACGGCCCATGGCAACGATCGCACTGAGCCCACAAACACTGTCCGCCTCCTTCACGCTGAGCGAGACGGAGGCCGGCCTCATCCGGGACCAACATGAGCCCACGGCCGCCGCTGCCCGCGCTGAGGTGGTCCCCGACGGCCTTGCCGCAGTGCGATGACCGCGGCAGCCCAGGACTCGCTCCGAACCGAAACGACAGGCGACCCTTCCGTGAGCACCAACGAGCTGACCTTCACCTCCGGCGAGCAGACCCTCGCGGCGAGCCTCACCGTGCCGGCGGGCCAGGGCCCGTTCCCGGCAGTCCTCCTGATCTCCGGCTCCGGCCCCGTGGACCGCGACTCGAACCACAAGCGGATGCCGCTCGACATCGCCGGCGCGCTGGCTCGGGCGCTCGCCGCCGCGGGCCTGGTGACGCTGGCATATGACAAGCGCGGCGTCGGCAAGAGCTCCGGAGACTGGCGCACGGCAGGCCTGGACGACAGCACCGACGACGCGCGTGCCGCCCTGGCCGTGCTGCTGGCGCGTCCCGAGGTGGACGCATCGCGCATCATCGTCGTCGGGCACTCCGAAGGGGCGATCCATGCCGGTCGCCTCGGCACCATCGCCGACGGCCTGGCGGGCGTGGTACTGCTGAGCGCCTCGGCGACTCCGGGGGAGGAACTGCTGCGCTGGCAGACGGCGAATGTGGTCACGTCGATGCCGACCTGGCTGCGGCGCGTGCTGAAGGTGCTGCGGGTCGACCTGGCGAAGAAGACCGAGCAGAACCGCCAGAAGATCAAGGCCACGACGACGGATGTGGCGCGGATCGGCGGCCAGAAGATCAACGCGAGGTGGTACCGGGAGTTCCTGGCGCACGACCCGCGGGAGGATCTGAGCCGCGTGGTCGTGCCAGTGCTTGCCGTGACCGGGGGCAAGGACCTGCAGGTGAGGCCGTCCGACCTGGACGTGATCGCCGAGGCCGTGGGCGGACCGGTCGAGGTGCATGAGGTCCCGGACCTGTCGCACATCCTGCGGGCCCAGCCCGGCAAGGCGTCGCTCAGTGGGTACAAGAAGGAGATCCGGCAACCCGTCGACGCGCGAGTGATCTCGCTAGTGGTCGCGTGGGTGCGACGGACGGTGGGCGTCGAGGAGCAGGACCGCCAGGTATAGGTCACACCACTCGCATCGACGGTGGCGCAGTCCTGTGGGGGTCCGGGCTCATCGTCATGCTCCGACGTCGCAAGGGCCGTGGCAATGGTGTCCGTCGCGGGACGGATAGGTGGCGAACATCCGAGTTCGGATCGCGTCGTCCGACAGATCGGTGGGCGGTGGGAAGTC
Organism: uncultured Actinomycetota bacterium; assembly: GCA_963824105.1. Classification (GTDB taxonomy): domain Bacteria; phylum Actinomycetota; class Actinomycetes; order Propionibacteriales; family Nocardioidaceae; genus CAWDVB01. The sequence goes on from CAWGNN010000007.1 coordinate 75,991, forward strand.
CCACGCCTCCGTCACTGAAGGCGACTGGGGAGCATCGGCGCAGTTGGCCCGACCTACCGCGAGGCGAACCCCTCGCTCACTCGCCGATGAGAGCCGCAGTCCTGCGTCCGGCTACGATGCCGGGGCACCGCCCTCGTAGCTCAGGGGATAGAGCGTCGGTTTCCTAAACCGTGCGTCGCAGGTTCGAATCCTGCCGGGGGCACCAGTGGTTCTGACGAGCGCGAAGCGCAAGGACCACCGCGAGGATCACAGGGCGCGAGCCCGGGATGCCAGGAGTACGAGATGACGCGATACGGCCCGATGTTCGGCCCGGACATCACCTTCCTCGGGGTGGACCGCTGCACGCTCGACGAGCCGGAGAGCTACCGCGGCGCCGACGTGGTGATCGTGGGGGCCCCGTTCGACGGGGGCACGTCGTACCGCTCCGGCGCGCGCTTCGGGCCGCAGGCGATCCGGTCGGCCGACTACCTGCCGCACGACGGCTCCCGGCCCTCGCTGGCGCTGCGCGTCGACGGGCTGCGAGACCTCCGGGTGCTCGACGCCGGTGACGTCGAGATGTACAGCGGGGATGCCGAGCGGTCGTGCCGCGACCTGGAGGCGGTCGTCCAGCAGGTGGCGGATGCGGGCGCCATCCCCGTCATGCTGGGCGGAGACCACACCATCACCTGGCCGGACGCCACCGGCGTCGCGCGGGCACACGGCTGGGGGCGGGTCAGCGTGCTCCACTTCGACGCCCACGCCGACACCGGGGACGTCGAGTTCGGCTCCCTGATCGGGCATGGCCAGCCCATGCGGCGGCTCATCGAGTCGGGTGCGGTGCGCGGGGACCGGTTCCTCCAGATGGGGCTGCGCGGCTACTGGCCGGACCCACCGACGCTGGACTGGATGGCCGCGCAGGGGATGCGCTCCTACGAGATGACCGAGATCGTCCACCGCGGGCTCGACGTGTGCTTGGAGGAGGCATTCGAGGTCGCGACTGACGACTGTGACGGCGTCTTCTTGTCGGTGGACATCGACGTGGTCGATCCGGGACATGCGCCGGGCACCGGCACGCCGGAGTCCGGCGGCATGTCGGCGCGGGAGCTGCTCGACGCGGTGCGTAGGGCGGCGTACGTGCTGCCGATCGTTGGGATGGACGTCGTCGAGGTCTCGCCGCCCTACGACCATGCCGACATCACCGCCGCACTGGCCAACCGCGTGGTGCTCGAGGCGCTGTCAGCCATCGCCCGCCGCAAGCAGGACGCCGAGAAGGGAACCACCTGGGACCCGTCACTCCCCTTGCTCGCCCAGCGGCCGGTCAGCGACTAACGCGCGGACCGTCCCGCCCCCGTCATCTCGCACCGGGGCTCAGGAGCTCTCGACAACCTCGAATCGCATGCCGGCCCGTTGCAGGCGGGCGAGCAGGTGTTCCCCCATCGCCGAGGCGGTGGTCTGCTGCCCGACCGTCGGTGGGTTGTCATCGAGGGCCAGGCACTGGGCGGACTCAGCGAGCATCTTCGCGGTCTCGCCGTAGCCGGGATCGCCACCCGAAACCCGTGTGTGCACGACCTGGTCCCCCGCCTCAGCGAGGAAGCGGACCCGGAACCCCGACCGGGCCCGACGCTCCTCGGGCGGCCCGGTGCCGGCCGGCATCCGCGACAACAGGAAACGACGCAGCGGCCCGATCTGGGCGGCCACGACCAGCGAGCCCACGCCGGCGATGCCCACCAGCACGGTCGGGAGCCGCTTGACCCCGGCGTAGTGGGCGTACCTGAAGTCGGGACCGTACGACGAGAGCGCCGCCGCGCTGCGGGCGACGATGATCGGATCGATGGTGGGGAGCGGCACCAGCCAGTAGCCGAACCGCTTGTCGCGGTGAGGTCGCTTGGCCCGGGTCCCGACCCGACGTCCTTCCGGGCGCGGCTGCTTGGCCAGGCGTGCTCTCACCGTCTCGGCGACATGGCGGGACCGGGAGAACTGGTTCAGCGCGGACGCGAAGGTCCCGCCCGAGATCGCGCCGCTGGCACGGACCACCCCGATCAGCCGGACCGGCACGTCGGAGGGCACGTGCTGCATCGTGAAGAAGGCGCCGATGTCATGCGGGATCGAGTCGAACCCGCAGGCGTGCACCAGTCGGGCTCCGGTCTGCCGCGCCACGTCGTCGTACTCGAGGTACATCCGGTCGACGAACTCAGGCTCACCGGCGAGGTCGCAGTAGTCGGTCCCGGCCTCGGCGCAGGCCTTCACCAGTGGCTCGCCATGCTCCAGGTAGGGCCCGACGGTGCTGGCGACGACCTTGGCGGACTCCGCGAGCCGGACGAGTGACTCGGGATCGTCGGCGTCGGCGACGACCAGCGGCAGGTCGGTGAGAGCGGGGTCGATGGCGACCAGCGCTTCGCGCACCCGCTCCAGCTTGGCCAGGTCTCGGCCGGCAATCGCCCACCGCAGCCCGGGGTCGGCGGAGCGGGCGAGGTACTCCGCGGTGAGCCGGCCGGTGAAGCCGGTCACACCGAACAGGACGACATCGTGCTCCCGCGTCGATGCGCTCATGGCTCCTCCTCACTGTCGGGCCGGGCCGCCCACCCGCTCAGCGTGGCAGATCGGAGTATCCGCGGGAACCCGATCGCGCCTACGTGCGTCCCATGCAGGACACCGACCGTCTGGAGGCAGCAATGCGACGCATCGCGATCATGGGATCGGCGACCGTGGGAGCCATCGTGGCGACCACCTTCGCGATCACGGCAGCGACGGCTCCGTCTGCCTCGGCGGCCGAGCTGACTCCCTTCAAGGACTGCGGTCAACTGCGCGACTGGTACGTCGCGACCGCCCTTCCCTCCGTCACCGCATGGGGATGGGGTGGAGGTCTGAGGATGTACGGTCCGATCGCGGAGGCCGGGGCCGCTGACAGCGCCGGCGTGCCAACGGCCGCCAAGGACGCCCAGTCCAACAGCGCTACCGGCACCAACGTCCAGGAGGCCGGGGTCGACGAGCCGGACTACGTCAAGACCAACGGGTCGCTACTGGTCCGCATCGTCGGCAACAACCGGCTGGTCGTCACCGACGTCAGCAAGAGCACACCTCGAGAGCTGGGTCGCGTCGACTTCCCTGATGACATGTACGGCAGCCAGCTCCTCCTGGTCGGCGACACGGTCGTGGTCAGCGGGGGCACCAACTCGCCGGCCTTGGGCGGCCCGATAGGCGGCCCCGCCGCCCGGGACTCGGTCAAGAGCCTGCTCCCCATCAACTACGGGAGCGCCGAGTCACGTCTGCTCACGATCTCGATCCAGGACCCGAGCCACCCCAGAGTGGTCTCCGACCGTCGACTGGACGGGTCCATCCTCACGATGCGCCAGTACGGCGACGTCGTGCGCGTCGTGCTGACCACGTCGTACCCGCCGCTGGACTTCATCTACCCGTCCAAGAACGTCACCGAGAAGCAGGCGCTGGCGCACAACAAGCAGGCGGTCAAGGACTCGACGATCAGTGACTGGCTCCCCACGATCAAGCTGACCGCGAAGGGGGCCGGCCAGCCGCTGGTCGCCTGCACCGACGTCTCCCATCCCACGAAGCAGTCCGGCTTCGGGACGATCTCGATCCTGGCCTTCCCCGCCAGCAACATCGACAACCTGCACACTGTCGCGGTCACCGCCGGCGGCAACCTGGTCTACTCCTCCACCGACCGCCTCTACCTGGCGACCACGTCGTGGGGCTGGGTCGGCGGTCCGATGATGGCCGTGCCGGACGTGGGCGTGGCCGAGGCTCCCGGAGCGGTGCAGGGCGACACGGCCCAGAGCGACGCCGCTGCTCCAGACTCCATCAGCAGCGACCAGAAGCCGGCCGCCCCATCGCCGGAATCGACCCAGAGCGAGCCCGGCGCCTCGGGCAGCGGTGACGGGGCCGCGCAGAAGAGCGCCGTCGGGACCCTGACGCCCAAGGCGATCTCGGCGCCGGCGCCCAAGGACGTCACCACCGAGATCCACTCCTTCGCCATCGACGGCCTCGACACGACCTACCTCGCCTCCGGGCAGGTCAAGGGTCTGGTGCGGGACCGCTGGTCGATGAGCGAGTACAACGGCGACCTGCGCGTCGCGGTCGGCCTCGGCCAGGCGTGGAACCCCACCGACAACGGCGTGGCCGTGCTGCGCGACGAAGGCAGCAAACTGGTGACCATCGGGCGGGTCCGTGGGCTCGGCACCAACGAGCAGATCCAGTCGGTCCGCTGGCTCGGTCCGCTGGCCGTGATCGTCACCTTCCGTCAGATCGACCCGCTGTACACGGTCGACCTGTCCGACCCCACGAATCCGACCGTGCTGGGCGCCCTGAAGATCCCCGGCTTCTCGTCCTACCTGCACCCGATCGGCAACGGCATGCTGGTGGGCATCGGCCAGGACGCGACGAACTCCGGCCGGACCAAGGGCGGCCAGGCTGCGGTCTTCGACATCTCGAACCCCTCACATCCCTCGCGGCTGTCGACGTACTCGTTCGGGCGCAACACCCAGCCGACCGCCGGGTGGGAGCCGAGGAGCTTCACCTACCTGCCGGACCAGAACGCCGTGCTGACCTCGGTCTGGGACCCGCAGGGACAGGTCAAGGAGTTCGTGCTCTCCATCGGGAGCGACGGCTCACTCACCACGACCGATGTGGTGACCCTGGGCGGCGGATCCGCCGAGCAGACGCGCGCGCTGCCGCTCGGCAATGGGCGAGTCGCTCTGGTCAACGGCCTCATCACCTCGATCCTCACGGTGGGGTGATCCTGAGGATCGGTGAGGTGGGGAGTCAGAGCGCCTGAGCGAAGATGTGCGCCGCGATGGCGGGGGCGATCTCCGCGGTCTCGCCACCCGAGCCGATCAGGATGCCCTCCGGTCCGGAGCTGACCAGGATCTCGCGGTCGGGCAGCGCCCCGACGCGGCGCAGGGTGGCCATGAGGTCCTCGTGCTTCTGGACCTCCTCGCTGATCCGCCTGATCCTGACCCGGCCGCGGCCGGCGGCGACGACCGCGTCGAGTGACTCGACCTCGTCCATGAAGGCTTCGGGCGCCGGATCCTCGCCGAGCTCCTCCAGGCCGGGAATGGGGTTGCCGTACGGCGACTCGGTGGCCCCTCCGATCAGCGAGACGATCCGCCGCTCCACCGCCTCCGACATGACGTGCTCCCAGCGGCACGCCTCGGCGTGCACCTCCTCCCAGGGCAGGCCGATCACGTCGGTGAGCAGCCGCTCGGCCAGACGGTGCTTGCGCATCACCCGGGTCGCCAGTCGCAGCCCCTCGGGCGTGAGCTCGATGTGCCGGTCACCCTGGACGTTCAACAGGCCGTCGCGCTCCATCCGCGCCACGGTCTGGCTGACGGTGGGACCGCTCTGATGGAGCCGCTCGGCGATGCGCGCACGCAGGGGGACGATGTCCTCCTCCACCAGCTCGTAGATGGTCCGCAGATACATCTCCGTGGTGTCGATGAGGTCGCTCACTCCGTCATCCTGCCTTTCCAGCAATGATGGGCACATGTACACCGTAGTGATCGAGTCCCGATTCCGGGGACCTGCCGTGTCAGGGAATGGTGGCTACACCTCCGGTCTGCTCGCCGAGGCGCTCGGTGGAGGCCGGGAGCAACCGGTCCAGGTCAGCCTGAGGCGCCCTCCGCCGTTGGACCACCACCTTCGCGTCGAGCGCGAGCACGACCAGGCCCACCTCTTCGACGGCGCTCGCCTCGTGGCCGAGTCGCGAATCGTCGAGCCGTTCACCGTGAACCTGCCCGCGATCGACGTGGACGCTGCCGTCGAGGCATCGAAGGGGTACCCCGGCTTCCACGCACATCCGTTCCCTGGCTGCTTCGTCTGTGGGACAGACCGAGAGGCCGGCGACGGCCTACGAATCTTCCCCGGCCGGGTGGACGACACCCCGTTCTTCGCGGCCCCCTGGTACGTCGAGGGCGAGGTCGATGGTCCTTCGATCTGGGCTTCGCTGGACTGCCCCTCGGGCTGGTCGGCGGACCTGGAGGGCCGGCCGGCGGTGCTCGGCACGATGACCGCCCACGTGGTGCGACCGCCGGCACCCGGGAGCACCGCCGTCGTCGTCGGCACGACCTTCGAGGTGGAGGGGCGCAAGTCCTTCACCGCGAGCGCGCTCTTCGACGGTGAGGAGATGCTGGCGTGGGCACGCCACATCTGGATCGAGATCGACCCGGCGGACTTCAACGGGTAGTCGGCACGCTCGACCCCATCGCGGACACCGGAGGCTCAGGTTGCTGGGTCAGGGGGCTCGCAGTCAGAGCGTGCGAGCGACCGGCTTCTCGATCTCCTCGCCGATGCGGCGGCCGGAGATCGAACGCCACTCCAGCTTGACGTACAGGATCCGCTGGCCGGTGGCCCACGGGCGGGGGTCCCACACCTCGCGGATCAGCTGGACCTCTTCAGGGTCCTCCACGAGCTTGCCCTTCCCGACGGCCAGCACGCTCCAGCCGGTGTGGTGGTCGTAGTCGACATGATCAATCTCGAAGCAGATCTCCCGGTCCGCGGCGTATTCGGCGATACGACCGTACGGGACGGTGCGGAACACAACGGCGTTGCCGTACATCGCGTAGTTGACGGGGAGGATCTCCGGGCCCTCGCTGGTGGTCAAGCCGACTCGGCCGAAGACACCTCCGGACAGGAGCGTGACGCACTCCTGGCTGGTCAGGTCCGCGATTTCCTTCATCTCAGGTCCTTTGCTCCGTCGATCAGCGACTCCCGTATCCACAATGGCGCAGATGCCTGACCCCGCCAAGGGCGAAGGTCCGGACCCGGATAGGAGGAACGGTCTGCGGCCGCTACTCTTGATCGTTCCAATTCGTTCGAAGGAGTCGCCGTGAGAGTCACCGATTCGTGGTGGCGTGAGGCCGTCTGCTACGAGATCTACGTCCGCAGCTTCGCCGACGCCAACGGTGACGGCCTCGGCGATCTGCCCGGGATCGCCGAGCGACTCCCCTATCTGCGCGACCTCGGTGTCGACGCGATCTGGATGACACCGTTCTACCCCTCGCCTCAGAAGGACCACGGGTACGACGTCAGCGGCTACCGCGACGTGGATCCCCTTTTCGGAGACCTCGACGACTTCGACGCGATGCTCGCCCGAGCCCACGAGCTGGGCCTGCGTGTGATCGTCGACATCGTCCCGGCGCACACCTCGTCGGCGCACCCCTGGTTCCAGGCCGCGCTGCGCGACGAGCCCGGTGCACGTGACCGCTACATCTTCCGACCCGGGCGGGGACGCGACGGCCAGCGTCCCCCGAACAACTACCAGTCGGTCTTCGGGAACAGAGCCTGGGACCGTCTCGAGGACGGCTCCTGGTATCTCCACATGTTCGACTCCTCGCAGCCGGACCTGAACTGGCGCAACCCCGAAGTCGCCCACGAGATGGAGTCGGTGCTCCGGTTCTGGCTGGACCGTGGTGTTGACGGGTTCCGGGTCGATGTCGCCCACGGCCTGTTCAAGCCGGCCGACCTGCGCGACGTTCAGCGAGGTGACTACCTCGGGATGTGGGACCAGCCGGAGGTCCACGACGTCTACCGTCGGTGGCGCAGGCTGCTCGACTCCTACCCCGGCGAGCGGATGGCGGTCTCCGAGGCGTGGACGAAGACCACCGAGTCGATCGCTCGCTACGTGCGCCCCGATGAGCTGCACCAGAGCTTCAACTTCCACTGGCTCAGCGCACCGTGGTCGGCAGCCGACTTCCGCCGGGTGATCGACGAGACCTTGGACTCGATGGCTCTGGTCGGCGGGGCACCGACGTGGGTGCTGTCCAACCACGACGTGGTGCGCCACGTCACGAGGTACGGCGGCGGCGAAGTCGGGCTGGCCCGAGGTCGCGCAGCGCTGCTCACCATGCTCGCGCTGCCCGGGTCGGCGTACATCTACCAGGGTGAGGAGCTGGGACTGGAGCAGGTTGACGTCCCGGACGAGGCGAAGCAGGACCCCGAGTTCAAGCGCACCGGGAAGGGCGGTCGTGACGGCTGCCGTGTCCCGATGCCGTGGTCGGGGACCAAGCCGCCGTTCGGCTTCGGGCCGGGCCGCAAGCAGCCCTGGCTCCCCCAGCCGGCGTCCTGGGCCGGCCACACCGCCAAGGACCAGACGGGCGACACCAGCTCGACACTGGAGTTCTACCGGGCCGCGCTCGGCGCTCGGCGCAAGTACGCGGTCGGCCAGGGCTCGGGCATCGAGTGGCTCCCCTCCGCTCCCGGCAGCCTCGCCTTCCGCCGCGGCGACCTGATCTGTGCCCTCAACTGCGGCAAGCGGTCGGTCCGTCTTCCCGCGGGGGTCGGGGAACTGGTCCTCGCCAGCGGCGAGGTCGGCGACCGGCTCCCGTCGAACACCGCGGCATGGTGGCGCGGCCGGTGACCTCCAGCTAGGGCTGTGGGTCGTTCGCGTCGTAGCGGAGGAACCGCCGCTGCGCCAGGACTGCCAGCACTACGCCAGTCACGCAGGCGAGTCCTGCCAGTGCGAGCGCCCACCGCTCGCCGACTCCGCCGGCCACGGAGCCGGCCAGGAAGTCGCCCGCCCGGGGGCCGCCGGCCACAACCACGATGAAGACTCCCTGCAGTCGACCTCTCAGGTGGTCGGGAGCGGCGACCTGCAGGATGGTCGTCCGGAAGGCCGAGCTCACCATGTCGGCTGCGCCGGACAGTGCGAGGAACAGCACGCCGAGCCAAAGCATGCTCGTGAGGCTGACCCCGCCGACCGCGAGGCCGTAGGCGATGACGGCCAGAACGATGGCGGCACCCTGGAACCGGACCTTGCTGATCCAGCCCGAGACCGTGAAGGCGACGAGGGCGCCGGCCGCCGGAGCCGCTTGGAGCACACCGACCAGCGCCGCGCCACCGCCGAAGACCTTGTAGGCGAGTGCGGGGAAGAGCGCCCGCGGCTGGGCCAGCACCATCGCGCACATGTCGAGGATGAAGGTCATCCGCAGGTTGGGAGCCGTCCCGAGGAAGCGCAGCCCGTCGATCACGCTGCGCAGACCCGCCCGCGGGCTGTCATGGGCGGGCGGCATCTTCGGCAGCCGCAGCAGCGCGTAGTAGGCGGCAGCGAAGGTGATCACGTCGATGAGGTAGGCGGCCGCGTATCCCTCGGCTTGGATGATCAGGGCGCCCAGCACCGGACCGAAGGTGAAACCGAGATTGAACGTCGCCATCGTCAGCGCGCTCGCAGCCGGGATCATCTCCTTGTCCAGCAACCGCGGGATCATCGCCGACCGCGCCGGGTTGTTCAACGCATAGAAGGCGGACTGGACGCTGATCAGGCCGTAGAGCACCCACACCGAGGTGTTGCCGAGGAGCGCGGCGACCGCCAGGCCCACGGAGGCGACCCAGATCCCGGCCGAGGCCATCAGCGCCAAGGAGCGCCGGTCCATCGCGTCCGCGATCGCACCGCCGTAGAGGCCGAAGCCGACCAGCGGCACCAGGGCGAAGACACCGACCAGTCCGACGGAGAAGGAGGATCCGGTCAGGTCGTAGACCTGGATCGCGACCGCAACCGCGGTCATCTGCTGGCCCAGCTGCGACACCGAGCTGCCCAGGAAGAGTCGACGGAACGGCGGGGAGGCCCGCAGCGGGCGCAGGTCGACGAGGAAGCCCACGCTCCTCAGCGCTCCTCGCGGATCGACACGAGCACATCATTCACGACCCAAATCCGTTGCCTGGATCCGGTCCGCGCCCTACCGTCTGAGTACACGTGAAAGGAGGTGGTCTGACAGTGGATACGACTCGGACTCGTGAGGTGGCTGCTCGCTAGAGCGCTACCGGCCAGCTATTGAGCGCTGGCAGCATCACCTAGCAATACCAAGCAGTCACCCGACCCGTGGGCGCCCGGACATGTCCGACCGGGATCACAACCGCCCACGGGTCGTCTGCGTTCAACCAACGGGCTGGGCGCTGAGCTGCTCGTCGTCGAGGGGAGCCTCGAACTGTGCCTGGTAGAGCTGGGCGAAGGCTCCGCCCGCACTCAACAGCTCGTCGTGAGTGCCGCGCTCCACGATCCGACCGCCCTCCATCATCAAGATCAGATCCGCGTCACGGATCGTGGAGAGCCGGTGCGCGATGACGAAGCTGGTCCGGTCCTGCCGCAACGCGGCCATCGCGTGCTGGACGAGGAGCTCGGTCCGGGTGTCGACCGAGCTGGTCGCCTCGTCGAGGATCAGCAACGCCGGGTCGGCGAGAAACGCCCGGGCGATGGTCATCAGCTGGCGCTCGCCGGCACTGAGGTTCTCGCCGTTCTCCTCGATGACCGTCTCGTAGCCGTCGGGGAGGCTGTGCACGAACCGATCCACGAAGGTGGCCTCCGCTGCCTGGACGATGTCCTCCTCACTGGCCTCGGGGCGGGAGTAGGCGATGTTGTCGCGGATCGTGCCCTCGAAGAGCCAGGTGTCCTGCAGCACCATTCCTATCTGGCCGCGCAGCTCGCCGCGCGGCATGTCCGTGATGTCGATCCCGTCCAGGGTGATTCGGCCGGAGTCCACGTCGTAGAAGCGCATGATCAGGTTCACCAGCGTGGTCTTGCCCGCCCCGGTGGGGCCGACGATCGCCACGGTCTGACCGGGCGTCACCGACAAGGACAGGTCCTCGATGAGCGGCTCGTCGTCGGCGTAGCGGAAGTCGACGTTCTCGAAGACGACCTCGCCGCGCTGCTCGACGTCGGTGCGGTGACCGGATTCCACGGGCTCCTCTTCGGCATCGAGGAGCTCGAAGACCCGCTCGGCCGACGCCACGCCGGACTGCAGGAGGTTCGCCATGGACGCAACCTGGGTCAGCGGCTGGGTGAACTGGCGGCTGTACTGGATGAACGCCTGTACGTCGCCGAGGCTCATCGCCCCGCTGGCCACCCGCAGGCCACCGAGGACCGCGATCACGACGTAGTTGAGGCTGCCCAGGAACATCATCATCGGCATGATCAGCCCGGAGATGAACTGCGCACCGAAGCTCGCCTGGAAGAGCTCCTCGTTCTCGTCGTCGAACTCGCGCTGCACGTCCTTGCGGCGTCCGAAGACCTTCACCAGGTCGTGTCCGGTGTAGGCCTCCTCCACGATGCTGCTCAACGTGCCGGTCCGGCGCCACTGGGCGACGAACCTGCCCTGCGACCGCTTCATGATCTGCGCCGAGATGATCCCGGTCACCGGAAGCGTCACGAGAGCCACCAAGGCGAGCAAGGGCGAGATCCAGAACATCATGGCCAGGAGCCCGATCACGGTCAGCATGGAGGTGAGCAGCTGGCTCATCGTCTGCTGCAGGGTCTGGCTGATGTTGTCGATGTCGTTGGTGACCCGACTGAGCAGCTCGCCACGAGGCTGCCGGTCGAAGTAGCGCAACGGCAGCCGGTGCAGCTTGGTCTCGACCTGTTCGCGCATCCGCAGGACCGCCGCCTGAACGACGTCGTTGACCAGCCAGCCCTGGAGCCAGGCAGTCAGCGCCGAGGCCAGGTAGATCAGCAGGACCCAGCCGATGACCATCCCGACGGCAGCGAAGTCGACGCCCTGACCGGGGACGATGTCCATCGAGGAGATCATCTGGGCGAGGTTGGTCTGTCCCTGCGACTGGAGCTGCTGGACAACCTGCTCCTTGGTCACGCCCACGGGGAGTCGGGCGCTGATGATGCCGGTGAAGATCTGGTCGGTCGCCTGGCCGAGCAGCTTCGGCCCCATGACCGCGAAGGTGACGCTGATGGCAGCCAGGATCACCACGGCTGAGGAACGCACCCGGTTGGGACGCAGGTAGCCCAGGAAGCGCTTGGCCGAGCCCTTGAAGTCCTGGGACTTCTCGGCGATCATGCCGCCGCCGAAGTGGCCGCCGCCCATCGGGCCGCGGCCGCCCTGGACCCGCTCGGTCACCTTCATCGTCTGCTGGCTCATGCCACGTCCTCCACGGTGAGCTGGGACTCGACGATCTCCCGATAGGTGGGGCAGGTCGTGAGGAGCTCCTTATGACGGCCCTGCCCGACGATCGCGCCGTCCTCCATGACCACGATCTGGTCGGCGTCGAGGATGGTGGACACGCGCTGAGCCACCACGAGAATGGCCGAGCTCTTGGTGTGCGGCCGGAGCGCCGCCCGCAGGCGGGCGTCGGTCGCGACGTCCAGAGCCGAGAAGGAGTCGTCGAAGACGTACACGCTGGGCTGCTTGATCAACGCCCGCGCGATCGCCATCCGCTGGCGCTGACCACCCGACAAGCTGCCGCCGCCCTGCGCGACCGGAGCCTCGAGTCCTTCCGGCATGGCCCGCACGAAGTCGGCGGCCTGTGCCACCTCCAGGGCTCGCCACATCTCCTCCTCGGTGGCTTCGGGCTTGCCGTACCGCAAGTTGCTCGCGATCGTCCCGGAGAAGAGGAACGCCTTCTGCGGGATCAGCCCGATGTGGGACCAGAGCTCCTCCTCCTCGAGGTCACGCACATCGACTCCACCCAGGCGCACCGAGCCCCCCGTCACGTCGAAGAGCCTGGGGACGAGCGAGACGAGCGTCGACTTGCCGGCACCGGTCGAGCCGATGATCGCCGTGGTCTGTCCCACCGGGGCACTGAAACTGACGTCGCGGATGACGGGATCGCTGGCTCCGGGGTAGCGGAACTCGACGGAGTCGAACTCCACACCGGAGATCGAGGTCAGGTCGGTGACCGGCGTGGCCGCGGGAGTCACCGAGGACTCGGTGTCGAGCACCTCGCTGATGCGATCCGCCGAGACGGCGGCTCGGGGAACCATGATCACCATGAAGGTCGCCATCATCACCGACATGAGGATCTGCATCATGTAGGTGAGGAACGCGGTCATCGCACCGATCTGCATGTCACCGGCGGCAACCCGGTGACCGCCGAACCAGATCACTGCGGCCATCGACAGGTTGAGCACGAGCATCAGCGTCGGGAAGGCCGTGGCCATCCACCGGCCGGTGAAGATCGCGACATCAGTGAGATCCCGGTTCGCCTTCTCGAACCGCCGCGCCTCGCTCTCTTCCCGCACGAAGGCACGGACCACGCGGATGCCGGTGATCTGCTCGCGAAGGATCCGGTTGACCTCGTCCAAGCGCTTCTGCATCTGGCGGAAGCCGGGGACCATCTGCCAGACGATGAGGCTCATCACGCCGACGAGGACGGGCACGCTGACGGCCACCAGCCAGGACAGGCCGATGTCCTCGCGCATCGCCATGAACACGCCGCCGACCATCATGATCGGTGCGGTCACCATCATGGTCATCGACAGCTGCGCCAGCATCTGCACCTGCTGGACGTCGTTGGTCGTCCGGGTGATCAGCGAGGGCGGACCGAAGTGGTTGACCTCACGGTGGCTGAAGGTGCTCACCTGGTGGAAGATCGACTTGCGCACGTCGCGACCGATGCTCATCGCGGTGCGCGAAGCGAACCAGACGGCGATCCCCTGCGCGACGATCTGCGCGAGCGAGACCGCGAGCATGACGCCGCCGGTCTTCCAGATGTAGTTGGTGTCGCCCTTGGCGACGCCGTTGTCGATGATGTCGGCGTTGAGGCTGGGCAAGTACAGCTGGGCGACGGTCGCGATGAACTGGAGCACGACGACGAACGCGATCCAGTGTCGATACGGCGCCGAGAAGGTGCGCAGCATGCGCAGCAACATCAGCGGTCCTCCTTGGTGGGGTGGGCTCGGACTCCGTCGAGGAGGACCGAGACGATCTCGTCGGCCGACGGTCGATCCGCGGCCGGGGTCATGGGCATGAAGCTGCCGAAGGTGACGCTGCGGATCAGCCGGGCGGCGGTCTCCGGAGGTACTCGCATCTGGTCGGCGTACGGCTCCAGGCGGGCCGCGATCCGCGCGACGGTGTCCCGTCCGGCGTTCTCGACGAGCTCGGGGCGCTCGCCCGGGTGGCCGCCACCCTCGTGCGCCATGGCCTGGTGGAGCGCGGTCATCACTGCGACGATCCGTCGCATCCGCCGCTCCAGGTGGGTGACGATGGCCAGGAGGGTGGACTCCAGGTCGTCGGCGTGGCGCAGCGCCTCGACGATCTCAGCGTTGCCGACCGCCGGGTCCAGCGTGGCCCGCGCCGCGGCGAGCAGCAGCTCCTGCTTGTCCCTGAAGACCCGGAAGATCGTGCCCTCGGCGATGCCGGCCGCCTCGGCGATCTGCTTGGTGGTGAGTCCTGTCCCCTGCTCCTCGAGCAGGGGACAGACCGCGGTGATGATGGCATCCCGGCGGTCTTCGGGGCTCATCGGAGTTGCGCGAGTTCGGGCGGGGCGGGTCACGCGGGACATACTAAATGAGTGAGCGCTCACTCACAACTGGATTAGTTGTGGGGTCAGGACGCCAGCCGCTCCCGGATCCACTCGTCGAACACCTTGCGGTACCGCAGCCGGTCGTGAAGCCGACCGGGCCGGCCCTGCCAGAACTCGAAGTGCTGCGGGCTGATCCGGTACCCGCCCCAGAGCGGGGGCCTGGGCACCTCGACTCCGGCGAACCGGTGCTCGGCGGCGGCGAGCCCCGCCGTGAGCGACTCTCGAGACTCCACCACCGTCGACTGTGGTGATGCCCAGGCGCCGAGCTGGGCGGACCTCGGCCGGGAAGCGAAGTAGGCGTCGTTCTCCGCATCGGTCAGCCGTACCGCGCGACCGTCGATCCGGACCTGCCGCTCCATCTCCTGCCACGGGAAGACGACCTGGACCCGCGGCTCGGTGAGCAGGTCCCGGCCCTTCGCAGAGTCGTAGTTGGTGTAGAACACCAGCCCTCTGGCGTCGATCCCCTTCAACAGGACCAGTCGTACGGACGGGGCACCCTCGTCGTCCACTGTCGCCAGCAGCATCGCGTTCGGCTCGTAGAGTCCCGCGTCGATCGCCTCGTCCATCCAACGGCTGAACATGGCGTAGGGGTCGGTGTCGGCGCTCGCCTCGTCCAGGCCATCGCGCTCGTACTCACGCCTCAGGGCGCGGAAGTCCTTCACCCGTCCAATCTAGGGCCGGCCCCACACCTCGCGCCACGGCTCGCACGCAGTTGCCGGCCAGTCCGGGGGCTTCAGCTCACAGGCGCTTGCCGAAGGAGAGGGACTTCGGAGAGTCGGCGTAGTGTCCGAAGGGGGCGATGCTTCCGTAACCCTCGCGGATGTAGAGCCCCACGGCCTCCGGCTGCTCGTTCCCGGTCTCGAGGATCATCACGTCGACGCCGGCCACCTTCGCCGTCAGCTCGAGGTGGGCCAGGACCTGTCGGGCGAGACCACGTCGGCGGTTCTCGGACCTCACATACATGCGCTTGAGCTCGGCGAGGCGGGTCCCGTCCAGGGCCTCGACGTCGGAGCGGATCCGCCAGCCGCCCATCGCGACTGGCCGGCCGTCGAGATAGCCGACGAAGAAGGCGCCGTCAGGCGGAAGGAATGTCGCCGGGTCGACCGGGCTCTGGTCCGGTCCCCCGTATCGGGTGAGGTACTCCCCCTGCACCTCGACGGTGAGCTCGGCCGCGTCGGGGTCGTCATAGGCGACCTGCCGGATCTCCAGAGCCGGAGTGACCTTGCTGGTGAACCACGACGCATCCATGATCCAGACCCCGATACCCAGGATCGGCATCCCGAACAACACCCACCACGCCCGCTGCGGGCTCTGTGTCGTGGCGCTCTGGTTGGCGGCCGTGAAGAAGTCGACCAGCCCGCTGACGACCAGGTAGGCCCCGACGGCGATCAGTCCCGCTGCGATCAGCCGACGGATGCGGCGATCGTGCTGCTCCTCAGGTGTGGTGTTGATCATCTTTCCCCGGGTCCGATCACTAGGTATCAGGTGACAGAATAGGGGTGCTTCGCGTTCTGACAGAGTCGTCAGGTCACCCTCACTCACTTGATCGAGGTACATCGTCGTGACCGACACCATCACCATTCCCGATTCCCTCAAGCCCGCGGACGGTCGATTCGGCTCGGGTCCGTCCAAGGTGCGCGTCGAGGCGCTCGAGGCGCTCGCCGCCACCGGCACGTCGCTGATGGGGACCTCCCACCGCCGGCCCGCGGTGAAGAACCTCGTCGGCCGGGTCAGAGACGGGATCTCCTCGCTGTTCTCCCTCCCCGAGGGGTACGAGGTGGTCCTCGGCAACGGCGGCGCCACCGCCTTCTGGGACATCGC
Organism: uncultured Actinomycetota bacterium; assembly: GCA_963824105.1. Lineage (GTDB taxonomy): Bacteria > Actinomycetota > Actinomycetes > Propionibacteriales > Nocardioidaceae > CAWDVB01. The sequence continues at coordinate 92,044 of CAWGNN010000007.1, forward strand.
CACCTACGGCCTCATCCGCGAGCGGAGCCAGCACCTGTCGTTCGGCGAGTTCTCCAGCAAGTTCGCCACGGCGGCGAAGAAGGCCCCGTGGCTCGCTGAGCCCAGCATCCTCACCTCCGAGACCGGCACCCGACCCACACCGGCCGCCGAGGCCGGGGTCGACGTCTACGCCTGGGCCCACAACGAGACCTCCACCGGGGTCATGGCACCGGTCCGCCGGGTTGACGGCGCCGACGAGGGCGCTCTCGTCCTGGTCGACGCGACCAGCGGCGCAGGGGGTCTGCCCGTCGATGTGGCCGATGCGGATGCGTACTACTTCGCTCCTCAGAAGAACTTCGCTGCGGACGGCGGGCTCTGGGTCGCGGTGATGTCGCCGGCAGCGCTCGCGCGGGCGACGGAGATCAAGGAGAGCGGTCGCTTCATCCCCGCCTTCTTCGACCTGCAGACCGCGATCGACAACTCCCGGCTGAACCAGACCTACAACACCCCGGCGGTGGCCACGCTGTTCTTGTTCGCCGAGCAGCTGGACTGGCTGAACGGCCAAGGTGGCCTGGAGTTCGCGGTTTCGCGGACCTCGGACAGCTCGAGCCGGCTGTACACCTGGGCGGAGAAGGTCAGCTACGCGACGCCGTACGTCGCGGCACCGGAGGAGCGGTCCCTGGTCGTCGGGACGATCGACTTCACCGATGAGATCGACGCCGCCGCGATCGCCGCCACGCTGCGCGCCAACGGCATCGTCGACGTCGAGCCCTACCGCAAGCTCGGCCGCAACCAGCTGCGCGTCGCGATGTTCCCGGCGATCGACCCGGCAGACGTCGAAGCTCTGACCGGCTGCATCGACTACGTCGTCGAGCGTCTCTGACCCATCGCTGCGCACTCGATCACACCGAGCAGCATCGTTCGCCGGCTCAGCCGGGGAGCACCAGCACTCACTACTGCGGTGTCGTCCAACCGCCAAGCCATCGTTCTCGAACACGCAGGAGAAGCGGCCGCGGTTGATGACAGTGGGGTGACTGAAAGGGTGCGCGGAGGGCTCGCAGGCCTTACCGTCTGTTGTGCGATACAACCGTTTCGGCCGTGCTGGAGCGGGTGTGCCTTCTCTGACGTGCGATCTGCGAGGTGATGTCGATGAGTTCGTGTGACGTGGCTGGCGCCGATGTCGGGGTGCTGGGGCCCGAGGACTCGTGGCGTTGGGTCGCCGACGAGTCCGGGACGGGCGAGCTCAGCTTGGTGGACGGCGATGGCCGGGTCGTAGTCCGGTCGACGCGGAAGGTGACACCGCCGGCCGCCGTGTCTTCGGAGGTCGAGGCAGGTTCGGCGCCGATGTCGTGTGTGAAGACGACGCACCTGCGGGCCTGCCGGAGTCAGGTGGTATCTGCAAGGCTGCGCGTCGACGGGGCGGGCGATGGTCTGGTCTTCGCCGTCGCAGGGACGTTCCCGCACTCCGCAGTGGCGGAGCGGGTCGTGACGTTCTTGGAGGCCATGAAGGCCTGACCCGGCCCTCGCCCGGCTATGCCAGCCGGTCCCCCAGCAGCTCCACCAACATCGGTCGCACATGCCAGGTGGCGGACAGCTGGTCGAGCTCTGCTCGCGATCGCCCCACCGTGGCTTGCTTCGGCTCGGTGATGCGCACCGCCTTGAGCAGCGTGTTGCGCGGGGTGTGCTTGGACTCGACGAACTCGACGACGTCGACCCGGTAGCCGACCGCGCGGAGGACCGCGGCACGCAAGGCGTCGGTGAGAGTGTCGGCGAACCGCTCCCGCAGGATCCCGTCCCGGGTGAGCGCGGCAAAGGGCTCGGGCACCGGAGCCTGCCGCAGCTGCGCGGACACGTCGTGATGGCAACAGGGGGCGGCCAGGACGAGCGGCGACCCCCACTCGATCCCCCGGGCCAGCGCATCGTCGGTCGCCGTGTCGCAGGCGTGCAGGGCGAGCACGACCTCGGGGGTCCGATCGGGCCGGTAGCCGGCGATGTCGGAGCGCACGAATGACACCTGGTCAGCGACCTGAAGGTGCTGGGCGATCTCGCTGTTGTGGTCCAGGGACTGCTTCTTGGAGTCGACCCCGGTGAGGACGACCTCGAGCCCCAGGACCGTCGACAGGTACGCGTGCGCGGCGAAGGTCAGGTAGGCGTTGCCGCAGCCGAGGTCGACGATCCGAAGGGGATCCGCCTCGGTGGGAGTGCGCAGGACGCCCTTGGCGATGGCCTCGGTGACGTCCGGCCCGAGCGCCCGCAGGAACTCCTCGACCTGGCGGTACTTCGCCTGCCGGCTCTGCTTGACACGACCTTCGCTGGTGGAGATCCCCAGCGCGATCAGGACGGGATGGTCGCCCGGCAGAAGTCGCTCCTTGCTCTGATCGTGGGCGGTGTCCCTCTCGACAGGCACCTCACGCACCTGCGTGTGGACGAGAGCATCGCCCTTCTTGGTCACGCGGAGCTGGACGATCCGATCACGGGTCTCCACGTGCCAGTTCCCGAAGGGCTCGGCGAGCAGCTCGTCGACCGCGGCCGGGGCCGCCCCGGGCTCGACGTTCGTGACCTGGGCCTGCGTCTGGTCGTAGCGGGTGACCTGCAAGCGACGGCCGGCCTTCAGGTCGACGTACCGGAGCTCGACCCGGCGCCACCGCGGCCTCTCCGAGCGCCGCCGCCCCGAGGCGATGGCCCGCACCAGGGAGCTCTCGTCCAGGACCAGCCCCGCAACCTGCGCCAACGCCTGGTCAAGGGGCTCAACCACGGAAGACCGCCGTGATGACGACGATGAGGATCAGCGACGCCAGCGCAACCGGGATGACCAGGCGGCGATAGCGGGGGTTCACGCCGCCGAGTCTACGGTCGCGCTCCCTCTCCCAGATCCACCAGCCGTCCTGGCCACGGACCGGGCCGGCCACCTGGGGCCGGTCAGCAGAGCTTGGTCCGGGAGCGGGGGTCAGCGGACGATGACGTGCTCCGGCTCCAGCTCCACCGGCTCCTGTCCGTCCTCAGGCCCGTGCCCAACCTCCGGGGCGGGCGCGACGCGGTGACCGGACAACGGGTGGGACAGGACCTGCAGGGCGACGCTGCGCTGTTGGCCTCGGGAGAGGCCGAGGCGCCGGGTGTAGTAGACGGTGGCGATGAGGGCGCCGAGGACCGTGAACGCGCCTCCGGCCAACAGTGTCCAGCGGGCGCCGAAGAGCTCGCCGACCCAGCCGATCAGCGGTGCGCCGAACGGCGTCCCGCCGATGAAGACCATCAGGTACAGGGCGAGCACACGGCCGCGCAGCGGTCCGGACACGGACGTCTGGATGCTGGCGTTGGCGCTGGTGATCGTCGTCAACGCAGTGATGCCGAGAAGCGGCGTCAACAGGGCGAACGTGATGTAGCTCGGCATCAGGCCCGCAGCCATCTCGCTGACTCCGAATGCGGTGGCCGCGAAGATCACCAGTCCCAGCCGAGGCCGCCCGATCCGTGCGACGATCAGCGCGCCGGCGAGCGAGCCGACGGCCATGTAGGACCCCAACATGCCGTACTCTCCGGCGCCCTTGCCGTAGACCGTCGTGGCCATCAACGCGGAGGTCATCTGGAAGTTCAGACCGAACGTCCCGGTGAAGAAGACCACCACGAGCACGGCCATGATGTCCGGCCGGCCGCGAACGTACCGGATTCCCTCGCGGATCATCCCGGGAGTTCGCGGGATGATGTCGTACTCCAAGCCACCGGGGAAGCGCAGCAGCTGCAGGGAGAGGATCACCGCGCCGAAGCTGAGGCCGTTGATGATCACCACCCAGCCGGTGGCGGCAACCCCCGAACCCAGCGCGACGATCGTCCATCCGGCGACGGCCGGGCCGATCATCCGGGCCAGGTGGAACGACGCGGCGTTGAGACCGACCGCATTGGTCAGGTCGTCCTCGATGACGAGGTCGCTCACGAAGGCCTGGCGAGCCGGCGCGTCGAACGCCGCACCGATGCCGGCCACGAATGCGAGCACGTACACATGCCAGATCTGCACGTGGCCGGTCACGGCGAGCGCGCCGAGCGCGATGGCGGGGACGCCGAGCATGACCTGGGTGACCTGCAGCAGGCGCCGCTTGGGGAAGCGATCCGCGATCAGCCCCGCGTACGGCGAGAGCAGGAGCATGGGAAGGAACTGCAAGCCTGTGGTGATACCGACTGCCGCACCGCTGTTACCGGTCAGCTGCAGGACCATCCAGTCCTGGGCCACCCGCTGCATCCAGGTCCCGACATTCGAGACTACGGCGCCATAGGCGTAGAGACGGAAGTTGCGGTGCCGGAGGGCCTTGAACGTCGGGCTCAACCGGCACCTAGCCTCTCCAGGATGGGTGCGGCGCGCCGCAGCACGGCTCGCTCCTCGGACGTGAGCTCGGCGAGTCGAAGCGCCAGCCAGACATCCCGGCGGCTCCGGTCCAGGGCGAGGGTCTTCTCGCCCTTCTCGGCCAAACAGACCAGGACCTGTCTCCCATCGTCGGGGTGGTCCTTGCGGTGTACATAGCCGCCCTCCTCGAGCAGCGTCACAGTCCGCGTCATCGACGGAGGCTGCACGCGCTCCTGACGGGCAAGCTGGGAGATGGTGCAGTCACCCTCCCGCTTGAGCGCGGCAAGCACCGCGACCTGGCCGACACTCAGCTGGTTCTCCGGGTCGCGCTCGCTGCGAATCCGACGGATGAGCCGACTGACCGACACGCGCAGGGCCGACGCGAGGCCCGCATTGGTCTTGGCGACCTGCTCCACACTCGACTGCATATCGTTAGCATACCTCATTAGCCTTGCTAACTAAATGTTCCCAAGCCGGCCGCTTGAGTGCCGGCGGCCCGACCCCAGTCCTGTTTCACATCCCGAGACACCCTGCTCGGGTGACGACGAGCCAGGCCTCTTCCGGTGGGGCTGCTCGGTCTCTGATCGGAAGTCGGATAGTTTCAACGCGTGTCAACTGAGCCGCACGTGGACGATGGGGAGACCCCGGGACGGGGTCGGTCGCGGAGAACCGACCGGGAACAGGATCAGTTCCACGTCGACATCTCCGAGGTGGAGCCGATGGACCGCTACGGGATCACCACGATCACCGTGGGATCGGTCGCCTGGCTGGTCGCCTTCGTGCTGATGCTGCCCTTCTACACCCAGCTCGCCCACGCGGACCGGCTCTGGTGGCTGTGGACCTGCCTGGCCGGATTCGGTCTGGGCATGTACGCCCTCGAGATGGCGCGCTGGCGACGGAAGCGGGAGCTGTCTCCCAAGAGCTCCTCGACCGGCAAAGGCTCGAAGCGGGCAGGGAGCCGGCGGCGGCGCTGACGATCTCCCCCGCAGATCCGGACCTCTCAGAAGGTTTCGAGCTCGTCCCAGGTCAGAGTGTCCAGCACCGGGTCGGGCAGCGTCAGGACCCGTGGGCGCTTGTTGAGCTTGGCCTCGGAGTGGGCGCCGCACCCATGGTCCAGCGAGACCACCCGGCCGTCGTCGTTGGCGAAAGCGTTGGCGCAGACCCCGAACAGCTGTGAGAGCGGACCGGACAGGCGCACGAGGAAGCCACACCCCGAGCAGATCCCGGGAGCCGACTGCGCCAGTGCGACGTTCGGGCCCTGAGGGCCTTCGTGCCAGCGCTCCGCGGCTGACTCCCGGCCTTCCTGGGAGAGCACCCTCGGCCTCCCGAGGCCGAGCTCCTCGCACACCCGCTTGAAGCTCTCGCGGTCCACCGTCTCGTCCGCGGCGGAGTAGGCCGGCGCGAGCCTCGGGTCATCCTCCTCGGTCGGCAGGATGTCGCCGGGGCCGAGGTCGCCGGGCTGAACGCGGTCACGCCAGGGCACCCACGCGGGCGCGATGATCGCCTCGTCGCCGGGGAGGAGCACCACTTCGTCGACGGTGACCGACTTCTGCCGAGCCGCGCGCGCCAACGTGACCGCCCAGCGCCAGCCGATGATAGCCCAACTGCTGGCAGGAGAAGTAGTGGGTGACCACGCGGTCGGCGTCGGCGACGCACCCGAGGTGCTCACCGACGTCGCCCTCACCGACCAGGGCGACCACCGCCCCTCGGGCGATGTCGACCGCCTCGGCTCCGGAGGAGTCGAGCTTGGGGGCTGCCTTCACTGTCACGCGTGCGATTGTCTCCCATCAAGGGGGGTCGTGTCGCCCCAGGGCGAAATCCGACGCCCGGAACGGCAAGATAGGGCCATGGCCGACCAGCAGACCTCCTCTGACTCCGGGAGGCTGCGAGGCTCAGCACGAGCAGTCGGAAGGGCCGCAGGAACGAGCGCACGTGGCATCGGGCACGGAGTCCGGGCGCTGAGCCGAGGGGCCCGCGCCACCGGCCGGGGTACTCGGCGGGTCGCGCACATCGCTCACCGGGCGGCAGAGGCCGAAGGGGCCGGAGAGTCCGGTCTCGCCCGGATGATCGAGTTGCACGCAGCGAGCGCAGCCGGCGACGCCGCGATCACGATCAGCCTGGCCGGCACCCTCTTCTTCCAGGTCCCCACCGGCGAAGCGCGCGACAAGGTGGCCCTCTTCCTGGGGCTCACCATGCTGCCGTTCGTCCTCATCGCCCCTCTCGTCGGCCCGTTCCTGGACCGGTTCAGCCACGGCCGCCGGTGGGCGATCGGAGGAGCCATGGCCTTCCGGGCGTTCCTGGCCTGGAACCTCGCCTGGGCGGTGCAGAACGACTCGATCCTGCTCTTCCCTGCCGCGCTCGGCGTCCTGGTGGCGAGCAAGGGGTACACGGTCGCGCGCGCTGCCGCGGTGCCACGGGTGGCGCCCTCGTCCCTCGGCCTGGTCAAGTCCAACTCGCGAATATCCCTGGCCGGCGTCCTCGGGGCCGCCGTCTCGGCACCGATCGCCTTCGCCGCCTCACAGTTCGGCGCCGCCTGGTCGCTGCGCTACGGCTTCGTCCTGTTCGCGCTTGCCACCGTCCTGGCCATCATGCTTCCCCGTGACATCGACAGCGAGGTCCCAGAGGAACGCGTCTTCCGCATGAAGGCCCCCGGCGCGGGACTCGCCTCCTCGGGGAACGTGGTCATGGGTCTGCGAAGCAACGCCGGCCTGCGCATGCTGTCGGGGTTCCTGCTCTTCTTCATGGCGTTCCTGCTGCGTACCCACCCGTTCCCGGGGTGGGGCACCAACCCGGCGCTGGCGATCGCGGTCGTGGCCGGCGCGGCCGGCCTTGGCGGCACGACAGGCATCGCGCTGGGATCCATCCTGAAGTCACTCGATCCGCGGCGCGCCGTGGTGCTGTCCCTAGCGACAGCCACCGTGACCGTGATCGTGACCTCGATCTTCTACTCGGCCTTCACCGCGATCGTTCTCGGCCTCGTCACCGGTCTCGCCCAGACCTACGGCAAGCTGAGTCTCGACTCGCTGATCCAGCGTGAGGTGCCCGAACCGGGCCGGACCAGCGCCTTCGCCCGCTCGGAGACCCTGTTGCAGTTCGCCTGGGTCATCGGAGGGTTCCTCGGGATCGCGGTGCCTCTCGTCCCCTGGGCGGGGCTGAGCATCCTGGCCGTGACACTCACCGCGGTGCTGGTCTGGGTGATCCGCTCACAGCACGCGCGGCCCACGTCACCCTCCCCAGCCTGAGGGGATCAGAGCTCCAGCTCGTCGGCGAGCGCGCGCAACACTTTGGCGGCAGGACGGGCCACCTTGGCGTCCGGATGCCGGTCGTTGCGGTAGCCGCGCTCGATCCCCTCGAGCAACCGGTAGAGGTCTTCGATGATGTTGACCATCTCGGCGGGCTTCTTGCGCAGCGCCTTGCTGACCGACTGGGTGGGCTCCATCAGTCGCACCTGCAGGGCCTGGTCGCCGCGGCGGCCCTGGGCGAGGCCGAACTCGACCCGGGTCCCCGACTTGAGGGTGGTCACGTCCTTGGGCAGCGCCGATGCCGGACAGTAGACGTCGTCCCCGTCTTCACGCGAGATGAACCCGAAGCCCTTCTCCGCGTCGTACCACTTGATCTTGCCGGTGGGCACAGCATCAACCTCATTCGTTACGGCCCCTGGGGGCCCGCGCGTTCGTGCAAAAGACAAGCCTACGGGGACGGCCCGACGCGACACCAACGAGATAGCCCCGCATTCGGGGTGCCTGCCCGCTCGGTCGGGGCTAGGCCGGGTTGAGAGACCCGGAGCGGAAGCCCGAAGGATCGACGACGGCGTCGGCGAACCCCGCACCGCAGACCCCCTCGAGCAGCAGGTTCGTCAGGGTGGAGTCCGCCGAGAGCCGCGACAGCGCGACCTGATCGACCTCCACCGAGGCCCGGTCCCCCCGGTCACGGACCCGAAGGTCGCGAACCTCGAGGCCGCGCTCGGAGAAGGCCCGGCGCACGGCGGCCTCCGCACGCTCAACCCGGGTCAAGCGGACGGGAGTCACCTCGATCCCGTAGGCGATCCGCGACGACAGGCAGGCAGCGGCCGGCTTGTCCCAGGTCGGAAGCCCCCAGCGGAGTGACGCATCCCGCACCTGCGACTTACTCAGTCCCACCTCGGCCAGGGGCGCCACCGCGCCGCGCTCTGCGGCAGCACCGATGCCGGGGCGGAAACCGGCCGCCAGGTCGTCGGCGTTGGTCCCGGTGGCCACGGCGGCCAGTCCGTGAGCACGGGCCAGCGGGACCAGCGTGTCGACCAGCTCGGCCTTGCAGTGATAGCAGCGGTCGAGGCCGTTGGCGCGGTAGCCGGGCCGCTCCAGCTCATGGGTCTCAGGCGTGAACCAGCGGACGCCCAGAGACTCGGCGAACGACTGTGCGGGATCGCGCTCGACCTGAGGCAACGAGTCCGACAGTGCCGTCGCCGCCGCGACCCGTCCCGGGCCGAGCTCCCTCGCCGCCGCGGCGAGAAGAAGCGCACTGTCGGCCCCACCGGAGAAGGCAACGAGCACCGAGCCGAGCGACCGTAGCCGTCGCCGGAGCGCGGCCAGGCGCAGGTCGAGAAGGTGGTCGTCGAGCCAGTCCGGGAACTCCACGAGGCTCTCCAGCACATGATGGGTCCCCGCGGCGACGAGTTCCTCACGCGTCGACCCGCCGGTGAGGACGCTGACCGAGACAATGCCCGCGGCCAGAGCCCCCTCCACGTCGTGGACGTGGTCTCCGACGTACACGTCGGCGCCGAAATCGGTGAGAGCGCCCGCCTTGGCTGAGCCGTACACCTCCCCCACGACCTCGTCCACGTCGAAGCCGAGAGCCTCGGTGTGCAGCAGTGCGTTCGGGGTGAACTTGCCGGTCACCACGACCGTCGAGCCACCGTGTCGCCGCACCGCGGCCAGCGCCTCCTCCGCGCCGGGGAGGGCGTGGGCCGGCGCCACCGCGTGCTGGGGATACAGGTCCCGGAACCGGTCGACCAGCCCATCGATCCGGTCCTCGGGGAAATACGGCGCGAGCATCACCGACAGCGGCGGTCCGAGCTGAGCGGTTATCGCCTCCACGTCGAGCTCGACGCCGCTCTCCCGCCCCAGCGCCAGCAGCGTCTCGGCGATCCCGGGACGGGTGTCGATCAAGGTCATGTCGAGATCGAATCCGACCCCGAGACCGATCCGATCAGGCATCGCGCCTACGGAGCAGGACCAGGCTCGCGACGACCACCACGACCGCGTAGGCGCCGAACACCAGCGAAGCCTCGATCGTGGTCAGGGGCTGAGTGATGAACTGGGCAGGAGGACCGTCGCCGCCGCCAGCGGATCCATCGGCCAGCAGGGGTACTTGAAGGATCCGGAAGAGGGCTCGGAACGGCAGGTAGTTGAGCCAGTCCATGTGGTCGTTCAGCGCTGGGACGAGGAAGAACACCAAGCGGAAGATCGGCTCGATGACCAGCGGCCAGATGAACAGCAGCACCAGGGCTGCGGTCTGGTGGCGCATGATCGCGGTCGCGCTCATCACGAACGTGACCAGCAGCAAGCCGACCAGGAGCGCCTTCCCCTCCGCCCTGAGGACCTCCGAGGAGGTGAACGAGACGCCGTACTTGCTCAGGTAGAGCCACCCGACGTAGGTCGAGGCGGCGAAGGTCACCACCATGGTGACCGCGACCCAAGCCAAGGTGACGATGTACTTCGCGAGCCAGATCGCGGTTCGCGAGGGGACAGCGGTGAAGGTCGCCCGGATCATCCCGTGGCGATACTCATGCCCCCACGCGAGAACACCGATGATCGCCATGACGAAGCCCACGATGTACGGCGCCCCCGCCAGGCCCGCCTGGGTCACGACGATGCCTGCCGTGAAGGGGATCTCCGAGGTGTTCATGCTGAGGTCGTGGAAGGTCTTGGCGAGACCCCACGCGATCAGGGTCGAGATGCCGGTCCCCACCACCAGGGTGGTGGCCGAGATCCAGTAGCTGGACCGGATCGAGGTGATCCGGACCCACTCGTAGCGCAGCGCGGCGATCACAGGACGGCCCCGATCTCTCCATCTTCGGCACTGAACTCCTGGTAGCCACCGGTGGCCTGCAAGAACGCTTCCTCCAGCGTCACGTCGCGCGAGGCCAGCTCGTGCAGCCGGACACTGTTGGTGAATGCCAGCTCACCGATCTGCTCAGCAGAGACCCCTCGCACGGTCAGCGCTCCGTCCGAGGTGCCCTCCACCGTGGCCCCGGCGGCAGCGAGCACGGGGATGAATCGCTGGGCGTCGGGCGTCCGGACCAGCGCCCACCCGCCGGTGGACGACTTGATGAAGTCCTCGATCCGGCCACTCGCGATCAGTTGGCCCCTGCCGATGACCACCAGGTCATCGACCATCAGCGCCGTCTCGGAGAGCAGGTGCGAAGACACCAGCACCGAGCGCCCTTGCCCCGCGAGGTGCTTGAGCAACAGTCGCAGCCACTGGATGCCCTGCGGGTCCAGCCCGTTGGCCGGTTCGTCCAGGATCAGCGTGTCCGGGTCTCCCAGCAACGCGGCCGCGAGACCGAGGCGCTGTCCCATGCCGAGCGAGAAGGTGCGCGGCTGCTTGGAGGCGACCGCAGTGAGGCCGAGCTGCTCGAGGACCTCATCGACCCGCCGCGCCGAGATGCCGTTCGACGCGGCCAGCATCCGCAGGTGACTGCGCGCCCTGCGCGTGGGATGGAAGGGCTTGGCCTCGAGCAGCGAGCCGATCCGGGTCATGGGGTGCTTGATCTGGTCGAAGGTCTGCCCGTCGAAGGTCGTCCGGCCATGCCCGCGATCCAAGCCGAGCATGAGCCGCATCGTGGTCGACTTCCCGGCGCCGTTCGGCCCCAGGAATCCGGTGACCACCCCCGGCTTGACCTCGAAGCTGAGATCGACGACGGCCGGCTTGCCCTTGAAGCTCTTGCCCAGGCCTTGGGCCTCGATGACCGCCATATGCCATGCCTTCCGTTCGCGTGCCGGCTCTCCCCTCGTGAGCCTAGCCAACGCGCCCCACCGGGGCTCAGGGGCCGGGCTGTACCGTGGGAAGGATGTCCGAGGGAACGCCCCGCAGCCTCGCCGAGCAGCTTCGCAGCTGGTCGGAGGAGCGCATCGTCGCGCTTCTGTGCAGCCGCCCCGACCTCATGTCGCCAGCCCCTCAGGACTCCTCCTCGCTCGCCTCCCGCGCCGCGGCGAAGGCATCGGTCATGCGCGCCCTGGACGAGCTCACCGCCCTTCATCTTGCGGTGGCGGAGGCCTTCACGCTGCTGCCGCAACCCTGCTCCCCGAGCCAGGTGGCGGCCATCTTGAACGCACGGGAGCCCCGCGTGCTTCAGGCCACCTCCGCACTACAGGACTTGGTTCTGATCTGGGGTGAGGACCCCGAGCTGCGACCGGTGAGCGCGCTCGGTGACGCGATCGGTGAGACGGTCAGCCGACTCGGGCCGTCCCTGGCAACACTGCTCCGGCCCCGGGGTCCGGCCCGCGTGCGCCAGATCCTCACCGCCCTCGACCTGTCCCCCTCCGGCGACATCGAGACCGATCTGGGCCAGCTCGCCGACCGTCTGGCCGATCCGTCGTTCGTCGCGGACCTGGTGGGCAGGGGTCCCGGCAAGGTCGCGACGGTACTCGACGCGATCGCCGGTGCAGGCGGCCGATGGGACGAGGACGCGGCTCGCGGGGCCGAGCTGCGGTGGCTGCGGGGGCGGGGCCTCGTGGTCGCGGAATCCCCGGGGCGGCTGGTGCTGCCCCGCGAGGTCTCGATGGCGCTGCGCGGCGGGCACACCACCGAGCATCCCGTCGACGAGCCGCCGGAGGTCGCGACCGTCGAGCGTGCCCGAACGCTGGTGGACCGCTCGGGCGCCGCCGCCGCCGCTGAATTCGTCCGGCACCTGGAGCTGCTCCTCGAGCACTGGGGAAGCACACCGCCGAAGGCACTTCGCGCAGGCGGCCTCGGGATTCGTGAGGTCCGGGCGGCGGCCGAGCTGCTGCACGTCGCGCCCGAGGAGGCTGCCCTGATCATCGAGGCGGCACACGCGGCCGAGCTGGTCACCGACTCCTACGACGGCGACGACCGGTTGTGGATGCCGACCGAGGCGTTCGACGTCTGGCTGGACCGGTCGGTCGCGGAGCGCTGGGCGTTGGTCGTCGGCGCCTGGCTGCGCAGCGACCGGGTCTTCGGCCTCACCAGCCGGGCCTCGGCCGACCACCGTCTGAACGTGCTGGCGGGCGACGCGGAGCGACCGTGGATCGCGGCCACCCGCAGGCAGGTGCTGGAGTGCCTCGCCGGCCTGCCCGAGGACAGAGCGCTCGCGTCCGGCACCGGAATCCCGTCGTTGGTGCAGCTTGTCCGCTGGCAACGTCCACGCCGCCCCACCTTGCGCTCGCAGGCCGCCGCGTGGGCCGTCGCCGAGGCGGCCGCGCTCGGCATCGTCGGAGCGGGGGCCCTGACCGCGCCGGGGAGGGCGCTCATCGAGTCCCCGGCCGAGGTCGCCAAGACCCTGGACCCGCTGCTCCCGGTCCCGGTCGACCACATCCTCCTCCAGGCCGACCTCACCGCGGTCGCGCCCGGACCGCTGGAGCCCACCTTGGCGCGGGGGCTCGGACTGCTCGCCGACATCGAGTCGCGCGGAGGGGCCACCGTCTATCGCTTCACCGAGTCCTCGCTGCGCGGCGGGTACGACGCGGGCTGGAGCGCGGGCGACATCCACGAGTTCCTCACCAACGCATCTCGGACCGAGGTCCCCCAGCCGCTCACCTATCTCGTCGACGACGTCGCACGCCGTTTCGGCTCGGTCCGTGTCGGGGTCGCGTCGACGTTCATCCGCAGCGACGACGAGCATGCGCTGATCGAACTGCTGCACCAGCCCTGGGCCGCGGCCCTGAGACTGCACCGAATTGCACCGACGGTCCTGGTCAGCCAGTCCCCCGCCGATGTGGTGCTCTCCCGGCTCCGCGACTCGGGGACGGCCCCGGTCGCCGAAGGGTCCGACGGGTCGATCAGGCTGATCCGCCCCACCGCTCTGCGGGCCCCGTCACCGCGCAAGCCGGCCCGCCGGGCCCAAGCCCTGGAGGACGCCCGTCGCACGGCGCAGGCCGCGGCGACCGTCAACACGATCCGGGTGGGCGACCGGGCCGAGGCGACCCGGCCACGCTCGGCCGCGGCCACCTCCCCCGACCGGATCATCGCGGTCCTGAGGGAGGCCGCCGAGTCCAAGTCCTCGGTGTGGTTGGACTACCTCGATCGTGATGGCGCGATGACCCAGCGTCTGGTCGACCCGGTACGGGTCGAGGGCGGCTGGCTGGCCGCCCACGACGAGCGGGCCGATGAACCGCGCCGCTTCGCCCTCCACCGGATCCAGGCGGTGCACCCGGAAAGATGACCGCATGACTCACGACGGGCCACTCATCGTCCAGTCGGACCGCACCCTGCTGCTCGAGGTCGAGCACCCGCGTGCCGACGAGTGCCGCCATGCCATCGCGCCGTTCGCCGAGCTGGAGCGATCCCCCGAGCACGTGCACACCTACCGGCTCACCCCGCTGGCTCTCTGGAACGCACGAGCCGCGGGTCACGACGCCGAGCAGGTGGTCGACGCGCTGCTGTCGTTCTCCCGCTACGCCGTACCCCACGCGTTGCTCGTCGACGTCGCCGAGACGATGGAACGCTTCGGCCGGCTCCGGCTCGACAAGCACCCCACCCACGGCCTCACCCTCACCACGACCGACCGGCCGGTGCTGGAGGAGGTCATCCGCGCCAAGCGCGTGGCGGGGATGATCGGCGAGCGGATCGACGACCACACCGTGGCGGTCCATCCGTCGGAGCGAGGGAACCTCAAGCAAGCGTTGCTGAAGCTGGGCTGGCCGGCCGAGGACCGCGCCGGGTATGTCGACGGGGAGGCCCACGCGATCGACCTCCGCGAGGAGGGGTGGTCGCTGCGCAATTACCAGCGCGAGGCGGCCGAGTCGTTCTGGCACGGCGGCTCCGGCGTCGTCGTCCTCCCCTGCGGTGCCGGCAAGACCCTGGTGGGCGCCGCCGCGATGGCCACCGCCAAGGCGACGACTCTGATCCTGGTGACCAACACCGTCTCGGCCCGGCAGTGGAAGTCCGAGCTGATGCGACGTACCTCGCTGACCGAGGAGGAGATCGGCGAGTACTCCGGGAGCGTGAAGGAGATCCGCCCGGTCACGATCGCGACGTACCAGGTGATGACCACCCGGCGGAAGGGCGTCTACCACCACCTCGAGCTGTTCGACGCCCGCGACTGGGGGCTGGTGATCTACGACGAGGTGCACCTGCTCCCCGCGCCGATCTTCCGGATGACCGCGGATCTGCAGGCCCGGCGTCGGCTCGGCCTCACCGCCACCTTGGTGCGGGAGGACGGCCGCGAGGGCGACGTGTTCAGCTTGATCGGGCCGAAGCGGTACGACGCACCGTGGAAGGACATCGAGGCCCAGGGGTACATCGCGCCGGCGGACTGCGTCGAGGTCCGGGTGACGCTGCCCGAGTCCGAGCGGCTCGTCTACGCCACGGCAGAGCCGGACGAGCGCTACCGACTCGCGTCCTGCACCCATCACAAGATCGACGTCGTCGAGCGGTTGCTGGAGCGGCACAAGGGGCAGCCCACGCTGGTGATCGGTCAGTACCTCGACCAGCTCGACGAGATCGCCGAGCGCACCGGCGCTCCGGTCATCAAGGGCGAGACGAAGGTGGCCGAGCGGGAGCGGCTCTTCGAGGCGTTCCGCACCGGTGAGATCGATCTGCTGGTCGTCTCCAAGGTGGCGAACTTCTCGGTCGACCTACCCTCGGCGGAGGTCGCGATCCAGGTGTCGGGATCGTTCGGCTCACGCCAGGAGGAGGCTCAGCGGCTCGGCCGGCTGCTGCGACCCAAGACCGAGGGGAAGTCCGCCCACTTCTACGCCGTCGTCTCCCGGGACACCCTCGACGCCGACTACGCCCAGCACCGTCAGCGCTTCCTCGCCGAGCAGGGCTACGCCTACCGCATCATCGACTCCCACGACCTTTAGGCCGACCCGTCGCAAATGGTCTGCTGACCCGTCGCAAATGGTCCACCATTTGCGACGGGTCAGCAGTCAGTCGGCGGTGGGGTCGGCCAGGCGGAGCACACCGTCGGTCAGGGTGACTTCGTCGCCGAGGGGGAAGGCGAGATTCTCGTCGATGTGGCCGAAGCTCGCCCCCCACAGGACGGGGACGCCCAGCGGCTCGAGACGGTCGACGAACACCTCTCGGAGCTCATCGAGGGGACCGCACTCGGTGAACCCACCGAGCACCACCGCACGCGCTCCGTCCAACCACCCGGAGCGGAGCAGCTGCGTGACCAGCGCATCGACCCGGTACGGCGGAGCCTCGGTCACGTCCTCGAGGGCGACGATGCATCCAGCCGCCGACCCCTGGTCGGCCGTGCCAACTCCGGTGGCCAGGAGCTTGAGGTTGCCCCCGACCAGTGGACCGACCGCAGCACCATCGACCAGCATCTCGCCCTCGAAGAGGTCCTTGACCGAGGTTGGCTCGAAAAGCAGGGCGCGTAGCCGTCCCAGCACGGCATCTGAGGACTCGCCCAGCCTGGTCACGACCGGACCGTGGATCGAGCCCCATCCCACTCGGACCCGAAGGGCCTGGTGCAGCGCGGTGACGTCGGAGAAGCCAACGACATGGCGGGGCGCGGCCTCCCGGATCGCGGCCCAGTCGAGGTCGTCGACGATCCTCTGGGCGCCGAACCCGCCCCGCACCACGAAGACGGCGCTGTAGTCACCGACCAGGGCGGCCTGGAGGTCGGCTCGTCTCAGGTCATCGGGCCCGGCGAAATAGCGATGGGCGGACCGGACCGAGCCCAGCACCTCGACCTCGAGCCCCCAGGACCGAAGGACGGCGAGGCCCGCATCGACTCGATGGGGCTCGGGTGAGCCTGAGGTCGCTGTGACGACGACGCGGTCCCCGGCGGCCAGAGGTGCGGGACGGATCACCCGGCCGACCGTACCGCGTCGTCGATGAGGAGGCGCCACGAGCGGACATACCCCGCGTCCGGGTAGGACCGCCAAGAACGCCCCGGGCGGGCGTTGCGGCCCAGCAGGAACGAGCGGACCCCCGCCCGGGCGAGCCAGGGAACCATCTCCGACATCAGCCCGCCGCCGGCCACGAGGAGGCGGGCGGCGTCGGAGTCGTCCCGCGCCCGGTCGCACAGCTCCTCGACGCCGGCAGCCAGTCCCCGGGTCGAGCCCGAGCTGATCACCGAGTCCAGGCCCGGCAGGTGGACCACCTGCCGCCAGGCCCGGTCGTGGTCGAGAGTGGCGTCGATGGCGGTACTGAAGGACCACGGGACCTCCGGGAGGGACTCGGCGAGGTAGCCGCAGACCTCCACGTCGACGTCGAGCTGGGAGTCGACGAAGCCGAACGCCAAACCCTCGGCCCCGACCGCCAGATAGTCCTCGGCGAGGCCGACCAGCCGGGAGAGCTCGCCCCCGGTCGTGCTCATCCCATCGTTCAAGCGCAGCACCACCCGCACGGGGATCTCGGATCCTCGGCAGATCGCCGAGACGACCGCCGGTTCGGGTGAGAGGTTCCCTTCCTCCGGCGAGGCCAGAGCGATCAGTCGGTCGGCGCCACCCGCGACGGCACCGTCGACGTCACCCGCACCCGTGACGACGACCCACAGCGACGCCTGCCGACCCATGCGCCCATCGTCGCACCGTCTCATCGATCGAAGCAGGCGCCACGAGGCCTGGGAGCCGATCAGCTCGGCGGGCCGAGCCGAGCGGGCTGGACCCGGGTGCAGCCCTCAGGCTTCCCACTGCCCGAACGCAGAGAGGCCAAGGGTGTTCACAGCGATCGCGATCAGCAGGACCACGGAGAGCCACGGGTGGCCAGCAGATCCCAGGGCAACAACGGACAACAAGAAGATGCCTAGCTCGAAGGGCACTCGCCACCGCGTCGGAAGCCGCCTTGGCGCTCGCGGGGCCGCGAAGACACCCCAGGCAGCGATGGCAACGGCGGGTGTCACGACAGCGAACACGGCTCCGGTGACAGGACCCCCCAACCTCCAGCCCCAGACCGCAAAACCAGCCATGGCCGCGAGTTCCAAACAGAACTTGAGGCCCAGGTTCATCGGGCGCACGACACGATCCTCCACTGCCGCGCCCGGGATGAGAAGGGCCGACGTGTTTGGTGCGGCGTTCCATCCTTGAGCATGGCGTCTCTCGACGAAGCGGTCCTCCAAGCCCGGGCCCTGGTGCTCCACGACCTCACCGCGACGCGGTTCGCGGATGCAGCGGTGGTCTCCTCCCTCGAGGACGCGGTGTCCACGCGGCGCTGGTGGGCCTCGCAATGGCAGGAGGGCATCGCGTACGTCGCCGGGCTGGTGGCCCAGGACATCCAGGACTCGCTGATGGACCAGGGACGTCGGTGGCCGGAGTGCCCGCGCTGCACCGGCGCGGTGCACACTCTCACCATCGAGCCGGAGCTCGGCGGCCCGGACCCGGTCTGGGTGTGCGAGCACGCCGGCGCGGTCATCGCCCCACTCGGCGAGCTGTGAGCCCAGCTCAGTCCTGCGCGCCCCGAAGCAGGGAGTAGCGCAGCGCGTAGCGGTCCGCCCGGTACGTCGAGAGCGACACCTCCACCGGTCGGGAGCCGGAGAAGGTCCTCCGCGCGACCCGGAGCACCGGATCTCCGGCCGCGATGCCGAGGAGCGGCGCCTCCTCCTCCGAGCAGACACCCGCTTCAACCGAGTCCTCGACGCGGGTCGGAGTGAGACCACACCGGCCGAGCTCGACGTAGAGGGAGTCGGGCTGAGTGCCGTCGGTCAGGCAGGGCACCAGCCCGGCAGGCAGATGAGCATCCTCGATGCACATCGAGATCCCGTCCGCGAGCCGCACCCGCGTCCAGTGGACCACCTCATCGGTCGGTGCGATCTCCAGGGCCGTGGCTGCCGCGGCAGGTGGTCGCTCCACGCGGAGCAGCAACGTGCGGGAGCCCGACCTGAGCCCTCGGCGGGCCATGTCCTCGGTGTAGGAGACGAACTGGCCCACCCCCCACGCCCTTGCGACGAAGGTTCCACTCCCACGGACCCGCTCCACGACGCCCTCGACGGCGAGCGAGTCGAGGGCCTGGCGGACCGTCGTCCGGGAGACGCCGAACTCCTCGGCCAACTCGCGCTCGGAGGGTGCCCGGGTGCCCGGGGGCTCGTGGGCAAGGAGCTGCCGCACGTGTTCACGGATCTCGATGTGCTTGTGCACCTCGACCTCCTTCAGATCGAGGCTAGGTCATCCTCGGGCGGCGACGCGGATCGGGGCGCCGCCCGAGGATCCCGGCTACTCGGTGGTGATCGCGCGGATCACGTCGAACTTCGCGGCCCGGCGAGCGGGGAAGTGTGCGGCGAAGATCCCGACGAGCCCGGCTGCGACCACGAAGATCACGACCTGCACCCAGGGGATCACGAGCTGCGAGAGGCCCTCGCCACCCAGTGACTTGATGAGGACGACCCCGAACCCCACGCCCATCGCGGTCCCGAGCGCGGCTCCGTAGACGCTGATGAGCACCGACTCCCACCGGATCGCCCGGCGCAGCTGGCGGCGGTCCAGCCCGATCGCCCGGAGCAGACCGATCTCGCGGGTCCGTTCGATCACCGACAGCGCGAGGGTGTTGACGATCCCGAGGACGGCAATCACGATCGCCAGCCCGAGCAGGGCGTAGACCAGGTTCAGCACGGTGTCGAAGAGCCCCTGCTGCTCGGCGATGTAGCCGGCCTGATCCTTGATCGTCACCATCGGCAGGTCGGCGGTCTGGGCCTCCAGCTGCTGCTGGACGGCCGCGGTGTCGACGCCGGGCTTGACCAGGATGTAGACGATGTTGTCGGCCTTCGGGAAGCCGAGTGAGGCGAGAGTGTCAAGCGAGACGACCCAGTCGGAACTGGCCAAGACGTTGCGTTCGTAGACCCCCGTGATCGGGAAGACCTGTGTGCCCGCCGGCACCTCGAGCGTCAGCTCGTCGCCGACGCCGAGATTGTGCGCCTGCGCGTACGCCGAGCTGATTGCGATGGTGCCCTCGGCGAGGTCGGTCATGGCCCCTTGAGTGAAGGTCGTGTGGACGACTTCGTCGAACGTCTTCGGATCGATCGCCGGCAGGATGGTGCTGGACTGACCGGGTGCGCTGATGAAGCCGTACCGCAGCCGCGCCACGGTCTGGACCCCGTCGATGCCCTCGGCGAGGTCGCCGACCGACGTCGAGAACGACTGCCCGGTGACGTTGGAGACCACCAGATCGCCGGCGAACGACGAGCGCAGCTCGGCGGCGATGCTCGCCTTGGCCGACGCCCCCAGAGTCGCGATGGTCGTGACCAGAGTCAGTCCGATCATCAGCGCCGCCGCGGTGACGGCGGTGCGGGCGGGGTTGCGCCGGGCGTTCTCGGCGGCGATGTTGCCGACTGCTCCGAACATGCGTCGGTAGGCGTGGCCGAAGAGCGCCGCGAACGGGCCGGTCAGCACGACGCTGAGCAGGATGACCCCGAAGAGGATCCCACCGATGCCGCCGGCGACCCACCAGACCTGGTGGGAGTCGACCACCTCCAGGCCGAGGACCATGCTGGCAACGCCGGCGGCGAACAGCCCGCCGCCGAGGTAGGACAGGACGTGCGCGGGGGTCCTCGTCACGGCCATCTCGTCACGCATGGCGGCGAGCGGCGACACCCGGCTCGCCTTCCAGGCCGGGATCGCGGCCCCGATCACGGTCGTGAGCACGCCCGCGGCGAGGGAGTACACCACCGTCGACGTGGTGATGACGACCGGCTGGCTGGTGATGTCCAGGCCGAGCAGCCCGAACAGCAGCATGATCGCCTTGGCCAGGCCCAGCCCGGCGGCGATGCCGAGCAGCCCGCCGACCAGGCCCAGGGCTGCAGCCTCGATGAGCACCGAGCTGGATACCTGCACCTTGGAGGCGCCGAGCGCGCGCATCAGCCCCATCTCCCGGGTGCGCTGGGCGACCAGCATCAGGAACGTGTTCACGATCAGGAAGGCCCCGACGACCAGCGAGATGACCGCGAACACCAGCAGGAAGGTCTGCAGGAAACCGGTCGCCTGCTTGATCTGCCCACCGATCCGGTCTGCCTGCTCGTCACCGGTCTCGATCTGGTACCCGGTGGGCAGCGCCTTCTCGACGTTCGCCTTCAGCTGCTCCTGGGACACTCCACCGGCCGCGCCCACCCAGACCGAGTTGTAGACGTCCTGCCCGCCGAGGAAGAGATCCTGGGCGCTCTTCGTGTCGAAGGCGACGAAGCTCGCTCCGTTCAGGGAGCCGCCCTGTTCGAAGCCGATGATCCCGACGAGCCTCTCGTGGAGGACGGGGCTCTCCGACAGGGTCGTGGCCAAGGTGATCTCGTCACCGATCTGGTAGCCCGCCTTCGCGACGGTGGTCTGGTCGACAGCCACTTCTCCGGGCCCGGTGGGCGCGGAGCCCTCGAGCACGGTCATGCCCTGGAGACCGTGGGCCGCAGGCGCTCCGGTGACGTTGCCGGCGAGTGCCGGTGCCCCGAGGCCCCCGACAAGCTTGCCGTTGGTTCCGACGACGTACACGCCAACGGCCGACACGTTGCCATCGGCGCGGGCGGCACCGTCGACCTTCGCGAGCTCCGCGACGACCGAGGCGGGGACGGTCTTGTCGGTGGGCGTTCCGTCCGCGGCGACCCCACCGGCTCGGCTGACGTTCACGTCGGCGACCGACGAGGCGAAGATCGCCGTGAAGCTGCGGTCGAGGGTGTCGGTGAAGATGAAGGTGCCGGCCACGAAGGCGACGCCCATGACGATCGCGGTGATGCTCATCACGAGCCGCCAGGGACGGCCCAGCAGGCTCCTCAGGTTGGCCTTGAACACCTCAACCGCCGATCTGGGCGCCGGGGGCGTCCATCTTCGCCATCCGCTCGAGCACCAGCTCGCGGGTCGGATCGCGCATCTCGTCGACGACCTTGCCGTCGGCGAGGAAGACCACCCGGTCGCAGTAGGACGCGGCGACGGGGTCGTGGGTGACCATCACGATCGTCTGTCCGTGGTCGTCGACCGAACGACGAAGCAGCGTCAGCACCTCGGCCCCGGACCGGGAGTCGAGGTTGCCCGTCGGCTCGTCGGCGAAGACGATCGCCGGGCGGCTGGCCAGGGCACGGGCCATCGCCACCCGCTGCTGCTGGCCTCCGGAGAGCTGGTTGGGCCGGTGGTCGAGCCGGTCGCCGAGGCCGACGGTGGCGATGACCGAGTCGTACCACTCTTGGTCGGGCTTCTGACCGGCGATGCTCATCGGCAACAAGATGTTCTCCGCGGCGGTCAGCATCGGCAGCAGGTTGAACGCCTGGAAGACGAAGCCGATCTTCTCGCGGCGAACCTTCGTCAGCGCCGCGTCGTCGAGCGTCGAGAGATCGACGTCACCGAGGAAGACCGAGCCGGAGCTGGCGGTGTCCAGCGCCGCGCACAGGTGCATCAGCGTCGACTTGCCCGAGCCCGACGGCCCCATGACCGCGGTGAACTCCCCCGCGAGGATCTCCAGATCGATGCCGGCCAGTGCGAGCACCTCCGCTTCCCCGGACCCGTAGACCTTGGTCAGCCCCGTGACGCGCGCGGCAGCCCGGGCGGATGTCTCCGACATGTGATTCCCCTCCTGAACAGGACCCGACCGGGCCTCATCGACGACGCTAGCCAGGCTCAGCCCTCCCGGCGATCAGTGAAGACCCCGACCTGACCCTGATCCGGTGAGAGACCCATCAGGGCGTCCCCGCCCAATAACGACGAACTGGGCACGAGGTCACCCTCGTACCCAGTTCGGTCGATCTCGTTGGGTCCGGTGTCACCGGACCCGGGGCGGTCAGAAGTCCATGCCGCCCATGCCACCCATGTCGCCGCCGCCTGGCATAGCCGCAGCGGGCTCGGGCTTGTCCGCCACGACCGCTTCGGTCGTCAGGAACAAGGCCGCGATGGAGGCGGCGTTCTGCAGCGCCGACCGAGTCACCTTGGCGGGGTCGATGATGCCGCTGGCGATCATGTCGACGTACTCACCGGTGGCCGCGTTGAGGCCGAAGCCCGGCTTCAACGTGAGCACCTTCTCCGCCACGACACCGCCCTCCATGCCGGCGTTGACCGCGATCTGCTTCAGCGGGGCCGAGCTGGCCGCACGGACGATCGCGGCACCCACGGCCTCGTCGCCGACCAGCTCGAGCTTCTCGAAGGCAGCGGCCGCAGCCTGGAGAAGAGCCACACCGCCACCGGCGACGATGCCCTCCTCGACGGCAGCCTTCGCGTTGCGGACGGCGTCCTCGATGCGGTGCTTGCGCTCCTTCAGCTCGACCTCGGTGGCCGCGCCGACCTTGATGACCGCAACGCCGCCGGCCAGCTTGGCCAGGCGCTCCTGCAGCTTCTCGCGGTCGTAGTCGGAGTCGCTGTTCTCGATCTCGTTGCGGATCTGGTTGACCCGGCCCGCGATCTGGTCCGCGTCACCGGCGCCCTCGACGATGGTGGTCTCGTCCTTGGTCAGCACGATCTTGCGGGCCTGGCCCAGCAGCTCCAGACCGGCGGTCTCGAGCTTGAGACCGACGTCCTCGCTGATCACCTGTCCACCGGTCAGGATCGCGATGTCCTGCAGCATGGCCTTGCGGCGGTCACCGAAGCCCGGAGCCTTGACGGCGGCGGACCGGAAGGTGCCACGGATCTTGTTGACGACCAGGGTCGCCAGCGCCTCGCCCTCGACGTCCTCGGCGATGATCAGCAGCGGCTTGCCCGACTGCATGACCTTCTCCAGGACCGGGAGCATGTCCTTGACGTTGGTGATCTTCTGGTTGGCGATCAGGACATAGGCGTCCTCGAGGACGGTCTCCATCCGCTCGGGGTCGGTCATGAAGTACTGAGAGATGTAGCCCTTGTCGAAGCGCATGCCCTCGGTGAGCTCCAGGTCCAGCCCGAAGGTGTTGCTCTCCTCGACGGTGATGACGCCTTCCTTGCCGACCTTGTCCATGGCCTCGGCGATGAGCTCGCCGACCTGGACGTCAGCCGCGGAGATCGACGCGGTGGACGCGATCTGCTCCTTGGTCTCGACATCCTTGGCCATGCTCAGCAGCTGGGCGGAGACGGCCTCGACAGCCTGCTCGATGCCGCGCTTGAGGCCCATCGGGTTCGCGCCCGCAGCCACGTTGCGCAGGCCCTCGCGGACCATGGCCTGAGCCAGGACTGTCGCCGTCGTGGTGCCGTCACCGGCGACGTCGTCGGTCTTCTTGGCGACCTCCTTGACCAGCTCGGCGCCGATCTTCTCGTACGGGTCCTCCAGTTCGATCTCCTTGGCGATGGACACGCCATCGTTGGTGATCGTGGGGGCGCCCCACTTCTTCTCCAGGACGACGTTGCGGCCCTTGGGGCCCAAGGTGACCTTGACGGCGTCGGCGAGGATGTTCATCCCTCGCTCGAGACCGCGGCGGGCCTCCTCATCAAATGCAATAAGCTTCGACATAACTCCTACGATTTCCTCACGCGTAGAAGATGGACGGCCCGGTCGACGCCCGCGACGGACGAGCCCTCCGGCTGGCGATCCCTTCTCGCAAGCCCTCAGACCCTCGTCTTCCGAGGCCATGACAGACGCCCGTGCGTTGCGCGGGCTGTCACTCTCACGTGGAGAGTGCTAACGCAAGTATTAGCACTCGCCCCTGCCGAGTGCAAGGCGAGGGCGAGGTCGAGCTCAACGCGGCAGCCGGATGAGAGCGCTGCAGTCCATTGACCACCCGCGGAGGCGAACTTATGGTTGACCCAACCTCGTGGGTGCGACGAGGTTCGGACCGGAGACGTTCCCACGTGGCGCGTCTCCGGTCGCACGTCCGGCCGGGATCACAGTGGATTTCACCGAGGGCATCGGTGCATTTTGCACCAATTTGATGTAGAGGCACGTGCGCCCCCGGATACTTGTCGGCATGAAGATTCTTGTGGGAGCAGCAGCAGCGACAGCAGCCTTGGCGATTGCGGCCGTGCCCGCGTCCTTCGCACTTACCAGCGGTGACAGTTCCCCCCGGCCCCTGGACTCCGTGGTGACCTCTTCAACGACGGACACCCCGGACACCACCTCGACGGAAACCCCGACCACCGCGCCGACGCGCGGCTGGGAGGTTGACCACCAGAACAACGGTCAGCACAACGGCTGGGAGAACGGCCACCACGCGTACGGCGAGTCCGTCCGCTCATGGGCCAAGTGTGTGAGCACGCAGGGCAAGGACAACTGTGGCGCCAAGCCCGAGCCATACGGCAAGACCAAGGATCAGGCCACGCCGCCGGCGAATACGGCGACGGCGCCCTCCGTGGAGCCGACCGAAACCCCGGCCTCGGAGCCGACCGAGGGCGACTGAGCCAGCGCAGACGACCGGATCTGGCGCACCTTCGTTCGCGAAGGTGCGCCAGATCCGATTCAGGGGCTCAGCGGGCTACCTTCGCGTGCCCTGCCTCACTGACGACGCGACATCCTGACCAACAGGACCGAGACCGCCCAGAGGACCAGGGCGGTGAGCCCGATCCAGCCCAGCGTGGTCCCTGAGACGTCGGCGGCGGCCGATCCGTTCAACCACCGGTCGAGCATGATCCAGACCCACCAGCCGGTGAAGGCCAGCGCTCCTGCTCCGAAGAGTCCTGCCCCCGAAGCGGCCCACAGCCGGATGTGCCGGGCCCTCTCCGTGTGATCGGACCCGAAGAGCGGCGCGGGCGTGGGACGTGTGTCGTAGTTCGAGATCGGCATGATCCACCTCACCTTCGGCCCCGGAGGGCCCGACCTGTCGACGGGGCCCCGGGCTCTGCCCTCACGGTGTTGCAACGAAGGGCACGGCCACAAGAGGCGAACGTCCGGTTGACCCGCAAGGCTCGCACCGCGGGGGCGCGTCAGCCCCCTGCGACCGCCGGGATGATGGAGACCTGCACTCCGTCCGCGGTCGGAGATTCCAGGCCCTCGAGGAAGCGCACGTCGTCATTGCCGACGTAGACGTTGACGAACCTGCGAATCTCACCCTGGTCGTCGAGGACCCTGGCGAGGATCCCCGGATGTCCGGCGTCGAGGTTCGCCAGGACCTGTCCGAGGGTCTGCCCCTCCGCGCTCACCTCGGACTCGCCCCCGGTGTAGGTGCGCAGGATCGTGGGGATCCGTACCTGAACGCTCATGTTCTGCTCCCGGTCCGCCTCAGACCAGGCCGGTCTTGAGGAAATCACTGAAGTGCGGCTCGATCGTGGCGGTCGGCCCGACCCGCTCCGCCACCGCGTCCAAGGTCTTGAGACCGTCTCCGGTGTTGAACACGACGGTCTCAAGAGACGGGTCCAACTGGCCGGTCGACACCAGCTTGGCCAGCGTCGCGATCGTGACGCCGCCCGCGGTCTCCGCGAAGACGCCCTCGGTGCGTGCCAGCAGCTGAATGCCGTCGCGCACCTCCTCATCGGTCACGTCCTCGATGGCACCGCCGGTGCGGCGTGCGACGTCGAGGACGTAGGGGCCGTCGGCCGGGTTGCCGATCGCCAGCGACTTGGCGATCGTGTCCGGGCGTACCGGACGGACCACGTTCTGCCCCTCCTTGTAGGCCGAGGAGATGGGGGAGCAGCCCGAGGCCTGTGCTCCGAAGACGCGATATGGCCGGTCCTCCACCAGGCCGAGCTTGATCAGCTCCTGGAAGCCCTTGTCGACCTTGGTCAGCTGCGACCCCGAGGCGACGGGGATGACGACCTGGTCCGGGATCCGCCACCCCAGCTGCTCGGCGATCTCGAAGGCGAGGGTCTTGGAGCCCTCGGCGTAGTAGGGGCGAACGTTGACGTTGGCGAAGGCCCAGTCCTCCGCCTCGCCGGCGATCTCGGAGGCGAGCCGGTTCACGTCGTCGTAGTTGCCCTTGACCGCGATCAGCGCACCGCCGTAGACCGCGGTGGTGAGCACTTTGGGCCGCTCCAGGTCGTGCGGGATGAAGACCACGGTCCGCATGCCGGCCCGGGCCCCGGCAGCGGCGACGGCGTTGGCGAGGTTGCCGGTGGAGGGGCAGGCGAAGACTGTCATTCCGAGCTCGCGCGCCGCCGAGAGCGCGACCGCCACCACACGGTCCTTGAAGCTGTGCGTGGGGTTGCCGGAGTCGTCCTTGACCCAGAGTCGGTCGATGCCCAGCTCCCGGCCCAGGTTGGTGGCGCGCAGAAGCCGGGTCATGCCGGGCTCGGTGTTGGGGCTCGAGGCGATGTCGGCGGGGACCGGCAGGAGCGGCTGGTAGCGCCAGATGTTGTTCGGGCCGGCTTCGATCTGCTCCCGCGTCACCGCCGGGAAGTCGTAGCCGACCTCGAGCGGACCGAAGCACTCCGGACAGGCGTAGAAGGGGCCCAGCGGAGAGCGGTGGCCGCACTCGCGACAGACGAGGTCCGTGGCGTTGCCGAACGCGCCTTCTCGCAAAGCGGTCGGCGAGGCGATGGCCTGAGTGCTCAAGGAGACCTCCTTCTCATCTTCCCCGGGCGTCCTTCGCCCGGGACGGACTTAGCACCCTTCCAACGCCGACCGGACCTGGATCCGGTCACTGGGAGGTGTCGCAGCTGTGGCGATGGCGGGTTGCCGGGGCTTCTTCGGGCCGTTTCCCTCTGCCCCTCTCGATGAGCGACTTCAGACTACGGCTTGGCGTCTCACATAGTGCAATTCGCGCCCGAATACTGAGACGTCAGGGAAGCGGGCCGGTGAGGACCAGCGTGAGGGAGCTCGACGACATCGCCGCGGCGGCCCGGTGGATGCGATCCAGGCCGAGATCGGCTGCCAGGAGCTTGGCGGCCGCGCGCGAGCCGGGGGGGTAGTAGACCGTGCTGGTGGGTATCGACCCGGACCAGTTGCTCACGGCGACGACGTTCCACCCCAGCTTCTTGAGCCTGGTCGCCGTGCGGCCGGCCAGCCCACTGACCGGGCTGTTGTTGAACACACCCACGCGGTGCTTGGCACGATCGATCGGCGCGGGGGACGCGGTCCGCGTGGGGCTGGCGGTTGGCTCCGTGGAGGGCGCCTGCGTTGGTGTGGTGCTGGGAGAGGGAGTCGAGCTCGAGCTCGTGCTCGCGGTGGGGATGCCAGTCGGTGTCCCAGTCGGGGTGCCAGTGGGTGTCCCAGTGGGTGTCGCCGCAGTCCCACCGGGGCCGCCGGTCAGCACGTAGTACGCCAACGCCGCGAGGGTGATCAGAGCAGCGGCGAACGCCGCATTCGAGGAGAGCGCACCCCGCTCGTCCCGACGGTCAGCCGTCGGCCGGCTCATCTCAGATCTCGAAGCCCAACCGCCGCGCGGCGCGTGCCCGCTGCCGTGCGGCGCGCAGCCGACGCAACCGGCGGACGAGCAGCGGGTCATGCTCCAGTGCCTCCGAGCGGTCGATGAGGGCGTTGAGGACCTGGTAGTAGCGGGTCGAGGACATCTGGAACTTCTCCCGAAACGCCTGCTCCTTGGCGCCGGAGTACTTCCACCAGTGCCGCTCGAACTCGAGGATGTCCTTGTCACGCTGTGACAGGCCGCCTTCGGCGTCGTGGTCCTCAGACGGTGGCAGCGGATTTGCGGCATCCATCAGTGATCCTCGACCCTCTCTGTCGACCCGGTTCCGTGCGGCTCCCCGACCATGCCATCCCGGCGACACATCGAGCGACGGGGTTTGCCGTGTGGTCCTCATCATCCTAAGCGCCGAATGACAGCCATGTCATTCGTCTGGGACGTGTTGTGGTGATTGTGACTAATGGGACGAATGAGTCGTGGCTGCCCCGATCCGGGCCGGCTCCGCCGGCCGCTCCACCGGCCGTTCCACTGGCCACTCCACAGTAGGGTGCGCCCATGATCGGACCGGCGGCGTGGTGACGGGGACCCTGTCCGGCCTGGTGGCGCAGGGCCTGGTCACCGAGGACTGGGCCAGGGTCCTGGCTCCGGCCGAGGCAGCCATCGCCCGGATGGGCGACTTCCTGCGCGCGGAGGTTGCGGCGGGGCGCAGCTACCTGCCCGCGGGGGACCAGATCCTGCGCGCGTTCTCCCGCCCACTCTCCGAGGTCAGAGTGCTGATCGTGGGCCAGGACCCCTATCCGACGCCGGGACACCCGGTCGGGCTGAGCTTCTCGGTGCCCCGGGAGCTGCGCCCGATCCCCCGGAGCCTCGCCAACATCTACGCCGAGCTCCGCACCGACCTGGCCATCGAGCCGCCTGAGCACGGCGACCTCACCGGATGGGCCGACCAAGGGGTGCTGCTGCTGAACAGGGTGCTCAGCGTCCGGCCCGGTGAGCCCGGCTCACATCGGGGCCGCGGCTGGGAGGAGGTGACCGATGCGGCCATCGCCGGGCTCGCGGCTCGCGGCGGTCCGCTCGCCGCCGTGCTGTGGGGCCGCGACGCACAGTCGCTCAAACCTCAGCTGGGTCCGATCCCCTGGGTGGAGTCGGCGCACCCGAGCCCCTTGTCGGCAAGCCGGGGCTTCTTCGGGTCGCGCCCCTTCAGCCGGGTCAACACGCTGCTGGAGCAGCTCGGCGGCACGTCGGTTGACTGGACCCTGAGCTGACCGGGCACTGACACGGGAGCACACGGCCACCGGCGGTGCAGCCTCGGTCAACAGGTGGTCGTGAGGTCGGTCTCTTCCAGCCTCTTGGCGATGTGACCGGCCACCCGCTCGAGTGCCGCGACATCGTCGGCGTCCATGCCGTCGAACACGAGCTCCCGGACGGCCGCAACGTGACCGGGCGCCGCTGCCACGACCACGTCCCACCCGGCATCGGTGAGGGAGGCCAGCGTGACCCTGCGACTGTCCGGGCTCGGCTCGCGACGCACCCAGCCCCGGTCCTCCAGCTTGGTCACGACGTGGGAGAGCCGGGAGAGCGAGGAGTTGACCGTCGCGGCCAGCTCGCTCATCGTCAGGGTCCTGCCCTCGGCCTCCGAGAGCATTGCCATCGTCAGGTAGTCGAAATGCGTCAGCCCCGAGTCGCGCTGAAGCTGAGAGTCCAGCGCAGGGGAGAGCTTGAGCATGACGGCAGCGAGCTTGAGCCACGCGGCCCGCTCCTCCTCGTTCAGCCATCGAGTCACGGCACCATCTTACTAACTTGAAGAATCAAGTGTCACCATTTAGGCTCACCTGACCATGACCGACGCCATGCCGGCCCTGTACATCGGGCACGGCGCACCTCCGCTGCTCGACGATCCCGTGTGGAGCGCCGAGCTCTCCGTCTTGGCGGCGGGCCTGCCCCGGCCCAAGGCGATCCTGGTTGTCTCCGCCCACTGGGAGGCAGCGCCGGTCAGCATCAGCGCCCCGGGCGCCGGGACCCCCTTGGTCTACGACTTCTGGGGCTTCCCCCAGCGCTACTACGAGATGACCTACTCGACGCCGGACGCATCGGGCCTTGCCCAGCAGGTGACGTCGATGCTCCCCGGGCCGGTGCACCAGCACCCCCGGCGCGGCCTCGACCACGGAGCCTGGGTGCCGCTGAAGATCATGTACCCCGAGGCCGACATCCCGACGTTGCAGATGTCCCTGCCGACCAGCGACCCCCTGGCCCTGATGGCCCTGGGTGAGCGGCTCCGTTCGCTGCGCGACGAGGGCGTCCTGGTCCTCGGGTCGGGGTTCCTGACCCACGGACTCCCCTACCTCACCGACTGGCGGATCGACGCCACCCCGCCGGGCTGGTCGGTCGACTTCGACGCCTGGGCCGCGGAGGCGATGGCCCGAGGAGACGTCGACGAGCTGACGGCGTACGCCGAGCGGGCGCCGGGACTTCCGTACGCCCACCCCACCGTGGAGCACCTCACGCCGCTGTTCGTGGCGATGGGTGCCGGGCTGAACCCCGTCGGGGACCAGCAGATCGACGGCTTCTGGATGGGCCTGTCGAAGCGCTCCTACGCCTTCGCCTGATCAACCCGCCACAGAGCCCCCGGTCAGGACCGGGGGCTCTGTGCGGTTGGTGCGGACAGACACGATCTACGAGGTGGTGCAGATGACTCCGCTCTGCACATCCCCGGTGCATTGCTCGGTGACCGCTGCGGCGACGATCCGTGCGGGAACACTGTCGACCAGGGAGCGGCTGTTGCTCGACTGCCACATCACCGTGCCGATTGGCAGGCCGGCGGAGCTGTCCACGACCACCTCGCGCTCGCCGACCAGGTCGCCGGTCGCGGTGTCGATGACGATCTCCTGAAGCGTCCCGCTGACCGCCTCGTCGTAGGAGAACGCGACTCCGGTCCGGCCTCCGATCCGGGCGTCGTGCGACGAGACGCGGACACCCGGGACCGTCGCAAGCACTCGGTAGAGGGAGGCCCGCAGGTCAGCAGGCACCAGTCCGCTCCTCAATACGTCGGCGACGTACACGAAGACCTCGCCGTTGCGCGACTGACCGTGGCCGGCCGTATCGCTGTACAGGCGGTCTCGCAGCGCCTGGGTATCACGAGGCAGTCCGCTCAGGAAGGCAGGGTCGGGTGCCTGCCAGCTGCCACCGATCTCATTGGGCGTCAAGGTGGCGGTGGTCACCTGCCGGGCGGCCCCCACACCATCCACCACGTACGACGGTCGGTTGCCGTCGACCGCCACGTACTCCACCGAGGACGTCGGAACCGTGGTCAAGGTCGTCCCGGAGGGCCCCGAGATGTTGAGGGCTTCCCCGATGATCGCTACCCGCCACCACTGGGCCGGAGTGGCCGAAGGGTCGGTCGTACTGATCGCAGAGGCAGCGTCGGTCAGAAGCTCCGCCGCCTGGGCGTCAACCTTCGGACCGACGAACGACGGGGCGACGACGATCGCCAGCGCCACGGCCACCGCGGTCGGGACAGCCAGCAGCCACCGCCTGCGCACCCGGGTACGCACCAGGCCGGACGGGGCGGAGGCGTGCTCCAGGACCCGCTGCGCCCTTGCGGTGAGCTCGGGGACGCTCAGTCGATCCTGCTCCGCTGCAGGGTCGGCGGCGGAGAGGCGGGAGAAGAGGTCATTGGTCATCGGGACTCCTCAAAGGTCGGGTGAGCGGCGGCGACATCCGGGTCGATATCGCCGAGGAGGGTTCGGGCCCGGCGTCGTGCACGGTGCAGCCGCACCCGCACCGCGGCCTCGCTCGTACCGAGCACATAGGCGATATCGGAGGTCGGCAGTTGCTCCCATGCCCAGAGCCGAAGCAGCTCGGCATCCTTGGGAGCGAGCCTGGCCAGTACCTTCGTGATGAGCCGAGAGTCATCGAGCCGGCTGGCGATCCTGTCGCTGTGATCAGGGCTGGCGAGGGTGGCCAGCCCTTTGACACGGGTCGACAGCGCAGCGCGTCGGGCGCCGCTGCGCCGCAGGTGCAGCAACTGGTGCGAAGCGGTTCGGTACAACCAGGGCAGCGCCGGGTCGGGGATCTGGTCCCGATTGCGCCAGGCTGTCAGGAAGACCTCGGAGACCAGGTCCTCGGCCTCGTCCGGAGCCCGACGGCGCGCGTAGGCGAGCACGTCGTTGCCGTGGCGCACGAAGAGCGCTTCGAACCACTGGTTGTCACGCACTGTGGGTGGCAGGTCGTTCACACCCTCTTGATCCCGGGAGGACACCCGACGTTACAGGCCCGGCGGGGCGGGTCTCGATGGATTCGTCCACCAGAAGCGGAGCCGCTTGTCGGGGTTGAACCGACGACCTTTCGCTTACAAGGCGAGTGCTCTACCACTGAGCTAAAGCGGCGGGGCCACCATCGTACGGATGGCGAAGGCTCCTCCTATCCGAGGAGCCGGGTCTGGGCTATCGCATAGAGAGCGATGCCGGCGGCAACGCCGGCGTTGAGGGACTCCTGGTCCGCTGACATCGGCACCGACACCAGCTGGTCGCACGTCTCGCTGACCAGGCGGGAGAGCCCGTCGCCCTCGGATCCGATCACCACCACGAGCGGACCGTCGGCCAGCTCGAAGTCGGGCAACGAGACGTCGCCGTCCGCGGCAAGCCCCACGACCATGCAGCCCGCCTCCTGGAACGCCTTGAGCTGGCGGGTGAGGTTGGTGGCCCGCGCGACCGGAACCCGCGCGGCGGCGCCGGCCGAGGTCTTCCAGGCCGAGGCGGTCATCCCCGCGGACCGGCGCTCGGGGATGACGACCCCGTGCACGCCGAAGGCGGCGGCCGACCGGACCACCGCGCCGAGGTTTCGCGGATCGGTGACGCTGTCGAGAGCCACCAGGAGTGGCGGCTCCCCGAGCTCGGCAGCCGCGGCCAGGAGGTCGTTGGGGTCGGCGTACTCGTACGGCGGGACGCGGACCGCGAGCCCCTGGTGAACGGCACCGCTGGTCATCTTGTCCAGCTCCTGCCGGGGCACCTCCAGCAGGGAGACCCCCGACTCCGCGGCGAGGCGGAACGCCTCGCGCAGCCGGCCGTCCTTCTCGGTCCCCTCCGCGACGTAGAGGGCGGTCGCCGGGATCTTCGCCCGCAGCGCCTCGACGACGGAGTTGCGCCCGGCGACCCACTCGGAGTCACCTCCCCGAGACGCCGGGGGGCGACGACCCGGTCGCTGGGCAGGCTCCGCCTTCTTCTTCGCCTTGTGGGCCTTGTGGCCCTCACGCTCGACGGCCTTCGGGGTCGGCCCCCTGCCTTCGAGCCCACGGCGGCGACGGCCGCCGGACCCGGCGGTGGGGTTGCCCTTGGCGGTCTTGCGGACCGCGCCACGACGAGATGAGTTACCGGCCATCAGGAGACTCCCGATCTGGTGATGTTCAGGCCGACCACTGCGGCCCCTGAGGAGTGTCCTCGATCTCGACGCCGGCCGCCTTCAGCTGGTCCCGGATCGCGTCGGCTGCGGCGAAGTCCTTCGCCTCCCGAGCGGCAGTGCGCTGGGCCAACAGCGCCGAGACCAGGCTGTCGACGACGGCGACCAGCTTGGCGTCGGGTGAGGCACCTTCGGCCCACCGTGGCTCGAGCGGGTCGCAGCCCAGCACGGCGAGCATGGCGCGCACGGAGGAGGCCGAGCCGCGGACGGCGTTCAGGTCGCCCGCCGCGATCGCCTTGTTCCCCTCGCGGACGACGTCGAAGATCGCTCCCACCGCGGCCGAGGTCCCCAGGTCGTCGTCCATCGCCTCCTCGAACTCGGCGCAGTGCAACCCGACCGGGATCTCTCCAGCCAGCTCCGCGGCCCGCTCGAGGAAGTGCTCGATGCGCGCGAAGCCGGTGGCCGCCTCGGCGAGCGCCTCGAAGGAGAACTCGACGTGGGAGCGGTAGTGCATCGAGACGATGTAGAAGCGCAGGTCGATGGCGCGGTAGTTCTCCAGCACCGCGGGGATGCTCAGCGAGTTGCCGAGGGACTTCGACATCTTCTCGCCGGCGGTCGTGATCCAGGCGTTGTGCATCCAGTAGGAGGCGAAGCCGAGCCCCGCGGCCCGCGACTGGGCCTGCTCGTTCTCGTGGTGCGGGAACCTCAGGTCGATGCCGCCGCCGTGGATGTCGAAGGATCCGCCGAGGTACTTGCGGGCCATCGCGGAGCACTCGATGTGCCAGCCGGGCCGTCCCGGACCCCACGGAGAGGGCCAGGCAGCGGTCTCCGGCTCGGTCTCCTTCTTGTGCCCCTTCCACAGGGCGAAGTCGCGGGGGTCGCGCTTGCCTCGCGGGTCGGCGTCCTCGGCGGGTTCCATCTCGTCGACACGCTGGCCCGACAGCTCGCCGTACGGGGGCCACGACTTGACGTCGAAGTAGACGTCGCCCGAGCCGTCCTCCGCGACGTAGGCGTGACCGCGCTCGATGAGCTGTGCGATCAGCTCGAGCATCTCGGGGATGTGACCGGTCGCGGCGGGCTCGTAGGTCGGTGGGAGCACATTGAGTGCGTCGTAGGCCTTGTCGAGCTCCCGGTGCATCGCGTAGGCGAGGTTGTACCAGGGCCGGCCCTGCTCGGCCGACTTCGTCAGGATCTTGTCGTCGATGTCGGTGATGTTGCGGATGAACGTGACATCGAGACCGCGCGCGGTCAGCCAACGGCGCAGCACGTCGAAGCAGACCGCCGACCGGACGTGGCCGACGTGAGGCTCCGACTGGACCGTCAGGCCGCACAGGTAGATCCCCGCGTGTCCCTCCTGCAACGGGACGAACTCGCGAACTCCACGCGTGGAACTGTCGTAGAGGCGGATAGTCACCCGGCAATGCTAACGGCGTTGCCGCACCGATCCGGACCGGTCAGTTGGCCGCGAAGTTGATGGTGTGCCATCCGGAGGCGCCGTCGGGAACAACCTGCGTCACCACCGGCGTCTGCGTGTAGCCGGACTTGTCGGTCGCCCGTACGGCGAGCCGGTGGATCCCTCGGGTGACGGTGAGCCGCCCGGCCCACTGGACCCAGCTGTCGTTGTTCATCGTCTCGCCGAGCTCCATCTGCTGCCAGTCACCACCGTCGAGCCGGACCTCGACCTTCGCGATCCCGGTGTGCTGAGCCCAGGCCACGCCTCCGATGGGGACCTCTCCGGCCGCGACGGACCGGCCCTGACGCGGCACGTCGATGCGTGACTCGGTCTTCACCGGTCCCTTCGCCGACCAGCCGCGCTTGGTCCAGTAGGCGGTGAAGTCGGAGAACCGGGTGACCTCCATGTCGACCACCCACTTGGTGGCCGAGACGTAGCCGAAGAGACCCGGGACCACGCTGCGGACCGGGAAGCCGTGCTCGACGGGGAGCGGCTCACCGTTCATGGCCAGGGCGAGGATCGCGTTGCGATCGTCGGTGAGCGCCTCCAGTGGCGTGCCGCAGTTCCACCCGTCGTGTGAGGTCTGGAGCACCGCATCCGCGCCCGGGAGCGGCTTGGCCTCGGCGAGGAGATCGGCGATCCGCACCCCGCTCCACCACGCGTTGCCGATCAGGTCGCCGCCGACCGGGTTGGAGACGCAGCACAGCGTGACCCAGTCTTCTGAGATCGGGCGGGCCAGCAGATCGGCATAGGTGACGGTGATCTCCTTCTCCACCATGCCGTGGATGCGCAACGACCAGGTGTTCGGATCCAGGGAGGGCGGGACCAGCGCGGTGTCGACCCGGTAGAACTCGTCGTTCGGCGTGCGAAACGTCGCCACCCCGGTGGGAGCGATGTCCGCCCCCGTGGGCACCGTCCCTGCCGTGACCGGGAGCTTCAGCGCCGAGCGGGCCTGCTCGACCACCCGACGGGCGCCGCCCAGGGCCCTCCCGCCGAATCCCATCAGGAGCGCCATCCCCCCGACGAAGGCGACCCGCTGCAAGAAGACGCGTCTTCCCAGCGTCTCCGGGGCCGGTGCGGGGCCCATCAGCAGCGGGAGCACGAGCATCCAGGTGAGGACACCGACGACGACCGGGACGACCGCGAGCGGACCGGCGTCCACCTGGCTCATCTCGGCCGCGGCCCCGACGCTCCCGAGGACGAGGAAGACCGCGGTCGCGTAGAAGGGCTTGCGCCGGTGGAGAAGGGCGGCGACCGCACCGAGGGCCAGGAGGGCGAAGCTCACCCCGGCGATCAGAAGGGGCTTGTCCCAATGACCCACCAGGCCGATCAGGGTCTCGGCGACCGGACCCGGGGTGAGCTTGATGACGGCTTCGGCGACCGCGACCACCGGGTTCGCCCGTTCGTTCAGCATCCCTGTGGCCAGCATGCTCGTGGCGATCCCGCCGGCAACGGTGACCGCGCCGGCGACCGCCGGCCGGATCCAGGACGCTCGCATGGGCTCCATAGTCGTCGACGAGTCAATGCCGCAGGCCCCGGAGTTCTTACGGATGAGGGATGATTCCTCTCGTGACAAGGATCGGGATCGGCACCGACGTGCACCGACTGGTCTCCGGAGTGCCGATGCACTGCGCCGGTCTCCACTTCCCGGACGAGCCCGCGGGCCTCGAGGGCCACTCCGACGGAGACGTGGCGGCGCACGCCGCGTGCGACGCGCTGCTCTCGGCGGCCGGCCTCGGTGACCTGGGCTCCACCTTCGGCACGTCGGACCCCCAGTGGGCGGGCGCCTCCGGTGCGGCCCTGCTCCGGGAGACGGCCCGGCTGGTCACCGACGCCGGCTTCACCGTCGGGAACGTCGCCGTGCAGGTGATCGGCAACCGGCCCCGCCTCGCCCCGCGCCGCGCCGAGGCCGAGCAGGTGCTCACGGCGGCTGTCGGTGCACCGGTGACGGTGTCGGCGACGACGACCGACGGCCTCGGGCTGACCGGGCGCGGTGAGGGCGTCGCCGCGATCGCTACGGCGTTGATCCTCAGCTCCGACTGATCGGCGACTCGGCCCCAGGACGGCGCTGGGTCAGGCGACCCGTTCGGTCGCCGCTCCTGCTCCCGGGCCGGCGAGGGCGAACCGGCGCACCAAGAGCTCGACCACGAGGGAGTGTCCGGCCAAGGACTCCCCGACCCCGGCCGCGATCGTGCCCATCGCCACCGCTTGGCCGAAGTCCTTGCCCGACGTGAGCAGGTAGGGCACCACGAAGGCGTTTCTGGAGCCCTGGTCCCGCAGCTCGCCCACCAGATCGTGGACCCGACGCCCGCGCCCTCCCAGCTGGTCTCCCAGTAGGGCTCTGCGTCGCTGGGTCATCGTTCTGCTCCTGTTCCTTGAGTGGTGAGGCGAGGACCCACGTAGACGATTCCGCCCTCGACCTTCACCCCATAGACCGGGACATGGATCTGGTCGTCGGCCAGACAGACTCCGGTGGCCAGGTCGTAGGCCCGCTTGGTGCGCGGGGAGGCTACGAAGGCGACGCCGTCTCTTTGACCGACGATCCCCCGCGAGAGGATCGCCGCCTTGTCGAGGGGGTCGTGGTTCCCCACCGCGTGGACCTGGCCGTCCTCGGCCCGGACCACGGCGACCGCGTGCCCGGCCACCAGGGCCGCGATGCCGCGTCCGACGGCGAGATCCTCGGCCGGGCAGACCGGTGACCAGATCTCCTGATCTGCCGATCGCCCCCGAGTACCCATGAAACGACCGTAGGCAGAGTTCGTTGTCCCCAGGTTTCGGGATGTTTCACCCGTGATAACGAACCCCGCGGATGCGTTGCATGCCGGTGAACCCCGGAGGCTACGGTTCGTCCATGGGTGTTGCCGTGGTGGTGCTCGCCGCCGGCGAGGGCGCTCGCGTGGGCGCCGGGCGCAACAAGGCGCTGCTTCCGGTCGCGGGTGAGCCCCTCTTCGTCCACTCGCTGCGCACCGCCTCCCAGCTCGACGGCCTGGCCCGCCTGGTCCTTGTTGTGCGCTCCGCGGACCGCCCCGACTTCGAGTCCGCCCTCGCGTCGACCGGGATCGACGCCGAGGTGGTCGGTGGCGGAGAGACCCGGCACGACTCGGAGTGGCGGGCCCTCGGGGTGCTTGCCGACGACATCGAGAGCGGGATCGTCGACGTGGTCGCGATCCACGACGCGGCCCGGCCGCTGGCCCCGGCGTGGTTGTTCACCGACGTCATCGCTGTGGCCCGCGAGAGCGGAGGAGCGATCCCGGGCCGGCATCAGACGGCGATGATCCGGCGAAGCGACCTCGGCTCCGTGGGACCGGTCATCGCGGTCCAGACACCCCAGGCGTTCCGGGCACCCGAGCTGCTCGACGCCTACCGACGAGCCGAACGGGACGGCTTCACCGGCACCGACACCGCCTCGTGCCTCGAGGCCTACGCGGATCTGCCCGTCGGCTGGGTCGAGTCCCCTCGGGCCAACCTCAAGATCACCTACGCCGGCGACCTCTCGCGCGCCGAGCGGCTCATCGCCGTCAACGCGCCGGCCCGCCCGAGCTCCCCGTAGGAGAGCCCCCCGGCGGAAGGAACGCGGTGTCGCTGGCGTCCATGAGACGCACGACTTCGGGGGGAGCCTCCACGAGATCGACCCCGCCGCGGCTGCAGAGGTCGTCGAGGAGACCGGCCATGTCCCGCCCCCGGGGTCGCACACCAGGAGGAAGCACCAGCGGCGAGGCAAGGACCGCCAGGGTGTCCCGGTCCAGCGTCTCCCCCACGGTGGGGCCGTCGGTGACCTTGATCGTGTCGGTGACCGCGAGCACGGCCATCTGGGACCGGCCCGTCGCACCACAGGCCTCGATCAGCTCCCGGACGAAGGGGGCCGGAACGTTGGGACAGGCGGGGTCGTGGATCACCAGGATCACGTCGCCGGAGACCTGGTCGTCGCTCAGGAGGGCCAGGCCTGCGAGCGCCCCCAGGGCGAGCTCTCGCACCGGCCGGCCGTCGACCAGTTCAGCGTCGAACGGACCAGCCAGGAGCACGGCCACTGCCGGGGCGGACATGGCTCCATCAAAGCGAAGACCCCCGACGCGGCTCGCGTCGGGGGTCTTCTGTGCGATTCAGGAAGCGAGGACCTCGTCGAGAATGGTCTCGGCCTTGTCCTCGTTGGTGTGCTCGGCGAGCGCAAGCTCGGAGACCAGGATCTGGCGAGCCTTGGCGAGCATGCGCTTCTCGCCGGCGGACAGGCCGCGGTCCCGCTCGCGACGCCAGAGGTCTCGGACGACCTCGGACACCTTCATGACGTCGCCGGAGTGCAGTTTCTCCAGGTTCGCCTTGTAGCGGCGCGACCAGTTCGTCGGCTCCTCGACGTACGGCTCGCGCAGAATGCCAAAGACCCGATCCAGCCCCTCCTTGTCGACAACGTCGCGTACGCCGACGAGGTCGAGGTTTGCTGAGGGAACGCGGACCACCAGGTCCTGCTGGGCGACGATCCGGAGGACGAGGTACTGCTTGTCCTCCCCTTTGATC
Source organism: uncultured Actinomycetota bacterium (assembly GCA_963824105.1). Classification (GTDB taxonomy): domain Bacteria; phylum Actinomycetota; class Actinomycetes; order Propionibacteriales; family Nocardioidaceae; genus CAWDVB01. The sequence continues at coordinate 130,972 of CAWGNN010000007.1, forward strand.
GTCCGAGTTTCGATGTCCTCGATAACGGCAGCCCCATGATTCGGGTAGACGACCGTTTCACCGACCGTGAAAGACATATGCAAGTAACCCCTTTCCAGGACCTCTAGTTTAGCACGGGAATCGGACATACAGAACAGCGTTCATGCAGGTCAGAGGCCAAATTGGGTCTTGACAGATGCCGTTCCAATGTGCCGAGGGGGCCGAGTCCCGGCCCCGGAACTACCCCTCCCGTCACAGCAGATGACAGGCTCCTCCCAGCCTTCTCCCAACCTTCTCTGGGCCTTCTCTGGGCCTTCTCTGGGGCTGCCCGCCCGCGTGTCGGGTCCCTGAGCGCCACCCGATCAGGGCCCAGATAGACTCCGGCTGCGCACCGACCGCGTGACCGAGAGGAACCACCGTGCCGATCTCCCGCTCCCTGCGTCTGCTCGCCCTCGGAGCCCTGCTCCCGCTTCTGGCCGCCTGCGCCAGCGTCGGTGTGTCCGCACAGACGGGCCAGGTCTACATCCCCGCCGACGGAGCCAACAACCGCACCGGATCGGTCTACGTGCTCAACGCCGTCGTGGTCTCGGGAAGCACCGGCGGCGGCACGCTCGTCACGACGTTCGTCGACACCAAGACCGACGCCGGGGACACGGTGACCAGCATCACCGGCAGCGGGCTCACCGTGACCGGCACGTTCCCCAAGATCCCAGCGGGCGGGCACACGAACCTCGCCGACCTCCCCCCGATCTTCGTCACCGGAGCCGGAGTGGCGGCCGGTGGCTATGTGACCCTCACGTTCGACTTCCAGCAGGCGTCGCCGGTCACGATGGACGTCCCGGTGATCGCCCCCACCGACCAGTGGCAGAGCATCACCCTTCCCCCGGCGACGTCATGAAGCTGATCCTGCTCCGCCACGGCGAGAGCGAGTGGAACGCCAAGAACCTGTTCACCGGGTGGGTGGATGTCCCGCTGAGCGACAAGGGGCAGACCGAGGCGGTCCGCGGAGGCGAGCTCCTCGCCGAGTCGGGCCTGCTTCCCGACGTTCTGCACACCTCGGTCCTGCGGCGTGCCATCACCACCGCTCACCTGGCGCTGGACGCCTGCGACCGCCACTGGATCCCGGTACGCCGTTCCTGGCGGCTCAACGAGCGTCACTACGGCGCTCTCCAGGGCAAGGACAAGAAGGCGACGCTCGAGGAGTACGGCGAGGAGCAGTTCATGCTCTGGCGCCGCTCCTACTCCACGCCGCCGCCGAAGATCGCCGATGACGACCCGTGGTCCCAGGCAGGGGACCCGAGATACGCCGACCTCCCCGACGAGCTGATGCCGCGCAGCGAGTGCCTGGCCGACGTCGTGGAGCGCATGCTGCCCTACTGGTACGACGCGATCGTGCCGGACCTGCGCAGCGGCCGCACCGTCTGCGTGGCCGCCCACGGCAACTCCCTGCGGGCGCTGGTCAAGCACCTGGACGACATGCCCGAGGACGATGTCGTCGGGCTGAACATCCCGACCGGGATCCCCCTGGTCTACGACCTAGACGAGGGGATGCGACCCACCGTCGCCGGGGGGCGCTACCTGGACCCGGACGCGGCGGCGGCGGCGATCAAGGCCGTGGCCAACCAGGGTCGCTGACCAGCGGTCGACCCCTCCGGCGCCTCGAGCCCGGGTTGAACTCAGCCTGAGTCGAACTCAGCCCGGGTGGCCCTCGCCGGTGACCAGGAAGACGACCCGGCGCGAGATGGACACCGCGTGGTCGGCGATGCGCTCGTAGTAGCGCCCGAGCAGCGCCAGATCGATGGCCGGCTCGACGCCGTACTTCCAGTCCGGACTCAGCATGATCTCGAACCCACGCCGCCGGATCAGGTCGATCTCCTCGTCGGCCGCGATCACCTTGTTGACCTTGTCCAGGTCCCGGCTGCGGATCACCTCTCCCGTCATCCGCACCATCGACTGAGTCACCTCGCCGGCCCGCTTGAACATCGGCTGCAACTCGTCCGGGATAGCCAGCCCCGGCACCCGCATCCGGGCGATCTTGGCGACGTGGACCGCCAGGTCCCCCATCCGCTCGAAGTCGGCGACGATGCGCAGCGAGGACACGAGCATTCGCAGGTCGGTCGCGACCGGCTGCTGCAGAGCCATCAGCTCGAAGGACTGCTCCTCGATCTGGATCCTGAGCCGGTCCAGCTCGTCGTCCTCGGAGATCACCGACTCCGCGACGTGGGCGTCGGCGTTGAGGAGAGCCTCCGTGGACAGGCCGACAGCCTTCTCCACGTGTACGGACATCTCGATGATCTCGTCGACGATGGAGTCGAGCTGTTGGGCGTAGGCCTCGCGCATGCCTAGACCCTAAGTCCTCACGGTGTACGGGCGGCGCAACGCCATGAATTGGCCGTGAACAGTCGGCGAACCCGCTGGTCAGCGCCCCCTCTTCGACACGTTCGGGAGCCGCTTCCACGTACGATCGACGCGTGGAGCTTTGGACCGATCTGGCGCTGCTCGCCCTGGGGACGGTCGTCGGTTCGGTGCTGGCGGTCGCGTGGTTCTTCAGCCGCCGCATCGTCGCGCCCGCACCACCACGTCAGGTCGTCCCCGAGGGCGCGCTCCCCGTCCTGGGGGCGCTGAAGTCGAGCACCTTGGTCGTCGACCCCCACGGGACGGTGCTCCATGCCTCCGCGCACGGCTACCAGATGGGGATCGTCCGGGGGAACCGCATCACCAACGCCGAGATCGCCGGGATGATCGAGCAGGTGGCCGGCGACCGGGTCATCCGAGATGCCGAGATGACGCTCGACGCCAGCTCCCGCCGTCCCGTCTTCGTCGCGGCCCGGGTCGCCCCGCTCGGTGAGGATCTGGTGCTCGTCCTCGTCGAGGACCGCACCAAGGAGCACCGGGTCGAGTCGATCCGCAGGGACTTCGTCGCCAACGTGTCCCACGAGCTGAAAACTCCGGTCGGAGCGATGAACCTCCTCGCCGAGGCGATCCAGGAGGCCGCCGACGACCCGGAGGCGGTGGTGCGGTTCTCCGAGCGGATGCAGCAGGAGTCCAAGCGGCTCTCGCGGCTGGTGCAGCAGATCATCGAGCTGAGTCGGCTCCAAGGCGACGAGCCGGTGGCGGTGAGCGCCCAGGTCGACGTCAACGCCGTGATCGCCCGGTCCATCGACCGCAGCATCATCGAAGCGGACCAGAAGAAGATCGCCCTGGTCCAAGACACCGCCGGTCCCCTTGCCGTCGAGGGCAACGCCGACCAGATCGCGCTGGCCATCGGCAACCTGGTGTCCAACGCCGTGAACTACTCCCCCGAACGGAGCACCGTGGTCGTCTCGGCACGGCAGCACGACGACACCGTGGACCTGAGCGTCACCGACCAGGGCATCGGCATCCCCGAGGACGAGCTTCCCCGCATCTTCGAGCGCTTCTACCGGGTCGACCCGGCCCGTCACCGCTCGACCGGGGGCACCGGCCTGGGCCTGTCCATCGTCAAACACATCGCGGCCTCGCACGGGGGCGAGGTGCGGGTCTGGTCCAAGGAGGGCCAGGGCTCGACGTTCACCGTGTCGCTGCCGCGGCACCACGCCCCTGAGGAGAAGTCATGACGCGGGTACTCGTCGTCGAGGACGAGGAGAGCTACAGCGACGCGCTGGCATACATGCTCACCAAGGAGGGGTTCGATGTCGCGATCGCCAATACCGGGCCCGACGCCCTCGCCGAGTTCGAGCGCAACGGCGCCGACATCGTCCTGCTCGACCTGATGCTCCCGGGACTCCCGGGCACCGAGGTGTGCCGCCAGATCCGGCAGACGTCCAACGTGCCCGTGATCATGGTCAGCGCCAAGGACTCCGAGGTGGACAAGGTCGTCGGGCTGGAGCTCGGGGCGGACGACTACGTGACCAAGCCCTACTCGCCCCGCGAGCTGGTGGCCCGCATCCGGGCGGTGTTGCGACGCGGGAGCGACCCGGAGCTGGCCCCGTCCACGCTCGAGGTCGGACCCGTGCGGATGGACGTGGACCGACACCAGGTCAGCGTCGACAACCACGACGTGAAGCTGCCCCTGAAGGAGTTCGAGCTCCTCGAGATGTTCCTCCGCAACCCCGGACGGGTGCTCACCCGTGGGCAGCTGATCGACCGGGTGTGGGGCTCGGACTATGTCGGCGACACCAAGACCCTCGACGTCCATGTGAAGCGCCTTCGGACCAAGATCGAGCCCGACCCGGGCAATCCGGTCTTCCTGACCACGGTGCGCGGGCTGGGCTACAAGCTCGAAGTGTGAGCGGGGGCACCGTGGCGCCGCCCGGTCCTCACAGCTCCCCGGACTCCAGTCGCGGGCGGAAGGCCTCGAGGTTGGCCAGGGACTCCCCCCGAGCCAGTCGCCACTCGTACTCACGGCGGATGGAGGTGGCGAAGCCGAGCTCGATCAGGGTGTTGAACGACTCGTCGGCGTAGGTCAGCACCGAGCCCAGGAGCCGGTCGAGCTCCTCGGCCGTCACCACCGAGTGGGGCAGGCGGCCGTCGAGGTAGATGTCGCCGTTGTGGTCGACACCGAACGCCACCCCGAACATCCTCAGGTTGCGCTCCAGCATCCAGCGATAGACCCGCTCATGGTTCTCGTCGGGATTGCGGATGACGAAGGCGTGCAGCGCCAGGGCGTGGGGGCCGACCTCGATCCGGCAGGAAGTGGTGAGCTTGCGCTCACCGGGCAGGTCCACGACGAACACACTGTCGGCGACCTCCTCGAAGCTGAGGCCGCTCTGCTCGAGGAACTCCCGGACCAGCTCGGCTGGTGTCACGCCGTCTCGACCAGGACGTCCGACAGGTGGGCGAACTTCGCCCGCCGGTAGACGCCGAGCAGCTGGTCGGCGGTCTGCTCCCAGCCGAAGCTCCGGGCATGGCGCCGGGCCGCCTTGGACAGCTGCCCCCGCAGCTCCGGCTCGCCGATGATGCGCGCCATGGCGTGGGCATAGTCGGCAGGGTCGTGGCCCTCGATGAGCAGCCCGGTGACGCCGTGCTTCACCGCGGTGGTGAGCCCACCGACCGCGGCCGCGACGACCGGGGTGCCGGAGGCCTGCGCCTCGATCGCCACCAGACCGAAGGACTCGTTGTACGAGGGGACGCAGACCAGCGTCGCGGCGCGGTACCAGTCGGCCAGTGTCTCCTGGTCCACCGGCGGCACGAACCGGACCACGTCGTCCAGGCCGAGACTCGAGGCCAGCTCGGCCATGGAGTCTGGATGCTCCAGGCCACTGCCGGAAGGACCGCCCACGATCGGCACGACGAGGCGGCCGCGCAGCGACGGATCGCGCCGCAGCAGGAGAGCGACCGCGCGGATGAGCACATCGGGAGCCTTGAGGGGCTGGATGCGCCCGGCAAAGAGGGGCACGACCGCGTCGGCCGGAAGGCCGAGTCGCTGCCGGGCCTCGCGCGGGTCTCCGGGCCGGAAGAGGGAGAGGTCCACCCCGGGGTGGACCGTGGCGACCTTGGCCGGGTTCGCGTCGTACAGATTCACCAGCTGGCCGGCCTCGATCCCGGTGTTGGCGACCAGCATGTCGGCGGTCTCGACCACCTGCTCCTCACCCAGGACCCGGGCGGCCGGCTCGGGCGGATCGCCCTCGGCGAGAGCCTCGTTCTTCACCTTGGCCATCGTGTGCATGGTGTGGACCAAGGGCACCTGCCAGCGGTCGCGCAGCAGCGCCCCGACCTGGCCGGACAGCCAGTAGTGGCTGTGCACGACGTCGTACCAGCCTTCGTCGTGACCGGCCCCCGTGCGCAGCAGGTGCCGGGCGAAGGTGCACATCTGGCCGGGCAGCTCGGACTTGGGCAGCCCCTCGTAGGGGCCGGCGGGGACGTTGTGCACCGATACGCCGGGGAAGGCCTCGACGATCGCAGGGAGCAGCGAGGAGGTGGCCCGGGTGAAGATGTCCACCTCGACGTCATGGCGGGCCAGCCGCTTGGCGACCTCCATGACATAGACGTTCATGCCGCCGGCATCGCCGGTCCCGGGCTGGTCGAGGGGGGAGGTGTGCAGCGAGATCAGCGCGACGCGACGCAGCCCGGCGTCGTTCGCGAGGTACGGCTGGAGCCGCTGATTGTTGGTCACTGCAGATACACCTCCGTGGGCACAACCACGGGGGATTCTGCCTCATTCCCCCAACCCCAGGGATTCGGTCCACATGTTCGACAAACTCAGAGGAGTCTCAGGTTCTCCGGGGTGACCACTCCGCTGAGAACCTCGCCCATCGGTCTCGGCGGGGCCTCCCACCCTGTGCCAGACTCGACCGCATGCAGACCATTGGGCTCGTGGGCGGGATGAGCTGGGAGAGCAGCGCGGTCTACTACCAGCTGTTGAACACCGGGGTCGAGGAGCGGCTCGGAGGGCTGCACTCGGCCCGCTCGGTGATGAGCTCGGTGGAGTTCAGTGAGCTCACCGCGGCCCAGGCGGAGGAGCGCTGGGATGACGTGGCGCAGATGCTCACCCATGCCGCTGGCGCGGTCGAGCGGGCCGGCGCCGACTTCCTCCTGTTGTGCACGACGACCTTCCACATGGTCGCCGACCAGGTCGAGGAGGCCATCTCGATCCCGCTGCTGCACCTCGGTGACGTCGTGGCCGACGCCATCACTGCCCACGGCATCTCCTCGGTCGCCTTCATCGGGACCGCCTTCGCGATGGAGCGGAGCTTCTTCACCGACCGGCTCGCCTCGCACGGGATCCAGGTGCTGGTCCCCCGGCCCGAACACCACGAGGAGATAGACCGGATCATCTACGAGGAGCTGGTCCACGGCCGGGTGCTGGACTCATCTCGCCGGACCGTGGTCGGCATCCTCGAGGAGATCTGGGATGCCGGTGCCATGGGGGTCGTCCTCGGGTGCACCGAGCTCGAGCTCTTGGTCAAGCAGGCCGACTCCGAGCTCCCCGTCTTCCCGTGCACCACCCTCCACGTCAAGGCCGCGCTCGACCGTGCTCTCGGTGACATCGCCTAGGTCTCCAACAAGTAGACTTTGACCGTCACTCCCCCTATCTCGAAGCGGTCACCCATGCCTGAGAGGCTCCAACGCAGCGACCTGCGGAACGTCGCGATCGTCGCCCACGTCGACCACGGCAAGACCACGCTGGTCGACGCGATGCTCTGGCAGTCGGGCACCTTCGGCGAGCACGCCCACATCGAGGACCGGGTCATGGACTCCGGCGAGCTCGAGCGCGAGAAGGGGATCACCATCCTCGCCAAGAACACCGCCATCCGGTACGGCGACGCGATGACGATCAACATCATCGACACCCCCGGGCACGCCGACTTCGGCGGAGAGGTGGAGCGAGGCCTGTCGATGGTCGACGGGATCGTGCTCCTGGTCGACGCATCCGAGGGGCCGCTGCCGCAGACCCGGTTCGTGCTCCGCAAGGCCCTCAACGCCGACCTCCCCGTCGTACTGGTCGTGAACAAGGTGGACAGGTCCGACGCCCGGATCGCCGAGGTCGTGGATGAGACCTACGAGCTCTTCCTCGACCTGCTCGACGACTCCCACAGCTCGGAGGCGCTCGACTTCCCCGTCGTCTACGCCAGCGCGAAGGCGGGCCGGGCGTCGACGACAATGCCGGCCGACGGCGGCATGCCGGACTCCCCCAACCTCGAGCCACTCTTCCGCACGATTCTCGACACCATCCCGGCGCCGACGTACGACCCGAACGCGCCCCTGCAGGCGCACGTCACCAACCTGGACGCCAGCCCGTTCCTCGGCAGGCTCGCCCTGCTGCGCATCCACGAGGGGAACCTCCACAAGGGTCAGCAGGTCGCCTGGATGCGCCGAGACGGCACGGTGCAGAACGTCAAGGTCTCCGAGATGCTCATCACCAAGGGGCTGGAGCGCATCCCCGGCGAGTCCGCCGGACCGGGCGACATCGTCGCGATCGCGGGGATCCCCGACATCATGATCGGCGAGACGCTGGCCGACCCGGAGAACCCGATCGCCCTGCCGCTGATCAGCGTGGACGAGCCGGCCATCTCGATGACGATCGGCACGAACTCCTCTCCGCTCGCCGGCCGCGTGAAGAAGTCGAAGGTGACCGCCCGGCTCGTCAAGGACCGGCTCGACAAGGAGCTGGTCGGCAACGTCTCGATCCGGGTGCTGACCACCGAGCGTCCGGACACCTGGGAGGTCCAGGGGCGCGGCGAGCTGGCTCTGGCGATCCTGGTCGAGCAGATGCGCCGAGAGGGCTATGAGCTGACCGTCGGCAAGCCCCAGGTCGTGACCCGCACCATCGACGGCAAGCTGCACGAGCCGGTGGAGCGGCTCACCATCGACGCTCCCGAGGAGTACCTCGGTGCGATCACCCAGCTGCTCGCGCTGCGCAAGGGCCGCATGGAGCAGATGACCAACCACGGCACGGGATGGGTGCGCCTGGAGTTCCTGGTGCCGGCCCGCGGCCTGATCGGGTTCCGCACCGAGTTCCTCACCGACACCCGCGGCACCGGGATCGCCCACCACGTGTTCGAGGGCTACGAGCCGTGGGCAGGCGAGATCCGGTCCCGCGCGACCGGGTCGCTGGTGGCGGACCGCTCCGGCGTTGCCACGTCGTACGCGATGACGAACCTGCAGGAGCGCGGCGTCCTGTTCGTCGAGCCCACCACGGAGGTCTACGAGGGGATGATCGTCGGCGAGAACGCCCGCGACGACGACATGGACGTCAACATCACCCGGGAGAAGAAGCAGACCAATGTCCGCTCCTCGACTTCCGACAACTTCGAGAAGCTCATCCCGCCGAGGAAGCTCTCGCTCGAGCAGTGCCTGGAGTTCTGCCGCGAGGACGAGTGCGTCGAGGTCACCCCGGAGAATGTGCGAATTCGCAAGGTGATCTTGGACCAGAACGGCCGGGCCAAGGCGTCCGCCCGAGCCCGCCGCTCGTAACACCCGCCCCACGATTTTCACGTTAACGTGAAAATCTGCCCCGGTGCTGGGCACAAATGCAGCCAGCTCTCGAGGGAGAGCCCGTGTCCTACGCCTCACCGAGAGGGCTTGGCGGCAGAGTTGTATGCATTCGTGCCCGCGAGCGCACCGACCGCCCGCGCGAGGGTGCTCCGAACGTACGTGGGATCACCCATGACGGCCTCGTAGCTGAAGCGGAGCACCGTCCAACCCGCGAGCGATAGCTCGTTGTAGCGCTCGCAGTCACGAGCGAACTCCCGCCGCCCACCGTGGAACGCCCAGGAATCCGCCTCCATCACCAGACCGAGGTCGCGGTCGACGAGATCCGGATGAACGGCGAAGCCCGCGACCTCGATCCGAGCCTGTGGTTCGGGCCGAAGTCCGGGAACGTCGAGAGCGAGCGCCCGCAGGGTCGACTCAAAGGGGTTCGCAGCACGACCATCGGCGCAACGGGCGACCCGCAGGCACTGAGTCCGCCCTGTCGTCCGCACCGACTCCGCCGCTCTCACAAGCTGAGTCGGCGTGATCGTCTCCGCTCTGAGCGCCGAGTCCGCGACTGCCAGTGCGTCGGCGAAGGGCAGAGCCTTGGCGCAGTCGATCAAGGTGGTGAGGGGATCGGTGTAGTGACCGCCCCGCACCTGGTCCGATTCGAGATTGCGGAAGCGCAGCGTGACACCGATCCGTCGCGCCGGCGACACTCGTCGGCCGCGTGGGACGATCACCGCCACCCGCAGCGGCACCCGGCTCAGCGCCCACCCGAGCTGTAGGGCCGCGCTCTCATGCGACAGGACTCCCTTGAGCTCGACCGCCTTCGCAAGGTCCGACGCGATACTGGGCAGGGCATAGCTGGTCCCGACGCGGATGACGTCTCCACTCGCCAGCGCCTCAGCGATCCGGCGGTGCGAACAGATGCGACGCAACTGGCGAGTCGAGGCCACGCCACCGAGTCGCTTGAGAGCCACCCGAACCTCCATGGCGACCGAGCATGCGGCCCGTCGCCCCCGGACCCTGCCGTGGCGGCCCGCACCTGTGGAAGAGTCCGCACATGGACCTGCTGAGCAGCTGGCAACGCGAAGCCTTCACCGCTGACGGCATCACCCACGACGTGTACTCCAAGGGGACCGGACCCGGGGTCGTCGTCATCCACGAGATCCCGGGCATGACACCCAAGGTGATCGAGTTCGCCGAGGAAGTGGTGGGGCGAGGATTCCGGGTGGCCATGCCGCACCTGTTCGGCCCCGCTGGTGAGAGCGGATCGATGCTCGGCACGATCGCCCGGCTCTGCGTGAACAACGAGTTCACCAAGCTCGCCCTGAACCGCACCTCCCCGGTCACGATCTGGCTCCGCGCCCTGACCCGGAGCCTGCACGAGGAGTGCGGCGGTCCCGGGGTGGGCGCCATCGGCATGTGCTTCACCGGCGGCTACGCCCTGGCCATGCTCGCCGACTCCCCGGTCACCGCACCGGTGCTGTCCCAGCCGGCGGCTCCCTTCGCGTTGGCGAAGAGCCGCGGTCGCGACCTCGGCATGTCGGAGGCCGACTGGGAACGCGCCAAGGCCAAGGTCGACGGGGGCTGCCAGGTCTTGGGCCTGCGCTACCGCGACGACTCGTCGATCGGTGGCAGGTTCGACCGTCTCCGGGAGGAGCTGGGTGACAACTTCATCGCCGTGGAGTTCGACGGCCCCGGTCACTCAGTGCTGACCGAGCACCGGCAGCAAGAGGGTGTCGACCGGGTGCTGGGTTTCCTGGACGACAAGCTGCACTAAGCGGGCGCGCGGCCGAGTGCCCGGTAGGCCCACCCTGCCTCGATCCACGTCGCCGGGTCGAGCGCGTTGCGGCCGTCGATGACGATCTTGCTCCGCACCGGAAGCTCGTTCGGGTCCAGCTCGCGGTACTCGGCCCACTCGGTGAGGTGCAGGACCACGTCGGCGTCGAGGCAGGCGTCCTGGACACTGTCCACGTACTGAAGCTCGGGGTACTTCGCCTTCGCGTGCTCCATCGCCTTCGGGTCGTGCACCCGCACGGTCGCGCCCTCGTGGTAGATCATCCGCGCGACGTCCAGAGCGGGCGAGTCGCGGATGTCGTCGGAGTTCGGCTTGAAGGCCGCCCCCAGAACGGCGACCGTGGCTCCGTGCAGGTCCCCGTCGCACGCCTCGCGAGCGAAGTCGACGGTACGCGCCCGCCGACGCAGGTTGATGGCATCGACCTCACGCAGGAAGGTCAGCGCCTCGACGGCACCGATCTCGCCGGCCCGGGCCATGAAGGCCCGGATGTCCTTGGGGAGACAGCCGCCACCGAAGCCAATGCCGGCACCCAGGAACTTGCGGCCGATCCGGGCATCGTGTCCGATCGCGTCAGCGAGAGTCACCACGTCGCCGCCGGCCGCCTCGCAGACCTCGGCCATCGCGTTGATGAAGGAGATCTTCGTTGCCAAGAAGGCGTTGGCCGCAACCTTCACCAGCTCCGCGGTGGCGAAGTCGGTGACGATGCGCGGCGTCTCGGCCTCGAGGGCCGAGGCATAGACCCGGTCGAGCACCTCGGGGACGGACTCGTCGTCGACGCCGTACACCAGACGATCCGGGCGGAGCGTGTCGTCGATCGCGAAGCCCTCGCGAAGGAACTCCGGGTTCCACGCCAAGCGGACATCGCGGTCCAGCGCCCGGGCGAGCCGCACCTTGATGCGCTGGGCGGTGCCGACCGGCACGGTGGACTTCCCGACGACCACGGCGCCGGCTTTGAGGTGCGGAGCCATCGACTCCACCGCCTCATAGACGTACGTGGTGTCCGCGGCATCGGAGCCGGCTCGCTGCGGTGTGCCCACGCAGAGGAAGACCACGTCGGACTCGGCGATGGCCGCATAGTCGGTGGTGAAGCGGAGCCGCCCGGTCTTGAGGACTCGGGCCAGCATCTCGTCGAGCCCCGGCTCGTAGATGGGAGCCACTCCCCGGGACAGGGCCTCGATCTTCGCCGGGTCGATGTCGACGGCGACGACGTCGTGCCCCAGCTCGGCCATGCAAGTCGCGTGGACCGCCCCCAGGTATCCGGTACCGATCACGGCTATGCGTTCTGCCATGGCCGCAGACTACGGCGTCGGATGTACCGGCGCGGAAGTCAGGGGGTCGCGTCGGTGAAGGACGGGTGCTCCTTGGCGAGGAACGCACGCACTCCCTCGGTGAAGTCCGGGCCGGCGTAGACGGCGGCCAGTCGCTGCTCATCCCCCTCCGGAGGTACGTCGAGGGCGCGCGAGCGCGCGAGCAGCTGCTCCTTGGTCGCCCGCACCGTCGCCGGTGACGCAGCGAGCAACCCCGCGACGAGAGGCGCCAGGCCGAGGTCGAGCTCCTCCACGACCTCCATCACCGCGCCGACTGTGTGGGCTCGCTCCGCGGACACCAGCTTCGACGCCAGCAGCATCTCCCGTGCGACCGACTCCCCGAAGACCGCCACCGCCCGATAGACGACCGGCGCGGAGAGCGCGTTGCCGAGCGTCCTGGCGATCGGGTACCCGAAGCGCGAGGAGGGGGTGGCGATCCGCAGGTCGCAGTGGGTCGCGATGGCGAGGCCCCCGCCCACGCAGACTCCGTCAACCGCCGCGATCGTGACCTGGGGCAGCGCCGCGATGACCTCGAACATCCGGCCCAGCCTCGCCTCGAAGCGGACCGCCTCCGGCCCCAGCTCGACGAACTCCGAGATCTCGTTGCCGGCGGCGAAGGCGCGACCCCCGGCGCCGCGGAAGATCACCACGCGGACGTCCCCCCGTGACTTCAGCGCCGCCAGCACTCCGTCCAGGGCGTCGTACATCGCCGCGGTGATGGCGTTGCGCCGCTCGGGACGGTTGAAGACGATCTCGACGACACCGGGGCGCTCGGCCACCAGGAGCGTTCGGTCTGCCAGTGCCTGGTCCATGACCGGTGAGCGTATCCAGCCCGGTCAGGCCAGCCCGGATCAGGCCAGCCCGCGGATGGGGCGGGCGGGCGGCCGGTCGCCCTTGATCGAGGCGACCATGTCGAGGACCTGCCGGGTCTCCACCACCTCGTGCACCCGGTAGATCCGGGCGCCCTTCCAGGCGCAGATCGCGGTGGCCGCGAGTGTCCCGGTGAGCCGCTCCCCGACCGGCAGGTCGAGCGTCTCACCGACGAAGTCCTTGTTGGAGAGGCTGACCAGCACCGGCCATCCCGTGGCGGTCATCTCCTCCAGTCGGCGGGTGATCTCGAGCGAGTGCCAGGTGCTCTTGCCGAAGTCGTGGGCGGGGTCGATGATCACGCTCTCCCTGTCGACGCCGAGGGAGACCGCTCGCTCGGCCTGACCCACGGTGCTCGCCAGCACGTCGGCCATGACGTCGTCGTATGCCACCCGATGTGGCAGCGTCCGTGGCTCCGCACCTCCGGTGTGGGTGCAGACCAGCGCCGCGTCGAACTCGGCGGCGACCAGCGGAAGATCGCGGTCGTGGCCTCCCCACGCGTCGTTGATCAGATCCGCGCCGACCTCACACACCGCCCGGGCAACCTGGCTGCGGTAGGTGTCGACGCTGATCGCGACGCCGGGGTGGCGTTCACGGACCCGGGCCACGAAGTCGACGACCCGGCGCATCTCCTCCTCGGGCTCGATGACCAGGCCCGGGCCGGCCTTCACCCCACCGATGTCGACGATGTCCGCCCCTTGGGCGACGACCTGCTCGACCCGATCGAATGCCGCGTCCTCGGCCCAGGTCGCCCCCTTGTCGTAGAACGAGTCGGGCGTGCGGTTGACGATCGCCATGACCAGCGACCTGTCGTCGCCGAACGTGTGGCGGCGGAGTCGGAGGGTCATCGCGGACCCCCCGCCGGGCGACGCTCCAGCCAGTCGGCCGAGGGCAGCGGTCCGGTCACGCGGCCGCACTCGTGCTCATGGAGCTCGCCGAGGCGCGATGGCCGGTCCTGACCCACCGTGCCACCCTAGGACACCCCCCGAAGTCGGCCTGCGCGACCGTCGGCTCCCCACCTGGATAGGCTGCGACCATGGAGAGCACTTCACGCGGCAACGGCCTCGAATCCGAGACCCGGCCCTGGGGCTCCTGGCACGTGATCGACGTGGAACGGGGCTTCAAGATCAAGCGGATCCACGTCAACCCGGGAGCCCGCTTGTCCTACCAGACCCACCAGCACCGATCCGAGCACTGGGTCGTGGTCTTCGGGATCGCGACATGCACGATCGACGACGAGACGATCATCGCCGGGCCGGGAGAGTCGGTCGACGTTCCGACCGGCGCCAAGCACCGGCTCGCCAACGACGGCGAGGAGGAGCTGGTCATCGTCGAGGTCCAGCGGGGCTCGTACACCGGCGAGGATGACATCGTCCGCATCGAGGACGACTACGGCCGAGACCACACTCATTAGCCATGCCTGCTGACCGACTGATGCCGACGCCGGAGTCGGCGGATCTCGTCCGTCTCGTCCGCGAGCTGGCGACCAAGGAGCTGGCCCCGCTCGTCGCGGAGGCCGAGGCCACCGAGACCTTCCCACGCGAGGTCTTCTCGATGCTGGGTGAGGCCGGGCTCCTCTCGCTCCCCTACCCCGAGGAGTACGGCGGGGGCGCCCAGCCCTACGAGGTCTACCTCCAGGCCCTGGAGGAGATCGCCTCGGTCTGGGCGTCGGTCGCCGTCGGCATCTCGGTGCACGTGCTGAGCTGCTTCGGCCTCGCCACCCGCGGCACCGAGGAGCAGCGGGCCGCGTGGCTGCCGGACATGCTCGGCGGGGAGCAGCTCGGGGCGTACTGCCTCTCGGAGCCGCACGCCGGATCCGACCCGGCCGCGATGAGGACACGTGCGGTCCGGGAGGGCGACGAGTACGTCATCAACGGGACCAAGGCCTGGACGACGCATGGCGGCCGGGCCGACTTCTACAAGGTGATCGCCCGCACCTCCGAGGGCCGAGGCGGCATCTCGTGCTTCCTCGTCCCCGCTGACACTCCAGGGCTGGAGGCCGATCCCCCGGAGCGCAAGATGGGGCTCACCGGATCCACCACCGCGACGATGCGGTTCGAGGACGTGCGCATCCCGGTCGAGCGGCGGATCGGGGACGAGGGCGAGGGGCTTCCGATCGCCCTGTCCGCTCTGGACGCGGGCCGACTGGGGATCGCCGCGGTGGCCACCGGCCTGGCCCAGGCCGCCCTCGATCACGCGGTCGGCTACGCCAAGGAGCGGGAGACCTTCGGCAAGCCGATCATCGAGCACCAGGGACTGACCTTCGTGCTCAGCGACATGGCCGCGGCGGTCTCCTCCAGCCGCTCGGCCTACCTGCACGCCGCTCGGCTCAAGGACCGCGGCCTGCCCTACGCCACCGAGGCGTCGATCGCGAAGCTGGTCGCCACCGACAACGCGATGCGGGTGACCACCGACGCGGTCCAGGTCCTCGGCGGCTACGGCTACACCCGCGACTTCCCGGTCGAGCGCTTCATGCGCGAGGCGAAGGTGATGCAGATCTTCGAGGGCACCAACCAGATCCAGCGGCTGGTGATCGGACGTGCGCTGGCCAAGGACAACCGCGGCTCGATCACCGTCGAGCCGCACACCGGTGGTTGAGGAGTCCGGCACAGCCGGGCATCTGGCAACCACCCCAACCCGAAGGAACCACCATGCAGCTTGCCAACACCACGGCCATCGTCACCGGCGGAGCCTCCGGGCTCGGGGCGGCCACGGCACGAGCGCTGGCGGCCCGGGGCGCGTCGGTCTTCGCGTTCGACCTTCCGGCCGCGATCGAGTCGGCTGAAGCGGCCGACCACATCACCTACCAGGCCGTGGACGTCACCGATGCGGCTCAGGTGCAGGCCGGCGTCGACCGCGCCGCAGAGTCCGGCCCCCCGCTCCGGGTGGTGGTGAACTGCGCCGGGATCGGCCCCTCGCAGCGCATCCTGAGCCGGGGCAAGGTCCACGACCTGGATCTCTACGCCACGGTGATCCGGATCAACCTGATCGGCTCCTTCAACGTCCTCGCCGTCGCCTCGCAGCGCATCGCCGAGACCGACCCGGTCGACGACTTCGACCAGCGCGGGGTCATCATCAACACCGCCTCGATCGCGGCCTTCGAGGGCCAGGTGGGCCAGGCCGCGTACGCCTCGTCCAAGAGCGGCATCGTCGGCCTGACCCTCCCGGCCGCACGCGACCTCTCCCAGTACGGCATCCGGGTCAACACCATCGCGCCCGGGATCGTCGACACCCCCATGCTGGCGACGGTGTCGGACGAGTTCCGCGCCGGACTGGCCGCGGGGGTGCCGTTCCCCAAGCGGCTGGCGCGTCCGGAGGAGTTCGCTCAGCTCGCCGTCGACATCGCCGAGCACGACTACCTCAACGGTGAGGTGATCCGGATGGACGGCGCCCTCCGGATGGCCCCCCGCTAGCCAGCGGTGAGGGCGGCGGAGACGAGCTGATAGGTCGCCGCGTCGAAGGCGACGATGCGCGCCTCCTCGACCTCGGTCGTCGCGGTGGACAAGGACTCGATCGCGCAGCGGATCGCGTCGTCCTTCGGCCACCCATAGACGCCGGCGGAGACGAGGGGGAACGCAACCGTGCGCGCGCCGATCTGGTCGGCGACCTTGAGCGCGTTGACGTAGCAGGACTCCAGCAGGTGCCGGTTGGCTCCCGTGCCGTCGTAGACCGGGCCGACGACGTGGATGACGTAACGGGCCGGGAGCGCGTGCCCGGAGGACCATCCCGCCTCGCCCGTCGGGAGGCCGTGCGGGAAGCGCTCGATGAGCTCCTGCAGCAGGCCGGGTCCGGCCGCCCGGTGGATGGCCCCGTCCACGCCCCCGCCGCCCCGCATCCGCTCGTTGGCGGCGTTGACGATCGCATCGACCTCCTGGCCGACGATGTCGCCGTGGACAGCGACCAGCCGCATCAACGTCGGCGGGTCAGGGAACGAAGCACGGGCCGGACGTCGACGAGGTAGACGATCGCGGCGATCGTGCCGGCCAGGTTGAGCAGCGTGAACGGCTGCTGGAACAAGAAGGCGACGAGGAGGGCGAGCCCGAGGATGATCAGCCAGCCGGTCTTGGTCATCTTGTTGCCGGCGACGAACGCCTCCGCGGGTCGCGTCGCGGCGTCCGCGACGGCCCAGATCTTCAGCAGGAGCGTGAAGACCCAGAGCAGGTAGAAGATCCAGCCCGCGAGGGCGAACAAGTTGACCACGGCGCAAGGTTACTGGTCGCTCCCGATGCCCCGACAGCCGACGAGGCCCTCCCCGTCCGGGGAGGGCCTCGCGTCAGCTCTGGGCTGGCAGCCTCACTCGCTGTCGGGCTTGGCCTGGCTCACCGTCTCGACTGGTGTCTGCGTCACGGTCTTCTTCGCGGTCGCCTTCTTCGCGGCCGGCTTCTTGGCCGTGGCCTTCTTAGCGGTGGTCTTCTTCGCCGTGGTCTTCTTCGCGGCCGGCTTCTTAGCCGCGGGCTTGGTGGGTGCCGGCGCCTCGCCGGACACCACGCTCTGCCCGTGCTCGGCGAGCGAGGAGTAGGTGGTGCCGAGCTCGGCGATGGTCTTCTTGACGTCGGTCAACAGCTCGGCGTACACCGAGCCGGCCTTGGTCTGCATCGACTTCGCGTCGAAGTCGCTCACCATGTCCTGGGCCAGGGTCGGCCAAGCCTTGGCCTGGTCCTGAAGCTCAGAGACGAGTCCTTCGATGGCGGCCGGCAGGAGCTTGGCCTGCTCCTCCAGATCGGACAGCAGGCTCTCCATCTTGGCCCGGGTGGCCTTGGGGTCCATCGACTTGGCGCTCTCCGAAGCCTTGGACCGGTAGTCCACGGCCTGCTTCTGCAGACCGGAGATGAGCGACTCGACCTTGGCCTTGGCGGCCTTGGGGTCGAAGTCCTCGACGAACGAGCGTGCCTTCTTGTAGGCGATGTCCCCGGCGCCCGCTGCGGCGTAGACGGGCTTCGGGGTGTGGAACTTGTGCTGCGTGGCCTTGGCCATGTCAGTCTCCTTTGATTGCTTGAGAGTCTTCGTTGGTGGGTACGTCGCCGGCTTCACTGTCGGCATGGGCGTTGGCGCTCCGGAACGACGCGTAGACGTCGAGCAGTGACTGCTTCTGCCGCTCGGTGAGCCCGTTCTCGGCAAGGATCGCCAACTCCACGGTGCGGACCTCGTGGTCCTCCAGCCGCAGGATGCCGGCCCGGACGTAGAGGGTCTCCGCGGAGACCCGCAGCGCCTTGGCCAGCTGCTGGAGCACCTCGGCGGACGGCTTGCGAAGCCCCCGCTCGATCTGGCTCAGGTAGGGGTTGGACAGCCCGGTCTGGTCCGCAAGCTGTCGCAGGGACAGCTTGGCCGACGTGCGCTGCTCCTTGAGGTAGTCCCCAAGGCCTCCTACCGCATCGCCGATCTTGGTCATCCCCCCATATTGCTAACTTTTGCAAGCAAACACAAGGCCAAAGGTCACAAGATCGACCGGCACTTCGTGTCAACACTGCGAAAACGATGCGAATCGCTCGCTAACTGCCAGCGCGCAGTGGGAGGAACGGTCACAGCAGCAATCACAACAGGGCGCGGATCTCCCCCACTGGGGCACCCCCACCGAGGATGGTCACCCGGCCGATCTCCCGCAGGACGTCCGCATCCACTCCCGGGCGGTCGAGGACCCCGATCCGGTCCAGCGCGGCGGTCATCAGCACCGGCCGCACCCGGGCCGCCCCGTCGTCGACCTTGACCGCGATACCGGTGCCGTCGGAGAGCCCGACGGCATACACCGACTCCGCCCCCGCCTTGGCCACACTGCCCGGAATCGCCCGGATGAGCCTGGCCTCGTCACGTCGGCTCCCCGACGTCATCTCGGGGAACGTCCTGATGGCGTCGGCGAGCCGCCTCTGGTCTCCCGCCGTGGCGACGGCCAGGTGACCGAAGGCGCGCGCCAGCCCGACGAGGGAGGCCGACAGCAGCGGTGCGCCGCAGCCGTCCACCGCCACATGGGCCACCGGCTCACCGGTGAGCTCGGCGAAGGTGTCGCTGATGTGCCGCTGCAGCGGATGGTCCGGCGCCAGATAGGTCGTGGTGTCCCAGCCGTTCAGGACGCAGGTGGCCAGCATCGCGGCGTGCTTGCCCGAGCAGTTCATCAGGATCGGGCTCCGACCCTGGCCCGCCGCGATCACCTGCTCACGCGCGGTGTCGTCGAGGGGGTAGTCCGCAGGCGTCTGCAGCGCGTCGGGGGTGAGCCCCGCGGACGCGAGGATCTCCTCCACCCCCTTGATGTGCATCGGCTCCCCGGAGTGGGAGCCCGCAGCGAGCGCCAGCAAGGGGTCGGGCAGGTCGAGCCCGGCACCCATCATCGCCAGGGCCTGGAGCGGCTTGTTGCTGCTCCGCGGCAGGATCGGGACGGTGGTGGTGCCGATATCGAGCAGACGAGACCCGTCGGGGCCGACCACCACCACGGACCCGTAGTGATGGCCTTCGACGAATCCGCTGCGAACGATCTCGGCGATCTGAGGGGGCACGGCAATCCGATCGGACACGGCCGCAGGCTACTCCTGGTGATCCAACGCAGCGCGGCAGTCCCGGCACAGCCCGAAGATCGCCAGGTGCCCGACGTCGACCGAGAAGCCCTGCTCGGCATCGATGGACCGCACTGCGGGGGCGAGCTGCTCGGGTGTCACTTCGGCGATCGACCCGCACGAGCGGCAGACCAGGTGGGCGTGCTGCGGGCCCGTGGTCGAGTGGTAGGTCGGAGCCCGGTCGCTCAGGTGGGAGTGGCGGACCAGGCCGAGGCTCTCGAGCAGCTCGAGGGTCCGATAGACCGTGGAGACGTTGAGAGCGCTGGACTCCTCACGGACCGCCTGCAGCACCTCGTCCGGCGTGGCATGCCCCAGCCGGTCGACCGCGCGGAGCACCATCTCCCGCTGCGGAGTCAGCCGATGCCCCTTCTCCCGCAACAGCTCCTGCCACCCCTCGCGGGTGGTCTCACTCGCGTGCGCCCGGTGGGGGTCGCTCATCGCGCCGCCCCGAAGGCAGGACCGGACAGCCTCCTCAACCGCAGAGGCGGGCGGGTCAGCATCAGCCGAGCCTCGGTCGGACGTGCAGGCCCACCTCTGGGTCGACCAGGATCTCTTGGCTGGCGGGGATCCCGTCCGCGTCCAGCTGCTCGTCGACCGGGACGTTGCGCTTGACGATCCCCAACGCGATCGGGCCGAGCTCATGGTGCCGGGCGCTACTCCCGACGAAGCCGACGGCTTTGCCCTGCGAGACGAGCTCGGCGCCGACCGCGGGCAGCCGGTTCATCGAGCCGTCGAGATGCAGCAGGGTCAGGCGTCGCGGCGGTCGCCCGAGGGTGTGCACGCGGGCCACCGTCTCCTGGCCGCGGTAGCAGCCCTTCTGCAGGTGGACCGCGGTCCCGATCCAGCCGACCTCGTTGGGGATGGTGCGAGCGTCGGTGTCGAAGCCAAGACGCGGCTCACCGCGGGCGATCCGGAGTGCGTCGTAGGCCCACAGCCCGCAGGGCTCTCCCGCGGACTCGGCATAGCGGAGCACGTCAACGCGCGGCACCAGGTCGAAGACCGCGTCCGCCGCGCTGCGTGGCCGCCAGAACACGGCGAGGTCGGGCTCACGCCGCACCTCGACCCGCATCATGAAGCGCATCGAGTCCAGGAACGACACCAGCTCCTCGGCCCGACCCGGCTCGGTGTGCCCGACGAAGGACTCCCCGTTGTCGGACCCGAAGAAGTGATGCTCGACGTGCCCCTGCGGGCTCAGCACCAGTGCCGAGGTCGGGACGCCGGAGTCGAGGTGGTCGAAGTCCTGGGTGGTCAGCGAGTGCAGGAAGGTCAGCCGGTCCGCACCCGAGACGACGAACGCCTCACGGTGCGACAGGTCCACGAACCCGTCCGCCCCCTACCAGCCGCCGCTGCTCGTGCACGAACGAGCCGTAGTGCGCGGCGACACCGGCATCGACTCCGTCGGCCGCGACGGCGCCGGGAAGGTCGAGGAGGGGACTGCGATACGGCTCGGTCATGGGGCCATTGTCGCTCACTCCCGGAAAAGCCTCAGTAGGCGCCTTCGACCGGCCAGAACCGCCCGGACCGTCTTGCCGAGGATGAGGAGGTCGGCGACCATCGACCAGTTGTCCACGTAGAAGATGTCCAGCCGGGCCGCTTCCTCCCAGGCCAGATCGGACCGCCCGGACACCTGCCAGAGGCCGGTCATCCCCGGTCGGACCGCGAGCCGCCGATGCATGTCCGAGTCGTAGGTGTCGACTTCCCACTGCTGCTGGGGGCGCGGGCCCGACCAGACTCATCGTCCCCGGCGATCACGTTGAGCAACTGGGGCAGCTCGTCGAAGGAGTAGCGGCGGATGAACCGGCCGATCGGGGTGACGCGGGGATCGTCCGCCATCTTCCAGAGGGCACCCTCATGCTCGTCGTGCTCGCGCAACGAGGCCTCTCGGGCGTCGGCGTCGACATACATGGACCGGAACTTCAGGATCCGGAACACCTCGCCGCCACGTCCGACGCGCTCCTGCCGGTAAGAGGACCGGACCCGCGGTCCTGGAACCAGATGATGATCGCCAGCGCCGCGATGCAGCGGAGAGACCAGCACCAGCCCCACTGACGAGGCGACCAGGTCGAAGAGCCGCTTCTGCCACCCGCCGGCCTGCCCGCGCCGTCGGCGGCTCGAGGTGCAGCAACGGGAGCCCCGCAACCGGCCGCATCTGGAGGCGCTGACCGGCGACATCGGTCATCGACGGCACGATCACCACGTCGAGTCCGGAGTCCTCCAGCTCCCAGGTGACCCGGCGGAGCTCGGCGGAGGTTTCGAAGCCACCCCGCGCCACCAAGACAGTGTCCGCCTGTTGGTCCCGGGCGATGGCAAGCAGCTCGTCGACCGTCCCGAGCACCGGGACCGGCATCTCACCAGCAGGGGCGTCAGTGAGGCAGGCACCGACCACGTGCATCCCCACCTGCTTCTCCCGCTCAAGAACGGCGGCCACCTCCGCCACGCTCTGGGCCGCACCCACCGCGAGCACCCGATGAGTGAGCCTCCCGTTGCGCCGAGCGCGATGGAGGAGCCGTCGGCCGATCAGGCGTTCCAGGTGGAGGGCCGGTATGCCCAACAGGAAGACGGCCAGCATGTAGCCGCGGACCAGCGGATAGTGGGCGAGATAGAAGATCAGCGCCACCGCCCCCGCCGTGAGCAGCGACGCCCGGGTGATCCGCCGCGGCTCCTCGGGGCCCTCACCGAGGACACGCAACGAGTAGGCCCCTTCGGCAACAAGCATGACCAGCCAGACGAGCAGGATCGGGGCACCGACGATCTGGAGCGGATAGATCCCGCTGCTCAGCTCATTGGGCCAGATGCCCAGGTGGAGTCGGAGTTGCCAGGCCCCCCAGATCGCCAGCGCCAGCACCACGATGTCGGCAATCGCGATCCTGAGGACGACGCGGCGGAGATCCCTCCGCAGTTGCTCCACCGGAGATGTCTCCTCGGTCCGACGCACTGTTGCCCTCAGTATGACGACGCGGAGCGTCGGCTCCCGGCATCGGCGCGTCCGGGCGAAAGGGTTTCGGTCGGGTCACCTGTCATCACGGACCCATCCGAGTCCCGGCACGGGTCACCGTGCCGCTGCCGCGCGGCCGGTGCTCGAAGAACGGCCCCACCGGCTCCTTCATCCTGATCGACGAAGCCACCGTCGGCGCCGGCATGATCAACGGCTACCCGCTTTTCAGCGGCGGGGCCAGTACGGTTTATCCGATGACCAGCCGCGAACCGAAGGCTTTTGACACCCCGCTGCACGTGGGACGACCCAACGTCGGCGATGAGGAGCTATTCCTTAACCTCTTAAGCTCGGCGTTCGAGCGGCGCTGGTTCACCAACGACGGCCCGCTCGTCAGAGAACTCGAGCAACGAATCGCGGGTCTTCTCGGCGTCGAGCACGTGGTGACGACCGCCAACGCAACCCTTGGGTTGGAGATCGCTGCGCGGGCACTCGGCCTCTCCGGCCAAGTCATCCTGCCGGCCTTCACCTTTGTCGCAACCGCGCATGCCATGACCTGGATCGGGTTGGAACCCGTCTTCGCGGACATCGACCCAACGACGCACAACATCGACCCATCCTCCGTCGAGGCTCTGATCACTCCCAAGACGTCGGCCATCCTGGGTGTTCATCTCTGGGGACGCCCCGCCGACGTCGATGCGCTGTCTGACGTGGCGCGCCGTCACGGCCTTCGCTTGCTCTTCGACGCAGCGCACGCCTTCGGCTCGGGCACAGACGCAGGGATGGTGGGGACGTTTGGGGACGCCGAGGTGTTCAGTTTCCACGCCACCAAGTACTTCAACACCTTCGAGGGCGGGGCGATCACAACCAACGACGGTTCGGTCGCTGAGAGGGCTCGACTTCTCCGCAACTTCGGGTTTGCCGGCGCGGACAAGGTCGTCTCGCTCGGCACAAACGCCAAGATGGCCGAGCCCAACGCGGCGATGGGGCTCGCCGGCCTGCCTGGGCTCGCCAGTGTTCAGGCAGCCAACCGGGCCCACTACGACCGCTACCTGGGGAGACTCAGTGCTCTCCCAGGTCTCGCCATCTCGAACTTCCTCGGTCAGGCAAAGCACAACTTTCAGTACGTCGTCGTGGAAGTTGGCCCCGAGTGCCGAACGACCAGGGATGAACTCCTGGACTATCTGCAGTCCCGCAACGTGCTGGCCCGCAGGTACTTTTGGCCCGGAGTCCACCGCATGGAGCCCTACGCCAGCGACGCGAGATACGCGCAGGTCACCCTGCCCGAAACAGAAGCCGTCGCATCGCGAGTCCTCGTGCTGCCGACAGGTCCAAGCCTGGACGCCAGCCAAGTCGACCGGATTTGCGACCTGATCACTTGGAGGTGCAGCCAGTGAGCACTTCGCGGCCGGTACGGCTGTACATCTTCGGAGCAGGTGGACATGGCAGAGAAACCTCCTGGCTCGCACGCCAGGTGCTTGGCCCTGAGGCCGAGCTGACGTTCGTCGTTGATGACGAGAGGTACATCCCGAACTCAGCCACCGGGCTACCTGTAGTCCACGTGGACGAGGTCGAGCCAATCGGAGCCGAATACGTAGCAGCTGTGGGGGATCCGGCGCTCAGAAGGCGCGGGGCCGAACTACTAGAGGCCAGAGCGATCCCACCGAGAACTCTGGTTCATCCGACGGCGGTGATCGGCGATGGCGCGATCCTTGGAGCAGGTGCTGTGGTATTCGCACGGACCGTGATCTCAATCGACACCGTCATTGGGAACCATGTTCACATCAACTTCGGCTGCACAGTTTCACACGATGTGGTGCTCGGCGACTACGTCACCCTCTCGCCCGGCGTGCATCTCGCAGGCCATGTGACGGTGGAGCCAGGAGTCTTCCTCGGCATTGGCGCCTCAGTCGTGAACGGGACCTCTGACCAACCGCTGCTGGTGGGTCGTGACGCCAAGATTGCTGCTAGCGCCTGCATCATTCGAGATGTCGAACCCGGCGCATTCATGGCGGGGGTTCCTGCCGCGAGAAAGAACTAGGCAGGCATGGCGAAATGTCTGGCCACTCAATATGCCCAGTGACCCACGAAGAGAGGAAGTCCGGTGCGAATCCTCGATCTGCCACCGACTGCCGTGCAGGGTCTAGGTCGGATCCGACGCGTCCTGTTGCAGGCACGACTCACGGCCCGTTCCCTAGCCAGCCGACCTCGTTCGCGTCGCGAGCTGCGCTCAGCATCACGACTCCACCTGGGGTGCGGCGACAACATCATCCCCGGCTGGACCAACGTGGACCTGCTGGGGCTGCCTGGTGTGACAGCCTGGGACCTCCGCCGGGGATTGCCCACTTCGCTCCTCAACCTGGACTACGCCTACTCGGAGCACTTCATCGAGCACATCACCAAGAAGGACGCAGCGAGACTTCTCGCTGATGTTCATCGGGCCCTCCGTCCGGGGGGCGTGCTACGGCTCAGCACCCCGGATCTCGAGGAACTCGTCAACGTCTACCTCAATGGTCCCCTCGACGAGTGGGAGGACGTCAGCTGGGTCTCCGCAAGCCGACGCGCCTTGCTCAACGAGGGGATGCGCAGTTGGGGCCACCTGTACCTGTACGACTTCGAGGAGCTGGCTTCCTTGCTCGCCGAGGTGGGATTCGACTCGATCGAGCGAGTGAATTGGAGAGAGTCCACGCACCAGGAGCTCACCGCCCTAGAGTGCCGTCCCTTCCACAACGAGGTCATCGTCGAGGCCTCTAAGCCCTGACGCGGACATGGAGCACGCCACCTCTGAGAGCGAAGCGAAGCGAGCGACCTTCTGGAGCCTCGCGGACACTCTGCTGCGCCAAGGGGTTCAGTTCGCCGCGACAATCGTGCTCGCACGGCTGCTCACTCCCTCCGAGTTCGGCGTCATCGCCATCGCCAGCTTCTTCACAGCGACCGCAAGAGTGCTCGCCGACGGCGGCTTCGCCGTCGCCCTGATCCAGCGGCCACGGTTGAGCCAGGTCGAGAAGTCGACCGCCTTCTGGATCAATCTCACGTCGTCGATTGGTCTCGCAGTAGTCGTTGTTCTTCTGGCGTCCGAGATCGCCCGCTTCTATGACGCATCCACGTTGGCCCACATCATGCCCGCCGTGGCTTTGAGCATCCCCCTGACCGCACTGGGCTCTGTGCAGACCGCTCTGCTGAACCGCAGCCTCAATCTGAAACCGATTGCACTCTCCGGCGGGATAGGTGCCATCGGATCGGGCGCGGTGGCGATCATCATGGCCTGGCTTGGCTTCGGCGTTTGGGCTCTGGCCGTCCAGATGATCCTCGCGTCGGCGCTCTCGACGGCGGTTCTTTGGATCGCTTCTGAATGGGTGCCCTCGTTTGAGTTCAGCGCCCGAGCAGCCCGAAGTCTGTTCAGATTTGGTGGCTTCGTTTTCCTCGCACAGATCTCGGACACCATCTACACCCGCGCGTACGCGGTCGTCCTCGGGCGGGGCTACTCGGCCTTCGACGTCGGCCTCTACAACCGAGCGGATAGCGCCCAGCAGTTCTCGGTTGCGTTGTTGTCCTCCACAATCAACCGGATCACCCTTCCACTGTTCTCGCGAGTCGCCCATGACCTGGAGCGATTCAGCGCCACGGTCCGACGTGTGTCTCGGCTCTCGATGCTCGCCAATGTGCCGCTCATGCTGGGGCTAGCTGCCTGCGCACAACCGTTGGTGAGGCTGCTCTTCGGACCCCAGTGGGTCGATGCCGTGCCCGTATTTCAGATCCTTTCCTTGGCGGGACTTGTTT
The DNA here is from genome assembly GCA_963824105.1 of uncultured Actinomycetota bacterium. Lineage (GTDB taxonomy): Bacteria > Actinomycetota > Actinomycetes > Propionibacteriales > Nocardioidaceae > CAWDVB01. The sequence continues at coordinate 157,075 of CAWGNN010000007.1, forward strand.
GGCCGCTCCACGTAATCAACCTGCAGATCCTCCTGAGCCGGGGGAACTCAGGGAGATACTTCAGCGTCGAGGTAGCCAAGAAGCCCATCGGAATCGGCCTGCTGATCGGCGGTGCCTTCTTTGGGATCCAGGGCGTCGCACTGGGCCAGCTCGTCTTCGCGGTCATTGCACTCGTGATCAACACCTGGATCGGAGGTAGGAGCATGGGCTACGGACTTCTTCGGCAACTCGCCGACGTGCTCCCGATCACGCTCATTGCCGCGCCGCTGGCTCTCGCTGCCTACGCGCTATCGGGAATCCTTGCCGGGAGTCCCGCCCTTGCTGTGCTCTGTGGCGCGATCCTGATGGGACCGGTCTTCCTCGCCCTGGCATGGATCATGCGCTTGCAACCGGCGCAGGACGTGTACTCGATGCTCCGGTCCCGTCACCGGCGTGGTGAGGAAGCTGGCGAATGACGTCCGCGCCCAAAGTGAGCGTGCTGATGCTCACCTACAACCACGGGCCGTACATCCGCGACGCCATCGACGGCGTGCTGGGACAGGACTTTCCCTTTGAGGTCGAGATCCTCATCGGCGACGACGCATCCACCGATGACACCGGTCACATCGTCGACGACTACGCCGACAGATATCCGGACAGGATCCGAGTTCTCCGCCCATCGCGGAACCTCGGGATGCACGCCAATCACCGTTCACTGGTTCACTCCGCGCGCGGTGAGTACGTTGCCTACTGCGAGGGGGACGACTATTGGCACGACCCGCTGAAGTTGTTCACTCAGTCAGCTGTCCTGGACGGTTCGCCCGACGTAGGGCTAGTCCACACCGCCTTCGACCACATCATCCAGCGACGTGGTCGATGGCGAGCACGCCGCGACGTCTCGGTCCTGCCAGAGATACCCCAGGGCTCGGTGTTCGAGTCCCTCCTGCTTGGCAACTTCATCCAGACTTGCACGGTCATGGTTCGCAGGACCCTGCTCGACCAGGCCATGAATTCAACTCCGCGGATCGACGCATATCCCTACGCGGACTGGCCCCTCTTCCTCCACGTGAGCAGAACCAGCAACCTCTCATTCGTCCCGGAAAGCACCTCCACCTACCGCCGCGTCGCCGGCTCCAGCGTCAATCGCGGGTGGGCGTCTCGTCTCTCAGCAGTGCAGGGTTGCGCTCGCATGATCGAGGACTTCTGCGATGCCGCCGATGAGTCGTCCGACACCCGAGCCGACGCGGTCGCCGCCGCGCAGCTCGAGGTCCTCAGAAGTGCGATCCTGGCCGGGGATCCCGGGATGGTGAGTGAATCGAGACGCAGCCTCGAGCGAAACCCGGGGTTGCGCCAGACGCCTGAGACAAGGTTCCTGCTTTGGGCCGCCGGGTCCCGCAGACGTGAGGCGGTGGTCAAGGGCTTGAGGGACATGCGATCCATGCAGCGAGAGTTGCGGCTCTATCGCCGTGAGCCGAGGGTCCCGGCTGGTCGCTCACTGAAGCCCTAGTGTGCGAAGCATGGCCGAGGCAGCAATGAACGAAGGGCATCGCCTTTCCGGTGCTCTGGCCCCGGGCGGCCCACCGTCCTTACGCGCCAACGACGGATCAAGCCCCGTGGCGATTGGCAGCAGCCCAGGATCGATGTCGTGATGCCCGTTCAAGGACAGGCGAGCCTTGGGGCAGTCGTCCTAGCGGTGTACCGCCCCGAGGCCGAACTGTTCCGACGCCAGGTCCAGTCCATTCGCGACCAATCGCTAGCTGACTGGACCTGCGCGATCGGGCTGGACGGGCCCGACCCAGCAGCAAGGGAGCTCGCCACCTCTCTCACAGCTGGCGATCCGAGGTTCACGGTCCGGGAGTTCCCCGAACGGGTCGGCGTCTACCGCCACTTCGAGAGACTGCTCGAGCTCGTGCCACCCGACGCGGAGTGGGTCGCCCTCGCCGATCAGGACGACTATTGGTACCCCGAGAAGCTTCAGGTCCTGGTCGACCGGCTGAGTGCAGACCCCGGGCTTTGCGCAGTGACCACGCAGGCACGGGTCGTCGGCGAAGATGGGCGCGTCTTTGGTGTGACTCGTCGCAACCCCGGCCGCTTGTCCGATCTTCTCCTCAACAACTCCATGTCCGGAGCGATGATGTTGTTTCGCCGAGAATCCCTGGACATGGCTCTTCCTTTCCCCGAGCCGACGAACGCGGCCTACCACGACCATTGGGTCGCGGCCTGCTGCGCGGCTCTCGGCACGCTCGAGGCGACGGCTGAACCTTTGCAGGACTACGTGCAGCACGGGGGAAACGTCGTCGGGGAGAAGTACGGCGAGACCATGACTCAGAAGTTCCAGCGTCTCGGGCGGGCGGCAGGTGAGGGTTCCCGCCTGCACTATCTGGCGTTCGATCGATGGGGGTGGAGAGTCACGATGGCGCAGAACCTGCTGATCAGGAGCGCGAATGCCGACGTCCCCGAGCGATCCGTGGTGTCGGCGATCGCGACGAGCCGCCCACTCCGGCGGCTTGCCGTGGCCGTCTTCTCTTGCATCGGGAGGCGTCGGATAGGGGTAGCCGAGGGCCTCGGGCTCCTTGTGGGGGCCGTTTGGTGGCGATGGGGGAGTCGATCAGCGTGACGGAGAGCTCAGACCGCATGGACGCCTGGACGGTCATCACGGTCAGCTACAACTCGGCCGACAAGCTGCGCGAGTGCTGGAGTGCCACGCCCGTCCCTTCCCACGCCCGATGGATCGTGGTGGACAACGCGTCCCAGGACGACTCGGTGGCGGTGGCGAGGGAGCTCGGAGCCGACGTGATCGAGCTCCCCAAGAACGTCGGGTTCGGCGCCGCCAACAACGCGGCGCTGGCCGAGACGTCGACGGAGTTCGTGCTGTTCGCAAACCCCGACGTCACGGTGAAGTGGGGTGATCTGCCCGCGCTCGGGACGCTCGCCACAGAGACCAACTGTCTGGTCGCGCCTCAGCTCGTGTTCCCCAACGGCGAGACCCAGCAGAACTCCCGAGGACTTCCGTATCTGACCGACAAGCTCGCCCACCGGAACGTCAAGCTCCCCGGAAGTCGCCTCGCCGACTACATGCGCCTTGACCTCACCGAGCCCACCTACGTTGCGTGGGTGATCGGGGCAGCGGTCGGCGGGCTCACCGAGCACTTCCGCCGTCTCGGCGGCTGGAATGACTCCTACTTCATCTACTACGAGGACCACGAGATCGGTCTGCGCGCCTGGGAACAGGGGCTGGGCGTCGTCGTGGACCCGAGCCACCGCTGGATGCACTCCTGGGCGCGGGCCACCACAGGAGCCAACTACACCGCGTGGCGCCACGAGTTCCGGTCAGCGTGGACGTTCTACCGCCGCTACCCCTGGCTGCTCACGAGGCTGGCTTCCCCGCCCGATTCCGAGGGGATCACCCGTCTGAGGAGTTTGCTGTGGGAGCCGGTCGGCTAGCGAGCGAGGTATCTGGTCAGACCCGCTGACCAGACTTCGGGCTCAAACCCGGTGCCGCGGATCTTCGCCAGGTCGAGAGCGCTGTTGCGCGGCCTAGGGGCGAGGGACTTCCCGGCACCGAACTCCTCGGAAGACACCCGGCGAACGGCACCCGTCGGGTGTCCCACAGCCGTGAAGACCGCCTCGGCGATGTCGGCCCAAGCGACCACCGGGCCGTCGCCCGTGCAGTTGTAGGTGCCGAAAGGCGCACGAACGGAGATCAGGTGGCGCACCGCTCGGGCCATCTCGTCGGCGAAGGTGAGCCGACCGCGCTGGTCGTCGACGACGGAGGGAGAGTCCCCTGCCCTCGCGCAACCGCAGCATCGTGCGGACGAAGTTGGGTCCGTCCCCCACGACCCAGGACGACCGCAGGATGTAGTGACGCGGGTTGCCGGCCACCGCGAGGTCACCTGCAGCCTTGGACTGGCCGTAGACGCCGAGCGGCGACAGCGGTGCGTTCTCGTCGTAGGACTCGGCGGTGCCGTCGAAGACGTAGTCGCTGGAGAAGTGGACCAGGGTCAGCCGGTGCTCCCGCGTGACCTCGGCCAGGAGGGCGGGAGCCGAGGCGTTCAGCGCCCAGGCCGCGCGGCGACCCTCCGGTGACTCCGCCTTATCGACGCCGGTGAAGGCCGCAGCGTTGAGGACCACGTCGTAGGAGTGCCACGGCCATGCCCTGACCTGGTCGGAGTCGGTCAGGTCGAGCTCTGCGCGACCCACGGGGTGGGCGTCCGGAAAGGCCGTCTGCAACGCCCGACCGACCTGACCGTCGGCGCCCAGGATGAGTGCCCGCGGCTCCGGGAAGGGCTCGACCTCAGCCAGCCTCGGGTTGCGGAGGTCCTTCTCGGAGATCTCCGCGGAGCCAAGCAGGACCGGCCAGTCGACGGCGACATCGGGGTCGTCGAGCGCCACCGCAACATAGTCGATGTCCGGTCGCCAGTGGTCGTTGACCAAGTAGACGTAGGAGGTGGCGTCCTCGAGCACCTGGTAGGCGTTGGCCACACCACGCGGGATGAACACGGCGACGCTCGGGTCGATCTCGAGGCTGAAGACGCGGCCGAACCCGTCCCCGGCCCGTAGGTCCACCCAGGCCCCCAGGACGCGTCCGGTCGCCACCGTGACCAGCTTGTCCCAGGGCTCGGCGTGGAAGCCGCGGGTCACCCCTCGCCGTTCGCTGAAGGCGACGTTGCTCTGGACCGGCTGGAAGTCCGGGAGCCCCTGCGCGACCATGCGCTCGCGCTGCCAGGCCTCCTTGAACCAGCCCCGCTGGTCGTGATGGAGCGGGAGGCGTGACGATCCGCATCCCCCGGATCGGTGCGTCGCTCACGTCGTGCGAGGCGGTCACTGGCCGCTCTCCGCGTAGGTGGCCTCGACGGACTCCTTGTGGGGACGCCACCAGTCCTCATGCGAGCGATACCACTCCACCGTCTCGGCAAGGCCTGCGGCGAAGTCGGCGTGGGCAGGCTCCCAGCCCAGTTCGGCGCGCAGCTTGGACGGGTCGATCGCATAGCGCAGGTCGTGACCGGGACGGTCGGCGACCAGGTCGAGGTCGTCACGGTCACGGCCGAAGGCCTCCAGGACCATCGCGACGACCTCACGATTGCTGCGCTCGCCGTCGGCGCCGATCAGGTAGGTCTCGCCTGGCCGGCCGCGCTGCAGGATCGCGAGCACGGCCGACGAGTGGTCGTCGACGTGGATCCAGTCGCGGACGTTGGCGCCGGCCCCGTAGAGGCGGGGCCTGACCCCGTCGATCAGGTTGGTGATCTGGCGCGGGATGAACTTCTCGATGTGCTGCCAGGGGCCGTAGTTGTTGGAGCAGTTGCTGAGTGTGGCCTCCACCCCGAAGGAGCGGACCCAGGCCCGGACGAGCAGGTCGGAGCCGGCCTTCGAAGCCGAGTAGGGACTGCTCGGGTTGTACGGCGTGGACTCGGTGAACCGGGCCGGATCGTCGAGGGCAAGGTCCCCGTAGACCTCGTCCGTCGAGACGTGGTGCAGCCGGACGCCGTGACGCCGCGCCGCCTCGAGGACGGTGAAGGTGCCGACCAGATTCGTCTGGATGAACGGTGTCGGGTTGGCCAGCGAACGATCGTTGTGGGACTCAGCCGCGAAGTGGACGACCGCATCGCACGCGGCGACCAGCGGGTCGACCGCGGCCGAGTCGGCAACGTCTCCCACCACCAGCCGGACCCGGTCGCCCGGCAGCACCTCCAACGCCTCCGGGCTGGCCGCGTAGGTGAGCTTGTCGAGCACGGTCACGTCGAGGTCGGTGTTCTCGACGAGGAACCGGACGAAGTTCGCGCCGATGAACCCGGCTCCTCCGGTCACGAGCACCCGCTCCATGCGTCGATCCTAGGGGGACCGCGCAGTGATCCGGGGAGCGACAGTCGTTCGCCGGACCTGAGCCGCCCTCGCCAACTAGGGTGCAACCATGCGCGGCATCATCCTCGCCGGCGGGACCGGATCGCGGCTGCACCCGATCACTCAAGGGATCAGTAAGCAGCTGCTCCCGGTCTACGACAAGCCGATGATCTACTACCCGCTGAGCACTTTGCTGCTGGCGGGGATCCGCGATGTCCTGGTGATCACGACGCCGCACGAGGCCGATGCGTTCACCCGGCTGCTGGGCGACGGGTCGCGCTTCGGGATCTCCATCGAGTACGCCGTGCAGCCCTCCCCTGACGGGCTCGCCCAGGCGTTCCTCATCGGCGAGGAGTTCATCGGCAATGAGCCGGTGGCGCTCGTCCTCGGGGACAACATCTTCTACGGCCCCGGGCTGGGCACTCGCCTCCAGCGCTACCGCGGGGTCCAAGGGGCAGCCATCTTCGGGTACGAGGTGGCCGACCCCTCGGCCTACGGCGTCGTCGAGGTCGACGACAAGGGACTCGGAGTCTCGCTGGAGGAGAAGCCCGAACGTCCCCGCAGCAACCTGGCCGTTCCCGGCCTCTACTTCTACGACGAGACCGTCGTCGCTCACGCGAAGTCCTTGTCCCCCTCCAAGCGTGGCGAGCTGGAGATCACCGACCTCAACCAGATCTACCTGGAGCAGCGGGCGCTCCACGTCGAAGTGCTGCCGCGGGGCACCGCCTGGCTGGACACCGGCACCTTCGACTCGCTTGCCGATGCGGGGCTCTTCGTCCGCACGATCGAGAGCCGGCAGGGGCTGAAGATCGGCTGCCCCGAGGAGGTCGCCTGGCGGATGGGCTTCCTGTCCGACGGCGAGCTCGCCTCCCGAGCCGAGGCGCTGGTCAAGAGCGGCTACGGCACCTACCTGCTGAGGCTGCTGGATCGGAGCTGAGCCCGGTCCGGGAGTCAGTTCTCCCGCAGGGGTCCACGAGAACGATCAGTGTCGGCCGAGCCCACTTGCACCGCGCCGCCACGCCCATTTCGCACAACTTGACACGGCCGGGTGGCTCCGTCGAGTGTCGCACTCATGACGGACCTCCCCGAGTCCTGGCCCCAGCACTGCCCCTCCCCCCGCGAGCTCGACGATCTGGAGCTGCTGACCCACGGAGTGCTCGCACCGCTCACCGGCTTCGAGGGCCCGGGCGGGACGGTGACTCTGGCGGTCCCGGACGAGGTCGCCAAGAGGATCGGCGAGCAGCCGGGCAAGGGACTCGAGCTGGTGGATCCCGAGGGCCTGCCTCTGGCCCGCGTCACGGTGGAGGGGACCTACGACGCCGAGGGCGGCGTCGGCATCGTCGGCCAGGTCCAGGCGCTCACCCACCACCAGTTCGGACCGTTCCGCGACCTCTACCTCTCCCCCAGCCCAGGTCAGCGAGCAATACCCCGGCGCCCTGACCGTGCCGGTCGCGGGCCCCCTCACCGACAGCGATCTCGAAGGAATCGAACGGGCAGCCGAGGGACGGAAGGTCGTCCTCCTGGCCCTCGCCGGCGCCGGGACGCCCGAGGGCCTGTCCCCCGTCGGACTGATCCGGACCACCCGCGCGGCCGCCACACTGCTGGGCGACGCGGCCGTGGTCGCGGTCCCCCTGGCCAGCCGCGGCGACGCGGAGGCAGACCACGAGTTCGGCGTCCGAGTGGTCGCCGCCTACGCCCCCGGCGAGATCCACGCGGTCACCGGAGAGGGCGAGCTGCCCGAAGAAGTCGCCAGCGCCTATGCCCGGGAGCGCCCCGACACCGACGAGCAGGGGCTGGTGCTCTTCTTCACCGGGCTGTCCGGCAGCGGCAAGTCAACACTCGCCCGCGCCCTGCACGACCTGATCCTCGAGGACGGCACCCGCACGGTCACCAGCCTCGACGGTGACGTGGTCCGGCGGAACCTCTCGGCCGGGCTCACCTTCTCCAAGGAGGACCGGGAGACCAACATCCGCAGGATCGGCTGGGTCGCCGCGGAGATCTCCCGGCACAGAGGCGTCGCCATCTGCAGCCCCATCGCACCCTTCGACGCCACCAGGAAGCAGGTGCGCGAGATGGTCGAGGACGCCGGCGGCGCCTTCTTCCTCATCCACGTGGCAACGCCGCTCGAGGAGTGCGAGCGACGGGACCGCAAGGGCCTCTACGCCAAGGCCCGGCGCGGCGAGATCCCGGAGTTCACCGGCATCTCCAGCCCCTACGAGGCACCCGCCGACGCCGATGTCGTGATCGACACGACCGGTCGCACCATCGAGGACGCCCTCAGTGACGTCCTCGCCGCACTCGCCGTCGAGGGCTACCTGGACCTCCACGGTGACTGATCTGCTCAACAGCCTGCTCACCACCGACGCCCTCGCCGTCCTGGTGGTCAGCTTCGGCGTGGGCATCGTCGTCGGCCTCACCGGCATGGGCGGCGGCGCCCTGATGACCCCGGCGCTGATCTTCCTGGGCGTCAGCCCGAGCGTGGCAGTCACCAACGACCTCGTGGCCGCCGCCATCAACCGTCCCGTCGGCGCCTTCGTCCACTTCCGCCGCGGAGCACCGAACCTCAAGCTCGTCATGTGGCTGGTGATCGGCTCGGTCCCCAGCGGATTCGTCGGCGCCTTCCTGATCAATGCGCTCGGCACGACCGAGCAGCAGGAGAGCTTCCTCAAGTACAGCATCGGTGCCGCGCTCCTCTTCACCGCGGCCACCTACGCCGTCCGCATGTATCTCCAGATGCGCTACCTCACCGGCGGCAACGTCATCCGCTTCAACAAGGTCACCGTCCGCCCGGTCCCGACCCTGCTCATCGGCATCATCGGCGGACTCCTGGTCGGCGTCACCTCGGTCGGGTCAGGGTCGCTGATGATGGTGGCCCTGCTGCTGCTCTACCCGACGCTCTCGGCGGTCCGCCTCGTCGGCACCGACCTGCTCCAAGCCGTCCCCCTGGTGGTAGCGGCCGCCGCCGGCCACGTCATCGTCGGCGGAGTCTCCTGGGTCGTGCTCATCCCGCTCATCCTCGGCGGGACACCGGGCACCTTCCTGGGAGCCCACGTCGCCCACTGGGTCTCCCAGTCGGTCATCCGCCGGGGCATCGTCATGGTCCTGAGCCTCACCGGGCTCACCCTGCTGGGTGCTCCCCCGGTGTGGGTGGGCATCGCCGGCGCCGCAATGGTGCTGATCGGCCCGCTCATCTGGGGCTGGCTCCGCCACACCCGAGGCCTGCCCCCCTTCGACAACGACCTCTCCGCCTGGCGCGTCCCCAAGAACGGCGGTTGAGAAGAACGGTGCCGAAGGCCCCGGAGCAGCAAGCCGTCTCCGAACCACGCTCCGCGTCCGATTCGGCCCACCCCCCGGATCGTGGCTACCATGACCTTTGCTGTTCCTAAGAGAGGTCCCCTCCCACCCATGTCGAATACGCATTCCGACTACCGGCTGAGCCAGCTCGACGAGTTGGAGGCCGAGTCGATCCACATCTTCCGCGAGGTCGCCGCGGAGTTCGAGAAGCCGGTGCTGATGTTCTCCGGTGGCAAGGACTCCATCGTGATGATGCGTCTCGCGGAGAAGGCCTTCTACCCGGCGAAGATCCCCTTCCCCGTCCTCCAGGTCGACACCGGCTACGACTTCCCCGAGGTCCTCGAGACCCGCGGCAACTGGGTCAGCCGCCTGGGCGTGCGCCTGATCGTGGCCAGCGTCGAGCAGGCCATCAAGGACGGCATCGTCATCGACGACGGCAAGACCTCCCGCAACCGGCTGCAGATCGGCACCCTGCTCAACGCCATCGAGGAGAACGGCTTCACCGCCGCCTTCGGCGGCGGCCGCCGGGACGAGGAGAAGGCCCGCGCCAAGGAGCGCGTCTACTCCCACCGCGACGAGTTCGGCCAGTGGGACCCCAAGATGCAGCGCCCCGAGCTGTGGAGCCTCTACAACGGCAAGATCCACGAGGGCGAGCACATGCGGATCTTCCCGATCTCCAACTGGACCGAGCTGGACATCTGGGCCTACATCGGCCGCGAAGGCATCGAGATCCCGAGCATCTACTACGCCCACCAGCGCCGGGTCTTCCGGCGCGACGGCATGCTGCTCACCGAGAGCGAGTTCAACCCCTGCCGGCCCGGCGAGGTGGTCGAGGAGCGCACCGTCCGCTTCCGCACCGTCGGCGACCTGACGCTGACCGGCTGCGTGGAGAGCCCCGCCTCCACCATCGACGAGATCATCGACGAGATCGCGATCGCCCGGGTCACCGAGCGCGGCGCGACCCGTGGCGACGACCGCTTCTCCGAGGCCGCCATGGAGGACCGGAAGCGAGAGGGCTACTTCTGATGGCCGACCACACCCAGGGCAAGGGCCAGATGGACCTGCTGCGCTTCGCCACCGCCGGCTCCGTCGACGACGGCAAGTCGACCCTCATCGGTCGGCTGCTGCTGGACTCCAAGGCGATCTTCGAGGACCAGCTCGAGGCCGTCGAGGCGACCAGCGTGTCCCGCGGCTACGACTACACCGACCTCGCGCTGCTGACCGACGGTCTCCGCTCCGAGCGTGAGCAGGGCATCACCATCGATGTCGCCTACCGCTACTTCGCGACGCCGACGCGGAAGTTCATCATCGCCGACACCCCCGGCCACGTGCAGTACACGCGGAACATGGTCACCGGCGCCAGCACCGCCGACCTCGGTCTCGTCCTGGTCGACGCACGGCAGGGCCTCACCGAGCAGTCACGTCGTCACGCGGTCATCCTGAGCCTGCTGCGGGTCCCCCACCTGGTCCTCGCGGTCAACAAGATGGACCTCGTCGACTACGACGAAGGCATCTACAAGAACATCTACGAAGAGTTCACGTCCTTCGCCACGAAGCTGGCGACCCCCGACCTCGAGGTCATCCCGATCTCCGCGCTCCAGGGCGACAACGTCGTCAACCGCAGCGAGAACATGCCCTGGTATCAGGGCCCGAGCCTCATGCACCACCTCGAGCACGTCCACGTCGCCTCAGACCGCGACCTGGTCGACGCACGCTTCCCGGTCCAATACGTCATCCGGCCCGAAGTCCGACGACTTCCACGACTACCGCGGCTATGGCGGCAGGGTCGCCGGCGGCGTCCTCAAGAAGGGCGACGAGGTCCTCGTCCTCCCCAGCGGCATGTCCTCCAAGATCGCCGGCATCGATCTCTTCAACGAAGAGATCCACAGAGGCCTTCCCTCCGATGAGCGTGACCATCCGTCTCGAAGACGACGTCGACGTCAGCCGCGGCGACATGATCTGCCGACCGCAGAACGCACCTCAGCCCAGCCAGGACATCGACGCGATGATCTGCTGGATGACCAACGAGCCCCTCCGCCCACGCCAGAAGCTCGCCATCAAGCACACCACCCGCATGGGCAGAGCCCTGGTCAAGGACGTCCAATACCGACTCGACGTCAACACGCTCCACCGCGACCAGGAAACCAAGGAACTCGGCCTCAACGAGATCGGACGAGTCCAACTCCGCACCACCGTCCCGCTGCTCTGCGACCCCTACTCGAAGAACCGCACCACCGGCTCCTTCATCCTCATCGACGAGGCCACCGGCGTCACCGTCGGCGCCGGCATGATCAACGGGTAAGGCCATCCAAGCGCCAGCCTGCATGCTGCAGCCCACCACCGCTGACTTGGCTCTCACACCATCTGGTCCGATCCGCAGAGGCAGCCGCCTCCCGATCGCCGTCCTACCGAACGCTTCTCGAGCATCAGCCAGGCCCGACACACATTCAAACTACTGGCGTGAACTCACAAAGGCATCCGGTAGGGACGTGACCAGCCGCTCACTGCTGGCATAGACACTCTCGAGGCGTTCAACGAGACTCCCCGGAAGCTCCGTCTGGCTGACTCGCCCTTCCCATGGTTCTAGCTTGACTGGAAAGCCAAGGACGTCCGAGAGCCAATCAACATTGCTCCACAAAGTCTCATAGCGAAGGAACGCGGCGTCCATTCCTCGTTGATCCAACCAGGATCGCAGGTGGCTCTCGATGGCTAGGGCATCACGTGATTCCAGGTCCTGACTCGAGAAAGGTGGCACGCCAAGATGACTCGCGTGCTCTCGCATCCACTTCTCACCGCGAACCTCAAACTGCCTCAGTAGTGACAGCGTGGCGTTGACAGGGCTTCCGAACACATAGAGAACCAGTGGGTCTTCCTCTCGGGAGTAGGGAAGCGGATAGTCGTGGGACTTGTAGATGGCGCCGGTGGTCAGTTCGGCAGTCTTCAGATCCCAAGCCGTCGACGACACGAGTCTGCGTTGCGCGGAACGGAGCCACGAGGGTCCATACACGACCGAGTGAGTGATCGAGCGATAGAGGACGGTCGAACCACTTCTGCCAAAGCTGTTCACGATGATCGGACGCCTGGCGCGGGAGACGATCGGTGCGGTGATGGGTGGGATCTTGCTGGCAACTTTGCGTGCAATCGAGTTGTACAAGGCCTGCTCCCTCGCTGACGAGCCTTCGCAACCGCAACGACACAATCGTAGATGGACCTACGGCGACGGTGCTGCGGTCTGAGGCACGTGAGCCTGGGCAAGCACAGGCTGCCTAACCTTCCACCTTCCTGATATCCGTGGTCTCGCCCCGGGCAACCTCGCTCGTGATCGAGCGGAGCGGCAAGTCTGGCGCGAGGCTGCTGGGCCATTGCCACACCGCCACACCTCCGGACGAGCGCGATCGCTCACAAGTCACACCGATCCCTTCAAAGGACCGCGTGCGCCTTCGGCCTCCCGAGATCAGCCATGAGGAGCAGGGCTACCAGGGTCAACGCAGATCTGAAGGGCAGCGACCAAACCAGCGCCTCTTCTCCCCAAACCAAGCCACCGATCAGGGCGAGGGCCACACCCAGAGTTGCCACCACGATCGTCAGGTTCCGCAGCTTGACCAACTGCCCTCTCGCCCGCATGACCACTGCTATGCCCGACACGAGTACCCGGAGCACCGCCAGGGCCCAGAGCGGCCAGATCAGTCGCGAGGCACCCGACCAGGAGTCCCCTAGCAACTGCCTTCCGACAGCGTCAGGGACCAGGACCAGAATGAGCCCGTAGATCACGGCCACCGGGGCGAGCCCAGCCATCCACATCCGCGCGAGGTCGTGACCGCGTAGGGACGAAGCTCGATACTCACGGAGCGCGACTGGCATCGCGCCCGCCACGATGACGGTCATCGGGCCGAAGAGGGCTTGAGCGCCACGGAGCTCACCAGCAAGAGCGGTGGACACCGTGAGCGCAGCGATGAATGGCAACGCGTTCAGGCTCAGCGCATTGGCACCCGCCTCAACTCCAAGGTTGAGAGCGTCGGACCGCACCATTCGCCAGACTCGCCGCACGCCGTTCCGTTCGGTCAACGGGCGCGGACTGGAAAGCAAGCCGACGAGGACAGCAACCCATGCACCTGCTGCCCAGATGAGGGTTTCGACCGTTGGTGTGCCAGGTTCACGGAGACTCACGAGGATGGAGAGGCCGATGAAGATCAGCAACCAGACCGAGTCGAGAGCCAGCGCGCGGCCAGGCTCTCCAACCGCTATCGCCAGGTAGCGAAGACCGTCCTCGATGACCGCCCCCACGTTGGCCACGGCCAAAGCGACAAGCATCCAGCGGTTGCCGGCATCAAGAATTGCCCAGACCGCAAGCACCCCAGAACCGAAGAACGACAGAGCCAGCGAGATGCCCAGGGCAGAGAGGGCGCGAGCGCTTGACTTGCCGTCAGCACCGAGTCTCCCCAGACGAAGCACAAAGGCAGTGTTGATACTTGCTCGAACCACTGTCGTCGTCAGGACCACGAAGGAGTACCCCATCGACCAGATACCGAGCTGCTCGGCGGTGGCCGAACGCGCGCAGGCAACGACCAACAGGACGTTCGTAAGGCTCGTGACGCCCTGACTGGTGATCCCGACGGAGAGGTTGACGAAGCGCCTCCGCCGAGCCCTCCGCAACCCACCATCGACCATGGCGCGCTCGCTAGGCCACTCTCCAGTCACCTGGCCGAGCCCCCCGCGGAGAGGAGCCGTTGATAGAGCCCTCTGCCTTCGCGAAGGAGCCTCTCACCCTTTGCGTCGAGTCCACTCATAACTGCCGATGAAGGAAGCCTCATCGCGGAAGGACGCGAGACGGTGAACTCGCTGAGACGTCGACCTTGGCGGCGAGCACCCATGTCCTCCACCGCAACCCTCACGAGTGTCTCGTTCTGATCGGACTTCTCGTAGGGGGTGAAGTCAGTGTGGAACCGTCGATTCAGATCGCGGATCACCGCCCCCATGTCCTCGATCACCGCTGCGAAGTCCGCGACCAGGATGCCCTCATGACGGGCGAGCAGCGGGGCGTGGAAACGCACGTAAGCCCGGAGTGCGATTGCCGGAGTGAGGAACGGCATGTACTGGATCAGCGAAGCAGCCGAGTCGGCCGGGTCTCGCACGATGAGCAATGTGGGCAGACCCCGTCGCTGGGCATGGAGCAGCAAGGCTGGGGAGTGCGCGTGGCCCGCGCAGACTCTCGAGTCGCCTTGCGCCAGGAGGAAGGCATGTCTGGCATACGAATTGGCTGAGCGGGGGAATCCATCCATGACGAGTCTGGTGCTACTTGTGATCCTCCACTCCTCGTACCCACGCCGCCGGTTCACATAGGCGACACCCAACAGGGAGGAGTCGAGAAACGCTCGCTGCGCGATGAACCGGGCGCTTCGGTAGGTCCGCCCACCGTGCCCGGAGCTGCCCATCTGCGAAGCCCTTTCGTGTTCCGAACCGCCACACGACCCAATTGAGTCAGGGTGAACAGGCTCGACTCGGCCAAGCGGCTGCCAAAGCCCGTGTGCCTCCAGAGCGTAGCGGCGACGAATGGCGCAGATCGCCGACATCGAGCTGCCTTGCTGAGCCAATTGAACTGGCCCGCAGGCTCCGGGAAGATGACCGAGACGCCGGATGCTGGCGAAAGGGTGAGGTGGGGGCATTGAGTGAAGGTAGGCCACCCACACAGGTCGTGATCTTGGGTTTGAACTACGCGCCCGAGGTGACGGGCATCGCCCCATACACCGCCGGACTCGCGCAGGCCCTTGTCGAGCATGGCCACCTGGTAACCGTGGTGTCGGCCCAGCCCCACTACCCTCAGTGGTCATATCCGGAGCACGTTTCCGGAACCAGCGAGTCACTCGAGGACGGCGTCTCGGTCATTCGGGTCCAACCAAGACTTCCGCGCCCCGGCAGCAACCTGAGCAGACTGCGCTTCGAGCTCGACTACGGCGTGCGAGCTGGCCGACAGTTGCCCCCCCGGATCGACGCCGCGATCCTCGTTAGCCCGGCCCTCTTCGGGAGTTGGGCCATCCTCCAACGGAGGTGGGCGCTCCGGGGCGTCCCCATCGGCCTCGTGATCCAGGACATCTACTCGCTCGGGATCATGGAGACCGGGGCCGAGGGCGGCTTGGCCGCCAGACTCGCTCGACTGGTGGAAGCTCAGGTGATCACGTCCGTCGACGCTGTCAGTGTCATCCACGATCGCTTCAAGACAACCTTGGTGGACGACTTCAAGGTTCCAGAGCGCAAAGTCGCCGTCATTCGGAACTGGACCCACATCACCCCCAGCCAGATCAGTGAGGCCGATCGAGGGTCCCTCCGAGCAGAGATGGGCTGGGGGGCCGGTGAGACCGTAGTTCTGCACACGGGCGCGATGGGAGCGAAGCAAGCCCTCGAGACCGTGGTGGACGCAGCCGCCTTGGCCGACGCCGAAGGGGCCGCGATTAAGTTCGTACTAGTCGGTGACGGAAGCCAGCGCGAGATCCTCGAAGGCCGTGCGCACGGACTCAATTGCATCTGCTTCATGGATCCAGTAGACGAGCAAAGGTATGTGTCGTTGCTGGCCGCAGCCGACGTGCTCCTCCTCAACGAGCGGCCGACGTTGAGGGGCATGGCGGTGCCCAGCAAGCTCACGTCGTACTTTGCGTCCGGACGGCCGGTGCTCGCGGCGACTGATCCGGCCAGTGCAAGCGCCATCGAGATCCAGAGGTCGGGAGCGGGTGTCCTGGTTGAGCCAGGGGATCCTCGATCGTTGTTGGAAGCCGCGCTCCGGTTGGCCCAAGACCCCTGGGCGGAGAAGATGGGGCGCAACGGGTTGAGGTATGTACATGACATGCTCTCTCCCGAGAAGGCTGCCGCCGACTTCGTGGCATGGGTCCAAGGCCTCGTCGCTCGCGGAGACTGAAGGGAGAAGCGAGAGTATGAAGCGGGCACTGGTCACCGGCATCACGGGACAGGACGGCTCATACCTCGCCGAGCTCCTGCTCAACAAGGGGTACGAAGTCCACGGGCTGATCCGGCGGGCCTCGACGTTCAACACCGGCCGGATCGACCACCTCTACCGCGACCCGCACGACCCCGGTGCGCGACTCTTCCTCCACTACGGCGATCTGACCGATGGGACGCGCTTGGTCACGCTGCTCCACGAGATCCAGCCTGACGAGGTCTACAACCTGGCCGCCCAGTCGCACGTGCGGGTGTCGTTCGACGAGCCGGAGTACACCGGTGAGACCGTGGGCATGGGCGCGATGCGGCTGCTCGAGGCGGTCCGCATGTCGGGGCTCGACTGCCGCTACTACCAGGCGTCGTCCTCGGAGATGTTCGGGGCGACATCACCGCCCCAGAACGAGGAGACGCCGTTCTACCCGCGCTCGCCGTATGGCGCGGCGAAGGTCTACGCCTACTGGATGACCCGCAACTACCGCGAGGCATACGGGATGTTCGCGGTCAACGGGATCCTCTTCAACCACGAGTCGCCCCGCCGTGGCGAGACGTTCGTGACGCGCAAGATCACCCGCGCAGTGGCCCGAATCAAGGCCGGGCTCGAGAACACGGTCTACCTGGGCAACCTTGATGCGAGCCGAGACTGGGGCTACGCCCCCGAGTACGTCGAGGGTATGTGGCGGATGCTGCAGGCCGACGAGCCGACCGACTTCGCTCTGGCCACCGGGGGGTCGTACACGGTCCGCGACTTCGTCCAGGCGGCCTTCGAGCGGGCCGGTCTCGACTGGGAGCAGCACGTGAAGTTCGACGAGCGCTACCTGCGACCGACCGAGGTCGACGCGCTGATCGGCGATGCCTCCAAGGCGGAACGTCTCCTGGGCTGGAAGGCGAAGGTCGATACCGCCCAGGTCGCCCGCATCATGGTCGATGCGGACATCGAAGCACTCAACCACGAGGGCGCCGCTTGGATCGACACAGTCACGCTGCCCGGCTGGGCGACCGGCGAGCTCGGATGAGCGACCTCGACTTCACTCCGTCACCGTTGGACAGATCGGCGACGGTCTACGTGGCTGGACATGGTGGGCTGGTGGGATCGGCTATCTGGAGGCGCCTGGAGGCGGAAGGGTTCTCCGGACTCATCGGTCGGTCACACGCCGAACTCGACCTCACTGACCGCCCGGCAGTTTTCACATATTTCGCGGAGAACCGGCCTCGGTACGTTGTGCTCGCGGCGGCCAAGGTCGGCGGGATCATGGCGAACAACACCTACCCGGTGAACTTCCTCACCGAGAACCTCCAGATCCAGCTCAACGTCATGGATGCAGCGCTCGAGCAGCGGGTGGAGCGGTTGCTCTTCTTGGGCTCCTCGTGCATCTACCCGAAGTTCGCCCCACAGCCCATCGCTGAAGATTCCCTGCTCACCGGCCACCTCGAACCGACCAACGACGCGTACGCCATCGCCAAGATCGCCGGGATCATTCAGGTGCAGGCGGTCCGGCGGCAGCATCAGCTGCCATGGATCTCGGCGATGCCGACCAACCTCTACGGGCCCCACGACAACTTCTCGCCGAAGGGATCGCATGTCATCCCGGCACTCATTCGTCGCTACGCGGACGCGGCCGACTCCGGCGCGCCCTCTGTGACGAACTGGGGATCGGGGGCACCGCGGCGGGAGTTCCTCCACGTCGACGATCTGGCAGCAGCGTGCCTTCACCTCTTGGAGCACTACGACGGGCCGTCGCAGGTGAACGTCGGCACCGGCAGTGACGTCACTATCAAGGAGATCGCCACCCTGGTCGCGGAGGCCGTCGGCTACCACGGGGAGACCCGCTGGGACACGTCCTTCCCCGATGGCACGCCACAGAAACTCCTCGACGTCTCGCTCATCAAGAGTCTCGGCTGGGAGCCGAGGATCGGCTTGGCCGACGGTCTCGCCGACACGGTCGCATGGTTCCGTGGCAACGCTCCGGCAGCCGACGACGCGTCATGACGAGCGCTCTGATCACAGGGGTCACGGGGCAGGACGGGTCCTATCTGGCGGAGCTCCTGCTGTCGAAGGGCTACGAGGTGCACGGGCTGGTGCATCACCGCTCCTGGGAGTCGGTGGTGGGAGGTCGTGCCGGCGACGAACCGTTGTCCTCTCGTCTACACCTGCATCCAGGCGACCTCAACGACGGTGCCGCCCTGACCAACCTCGTGCACGAGATCCGGCCGGACGAGGTCTACAACCTGGGCGCGCAAAGCCACGTTCGGATGTCCTTCGAGACGCCTGTCTACACGGAGTCGACCAACAGCGGCGGGACAGTTCGCCTGCTCGAAGCCCTCCGGGCTGCCCGAGTCGACGCCCGCTTCTTCCAGGCGACGACCTCCGACATGTTCGGGCTGACTCCCCCGCCGCAGCACGAGGGGTCGCCGTTCCACCCACGGTCGCCGTATGGGGTGTCGAAGGTGTTCAGTCACTGGTGCACGGTGAACTACCGCGAGGCGTATGGCATGTATGCGGTGTCGGGGATCCTCTTCAACCACGAGTCGCCGCGGCGCAGCGACGACTTCCTCACCCGCAAGGTGAGCAAGGCGGTGGCAGCGATCTCGGCGGGCCTGCAGGACGGGGTGGAGCTGGGCAACCTCGCGGCGGTGCGGGACTGGGGATATGCGCCCGAGTACGTCGAGGGCATGTGGCTGATGCTGCAGCAGGACTCGCCCAGTGACTTCGTGCTCGCCACCGGGACGGGGACGTCGGTGCAGTCGTACGTCGAGGCGGCGTTCACCCACGCCGGGCTGGACTGGACCGAGCACGTCCGGCACAACGCGGTGCACGAGCGGCCCGCGGAGGTCCAGGCGCTGATCGGTGATCCGTCCAAGGCCCAGGAGCTGCTCGGCTGGAAGGCGCAGACCGGAGCCACGGAGCTGGCCCGGCTGATGGTCGACGCCGACGTGGCGCTGCTGCAGGGGTCGCGTCAGGCGTCTTGAGCCAGCACCCGGTCCAGGGTCGCCATCACCTGGGCAACGCTGGGAGCTCCGTCGGCTCGGGCGATCTCTCGGCCCTGGGGGTCGAGCACGAGCGTGGTCGGCGTGCGCATGACCCCAGCACGGCGGGCGAGGTCGAGATGGTCGGCGACGTCGACCTCGAGGTGGACGACTCCTGGGACGAGCGAGGCCACCTGAGTCAGGACTCCGCGCGCCACCCGGCAGGGTGCGCAGAAGACCGACGAGAACTGCACCAGGGTCGCCCGCGCACCCAAGCCGTCCGCCCACGGTGACTCGGCCAGGAGGCCGGACTCCGGCGCGTGCTTGTCATCGGCCGCGGTCTGGGAGAACCGGCCGTCCCGGCGCTTGCGCACCAGGGCAGCGACCGTCGCCAACGCGACGACCGCGATCACGACCCACAGTCCGGTGCTCACGTCATCAGGAAACCACGGCCGCGCCGGGATGATTCCCGGCGTTCGAGGGATGAGAGGGGTCAGCCGCCGGCGAAGGGCGGCAGCACTTCGACGGTGTCGCCTGCGCGGACGGGCACGTCGGCGACCTGGCGCGGACCGACCGGGCGGTCACCGACGAGGTAGGAGCAGACCTCGAGAAGGGCAGGGAGGTGGTCGGCCTCGGGGTGACGCTCTTGGATGAGCTTCACGACGTCGGCGAGGGAGCCTTCCGCGAGGTCGAACTCCTCCGCCTGCACTCCCGCCTGGGCTCGAGCCGACGCCCAGTACTGGACGCGGATCTTCGAGACGGTTCCGTCGGCGGGTGCCATGTCCGATATTCTTCCGTATCGCCGGTGAGCGGCCATTGTCGCCCTGGTGCGTTCGGCGGCTCAACGATGAGGCGCAGAGACCCTCGCCAGAGGAGGTGCCGTGAGTCAGATCCTGCTCCTCACGAGCGCTCTGCAGCCCTCGATCGAGGTCCTTCCTGCGCTCGCGCTGCTGCCCCACAACGTCAAGATCCTTCCCGCCGAGGGGAGCGCGCTCCTCGATGCGCCCGACGTCGACCTGGTGCTCGTCGACGGTCGACAGGAGCTGGCTCACGCCCGCGACCTGTGCCGGCTGATCCGGACGACCGGGTCCGACGTTCCCGTCCTCATCGTGCTGACCGAGGGCGGTCTCTCGGTGGTCTCGGTGGACTGGGGCATGGACGACTTCGTGATGAACACCGCCGGCCCGGCCGAGCTCGAGTCCCGGATCCGGATGTCGATCGCACGGATCGCGGCCCGGCGCGAGGACGAGGACCCGGACGCGCACATCATCCGGTCCGGAGACGTGATGGTCGACGAGGCGACCTACACCGCGAAGGTCAGCGGACGCGTCCTCGACCTCACCTTCAAGGAGTTCGAGCTCCTCAAGTACCTCGCCCAGCACCCCGGCCGGGTCTTCTCCCGCGAGCAGCTGCTGCAGGAGGTCTGGGGCTACGACTACTTCGGCGGCACCCGCACCGTCGACGTCCACGTGCGGCGGCTCCGGGCCAAGCTCGGCCCGGAGAACGAGACCCTCATCGGCACCGTGCGCAACGTCGGCTATCGCTTCGTCCTTCCCCCCAAGGAGTCGGTCGAGCGCGAGCCCGTCAGCTCCTGATGCCGGACTTCGACGTCGTCGAGCTCTCCGCGTCCGATGACCCGGCCCCGCGAGCCACGGTGCGCGACATCGTCGACGAGGTCGAGCGCCACGACGGATTCGCGCCGGTCAACGAGGAGGAGCTGATCCGGCTGGACGGCTCGGCCGCGGGGTCGCGCGTCGTCCTGGCCCGAGACGGTCAGGGGTTCGCGCTCGCGACCGACGGCGAGCTCGCTGTCGCGGTCCGCCCGGCGAGCCGGGGCCGAGGACTCGGCCGGGCGCTGGCGACCGCCGCGATGGCCACAGACCCGGACCGGCCCTGGTATGCCTGGGCGCACGGAGACCTGCCCGCTGCCCGGAGGCTGTTGACCGGGCTCGGGTTCCAGCCGGAGCGGGCGCTGCTGAGGATGGGCCGGGAGCTGGATGGTCCCGGGGCGGCCGCTGCGCGGCCTGCTCAACCACCGGAGGTGGTGATCCGGGCGTTCCGGGTCGGCGAGGACGAGGAGCGGTTCCTGGCCGCGAACCGCGCGGCCTTCGCGGACCACCCCGAGCAGGGCCGCTTGGATCTGGCCGGACTCCGGGCCCGGATGGCGCTGCCGTGGTTCGACCCCCACGGGCTCCTCCTGGCCGAGGAGGACGGACACGTGCTCGGCTTCCACTGGACGAAGGTCGTGTCCCCCGGAGTCGGAGAGGTGTATGTCCTCGGCCTGGTCCCCGAGGCACGCGGGCGGGGCCTTGCCGGAGTGCTCCTCTGGGCGGGGCTGGACCACCTCCAGCAGGCGGGCGCCACCCAGGTCGAGCTCTATGTCGACGACGACAATGTTGCGGCTGTCGCCCTCTATGAGGGCCACGGATTCACGATCCTCGACCGAGACGTCCGCTTTGCCGGAAACTTTCAGGAACGAATTCCGTAGTTCCGCGAACACCGGGACCCATCGCGTCATAGATTTCGAGCGTCGATTGGTTCCCCACTAATCGTATTGCGGCACTTGAGTCCACCCCGGATCCGCCGCGACATCGAGGGGCGTCGCTCCCCCCACAGGCGGCGCCCCTCAGTCGCGTCCGGACCCACTCCGACCCGGCCGCAGCGGTCGCCAGTTCCCCGGTTTGGGCATCGAGCACTCAGACAACGATGCGAGGATGGGACACATGTCGACTCATGAGACGCACGCGGACTGGGAGACCGAGACGCTGCCCACCGGCGGCGTCCCGGACAGCCCCGGTGCCCTCACCGAGTACGAGTCGGAGACGTTCGAGGTCGACGTCCCCTACGTCGACAACGCGCCGGACCTGCCCGAGGGCCGGTTCCTCGACCGCGAGCTCTCCTGGCTCCGGTTCAACCAGCGGGTGCTCGAGCTCGCGGAGGACCCGGATCTCCCCCTCCTGGAGCGGGCTCGATTCCTGGCGATCTTCACGTCGAACCTCGACGAGTTCTTCATGGTGCGCGTCGCCGGCCTCAAGCGCAGGATGAAGACCGGGGTGGCGGTCCAGGCCGCCTCAGGGCTGATGCCCCGCCAGGTGCTCGACCTGATCTGGGAGACGACCAACGAGCTGATGCCTCGCGCGGCCGATCTCTTCCACGACGAGATCATCCCGGCGCTCTCGACGGAGGGCATCCACCTGCTGCGCTGGATCGACCTCGACGAGGCCGAGCGGGGCGAGTGCCGCCAGCTGTTCGAGGAGCGGCTCTTCCCCGTCCTGACGCCGCTGGCGTTCGACCCGATGCACCCGTTCCCCTATATCTCCGGGCTGTCGCTGAACCTCGCGGTCCTGGTGCGCGACCCGATGACCCACAAGGAGCACTTCGCCCGTGTGAAGGTGCCCCCGGTCTTCGCGCGCTTCGTCCCCCTCGGCGGGGACCGGTTCGTCCCCCTCGAGGACGTCATCGCCGCTCAGCTGCCGCCGCTGTTCCCCGGCATGGACGTGGTGGCGGTGCACGTGTTCCGAGTCACCCGCAACGAGGACCTCGAGGTCGAGGAGGACGAGGCCGAGAACCTCCTCGACGCGCTCGAGAAGGAGCTGCTCCGCCGCAAGTTCGGGCCGCCGGTCCGGCTCGAGGTCGAGGAGGACATCGACGACCACGTCCTCGCACTGCTGGTCAAGGAGCTCGGCATCGAGGGCGACGAGGTCTTCCGCCTCCCTGGCCCGATCGACCTGCGTGCGCTCCACGAGATCGCCGACCTCGATCGCCAGGAGCTGAAGTTCGCCAACTTCGTCGCCTCCACCCACGGTCAGCTCTCCGAGGTGGAGACCTCGTCACCGGTCGACGTGTTCAAGGCGGCCCGCCGCCGCGACGTGCTCCTGCACCACCCGTATGACTCCTTCTCGACCTCGGTCGTCCGCTTCATCGAGCAGGCGGCCAACGACCCGAGCGTGCTGGCGATCAAGCAGACGCTCTACCGCACGTCGGGTGACTCCCCGATCATCGATGCGCTGATCGACGCCGCCGAGGCCGGCAAGCAGGTCCTGGTGCTCGTGGAGCTCAAGGCGCGCTTCGACGAGCAGGCCAACATCCGCTGGGCGCGCAAGCTCGAGCACGCCGGATGCCACGTCGTCTACGGGCTGGTCGGGCTCAAGACCCACTGCAAGCTGGCGCTCGTCGTGCGCGACGAGGGCGACCGGATCCGCCGGTATGTCCACATCGGCACCGGCAACTACAACCCGAAGACCGCTCGCCTCTACGAGGACTTCGGGCTGCTCACGACCAACGAGCACATCACCTTGGACGTGGCGCACCTGTTCAACCACCTGTCCGGCTTCGCGCGCGACCCCGACTACAACGAGCTCCTGGTCGCGCCGCGGTCGATCCGCAGCGGACTCATCGAGCGGATCGAGCGCGAGGTGGAGCACCACCAGTCCGGACGCCCGGCGCGGATCCGGATCAAGGCGAACGCCGTCGTCGACGAGGCCCTGATCGACGCGCTCTACCGCGCCTCGATCGCGGGTGTCCCGATCGACCTGTTGACCCGCGGCATCTGCGCCTTGCGTCCCGGGGTGCCCGACCTGTCCCCCACCGTCCGGGTCCGCTCGATCCTCGGTCGCTTCCTCGAGCACAGCCGGGTCGTCTGGTTCGAGAACGGCGGGACGCCCGAGGTGTGGATCGGCTCCGCCGACCTGATGCACCGCAATCTCGACCGACGGATCGAGGTGCTGGTGCAGCTGATGGGCCAGGCCCCCGTGGAGCAGGTCGGCCAGCTGCTCGACATGGCCATGGACGACAGCATCGCCAGCTGGTGGCTGGAGCCCGACGGCACCTGGGTGCAGCATCGCCGGGCCGCCGACGGCACGCCCCTGCAGGACATGCAGGAGATCCTGATCACCCGCCACCGCCGCCGCTGACCCCGAGGGGACCGCCGGATCCGCACCTCGGCTGCCATCGAGCCCGGGCGTGGTTAGGATCTGTGATGTGGAAGCTGTCTTCATCACCCTCATGGCCCTGGTCGTCCTCTTCACCGGCCTCGTCGCGGTGATCGTCGTGTGGCGCCTGCTGCGACCAGCGGAGCGCTGACGCCGAGATGGCGTTCGAGATCCCGGAGAACCTCCATCCCGAGTGCGCGCCGGTCGCCTGGCTGCTGGGCACCTGGTTCGGTAGCGGGCACGGGGAGTACCCGGACGTGGAGCGCTTCTCGTTCGGCCAGGAAGTGATCTTCGCCCATGACGGGCGGCCGTTCTTCCACTACCTGAGCCGGTCGTGGATCGTCGACGAGGACGGGGAGAAGGTGCGCGACAGCGCGCTGGAGACCGGGTTCCTGCGGTGCCTTCCCGACGGCGAGCTGGAGTTCCTGATCGTCCACAACACCGGCATCGCCGAGGTCTACCTCGGCCAGGCCGAGGGCGCCAAGATCGAGCTCGCCACCGACGCGGTCATCCGCACGGCGAACGCCAAGGAGGTCAACGCCGGCCACCGGATGTACGGGCTGGTCGACGGCGATCTGCTGTGGACCTACGACATGGCCGCCATGGGCGAGGAACTGCAGTCCCACCTCTGGGGCCGCATGGTCCGCCAGTAGGGCGTGGACTCCCGGGGCTCCAGCCTCGGGTTCGAGACGGGGCTCCTCAACCGCCGATGGGGCGGATGTTGAGCAGCTCTCGCGCTTCGGCCGGGCTCATCGGCTCGCGCTGAACGATCCGGCCCAGCGCCACGGCTCGCTCGACGAGCTGGGAGTTGTGCTCCACCGGCACGCCCTTGGCGAGGGTGAGCACGTCCTCCATCCCGACCCGCAGGTGTCCGCCCTTGGCAAGGGCGGTGAGCGCCACGGTCAGGGTCGAGCGGCCGATGCCGGTGGCCGACCAGCTGGTGACCTGGGGCGGGAGCGCGTTCACCGCGGCGACCAGGGCGTCGGCGGTGCCGGGCATGGCGCCGGGCACGTTCATCACCAGGTCGCAGTGGACCCGCCCGCCGTACGGGAGGCCGTAGGTGTCGAGGAGCTTGCCCAGCGAGTTGACGTGACCGAGGTCGAACAGCTCGAACTCGGGGACGACCTGCCGCTCCTGGCTCAGCTGATAGAGGTCACAGATGAAGCCCCACGGGTTCATGAAGACGTCGTCGCCGAAGTTGGTGGTGCCCATGGTGAGGCTGCACGAGTCGGGCGCGGCGTCGAGCACCTTGAGCCGGGCGTCCAGCGGGTCGTGCACCGACCCTCCCGTGGACAGCTGCACCACGAGAGAGGTGCCCTCTCGAAGCGCGTCCACGGTGTCCTTCAACCGCGAAGGGTCGAGCGTGGGGCGGTGCTCGCCGTCGCGGATGTGGACGTGGATCATCGCGGCGCCGGCGGCTTGGCAGCTCTGGGCAGTCTCCACCAGCTCGGAGAGGGTGGTGGGCAGGTTGGGCACGTCCTCCTTCGTCGACTCCGCGCCGGTGGGCGCGACGGTCACGAGGAGCTTGGCCTGGGTCGAAGAACTCACGGTCGCATCGTGGCAGACTTCGTCCGGTCACGGCACAGGGGGCCGGAGCACGACAGGAAAGCGCGCGCATGAAGGCAGTCGTCCAACGCGTCCTCCGGGCGTCGGTCACCGTCGACGGAGACGTCGTCGGCTCGATCGAGGGACCCGGTCTGCTGGTGCTCCTCGGAGTGACCCACAGCGACGACGAGTCCACCGCCGGCTGGATGGCCGCCAAGACGTGGGGACTTCGCATCCTGGCGGACGAGGCCTCCGCGTCCGACATCGGGGCCCCGATCCTGGTGGTCAGCCAGTTCACCCTCTACGGCGACGCCCGCAAGGGACGGAGACCGACCTGGAGCGCGGCCGCACCGGGCCACGTGTCCGAGCCGCTCTACGAGGCGTTCTGTCGAAGTCTCGAGGAGCTCGGCGCTCACGTCGAGCGAGGCAGGTTCGGAGCCCACATGGAGGTCGCGTCGGTGAACGACGGCCCGATGACGGTGATCGTCGAGAGCTGACGGGGGTTCGCTTCCCCTGTCCCCTACTGGTGATGTGAGACTAAGAGCATGGTCCTGCGGGTCGATATCGAAGCCGCTGGAGCCGTCATCCCCCGCGGCCCGGCCAAGTCCCCCCAGATCCTGCTCATCCACCGCCCGAAGTACGACGACTGGTCCTTCCCGAAGGGCAAGGTCGATCCCGGGGAGCACGTGGTCACGGCCGCGGTGCGGGAGGTGGCAGAGGAGACCGGGCTCGACATCAGGCTCAGCAAGCCACTGCCCGCGCAGTACTACTCGGTCTTCCCCGGCGGGAAGGAGCGGGTCAAACGGGTGCAGTACTGGGGCGGCACGGTCATCGGCCGCGACGACATCTCGGGGTTCCGGCCGAACTCCGAGGTCGACCAGGTCCGCTGGGTGTCACCGGAGAAGGCCCATCAGCTGCTGACCTACCCCCACGACCGGCGCACCCTCGTCGACTTCCTGCACCAGCACAAGAAGACCAACCCGCTGATCATCCTGCGCCACGCCAAGGCCAGATCTCGCAAGTCCTGGCGGGGCAACGACAAGAAGCGGCCGCTGACGCTGATCGGCGAGTACCAGTCCGAGCAGCTGGTCGCGTTGCTCAACGCCTATGGGGTCACTCGGCTGGTGACCTCCGACAGCAAGCGCTGCTCGGCGACGGTGGCGCCGTACGCCGACGTGGCTCACGTCGAGATCGAGCACACGGCCGACCTCTCCGAGGAGAACTCGACGGCCCGGTCCGTGCTCGATCAGGTCGAGGCCCTCATGGAGGCCAAGGAGCCGGCTGTGTTGTGCACCCACCGCCCGGTCCTGCCCCTGGTCTTCGAGGCCGCCGGCGTGGAGGCCGCCGCCCTCGATCCGGGGGCCTTCCTCGTGGTGCACCACCGCAAGAAGAAGATCCTCGCCACCGAGCAGCACGTTCCGCCCAGCGGACGATGAGAGCCGCCCCCAGCGACGACGAAGCCCCCGGCGTGAGCCGGGGGCTTCGTCTTGGCGTGATCGTGGCGGGTCAGGCGAACCGGACGTTCTCCGCCTGCGGACCCTTCGGTCCCTGGGTCACGTCGAACTCGACCTTCTGGTTCTCCTCGAGGGCCTTGTAGCCCTCCATCTGGATTGCCGAGAAGTGCACGAAGACGTCGGCGCCGCCGTCGTCCTGGGCGATGAACCCGTAGCCCTTCTCCGAGTTGAACCACTTCACAGTGCCCTGAGCCATGCGCTTACTACTCCTCCGGTGGGGCGAAGAGCCGCCACCTTGGCGGCCCACAACATCTGCGTTGTGACGTACAGCCCCCTCGAGAGGCACATCGGCTTTCTCAAGAGCTAACGCCGTTGGATCACAAGACTCCTTCGACGTTTGTGACGCGTTGGACCCTGCATCTGTTGCAGTTCAGAGACTACCAACTCGACGCCGGACGGCCCCCTACTACGCGCAACTTTTCGATGAACCGTGCGAGAACCGCCGCGCCACACGCCCGCGATCCGCGGTCCGTCGCGCACGGCCACCGGGGGCGAACCCTGTAGCGTGTTGCCATGCTGGTGCTGAGTAGGCGGGTCGGTGAGAGCATCATCGTGGGCGACGATGTCACCGTCACGGTGCTCGATGTCCGCGGCGATGTCGTCCGGATCGGAATCCAGGCACCACGCTCGGTGGCCGTCCATCGAGAGGAGCTCCTGCGCGAGCTCGAGGCGGCGAACAAGGAGTCCGCTTCTCCCGGCGAGGACGCCGTGGCGGCTCTCGCCGAAGCGGTGAAGAAGCGCTCGGAATAGCCCCCGGGCAGCCCCAGGCGACCAGCGGCCCAGCCGGGCCGTTTCGCCCGGACAGCGCCGTCAGCCGGCGCGCTGGAGCGGAGCCCGGACCGGTAGCTCCTCGTCCAGGACCACCTGCATGCCGCGGTTGGTCCGGGTGTTGATCAGGACGGGGGCCAACAGGTTCGCGGTGGCGGCTCCGGCGGTGGCTCCCGGGTTGACCACGACAAGCACCAGGACCTCCTCGGCCGAGGTGATCTCCAGGGCAGCCACGGTGTCGTCATCGATCTCCACCGCGTAGTCAGGGAAGAAGGCGGCGGGCAGGACCAGGAACCGGATGTCGGTCTCCTCGAGGCTCCGCAGCGCGCCCAGCACCCCGGCGTCATCGAGCTGGACGAGTGCGAAGTGAGTGAGATCGGGGAAGCCCGGCATCGGCCCGACGAACTCGATCACCGGGACGTCCGTGGCTTCAACCATGTCGTCTCCCACCGTTGTCTCGCGAACCACTGCGGCAGTCATCGCAGGAAGTTCAGGAGAGATGGTTGCACGACCTTGGCTGTGGCTGCCAACGCCGCCTGGTAGGCCACCTGCTCCATCTGCAGATCGACCGAAGCTCGGGCGATGTCCACGTCCTCGAGCTGAGTCTGCTGGCTGGACAGGCCGATGTCGGCGTCCTTGGCCTTCTGCACCGCGCTCTGGATCCGGTTGGCCCTGCTGCCCACGTCCGACAGGGCGGAGACCGCCCGGCCCGCGGCCACCTTCATGTTGGTGACCCCGGCCACGATCCCGGCCTGGTTGCCGGTCTTCAAGTCGTTGGAGAGGGCGGCGAGCTGGTCGAAGAGGTTGGCTCCGGCCGGACCGAAGGCGGTGGTCCCGTCGACGTTCACCGCAACCTTCGTGCCGTTGGCGACGGTGCGGTTGACCGAGCCCGGCACGCCGACGTACTGCCCGGTGGAGTCGAAGGCGACCCCTCCGGAGGTCAAGCCGCCGAAGACCGGCCGGTCGAGGTACTTGGTGTTGGCGTCGGAGATCAGGCCTGCGCGGATCTGGTCGATCTCCGAGGCGAGGGCCAGCCGCGAGTCCGGGCTCGAGGTCGCCGCGTTGGCGCCCTGCAGCGCCAGCTGCTGGGCCCTTTGGACCTTGGTGACCACCGTTTGGAGAGTCGAGTCGATGGTGTTGAGCCAACCGAGACCGTCGTTGCCGTTGCGTGCGAACTGCTGCTGGTCGGCGCGAGCCGATCGGACCCGCATCGCGGCGGTGGTGTCGGTGGGATTGTCCGAGGGACGGTTCAGCACCCGGCCCGTCGAGAGCTGCTCCTGGGTCTTGGACAGGGCGCCGAGAGTGCCTTGGATGGCCGTCAACGCCCTGGTCGACAGCATGGTCTGAGTGACTCGCGTGATGGCCATCAGTTCAGCAGTCCCGTCCGGTTGATCAGGGTGTTCAGCACCGAGTCCATCACCGAGATGACCCGTGAGGCTGCCTCGTAGCCATGTTGCGCCTGGGCGATGCTGAGCGTCTCCTCGTCGAGATTGACACCGGACAGCTGGTCTCGAGAGGAGTCCACCTGGTTGGTCAGCACCTGCTGGTTGGCCTGCTGGCGGTTCACCGACGCGACCTGGCTGCCGAAGCCGTTCACCAGCCGCTGGTAGGCGTTGTCCGCCGAGGAGAGAGAGGTCATGGCGTCGGCGTTGGAGCCGTCGATGACTCCTCCGGGCACCCCGGACGCCGCGACGAGCTTCGTGTCGGAGATGGCGACCGAGAGGGTCCCGGCCGCGTCGGCGGGGTTGTAGGTGAACAGTGCCGTGCCCGGGTTGCCGCTCTCGTCGTACCCGGCCGTGTGCTGAGCGTTGAAGTCGTCGGCGAGGGTCTGCGCGACGCCGTCCAACCCCGACTGGTAGCTGGGGAGGGTCACGTTCAACAGGTCGGTAATCGCTCCGGCCTCACCCGTGAAGCCTGCCGGAAGAGCCGTCGTGCCCGAGGTGGGGTCGGCGATCGAGAAGGTCACCGGATTGCCGTCGGCGGAGCCGTCGGGCAGGACACCGGTGGAGATCTGGAGGGTGCCGGCGGTGTCCCCTGTCACCAGCGCGACGCCGTTCACGGTGAGGTCGAGCCCCCCGTCGCTGTTGACCTTCCCGGTTGCTCCGGTGAGCTCTGCCAACCGCTGACCGAGAAGGTCGCGCTGGTCGAGCAGGGACCCGGCGTCGGTGCCGTTCAGCTTGGCGACCTTGATGTTGTAGTTGGTCTTCGCCAGATCCGAGGAGACGGTGTTGATCTCGCCCACGGTGGACAGCAGCTTCGATCTCTGGTCGGCGGCCTCTGTGCCGATGTTGCGCGACTGGGCATTGAGCGCTGTCGCGGCTGACTGGGCGGCCGCCAGGAACTGGCTGCGCGCCGCATCGCTGTCGGGGCTGTTGGCCAGGTCGCTCCCGGCGGAGCGAAGCTTCTGCAAGGAGGCCGCCACTCCGTGGTCGCTCGGCTCGCCGATGCCGCTCTCCACCCGCTGGAGGACGCTCGCCTGGAGATCCAGGTAGTGCTGGTTGCCGTGCTCGATGCGAGCGCGGGCAGTCAGGAAGGGGTCGGTCATCCGGTTGATGCCGCCGACCGCCACACCCTCGCCGGTGGAGGTTCCTCGGGACCACATCGCAGGCTTGACGTCGCCACCCGCGGTGACCCCGTCGACGCGGCGACGGGCGTATCCGGCAGTCTGCGCATTGGCGATGTTGCCGCTCGCCACGTCCATCACGACCTGGTTGTAGCGCAGGGCCGACAGAGCGGTGTTGAACGAGGAGAAGGTGCCTGTCATCAGATGCTCCGATCGACCAGTCGGTGGCGCTGCTCGGAGGTCACCGCTGACCCCGAGGAGGAGTAGGACTCGGTGCTCTCCCCCAGGCTCATCAGCGTCTCGCGAGCGGCCCGGTAGCCAGCGGTCAGGAGGTCACGATTGGTCGCGGCGAGCTCCTCGATCTCCCGGGTGATGCTCAAGAAGGCGGCGCGGTGATCGAGCAGGATGGCCCGCCAGGGCTCGATCACCGACTCGGCCAGCTCCCGCAGGCTGGGGTCGTCGCCGAGTCCTACCGATCGGGCCGCGGCGTCGACGGCGATGGCGCGCAGGACCTCGGTCTGGCGGATCGTCCCCAGCACGGACTCGACCTCGCGGGCCGCCTGGGGTAGCCAGCGGGTCTTCCCGGAGGCAAGCACGAGCTGCTCCTGCTCCAGCTTGTAGAGCAGGGTCTCCAACAGTTCGCGCTCACGCCAGAGGATCAGCGAGAGGTCTTCCACGGTCAGCCCTTCTTCGCACCAGTGTGGTTGCCGGAGACATCGGCCGAAGAAAGGCGTGTCTGAGAAGTTCCCAAATCACCAGAAAACCGACGAACGGGATGGGCGGAGCAGAAGACCGGATCAGCACCTCGGTCGTTCTCGGCTGTGTTCGCCGGGTCGGACGAGCGCCTCGACTCCCCGTGGGTAGATTTCTCAGTATTGGTGGATTCTTCTCAGGAAAGGCCCGAGGCGGCGGGCAATCGGGCTTGAGCCGTTCCCCGTAAAATAGTCTGTATTGACTAGTTGGCGTAGCCGGAGCAAGGCAGCGCTGTCTGACTCAATCGGACTAAATCACTCCCCCAACTTCCTCAGTTTCTTCTCAGGTCTTCACAAGCCCGCTCTCGGGAACGACCCTTTTCGGCGTGACGACAACGCCTACTTCCCGTTCGACCCATGAGGCGGTGCACCCGGTGAGCGGCTCCACTGAGCCCCTGACTCAGGACGAGCTGATCACCGAGCACATCCCCCTGGTGGGTCACATCGTGCGTGAGACGATGGGCCGCCTCCCCGGCCACATCAACCGTGACGACCTGACTTCTGCCGGGCTCACCGCCCTCGTGCAGTCCGCTCAGGCGTTCGATCCCGACCGTGGCGTCTCCTTCGCTCGGTACGCGGCCACCCGAATCCGCGGTGCCATCTTGGATGAGCTGCGCGGCGTGGACTGGGCCAGTCGCTCGGTCCGCCGCCGGGCCCGGCTCCTGGACACCACCCGCACCTCGATGGCCGGTGAGCTGGGTCGAGCCCCGACCGACGCCGAGGTCGCCTCCGCCCTGGGCATGACCACCGGGGAGGTCGCTGCCAACGACGACGACGTCAACCGGGCAGCCGTGATGTCCCTCCAGGGTTTCGGGGACTCCAGCGTGGAGGAGGTGCTCCCCGCGACCGGCCCCAGCCCCGAGCAGCTGGTCGAGCATCGCGAGCGGCTCGCCTACCTCGTCGACGCGGTGGCCGAGCTGCCGGAGCGGCTGCGCACCGTGGTCGAGGACTACTTCTTCGCGGAACGGCCGATGGCCGACATCGCCGCCGACCTGGGCGTGACGGAGTCGCGCATCTCCCAGATGCGCGCCGAGGCACTGGTGCTGCTCCGGGACGCAATGAACTCGGCGCTCGACCCCGACCTGGTAGCCGAGCCCCGACGCCCTGATGGATGTGCTGCCCGCCGGCGGGAGGCCTACTTCACCTCGGTGGCATCGCGCCGCTCCCCTCGCGCTCGGCTCACCGTGGCGCCGTCCCTGGACCAGTCCGCCTGATCTCCCACTGGACCCGGTCCACCCGGGCCGGCGGATCCATCCGACCTGCTGCACGAACGGGTGACCCGCTCGCGCTGCCGAGTGCTCGAGTGCCGCCGCGCCGCCGGCGCCTCGAGCACTCGGTGCTGCTCACGAGCTGACGACGACGAGTGGCTCCGCGGCTTCTTATCGGGTCAATCTTGGCGAATTGCTCATGCCGCCTCCCGCGCGCCCGATGAGACTCCCAACGGTGCCCACGGACGGGCCCGGGTCAGAGACTCGAAATCCAGGAGGGAACCCCCATGAGTCTTCGCATCATGTCGAACACCGACGCGATGGACGCGTACCGCAACCTGTCGGTGACGCAGAACAAGATGTCGAGTGCGCTTGAGAAGCTGTCAAGCGGCTACCGCATCAACCGCGCTGCCGACGACGCCGCCGGCCTCGCGATCTCCGAGGGCCTGCGCGCGCAGATCGGTGGCCTCAACGTCGCCGTCCGCAACGCCCAGGACGGCGTCTCGGTCGTCCAGACCGCTGAGGGTGCGCTGACCGAGGTGCACAGCATCCTCCAGCGTGTCCGTGACCTCACCGTTCAGGCAGCCAACGCCGGCTCGAACAACACCGACTCCGAGAACGCCATCGTGTCGGAGATCGGCGAGCTGGGCTCGGCACTGACCGACATCGCCGGCCGGACCGAGTTCAACGGCACCAAGCTGCTCGACGGCAGCACCGCCTCGCTCTCCTTCCAGGTGGGAGCCAACGCGGGCGACACGGTGTCGGTGAACATGGCCGACATCAGCGGTGTTGCGACGGCTGTCACTGCAGTCGGGACCGCGATCACCACCGGTCTGGGCACCGACGTGTCCACCGCTGCGGCCGCGGCGTCGACGGCGATCACGTCGATCGACACCCAGATCAGCACGGTGTCCACCGCTCGTGCGGGACTGGGCGCTTCGCAGAACCGCTTCGAGCACACCATCAACTCTCTCAACGTTGCCGTGGAGAACCTCACGGCCTCGGAGAGCCGGATCCGTGACACGGACATGGCGCAGCAGATGATGAACTTCACCAAGGCGCAGATCCTCTCCCAGGCCGGCACCGCGATGCTGGCTCAGGCGAACCACGCGCCGCAGAGTGTGCTGAAGCTCCTGCAGTGACCCACTCCGGTAGCTGAAGACGTTCCGGGTGGGGCGAGGAGATCCTCACTCCACCCGGAACCGTCTCCGACCGGACGATGCCCCCCAGACTCGTGCACTCAGGAGCCAAGAGATGACCGCCAGCATCAGTGGACTCGTCAGCGGGCTGAACACCTCGAGCATCATCAGCCAGATGATGCAGATCGAAGCCCAGCCTCGGACGGCGTTGAAGAACAGGGTCTCGACCGACCAGACCCAGCTCAAGGCCCTCCAGGATCTCAACAGCTCGGTCCTCGCCCTCTACAACTCCGCGACCAACCTCACCAAGCCCTCCTCATGGCAGGGCTACACCGCCACCAGCTCCTCGCAGTACGTCGCCGCGACCACCACGTCCACGGCCGCGCCGGGCACCTTGTCGTTCACCGTCAACTCCCTCGCCACGGCGCAGAGCGACACGTTCGCCAACTCGGCGAACCTGACCGACCCGGCCAGCGGCGCCTCGACGACCGTCCAGCTCACCATCGGTGGCAACACGGTCAACATCGACACCGGAGACGGCTCCCTGCAGGGCCTGGTCAACGGGATCAACACCGCCAACGCGGGTGTGCATGCCTCCACCACCAAGCTGACCGACGGCACCTACCGGCTCACGGTCTCGGCCGACCAGACGGGGACGGCGTCCGCCTTCACCCTGACCGACTCGAGCGGAGCGCCGCTCCTGGGAGGAGCGACGGTCACCGCCGGCCAGGATGCCTCGATCACCGCCGGAGCCGACACGCTCACCTCCTCCTCCAACGTGTTCACCGGTGTCTTCTCCGGTGTCGACGTCACGCTGGGCGCGGGCACTCAGGTCGGCGACAACGTCACCATCTCTGTGGCCCAGGACTCCGCGAAGGTGGGCGACCAGATCCAGAGCCTGGTGGACCAGGTCAACAAGGTGCTCTCCCAGATCGACAAGGACACCGCCTACGACTCCACCAACAAGTCTCAGGGGGTCCTGGGAGGCGAGACCAGTCTGGAGACTCTGCGCAGCGCGATCGTCGACTCGGTCTTCCCGGGCGGTACCTCGTCGATGGCCGACTACGGCGTCCAGGTCGACCGGTACGGCAAGCTGACCTTCGACCGGAGCAAGTTCGACGCCGCCTACGCCGCCGGCCCGGCGGCCACCCAGGCAGCGTTCACCGACGGCACCGGCAACGGGTTCACCTATCGCCTGGCGGCCGCCGCCGACCTCGGCAGCAACGCGGGCAGCGGTGTGATCACCACGGCGATCTCCGGCCGCAACTCCTCGATCAAGGACCTCCAGACCCAGATCGACAGCTGGGACACCCGTCTCGCGCTGAAGCAACAGATGCTGGAGCAGCAGTTCAACAACCTGGAGACGGTGATGGGCCAGATGAAGAGCCAGAGCGACTGGCTGACCAGCCAGCTGTCCAGCCTGCCGACCAGCTCGTCCCTGTCGTCCTCCACGAGCACCTCCGGAAGCTGAGGAGACCACGATGAACGGCAACGCACGAGCCGCCTACATGGACAACTCGGTGACTACCGCGAGCCCGGCGCGACTACTGGTGATGCTCTTCGACCGGCTGGTCCTGGACGTCCAGCGCGGCCTCGCCGCTCTCGAGTCCGGTGACCGGCAGCAGGCGCACAACAACCTGCTCCACGCCCAGGACATCGTGATGGAGCTTCGCAGCTCCCTGAAGGTGGAGGGCTGGCAAGGCGCCCCAGGGCTGGCCAGCATCTACGACTGGCTGCACACCCAGCTGATCAAGGCCAACATGGCCAAGAGCGTCACCATCACCGAGAACTGCCTCCAGCTCGTGGTCGACCTCGCCGACACCTGGCGTGAGGCCGCGGTCGCCTCCTACTCCGACACCGTCGCGGCGAGCTGAGGGGACGCCTCCGATGGACGACTTCCACGCCGAGTGGGCCGCAGCGCTCGACCGTCTCGAGCTCGACGTCGAGATCGCCGAGCGGATGCTGGCCGATCACCAGAGCGTGGTGCCACCACCCTGGTCGGAGCCGGCGCTGCGCGCGCCGATGCCCGAGGACCTGGTCCCCCGGGCCCGGCTCATCCATGAGCGCCAGCTCGCCGTTGCCCACGCGATGACCCGCCAGGTCTCCTCGACCTCACGACAGCTCGCCCTCACGTCGAAGCTGCGAGCCCTGGTCATCCCCGATGTCCCGGTGTACGTGGACGTGTCCGCCTGATCGTCGGCGGCCACCAGAGGAATCCGCGCAAGCAGTCACGAAATCGGACAAAGTGGTCGCTCGACTGCTCAGGTTCGGCCCCGACGGGCCGACCTAGAACACGAGCACGGAAAGCTCGCCCCGCCGATGGATCGGCACCACCCTCCGACCGTTTGTGGGAGCGTCCGTGTCTGCTTTCGCGCCTGACGCCGTGACCTCGGTGCTCAACACCGCGCTCGATGGCGTCGCCTTCCGTCAGTCCGTCATCGCGAACAACATCGCCAACGTCGACACGCCTGGCTTCCGGGCGAGCAGCGTCGACTTCGAGTCGTCCCTCAAGACCGCGATCAGCGACGGCACGCTGACCAGTGGCGGCGTCGCCATCACCGCGACACCCACCGACACTCCCGTGGGGGCGAACAACAACAACGTGGATCTCCGCAAGGAGACGATGGCAGCGCTCCAGACGACGTTCCAGTATCAGATCCTCAGCCGCGCAACGACCGATCACTTCGCGACGATCCGCACCGCGGCCGGGTCATTCTGATGGGCGCCTTCGACATGCTGGCCATCGCCAACACCTCGCTGGGCATGCACCAGACCTGGCTCGACGCGCTCGCGAACAACATCGCCAACGTCAACACCGCCCGGCCGATGTCGCAGCCCGCGTTCCAGGCCCAGATGGTCATCGCGCAGGCCCGCCCCGACGCCACCGGCGTGGACGTCTCCGGCATCGCGCTGAGCGACCCGCAGGGCCGCGTGGTCCACGACCCGACCAACCCGCTGGCCGACGCCAACGGCAACGTGCGCATGCCCGACATCGACATGGCCAGTCAGATGAGTCAGCTGATCATGGCGCAGCGCGGCTTCCAGGCATCGGCCTCGCTCACCAAGAACGCCCAGGACACCTACCAGTCCGCGCTGCAGATCGGGACGCGCTGATGAGCATCCCCGCCATCCCACCGCTCAGCGGCCTGACCCCGTCGGTCCCCGTGTCCGGCATGTCCGGGACCACGGTCGCGAACGTCAACCCCTCGCAGGGCCCGTCCGGAGAGTTCGGCAACCTGGTCACCCAAGGCATCGACCAGCTGCAGGCACTGCAGTCACGCACCGACAACCTGGCCGTGCAGGCCGCGACCGGCGACCTGACGAGCATCCACGACTACACGATCGCGGCCACCGAGTCCTCGGTGGCCACCCAGCTCACCGTCGCGGTGCGCAACAAGGCCATTGACGCGTTCAACGAGATCATGCGGATGCAGGCGTGATGAAGGACAACATCTCGCGCAACCTGGACAGGGCGCAGCAGACATTCAGCGGGTTCACCGCCGGGCAGAAGTTCGTCGCCGTCATCGGCACCGGCGCACTGCTCCTCGCCGGGTTCCTCGTCTACCAGTGGGCCGCCAAGCCGACGTACGCGCCGCTGTTCAGCAACGTGGCGGCATCGGACGCCTCGGCCATCACCGACGAGCTGAACGCCGAGGGCGTCCCGTACCAGCTGGTCAACGGGGGCTCGACGATCCTGGTCCCGAAGAACGAGCTCTACCAGGCGCGGATCAACCTGTCCGGCAAGGGCCTGCCGGCCAACAGCTCCAGCGGCTACTCGATCCTCGACAACCAGAGCCTGTCCACCTCCCAGTTCCAGGAGCAGACCGACTTCAAGCGCGCGATGGAGGGTGAGCTCGACAACACCATCGAGGCGATCGACGGGGTGCAGACGGCCGTCGTCCACCTGGCCATCCCGCAGAAGCAGGCCTTCACCAGCCAGCAGGACCCGACGACGGCGTCGGTCCTCGTCGAGACCGCGAACGGCGTGACGCTGAACGCCAGTCAGGTGCGCGCCATCGTGAACCTGGTGGCCTCCAGCATCGACGGGCTGTCACCGGAGAACGTGACCGTCGCCGACTCCAAGGGCAACGTGCTCTCCTCTCCCGGGAACTCACCGGGGGCGGCAGCGGCCACCCAGGACCAGCAGGTGACCTCCTTCGAGGACAACATGAGCTCCGACATCCAGCGGATGCTGGATCGGGTCGTCGGACCGGGCAACTCCGCGGTCCAGGTCACGGCGGACTTGAGCTTCGACCAGACCAAGACCGAGACGACCAGGTACTTCGACAACCCCAGCGTGGCGCCGCTGTCGTCCTCCACGCAGAGCGAGACCTACAAGGGGCCGGCGAGCAGCTCCGCGATCGGAGGAGTGGTCGGCCCCAGCGGCCAGATGGGCTCCACCACGACGACGTCCAACGGCAAGGTCGACTACCAGAAGTCCTCGACCGTCGTCGACAACGCCGTCACCAAGGAGATCGAGACCAAGGTGGCCGCACCCGGCGCCGTGAACTCGGTGCACATCGGCATCGTGCTGGACTCGGCGAGCCTCAACGGCATCGACCCGGCGAGCGTCCAGGCCCTGGTGACCTCCGCGGTGGGCGTCAGCGCCGATCGGGGCGACACCGTCGAGGTGACGGCGATGCCCTTCAACCGCACGACCGAGCAGGCCACGACCGCCGAGCTCAACGCCGCTCACAGTGCCCAGCAGCAGGCGCAGTGGTTCTCCTACGCCAAGCAGGGCGGTCTGATCCTGCTGGTCGTGATGATGCTGCTGCTCGCCTGGCTGCAGGCTCGCCGGGGCAACAAGAAGCGTGAGCAGGCCACGTCGTACATGGTGGATCAGCTGCGCCAGGAGGCCGCCGAGCGGGCCGCGGCCCACCAGGCGATGGAGGCACATCACGCTGCCATGGCCGCGATCGAGGCCCAGGCCCCGGACCACAACGCCACCAAGGAGATGCGCGACGAGATCGCGTCCCTGATCGACCGGCAGCCCGAGGACGTCGCCTCGCTGCTGCGTGGCTGGCTGGTGGAGAAGAGCTGATGAGCGCCACCCTCACCACCGCCGGCATCCGCAAGGCGGCCGTTCTCCTGATCCAGATGGGCAAGGAGAAGGCGTCCTTGGTGATGAGTCACCTCTCGGACTCCGAGGTGGAGGCGGTCAGTGCCGAGATCGCCAAGCTCGACGCCGTCACCGCCGCGGAGACCGAGACGGTCCTCTCGGAGTTCCGCGACATGATGACCGCCAGGGCGCACATCGCCCAGGGCGGCCTCGACTTCGCCCAGTCCCTGCTGGAGCAGTCGCTCGGAGAGGACCGCGCCAAGTCGATCATGGACCGGCTCAACGCCGCCGCCGTGCACATGCCGTTCCAGTTCCTCCACCGCGCCGACCCCGCCCAGCTGCGCAGCTTCATCGCCGACGAGCACCCCCAGGTGATCGCCCTGGTCCTGGCCCACATGACCCCGGACAAGGCCTCGCTGCTCCTGTCCGGTCTGCCGCCGGAGCAGCAGTCGGCCGTGGCCCACCGGATCGCGGTGATGGACCGGACATCGCCCGACATCGTCCGCAACGTGGAGGCGATCTTGGAGCGCAAGCTCTCGACGATGCTGCAGCCCGCCGAGATGTCGCGAGTCGGCGGGGTCGACCCGCTGGTCAACATCATCAACCGGTCCGACCGGGCCACCGAGCGGCAGATCGTCGAGGGCCTGGAGACTCTCGACCCCGAGCTGGCCGACGAGGTCAAGAGCCGGATGTTCATGTTCGAGGACATCGTCACCCTCGACGACAAGTCGGTGCAGCTGGTCCTGCGCCAGGTCGAGAGCGGCGACCTCTCGGTCGCACTCAAGGGCGTCAACGACGCGGTCCGCGACAAGATCACCGGCAACCTGTCGTCCCGCGCCGCCGACAACCTCCTCGAGGAGGTGGAGCTCCTCGGTGCCGTCCGCCTGCGCCAGGTCGAAGAGGCTCAGCAGGCCATCATCCGCGTGATCCGCCAGCTCGAGGAGCAGGGGCAGATCACGGTCCGAAGAGGCAGCGATGAAGAGTTCGTCATCTGAGGACGTGCGGCCCGCCCCGTTCGGGGGCGAGCTGCGCACCGGCACCTGGACCCGGCTCGGCGACAGCGCCGTGCTTGGTGACCGCGTGACCGAGCAGATGCTCACCGGCATCGCCGAGCGGGCCCGCTCGGCCGCTCAGGCGCAGGGCTACGCAACCGGGTGGGCCGAGGGCCGCCAGGCAGCCGACCGAAGGGCGCGTGCCGAGCTGGCCGAGCTCACCGCGGAGCACGAGCGCCGCGACGCCGAACGACAGTCCGAGCACGAGGCCGCGATGGAGGCTCTGCGAGTCGCCGTCGATCGCGTCCGGGCGGTGACCTCGATGCTCGCTTCGAAGATCGAGCGTCAGGCCACCGGTCTGGCGTTCCAGCTCACCGAGACGATCCTCGGGCGTGAGCTTGCGCTCGCCGGCGACCCCGGAGCCGACGCCGTCCGGCGCGCGCTGCAGCTCCTTCCGGGCGAGGGCCTGGTCACGGTGCGGATGAACCCCGAGGACGTTCGTTCCGCCGACCTCGAAGCACTGGCCGCCCAGGACGTCAGCGTGGTCGCCGACCCCTCGCTCGCGCGGGCCGACGTCGTGGTGACCGCAGACGACCATGTGGTGGACGGCAGGGTGGATGCAGCGCTGGATCGAGTCCGGGAGGTGCTCGGGCTATGAGCACCGTCTTCGCACCCGAGCTGGTCACGGCCGCGCTCGACGCGGCGCGTCCGCAACGACTCGGCCGGGTCGCCGAGCTCGTCGGCCTCCACGTCCTCGTGACCGGGGTCGATGCCGCGGTCGGGGACCTGGTGGAGATCCAGGGCACGCGCCCGGTGCTGGCCGAAGTCGCCGCCGGAGGACCGAAGGGACTGATCTGCCTGCCGATGACCGGAACCACCGGGCTGCGGGTCGGCCAGCAGGTCCGGCCCACGGGGGCACCGCTCACGGTGCCGGTCGGCACGGCTCTGCTGGGCCGGGTGCTGGACGGGCTGGGGCGTCCGATCGACGGCGGGTCCAGCATCGACCATCTCCCCCGGGTGTCGGTGCAGAACGCCGCACCCGATGCGATGACCAGAACGCGGATCACCGAGCAGCTCGGGCTCGGCGTGCGCGCCCTCGATTCGCTGGTTCCCTGCGGCCGCGGTCAGCGGATCGGGATCATGGCCGGCTCGGGTGTCGGAAAGTCGAGCCTGCTGTCGATGATCGCCCGAGGCACCGAGGCCAAGGTCTCCGTCGTCGCCCTGATCGGCGAGCGAGGTCGTGAGGTCCGCGAGTTCATCGAGGGCGATCTCGGGCCGGAGGGTCTTGCCCGGTCGGTGGTGGTGGTCGCCACGTCCGACGCACCCCCGGTGGAGCGACTGCGAGCGGCCTTCGTCGCCACTCGCATCGCCGAGTCATTCCGGGACCAGGGCGAGGACGTCGTGCTGATGATGGACAGCCTGACGCGCATCGCGATGGCGCAGCGGGAGGTCGGGTTGGCAGCGGGCGAGCCTCCGGCCACCCGCGGCTATCCACCGAGCGTCTTCGCCCTGTTGCCTCAGCTCCTCGAACGCGCCGGCGCGTCAGCAGACGGGAGCATCACCGGTCTGTACACCGTCCTGGTCGAGGGTGACGACCTGCAGGACCCGGTCGCCGACACCGCCCGGTCCATCCTGGACGGCCACGTGGTCCTGTCCCGCCGGCTGGCAACCGCGGGTCACTTCCCCAGCATCGACGTTCTCGAGTCGGTGAGCCGGGTCAGCGGCTCGGTCACCTCCCCCGAGCAGCAGTCGAAGGCCATCCAGCTCCGGCGGCTCCTGGCTGCGCACCGGGACGTCCGCGAGCTGGTCGAGATCGGTGCCTACGTCGCCGGAGCCGACGCGGACGCGGACACGGCGCTCGCCAGGATGCCGCAGATCAACAGCTTCCTGCGGCAGTCCCTGCACGAGAGCGCCGAGCTCCCTGACACCTGGTCGGCACTCCACGAGCTGGTGGCGTCATGAGCCAGGACCGAGGAGTCGCCGCCGTCGCGCGCGTGCGCGGAGTCGAGGAGAAGAGCAGCAGGGTCCTGCTGGAGCAAGCCCTGCGGGTGGTGAAGGAGTACGAGGTCGAGCTGCACACCCGCGAGGAGCTGATCCGCGCGACCGCGCCCTTCCACGCGGGGACCGCCGCGGACTTCGTCCACTCGTGCACGGCCCTGGGGTACATGGCCCAGAGTGCCCAGGAGGCTGCCCAGCGGCTCGAGGCGAGCAAGCTCGCGGCGGCAGAGGCACACCGCACCTGGCTGGTGCACAAGACGCGGCTCCGGGCCGTGGAGCTGCTGCTCGAACGGCGGGCGCAGCGCCGGCGCGAGGAGCGCGACCGTCGCGAGCGTGCCGAGCTCGACGACGTGGCGAGCCAGAACTGGCAGCGGCGGCAGGAGGCCGGCCGATGAGCATCTCCGACGTCACCGCACGCATCAACCAGATCCAGGAGCAGTTCTGCCCGCCGGCTCCCACGACCACTCCTGCGGGCGCGGCCGCCTTCGCCGCCCAGCTACAAGCCGCCGGCGGCGTCCAGTCGGCCCGCATGCCGCAGGCGACCGGCTTGCGGTCGCTGTCGGCCGGGATCACCGGGCACTCCGTGGTGACCGATGCTCGCAAGTACCTCGGCATCCCCTACCTGTGGGGCGGGACCGACCCGAGCAAGGGTCTGGACTGTTCCGGTCTGGTCCAGCTCGTCTACCACGACCTCGGCTACAGCCTCCCGCGTGGCGCCGCGGACCAGGCGAGGCAGGGACAGCCGGTCGCACGGCTGGCGGACGCCCGACCGGGGGACCTGCTCGCCTTCGGCAGCCCGGTGCACCACATCGCGATCTACATCGGGAACGGCAAGGTGATCGAGGCTCCGCACACCGGCGCGAACGTCCGAGTGAGTGACGTCTACGAGACTCCCACCGCGATCCGCCGGATCATCCCCGCCGTCTCCGCCGCGAGCTCCTCGAACAGCCTGTCCCTGCTGTTGCAGCGCGCCCAGTCGGGGCTCCCGCTGAGCTCAGCTCAACTGTCCGCCCTACGCGCCGATCTGGAGTCCCGATGACCGTCTCACCGATCTCTCCCGCGCCCACAACTCCTTCCGAGGCCATCGAGGCACCGGGCAGCGGTCTCGATGCGGAGTTCGCCGCTTTCATGGGTCTGAGCGCGGGCCCCCAGGCAAGTGCCCAGGGCGGGGCCCAGGGCGACACCCAGGGCGCGAAGTGCGTCGCCGTCGCGCACCCGGCCAAGGAGCAGGCAGCTCAGAAGCAGGGGGACAAGAAGCAGGCGCACCCCGGGTCTGCCGGCGGCAAGGATGGGGCTGGGATCCTCAGCGCTCTCGCTGGAGCGATTGCCGCCGCTGCCGGCCCGGGCAGCACGGGCAGCTCGGGCAGCTCGGGCACCGGCAAGGCAGCAAGCGCCTCGCCACCGGGCAAGACCGGCCACGGCAAAGGTCCGGGCGTGGCTGCCAGTCACCCGGCCAGCCACGCGGCGAGCGCCGGACCCGGGGTCGCATCGGCTCCGGGTGGCGCAACCGACGGCAAGGCCACCACGTCACCGGACAAGAGCGCTGGTAAGGGCGATGCCAGGCAGGCCGCCGTCGCCGCCGTTCTCCCGGCGACAGCTCAGGCCCTCAGCGCCCGGCGATCCGACCAGGGGGCGACCCACCCCGCGCTGGCCCACCCCGCGCTGGCCGACACCGCCGCGCGGATCGACTCGGACGCGACACCGACTCCGGGGAAGCCCGGAGCCGCGCCCGCCGCCTCAGCCGCGGCCCAGGTCGCCGACGCGGTCAAGCGGGTCTCCAAGGAGCACGCCGACCGGAGCGCCGTTCGGGGCGAGGCCAGCGCTTCCCTGCCCCTGACCAACAACGCGCCCGCTGCGGGTCATGCCCTGGCTGCGGCCCACGCAACCGGCAGCAGCGCTCCGGCAACCGGCTCAGCCGCTCCGGCGTCTGCGCCGGCGCCGGTGCACAGTCCGGGGATCCCCGATCAGGTGTTCGGCGAGGTGACCCGCCTGATCTCCCGCGGTGACGGAACCCACCGCATCACCCTGCAGCTCCACCCAGC
Organism: uncultured Actinomycetota bacterium; assembly: GCA_963824105.1. Lineage (GTDB taxonomy): Bacteria > Actinomycetota > Actinomycetes > Propionibacteriales > Nocardioidaceae > CAWDVB01. The sequence continues at coordinate 200,609 of CAWGNN010000007.1, forward strand.
CGACCTCGGCGACGTACGCGTGACGTTGACCGTCAAGGACGGGGCCGTCAACGTCAGCCTCGCCGCCGGGCATCACGCCCAACATGCGCTGGCCACGGGAGCACACGAGCTGCACCGGCTGCTCCAAGCGGCCGGCGCCACCAGCGCCGACATCGTGGTGAAGGACCTTCCGGTCCAGACCCCGAGCCGGTTCGACCTGGACCCGGGAGCCGCCGGTGGCGGCCAGGGCAACGGTCACACCCCCGATCAGACCGCAGGGACGCGGTCTGGGGACACCTCAGCCAGGGATGGCACACCGACGGGGGCGAGCACGCCCCCGACTGCCAACCCAGGCACGCGCACCCGCTCGTCGGGTGTCGACGTGTCGATGTGAGGAGGGAAGATGTCGGTCTCTTCGACCGATGCGGTGTCCGGCGGCCTGTTCAACCAGGTCAGCCAGGCAACCCAGGCCACCCCTGACAAGAACCTGTTCCTCAAGCTGATGGTCACCCAGCTGCAGAACCAGGATCCGATGAACCCGACCGACTCCACGCAGTTCCTCTCCCAGACCGCGCAGTTCACGGCCCTGGAGAAGATGCAGAGCGTCGCCGACAAGACGTCGGAGCTGCTCTCCATCCAGATGGCCTTCGGCGCCAGCAGCCTGATCGGCCGGACGGTCGCCTACCCGGACGCCAACGGCAACAGCCTGAGTGGGGTCGTCGACAGCGTGCGGTTCGACTCGTCCGGTCCCGTCCTCAACATCGGGGGGCAGGACGTGCCTCTCACCGCCGTCACGAGCGTGACCGGTGGTAGCGCAACGACACCCTGAGCCCCGACAACGTTCGTGAACTGCCGCATCGCGGCAGCCTCGGCACCGACCCCCCTATCCGAGAGAAGGAACCATGCTCCGCTCACTCTTCGCAGGCATCAGTGGTCTGCGCGTCAACCAGACCATGCTCGACGTCACCGGCAACAACATCGCGAACTCCAACACGATCGGCTTCAAGGGGTCCACGACGGTCTTCCAGGACACCCTGAGCCAGATGCTGACCGGCGCCACCGCCGCCAGCGCCAACCGAGGCGGGACCAACCCGATGCAGATCGGTCTCGGCGTCCAGCTGGGCGCCATCGCGACCAACTTCAACCAGGGCTCGGCGGAGACCACCGGGCGACCGACGGACCTGATGCTCCAGGGCGACGGCATGTTCGTGGTCCAGCGCGGCGCCGAGACGCTCTACACCCGGGCGGGATCCTTCTCGTTCGACAACACCGGCGCTCTGGTCACGCCCAGCGGCTCGAAGGTGCAGGGCTACAACCTCGACGCGACGGGCAACCCGACCGGCGGCCTCGTCGACGTCACACTCGACACCAGCCTCCTCGGCCTGGCACCGGGCGTCACCATGACGTCGTACACCATCGGCAGCGACGGCAAGCTCCGCGGCGTCTTCTCCGACGGCAGCCAGCACGATCTCAAGCAGCTGGCGATCGGGGACTTCGCCAACCCCATGGGATTGGAGAAGGTCGGGGAGACCAGCTACCGGGAGAGCGCGAACTCCGGCACCGCCCAGCTCGGCGTGGCCGGCCAGGGAACGCGCGGCACCCTCCTCGGGGGCGCGCTGGAGATGTCCAACGTCGACCTCGCGGCCGAGTTCACGAACCTGATCATCGCCCAGCGCGGCTTCCAGGCGAACTCGCGCGTGATCACCACGAGCGACCAGGTGCTCCAGACCTTGGTGGACCTCAAGCGGTGATCCCCCGGCCGCCCTCGGCGGCCCAGCCTGCGCCCCCGGAGACTCCCAGGCCGGGGGCGCAGGTGTCTGCTGACCAAGTGCTCAGATCCTCGGCGCGTCAGCCGATCGGTAGGTCTGAAGGGCCATGGATGGCCCCCGCTGAGGACCAACCAAGGATGGTGCGTCGTGATCACCCTCACCCGACTGTCGGGCACAGTCTTCGCACTGAACTCCGACCTCATCGAGCGCGTGGACTCCACGCCGGACACCGTGATCACCATGATCGACGGCACGAAGTACGTCGTTGTCGAGTCCCTGCGAGACGTCGTGGACGCCGTCAAGGCCTACCGCGGTGAGCTCATCGCCGCCAGCGCCCACCTCGAGACCGGCACCGGCGGCCGGGACGCGACCGACGACCCTGTCGAGAGGGGCGAGCCCCGTCGCCTGACCGCCGTCCCCACGAGTCCGCGCCGCGGCGACCCGAGCGAGGCGTAGATGGATCCGGCAACCCTGATCGGCATCGCGCTCGGCTTCGTTGTCATCGTCTCGGCCAACATGCTGGAGGGCGGCAGCCCGACGAGCCTGCTTCTCTTCGCTCCGATCCTGCTCGTGTTCGGCACGACCATCCTGGTCACCGTCGCCGGAGCCACCATGGCCGACGCCAAGAGCGCGGTGTTCTCGCTGGTCCGTGCCTTCAAGGGCAAGGCGCCCTCATCGGCCGACGTCGTTCCCGTCGTGGTCTCCCTCGCCAACCGGGCCCGCAAGGAGGGTCTGCTCGCGCTCGAGGACTCGTTGCGGACCCTCGAGGACCCGTTCCTGGTCAAGGGCGTCACCATGGCCGTCGACGGGACCGACCCCGACGACCTGCGCGACATCCTCGAGGCCGAGGTGCACGCCAAGAAGGCGGCCGACAAGCACGCCGCGAAGTTCTTCTCCGACGCCGGCGGCTACGCCCCGACGATCGGGATCATCGGGACCGTCATGGGCCTGGTGCACGTGTTGGAGAACCTGGCCACCCCCGACAAGCTCGGTCACCTGATCGCCGGTGCCTTCATCGCGACCTTGTGGGGCGTCCTCTCGGCGAACGTCATCTGGCTCCCGATCGGCAACCGGCTCAAGCGGCTCGGGGAGCTCGAGGCCATCCGGATGGAGCTGATCATCGAAGGTGTCATGGCGATCCAGGCGGGCCACAACCCGCGGGTGATCGCCCAGAAGCTGTCCTCCCTCCTCCCCGGCAACGGCCAGGCGAACGAGAAGGAGGCGGCCTGAGGTGGCTCACAAGACCCGGGGCAAGGGCTCCCGGAAGTCCGACCAGAGCGAGGAGCACGAGAGCCACGAGCGGTGGCTGGTCACCTACGCGGACATGATCACTCTGCTCATGGTGCTGTTCATCGTGCTCTTCGCCATGAGCCAGGTGGACCAGAAGAAGTTCTATGCACTGCGCTACGGTCTGGCCGCCGGCTTCGGTCAGTCCACCTCCATCCTGGACGGCTCGCAGTCGCCCCTGTCCGAGCCGGGCTCGTCGCAGATCCAGCCGATCGCGCCACCCATGTCCGCCGACGTGGTGCCCCAGATCAACCAGATCATCGGAAACCCCCGCGTCGACCAACAGGTCGGCCAGCAGGTCGACCAGCAGATGCAGTCGATGGATCAGCGCGCCTACGCCCAGGCCCAGGCCGAGGCCGAGCGCCTTCAGCGACTCAGGGTGCGGCTGATCTCGGCGTTGGCCAAGCGGGGCTACAAGAACGACGTGCGAACCGTGATCGACGGACGCGGCCTGGTGATCAGCCTGGTGTCACACCATGTCGTCTTCCCGGACAACCTGGCGACGCTCACCCCGCGGGGCAAGTACGTGATCAACGTGATCGCACCGGTGCTGCGCAGCATCAGCGACCCACTGAGCATCGAGGGTCACACCAACCAGGTGAAGGTCAAGCCGAAGTACTACCCGACCGACTGGGAGCTGTCCGCGGCCCGAGCGGGCACGGTGCTGCACTACCTGCACCAGCACTCGGGCATCGCCACCGACCGGCTCGAGCTGGCCGCCTGGGGACACACCAAGCCACTGGTCGATCCCTCGAAGCCGGGATCCCAGGAGCTGAACAAGCGGGTGGACATCATCGTCCGCTCGTCGCTGAGCGACCAGAGCGCGGCCCTGCTCGAACAGGCCGCCAAGGCGGCCGAGGCCCAGGCCCGAGCCGCGACCCAAGCCCAGAGCCAGACCCCCAAGAACTAGTGGTCGAAGAACGAGCTGAGGAGACACCACCATGTCCGTGACCGCGATGGCACCCCAGCAGGCTGAGAAGGAGGAGACCGGCGGCAAGAAGAAGGGCAAGAAGAAGCTCTTCTTGATCGTCGGAGCCCTCGTCGTCCTGCTCGGCCTGGGAGGAGCCGGCTACTGGTTCTTCCTGAAGCCGGCTGGTGGCCCGCCGCCCCCGCCCCAGCCGGGCGCCGTGGTCAAGCTGGACCCGATCCAGATCAACCTGGAAGGCGGCCACTACCTGCGGATCGGCATCGCACTGCAGATGACCAGCGACGCGTCCGAAGTGGACGGCAGCAAGGCGCTCGACGCCACGATCTCCCTGTTCAGCGGGAGGTCGATGGTGGACCTGGCCAACACCAGCGACCGCGAGGGGCTGAAGAAGCAGCTGGCCGGGCAGTTGTCCGAGCTGTACGACGGGAAGGTGATGGGCGTCTACTTCACCGACTTCGTCACCCAGTAGACCCCGCGCGCACGGCGTCTCCCTCAGCGGCGCTGTGTGTACGGGAAGACTGCTCAACTTGTCGCGCTGCGGGCCGATGAGCCCCCCGTGACCACTTCGACGCGTCCGAGAAGTGCGGTGCGCCGCCGGGTCGGTGCTGCCGACGCGACCGCGTACGACTTCACGCGGCCGATCCAGCTGTCCCGCGAGCACTCGCGGATGCTGCAGGTGTGCTTCGACGGCTTCGCGCGCCAGGCGACGACGGTCTTCACCTCGTCGTTGCGGACCGTCAGCGCTGTGTCCATGGTCTCGATCGAACAGCGCAGCTACGCGGAGTACATCGAGGCATTGGACAGCTCGACGTACATGACGATCTTCACGATCGACCCCATGCCCGGCTCCGGTGTCGTCGAGATGCCGCTCACCGCCACCATGTCGTGCGTCGACCATCTCCTGGGCGGCCCTGGATCGAGCAACCAGCCGGCTCGGCCGCTGAGCGAGATCGAGAGCGGCGTCCTCCGCAACCTCATCGACCGGCTCCTCGGCGAGCTCCACTACTCGATGTCGGAGATCGTGGACATCGATGCGAACGTGCGCGGCATCGAGTACAGCCCCCAGTTCGCCCAGGTCTCGAGCGCCGCCGATGTGGTCGTGGTGGTGACCTTCGAGCTGAGGATCGACGAGGCCACCCACCGGATGACGATCTGCCTGCCGTTCAATGCGCTACTCCCCCACCTCCTCACCGCGGCGCGACCCGACGCGGTGTCCGAGCGGGAGCGCAACCAGCGTGAGACCGCGCTGGAGCGCCTCGACGGCCAGATGCGCGAGGTAGCGGTCGACGTCGCCGTCCAGCTGCGACCCACGAGCCTGCCCGCCGAGGCACTCGAGGCGATGCGCCCCGGCAGCGTCCTGCGACTGAGCCACCCGGCCTCGGCGCCCCTCGACGTCACTCTCGACAACAAGGTGTTCGCACATGCAACCCCCGGCACCCACCGGCGCAAGCTCGCGGCCCTGATCGTCGCCACCCCGGAGAAGGAGACCCGATGACCGTCACCCCCGTGGAGCTCGACGCCAGCCACGCAGAGGCCGCCGCGAACGCCGCCTGCCAGGTGCTGCCGTCCGCCGACCAGCTCACCGCAGCACCCGCCCAGCCGGGCAACCCCCACGTTGCCTCCTCGTTCGCCGGTGCCGCGATCAGCCGGATCCAGGGAGGGGCCGAGGGACTCGTCGGTGTCCTCGTCGGCCAGGACCTGGTCAACGCCCTGAGCTCCTCCCCGCTGGGCGGGCTGGACCTCGGCGCGGCCGTCCAGCCTGCGCTCGACGCGGCCGCGACGGCGCTGGGCGGCAACGCCACCGCAGCAGAGGTGATCGAGTGTGAGGCAGTCGCCGACTACTTCGGCGAGACCTTCCATGTCGTCCCCCTGATCGGCTCCGGCATCGTCGCGGCCGTACTGGTCGGCGCCGGCGGAGCCGCCGCGTCGGGACCCGTGGTGGTCGCCGACCCCGAGCCCACAGCAGCGGATCAGGACGTGCCGGAGGCCGATGACGAGCCGGCGACTCCGGTCACCACTGCCGACATGCAGACGCCGATCAGCGCTCAGCCCCATCACGGCCAGATCCCCAACCGGGGCATCGAGATGCTCCACGGCGTGGTCATGGACGTCACCGTCGAGCTCGGCCGCACGCGGATGAGCGTGCGGGACCTGCTCGCGCTGGCCCCGGGGACCGTCCTGGAGCTGGACCGGGCGGCCGGCAGCCCGGCCGACCTCCTGGTCAACGGAAGGCTGATCGCACGCGGCGAGGTCGTCGTGGTCGACGAGGACTTCGGCCTCCGGGTCACCGAGATCGTCGCCATGCCGAGCAAGGGCTGACGGTGGTCGAACTCGTCCTGAGGCTGGTCTTCTCCCTCCTGGTCGTCCTCGGTCTGCTGCTGCTGCTCGCGCGGCTGGCCCAGCGCCGGTTCCGCGGGGGGAACGGCGCGCTGATCCGCGTCGTCGCCCGGCAGCCACTCAGCCGCAGCTCGGCGATCGCGGTGGTCAACGTCGCCGATCGGATCCTCGTGGTCGGGACCACCGAGAACGGCATCTCGCTGCTGACCGAGCTCGACGCCGACTCGCTCGAGGTGGAGCCGCTCGAGCTCGCCGGGACCACAACGCCGGTCCCAGCTCAGACGCCGCAGTCGGGTCCGCTCGGCGGATCGATCCTTTCACCGCAGACATGGAAGCAGGCCATGATGGCCGCTCAGCGAGGGCACCGGACGCCCGGGGACAACTTCGTGGAGCCCTGATGAACCGGCTGTCGCCGCGGTGGACCCGTTGGGCCGCCCTGGTCGGCGTTCTCGTGCCCGTGGTGCTCTTCGCATCCGCCGGCGCCGCCGCAGCGAGCCCGAACGGACCCCAGGGGCCCGGCAGCGGACCCACCGACATCAACGTGTCGCTGTCCGGCCTCTCGAACTCGCCGAGCACCTCGGTCGTCGTCATCTTGGGTCTCACCCTGCTGAGCCTGGCTCCAGCGATCCTGCTGACGATGACCAGCTTCACCAAGGTGTTGGTCGTCTTGGGCCTGACCCGCAACGCGCTCGGCCTGCAGCAGACTCCGCCGAACCAGGTGCTCGCCGGTCTTGCGCTGTTCCTCAGCATCTTCATCATGGCTCCGGTGCTGAGCGCGGTGAACGACGCCGGGGTCCAGCCCTACCTGCACGGCGACCTGCCCGCATCGCAGGCGATCGAAGCCGGGGTCAAGCCGTTGAAGTCGTTCATGATCGCCCACACAGGGGACAGCGAGCTGATCCTGCTGACCAGCGTCGCCGGGCGCGACCTCCCCGCGAACCACGACGACGTCGGCCTGGCGACACTGATCCCGGCGTTCATCCTGAGCGAGCTGAAGCAGGCCTTCATCATCGGCTTCATCATCTTCATCCCGTTCCTGGTGATCGACATCGTCGTCAGCGGTGCCCTGATGGCGCTGGGCATGATGATGATGCCGCCGGTGATGGTGTCGCTGCCGTTCAAGCTGCTCCTGTTCGTCCTCGTCGACGGCTGGGGCCTGGTCATCACGTCGCTCGTCCAGAGCTACCGGTAGGCGGGCCGTGACATGACCGACACCCAGATCATCGAGCTGGCGACGGAGACCATGATCGTTGCCCTCAAGCTGTCCGCCCCGATCCTCCTGACCGCGCTGAGCATCGGCTTCACCATCTCGCTGTTCCAGTCGATGACCCAGATCCAGGAGTTCACCCTCAGCTTCGTCCCGAAGGTGGTGGGCGTCGGCTTGGCTCTGCTGATCTCCGGCAACTGGATGCTGCACACGATGATCACCTTCACCGTCCAGCTCTTCGACAAGCTGCCGAGCCTGCTGGGTTGAGGCGGCCCTCCCCATGACGCTCACCGTCACCGGCGTCCCGCTGGTCACCTATCTGCTGGCGTCCTTGCGGATCATCGCCTGGCTCTTCGTGGTCCCGCCGTTCTCCTTGAAGACGATCCCGGTCGCGAGCCGGATCGTGATGTCGCTGGGACTCGCCTTCGCGGTCGGCACCCGGCTGACGACCGGAGTGCCGAGCGGGATGGTGGAGCTGGCGATCACGGCCGTCACTCAGGTCTTCATCGGCCTGGCGATGGGTTTCGTCACCTACCTGCTCTTCGAGGCCGTCACGGCGGCAGGCAGTCTCATCGACGTCTTCGGCGGCTTCTCGCTCGCCTCGGCCTTCGATCCGCTGACGCTGAACCAGAACTCCGTCTTCGGCCGCTTCCACCAGATGCTCATGGTCATGCTCCTCTTCGCGACCGGCGGGCACCTGATCGTCATCGGCGGAATGCTGAAGTCGTTCGACGTCCTGCCGGTCGGCGACAGCCCGGTCTTGACCAGCGCCCCTGACGTCCTCAACACCGCGTTCTCGATGTTCTTCCTCACCGCGGTGCAGATCGCGATGCCGATGATCGCGGTGATGTTCCTGGCCGACATGTCGCTGGCGCTGCTGACCAAGGTGGCGCCCCAGCTCAACGCCATCCAGGTGATGTTCCCGGCGAAGATCGGGCTCACCTTGCTGCTCATCGGCCTGTCCTTCCCGGTGCTCCCCGAGGCCGTCAACCGCATCGTCGACCTCGCGGGACAGGCGATGTCGACTCTGGTGACCGGCTCATGAGCGGCGAGAAGACCGAGAAGCCCACCGCCCGCCGACGCAAGGAGTCGCGCAAGGAAGGTCAGGTACCACGCACCCAGGAGCTCGGCGCCTGGGCCGCCGTACTGCTGTTCGTCCTCGCCCTGCGGCCGCTGGTGAGCCACGAGCTCGGTGCGCTGATCGCACTCTTCAAGCAGGCCACCGAGATCATCGGCCATCCGACGGCGGCGGGCGCGTTGACCCTGCTCCAGGACGGGATGACCCACGCGTTCCTCACCCTGATCATGCTGAGCGCGGGCGTGATGGTGGTCGGGGTGGCCTCCGCCCTCGCGCAGGGCGGCTTCTACCTGGCGACCAAGGCGGTCAAGCCGAAGTTCTCCAAGCTCAACCCGATCAAGGGCGCCAAGCGGATCTTCGGCCCGCACGGCCTCTGGGAGGGCGTGAAGATGCTCGTCAAGAGCACGATCGTCGCTCTGCTCGGGTATGTCGCGGTCCGCTCGGTGATGCCGCTGATCGGGGGCTTCGTCCCGACCGGGACCGTCTTGCGAGTCGTCTTCTCCGGCGTCACCGGCCTGATGCGCAACATCGCGCTGGCCGCTCTCCTGATGGCCGGCGCCGACTACGCGTTCCAACGTCGACGCGTCGGCAAGCAGGTCCGGATGAGCAAGGACGAGGTCAAGCAGGAGTTCAAGCAGCAGGAGGGCGACCCGCTGGTGAAGAGCGCCATCCGCTCGCGCCAGCTGGCGATGGCTCGGCAGCGGATGATGGCCGACGTGCCCACGGCCGACGTGGTCCTGGTCAACCCGACCCACATCGCCATCGCGCTTCGCTACGCCCCGGAGAAGGGGGCTCCGCAGGTCGTGGCCCGTGGCGCGGGGGTCGTCGCCGCCAGGATCAGGGAGAAGGCCGCCGAGCACCGCATCACGGTCGTGCGCGACGTCCCGCTCGCTCGCGCTCTCTACTCATCGTGCAAGGTCGGCCAAGAGATCCCCCGGGAGCTCTTCGCCGCGGTCGCCCAGGTGCTGGCGTATGTCATCTCGCGCCGAGCCCGCGGATTCTCCGGAGGGGACCTGGATTCTCCCCGCACTGACGAGGCTCCGCTGCCGACGGTCACCTCGGCGGACCGAAGGAGAGCCCGCATCGCAGACCGCTCAAGTGGCGCGGCTTCCGGCCGATGAGGGCAACGTAGCCAGGAGGGCCACCCGAGGCAGCAGGGACGCCGCAGATGTCCGGTGACCCTGAAAGGCCATCCTCGTGTTGAAGCGGATGACGCAACTGGCGATCCCGGTCGGCGTCGTGCTGATCGTGGTCATGCTCGTCGTACCGCTCCCTGCGCTGCTCCTCGACCTGCTCATCGCCGGCAACATCACGGTGTCGATCCTGATCCTGCTGACCGCGATGTTCGTGCGGCGCCCGCTCGACTTCGGTGCGTTTCCCGCCGTGATCTTGGTGATGACCCTCTTCCGGCTGGCGCTGAACGTCTCCACGACCCGGTTGATCCTGCTCGACGGGTACGCCGGCAAGACCATCGACACCTTCGGCAACTTCGTCGTCGGAGGACAGCTGATCGTCGGCCTCATCGTCTTCGCGATCCTGGTGATCATCCAGTTCGTCGTCATCACCAGCGGCGCGGGCCGCGTTGCGGAGGTGGGCGCGCGCTTCACTCTCGACGCGATGCCGGGCAAGCAGATGGCCATCGACGCCGACCTGAACTCCGGGCTCATCGACGAGGACGAAGCCAGGCGGCGACGGGCCGACGTCGCCGCCGAGGCCGACTTCTACGGGGCGATGGACGGTGGCACCAAGTTCGTGAAGGGCGACGCGATCGCCGGCATCATCATCGTCTTCGTCAACCTGATCGGCGGCTTCGCGATCGGGGTGGGCCAGCGGGGCCTGTCGATGACGGACGCGGTCCACAGCTACAGCCTGCTCTCGGTCGGTGACGGCCTGGTCTCGCAGATCCCCGCCCTGCTCCTCTCGGTCGCCACCGGTCTGGTCGTGACGCGGAACGCGAGCGACGGCGACATGGGCTCGGAGATCATCGGGCAGCTCACCCGCATCCAGACCCCGATCAGAGTCGCGGGCGGAGCCGCCCTCGGCATGATGCTGATCCCGGGCCTGCCGAAGATCCCGTTCCTCATCATCGGAGGAGCGCTGCTCATCGTCAGCAGCCGCGTTCAGCAGCCCGTCGAGGATCACGAGGAGGAGCAGACGCCGCTGTCGGTCCTCCCGCAGCCGGACTCACCGGAGGAGCTGGCGATGGAGATGCATGTCGACCCGCTCGGTCTGGAGCTCTCCGCGGACATCATCGACCTGGTCGACCCGGCAGCCGGTGGAGACCTGCTCGAGCGGGTGAAGGCGCTGCGCCGGAAGGTGGCCACGGAGCTGGGCATCATCGTTCCGCCGGTACGCACCCGGGACAATCTCGAGCTCCCGCTGCGCACGTACGCGATCAAGCTGTTCGGCATCGAGATCGCCCGAGGAGAGGCACCGACAGGGACCGTCCTGGCCATCGGCGACCACCTCGACGTCCTTCCCGGTCAGATGACCAGGGAGCCCGTCTTCGGGCTCGATGCCAAGTGGATCCCGGCCGCGTTGCGCGCCCAGGCCGAGATCAGCGGCGCCACGGTCGTCGACCGGGCGTCGGTGGTGACCACGCACCTGGCCGAGATCGTCCGACAGCACGCCGGCCGGCTTCTCGGCCGGGAGGACGTGAAGCTGCTGACCGACGTGGTGAAGCGGACCCACCCGGTGGTGGTCGACGAGCTCACTCCCGCATCCCTCACCCTCGGCGAGGTGCAGAGCGTCCTGCAGGCGCTTCTCGACGAGGGAGTGGCGGTCCGGGATCTGGTGCGCATCTACGAGGCGCTGTCGCTCAAGGCCAACGAGACCAAGACACTCGACGCTCTGGTCGACGCCGCGCGCACCGCCCTCGGCCCCGCAGTCATGTCGCCCCACCTCGCAGAAGGAACTCTGCACGTGATCAGCTTCGAGCCCCTCTTGGAGCAGCGCATGCTCGAAGCGCTCCGCGCCTCCGACGAGGGCAGCGTCATCGCGATCGACATCGAGACCGGTCAGGGTCTGCTCACCGAGCTGGGCCGGATCATCGCGGAGGTCGAGAACGCCAACGTGAACCCCGTTCTCGTCTGCGCCCCACAGCTTCGTGCCGCCGTTCGCCGGATGGTCCAGCCTGCGTTCGGCCACCTGCCCGTCCTCTCCTACCGCGAGGTGTCGGGAGACATCTCGATCCGGTCGGTCGGAATCGTCAGCTCACACAGGCAGATCGAGGTCCCGGCATGAGCAACTTCAGGCTTCCCGTACAGCGCAAGGTCATCACCGAGCCGGCCCTGCGGCGCATGACGCTCAACGATGTGCGGACCAAGAGCCCCAAGAACATCTCCCGAGTCCGCCGGATCAACCGGATCAAGCGGAAGGGTTGTTCGGACACTCCCCCCAATCCACGCAGTTCGTCAGAGGAGACCTGACATCATGCTGACCCCCATATCCCCCGGAGTGCTGCTCATAGCCGCCCTCATCTCGTCACCAGCGCTGTGGTCGGCGTTCGCGGACGGCACCATGCCGATCGACGTCGCCCTCACCCGCTACCTGATCACCGTGCTCGTCGCGTGGGCGCTGCTCTCGGTCGCGAAGTCCTACGTGACCAACGCCCACCAGCAGGCCCGCCGACAGAGGCTCGAGTCGACGGCTGCCGGGCACGACGATGCCGCTTCACCGGCCTCGGCCCATGTCGGGGCCGCCACCTCGACCCAGACCTCGGCGCCATCCGGACCCGAGCAGCCCTTCCAGACCCCCCTGCACCCGAGGCCTGACGCCGCCTGACATCCAGGGATACCGGAACGAAACGGGGATTCGCAGACGCGATGACCCGTGGCGCTGAGGAGAGAGCTGCCTCCAGGCGGACTCCGCCCCGCCGCCGGGACTGACAGCCATCGCCGACGCGCTCCAGCGCCACCAGCCAGCCTGGCCAACGCTTCCACGCGTGTTCCTATACAAGAACACTTGCCGATTCTCGAGTCTTGTTACCAAAATAGAACACCTGCTCCCGAAACCGTCTCTGTTCCTGGATAGGAACAGAAGGAGGGGTCGCGATGACACAGCGCTGGCTGGTCCGCAGTGGCGCGGATCTGGGCGCGGCGATCGGCGAGATCCGCGCTGCACGCAACCTCACTCAGACGCAGCTGTCCGAACAGCTCGGCATTTCACGCAGTTGGCTCGCCCGACTCGAGTTGGGCCGCACCACCAAGATGGTCGATCTGCTCGTGCGTGTCCTCCGCAGCATGGGGGCGACGGTCAGCGTTGAGTTCGACGACCCGCCGCCCGCGCGCGAAGGGGCTGACGCGGATGGCTAGAAGGCCGCCCCTGTTCGTCCACCTCTACGGCGAGACCGTCGCAGAGCTGACCTCGGCAGTTCCTGGACAGATCACCTGCAACTACACCGAGCGGGCGTGCGAACGATGGGCGTTGAACACGCCGCTGCTGTCGTGCTCGCTGCCGGTGAGCAGGCGACCGCTCAAGAACGCAGGGCCGTACTTCCGTGGCCTCCTGCCCGAAGGCGGCGCACTGGCCGCAGTCGCATCTGAGGCGGGTGTCCCCACCTTCGACACCTTCGGCATCCTCTCCCGCTTCGGCCGAGACATCGCGGGGGCGGCCGTCGTCAGCAGCGACGAACAACCACACGACCTCGGCGAAGTCGTCGACTACCCCCTCGCCGAGCTCGAGCTGGACATCGCCGACTTGGACGAGCGACCGCTCGCGCTCCACGACGACAGCCAGCTGTCCCTGGCCGGCCTGCAGCACAAGCTCGTCCTCGTCGAGACCCCCCACGGCTGGGGCCGACCCGCGGGCGGCTACCCCTCCACCCACATCCTCAAGGTCGAGGACCGCCGCTACCCCGGGATGGCGACGATGGAGGCGGCATGCCTGAACCTGGCCCGAGCCGTCGGCCTCACCACCGTCGACGCCAACATCGAACGCATCGGCGAGCTGGACTGCATCATCGTCTCCCGCTACGACCGACACCGTGAACGCCCCGGCGGCCGGATCGTCCGCACCCACCAAGAAGACATCTGCCAGGCCCTCGCGATCGACACCGACAAGCTCGCCAGGCGCGCCAAGTACCAGGAGACCGGCGGCCCCGGCTGGCGCGACGTCGCACGGCTGCTCACCAGCCACGCCGGCGAAGCGGCCCCGGACCAGGTCAGGCAGCTCCTGCGCGCGGCAGTCTTCACCTACGTCATCGGCAATAGCGGCGCACACGGCAAGAACATCGCACTCCTCCACACTGAGCCCGGCACCGTGCGACTGGCACCCCTCTACGACACGGTGCCGACCGCCCTGTGGCCGCTCCCGTCGGACCGCTCAGCCATGTGGGTGAACGGAAAGAGACACCTCTCCCGCATCACCCTCGAGGATCTCGTCGCCGAAGCCCGCTCCTGGCCGATGGCCGAAACCGCCGCCCGGAAGGTCATCTCCCAGACCGTCGACGAGCTCACGACTACCGCGGCAACGCTCGACCTTCCGCGCCAACTCGTCGACTTCGTGGACGCGCGGTCAACCTCTCTCCTCGGCAGCTGACACCGGCCCATCCGGCCGGAGAACCGGCTACAGGTCACTCTCCGCCACTCACCCCATTAGGGTTTGGTGCAGGGTTCCCTGGAGGCATTGCCGGATCGATCAGTGGAACCCCGGGGCCTCTGGGACATGGGGAATCTAGCTCCCACCTGCGACTTCAGTCTGTCCCCCTTCTGAGGGGTGGCTTCATCTTGGGATGGGTCCCACGTCGAGTTGGAACGTCAAGATGGCCCCCTGGGACGCAGCCGGCTTGTCGATCACCTGAGAACCCCAGCCGGAAACCCAAGTCGTGTGTTCGGTTCCGCCCCGGCCCTTCGCGAGTTACCCGCAGTTTCGGCTTGAGCGTCCAGAAGCGGCTCATTCCTCGCTCCCCCGGTCGTCGATCCCGCCGAATCCACACCGAAGAGTCTTCCGGACTTGCCGATGAGCGGGCCCTTCTGGGTCGATCAGTACTGGTCCATCTCAGCCCGCTCGCGTGACTGGTGCATGAGCCCCCAGTGGATCGTCACGTCCTCGGGAGTGAAGTGGGAACTCGTCGTGTCCACGCCCGCCCTAGGCACGCAGACGTACACGTGGAGAGGCCATCGCTCTGGCTCCGACCAGACCGAGTTACCTCGGTGCCGCGCTGCCAAGAGGACGCGGGTTCGCGGCTCGCCGTCGAGGCGGAGAGGTTGATGGAGCACGGCCCACGCCCAGTCGGTGCGCTCGCCCATGCTGGCCTCACCCTCGAGATTCATTTCGACGGGTCCCCAAGCGGGTTCGATGTCGAAGGAGGTGAGCCACACGTTCAGATGCTCCCATTGACGATTGGAGGAACCGCACTGACATGCCGCTGTCAGTGAGAGTCGAGGATTGCGAGCAACTCGGCTCCGGAGTCGACGTAGACGATGTCGTCGCCGAGTTCTTCTGGCAGTTCTTCCCGTTGGCCGGGGCCGGTGAGGCAGATCGGGCAGTCGAGCGGGAGGATGACCCAGTTGGCCGCCTGGGCTCCCTTGACGAGGAGGTCCCATGGGTCGCTGCCCGTGACGTGGTTCACGGTCATGTTGTCCCGCTCGAGGTCGAGCTCTGCCTCGCCGTCGCCGTACTTGACCCGCCGGAAGGTGCCTTTGCGTTCGGTCAGGTAGGGCTGCAGCACGGCCGCCATCTCCCGGTAGCCGTCATGGGAGGACTCTCCGGCGATGAAGCCCTGGAAGAAGACGTCGTAGGACACCGGCCCAGGCTGACATAGCCGGCCACTGTTCGCACCGGGCTCCGGCCGATGCCTCAGGTGCCTGAGGCCATGAAGGCGGCGAGGATGTAGTTGGGGTGCCGGTCAAGGTTGTTCCTGGCCCGGTCGTAGCGCATGGTCGTCCGCGGGTCGGAGTGGCGGGCGGCGATCTGGACGTCGCGGAGGTCGACCCCGGCGTCGAGCATCGTGGTGACGAAGGTGTGGCGGAGCATGTGCGGATGCATCCGCGGCAGATCGATGCCAGCCGCCTCGGCGAGGCGATGGAGCCGGCGGGTGGCGGAGTGACGATCCATCCTTCGACCTTCCCGGTTGAGCAAGATCGGCCCGGAAGTCCGATCCCCGATGGCTCGGTCGATGGCTCTGCCGACCGCCGGCGGTAGGGGCACGTTGGCGGTCTTGTCGCCCTTGCCGCGCACCGTCAGCACCCGGTGGCCGTGAACCTCGCTGAGGCTGCCCACATCCGACCCGGTGGCCTCCGAGATCCGCAGTCCCAGCAGCCCGAGCATCGCGACCAGCGCGAAGTCGTTGCGGTTGGTCGAGTCCCGGGCCACGGATAACAGAGCCTCGAACTGCAGGTGGGTCAAACCGAGGGTGGGTGAGTCGACGGAGAACTTCGGTCGTCGGACATGCTCGGCCGGGGAAGTGTCCAGGATCCCGTCCACGACCGCGGTGCGGTAGAAGCCGGTCAGGATCGACAGCCGGCGAGACACCGTCGCCGGCTTCAAACCGCGTGACTCCTGCATCCACCGCGCATACAGCTCGAGGTGTGGTCGGGTGGCCTCCAGCGGATCCAGATCCCGTTCAGCGCACCACCCCAGGAACGACACCAGATCAGACTCAGCGTGGCTCCTCGAAGCACCCTTGTACCGGGCCAGGTAGCCGGCCACGGCGATCCTCAACATCCCGCCCCGCAACAGCGACACCGCCGCCGGCGAGGGCCTTCTCAAATTGAATGAACCCATCCAGCCAGTAGGCGACCTTGCCTGATCGACGTCAAAGCTCACTGACAGCGGCACGTCCGGGTGTCAAGAACGTCTTGACACCTTCAGGATGTCAAGGCATCATTGACGGCTGGAGGTCGAGGGCTCGGCACGGAAGCACGGAGTCGACGACGTCGACATCGCCCACGCCTGGACCAACGCCGTCCGACTGGTCGAGTACGAGTATGAGGGCGAGGAACGCCTGCTGATCATCGGACCCGACCGCCACGGACGCATGTTGGAACTGGTTGCCGTCCCTGCCGACGAACCAGCGCGGATCCTTCACGCTGACCGCCTCCGACCGAAGTTCTACGACTATCTGAGATGAGGTGATGATCATGACGAAGACCAAGGCGGACTACGCACACACGGGACTCGATGGTCTCGACACGAGCACACACCCGGCTCGCGACGCTGCTCACTTCCGACGCATCATCGCTGCCCGGGAGAGCCTGGCCGCAGCTGAGCAGGAGCTCCGCGACGCCGTGAAGGCTGCACGCGAGGCGGGGGACTCATGGACCGTGATCGGGGCAGCCCTCGACACGACACGACAGGCCGCTCAGCAGCGATTCGGTGGTTAGCGCTCAGCGGCTGCTTGTTTCATTGACGCCACGGCCAGGTCCTGACGAGGCTCGGTCGAGGTGGCTGGGGTTGTCGCTCTCACAGCGGCTGCCCACGCTTCGCGTGTGGCTCTCACATGGCCTGCGCTTCCCCGGCCACCGCCAGGGCGGGAGTGGCTCAAGAAGGGATTGCCCAGCTCGAAGCAGCGTTGCCCTCCTGACCCGAACACTCATCGGTTCGATCAGGAGGTTGGAGATGGCGCAGGGTGTGGTGATCGGGATGGATCCGCATAAGCGGTCGGTCACGATCGAGATCATGACCGGCGACGAGACGATCGTCGGCGGGGGGAGGTTCGCGACCGACAAGGCGGGGTTCGCCCAGATGCTGGGCTCGGTGAAGGCCTGGCCGGACCGGGTCTGGGCGATCGAGGGCTGCAACGGGATCGGCCGGCATGTCGCCCGCCGACTCTTGGATCGTGGCGAATCGGTCGTCGATGTTCCTCCGAAGCTGTCGGCGAGGACGCGGGTGTTCGCGACCGGACAGGGCCGCAAGACCGACGCCACCGACGCCCACTCCGTGGCGTTGGTCGGGACCCGGATGACGGGGCTGCGCCCGGTCGCCGCCGACGAACAACTCGAAGTGCTGCGACTGCTGGTCGATCGCCGCCGGTCGTTGGGTGAGGAACACACCCGCAAGGTCTCCCAACTCCATGCCCTGCTGCTGGAACTGCTGCCTGGTGGGGCGAAGAAGGACCTCTCGGCAGCCCAAGCCAAGAAGCTGCTCGCGACGGTCCGTCCTCGCGATGTTGTTGGGAGGACCCGCAAGAGGGTCGCCGCCGAACTGGTCAAGGATCTCGAGTTGATCTATGCCCGGAAGAAGGCCGCGAACAAGGAACTGACCGAACTGGTCGCCGCGACCGGGACCGGCCTGCTCGACCTGCACGGCATCGGCCCCTCCGGGGCAGCCAGGCTGCTGGTCGAGGTCGGTGACGTCACCCGGTTCCCCGACCGCAACCACTTCGCGTCCTGGACCGGAACCGCGCCCATCGACGCATCCTCAGGCGACCACGTCCGCCACCGGCTCTCCCGAGGAGGGAACCGCCAGATCAACCAGGTCCTGCACATCATGGCGACCGTTCAACTGCGCAACCCGACCGAAGGCCGCGCCTACTACGACCGGAAGAAACAATCCGGGAAGTCGTCGATGGAGGCGATGCGCTGCCTGAAACGAAGGCTCTCCGACGTCGTGTTCCGCACCCTCGTCGATGACCTCGCCAAAGCAAAGGTGGCGGGCTCGGGTGGGCACTCGGGGACGACTCTTCAATCCAGCGCGACCGACCTGACCCCGGACATCGGCTCTTCGGATAAGCCACACCAAAGGCCCGCCAAGCACGAGCCTAAACCCGCACTCCCCGCCGCGTCTTGACACAGAAGGGAGCCATGAGCGTGCGTTACTGACGAACTGATAAGATGGCTACGTCGTCAAGGGAGAGGTCTACGCGCGTGGCTGAATTGCTGGGCCTTCTTGTGTCCATCCCCGTCGTTGTCGCGGCGTCTCGCTGGGTCTTGCGGCGCAAGACCGCGCGCTTGGCGGCTGGGGCGAAGGTTGCCTGCACGCTCCGGGTTGTCCAGGGCGAACTCTCCGGGATTGGCCCCAAGTGGCGGCCCGGGTACGCGGCTCTTCGCCCCGGAGTCATGGCGTTCTCCCGGCAGTTTCGTTCCTCACCGGTTCTCATTCCCGTCGGTTCCCTGGACCGGTTCACGAGTCGGTGGCCGTCGGGCAAGGAAGTTCTGTCGGTTGATCCCGACGCCGTGATCGTTCGGATCGTGACCGAAGGTGCCGTCCTTGAGTGGGCAGTCGGGAACGGGCGTTCTGACTGGGCCTTCGATCTTGTGAGCGGGCCAACCGCTTCCTAGTCCCGGGATGTCCTCAACGGGCCATGACCGGAACGGTATGCCGTACTCACAGCGGCACGACAGTGCGCGACCCTTGCGTACACAAACGCAAGTGATTCGGCCCTTTTTCGGGCGTTGGAACGCTCCAGAGCGGAGAATCACTTGCTTTCGTGTACGCCCTGTCCTCGGCATGTGAGGATGCGCCTTCCGGCTGACCGGGCGTGCGCGGCTCGACTTCGGGCACCCCCATCCCAACTGCATGCCGAACTCAGAGCGACTTGACGATAACTCTGCCTGTCTCGTCGGCCTCGCAGTACGATGTGCGCCCCTCCGCGATGAACTCAGATCGGAGATCCAGGTTCGCGAGTACTCGATCAAGTTCCTCGCGCCAGGTCGGATCACTGTCGGTGCACATACTTGGACGATGGCACAAGCCGGGCTGTTCGTCCATTGGCATCTGGTTCGACGGGACCACGACCGCGCCCGAAGAGACTGCAATGTCCGAGTGACCGTTAGACGGACATTCATTGACCGTTGACAACACCCAAGAGAGACGAGGTGCCTCCGCGAGCGCCTCGCTGAACGAAGCCCAGGGTGACCACTCGGCCAGCTGAGCCACTGACTCGTACGCCGCGTGGCGCGCGACGGCGTCGACTGGGTTCTCCAACTCCGGTGTTCGTGCATCCATGGGTCTGATCCTCGCCCGCCGCTGGCCGTCACGGTAGTCGAGTCCGCGTCGGAGCCCGGGCGGTGCCGCCGGCGGAAGAGGCCTCCGGCGGCACCGTTGTCTTGCGGCTGTGTCAGGCCGCTTCGGGTGGTTGCAGGTTGATACCTGACGCGATGGCGATCGCGCGGCAGATCGCGCAGTCCGCGGTGAGTTGCCCCGCGGGGTGTTCGGCCCGGATGTCGGCCTCGACCCATGCCGAGAATTTGTCCTCGTAGGCCTGCGGGAACTCGCTACGGATGGTGTCCTCCACCTCAAGCTGCAGGTGGTAGGTCTCCAAGGCCTCATCGAGGTCGTGGCTGCGCTGCTGGGCAGCGATCTCCGCGAGAACCCGGCGGGTGCCGGTCAGCCGGTCGAGTCGCCGACGGTTGCGGACCTCGTCGAGCTCGACGACCTGTCCGGCCCAGTTTGGCTGGGCCGACCCGATGCTGCATTCGTTTGGACACATGACCCCTCCGAAGGGGTGTTGGCGTCCGCCACGGCCCTATACCGGGGCGTAACGCGGAGCACATCAGCACTCGGTGTGACCAGTTCGCGCGACCACGACCACCCCAACCCCGCCAACCGAAGGCTGGGCCTCCGATGTCGCGGAGGTGGGCGGCCACGGCCCCCGGCTGGCCACTGCACGGCGTCGTGACGCCGGCACAGTGCCTGGTGCGTCGGGAACGCCCGAGTCCCGACGCCGGAGGTCGACTCCCAGATGGCACGACGAATCAAAGGCTCCACCCCATCCCCGGTGGCGGCCCCCGCACTTCCCACCCCGACAACTGCACTGGTCACGCAGATGGTCACCACGCGGGATCGCGAAAATGGTGGGCTCTGGGTCGAGCACCGACAGGTCCTCGATGCCTGGGCCGCGGGGAACGTGCACTCCGCGCAGACACTGGCCCGGATGAGCGAGACCGTGACACGGTTCACCAGGCGCCTGCAAGCCACCGGCGTCGGGTCCTTCGCCGAGGTCGACCCCGCGCATGCATGCGGGTTCATCACCGCCGCAGTCGCTGGAGGTGCACCGCCGCAGGTCGCAACCCAACACGCGCGACGGACCGCGATCCGCACCCTCTATCGGACGTTGCGAGCCGTGGGGTTCGAGGTCGCGGACCCGACCCTCGACCTGGCCCTGCCTGCGCGGGGTACGCGTGCGGCGCGGCCGCTGACCGACGACGAGATCACGCTGTGCCGGGCGTCGGCACAAATGGTGACGCGGCAGGTTCGCGTCGATGCGGGTGACCGCGTGGGCGTTGGGTGAGGCGACCGCGGTGAGCAGCGAGATCACCCGACTGCGGATCTGCGACCTCGACGACCGCGAGGCACCCACCACCATCCGGCTGCCGGGGACCCGGCGGCACGACCCACGCGTCGCCACGCTGACCGACTGGGGACGCCTTGTGCTCGCCCGGCGAGTCCAGGAGCTGACCGCTTCGGGAGCACCCCCGACGACACTGCTCGCCTACGGCGGGCATGCCCCACCCGGTGGCGCGAAGGCACAGGCGAGCGTCTGCAACGCCCTGCGTGACGTCCTCGACGCCGCCGGCCTCGCCACGGAGGCCGACGTACGACCGAGCTCGCTGCGGCACTGGGCTGGCCGTGCCGCCTACGACGCGCGGCGCACTCGATCGAGCAGGTGGCCCGACTGCTGGGTCACCGATCCCTGGACGCCACCGCCGAGGACATCGCCCTGAACTGGCGCACTCGACCCGAACCGACACCCTGCCCCGACCGGCGACCGACGGATCCACTGCCCGACGCACACACCCGAGAGGTCACTGATGACCCGAGTCTCCATGTGGTCCGCACCCAGGCGTTGACCACCGCCGAGCAGATCGAGGCGGTCTTCACCCACCCCGCCCTGTACCGAGCTCGGCTGCGGTGGTCCCTGCCGAGCAGCCCGTGGGGCGGCCCGCGCCTGCACCCGGCACCTGGGCGCTGCTCGGCTACGGCGTGCTGGCGCGGCGTGTTCCGCTCCGGCGCGCGCACCGAGGCCGAGCTCGCCAGCCCCGGCATGTGGCCAGCGGATCCTGGCAACACGTCGAGCCGATGCGCCGACGACCAGCCCGACCTGGACGATCCCTCCCGGCGCCCGACCGGCCGCCGCGGTGGGCGGCCTGGAGGAACGCCCGCAACCGCTACTTCACCGACCCCGACATCCTGCGCTGAGCTGCAGGACGCCTTCACCGAGCTCGCCGTCGAGCAGGCCCACGACCTTCGGGACTGCTCGACCCCCACGGCCCCGGATCGCTGTGCCACCCCGACCGCTCCCGGGTCGTCTACGGCGACGGCACCGTGATCCGCCCCCTGTACCGGCCCCCCGCCGCGAAGCGCTCCACCGACCCGACGACCGGCGAGACCACCGTCACCTACCTCGACGCCGACGGCAACCCCATCGACGCCCCCACGCGGCGGTTCGACCCCGACGCCGCGGACTACCACGGCCACACCGGGTCGGTGCACGGCCAGAACTACGTCGGCCTCTACGCCCGCGGCGACGACCCCCACCAACGCGTCGTACTCGCCGTGGACCGGGTCGAACGGCCCGGCCTGGAAGCCGACACCGCGGTCAGCTGCCTTCAAGCGGATCCACCCGCTGCTCGGCGCCGGCGTCCAGGCCGTCGTCTACGACGGCGCCATGCGCGGCGCCCACATCGACGAGCTGATGACCGGCTGCGGCGTCCTGGTGATCAACAAGGTCCACGCCTCCGCCAAGACCGCCGCCCGGCAGCGGCAAGACCACCGACCCCACGCTGGTACACCCTCGGCACCTGGGAGCACGACACCGCACGGGCCGTGCACCCACCAGCTGGCCGCCGTCGACGGCGCGGTCAGCGAGATCGGCCTCGACGAGACCGGCACGCCCGGTCGTCTCGGCCGGCTGGAACGCCGCCAGGTCAAACGCCCCCGCCGAGCCACCGGCCGCTACCACTTCAACGTCGCCTACGAAGTCCCCTGCCCAGCCGGCGGCTTCCTGGCCTGGGTCACCCCCCACGCCGAGCCCGGCGACACCGAACACCGACGCGCCGACGCCGTGCGCGTCATCGCCGAAGGCGAACCCGACTTCACCGGCTCTACGGGCTCCGCAACGACGCCGAAAGCCTTCAACAGCCAGCTCAAGCGCACCCTGCTCGTCGACCGCGCCATGAGCCTCGGCGGCGCACCGCCAACTCCTCGACGTCCTCTGCTACGCGCTGCTCAACAACACCACCAACGCCTACCGGGCCCGACGGGCTAGCCGCACCACGACGGGAAACAGCGGCCTCCGGAGAGCCGCCTGAGCAGCACTAGCGAGGGCAACGGCCGCGCGACGCGGCGGGCACTCTTGCGCAACGCAAAGTCGCGTCACTGCGCCAAGAAGGACTCATCGGTGAGCAACCAGCCGCTACTGATCAAGAATGCCCCCGCAGGTTGGTCGCCGGATCCATTGCCCAGCCACGACGCCTACGGCCGCACTCACCACGCGGACGGCGCCGACATCTCAGACGGCTCTTGACCGGGTGTCTATGACAAATGCGCTTGCTGCGCAACTCATTGCGAGACACCGTTGTCAGCCGCTCCCGTTGCTGCGTCGATGACCTCAGTGAGTTCCTTCGGCGTCAAAGTGCCGATCGAGAACTCCTTCGCCTTCGCGCTCACCTCCTTGTCTTCTGTGACGATCACCCATGTGTCGGAGAAGAGGTCCTCCGTACTGAGCACAACCGCCATGGCAACCAGGATGGGATCGGCAGTGCCCTTGTACGTGTAGAGATTCACCAAGCCTGTGTGCCCCACTGGGACGGTCGTCGTCATCACGTCTGCCAGCTGAGCCAGCATTCCAGGTGTCATTTCGATCGTGACTGGCTCCAGAAGCTTGGCGTGCTTCGCCCGCCGAGACTCGTAAGCGACCTCGGCCGGGACTCGGCAGTGCTCTTTGAAGAAGGTGGACTTCTTCCTGTCCCCAAGGGGACCAAGCGCGTTGTTGTCGATCAGGTACATGGTCATCGCCATCACAGCCCTACCCTGTAGGCGCTGATCGCGCGGTCATTGCGGTAGGCGTTGGAGAACATAACTCGGCAGAAGTCGCTCGTTCTGATGGTCCCAGCGTCGTAGAGCGCGAGCATGCGCCGGGAGCACTCGTGCCCGTTGTACTTCCGCAGGGCGTTCATTCGCAGCATCCTGTTGCGCGGAGTCTTCTCGATCCTGTCGAAGGCGTCCTTGAGGTCGTTGAGGTGGGTCTCCGCTTCGTCGCGGGTCAGAAGCTTCAGGCGCTGAGCTCGCATGACCACCGCGCTCGGCGTCACCTTGAAGACATCGGACGCCGCTCGGATGGCCTCAAGGTCGCTCAGGTCTATGCGACGGAAGTCAGCCTCGGGCATCAGGATCTCTGCCGTCAGCCAGTACTCGCGGTTTGACTTGTCCTCGGTGGTGTGCCCGTTGTAGCTGACGGTGGCGAACCGTCCACGCGCAACGAGCACCGCCATGAGCGTCAGGGTGAAGATCCGTCGCCCGGTGGGATCGAACGCCTCTCCCTCGTCGCCACTGGCGATGAAGATGAAGGGCAGCTTGGCGTCCTTCACCGTCATGCCGCTGAAGATCTTGCCCTCCGGCAGCCGCTGCGGCATCAGGTCCTGGACGCTCTGTGCGACGAGAATGTTCTTGGCTTCCAGCTTCTCGACGAGAAGGTTGAGGGCGTCGCCCTTCTTCTTCATTCCCCTGAGTTCCATAGTGTCGAGGTCGAGTGCTGCCATCAGCTTCGCGGCGTCTTCGGCGATGGACGCCTTTGACTTCTTGAGCATCCCGACGATGGGGTTCCGGTCGAGGGCCCTGTCCTTCTTCATCCAGTCCTGCTTGAACTGGAGGTTCTTGACGATGAGCTCTACCTGTGCGAGGTCCACGCGATGCCTCGAGTTCATGGAGAACTCGCGCTTGGCACTGAAGCCCTGAAGGAGCCGCTCCTGCTTGATGCGGAGCTGCTCTTCCACCACATCGCGGGGAGCAAAGAACAGCGGGTACGGGATCTCAGCCTTGCGGGCGTGGTCGACCAGGTCCTTGAAGGAGATGGAGCCCGTCTCTAGCGCCTTCGTCACCTTGGCGTAACTGCGGACGACCGACTGCTCAAAGAGTGACGCGAAGACTTCGCGGTCGATGGGCGTGGCGACGCGATCGAGTGTCACGTTTATGGGCATTCACGTCACCGCCTCCCTTCGTCTAATGGCACCGCTCCAGAGTGCGCCTCCGCGTGCTCGGCTCATGGAAGACACGCCCAATGATCCCGGGTCCCTCTCGGGCCCGCTGGTCAATCGCGGCCTTCCAGTCGGCTCGCTTCGCCGTTGAAGAAGTAGATGAGGCTGCTGACGATCATCAGGCTCTGGACCGCGTTACGGCGGGTGTACTGCTTCGTGCTGACGGTGTGGGCGGTCGCGTTGCGGCTAAAGGTGTGCGGCACCGGCAGACCCTCGTTGGGGAAGAACTCCTGCCACGCCTGCCAGATAGGGGCGAGCGCGATGTACTCATGTGCGGTGAACTCGTCATAGGCAGCGTTGGGGCGCTTGCCCCGCTTGTCGGGGGTGTAAAGGTAGCGGTCGGCGCCGAAGTAGATGTTCACCATGGAGTCGAGCAGCGACCCCGTGAGCGCCTGAGCCGCCTCCGTGTGGCCTGCCTCCAGAGCATCGAGAGCCCTGAGCGCCATGGGGACGTACGTGGTGACAGCGTCGGTCTCGCACCCCTCGACTACGGCGCGGCAGTCGGCGGAGATCGCCTTCCATCGTCGTCCAAGGATGCCCCGCCGCTTCGCGGCGCTGTCGGCGCGGATAAGCGCCTCCGCGATGGCAGTGCGGGGCACGCCGTATAGCGCGATGCCGTCCACCATCACGACGGACTCGACCTCCTCCCACCGCAGGCCCTCGATCGGCTGCAGGTTCGGAGGGTAGAAGGAGAGCTTGAGCCGCTCCAGGGAGGGACCAAGTGTCTTCATCCATGCCGACTGCTGGGCGGCCACCTGCTGCGCGAGCTTGGCGAAGGAGTCGCTCAGACCGAAGTCGACGTTCTTGTAGAGCTGCCCGGTGATCTTGTTGAGGTTCGACTGGGCAAGCGCCGCGGACTTGAAGATGTCGCTGTTGATGCTGGTGGCGATCTGGTTCCGCCACAGCGCCTGAGCGTCGAGGAGAGGCTTCATGGCGTTCCTCAGGATCGCTTGCTGCCGCTGGGCGACGCCGGAGATAGCCACCAGCTTCGTGAAGGTCGACTCGGGCAGGACGAACTTCGGCAGGTCGAACTTCGGCAGGACCAGTTTGCGCAGCGAGTCCATGGACTTCTCCAGCGCCTCCCGCTGTGCGGGAGTCAGCTCGACGGCGTCGCCGTCCTCGGGCTCGTCGGGGTCAGTCAATGCAGGCACAGGAGAAGTGTGTCTCGCAAAGCCCGCCTCCAGCCGCGATTTCTTCAATCAACCTTCTCCGGCAAATCCAACCGTGCGGACTGCAGAGTGGCGCGCCTCAAGGTAGATCGCATCCTCGTAGTCGGACAGGAGACGCTCCGGCGCGCCTGGCTCGCCAGCTGGTTGCGGTGGTGGCGGGGTCCATCGCTGGATCTGCCTGACCCGCTCCCCCTGCAAGTGAACTTGCACGGCGTTCATCGCCTTCCTCACCCCGAGCCGATGGCCGAGGACGAAGAACGACAGGAGGACAGCAGGCACGCCCAAGGAGATCAGGGCGGCACGCTGATCGTCGGTCATAGCCGGAGACCGGTCGCTATCCGCCCGGACTGAGCCGTTCACCGTGACCGAGCGCTGCGCCTGGGGCAGCCGAGACCACAGAGTTCGAACACGAGACATCTGACCCCAGGCCGCTCTCCGTCTCATTGCCTCGTCGAGGTCAAGCACGCCCTGGAACTCCGAAGGCTCCGCCGTGTTGCCGAGCCCTGCGGAGGCCATCAGGGACGTCCGCCTGACGGCAACACCATGGCTGTTGGCTCCGCAGGCAAGCCGCAGCAGGGCGTGCTCCGAGTTGCACATAGAGGTCCGGGCCCAGCCTCGGTGTCTTTCCCGTGCACCGGTTGCGCGGGTTCTGACGGTCCTCACCGTCTTCAGCGTCCAACCCGACGCAGACGAAGAGGAACCGACCATGACCACCAAGCAGACCCGTGCCACGCCGCAGCAGAGGACCGCTCTCCAGATCACCTCCACCAGCGCCAAGGCGACCTTTTCCGTGGACGACCGGCCCAGTATCCATCAGTTGAACCTTGCTGGTCCCCGTCGAGAACTGGAGGGTCGTGGAGGCGCGACCGCCACTCTGGACACCTTCCGCTTCTTGATCCGGTACCCGGGTCTGCCCGCGTTGGCCGCCGCGACCTGGCCGCGCACCAGCGGGCGCCCGGCGGCCTACCCCGATGTGTTCTGGATGTTCTACCTGTGCGCGTGGCGTGAGTTGGCCAGCGCCGACCGGCTCGACCAGGAGCTGAAGAACCACTGGGAAGAGATCTGCAAGGAGTTCTACTTCGAGCACGGGGTGCGGCTCCCGGCGCGTAACCCGAAGGACGGCACCGCCATGTACGCCTCGTTCAATGCCTGGCGCAGAGCGAACCTGATCAGTCGTCCCGGGCAGGTTGAACGGCTGCTTGAGCGGTTCACCCAGGTCAGCAACGTCTTGGCCCTGGCTGTCCGCCAGGCAGAGGCCGGCGGTGCGACCCGCGATCTGCTCACCCCCGGGGTCTGGGACTGTGTAGCCGCCGACGGGACGGTGCTGAGGCCACCCTCGGAGGTCTACGAGGAGAAGCTGATCGACGAGCAGGGTGAGGTAGTGGAACGCACGTTCCGTGGCAGCCGCGCCACGACCGGTGCCCCACGGGTGCATGAGCCAGTCGCGACGATCAACAAGCCCGGAGCCCCCAAGAACGGGCTGTTCAACGTGGCGGTCACGACCAAGGGCACCGGCACGTACACCCGCACCGTGCTCAGCGTCGACATCGGCACCGCCACTGAGGGCGAACTTCCGGTCGCAAAGCGCGCTTTGACCCGCCTCTACGACCAGGTCGGCGCCACGTTCCCGGTCCTGCTCTACGACGGCGCTGTCACCCCTGTGACCTACCAGGACTTCCTGGCCGACTACGGCATCTACTGCGTCAACGCCAACGCGGCCCGCAAGAAGACCAAAGCCGAGCCCCCACACACCGAGTTGGACCCGGCGAGCACCCTGGCCGGCCAGGGGAAGCGGCACTACGGCGTGCGCCGCGGCGAGGCCAAGTACACCTACGCTACTGCCCTGGACAGCATTACCCACGAGGTCAACGGGCACTCACACGAGCACCACCTCGCCGCCGACGACGGCGCTGTCTACGAAATCGACCGCCCCCTGGTCAGCGGCGGCAATCCCGCCCGGATTGCCGGGCTGACCCGCACCAAGCTCGACCGCCTTCGAGACGACACCGGGCAGTACTACCTGCGGCTCACCTTGAGCGGGAACTGCACCCACGGATCAGACCGCGCTGATAGGGCCGCGGGGGAGGTGTTCGAGGTCACCTACGAGCTCCGCAAGACCCCGCCGAACAAGCTGGGACACATCCCCTGGCGTGAGCTGATCGCCAACATCCGGGTCCTGCCCGAGGCCCTCGGACAGGCCTACGCCGAGGTCTACGGCAAGCGGAACCAGGTCGAGTCGTTCTTCGACTGGCTCGAGCAGTGCTACTACCGCGAGGACCGCGCCGCCAGCTGGGGACGCAGCGCGCAACTGCTAGACCTCCTCGGCGCCGCCACCTTGCACAACGCCGAGACCTGGGCGCACCTCGCCTACCGACACCCCGAGCACGCCGCGCCGCTGGTCGACGACCTCCGGGACCTGCCGGTGCCGGACTGACCAGCCCCACGACCAGCCTCACTCATCGAGCCCGTGTGACCCCGATCGCACGGGCTCGAGTGCGTAGTGGCCCCGACTCCCGACGGTCCCCGGTGAGAGCCGTGCCCATGCGGCACCAACCGAGACCCAGGAGCACCCCATGACCATGCACCAGACCACCGACTCGACCGGCGCCATTGAGCTTCGCAACGACTTCGACTACCGGCCCCACGTCCTCCGGACCGACCCGACCCCCCCGGCGTTCGACGCAGCGGCCTACTTGGGTCGCCGGCTCGACCTCGACCTGCTCCACCAGGGCGACCTGGAGGAGGGACTGGTCTGCATCCTGCAGATCTGGAACCAGTTCGCCATCGCCCCGATTGCCGTGGACTCACTGGCCAGAGCGCTGCACGGGTTCATCGCCACCGTTCAGGCAGCCGGGCACACCAGCTGGCTGTCGATCCCCAGCGACGTCATCGAGCGCTTCGTGACCGGCGGCGCCTCCCCCGAACCGGTCCTGCCCACCGGAGTGCGTCGCCTGCGCAAGAACGCCGTCCACGGCGCCTACCTGGCCCTGATCGACGCCGGCATCATCGAATTCAGCCCCGCCGAGGGCATGGACCCCGCGCCAGAAGATGTTCGCACCGACCTGCGCGGAAAGCGCCGCGACTACGCGCAGGAGACCAAGACCCGTCGTGCCTACGAGAGCCGGGCCCATGTCCGCGCCGCGACCCACGATGAGGTGCTCCTGACCCGGCTGGCCACCCGACTGGCCGACACCAGTCGAGCCACCCACCTGTGCGCGGCCGCAGTCGCGATCTGCTCCTCCACCGCCACCACCTCCGAGGCCCCCCAGATCCTCTGGGCCGCCTACGACGACGACGCCACGGCCCCGGCGCTCGATCTGCCCGGCCGGATGTATCCCGGCAACGTGGCCGAGCGGAACATCAGCGCACGGACCGTGACCCTGGACCCCTGGGCCGCCGAGGCGCTGGCCGCGTGGCGGACCGAGAAATCAAGGACCCGCCCCCTCGACGAGCACGCGTCCATCCTCTACGGCGGCAACCAGGCGTTGACCAGCAACAGCGCCCAGATCGGAGTGGACCGCCAGGTCCGCAACGCCCTCCAGATCGCCGACCTGGACAGCATCACTGGTCTGACGGCGGGCTCGCTGCGACTGTGGGCCGCCTGCGCCGAGGTTACCGACTACCCCGGCCTCCAGGCAGGCGCCCGACGCGCCGGCACCCAGCCGCTGACGCTGCATCGGCAGGTCGCCCACCTCGGCGAACGCGCCCTCTAACACCCAGGGCCCGAAGGCACCGGAGCCGGAACTCGACGCGACGAGCACCCGGCCGGGGGCGCAGCGATGTGCACCATTGCCCGCCGCCGCCGAGGGCCGACTGTCACCAGTGACCACCCGAGGGTGGCGATCACCAGCACCTTGAGAACTCAACAGTGGAAACGAAACCGAGAGCCGGCGGCACCCACCCCATCGACCCCAGGAAAGGAGACATCCAGGAACACAGACAGCCACCGCCACGACCAGCCGGGACGCGGACCAGGAGGTGATACGACACCCGCGCCCCAAGCACCACCCAGCCGCGGCACTGCTCCGGGTGGCCTGACCACACCCAGGCCACCCGGAGAACGCCCGACACCATGGTCACCTGTCGCGCACCTGACCGATTGCTGCCCGATGTCGTCTTCGCTCGTTATCGTGAGGCTCACTATGAGTGATCACGGGGGGAGGAGCGGCTGGCAGCCGAAGCGCGTGCACGTGTGCTCATCGACACCCAGCTCACCGCCGCCGGCTGGGTCGTGCAAGACAAGAAGGACCTCAACCTGTTCGCCAGCGAAGGGGTCGCCTGCCGCGAGGTCGTCATGAAGCCCGGCCATGGCCGGGTCGACTACCTGCTCTACGTCGACAAGCGCGCCGTCGGGGTCATCGAGGCCAAACCGGTGGGCACCACCCTGTCGGGGGTGGAGTGGCAGTCCGCGATGTACGCCGACGGGCTCCCCGCCGACGTACGGCTCAAGGCGCTGACCACCGACGGGCGGCTGCCGTTCGTGTTCGAGGCCTCCGGCACCGAGACCCACTACACCTGTGGGTTCGACCCCGACCCCCGAGCCCGGCTGGTGTTCAACATCCCCCAGCCCGCCACCTTGGCCAAGGTCATCCGCGACGCCGACAACACCCCCGACGCCCCGACCTGGCGCGCCAAGGTCCAGCACCTGCCCGCCCTCGCCGAGTTCGAGGCCGTCGCGGCCGCCCTGGAGGCGGCAAGCCAAGGATCGATCTCCGAGAGCGAGTAGCCCGGACCATCTCAGACCGGCGGCCAACGCTTGGCTAGGCTGCTCCGGTACGGATTGTTCCCAGGGTTCTTACCTGCGTTCTGACCTCGGTTCTTTCCATACGTCGG
>CAWGNN010000008.1:0-223899 GCA_963824105.1 uncultured Actinomycetota bacterium
ATCCCTCCGGGCGCGCAAATCGAAGGGCCGCTGACCTGTGCGCCGGCGGGCAACTCTCAGCGGCTGACGCCGAGAAGGCCTTGGGCTTCTCGCGCTCACGTCGACAGCTGGCTACTTGCTTCCAGCCGAGCCCGGGAGCCTTCCGCTTCTCTCCTTGGCTTCGCGGCGTTCACGTCCGATCGCCCGGCGCAGCTGAAGGATGCGGGCGGTGCCGAGGGACATGGTCGCCAGGATCGAGCCGAGCACGGCGATCAACAGGATGAGTCCCAGGGGCAGTTCACCCGTCATCCACAAGAACGAGATGGCGGCGTCGGCGGTGTTCTGGACCATGAAGATGACCAGGGCTACCGCGACGAGCGCGGCGGCAGCGAGCCCGACCCAGGCCGACCCGGTGCGAGTCCGCAGGGCATGCTGGGAGTCTGAGGGCTGGTGGGCGGCAGGTTCGTGGACGATGGTGCCTCGGTCGGGATTTTCGGGGGCGTCCGAGGGCTTCTCGGAAGCGCTGTGGCTGCTCATGGTGACTCCCTTCCTGCATCCGCAGTCGACGGTTGGGGCTGTTGGGTGTCTTCGGCCGGACGTTGCTTGGGGGTGTTCGATGTGGCCGCGGCCGCTTCCCGGGCAAGGAAGGCGCCGAGCTCGCCGATGGTGCTCATCAGCGGCGCCGGGAACACCACGGTCGTGTTCTTGTCCACTCCGATCTCGACCAGGCTCTGCAGGTTCCTCAGCTGGAGGGCCAAGGGGTGGGCCATCATGGTGTCCGAAGCGTCTCCGAGGGCTGCGGCTGCCATCGCCTCGCCCTGCGCGTTGATGATCTTGGCACGCTTCTCACGCTCGGCCTCGGCCTGTTTGGCCATGGCGCGCTTCATCGTGTCCGGGAGCTGGATGTCCTTGAGCTCGACGAGGGTGACCTCGACTCCCCATTCCAAGGTGGCTACGTCGAGGATGCCGCGAATGTCGAGGTTGATGCGGTCGGTCTCGGCGAGGGTTTCGTCCAAGGTGTGCTGGCCGACGACCTTACGCAGGGTGGTCTGGGCGATCTGGTTGATCGCGTCCCGAACGTTCTCCACGGCGATGACAGACTTCACCGCGTCGACGATCCGGAAGTAGGCGACAGCGGATACATCCACGCTCACGTTGTCGCGGGTGATGATGCCCTGCGACTGGATGGGCATGGTGACGATCCGCAGCGAGACCCGGTGCAGTACGTCGATGAGGGGGATGATCATGCGCAGTCCGGGCTCGCGGGTTCCCTGCAGCCGGCCGAGTCGGAACAGCACACCCTTCTCGTACTGCTTGACGATCCGGGCAGAGAGCAGCAGCAGGCCGATGCCGACCGCGAGGACGACCACTGTCGACCAGGACAGGCTGGTCACGGTCGGACCTTCGTGGCATCGGCTGTGTGAGCGGACGACCGTTGCAGTCGCGGTGCGCTGTCGGCACTTGCGTTCGACGTCGTCATGACGTCCGCCTCTCGGGCGCTCTGCCAAGTCCTCGTGGAGCTCGCAGGGCGACTTCCTTCTCCAAAGTACACCCGGAGCGCAGACCGTCGAACGAGCGAGAAGCGCGGCACTCCGCGGAAAGTGATGCTTGTCTAGTGAATGGCGGTTCACTAGTGTGACGGTCCTGGCTGCGCAACGAGGCGTCGCCGACAAGCGTAGGAGTCGCTATGACGCTCGACGTGACCTCTCTGTACGGCAGGCGAGCTGACAACCGCTGGGAACGGGTTGCGGTCGGGGACCTGATCGAGCGGAACATCTGGAGCGCGCCCGACAAGGTCGCGATCGTCGGGTGGGAGGGGGCCTACTCGGCCGATCGGTTCGCGCGGCTCACCTACCGCCAGGTCGACGACCTCGCCAACCAGGTTGCCCACGGCCTCCTGGCGGCCGGGCTCGGGCGGGGCGATCGGGTCGTGCTGATCGTGGAGAACTCGGTCGAGGCCTATGTCTTCCGGCTCGGCGTCGCCAAGGCCGGCATGGTGGCGACGTGCCTGAACCCGGCGCTGGCGCCCGACGTCGTGGAGCATCTGCTGGAACAGTACGAACCGCGTGCGACCGTGGTCGACGCAGCCCTGTGGGACCGGGTGCGGGCCCCCTTCGCCGCCGTCGGGCTCCAGCCGGACGTCACGATCGAGATCGGTGGGGGACCGGTGGCATCGAGCGTCGGCTTCGCGCGCTTCGTGGCCGACCAGCCGACCACCGAGCCTGAGGTCACGATCCACGGCGATGACATCTTCGAGATCCAGAGCACCTCGGGGACCACCGCCATGCCTAAGGGCGTCATGCTCTCCCACACCAGCGCCACGCTGGCGGCCCACGGGTTCGCGCTCACGCTGTCGCGCGGAGTGCCGATGGAGAACGACGTCGTCCTGGTGGCCTTCCTGCCGATGATGTACCACATCGCCAACCACATCTTCGGACTGTCGGTATTCGCCGTGGGGGGCACGCTGGTCCTCGGGCGCACCTTCGACCCGGGAGCTATCGCCGATGCCCTGGAGCAGGAGAGGGCGACCGCGCTCTGGGGTGGAGCCCCGGCCATGTACGGCGCGCTACTCGCCGCGAACCGCGAGCGGCCACGTGACCTGTCTGCTCTTCGCGTCGGCGTCTTTGGCTGGGCGGCGCTGCTCCCAGACGTACTGACCGGGCTCAGGGAGTTCGCGCCTCATCTCTCTCCGGTCGGGATCTTCGGTCAGACCGAGGCCATCGCCTGCCACCGGTTCTGGATCGACGCCCACGAGGAGCTCTGGCGGGAGACGGCGCCGGGGCTGAACTACGTCGGCGTGCCCAGCCCGTTGCTCGCCTCCCGTGTCGTCTCCGCGGAGGGGGAGCCCCTCGACGAGCAGCCGAACGTGCCCGGCGAGGCCGTCTACCGATCGCCGGTGATGACGGCGGGCTACTACCGCAACGAGCAGGCGACCCAGGATGCCTTCCGCGACGGTTGGTTCCACTCCGGCGACAGCTGTGTGTACGACGAGCGTGGCATGCGGATCATGGTCGACCGCTTCAAGGACATCGTGAAGACGGGCGGTGAGAACGTGTCCACGATCCGCGTTGAGTCTGCCCTCATGCAGCACCCGGGAGTGGCGAAGGCGGCGGTGATCGGCGTCCCGGACGACCAGTGGGGTGAGGCGGTCACCGCCGTGGTGGTTCCCGCGGGCGAGGGCGTCGGCGCCGAGGACCTGATCGCATTCGCCCGGGAGCGCCTGGCGGGCTTCGAGACCCCCAAGCGGGTGATCTTCGTCGACGCCCTGCCCGAGACCGTGGGCGGAAAGGTCATGAAGTACCGACTGCGGGCCCAGCATCGCGAAGGGGAGCTGGGCTGACCCGGCACTCGCATCCGCACCACCGGAAGGCACGATGAAGGTCCTCACCAGCCGGCACGACCCGGCCAGCGCCACCGCCCGCGCCAACCGCGAGGGGAACCTCGCACGGATTGCCGAGCTGCACGAGCAGCAACGGCTTGCCCGCGCCGGCGGTGGGGAGAAGTACGTCGACCGGCACCGCGCCCGGGGCCGGATGCTGGCCCGTGAGCGGATCGAGCTCTTGCTCGATCGCGACGCGCCCTTCCTCGAGCTGGCCAGCGTCACCGGCTGGGGCACGGAGTACACCGTGGGCGCGAGCGTGGTGACCGGAATCGGGGTGGTCAACGGGGTCGAGTGCATGCTCGTCGCCCACGACCCGACCGTGCGCGGCGGAGCCTCCAACCCCTTCACGTGGCGCAAGGTGCTCCGCGCAATGACCGTCGCCCGGGAGAACCGGCTGCCGACCATCAGCCTGGTCGAGTCGGGGGGCGGTGACCTGGAGCGGCAGGCCGAGCTCTTCATCCCCGCCGGCAGGCTCTTCCATGAGCTGACCGCACTGTCCGCGGCCGGAGTCCCGACCATCGCGCTGGTCTTCGGCAACTCCACGGCAGGTGGCGCCTACGTCCCCGGGATGTGCGACTACGCGGTCATGGTCAAGCAGCAGGCCAAGGTGTTCTTGGGGGGTCCCCCGCTGGTCAAGATGGCGACCGGCGAGGACGCCGACGACGAGAGCCTCGGAGGTGCAGAGATGCACGCGCGGACCTCGGGCCTTGCCGACTACCTCGCTCAGGACGAGCACGAGTGCATCGCCATCGGCCGCGAGATCGTCGAGCACCTCAACTGGCGGAAGCTCGGGCCTGGTCCCTCGGAGCAGCCCGACGAGCCGCTCTACGACGCCGACGAGCTGATCGAGATCGCCTCGGTGGATCTCAAGGTCCCGTTCGACCCCCGCGAGGTGCTTGCCCGAATCGTCGACGGCTCACGTTTCGAGGAGTACAAGCCGCTGTACGGCACTGCCCTGGTCACGGGCTGGGCGTCGGTGCACGGCTTCCCCGTCGGGGTCCTCGCCAACGCCCGGGGCGTCCTGCTCAACGAAGAGGCCAAGAAGGGGACCGAGTTCATCCTCCTGTGCAACCAGACCGACACCCCGTTGGTCTTCCTGCAGAACACCACCGGCTTCATGGTCGGGACGCAGTACGAGCAGGACGGGATGATCAAGGACGGCTCGAAGATGATCAACGCGGTCACGAACAGCTCGGTCCCGCACCTCACCATCAACATGGCGGCCTCGTACGGCGCGGGAAACTACGGGATGTCTGGTCGGGCCTACGATCCACGGCTGTTGTTCAGCTGGCCGGGCTCGAAGACGGCGGTCATGGGGCCCGAGCAGCTGGCAGGTGTGATGTCGATCGTGGCCCGGCAGGCGGCCGAGGCGGCCGGGCGGCCCTTCGACGAGGAAGGCGACGCCAAGCGGAACCGGGCGTTGGCCGAGCGGGTGGAGGCCGAGTCGCTGGCGCTCCACATGAGTGGGCAGGGTTATGACGACGGGATCATCGACCCCCGCGACACCCGCGCCGTGCTCGGGATCGCGCTGTCGATGTGCCACTCCAACGTGATCTCGGGGACGCGCGGCTTCGGCGTCTTCCGGATGTGAAGGGAGAGCCACGATGATCCACAAGCTGCTGGTCGCCAACCGCGGTGAGATCGCGCGACGGGTGTTTCGCACGTGCCGAGCGATGGGCATCGCGACCGTGGCCGTCTACTCCGACACCGATGCCGACGCGCTCTTCGTGCAGGAGGCAGACGAGGCCGTTCCCTTGGGAGGCAAGACGCCGTCGGAGTCCTACCTGCGAGCTGACCTGGTGGTGGCCGCCGCCTTGCGCGTCGGTGCGGACGCGGTCCATCCGGGCTACGGCTTCCTCTCCGAGAACGCCGATTTCGCGCGGCAGTGCGCCGCAGCCGGGCTCGCTTTCGTGGGGCCGAGCGTGCAGGCCATCGAGCTGATGGGCTCGAAGCTGACTGCGCGAACGATCATGGAGGAGGCGGGGGTCCCCGTCCTTCCCGGTCGTGACCTGACCGGCGTGGACGAGGAGAAGGTGGCCGGTCTCGCCGAGGAGGTCGGCTGGCCGGTGCTGGTCAAGGCCTCGGCGGGCGGCGGCGGACGCGGCATGAGAGTGGTGCGAGACGAGCCATCCCTGGCGTCGGCGATCGCCTCGGCCCGTCGTGAAGCCGGAGCGGCCTTCGGGGACGACACGGTCTTCCTGGAGCACTACGTCGACGAGCCCCGGCATGTGGAGATCCAGATCTTCGGGGACACACAGGGCTCGATCGTTCACCTGAACGAGCGCGAGTGCTCGATCCAGCGCCGTCATCAGAAGATCGTGGAGGAGAGCCCGTCTCCGGCGGTCGACGCCACGCTGCGATCACGGATGGCGGCGGCGGCTGTTGAGGCCGGACGGGCGCTGGGCTACGTCGGCGCCGGCACGGTTGAGTTCCTGCTGGCCCCGGACGGCCAGTTCTACTTCTTGGAGGTCAACACCCGCCTCCAGGTCGAGCACCCGGTGACCGAGATGGTGACCGGCCTGGACCTAGTCCGGCTCCAGCTCGAGGTGGCGGCCGGCCTGCCCCTGCCGCGCCAGGCGGCGTCGCCGGCGATCGACGGGCACGCGATCGAGGTCAGGCTCTACGCGGAGGACCCGAGTCGCGACTTCCTGCCCGCCGCGGGGACCTTGGAGCAGTTCAGCGTGCCGCTGACGGAGGGAGTGCGCCTCGACAGCGGGGTTGAGTCGGGCGACCGGATCTCGACGAACTACGACCCGATGCTCGCCAAGGTGATCGCTCACGGCGCGACCCGTGAGGAGGCGGCGGCCCGTTTGGTCCGGACGCTTCGTCGTTCGCGGGTGCACGGGGTGGTCACCAACCGCTCACTGCTCGTCGGGATCCTCGAACACCCCGACTTCCTGGCCGGCCGGATCGACACCCACTTCTTGGAGCGCGAGACGCCTGAGAGCCTGCTTCGAGCGCCGAGCCCCGAGCAGATCGCCCCAGCGGCACTCGCGGCGGCACTGGCCGAGCAGGCGGCGGAGCGGGCGTCGGCCCGGGTGCTCGCCACCGTGCCCTCGGGCTTCCGGAACAGCCCCTCCGACCTGCAGCGCCGCTCCTACCGCCTCGGCGACGGGACGGTCACGGTCGGCTACGCCCTGGGCCGAGATCCGGTGTTCGAGGTCGACGGTCGACCGTTCGAGGCGCAGGTCCTGGCCGCGACGCCGAAGCGGGTTGAACTCATCGTTGACGGCGTGCGCCGCCGGTACGACGTGGGGATCGGAGGTGGTGCGTGCTACGTGGACTGGAGCGAGGGCTCGCTCGTGCTGCAGCCGGCGCCACGCTTCCCCGACCCGGCCGACCTGGTCGATGCCGGCTCCCTCCTGGCGCCGATGCCCGGGACCGTCGTCCGGGTGCCGGCGCGTGAGGGCGACGCGGTCCTCTCCGGCCAAACGGTCGTCGTGATCGAGGCGATGAAGATGGAGCACGCGGTCACCGCGAGCGCGGACGGCATCGTCTCCGCGGTCCTCGTCCGCGTCGGCCAAGGGGTCGACAACGGCCAGGTGCTGATCGTGATCGAGGAGTCGCCCGATGAGTGACGTGCTGTACGAGGTCCGCGACCGCGCGGCGTGGATCACCATCAACCGCCCCGAGGCCCGTAACGCGCTCAACGCCGCCGTCCGGGAGGGACTCCTCGCAGCGTTCCAGCGCGCCGAAGCCGATCCCGAGGTAGCCGTCGTCGTCCTGACCGCAGCCGGGGACAAGGCCTTCTGCGCCGGAGGCGATCTCAAGGAGATGGCCGCGGTATCGCTGAGCGTGCCCCCGCCGGACTACGTTCCTCAACCCAACCGAACGGTCGCGATGACCAAGCCCGTCGTCGCGGCAGTGAACGGGGGGGCGTACGGCGGGGGGTTCCTGCTCGCGCTGTCCGCCGACCTCGTGGTCGCTGCCGAGCACGCGGCGTTCGGCATCTCGGAGATCAAGATCGGTCGCGGCGCGCCCTGGGCCGTGCCGCTGCCCTGGCTGGTGCCGCCACGCATCGCGATGCAGATGCTGGTGACCGGGGAGCCGATCAGCGCGCAGCGGGCCTACGAGGTCGGCCTGGTGAATGAGGTCGTGCCGGCGGAGAGCTTGATCGCCCGGACCGAGGAGCTCGTCGCCACCATCGTCTCCTGCGCGCCCCTGTCGGTACGGGCAGGCAAGGCGACCGTCTATGCCGCCGCGCAGCATCCCCGTGCCGAGGCGTTCGAGGTGGCCGAGCAGATCTGGCGACCGGTCTACCTGAGTGAGGATGCTCAAGAGGGACCGCGAGCCTTCGCCGAGAAGAGGAGGCCGAGGTGGCAGGGCCGATGAGCGAGCGCCCCACGGGCACACTGGTCGCGGGCCTGGTCTCAGACCTCGCGGCTGAGGCCTGGGATCTACTGCGGGTGCTCCGGGGTCTATCTGACGCTGCGTGGCTGACGCCGACGCCTGCTGAAGGATGGACCGTCCACGACCAAGTGGCGCACCTGGCCCACTTCGACTGGGCGACCCGTCTGGCCATCACCGAGCCCGACCGCTTCCGGCCCCTGCGGGACTCCCTCGAGGATCCCGAGAAGCTCCAGCACTATATCGACGCGGTCGGCCCTGCCAACGAGTCACGCGACGGCGCCGACATGGTGGCGTGGTGGACCATGCAGAACGAGGCGCTGTGCTCCGCGGCTCTCTCGGCGGACCCTGACCGCCGCGTGCCCTGGTTCGGACCGTCGATGAGCCTGGCGTCGAAGTTGACCGCCCGGATCATGGAGGCGTGGGCGCATGGCCAGGACGTCGTCGACGCGCTGGGGATCAGCCGGCGCCCGACAGACCGGCTGGCACATGTTGCTCGAATCGGAGTCTTGGCTCTGCCGCACAGCTTCCGGCTGCACGGCCACGAGGTTCCCGATGATCCGGTGCTCGTCGTCCTCCGTGCGCCCTCTGGGGAGATCTGGCGCTGGGGACCAGACGATGCCATCGACGTCGTGACCGGCGACGCTCTCGACTTCTGCCTGGTGGTGACGCAACGACGGCACGTCGACGACACCTCCCTGGACGTGAGTGGCCCGACGGCAACGCGGTGGATGCGGGTCGCCCAGGCCTTCGCCGGGTCACCCGGAACCGGACGCAGACCCGGTGAGTTCCGGGGAGAGCCCCGATGATCGGCGACGCGGGCAGCATCCGGCCAGTCCGGATCGGCAACGCCGCCGGCTTCTACGGGGACCGTTTCGAGGCGATGCGGGAGATGGTCGAGGGCGGGCCGCTCGATGTACTGACCGGCGACTACCTGGCCGAGCTCACCATGTTGATCCTCTGGAAGGCCCGGCAGAAGGATCCTTCCCTGGGGTATGCCCCGACCTTCCTCGGGCAGCTCGAGGAGGTCCTCGGGACCTGCCTGGACCGCGGCATCAAGATCGTGACCAACGCGGGGGGGCTCAACCCTTCCGGTTTGGCCGACCGGGTGCGTCGGCTCTCCGAACGGCTCGGGCTGCAAACGAGGGTCGCCCACGTCGAGGGGGACGACCTGGTCGAGCGGGTGCCCGACCTGCTGGCATCCGGCGAGCCGATGGTCCATCTGGACACCGGGCGTCCCCTGGCCGATGCGGGGATCGACGTGGCCTCGGCCAACGCCTACCTCGGCGGGTGGGGCATCGCGCGCGCGCTCGGGGCCGGAGCCGATGTGGTGATCTGCCCACGGGTGACCGATGCCTCGCTCGTGGTGGGACCGGCGGCGTGGTGGCACCGGTGGGACCGAGACGACCTGGATCAGCTGGCGGGTGCGGTCGTCGCGGGGCATGTCATCGAGTGCGGCCCGCAGGCCTGCGGGGGCAACTACTCCTGGCTCGATGAGATCACCGACCGTCGTTACCCCGGCTTCCCCATCGCCGAGGTGGCCGCCGACGGGTCCAGCGTGATCACCAAGCATGCGAACAC
Source organism: uncultured Actinomycetota bacterium (assembly GCA_963824105.1). Taxonomy (GTDB): domain Bacteria; phylum Actinomycetota; class Actinomycetes; order Propionibacteriales; family Nocardioidaceae; genus CAWDVB01. The sequence goes on from CAWGNN010000008.1 coordinate 9,290, forward strand.
CGGGGGACTCGTCTCACCGGGCACGGTCACCGCCCAGCTTCTCTACGAGATCGCCGCGCCGGCGTACGTCAACCCGGACGTGGTGGCCCACTTCGACACTCTCGAGCTCAGCCGTGAGGCGGCAGACCGGGTCCGGATTTCCGGGGTTCGCGGCACCCCGCCGCCGGACCGGTTGAAGGTGGCGCTCAACTACCTCGGCGGCTACCGCAACAGCATGACCTTCGTCATGACCGGGCTCGACGTGGAGGAGAAGGCCCGGTGGGCGGAGACACAGCTGTTCGAGTTGCTCGGCGGCCGGGACCAGTATGACGAGGTCGACGTGCGGCTGGCCCGGTTCGATCGGCCGGATGCTCCCACCGAGGAGCTCGCCGCGGCTCACCTGACGGTCTCGGTGAAGGACCGGGACCGCGGCAAGGTGGGGCGGCGGTTCTCCAATGCCACGACACAGCTCTTCCTCGGCGGGTACGCGGGCTTCTTCGCCACGTCGCCACCGTCTACCGAGAGGGAGTTCGGCGTCTACTGGCCGACCACTGTGGCGTCCGAGCGGGTTGCGCACGCCGTGGTGCTCCCCGATGGCGTGCGCGAGCCGGTGCCGCACACGCCCGGCCAGGCGGGGGTCAGGGCGCCTGATCCGCGGCGGGTCGACCTGCCCGAGGCGCCCGACGGTCCGACCGTGCGAGTGCCCCTCGGTCGGGTCTGCGCGGCCCGCAGCGGGGACAAGGGCGGGAACGCCAACATCGGGCTCTGGACGCGTGACGCGGCAGCGTACGCGTGGTTGCGCGAGGCCGTGACGGTCGAACGGTTCCGGGAGCTGCTCCCGGAGTCAGCCGGCTTGGAGGTCGACCGCTACGAGCTGGCGAACCTGTGGGCGCTGAACTTCGTCGTCGTCGGACTCCTCGGCGATGGTGTTGCGTCCTCCACCCGCCCCGACCCGCAGGGGAAAGCCCTCGGTGAGTACCTGCGCAGTCGTTTGATCGACGTCCCCGACACTCTCCTGCGTTGACCAAGGAGCATCACATGGAATTCAGCACCAGCCCCGAGCATGAGGCACTGCGCAAGGCCGTCGCCGACATCTGCGACGGCTTCGGCGCGCGCTGGTACGTCGAGCGCGCCGAGCGTCGCGAATCGATCGCCGACCTGTGGCAGGCGCTCGGGCGCCATGGCTACCTCGGCATCAACATCCCCGAGGAGTACGGCGGCGGTGGAGCCGGTCTGGTCGAGCTCGCGATCGTGGTCGAGGAGTCGGCTGCTCGCGGCACCCCGCTGCTGCTCGTGCTGGTCGCGTCGGCGATCTCGGCGGAGGTCATCTCGACCCACGGATCCCCCGAGCAGAAGGCCACCTGGCTGCCGAGGCTGGCCGACGGCAGCGGAAAGGTGGTCTTCGCGATCACCGAACCCGATGCCGGATCCAACTCGCATCAGTTGTCCACCACCGCCACCCGTGAGGGTGACGACTGGGTGCTGCGAGGGCAGAAGTACTACATCTCCGGTGTCGACGAGGCCGACGCGATCCTGGTCGTCGCCCGCACCGGTCGCGACGAGGCCACCGGCCGCGGACGACTGTCGTTGTTCGTCGTGGACGCGGACGCACCTGGCCTGGAGAAGACGTTGCTGCCGGTGTCGGTGACGCTGCCGGACAAGCAGTTCACCCTGCACTTCGATGACGTGCGAATCCCCGCCGACCGGCTGGTGGGCACCGAGGGCGACGGGCTGGCTCAGGTCTTCCAGGGACTCAATCCGGAGCGGATCACCGGAGCGGCGCTCTGCGTGGGGATCGGTCGCCACGTCTTGACCCAGGCAGCGGAATACGCGAGTCAGCGGGAGGTCTGGGGCACCCCCATCGGGACACATCAGGGGGTCTCGCATGCGTTGGCCAAGGCGAAGATCGAGATCGAGCTGGCCGCGTTGATGACGGCCCGCGCCGCATGGCTGCATGATCAGGGCATGGCGGCCGGCGAAGCATCCAACATGGCCAAGTACGCCGCTGCTGAGGCGGCGCTCGGGGCCGTGGACGCCGCGATCCAGATCCACGGCGGCAATGGATTGGCCACCGAGTACGGGCTGCTTCCCTACTGGGGACTCGCTCGGGTGCTGCGCATCGCGCCGGTCAACCGGGAGATGATCCTCAACTACGTCGCCCAGCACTCGCTGGGCCTCCCCCGTTCCTACTGAGCAACCACACGAGGAGAGTTCGATGAGCGACACCACGCCCCAGACCGGCCAGGACCTCGTGGACAACCTGATCCACCGCGTCAACGTGGGGGACAGCCTGACCCGGACCGCGCGCCGGCGGCCCGGGAACCTCGCGGTCGTCGACGGAGAGCGGCGCTGGACCTACGCGGAGCTGAACGTCTGGGTGAACCGGGTCGCGAACGCACTGGACCGCGACGGCTACCGCCGCGGGGACGCGCTGGCGCTCGCCTCCGGCAACAGCGTCGAGTTCCTCGTCGTCTACTACGCCTGCGCGAAGCTCGGCGTGGTGTGTGTTCCGGTGAACCTGGGGTGGAAGGCGGCCGAGGTGGCCTATGTGCTCGGGCACTCCGAGTCGCGCGGCATCGCGGTCGAGACCCAGCTGTTCGCGGCGATGGCCGGTGCGATCCGGGACACCCCCGGCGTCCGGGACGTCATCGTGCTGCCTGGTCTGGGCGGCGATACCACCGCCGACCTTGGTGACGTCACGCCGCGGACCCTCGACTCGATCGTCGACGGTGCGGCCGACACCGAGCCGGAGAAGTACGTCGCCGATCGCGACCCGATCACCTACCTCTACACCAGCGGCACCACGTCCTTCCCGAAGGGCGTCGTCGGCAACCACACGGCGATCTACCTCGAGTCGGCGATGATGTGTCTGGAGGCGCAGTTCACCAGTGACGATCGATTCGTCGCGATGATGCCGATGTTCCACACCGCGCAGCTGAACGTCCACTGCACGAGCGCGGTGATGGTCGGCGCCGCGATCTGGGCGGAGCGGGCCTTCGATGCGGGGCGTCTGCTGGCCACGATCGAGTCGGAGAGGATCACCCAGATCTTCGGGCTTCCGATGATGTACCGCGCGATGCTTGACCACCCGGACATGGCCAGCCGTGACCTCACCAGCCTGCGACGCGCGCTCTACGCGATGGCGCCGATGCCGGAGGCACTCATCACCCGCTGCGTGGAGGAGTTCGGCTGCGGCTTCTATCTGCTGTTCGGTCAGACCGAGATGAGCCCGGCAACGACGTTGTTCCGGCCCGAGCACCAGCTGTCCCACAACGGTGCGGCTGGCACACCCGTGGTCAACGTGGAGGTGGCGATCATGGACGGGGACGGTCGTCTCGTCCCGGACGGGGAGCAGGGGGAGATCGTGTACCGGGGACCGCAGACCATGACGGAGTACCTGAAGAACCCTGAGGCCACCGCCGAGGCGTTCCGGCACGGCTGGTTCCACTCCGGGGATGTTGGGCGCTTCGATGCCGACGGGTTGCTCTGGTTCACCGACCGCACCAAGGACGTGATCAAGACCGGAGGCGAGAACGTCGCCTCGATCGAGGTGGAGAAGGCGATCTACGCGGCCGACCCGGCGGTCGCCGAGGTCGTCGTGGTCGGTCTGCCGCACGCGCACTGGAGTGAGGCGATCACCGCGGTCGTCGTCCCCGTCGCCGGGAGCACGATCGACCCAGACGCGCTGATCGCGAAGGTCAAGACGCTGATCGACCCCTACAAGGTGCCGAAGGCCGTGATCGTGCTCGACGCTCTGCCGAAGACCTCCACCGGCAAGATCCAGAAGAATGTCGTGAGGGAGCAGTACGTCGACCACTACGGCGGTCTCGGTGGCTGAACCGGCCGGAGCGCCTCGCGTCCGCGACCCCGCTCGCAAGGAGAAGATCCTGGCGGCCGCCGCCGCCCTCATCGCCCGCGACGGATACCACTCGGTGTCGATGGCCGAGATCGGCGCCGAGGCGGGCATCACGGGATCGGGGATCTACCGGCATTTCGGCTCCAAGGCCGCGATCCTGGTCGCGATCTTCGACCGCGTGATGGATGAGCTCCTGACTGACGAGCAGCGGATCGTGGAGAGCCAGCTCGATCGGGCCCGCGCGCTGGACCTCCTGATCGACGGACAGGTGGAGTTCGTGGTCGGGTCGCGGGTGATCGCGCAGGTGTATCACAACGAGATCGCCAACCTCCCCGCCGTGGACCGCAGCCGCCTGCGCCGCAAACAGCGGCAGTACGTCCAGGACTGGGTACGGGTGGTGGGGTTGCTCCGGCCCGAGCTGGACGACGAGTACGCGAGGAGCCTGGTGCACGCGGCGATCAGCGGGATCCAGTCCTCGCTCTTCCACACCGTCGGGCTCGCTGAGGATCAGCTGCGCGTCCTGCTGGCCGACGTGGCCCGCGGCACGATCTGCTCGACGTCCCCTCCTGCCTGACCAGTGACGTCGGTGGAGGTCAGCGAGGGCCGGCCACCAGACTTCTCCCGATTCCGTGGGCAGCCACCTGCAGAGCGCTCACCAGCCGAGGCCCGTCCTTACGGAGGCTGGGCACGACGACGCCGATCGCGGCGACACAGTTCTCGTTCTCGGTGAAGACCGGAACGGCGACGGAGCAGGCACCGAGATCCATCTCCTCCGTCGTGGTCGCGTAGCCCTCGGTGATCACGCGGTCGAGCTGGGCGCGCATCCGGGCCGGCTGCACGACGGTGTACGGCGTGATCCGGGAGAGAGAGCCGAGCACCTTCTCCTGGATGGTCGTCGGAGCGTAGGCGAGCAGGACCTTGCCCACCCCGGTGGGATAGAGCGGGAGCTTGGTGCCGACGCGGCTGACAACCGGAACTGACCGAACGCCGGAGAGTCTCTCCAGATAGAGGACGGAGAGGCCTTCGCGGACGCCGAGGTGGACCGTGGCTCGCACCGAGCTGTACAGGTCGTGAAGGAATGGGTGGGCGACCTCGCGGAGATCGGTCTGGACCGGAGCGAGCAGCCCGATGTCCCACACGCGTCGCCCGACGACGTAGGACCCGTCCGGGCGACGGGTCAGGGCCCCGAGCCGGGCCAGCTCCCCGACGAGTCGGTGGGTGGTCGCGAGCGGAAGGTTGGCCCTGTCGGAGAGCTCGCTGAGCGATAGCCTGCGGTGAGCGGTGTCGAAGGCGCCGAGCAGTGCCATCGCCCGTGACACCACAGTCACCCCGGGTTGGGAGGTATTACCCGCCATGGTCATCGTCCTTCCACTGAGCGGAACTTTACCTTCGCCACGTAGCTCGACACTTCCTACCGTGACCGCACACCCCGACACCCCCGGAGGTCGTCATGCCCGTCGTCGTACGTAACACCCCTCGGACCGACCTCCCCCTGGTCGACGCCCTGGGGGAAGCCGGCGTGGCCACGGTCCACGAGGCCCAGGGCCGGACCGGTCTGCTGCACCACCGGTTGCGCCCGATCTTCGGCTCGGCCGCGGTGGCCGGCACCGCGTTGACGTGCACCGTCGCCCCCGGTGACAACTGGACGATTCACGTCGCGGTCGAGCAGGCCCGACCCGGTGATGTCCTGGTCGTGACTCCGACCAGCGAGTGCGACGACGGGTACGTCGGAGATCTGCTCGCCGAGAGCCTGCGCGCCCACGGAGTTCGCGGCCTGGTGATCGATGCCGGCGTCCGCGACGTGGCGACGTTGACCGAGATGGGTTTCCCCGTCTGGTCGAAGACGGTTTATGCCCAGGGGACGGTCAAGGAGACGCCGGGGGACGTCCAGGTGCCGATTGTCTGCGCGGGAGTCCGCATCGAGCCCGGAGATGTGATCGTCGCCGACATCGATGGCGTGGTCTGCGTGCCGCGACTGAGGGCCGCTGAGGTCCTGGAGAAGGCACAGGCAAGAGAGGCCAATGAGGCGAGCAAGCGGGCCCGGCTCGCGGCGGGGGAGCTCGGTCTCGACATCTACGGGATGCGAGAGCGACTGGCGGCAAAGGGGCTGGTCTACGTCGACTATGAGTCTGGTGCCTGAGCCCGGGCCGTCGCGGTAGCGAACAAGGGAGCGGTCGTGGCTGAGGTAGTGCTGGTCGGCTTGGGTGAAGTCGGGCGGGTCTTCGCCGAGGAGATGATGTCTCGCGGCTACACGGTCCGTGCCTGCGACCCGGCTTGCGCCGACCCCGGTTCGCGGGCCAGCAGTCATGCCGCTGAGCTCGGCATTCAGGCCTCGGTCGTCCCAGGGCCCGAGCTGGCCGAAGCCGCGCTCGTGATCAGCGCTGTCACCCCGGGATCGTGCGTCGACGCGGCTCGAGAGGTCGCCGCCTTGTTGGTGCCGGGAGCCTGGTTCTTCGATCTGAACTCCGCCGCGCCGGACAACAAGGTTCGGGCCGCGGCGTTGGTGGACGCTGCCGGCGGCCGCTACGTTGAAGCAGCCCTGATGTCGGCCATCCGGGGACGACGGCTCATGTCGCCCTTCGTGCTGGGGGGTTCGCATGCGAGCGCGTTCGCCGAAGTAGCCGGCGTCTACGGCCTCGGGAACGTCACGGTGGACCCGGGCCCGTTGGGGCACGCAGCAGCCACCAAACTGGCCCGCTCGATCGTGATCAAGGGAATGGAGGCGCTCTTCACCGAGTCGATGCTCGCGGCACGCCGACATGGGGTCGAGGAACAAGTCCTGGCCTCACTGTCCAACCTGCTCCCCGAGGCTGACTGGGAACAGGTCGCCACCTACTTCCTGGAGCGCACGCTGCGTCATGGTGTCCGTCGTTCCGAGGAGATGGCCGAGGCGGCGGCCATGGTCCGGGACGCCGGCGTGGAGCCGGTCATGTCGCTGGCCACCGCCGAACGCCAAGCCCTGAGCGGAGCGCTCCGCGCGCGTCTGGAGGACAGTCCCACACTGGGATCCTTGATCGACCTGCTGGACCACACAGACGCCCCACATCCGCCATCGCAAGAGGAGACCCGCGCGTGATCATCGACTGTCACGGCCACTACACGACCGCCCCGGAAGCGCACACGCGGTGGCGTGAGGGCCAGCTCCAGGCGTTCGTGAGCGGGGCACCCGTGCCGGAGTACCCGGCGATCAGCGACGCCGAGATCACCGAGACGATCGAGGCCAACCAGCTGAGGCTCCTGCGCGAGCGCGGCGCCGACATGACGGTCTTCTCACCCAGAGCCTCGGCGATGGCGCACCACAAGGGCGACCTCGCGGTGAGCACCCGCTGGGCCCAGACGTGCAACGACCTGATCGCACGCGTGGTGGGCCTCTTCCCTGACACCTTCGTTGGAGTCTGCCAGCTTCCGCAGACTGCGGGTGAGCCACTGGACGCGGCCATCGCCGAGCTGCGCCGTGTGGTGGACATGGGTTTCGTCGGGCTGAACCTCAATCCGGACCCCAGCGGCGGCCGGTGGGACTCCCCGCCGCTCACCGACCCCTACTGGTACCCGCTCTACGAGGCGATGGTGGAGCTCGACGTTCCCGCGATGATCCACGTCTCGGCGAGCTGTAATCCGGTCTTTCACGCGACCGGAGCCCACTACCTCAACGCCGACACCACCGCCTTCATGCAGCTGCTGCAGGGGAACCTCTTCGAGCGCTTCGCGGACCTCCGGTTTGTCATTCCCCACGGCGGGGGCGCGGTGCCGTACCACTGGGGGCGTTACCGCGGGTTGGCCGACATGCTCGGCCAACCGCCGCTGGCCACTCATCTGATGCGGAACGTCTTCTTCGACACTTGCGTCTACCACCAACCCGGCATCGATCTGCTCTTCGAAGTGATCGACGTGGAGAACATCCTCTTCGGCTCCGAGATGGTGGGAGCGGTCCGTGGGATCGATCCCCTCACGGGCCACTACTTCGACGACACCAAGCGGTACGTTGATGCCGTAGACCTGACCGACGAGCAACGCGCCATGGTCTACTCCGGCAATGCCCGGAGGGTCTATCCCCGTCTGGACGCTCACCTGCGGGCTCGGGGCCTTCTGGGTGGTGACGGCCGGTGACCTGGTCTGACTCCACTTCCACTCAGTGGAATCTTGGATGCAAGCCGCCCACACGGTGCGGCTTAGCGTGAGCGAGGTGACCGTGACGTTCCAACCCGACGCAGCCTGGCTGTCGCCACATCCAGCCCCGTCGAAGCCCTCCTATCGCCCGCCGGAAGGCGCGGTCGACGCTCACTGCCACGTCTTCGGGCCAGGGGACCGGTTCCCCTACGCGCCCGAACGCAAGTACACGCCCACCGATGCGCCCAAGGAGCGCCTCTTCGCGCTGCGCGACTACCTCGGCTTCAGCCGCAACGTCATCGTGCAGGCCACCTGTCACGGGGCCGACAATGCGGCACTGGTCGATGCGCTCCAGGCATCCGACGGCAAGGCTCGAGGGATCGCCACAGTGCGTCCCGACGTGACCGATTCCGAGTTGGTCCACCTCGATGCCGCCGGTGTCCGTGGCGTCAGGTTCAACTTCGTGAAGCGCCTGGTCGACCCCCAGCCCGATGAGTACTACCGCGGCATCGTGGACCGGATCGCCTCCCTCGGCTGGCACGTGGTCATCTACTTCGAAGCAGCCGACCTGGCCGAGCGCAGGGACCTGTTCACCTCGCTTCCTGTCCCGGTCGTGGTCGACCACATGGGGCGGCCGGACGTGACCAAGCCGGTGAACGGGCCGGAGTTCGCGCCCTTCCTGCGCTTGCTCGAGGAGAACCCCAGCGTCTGGAGCAAGGTGAGCTGTCCAGAGCGGCTCTCCAAGTCTGGGCCTCCCCTCTATGACGACTTCGTGCCCTTCGCCCGGACCGTCGTGGAACGCTTCCCCGACCGTGTGCTGTGGGGCACTGACTGGCCGCATCCGAACCTGAAGAGCCACATGCCCGACGACGGACTACTGGTGGATCTGATCCCCCGGATCGCCCCGACCGAGGAGCTTCGACAGGCGCTCCTCGTCGACAACCCAACCCGTCTTTACTGGAGGGACTGACATGGTCGACAACTCAGCGCTCGAGGACATCCCCGGGACGACCGTGTTCACCGCGGAGCGGTCGCACAAGGGCTATCAGCTGAACCAGTTCTGTATGAGCCTGATGAAGGCGGAGAACCGCGACCGCTTCCACGCCGACGAGCGGGGCTACCTCGACGAGTGGCCGATGAGCGAGGAGCAGAAGCAGGCGGTCCTGGACCGCGACTTCAACCGCATGCTCGAGCTCGGTGGCAACGTCTACTTCCTGTCGAAGATCTTCGCGAGTGACGGGCTGAGCTACGTCGAGGCCGTCAGCACGATGACCGGCATGTCAGTCGAGGACTACAAGGCGATGATGCTGGCCGGCGGCCGGTCCCCAGAGGGCTGGCGCTCGAAGAAGGAGAGGAGCTGACCATGGCACGGATCACCGCCGGAGTGACCACCAGCCACGTCCCGGCGATCGGGGCAGCGGTCGACCTCGGCAAGACCGAAGAGGACTACTGGAAGCCGGTATTCGCCGGCTACGAGTGGACCAAGGAGTGGGCAGCGGCTGAGCCACCCGACGTGGTGATCCTGGTCTACAACGATCACGCATCGGCCTTCTCGCTGCAGATGATCCCGACGTTCGCCATCGGCTGCGCCGACAGTTTCAAGCCATGCGACGAGGGGTACGGTCCGCGGCCCGTGCCGGTGGTCGAAGGTCACCCCGAGCTCGCCGCGCACCTGGCCCAGTCCCTGATCCTCGACGAGTTCGACATGACGATCATGAACGAGCTCGATGTCGACCACGGCCTGACCGTGCCGCTGTCCCTCGTCTACGGGACCCCGGAGGCATGGCCGACCAAGGTGATCCCACTTGCCGTCAACGTGGTCCAGTACCCGCCGCCCACCGGTCATCGGTGCCTCAGCCTCGGCCGCGCGATCCGCAGGGCGGTGGAGGCCTACCCCGAGGACCTCAACGTCCAGGTTTGGGGGACCGGCGGCATGAGCCATCAGATCCAGGGCATGCGGGCCGGCCTGATCAACGAGGAGTGGGACAGCAGGTTCGTCGATCGCCTGCTCTCCGATCCCGACGAGCTCGCCACGATGCCGCACATCGAGTACCTCCGCGAGGCTGGATCGGAGGGCATCGAGCTGGTGATGTGGCTGATCATGCGCGGCGCCCTCGGGGACGGCATCAAGGAGTTGCACCGCTTCTATCACGTGCCCGCCAGCAACACAGCCGTCGGACACCTCGTGCTGGAATCCCTAGGCTAGCCGCGACGGTGACGGGCCATCGGCACGCACCAACCGACTGTCGCCGGATCACCCACGACATCTCAAAGGACTCATCATGCGCATCGCCCTCGCCGGAGCCGGAGCCTTCGGCATCAAGCACCTCGACGGCCTGGCCAAGATCGAGGACGTGACCATCACCTCGATCGTGAGTCGACGGCTGGAGCAGGCCCAGGAGGTGGCGGAGAAGTACGGCGCGCCACACGCGACCACCGAGCTCTCCGAGGCCCTGGCGCGCGACGACGTCGATGCCGTCATCTTGTGCACTCCGACCCAGATGCATGCCGCCCAGGCCATTGAGGCGATGCGAGCCGGGAAGCACGTGCAGGTGGAGATTCCGCTGGCCGACTCCTGGCAGGACGCTCAGGCGGTCCAGACCGTTCAGCGAGAGACGGGCCTGGTCTGCATGGTGGGCCACACACGGCGGTTCAACCCGTCCCACCAGTGGCTCCACCGCAGGTTCATGTCGGGTGAGCTCTCCCTCCAGCAGATGGACGTGCAGACCTACTTCTTCCGTCGGGTCAACATGAACGCGCTCGGGGAGCCTCGGAGCTGGACCGACCACCTGCTGTGGCACCACGCCGCCCACACCGTCGACCTCTTCCAGTACCAGACGGGTGAGCGGGTCACGGTGGCCAACGCCGTTCAGGGGCCGATCCACCCCGAGCTGGGCATCGCGATGGACATGTCGATCCAGCTGCGGACCGAGAAGGGCAAGCTCTGCACCCTGTCGCTCAGCTTCAACAACGAGGGGCCGCTCGGCACCTTCTTCCGCTACATCTGCGACAACGGCACTTTCATCGCTCGCTACGACGATCTGCTCAACGGGCGCGAGGAGCAGATCGACGTCAGCCATGTCGACGTGTCCACCAACGGCATCGAGCTCCAGGACCGCGAATTCGTCGCCGCCATCCGTGAGGGCAGGGAGCCGAACTCGTCGGTCTCCAGCGTCCTCGACTGCTACCGCGTTCTCGGCGAGCTTGAGGTGCAGCTCAGTAAGGAGTCCTGAACCATGTCCGTCCCCGTGATCGAAACCCAGGTCGGCATTGTCGGAGCCGGCCCCGCCGGACTGATGCTGTCGCATCTGCTGTCGCGAGCCGGTGTCGACACCATCAACGTCGACAACCGCACTCGAGACGAGATCGAGCACACCGTCCGGGCGGGGATCTTGGAGGCCGACAGCGTTCGGCTCCTCCTCGACTCCGGGGTCTCGGACCGGGTCCAGCGTGACGGGGAAGCGCACGAGGGCATCGATCTGCGCTTCGGTGGGGTGAGCCACCGGATCGACTTCCAAGGGCTGGTCGGAGAGTCGGTCTGGCTCTACCCGCAGACCGACGTCTTCATCGACCTGGCCGATGCCCGAGCCCGTGACGACGGTGACGTGAGGTTCGGGGTCTCCGACACCCAGGTGGTGGACATCGACAGTGACCGTCCGGGCATCCTCTTCACCGACGCCGATGGCACCCGGCGTGAGATCCGCTGCCGATACCTCGTCGGTGCGGACGGGTCGCGGAGCATCTGTCGGCACGAGTTGCCCGAGCTCCAGCGGCGGCACTTCGTGAAGGAGTACCCGTTCGCCTGGTTCGGCTTCCTGGTCGAGGCGCCCAAGAGTGCACCGGAGCTGATCTACAACCGGTCCGACCGCGGGTTCGCCCTGATCAGCCAACGCACCCAGACCCTCCAGCGGATGTACTTCCAGGTCGACCCGTCCGAGAAGGTCGAGGACTGGTCCGACGACCGGATCTGGGAGGAGATGCAGTCACGGGTGGCCGGCGAGGACGGGTTCCAGCTCAAGCAGGGGGTCATCTCCGATCAGGCGGTCCTGCCCTTCCGCAGCTTCGTCTGCGAGCCGATGCGCTACGGCAGCATGCTGCTGGCCGGCGACGCGGCACACACGGTGCCACCGACGGGCGCGAAGGGGCTCAACCTGGCCATCTCGGATGTGCGCATCCTGGCCGAGGTCCTGGAGCAGGCCGTGCTCAAGCGCGATCCCGACGTGCTCGAGCAGTACGAGCCGCGGGCTCTGGGGCGTGTCTGGAAATCGCAGCACTTCTCCTACTGGATGACCCAGATGCTGCACACCATGCCGGGTGACAACGACTTCGACGCCCGGCGTCAGGTCGGGGAGCTCTCGAGCGTCGTGTCGTCGGTCGCCGGATCGACATACCTGGCCGAGGGTTACACCGGCTGGCCCGGGCGCTCTTGATCTGGGAGCTCTTGGTCCATCCGTCGTTTCTGGACTCCGATCCCGTGCCGTGGTCGAGGGGCGGTAGCGTCACACGTTGAGGAGGCTCCATGTCTGCGGTGACCAGGGGTGAGTTCAACCCGCTCGATCCGGTTGGGATCGACGATCTGCTCAGCGATGAGGAGCGGTCCGTCCGTAGCGCGGTGCGGACATTTTGCGACCGGACCGTCGAGCCGTATGTCAGTGAGTGGTTCGAGTCCGGAGAGGTTCCCGACATCCGCGATCTCTTTGTCTCCTTGGGCAAGGTCGGCGTGCTCGGTATGCACCTGGAGGGGTACGGCTGCGCGGGCATGTCGGCCACCGACTACGGCTTGGCCTGCCTCGAGCTGGAGGCGACGGATTCGGGACTGCGCTCGATGGTCTCGGTCCAGGGTTCTCTGGCGATGTTCGCAATCTGGCGATACGGCAGTGAGGAGCAGAAGCGCGAATGGCTTCCCCGGATGGCGGCTGGTGAGGCCATCGGCTGCTTCGGGCTCACCGAGCCGGACGCGGGATCGGATCCGTCCAGCATGAAGACCCGAGCCCGCCGCGACGGAGACGACTGGATCGTCGACGGGCGCAAGATGTGGATCACCAACGGATCGGTCGCCGACGTAGCGGTCGTCTGGGCCCGGACCGACGACGGGATCCGCGGCTTCGTCGTACCCACGACGGCACCGGGCTTCTCCGCCCCACTGATCAAGCACAAGCTCTCCCTGAGGGCCTCGGTGACCAGCGAGCTGGTTCTGGAGGCGGTCAGGCTCCCGTCCTCGGCGATGCTGCCCGAGGCGGCAGGACTACGAGCCCCACTGTCCTGCCTGAACGAGGCGCGCTACGGCATCGTCTGGGGAGCCATGGGAGCGGCCCGGTCGGCATTCGCCGCGGCCCTGGACTACGCAGGGCAGCGCGAGCAGTTCGGCCGGCCGTTGTCCGCCTTCCAGCTCACCCAGGCCAAGCTCTCCGACATGGCCGTGGAGTACTCCAAGGGAGTCCTCCTCGCCTATCACCTCGGTCGCCGCAAGGACGCCGGGACCCTGCTGGCTGAGCAGGTGAGCCTCGGGAAGCTCTCCAACGTCGGTGAGGCGCTCGAGATCTGCCGGTCCGCCAGGACGATTCTGGGAGCCAGTGGCATCTCGCTGGAGTACCCGGTGATCCGGCACATGGTGAACCTGGAGTCGGTGCTGACTTACGAGGGGACCGTGGAGATGCACACGCTGGTCCTGGGTCAGGCTCTGACCGGGCAAGCGGCCTTTCGCTGAGAACGGGGCACCGACGTCTTGACTTCGTTGTAACGTATGTCCCAATTCGGTACGATATGGCGAGCCAAATCCTGAAGAAACCCATGAATCTGCTGAGATTTACATGAGATTCGTGGGAGGACAGTCGCATACTGCCGATGGAGTAGGTGAATCGGGCGGGGGGGAACCGGCCGATGACTGTTATCAATCGCAGTCTTCTTGCTGGAGGCAATTATGGAACTCGTAGACGTAACGCTCGACGAGATCGCTCGGCGTAGCCGTGTGCTCTTGGTGCGCCACAACAGCACCGCACTCACTCGGGGGCTTTCGATCGAGCAGGAGGTTGTGCTCCGCGACGCGGAGGGTGACTTCTTCGCCGGTCGAGTGGAGGACGTCGACTTCGAGATCGACGACACGGTCTACCGCATCAGTGTGGGCGTCAGGTTGCCGGAAGACCTGGCTCTCAACCGTCTGGAGCGGCTGACCGTGGGAGATGATGAGGGGGCTGAAGTGGGACCGCTGGATATGGACCGACTCGTGATGCTGCTCGGCGATGCTCGCCGGGCTCGGGCGGACCGGTCCATTCCGTCGGAGGCCGCTCTCGCGGCGCTTCGCACCTTGCGTCACAACGTCGCCGATCTCTGAGCTTCGCTGAACGCCCACTCCGGCCCCTGACCGAGCTCGACCAGGTCAGGGGCCGGAGTGCGTCGGTGCCAAGAAGCGAGGGTGGTCGCGGCCAGTCGGCGTTCTCATGACAGACTCCGTGCGCATGTGGCCCAAGAAACGACCCCCGATGGAAGGGGAAGTCCCCGACTATCGCTTCACGCTCGCCAACGAGCGCACCATGCTGGCGTGGATTCGGACCTCTCTGGCCCTGCTGGCCGGCGGTATCGCCATCTCCCAGTTCGTCGAGGGGTTCACCCTCCTGCGCCACCTCATGGGGATGGGACTGATCCTGCTCGCGGGATCGTTGGCGGCGCTGGCCTTCCGGCAGTGGGAACGCAATGAGCGTGCGATGTGGAAGAACCAGAGGTTGCCGTTGTCCCCAGTCCCAGCCGTCGTCGGGTCGGTTCTCACGCTGGTGATCGCCGTGGCCGCTGTCTTCGTCCTGGTGAGCCTCTTCCGTGGATAGCGAGCACGACGACTACCTCGCCAACCGTGATCCGGGCCTTCAGCCCGAGCGCACGGTGATGGCGTGGCGTCGTACCGAACTCTCCATGGCCGCACTGAGCGCGTTGCTCCTCAAGGACGTGAGGGCCTTCGCTCCGGCCGCGGTCATCGGGGCGGTCGGTCTGGTTGTCACCTTCGGTCTGGTGATTCACACCGAGCGCAGACACGAGGGCACCAACGTCCGCCCGCTGCGCCTGGCCTACCTGGTGACGATGGCCCTCACCTTGGCTGCCGCCGTCGAGGTCGCCTGGCTCTTTGTGAAGAGCTGACTCAGGGCGTTCACGTCAGCCGGTCGTCCCGGGGCTCGACCGCTGGTACGGCCGGATCCCGGGGTGGTTCTGCTGGAACTGCTGCCAACGCTGGCCGAAGTCGGGGTGTCGGTCGGACGGTCCCCGTGTGAAGGCACCCTCGAGCCGGGCGATCCCGATCCGCTCGCTGTGCGAGCCCGCGGCGAAGCCGACGACTCCTCCGATCAAGCCGCTGAGCAGTGCCAGCGAGACCGCTGCCGCGACCACGGTCGAGGCAGGCCACAAGCGCGTGGGCCTAGCCGCCGTGGGTGGCGGCGGGGGAGCGGGTGCCGCGGGGACTTCCGCCGCCGGCTCGGGCGTGGTGGGCGTCTCGTCGTCTGCCATCTCCATACTCTCGGCAGGTCTCCTGTGCCAGGCCTGTGCTGGGGCATCGGCGCAGCCGTGAGACGCAGACACAGCAACCACACAGGAAACTCCTAGGAATGAATGACGTGCCCGGGGCATTCTCCTGTTATGACCGAATCCGACCTGCTGCGTCACGACGGCTCCCCGGTTCACGTCCTCGTGGTCGACGACGAGTCGAACATCGCCGAGCTCGTCGGGATGGCGCTGCGCTACGAGGGGTGGCAGACGACCCTGGCGAGCAACGGCACCCAGGCGGTCAACAAGGCCAAGCAGGTCAGACCCGACGCCGTCGTCCTCGACCTGATGCTCCCGGACTTCGACGGCATGGAGGCCATGCGTCGGATCCGGACCAACCTCCCCGACGTTCCCGTCTTGTTCCTGACTGCGCGAGACGCGGTGGAGGACCGGGTCGCCGGGCTGACCGCCGGCGGTGACGACTACGTGACCAAGCCCTTCTCGCTCGAAGAGGTCGTCGCCCGGCTCCGCGCACTGATGCGCCGCAGCGGGGCGAGCCGCCGCGAGGAGGGGTCTCAGCTGCAGGTGGGGGACCTCGTCCTGGACGAGGACAGCCATGAGGTCGCCAGAGCGGGCACGCCGATCGCGCTGACCGCAACCGAGTTCGAGCTGTTGCGCTATCTGATGCGCAACCCCCGGCGGGTCCTGTCGAAGGCGCAGATCCTGGACCGGGTCTGGAACTACGACTTCGGCGGCCAGGCCAACGTCGTCGAGCTCTACATCTCGTATCTCCGCAAGAAGATCGATGCGGGGCGCGAGCCGATGATCCACACCATGCGGGGCGCGGGCTACGTGCTCAAGGCGGCCGAGTGAAGCTGAGGCACCGGCTCACCACGCTGACCGCTCGCCTCGTGCTCACGGCGGTCGGTCTCGTCATTCTGGCCGGGCTCTTGGTGGCTACCGCGACGACGATCGGGTTACGGTCCTACCTCTTCTCCCAGCTGGACCACGGAGTCCAGGACACGATGGCCCGGGCGATGGCCGCTCCCCGGGCCTACCTCGACCCGAACAGCCAGCCCTCCGGGTCGCTGGACCCCGACGAGGGTCCGCGAGGGCAGGGGGCCGGGACCCTGGCCGCGGCCACGGACGGCACGCAATCGCTCGGGTACGTGCTCACCGCCGACGGTGGCTTCAAGCTCCTCGGCTCCAGCCAGCTGTCCATGCTGACCACCCTCCCGCACGACGGGTCCATCCACACCGTCCGGCTGCCCTCGCTGGGCACCTATCGGGTCGAGACGCAGGCCATCGGGTCCAACGGGCTCGTGCTGATCAGCGGCCTTCCGACGGTCAGCGCGGACCAGACCGTACGGCGGATCGTCGGCCTGGAGCTGGGCCTGACCCTGGTCGGCGTCGCGGTTGCCGCGATCGTCGGCACGATCCTCGTCCGCAAGCAGCTCAGGCCGTTGCAGCGGGTCGCCGCCACGGCCCACGAGGTGAGCGAGCTCCAGCTCGGATCCGGAGGGACCGACATCGCGGTCCGGGTGCCCGAAGAGCTCACCAACCCGCTCACCGAGGTGGGCCAGGTCGGCGAGGCCCTGAACCGGATGATCGACCACGTCGAGGCCTCGCTGGCCGTGCGCCAGCGCAGTGAGCAGCAGGTCCGCAACTTCGTCGCCGATGCCAGCCATGAGCTCCGCACGCCTCTGGCCACGATCCAGGGGTACGCCGAGCTGGCCCGGCGCAAGGGTGACCAGCAGATGCTCACCGAGGCTCTCGGCAAGGTGGAGGTCGAAGCGCGGCGGATGTCGACTCTCGTCGAGGACCTCCTCCTACTGGCGCGGCTCGACTCGGGTCGTCCGCTCGCCCAGCGCGAGGTCGATCTGACCCACCTGGTGCTCGATGCCGTCGAAGACGTTCGCGTGGTGGCCCCTGACCACCGATGGACGCTGGAGCTGCCCGACGAGCCGCTCACCCTGGTCGGTGACCCCGACCGGCTGCACCAGGTCATCAGCAACCTGCTGAGCAACGCTCGACGACACACGGCTCCGGGCACGTCTGTCTTGGTGTCGCTGTTCGCCGCTGACGACGGGGTCGTCCTCGAGGTCGCCGATGCCGGCCCGGGGATCGACGCGTCGGTCCGGGAACGGCTCTTCGAGAGGTTCGTCCGCGGAGACGGCTCCCGGTCACGGGAGTCGGGTGGAGTCGGCCTCGGGCTGGCGCTGGTCAAGGCGATCGTCGAGGCGCACGGCGGGACGATCGAGTCTCCGCCGACGGATCAGGGGGCGACGTTCATCGTGTGGTTGCCGCCGGGCGAGCCCTCCGAGTGACCGTGACTTATTGACGGTGCCCTCCGCGGTGCCGACCGGCCGAGGCGCGCGTAGGACCGAGTCGATACCCTCGGGCTAGCCGGGTCTCGGCCGGCAGCGGCGTCCACCGTTCTCGGCGCCGTCGGGGCTGCAACACGTCCATGATCGGGGTTCGCCATGTACAGGCTGTCGGGGGCGATCGCGCGCTACGCCTGGCTCTTCGTCCTCATTGGGGGTCGTTGCGGTCGCGGGGTCGGCCTTCTACGGCAGCAACGTGTTCGGCTCTTTGGCCAACGGGGGTTTCGAGGACCACGCCACCGAGTCCTCCCGTGAGCTCGCGCTGGAGCAGCAGACCTTCGGCAACCTGGGGGCCGGCGTCATCGCGATCTACTCCAGCAGCACGCTGCAGGCGACTGACCCGACCTTTGAAACTGCCGTGCGCTCCTCGCTCGCCGGCATCCCCCAGGACTCGATCAGCTCGCTGACGACCTACTACGACTCCCACAATCCCTCGCTGCTCAGCAACGACGGGCACGCCACGGACGTGATCATCTCCCTTGCCGGTGACGGGCAGAACGCCAAGATGGCCGCCTGGCGGCAGGTCCGGGATGCGTTGTCCTCTGACACGCTGACCCTCCACCTGGCCGGCGCCTACCCGGTGTACGCCGACGTCAGCCAAATCACCGAGCAGGACCTGAAGCGAGCCGAGTTGGTGTCGGCGCCGCTCGTCGTCCTGCTGTCGCTGCTCATCTTCGGCAGTGTGGTCGCCTCCTTCATGCCGGTCATGGTGGGGTTGTCGACCGTCGCCGGATCTCTTGCCGTGCTCAAGGTGATCACCTCGTTCACCGACATCTCGGTCTTCGCGGTAAACGCGATCACGTTGATCGGCATGGGCATGGCCATCGACTATGCCTTGTTCATCATCACCCGCTATCGGGAGGAGCTGGGGCGTCTGCCGGCTGACGACCCCTCGGCGCCGTCGATCGCGATCCGCGTCACCATGTCGACCGCGGGCCGGACCGTTCTCTTCTCCGGGTTGACGGTCGCGGCATCGATGTCGTCGTTGCTCGTCTTCCCACAGAACTTCCTGCGCTCCTTGGGGTTCGGCGCGATCTCAGCGGTCCTGCTGGCGATGATCGTCTCCCTCACGCTTCTCCCGGCGACGTTGCGCCTGCTCGGTCGCCGCATCGACCTGGGCCGGATGCCGTGGCGGCGCCACCGCCCCGTGGTGACAGACACCGACCACGGCGCCTGGGCGAGGCTCGCGCACTTCGTCATGGGACGGCCAGTCCTGGTCCTTGTGGGTGTCTCCGCGGTCCTGCTGGCCATCGCATCGCCGTTCCTGGGTGTCCGCTGGGGGGGCGTGGACTACCGGGTGCTGCCGCAGAGCGCCCCCTCCTACGTCGCGACGGAGATGCTCAACTCCGATTTCGGCCCCGAGGCGTCCACTGCGAACGTCATGGTGACCGGCGGCGATCAGCAGGCCGTCTCCGGGTACGCCGCCGCGCTCGGGAAGGTGAGCGGTGTTACCGGGGTGGCCCCGATGGCCAGCGCCGGAGACCACACGCTGCTTCGGGTCGCCTGGGACGGCAACTCGCAGTCCGAGCAGTCCCAGCAGCTGCTCCAGGATCTGCGGGCGGTCCCACCTCCCACCGGAGTGGAGTCGCTCGTGGGTGGCCAGACCGCAGCCACGGTGGACTTGATCGCGTCGATCGCCGGCCACCTGCCCTGGATGGCGCTGATCGTCATCTCGGTGATGTTCGTCCTGCTCTTCCTGGCGTTCGGGTCGGTCCTCCTGCCGGTCAAGGCCGTGATCATGAACGGCCTGTCCATCTCGGCGTCGTTCGGGGTGGTGACATGGATCTTCGCCGACGGGCACCTCAGCAGCCTGCTCGGGTTCGTCTCCGAGGGGTATCTCGACGTGACCCAGCCGGTGTTCATGCTCGCGGTCCTCTTCGGGCTCTCCATGGACTACGAGCTCTTCCTCCTGTCGCGGATCCGGGAGCAGTGGGATCTCGTCGGAGACAACACGACCGCGGTCGCGGTCGGGTTGCAGAAGACCGGCCGGATCATCACCAGCGCCGCTCTGCTGCTGGCGGTCGTGATCGGTGCCTTCGGATTCAGCGGCATCGTGATCATGAAGATGATCGGCGTCGGCATGTTGGTAGCGCTGCTCGTCGATGCGACGGTCGTGCGAGCCCTGCTGGTCCCGGCGGCGATGAAGCTCCTCGGCCGGCTCAACTGGTGGGCCCCGGGACCGATGCGCCGGTGGTGGGAGAGACACGGACTGCCCGAGCACGGACATCGGGCGCGTGGTGGGCGGCATCGTGCGGAGGTCGGCGCGAGCGGTCGATGAGGCCGCGCGGTGGGACCATGTCGAGGTGAGGATCTTCGCCGCGATCATCCCGCCGCCGCAGGTGGTCGAGTCGCTGGAGGAGTTCCTCTCCTCGCGTCAGGAGGCCGACCGGGACCTGCGGTGGACCCTGCCCGATCAATGGCACGTCACGCTCGCCTTCAGCGCGCAGGCTCCCGAGCGCTCCGAGGACGATCTCCTGGAGCGACTTGCCCGCGCCGGTCGCCGGCGCCGTGCCTTCCGGATGCGCTTGGGCGGAGTAGGGGCCTTCCCGCATGTGGCCCGGGGGAGGGTCCTCTACCTGGCTTCCGTCATCGAGAGCCCGTGGAACGGCGATGAGGAACTGCTGCGCCTGGCGACGGGGGCCAGAGCCGCGTTCGCCAAGGCGGGTTGCCCGGTTGAGGGCAGTAAGTTCACCCCGCACATCACGCTCGCCCGGCTGGGGCGGCCCAGCGATCTGACCCGGTGGGTACGGGTCGTCGACACCTTCGCCGGTGACTGGTTCACGGTCGAGGAGTTCGTCCTGCTCGAGTCGCACCTCGGCCAGGGGCCGCGGGGCAAGCCGCGCTATGAGGAGCGTGGCCGCTTCTCAATCGGTGGGCGGGCCGAAACCGACTCGTAACCCGACCTGGTTAGTGTCGAGTCCGCCGGTGTCGACGAGAGGACCGATGTGCCATACCTGATGCGAATCGAGCTGCCCGATGTCCCGGGCTCCTTGGGGCGCGTCGCCGCGGCCATCGGTGAGGCAGGCGCCGACATCGAAGCCATCGAGATCGTCGAGCACCGGGCCGACGGGACCGCCGTCGACGACGTGCTCCTGGAGACCCCTCCGACGGTGATGCCGGACTCGATCGTGTCGGCCTGTGCCGAGCTCGACGGAGTTCGGGTGCTGTGGATCTCCCGGTATGGCGCGGGCGGGAACCTCTTCCTTGATCTGGAAGCCGTCGAGACCATGACCGAAGAGCCCCTGGCCGCGCTCGACCGACTGATCGACCTGACGCCTCTCACGTTCCGAGCCGACTGGGCGGTCCGGCTTCGCATGACCGAGGAGCACGCGGTCGTGCTGCACCGTACGTCGGCCGCGCCCGACATGCACGCCGGCGTGGTGAGGTGGTTCCCCCTGGAGCGGGCGGCCCGGCTCACAGCCGACGAGGACTGGGACGGCTTCAACTCGATGGTGCTGGCAGCCGCACCGCTCGGCGTTCCGGAGGAGGCCGTCCTCCTGGGTCGCCGGGGCGGACCCGAGATCCTCGACTCCGAGCTCGCCCGCCTGGGCCACCTCGCCGCCCTGGCCGTATCCATCGCCAGCCACCGCTGACCCGTCGCATGCTGGTCGGCTGACCCGTCGCCTGTGGCTCGCTGACCCGTCGCCTGTGGCTCGCTGACCCGTCGCGTGTGGCCCCAACGGCGATAGCGTGGCCGCGTGACCGACGCATTCGTCTCCGAGACCTTCGATCCGACCGCTTGGCGTGCGGTGTCCGGCTTCGACGACCTGACCGACCTGACCTACCACCGTGCGGTCGCGCACGGGACGGTTCGGATCGCGTTCAGCCGCCCCGAGGTGCGCAACGCCTTTCGCCCGCACACCGTCGACGAGCTGCTCCGGGTGCTCGAGCATGCCCGGACCACGCCGGATGTCGGCTGTGTCCTGCTCACCGGGAACGGGCCTTCGCCGAAGGACGGGGGGTGGGCGTTCTGCTCCGGTGGTGACCAGCGGATCCGCGGGCGCGCGGGCTACCAGTACGCCGAGGGAGAAGAGGCCGACTCGGTCGACAAGGCGCGGCTGGCGAGGCTGCACATCCTGGAGTGCCAGCGGCTGATCCGTTTCATGCCCAAGGTGGTCATCGCCGTGGTGAACGGCTGGGCGGCCGGCGGCGGTCACAGTCTCCACGTCGTCGCGGACCTCACCCTGGCCTCCCGCGAGCACGGGCGCTTCAAGCAGACCGATGCCGACGTGGGCTCCTTCGACGGTGGCTTCGGCTCGGCGTACCTCGCCCGGCAGGTGGGCCAGAAGTTCGCCCGGGAGATCTTCTTCCTCGGCGACACCTACACCGCCGAGGATGCCCACCGGATGGGCATGGTGAACAAGGTCGTCGACCACGCCGATCTGGAGGCCGAAGCCCTGGAGTGGGGCCGGAAGATCAACGGCAAGTCACCGACGGCGCAGCGCATGTTGAAGTACGCCTTCAACCTGATCGATGACGGCCTGGTCGGCCAGCAACTCTTCGCCGGCGAGACCACCCGGCTGGCCTACATGACCGACGAGGCGGTCGAAGGCAGGGATGCATTCCTGGAGAAGCGCGACCCGGACTGGTCCGAGTTCCCCTGGTACTACTGAGCAGGCGAGCAGCAAAGATTGAGGGCTCCGGACCGATGGTCCGGAGCCCTCAGATCGTCCAGGCGCTCAGTAACTCAGGGAGCAGTAGCCGCCCGAGGCGTTGACCCAGTTCTGCTGGATCAGATACTGGTCTCCCGCCGAGCGTCATGTTGTACGACGAGCCGTTGGCAGCGCGGAAGTCGTCGAACCGAAGGTCCAGGCGCACTTGTCGGCGTTCTCGTAGCCGCGGCGGTCGTACCAGGCGTTGAGCTGCGGGTCGCTAACCGCCTCGACCAACTCGTGCGCGATCACGCTGGCCATCGCGTCCGCCGGCGCATCACCGTTGGGGGAGGTGGTCTGTCCGCGCAGGCGCTCATGCCCGCTGACGGGTCCCCGACGAACGAGTACTTGATGGGCGCGCCGCTGATGGTCCCGTAGGTGTGCCAGCCGCAGTACTTGGTCAGGAAGCCGCTCGTCTCGGTGACGTCGCCGGAGGTCAGGACGAAGTAGACGCCGTTGGTGTCGATGGGGAGTGGACCCGCCGAGATGGCGTCGGAGACGATCGCTCTGGATGTCCGCGTCAGAGAGGCTCGTTCCGTGGGTGTAGCCGACAGTGGTCTGACCCGCCGAAGTGCACACTATTGGCGACGTGGTTGCCAGTGCTGCCATCGAAGTACGTGGTCTGGATGTTGTAGTCAGGGGGACCCACCGATGGCGCCGGCAAGCGTCTCCAAGATGCTGCGGGCCGGGTCATTCGAGGACCAGCCTCCATACCAGATGTAGTAGGCGTTGGTGGTGTTCAAGAGCACCGGTCCACCGTGGTAGTTGATCCCGTTGTTGGTGGGCGTATGGCCGCCACCACCCCACCCTTGCCGCCCCCGTGGCTGCCGCCCTTGGCGCCGCCCTTGACGGGCGTGATGTGCTTGGCGATCGCGTGGGCTGAAGTCAGGTTCCCGCCGCCCTTGGCTTCGGCGCTCGAGGCGAAGAGGCCGACCAGCCAACCTGCGGTGAGCAGGGTCATCAGGATGGCACTGGGCCGCAGCAGTCGGCTGCGAAGTCTCGAACGAGTGGTCGGGTTTGTCATGACAAGCTCCTCGCAACGCGCCAGTGTCGACCAATCGAGAGTAGGGGCTTAGGTGACCCTTGCCAACACCAATGATCGTCAACAGGGCGGATGTACGGATCTTTTTACCTTCAACCGTCCTGGCTCACCACATCGGAGACTTCCGCCCCGCCCTCATCATGGTGCGTCCAGGACTGCCGTCATTGGGTCTATGGGTTGAGCGCGTTCGGGGCGACCACGGTCGTGATGGCCGCCGCGTGCTCGCCCGTCGCTCGAAGCCGAACGAAGTAGCGGACCCGATGAGCCCTCAGCGTGATCGAGAGTTGGGCCTGGCCGTTGGCGTCCAGCGTGACCTCCGCGATGACTCCGTCAGCCTTGGTCCGCACGACCACCGACTCTCCTGCCCACAGCGAGTTGGCTGAGATCTCGAGAGTGCGAGAGGAGTACTGCGCCGCGAGAGCCGGAACGACGGCGACACGGACCGCGGTGCTGTGGGCGCCTTTGGCCACCAGGCGGAAGCGGGCGTCCTGCGCGAGGGCCGGGCTGGTGAACCTGACCAGCCCGTCGGCGTTGGTGCGCTTGTGCGCGATCACTTGTGGGTGAGCGTCGCCGGCGGTCCTCATGGTCAGGGCGACCCGTCTGCCCGAGAGGGTAGCGCCGGAGGCGTCGGTCACCCGGCCCGCAACGACGATCGTCTGTCCCTCGTCGACCTTCTTGGCGGAGGCTCTGATGCCGACGGCTGCCACCGGTGTCGGAGTCGTGGTCGGTGAGGTGGTGGGGCTGGTGCTCGGGGACGACGACTTGGTGGGACTGCCGGTTGGCCCCGAGGTGGGTGACGTCTTCGGGGGTGGGGAGGTGGTGGCGCTGGGGCTCTTCGTCGGTCGGCTGGGGGTGGGGGAGGTCGATGACGGTCCGACAGCGACATGACTGGTGGCCGGGGGCGGAACTCGGTCCGGGACACCTAGCAGGAAGAACGTGCGGTGGGCGAACTGCTGGACCGTTGCTGGCAGGTTCCCGGTGTACGCGGCGGCGACTCCGCCGGTCAGGCCGACGGCGAGGACGGCCGAGGCTCCACCGAGGCCGATCCGCCGGACCAGTGTGCCGCGGCGGCGATTGGCGGCCCGGAACGCGCCAAGCACCTTGGTCTCGTCGGCCAGCTCCTCGGCCGAGCCGGGAGCGCGCAGCGCCCGGAGCAGCTCTGAGTCCTCGAACTCATCCGGCTCGCTCATCAGTCACCTCCATTCGTTGTGCCAGCGCCTTCAAGGCGCGATGTACGGCGGTGCGTACTGTTCCCGGTTCCTTGCCGACGATCTGTGCCACGTCCGCGACCTCCAGGCCGCCGACGACCCGCAGCATCACCAGCTCCGCCTGCTGCGGTGGTAGCTGCGCGACCAGAGCCAGGGCCTCGCCGGTCGAGATGTTGTCCAGCGCTGCGGTCTCGGCGCTCGGCGCGGAGTCCGAGACTTCCGGCTCCGCCACCGGGACCGCGGGACGCGCCTGCTTCCGTCGCCCCGCGTCGACGGCCCGGTTGCGGGCCATCGTGAACAGCCAGGCTCGGAACTCGGGGAGCTCTCCCTGGAAGCCGGGCAGGTCTCGCACCACCTGGAGCCAGGTCTCGCTCGCGATGTCGTCGGGGGACTCCTCGCCGCGGACCTGCAGGTAGCGCAGCAGTGGGGGCTGCAGCGTCCGCCACAGCACGAGGAACCCGTGCTCGTCCCCGGCACACGCGGTGCGCAGCGCCGAGGACAGCGCGTCGTCGGTCCGGGGGGTCAGTTCCCCGGACCGACGCGCGGTGTGGCTGTCGTTGCTGATCGGCGCAGTCCTCTCGTGACGAGGGATCGAGCGGTCGCGGCTGGGTCAGCCGAAGGTGACGATCGGGCTGGTGCTGGGAAGGTAGCGCCTCGTGCCAACGAAACTCAGCCGATACTGCGCCGACCCGTCGACCAGGAAGTGGACCTTGCCGCGCCGGTTGGTCTGCCTGCTCGTGACGTCGACCCAGCCCGAACCGTCGTTCGACTGCAGCACCACGATCCTCCCGGGGAGGCCGTGGCTTCGGCCCATGAGGCGGCCCGCAACCAATGCCCCGTTGCTGTTCTCGGCGGCGCCGGCCCTCAGGGCCGTCGGGTGCATCATCCGCACGGCCATCCGGTGGCTGATGGTGCCGTACGCCTCGCTGTTGCCAGCGAAGCGCAGCCGGTAGATGGTGCGGTGCTGGGGCGAGACCGTGAACGACACGGTTCCGTCGGCCGCTGTCACGGCACTGTCGACGGTGACGAACCTGTCGGCGCGCCACGGGGTGCGGGCTCGCAGCACCACGGTCTGGCCGGGGGAGGGCTCTCCCGCGAGCAACAGGGTCCCCGAGACGGTGGCGCTGTCGCCCGGGGCGATCCAGTGCGGGCTCACCGAGGCGGGCAGCGTTGTGTAGGTCTTCGTGGTGGTGTCCGCGTGAGCAGCGGTGGCGGGGGCGACGAAGGCGGCGATCACCGACACCGTCGCAATGATGAGGCGGAGGATTCGCATCCCGAACTCCTTGGCTCTTGGTCTGTGGTCCGTTGACACCCCCTACAGCGCAGGAGCACCCCGGTGCGTTACAGCGCGGCCTCGCTGGCGCCCCCACCGTCGCGGGAAGCTGCTCGAGGTCCCGATACCGTTGCACCCATGACCCGGCCCGGTGAGCTCTGGAAGCGCTCCGCCGCCGAGGCCAATGGCCCGGACTATGCGAGCCGGTATGCCGCCCACTTCGACCGCCTCACCGAGGAGGGTCAAGACGTCCACGGCGAGGTCGCCTTCCTCTCCGAACTGATCGCTCCCGGGGCGAGGGTTCTTGATGCCGGGTGTGGGACGGGACGGATCGCGGCCCGGCTTGCCGACCTCGGCTTCCACGCAGAGGGCGTCGATGTCGATGAGGCGATGATCGAGGAGGCCCGGATCCGCCGTCCCGACCTCTCTTGGCACCACGGCGACCTGGAGCACATGGACTTCGGGACCTTCGACGCGATCGTCAGTGCGGGGAACGTGATCCCCTTCATCGATCCCGCGACCTATCCGCTGGTGGCGGCCAACCTCCGCCGGCACCTCACCGAGCACGGCATCGTCGTCACTGGGTTCGGCCTCGCTGAGGAACACCTTCCGCCGGGGGCGCTCCTGGTCGACTTCGCGGCCTACCAGCGGGCGTTCGAGCAGGCTGGTTTCGTCCTGAGCGAGCGCTTCGGCGGTTGGGGACGTGAAGGGCCGAACGGCGAGTACGCAGTCGCGGTGTTCCGTCGAGCGACCGACTGACCCGGTCGAGGGTCTCGTCCCGTAGCCGTGGGTCATTGCCATCCGCCCATCCCAGGGGGAGAGTCGCGCCCATGGATCTGGACTTCACGGGCCTGCGGGCCATGTTCATCAACTGCACCTTGAAGAAGAGCCCTGAGCTCTCCCACACCGAGGGGCTGATCGACGCCAGCGCGGCGATCATGATGAAGCACGGCGTGGGTGTCGAGGTGCTGCGCGCCATCGACCACGACATCGCTGCCGGCGTCTACCTCGACATGACCGAGCACGGCTGGAAGACCGATGTCTGGCCCGACATCTGGGGGCAGGTCATGGACAGCGACATCCTCGTGCTCGCCGGGCCGATCTGGCTCGGGGACAACTCCAGCGTGATGAAGAAGATCATCGAGCGGCTGTACGGCGGATCGGGCGAGCTCAACGAGGCGGGCCAGTACGCCTACTACGGCCGGGTCGGCGGCTGCCTGATCACCGGCAACGAGGACGGCATCAAGCACTGCGCGATGAACGTCCTCTACAGCCTCCAGCACATCGGCTACACCATCCCGCCGCAGGCGGACGCCGGCTGGATCGGTGAGGCCGGCCCGGGGCCGTCGTACCTCGATCCCGGCAGCGGAGGGCCGGAGAACGACTTCACCAACCGCAACACCACCTTCATGACGTGGAACCTGATGCACACCGCGCGGATGCTCAAGCAGGCCGGGGGGATCCCCGCCCACGGCAACCAGCGGGCGTTGTGGGACGCAGGATCGCGCTTCGACTATGAGAACCCCGAGTACCGCTAGGGCCGACCTGGAGCGGCGAGGACGGGGGAGAAATTGCCCGAGGGGTAGGGCGGAGTGCCCGGGCAGCGACCCTCAGAAGGCCCGCCTCTCAGGACTCAAGTCCTCATTATCTCGATCAGTCTGAGACTCGCGTTACATCCGTTGGCGCATGTTGAACATTTGCCAGTAGGTTGCCGAGCGTGAGGATTGCCGTAGCAAGGGAAACCCGAGGGCGAGATTCGCGTCGCGCTCGTCCCTGAGCTAGCCGGCAAGCTGCCCCTGACCGGCATGCCGCAGCCGAGGGGTAGTTTCGGGTTGAAAGCGACGGTTCGAACCGGCGCTCGAGGCGCACAGGTACGACGCTCTGGTGTCGTCCGGCCTTGGGAGTAGACGGTTCGGGCCGCGCCTGCTGAGTGACAGGAAGGAACCCCGTGAGGATTGGCATTCCCCGCGAGTCCAAGCCCGGCGAGACTCTTGTCGCCGCGACGGCAAAGACCGCGGCGCAGCTACAGAAGCTCGGCTACGACGTGGTCGTGGAGTCCGGAGCCGGCCTGCATGCCGACCAGCTCGACGCCGCGTTCAGCGCCGAAGGCGTCACGGTCGGCACTGCTGAGGAGGTGTGGGGCAGCGACATCGTCGTGAAGGTCAACGCACCCACCGCCGAGGAGACCGGTCGCCTGCGCAAGGGCGCCGTCGTCGTGTCGCTGATGGCGCCGGCACGCAGCCCGGAACTCGTCGACCAGCTGGTGGCCGCCGGGGTCACGGGTCTCGCGATGGACGCGGTGCCCCGCATCTCGCGCGCCCAGTCGATGGACGTGCTTTCGTCGATGGCGAACGTCGCGGGCTACCGCGCGGTGATCGAAGCCGCGCACGGGTTCGGCCGCCAGTTCACCGGTCAGGTCACCGCCGCGGGCAAGGTCCCGCCGGCGCGGGTCTTCGTGGTGGGCGCAGGTGTCGCCGGGCTTGCCGCGATCGGCGCCGCGGGGGCGATGGGCGCGATCGTCCGTGCCTTCGACGTACGCCCCGAGGTCGCCGAGCAGGTCGAGTCCATGGGCGGGGAGTTCGTCACCGTAGACATGGAGCAGGAGGTCTCCGCCGACGGCTACGCCAAAGAGATGACCGAGGCCCAGAAGGAAGCCACCGCGGCGATGTACGACGAAGAGGCCCGCAAGGCCGACATCGTCATCACCACCGCGCTCATCCCGGGCCGCCCCGCACCGCTGCTGATCACTGAGGACACCGTCAACGCGATGCAGCCCGGCTCGGTGATCGTCGACATGGCCGCCGCCAACGGCGGCAACGTGGCGCTGACCCGGGCCGACGAGAAAGTCGTCACCGCCAACGGCGTCACGATCCTCGGCTACACCGACCTGGCGGGCAGGCTCGCGGCCCAGACCTCCCAGCTCTACGGCACCAACATCGTCAACCTGTTCAAGCTCGTCACGCCCGAGAAGGACGGCCGGTTCGTCCTCGACCTGGACGACGTCGTGCAGCGCGGCATCACGGTGGCGCGCGACGGCGAGAGCTTGTGGCCGCCACCGCCGGTACAAGTGTCCGCCGCCCCAGCGCCCGCCGCGCAGGCGCCCGCGCCCGAGGACCCGGCCGTGGTCGCCGCCCGTGAGGCCGCGGCCGCCGTGGCCGCCACTCGCCGGCGGGTCGTCCTGTCGAGCATCGCCGCCGCGCTGGTGGTCGCGGCCGTGACCTGGTCGCCGCCGAACTTCGGGGGCTACTTCACGGTCTTCGCGCTTGCCGTGGTCGTCGGGTTCTACGTCATCAGCGGCGTCTCTCACTCGCTGCACACCCCGCTGATGTCCCAGACCAACGCGATCTCCGGGATCATCCTGGTTGGTGCCCTCTTGCAACTGGGATCGACTGACCTAGCGGTGACGATCATGTCGTTCGTTGCCGCGTCCATCGCGTCCATCAACATATTCGGCGGGTTCCTGGTCACGTACCGGATGCTCGGCATGTTCCGCAAGGAGGCGTGACCCGTGTTGATCCAGTTCGTTGACGGCCTCTACATCATCGCCGGTGTCATGTTCATCCTGTCGCTGGCTGGGCTCTCCCGGCCCACGAGCGCTCGCATGGGAACGCTGACCGGCATGGCCGGCATGGTGCTGGCCCTGTCAGCCACGATCATCCACTCGCTCTACCTGTCAGCAAACGAACCCAACCGGCGCTCGGTGTGGGTCACCCTCCTGCTGATCGTCGTGGTGCTCGCCATCGGCGCAGCGATCGGCACGCCGGTGGCCCGCAAGGTCGAGATGACCCAGATGCCGGAGCTCATCGCCGCTTTCCACTCCTTCGTCGGTATGGCTGCGGTCCTGGTCGGCTTCGACTCCTTCATCGCTCCTGACGGTCAGGGCGGAGCGGTCCACCTTGTGGAGGTCTCGCTCGGCGTTCTCATCGGTGCCTTCACCTTCACCGGCTCGGTGATCGCCTACCTCAAGCTGTCGGCGAAGATGAAGTCCGCGCCACTGGTGCTGCCAGCCCGCAACATCCTCAACATGGTCGGCTTCGCCGTCTTCTTCGTGCTGATGATCTGGCTGGTAGCCATCGACGACAACGGCACTCTCGGGTTGACCCTGCTGCTCGTGATGGCCGCCCTCGGTTTCCTGCTCGGCTTCCACATGGTCGCCGCCATCGGCGGCGGGGACATGCCGGTCGTGGTGTCGATGCTCAACTCGTACTCCGGGTGGGCGGCCGCGGCCGCCGGCTTCATGCTGGGCAACTCCCTGCTGATCATTACCGGGTCCCTGGTCGGCTCCTCCGGTGCGATCCTGTCCTACATCATGTGCCGTGCGATGAACCGCTCGTTCATCTCCGTCATCCTCGGTGGATTCGGCTCCGACGGCGGTGTGGTCGGGGAGGCGAAGGACTACGGCGAGCACCGCGAGATGCAGGCCGACGCCGCCGCCGAGCTGCTCGCGGGCGCCTCCTCGGTGGTCATCACGCCGGGCTACGGCATGGCCACCGCTCAGGCGCAGTACGCCGTGGCGGACCTCACCACCAAGCTCCGGGCCCGCGGCATCAACGTCCGCTTCGGCATCCACCCGGTGGCGGGGCGTCTGCCCGGCCACATGAACGTCCTGCTCGCCGAGGCGAAGGTCCCCTACGACATCGTCCTCGAGATGGACGAGATCAACGATGACCTGCCGGGCACCGACGTGGTCCTGGTCATCGGGGCGAACGACACCGTCAACCCCGCGGCGCTGGAGGAGCCGAACTCCCCCATCGCCGGCATGCCGGTGCTCGAGGTCTGGAAGGCCCACGACGTGATCGTGTTCAAGCGCTCGATGGCCACCGGCTACGCCGGGGTGCAGAACCCGCTCTTCTTCCGGGACAACACCCAGATGCTCTTCGGCGACGCCAAGGAGCGCGTCGAGGACATCATCCGCTCCCTTTCGGAGACCTCGGGGCAGTTCTCGAGCGCCCAGGCGACCACCGGCGCCTGAGTCATCGACAAGGTCCCCCGGCCAGCACAATGTGCTGGCCGGGGGACCTTGCTCATCGGCGACGCCAAAGACTTTCTCAGCAAACTCCTGAGCATCGTCAAGGCTCTCTGAGCCCGGATCCGACCTACAGTTGGCCCCAACAGGGGCCGACTGAGAGGTCGCGTTGATGGGTCAGCGGTTGAGTGGTGCGGTCGCGTCGCTGGCACGACGCAGGAAGTCCCGCCGAGCTGCGCCCGAGCGGGTCCAAGCCAGGGGATGGGATCTGTCCCTGCTCGGCCTGGTGCTCTTCGCCCTGATCATCGCGATCACGATCGGCGTCTCCCGTTACCTCAACGGCTAGCTAGACCGCACCTCACCCGTCGTTCCGGCGGCCCGTCAAGAATAGGGCGACGCGCGCCATGACGCGCCGCAGTTGTGACCTGTCGGCAGCCGGTTGGCCTAGTCGGCTCGGCCGTAGAGCCGGTCGCCGGCGTCCCCGAGCCCGGGAACGATGTAGCCCTTCTCGTTGAGCCTCTCGTCCATCGCGGCAACGACAACTGTCACCGGGACACCGAGGCCGTCGACGTCGGCGCTGAGTCGGTCGCAACCCTCGGGGGCGGCCAGCAGGCAGATCGCGGTGATGTGATCGGCACCACGGTCCACGAGGAAGTGGATCGCCGCGGCCAAAGTGCCCCCGGTCGCGAGCATGGGGTCGAGGATGTAGCACTGGCGGCCGGAAAGGTCCTCGGGAAGCCGCTGGGCGTACGTCGAGGCCTTCAACGTCTCCTCGTCGCGCACCATGCCCAGGAAGCCGACCTCAGCGGTCGGCAGCAGCCGCATCATCCCGTCGAGCATGCCGAGCCCGGCACGCAGGATGGGCACCACCAGCGGACGGGGGCGCATCAGGTGAGAACCGTGTGCGGCGGCCACCGGGGTCTGCACCGTCACGCTCTTGACCCGGACCTCCCGGGTCGCCTCGTAGGCCAGCAGGGTGACCAGTTCCTCGGTGAGCAGCCGGAAGGTCGGGGACTCGGTGCGCTCATCCCGAAGCGTGGTGAGCTTGTGCGAGACGAGGGGATGGTCGATCACGTTCAGCCGCATGAGCTCAACCTATCGGTGTCCTTGCGGTCGGCGTCTCCGGGCCGACAGCTCCCGAACCCATCCTGCGGATCGCCCGCGGGGTCTAGTCAGCCGGGCGGCCCTCTGCGACGCTGGGACCTGGATGGACCAC
Organism: uncultured Actinomycetota bacterium; assembly: GCA_963824105.1. Taxonomy (GTDB): domain Bacteria; phylum Actinomycetota; class Actinomycetes; order Propionibacteriales; family Nocardioidaceae; genus CAWDVB01. The sequence continues at coordinate 41,437 of CAWGNN010000008.1, forward strand.
GGAGGCACGTATGGCTGAGGACGACGACGACCTGAGCGGTGGCATCGACATGGCACTTGTCGCCTACCGCGAAGAGGGAGTCTGGCTGGTCACCCCGGTGGCCGAGGAGACGGCCGAGAGACTCGACGACTTCGTCGCCGAGATGCGGCGCTGGCCGGGTGACTTCGGATCCTTGGGCATGATCTCGGTCGACGAGGACTTCTTCGTCCTGGTCCGGGTCGCAGGTTCCCAGGTCCGGGTCCTGCTCTCCGATGTCACCGCGGCCACCGAGTGGCCGATTGCCCGCGATGTTGTGGACCTTCTCGACCTGCCGCTGCCCGACGAAGAGGATGACCAGGTGCCGGCCGGTGATCTGGCCATCGTGTCCGAGTTCGGGTTCGACACGATGGCGATGGGTGCGCTCCTCGAAGACTACGAGCTCTATCCCGACGAGATGCTCGGCGACATCGCGCGCAAGCTCGGCTTCGGCAGCCTCTACGACGACCTGGCCGGCGTCGCGACCCCCTGATGGCACAGCAGCTATGGGACGGCCCGATGGGCCTGGCCCTTGAACAGGCGCGCAACGCCCTCGCGACCGACGACGTGCCGATCGGTGCCGTCGTACTCGACCCCGACGGTTTCGTCATCGGGCGCGGCGGCAACCGGCGGGAGGCCGACCACGACCCGACCGCCCATGCCGAAATGTTGGCGCTGCGCCAGGCCGCCGAGCGTCTCGGGGGGTGGCGTCTGGAGGGCTGCACGCTGGTGGTGACGCTGGAGCCCTGCACGATGTGCGCCGGCGCAACGGTGCTCGCCCGGATCGAGCGCCTGGTCTTCGGTGCCTTCGATGACAAGGCCGGAGCGGTCGGGTCGCTGTGGGACGTCGTGCGCGACCGGAGACTCAACCATCGACCCGAGGTGGTCAGCGGGATCCGCGCTCAGGAGAGCCACGATCTGCTCGCGGGGTTCTTCGCGGAGCACCGTCACCAGCGGTAGCGGAGGGCCACCTCGCGATTTCGGTCGGCCCGTCACGGTCCGGTAGCCTTCTCGGCGGTGGCGTGTCCGAGCGGCCTAAGGAGAACGCCTCGAAAGCGTTTGTGGGCGCAAGTCCACCGCGGGTTCAAATCCCGCCGCCACCGCCATGGTCTACTTACAGAAGTAGGTGACAGAACCCCGCCCAAGAGTGCTCTTGGGCGGGGTACGTTGCGCTTGCTGGGGGTGTGCTGCGCCGGGACGGGCTCATGGGTGTGGCCGGAGTGCGTGGACGGCTCTGGGATCGGGCTGGGCCACCCTCGTGGGCAGCACCTTGGGCCCGCCGGGCCGGGCCTGCGGGCTATCGGGTGTTGGTGCGCTGTGTGGTTGTGCGGAGGTCACGCCGCGCGGGGTGGGGAGACTCCGCTGACGAGGTCGTCGATCTCGTCGAGTTCGACGAAGCCGCGGTCGGTGACGTCCATGGTGACCACAGGGTCGGCGGTGAAGCCGGTCTGGTGAGCCCAGGCCAGGAGCCGCTTCAGGTTCTGCTGGGCCATGACCAGGGCGGTCAGCAACCCGGTCTTCACCTGCCCCATCTGCTTGGTGAACCCGCGCTGGAGCCGGCCGCCGTCGGGGTCCGGCACGCCAGCACATCGCCGGCCACACAACCCTGAACCTGAAGCAACGCACAGAACCACCCGACCTACCCTAAAAATCTGCCCGCGCGCACCTCCCCACCCCACAACAGCACTAACGTCGAACCCTGAGCCAACAAAGCGACACGACACCACCCTGGACGCCGCCCAACGAAGCTCACCGCGTAAACAAAAGAACGGGGGTTCGTCATGCGCATACGCATGATCTCGGCAGCATTCCTACTCACCACCAGCCTGGTCACCACCGGAGCCCAGGCTCCGGCCACCGCCGCGACGCCCGGCATCGGCACCGTCGTCGCATCCGGCACCGTCACCCGCAACGGCACCCCAGACGCCGCCGCCACCGTGACCGTGTTCGCCGAACCGTCTTCACAGGCACTCGACGCCGCCGCCCCCTCCGCGCTGCGGCTCCTCCCCCTCGGCGTCGCAACCACCGACGACGCCGGGTACTTCTCCGTGTCCGCGATCATGCCGACACCAGGCAGCGACTACGTCAGCCCCGACCACGGAACGGACATCTTCCTCGAGGTCGCCGACCCCCAGAGCCAGCTCACCTGGACATACACGCTCTACCCCTGGGGCTCAGCAACCGCCACAGGAAGCCCCACCTCCCCCGCATCCGGCGCAACGGTCCCCCCGAACGGCAAGTATCCCGACGGCCGGTTCGCGCCCCTCACCACCTTTGACCTGGGAACCGGCGCCGTCCAACAAGTCGGAGACTCCCCGGCACAATGGCTCAACGATGCCGGCACAGAACTCGGCGTCGCCGGAGCCAACGCCCTCCCCCGCGCACGCGTGGAACCACCCTCAAGCGGCCTAGCCGACTACGCCGCCACCTACCTCGCCGCATCGGCAACAGACCGCGCCGCCATGCTCACCCCCGTGCCCCCCTCAGCTGGAGGAACAGGACCCACCGGCTACGCAGGCGGTTGCGGCTTCTCAACCTGGACCAACAACTACCACTACGACGTCCGCGAGCACTACGTGAACGCCTACAGCTTCTCCGGAGCACCCGTCACCGTGACCGAAGGCAACGGCACCAACAACTCCTTCCAAGGCACCCTCGGCGTCGTCGACCAATGGCCCGACGGATCCGTCACACTCGGCGGAACTTCAGGAATGTCCTGGGACCACCACGCCAGCGCATCCGGCCTGGTTAACGCCGACATCAGCAACCGCGTCAACTACCGAGAGCGCGCAACAGCGTGCGTCACAGACACCCAGTACAAGCAATACTCCTACTACGACTTCCTCACCGACATCTTCAACCCCGGGCACAACGACTTCTCGACCTGCAGCGTCAAGAAGGCCGGCATTACGTGGGGTACCAGCACGGCCGATAACAAGACCTGGTCAACCGGAGTGAGTTTCCCCGGCATCGCCGTATCAGCCCAATCCGGCTACGGAAGCAGCACCGAACTGAGTTTCGACTTCACCGTGAAGGGCTACATCTGTGGCAACTCGACCTCGGGCCCCGCAAGTTCGTCCCAAGTCAGTGCCAAGAAGTACTAGACGCGGCGGCCGCTGGGTCATCGCTGGCGCAGCGGCCGCAGCAGTCGCCGTTACACTGACAGCCCTCGTCCTGCTCCGCGTCAACCGGGTCCCCAACACAGCCCGACTCGTCCTGCCCGCCGGGACACACTGGGTAGGAGATAGCATCCCCGTCGCCAAGCACCACATCTGGCTCCTCGGTGCCACCATCGTGTGCCTCGACAAACCCGGAACGGTCACCGTCACCGACGTCCAATCCTACGGAGGAAACGTCGACGTCACCGGATACGCCCTACGTCCCAACCCCGTCCTCACCGGAGGAACCATGCTCGGGGGGGACTCGGGGACGCTCACCGACCACCATCTCCAACCAGGGCCAGCGCCCGTCACCGCCGTATGCGACCCCACCACCGGAGCAGGCGACGAACTCATCGTCGAACTCCGCAACGACACCCAAACCACCATCAAAGCCCAGGGACTGACCGTGACGTACACCGCCGATGGACGGACCGACCAGCTACAGGTCCCCCACGGAATCGTGCTCTGCGTAGTCAAGAGCTCCGACCCCAGCTGCGCCTTTCTTCCCCACCCCTGACCCAGCTTGCTGACAGGCCAGCCCCCATCCAGGACCCCGAGAACCACACCTGGTGCCCGCACGACACCCACACTCTCTCTTGAGCAGCCCGCCGCGGCCAAGGACCCGCAGCCTCCTCACGACCGAGTCCGGGAAGCCGGGTGGAGCGCCCCGGGTTTGATGCCGGGGTCCGGGCCGCAACATCAAGTCGACGATCACACTGAATGTTGCTATGACTTCGAGAGCTTCTGCCTTTGGCGCAACCCGCGGACAGAACGTGCAACTTCCCGGGACAAACTGATGCAACTCGGCATTGCCTGCCGGGGGTCCCGCCGTACGATCCGCAGCCCAGGCGTCCTGGCCTGCGAAAAGTGTGATCAAGGACGCCGAAAAGTGTGAAGACTCTTCTCCGCTGGCGGCGAAGGCCCAGGTCACACCCTTGTGTAACCACACCGCCATCCAGCACAGCAGCCCGGGGCCGTGAGGCCCCCGGCTGCTGTGCTGTGATCAGCCCGGGGAGAGGGTAGGTACCGGTACTCCACCCAGATGCCCTTGGTGTCCCTGCTGGTGACGAGAATGGCTGCCGGGGCCGTGTCGCGGAACGCGATGAGGACCGCGAGGGCCGCGGCGACATTGGGGTAGTTGGGCGTCATCGAAGCCCCGTCCAGAGCGCCGTTCCGGGAACATCGGCCCGCGGGTCGAACCCGAGGACCAGCACTACCGTCCGAACTAGGTGCCGACTACCGTCGGCACGTCGGTTGAGAGCCTCTACGGGATCCGGCATGAGACGGTCACCCTTCACGAACGGAAGTTGGAGCACATGACTCACGAGCGGATCCTGATCATTGATGGCGCCCGGACGCCAATCGGCACTTTCGGGGGCGCCTTCAAGGACGTGGAGGCGCACAAGCTGGGGGGTGTGGCGGGCAGAGCGGCGATCGACCGTTCCGCGGTCGCCGGCACGGACATCGGTGAAGTGGTGATGGGGTGCATTGGTCAGGTCGGGCCAGATGCCTACAACGCCCGCCGAGTCGCTCTGGAGGCCGGTCTCAGCAAACACACGCCGGCGTACACGGTGAATCGACTCTGCGGATCGGGCCTTCAGGCCGTGTGGTCGGCTGCGGCGCAGATGCGCTGGGGTGGGCTGGACTTCGCACTTGCCGGCGGCGACGAGAACATGAGTCGGATGCCGTTCTACGACTTTGGCGCCCGATCCGGCTACAAGCTCGGTGATCGGACGCTCTACGACGGGACAGTCATGATCCTGACGGACCCGTTCCACAACGTGCACATGGGCGTTACTGCCGAGAACGTCGCCCGCAAGTACGGAGTGTCGAGGCAGGAGCAGGACGAGTTTGCCGTCGAGTCGCAGCGGCGCGCTGCAACAGCAGAGGCGAGGCTCGCGTTCGACGAGGAGATCGTTCCAGTAGAGGTGGGCGGACGGAACGCCCACGTCGTGACGGAGGATCAGCACCCGAAGCCGGGAACCACGCTTGAGGCGCTGTCCCGTCTGCGTCCCGCATTCGTTGGAGAAGGGTCCGTCACGGCGGGCAACTCATCGGGGATCAACGACGGCGCGGCCGCGCTGGTCCTGGCTCGGGAGTCGGTTGCGGCAGAGCGGGGTCTGTCAGGTCTGGTGAGCCTCGAGGCGGTCGCAACTGCGGCCATGGAACCGGACTTGATGGGTTATGCGCCGGTGTTGGCGCTGGAGAAGCTCTTCGCGATGACAGGCACTGGGCCCGCCGACATCGACACCATAGAACTCAATGAGGCGTTCGCCTCCCAGGCAGTGGCCGTGATCCGTGACGCCGATCTTGACCCGGAGAAGGTGAACCCCTACGGCGGCGCGATCGCATTGGGGCACCCTGTCGGTGCGACCGGGGCCATCCTCACTCTGAGGGTCGCCAAGGACCTCGTTCGCAGGGACTTGGAGCTCGGCATCGTCACGATGTGCATCGGTGGCGGTCAAGCCCTCGCGGCGCTGTTTCGGCGGGCCTGACGCTCCGGCACGGGCGCCCAGGGTTTCTCGACCAGCTCGGCGTGCGGGCGCTGCAACTCGAGAATGCACTCCCTCCGGCGCCGGAAACTGGGACGCGCGTCGCCGACGCGACGGCTATCTCTAATATCTATTATCCTTGATTTGCCACGAGGAGGTCACGTGCATGCAGGGACAGCAGACGGAGATGGATCACGTCGGTAGCCGACGCGTGATGGCCATGGGGTCGGCGTACGACGTCGTCGCCGCCAACCGCGACCGGGATGTCGTGGTGAACGCGTCCTACTCCGGGGTGCTTCCGGCCCGGTTCATCGCCGAGCACCGCCCGCATGCCTCCATCGGCGTCGACTGCGGCGTGGGTCCTGCTGGTGCGGCCATCGCAGGGCTCTGGTACCTCGAGGCGCTGGGCATTCCCGCGGCCGCGGCGGACGTCTCCACCGTCCTGCTCGGCAACGGGGTGGACCTGTACGAGGCAGGGGTGCTCTCGTACGTGAACCAGCCGGCGGCCTACTGCGGTGTGACACCTGGGATGACGGTCAAGCAGGCTTCCTCGCTCCTCTTGCGCACGGATCCGGCGGCACAGCCCGCCCAGGAGATCCAGCACCGAACGGTGGTGGTCGACGAAGCGGAGTACGGGCAGATCGTGTGCCTCGACTCGATCGCCTTCGCCCAGCCCCAGGACCGCGGCCAGGCCGTCCTGGTGACGGCCGGCCACACGGGCATTACTGCCGTCCCCTACTTGCTGGAAGCCTTCCCGCGTGGCTTCGTCTGCTCGGACGGCGGCGGTGGTCGAGACGGCTCCGGCACAGCTGCGCTCGACATCGTGGCGGCCGAGGGGCTCGCGGGTGCGACCGTCGACGCGCGAACCGCCCGAATGGGGGACGGGCTCAGCACCTGGCAGGACGGCGTCATCAGCGCTCGCAACGACCCGGCAGCGCGCTGCGGTGTTGAGGTCGGGATGACGTGCAAGGCAGCAGCCCGACGACTTCTGCTCGGACACGTGTAGAGAAGGGAAGCCCCGATGACCAACGAACCCGCCATCGTCACCGAACGCCGAGAAGATGCCATCTGGATCCGGATCAACCGGCCGGAGCGCAAGAACAGCTACGACATCGAGATGGCGGCTGCAATGTCCGACGCACTCCGGGAAGCGTCGAAGTCGGATGCCACGGCGATCGTTATCACCGGCTCGGGCGATTCCTTCTGCGCTGGCGGGTTCCTCGGCGCGCTCAGCAACCCGCGCCCGATCGAGCTGCGCACCCTGTTCCACGCGTCGCTCGAGCTCTTCGACCTGATCCGCTCTGCACCCCAGCCGGTGATCGCGGCCATCAACGGAGTCGCGGCCGGCGGCGGCAACGAGCTGGTGGTCGCCTGCGACCTGGCTATCGCCGTGGAGTCGGCACGTTTCGGTCAGACCGGTGTGCGGATCGGTAGTGCTCCCGTTCTCGGTGCGACCAACCTGCTGGCCGTCACAATCGGCGAGAAGCGAGCCAAGGAGGTCTCCTTCCTGTGTCGGACCTACTCCGCCCGCGAAGTGCTGGAGATGGGCTGGATCAACGAGGTGGTGGCCGACGACGGTCTCGACGCGGCGATCGCTTCAATGGTTGCGGAATTGCGAGTGATGAGTCCCCGCTACCTCGAGATCGCCAAGATCTCCTCGAACGTGTGGTGGAACGCCTGCCGCGACAACTACGTGACCTCCCTCGGGATGCTGGTCCAGGCGATCGGCTCAGCGGACCAGGTCGAAGGAGCAAATGCATTCATGGAGAAGCGACGGCCCGAGTTCCCGCGCAGGGGCCAGTGATCAACGTGCTCACCTACACGTTCGAGCCGAGCGTCACCGACCGGGAGGAATGGACCGTCGGAGCGGCCCTTCGTAGACAGGCGGCGCTCAGACCCGACGCGGTCTACCTCGACGCGGCCGACTCGGGCGAAACCTGGACGTACGCAGAGACTCAAGAGGTAGCTACGCGGATCGCGTCCGGTCTCCTGGCAGCGGGTCACGCTCCCGGCGACCGGTTGGTCATTCTGATGCCGAACAACGCGGAGTACATCCTTGCCTGGCTCGGTTCTTCGCTGGCCGGTCTCGCCCAGGTCCCGATCAACACCGCCTACCGCGGGACCTTCTTTGAGCACCAGGTCCGAACCGTGGCACCGACCGGCGCCGTGGTCACGCCCGAGCTCGCGGATCGGCTCATCGAGTCACGTGACGCATGCCAGACGATCCGCCACGTCCACGTCGTCTCCCCCGACGAGAAGGCCTCCGCTGAGGCGATCGACCGACTGACCCGGGTTGGCTACGTGTGTCACCGGTTCGCCGATCTGATGGGTGCAGAGACTGCGGAGCTGCCCGTCGTGAGGCCCGAAGATCTCGGCGCGGTGTTCTTCACCTCCGGCACCACCGGACTCTCCAAGGGTGTGGCGATGTCCCACTCGCAGTTGCACTTCTTCGCGGAGGAGGGGGCCGCGCTGGTCCAGCTCACGCCCGCGGACGTCTACATGTCGGTCGGTCCGTTGTTCCACGGCAACGCCCAGTTCCTCACCGCCTACCCCTCCCTGATCTGCGGTGCACGCTACGTGTTGCGCGAGCGTTTCAGCGCCAGCCGCTGGACGTCGTGGCTGCGAGATAGTGGTGTGACAGTCACGAACCTGGTCGGCGTCATGTCCGACTTCTTGTGGAAGCAGCCACCCCGCGCGGACGACGCCGAGCACCGGCTGCGATGTGTCTGGGCGGTGCCCAACCCGCCGTCGGCCGACGCCTTCCGCCGCCGATTCGGCGTCGACGTCTTGGTCGAGAATTTTGGCCAGACAGAGATCAGCATGCCCATCCTCACCCCCTATGGGGAGCCGCGCCCGTCAGGAGCGGCGGGACTGCTCGTCGATGAATGGTTCGAGGCACGCCTCGTCGACCCGGGCTCGGGGGACGACGTGGCCGTCGGGGAGGTGGGAGAGCTCGTCGTGCGGGCCAAGCATCCGGGCATCCTCTGCGACGGCTACTTCGCGATGCCCGAAAGGACCGCGGAGGTCATGCGGAACGGATGGTTCAGCACGGGCGACGGGTTGCGTCGCGATGCTGACGGTTGGTACTTCTTCGCTGATCGGCTGAAGGACGCGATCCGACGCCGCGGGGAGAACATCAGTTCGTTCGAAGTGGAGCAGGCAATCCTGTCCTCGCCCGAGGTCGTGGAGTGCGCCGTGATCGGGGTGCCTGCCGGCGGGGCCAATGAGGACGAGGTGATGGCCCACGTCGTGCGCCGTCCACACTCGGCCCTCGACGTGCGCGCTTTGTGGGCGCATTGCGAGGAAAGCATGCCGGCGTTCGCCGTCCCGCGCTTCGTCCGCTTTGTCGACGAGCTGCCCAAGACAGCGTCGGGCAAGGTCCGGAAGGTAGAGCTGCGGGCGGAGGGCGTGAATAGGGCGCACGACCGAGAGAATTCCGGCGGCAGATCGTGAACGGAACAGAGAGTAGGGACACCGTGCAACCACCCGACCCGGCCGAAGTGCTGGCCATTCAGGACCTCGCCTACCGCTATGCCGCCGCCAACGACGAGCGTGATGTGAAGGCGATTGCTGAATGCTTCACGGCCACCGGCTCGTTCGGGCTCCAGATCCGGGGCCTGGACCCCGTCGGACCGTTCGACCATGCGACCACGCCCGACCTGCGGACGTTCATGGGGGAAACCCTGGGGCAGCAGACGGACCAGCGCCGACACGTCGTGACGAACCTCCGGATCCGACGGCAGTCTGCACACAGCTACTCGGTCACCAGCTACTTCAGCCTGATGGTCACCGACCAAGGGGTGACGAGGGTGCTCACGACCGGGGTCTACAGCGACACCGTGGTACGTGCCGCCGAGGGGGGTTGGCTCTTCTCCGAGAAGTGGCTCGACCTCGACGGCCAGCCCTGATCGCTGTCGGTGGCGTCAGGACGCCTCGGCGAGCTCCGGCAAGGCGATTCCCTCGGCTGCGAGGGCACTGCGACCCCTGCGCTTGATCAGCTCCCACGTCTGGTCGAGATAGCCAACGCTGGTGACCAGGTCACGCATCTCCGCGACCATCTCTTCGGGCATCTCCTGGGCGTCGGTGGGGCTCAGGGTGACATCGAGTCGTGCGGCGTACTCGAGGGTCTGCTGGAGTGCGGCGGCTTGGCCGATAGTCGATGCCACAGTGATCGCGCCGTGCCAGGGAATCAGGATGGTGGACTTGTCGCCGATCGCTGGGGCAATCGCCTCCAGGGTGTCGTCCGGGCTCATGGCGCAGTCGTCCTTGAAGAACGTGCTCAGGTTGTGCCACATCTTGGGCGGGCGGCCGAAGGCGGTCTGGGCAGTGATCCAGTGCCCGTGCGTGTGCACGATTGCTTTGACGTCGGGCCGCAGCTCGTAGATGCCACTGTGGAAAGTCAGGCCAACGCTGACCCCTCGGTCGCCCCCGGACAGAACGGTGCCGTCCATGGCCACCTTCACGACGTCATCAGGCGTCACCTCGGCGAGCGTCCGGTCGAAGGCGTTGCAGAAGTAGGCCTGCTCACCCGGCACGCGGATGCTGACATGCCCTCCGATCAGGTCTCCCATGCCGAAGGACGCGAGCCCCCTGGCGGCAAGGGTGACGTCGTTGCGAATGGACTGCTCTTTCATGCGGGACTCCATCGCTCGAGTATGATGACTATCATGCGCATAAATGGGCTGGAGCGTCAAGGATGATGAATTCGGCGACCAAGACCCGATGCTCTGTCTCGTGCTGAGTTGGCCCGGTCATTTAGGATAACGATATGGATGGAAGCGCCCCTGACCCTCAAGCGCTCGACCCGCTCGGGATGCGCGCCCGGCCGCTGAGGCGCAGCAAGACGGCGGTGGTTGTAGCCCAGAAGCTGGTCGAGGAGATCTCCTCCAACGGCTACGAGCCGGGCACCAAGCTTCCGCCGGAGCGTGAGATGCTCCAGCGCTACTCCGTGGGACGGGGCACCTTGCGGGAATCGCTCCGGTTCCTCGAGATGAACGGCGTGATCACCGTCAAGCCCGGGCCCGGCGGAGGACCGACGCTGGCGACGCCCGACGCCCATGACCTCGCGAGCACGCTGGGACTGTTCCTAGAGCTACAGCACACGTCGTTCGCTTCCATCCTCGAGGTCCGGGAGGCTCTCGAACCGGCGATCGCCGCCATGGCAGCGGTACGGCAGGACGAGTCGATCATCGCTGCAGTCGGACGCTCAGTGGAGCAGATGGTCGAGCACATTACGGACCTGGATCTCTTCCTCCGCGAGAACGAGCGATTTCACCTCCTCGTTGCCGCCGCGGCGGGGAATCCGGTCTTCACGCTCCTGGTGGGATCGCTGGACGCCATCTCGGACGGCGCAAAGTTCGGAATCAGCTTCCCGATCAGTCGTCGTGAGGCAGTGGCGGCCGCGCACCAGGAGATCTACCTGGCACTCAAGAGTGGTGACCCGGAGGAGTCGGCCAACGTGATGGCATCGCACGTCCGCGCCTTCCGTCGCTACGCCGCGAAGAACCACCCCGAGGCGATGTCCAGCCTCGTGCGCTGGAGCGACGTCGCTCCCTAGTCGGGAGTGACCTCGGCCTCGACGCGAGCCGCCGCGGAGGAGGAGCGCTCGTCGAGCAGTGTGAGCAGCGCGTCCAACTCCAGTTGGATTCCGTCGGCCAGGGGCACACTCCGGCTGGCGCGCAACAGCGACTTCGCCATCCTGGCTGGCACGGGCGCAAGCGAACTGATTGCGACGGCAATGGCCGCCACCTCGGACTCCAGGTCGGACTGCTTCACACTGCGGTTCACCAGGCCGATACGAGCCGCCTCGGCGCCAGTCAGCCGGTGCCTGAGGAAGAGCAGCTCGAAGGCTTGGGACATCCCCACCAGGGCAGGGAGGCGTTGGGTCGCGCCCCCTCCCGGCACCAGGTCATGCGTGAGCTCGGGCAGCCCCAGCACTGCGTCATCGACGCAGATGCGAAAGTCACAGGCAAGTGCCATCTCGAGACCACCGCCCAGGGCCGCACCGTTGATGGCGGCGATCGTCGGCATTGGGAGAGCAGCGAGCTGCTCGATGTCCCGACTCCGCTGCAGGCGGATCCGGCGGGCGGCCACGGTCTCCGGAGCCGCTGACTCCTTGAGATCCATCCCTGCGCAGAAGTGCCGGTTGCCCTCGGCGGTCAGGACCAGGACGTTGACGTCGCCGGAGATCTGCACGGCGCGGTAGATCCTGCAGAGCTCCTCGCGCATCTGCTGGTTGCGGGCGTTCGCGCTCTGCGGTCGATCCAGGCGCAGCCAGGCCACACCGCGGTCATCGACGTCGAACTTGGTGGTCTCCAGGGGCGGACCGGGGATCGTTGTCATGGGCGGTCCTCGAGGCGGCGACCCGTCTCGTCATAGCGATAGAAGCCGCGGCCCGACTTGCGGCCAAGGTTCCCCGCGCTGACCATGTTGCGCAAGCCGACTGTGGGGCGGAACCGATCGCCATGCGCGGTGGTGAGTCCGGTCAGCGCGGACAGGTAGGTGTCCAAACCGTTGAAGTCCCCGAGCTCCAGTGGACCCATCGGGTGGTTGAACGCGAGCTTGACGGCGGTATCGATGTCCTCGGCGCTGGCAAGACCCTCCTCAAGCATGTGCAGCGCCTCCAGCCGCAAGATTGCGGAGATCCGGCTGGTCAGGAACCCTGGACTGTCCTTCTGGCAGACCACCACCTGCTTGCCCAGTCGCTGAGCGAACGCCCGGGCTCGCTCCACGCTCTCGTCCGAGGTATGCAGGCCACGGATCAGCTCGACCAGCCGCATCATCACGGGTGGATTGAAGAAGTGCATACCCACCAGCCGCTCAGCGGCCGCGCCGAGAGGAGCGCCAATGGCGGTGATCGACAGCTGCGAAGTGTTGGTGCCTAGCAGGGCGTTGGGACGGGCCACCTCGACGGCCTCGGCCAGGAGCTCCCGCTTGAGCTCCAATACCTCAGGCACCGCCTCGATCACCAGGTCGGCATCCTCGGCCGCCTCCGACAGATCGGTCACCATCGTAATGGCGGCCATGGTCCGATCCGTGTCGTCCGCCGTCGCCTTGCCAGCCTTGACCAGGCGGCCGAGGCTAAGCCTGATGGCTTCGGTCGCTCGATCGAGCGCCTCGGTCTCCAGGTCCGTTAGGACAACGTCGTATCCTGCCGCGGCTGCGACCTGGGCGATGCCACTGCCCATCGTCCCTGCCCCAAGCACGGCGACCTTCATGAGGACTTCCTCAGCCCGAGTTCCATCTCGCCCAGCAGGGCGCGGAGCAGATCGTTGCTGCCCTCGACGATCTGCAGCACCTTTGCGTCCCGTAGCAGCCGCCCGACGACGAACTCGGAGGAGACGCCCGATGCCCCATGAATCTGGACTGCGTCGGTCGCCGACCGGAAGGCGACGTCGCTGGCGTACATCTTGGCCATGGCCGTCGCCCGCCGCGCCCGCTCTCCCCGGTCGAGAGCCTCGGCCGCCGCGCGCACGAGGAGTCGCGCGGTCTCGACCCCGACCGCCATGTCGGTCACCTTGGACTGGACGATCTGGAAGTTCGAGATCTCCTGGCCGAACGCCACGCGCGTCTGTGCGAAGGAGCGCGACTCCTCGAGGCACGCCTCGGCCAGCCCTAGCGCCCTGGATGCCACGGCGAGACGCCCTCGCTCGACCGCGTTCATCGCCACCCGGAAACCGGCGCCCTCCTCGCCCAGCAGAGCCTCGGGGCCCACACGGACGTTGTCCAGCACCAGGTCACCGCTGCACAGGGGTCGGAAGCCCAGCTTGTTCTTGTAAGGAGACACCGAAAGCCCGGGCGCGTCCCGAGGGACGATGAAGGCGGTCACTCCAGCGTGCTTCAGTGAGCGGTCGGATGTCGCGAACGTCACGAAGAAATCGGCGATGTCGATGTTGGTGATCCACGCCTTCGCGCCGTTGATGACGAAGCCGTCCCCGTCACGGCGGTACATGGTCTCCATTCCAGCCACGTCGCTACCGGACCTCGGTTCAGTGACGCCTGCGCCGCCGAAGTGTCGCCCCTCGGCCAACGGCCTGAGCCAGCGTTCCTTCTGCGCATCGGTGCCGAAGCGGTCGATGCTGGCGCCCACCAGCCCCGAGGGCATCGAGATCTGGACGGCCATCGCGGTACAGACCTTGGACACCTCCTCGACGACTCTGGAGAAAGTCACGAAGTCGAGACCGAGCCCACCCAGCTCCGGCGCGATAACTCCGCCGAAGAAGCCCAGGTCCGCCATCTTGTCGAGCAGGTCGCGCGGCAGCGTCTCGTCGGCGTCGTAGTACGCCACACGAGGGGCGATCTCCGAGCGTGCGAAGTCCCTCGCTAGGCGGACGAGGTCATCGGCTTCGGCCTGGGTGGTCGGCATCTGGCTCCTCACGAGAATCTATACGCATAGTTATATCAATCTATCAGAGCCAGCGCTACGCTTACCCACACCGATCTTGATCAGCACACCCCCTGAATGCACGTCGAGCCGTGCGTCCACTCATCCGTCGCCACCACACACCGGAGCTTGTATGAGCACCTTTGCATCCTTGCCGCCCGAGTACCTCAGCCTCCGCGCGGAGGCCGAGAACCTTGCCGAGCAGGTGCGCCCACTGGCCGTGGAAGCCGACTCGATGAGCGTCTGGCATCCCGAGCTGCTGCAACTGGTCGTCGACAGCGGCCTGTTCCGGCTGACCATCCCGAAGGCGTTCGGAGGGCGGCACGAACAGGTCGATCCCTATGCCATCTGTGTCGTCCGTGAGGTCCTCATGGGGGTGAGCTCAGCGGCCGACTCGCTGTTTGCGCTGCAAGGAATCGGCAGCTATGCCATCGCGGTCGCGGGGACCCCGGAGCAACAGCAGCACTGGTTGCCGCGCGTGGCCGACGGCACGACGCTTGCAGCGATGGCCCTGACAGAGCCCGTGGCAGGATCCGACCTCCGGTCGATCGCCACGACCGCGGTCGAACGGGGCGACGAGATCGTCATCAACGGCCACAAGTCATTCATCTCAAACGCGGGCGTCGCCGGCTACTACACCGTGCTCGCGGCGGAGGAGGGTGCTCTGTCGGCGTTCATCATCCCGGCCGACACCCCCGGCTTGTCCACCACGCCGTCTCCTGAACTGGGCGCCCCCCATGTCCTCGGCGAAGTGCTGCTGCAGGATGTTCGGCTCCCGCTGTCGGCTCGCGTCGGACTTCCGGGGCAGGGTCTCGAGCCGGTGCTCGCGACGCTGGCCGTGTTCCGAGTGTCGGTGGCGGCTGCGGCGGTCGGTCTCGCCCAGGTGGCACTCGACGAGGCGACCCGCCACACCCGGGAACGCATCCAGTTCGGTCGCCCCTTGATCCGCCTCGGACCGGTCGCCGGGCACCTCGCGGACGCATGGGCAGACGTCGAGTCCGCCAGGTTGCTCACCTACCGGGCGGCCGAACTCGCACGCGAGGACGCTCGTGCCCACCTCGAACACTCCTCACTCGCCAAGCTCGCTGCCAGCGAGGCCTGCCAGAGGGTTGTCGACCGTTGCATCCAGGTGTCCGGGCGTTGGGGTCTGATCAAGGACTCACGCCTCGAGCGCTGTCACCGCCAGGCCCGCCCCATGCGCATCTACGAAGGGGCCAGCGAGGTGATCCGTCTCGGTATCGCCCGGCAGCTCGCGCTGGAGGTGGTCTGAGGTGGAACTCGGCATTTCCGGAAGGGTCGCCATCGTCACGGGTGCCAGCCGCGGGCTGGGGCGCGCCATCGCCCTGGGCCTGGCGGCAGAGCGAGCCCATGTCCTGGCGGCCGCTCGTTCCACGGCCGAGCTCGGTGTGCTCGCCGAGGATGGCAACGGGTCCATCGTCCCGATCACATGTGACATGGCCGTCACCGAGCAGGTGGCCGCCCTCGTTCCCCAGGCTCTCGCGGAGTTCGGTCGGCTCGACATCATCGTGAACAACGCCGGCATCGCTCCTGCATCAAGCTTCGACCAGATGTCGCTCGAGGTGTGGCGCAACGTCCTCGACGTGAACGTGCTGGCCCCCGTCACCCTGATCCAGGCGGCCCTGCCGCACCTGCGGGCCCAGCGGAGCGGCAAGATCATCAACATCGGATCTCTCTCCTCGTTGCGCGGCAAGCCCCTGCTCGCGGCGTACTCCGCTTCCAAGGGCGCCCTGCTGAGGCTCACCGAGGCCCTGGCAGGGGAGATTGCGCAGGACGGGATCCAGGTGAACCTCGTCGCTCCTGGCGGGTTCGCGACCGAGGCGCAGCGCCAGGTCCTCGACAACCCCGAGATGCTGACGCGTCGGCTTCGCAAGATCCCGTCAGGGCGTCTGGGCGAACCCGAGGAGATCGTCGCCCTGGTCAACTACCTGGCATCGCCGCTCTCGGACTTCGTCACGGGCAGCACGTTCACGATCGACGGCGGCGAGTTCTCGAAGCTGTGAGTCGAAGGAATGGAGGAAGCCCGTGATCGTCGACGTTCACTGTCACGTCTGGCCTGATGCCGTCGCCAGTCGGGCTCTGGGAGCATCGATCCCCGACATGCCGCTGCGTGGAGACGGGACCGTGGCCGGGTTGACAGCCGCGCAGGAGGAGGCCGGCGTCGACCTATCCGTCTGCCTCTCGATCGCGACGCGCGCCGATCTGGTGGAACGCGCCAACAAGTTCGCCGGCTCCTTGGACCCGACAAGGTTCGTCGGCTTTGGCACCGTCCACCTCGGTCTCCCACCCGACGAGAACCTCGCTATCCTCAGGGCGACCGGGGTCAGGGGGGTCAAACTGCATCCGACCTTCCAGCGCTTCGCCCTCGACGACCCCGCCGTGCTCGATGTGCTCGAGGCGCTCGCCGGAGAGTTCCCGGTAATCACCCACGTCGGTGCGGGTGGAGGCGGTGACGGCTCGGGCGCAACTCCCAGGATGGTCCGCGACATCGCCCGGTCCCTGCCGCACCTGGATCTGATTGCCTGTCACTTCGGCGGATTCAAGATGCTTGAGGAGAGCGCGGAGCTGATCGGTGAGAACGTCCTGCTGGATACCTCTTGGCCACCGTCCCTCGCCACGCTGGATCCACGCCGGGTGCGGGGGATCGTGCAGCGCCACGGGGTGGAACGCGTCCTGTTCGCCTCGGACTGGCCGACCGCTTCTCCACGAGACGAGATCGCTGCGATCCGCGCCCTGGGGCTCGCAGAGGAGGACGAGGCTCTCGTCCTCGGTGGCAATGCCCAGCGAGTCCTCAAGCTCTGAGAGAGAGGGGCACGCGCGGGCTCACAGCATCTCGATGAGCGTCGCGTTCGCCATCCCGCCACCCTCACACATCGTCTGCAAGCCGTAGCGTCCGCCCGTGTCCTCGAGGTAGTGCAGCATCGTGGTCATCAATCGTTGGCCCGAGGCACCTAGGGGGTGACCCAGCGCGATCGCGCCGCCCCTTGGGTTCAGCCGCTCGTCGGGCACCCCGAACTCGGCCTGCCAAGCCAGCGGGACAGGGGCGAAGGCCTCGTTGACCTCCGCGACCGCCAGATCCCGCGCCGCGACGCCGGCGCGCTCCAGCACCTTCCGGGTGGCGGCGATCGGGCCGTCCAACATCAGGATCGGGTCGCTTCCCACGACGGACATGCCTACGAAGCGCGCACGCGGACGCAGGCCCAGCTCCGCGGCCCGCGTCCTGCTCATGACCAGCATGGCGGCGGCTCCGTCAGCGAGCTGTGAGGAGTTGCCCGCCGTGATACTCCAGTTGATCTGCGGGAAGCGCGCGTGGACGTCGTCGTTGCGAAACACCGGTTTGAGGCCCGCCAACGTCTCCGCGCTCGTTTGGGCGCGGATCGTCTCATCTGTCGTGAACCACTCTGGTGCAGCCGAGTTGCCGACCTGGACAGGCACGATCTCGCGGGCGAACTTCCCCGTCGACGAGGCCGCAGCAGCCCAGGCCTGCGAGCGAGCGGCGAACTCGTCGAGCCGTTCCCTCGAAAGCGACCACCGCGACGCCATCAACTCGGCGGCCACGCCTTGCGAGACCAGCCCGGGCGCGTAGCGAGCCTCGACTCGGGGCCCGTGCCCGTCCTGCCCCATGCGGCCCGATCCCATGGGGACCCGGCTCATCGACTCCACGCCGGCGACGACCGCGACATCGTAGGCACCGGACATGATTCCCTGTGCGGCGAAGGAGGCCGCCTGCTGGCTGGACCCACAGCGACGGTCGATGGTGGTCGCGGGAACCGACTCGGGCAGACCGGCGCCGAGCCAGGCCACCCGCCCGGGACACGCGGACTGCTCACCCACCTGGCTGACGCACCCGACCAGCACGTCGTCGACGAGAGCCGGATCGATGCCCACCCGGTCGAGCAGGCCGGTGAACGTGAGGCTGAGCAGGTCGACGGCGTGGATCCCCGACAACGCACCCCCGGGCTTGCCCCTGCCCACCGGCGTCCGAACGGCGTCGATGATCACGGCTTCCTGCACGGTCGCTCCCTTCGCGGAGATACCTGCGACTGTGTCGCTGGGCAGGGTCGCGCGTTACGTTGAGATGGCGCGTGGCCGGGGGCACGCGAGGCTTGGCAAACTAGGATAATCAATACTATCGTCCGAGTCAGCCGAAGCACCAGCCTTCTGCATGTTGGGTGAAGGGAGATCCGCCATGGCCCCCGGTCCGATCGTCGCTGCAGAAGAAGACGGCGACATGCGCCCAGATGCCCCGGTCGGTCAGGCCGCCGCTGGCCACGGTCGGGACCTGCGTCACCTCGCCGCGCAGTACGGTCTGATCGCGGGTTTGGCAGCCTTGATCCTCGTGTTCGGCGTGCTTCGTCCGGACTCTTTCTTCACAGTGGCCAACCTGAAGTCGACGGCCACCATCATGGCGCCGCTCCTCGTGCTGGCGGTCGGGCTGACCGTTCCCCTCGGCATGGGCGAGTTCGATCTGTCCATCTCGTCGGCGACCCAACTGTGGGCAGTCCTCATGGTCTCGTTCATCAGCCTTCATGGACTGGCCTGGGGGCTGTCGGTCGGCCTGGTGGTGATCATCGGCGCCGCGACCGGCGCCCTGATCGGGCTGATCATCGTCCGCTCACGGGTCAACGCCTTCATCGTGACGCTCGGGGTCGGCACCGTCATGGCGGGGCTGGAGTTCGCGGTTGCCCGCGGCACGACGCTGTATCAGAACATCCCGCCCAGCTACACCAACGTGGGCGTGGGCGAGTTTCTCGGCATCCCGGTGGCAGCGATCGTCGCCGCGGCCTTCTGCCTGCTTGTCTGGCTCGTCACGGAACGTACCGTCGTCGGCCGGCAGATGCGCGCGGTCGGCGGCAACGCGGAGGCTGCTCGACTGTGCGGGGTCCAGGTCAACCTGTTGCGCACGCTGGGGTTCGTGAGCACCGGAGTAGCCGGGGTGCTGGCAGCCCTGCTCATCACAGCCCAGGCGTCGTCGTACTACCCGAACGCTGCCACCGCCATGCTCCTGCCTGCCTATGCAGCCTGCTTCCTGGGGACCACCGTCTTCCGCTCGAACCTCTTCGATGTCGCCGGGACGGCCGTCGGGGTGATCTTCCTTGCCGCTGTACAGAATGGTCTGCTCGTTCTCGGCGTGCCGTCATGGACAGCGCAGGTCGCGCAAGGTCTCGTACTGGTCGTGGCGGTGGTGGCCTCGAAACTGGCCTCAGGGGCGACCCGATGACATCAGCGCTCGACAGCGTTCCGCTGTCTGGGACCATTCTCGGCGTTAGGCGCGTGGTCCAGAGATTCGGCCGCACGGTCGCCCTCAACGATGTCAGTGTTTCCATCAGGCCGGGCGAGTCGATGGCACTCCTGGGAGCCAACGGCGCCGGGAAGTCCAGCCTGGTCAAGATCCTCAGCGGAGCGGCGAAGCCGGACTCCGGCGACGTGATCGTGGACGGGCAGGTCACCGCTCTCCACGGCGTGCACGAGGCGCGTGCTCACGGGATCTGTTTCGTTCCCCAGGAGCTTACGGTGGCGCCCCACCTGACAGTGGCCGAGAACGTGCTGGCTGGTGGTTGGCCCGCGCGAGTTGGCCTGGTCCGCGATTCGGCTGGTGAGGATCTGGTCACCGCAGCGTGTCGGCGGGTGGGACTGCTGAACAGTCCGCGGCAGCTGGTCAGCGGGCTCAGCCCGTCGGAACGCCGACTGCTGATGATCGCGCGCGGGCTGCTTGCCGAGCCACGCATCCTGATCCTCGATGAACCCACTGCCGCGCTGGGTGCAAGCGAGGCAGATCGCATGGTCGACGTGTTGACCACCTTGCGAGAGCACGACCTCAGCATGGTCTACATCTCACACCGCATTGCCGAGATCAGCAGGCTCTGCGACTCAGTGACGGTGCTCCGGAACGGCGAAGTGGTGATGCGCGATGCCGTAACGCCCGAGTCCGTGCGCCGTGCGGTTCATGTGGGCATGGCGAGCCTCTCAAGTGACGAGGAGTCCACCGACGGCGCGATCGCCATAGAGACAACGCCGCGCGCGGCCGGGGAGTCCGCTGTTGCGATCAGGGCTCAAGGTCTATCGAACGCTGTCCTGCGCGATGTCTCGATCGAGGTCGGGGTCGGCGAGATCGTCGGTGTGGCCGGCCTCCTCGGATCGGGCCGCACTGAGCTGCTGCGGGCGCTCGCTGGTGCCGACCGCGTCCACGAAGGCTCCATCGAGGTGTTCGGAAAGCCTCTCAAGGCGAGGTCCCCGCGCGACGCCATCGCCGCCGGCATTGCTCTGATGCCCGAGGACCGCCGCAACGAGGGAGGGCTGTTGGGACTCTCCGTGAAGGAGAACCTGACCTTGACGCGGCCCCCCTCCCGGTGGGGATGGCTCCGGCTACGGTCGGAACAAGACGAGGCCCTGTCGGCGATCGAACGGTACGGAATCCGCTGCAGCGGACCCAACGCACTGCTCTCCACCCTCTCTGGCGGCAACCAGCAGAAGGTCATCCTCGCCCGATGGCTCACCGCAAGGGCCCGAGTGCTGCTCCTCGACGAGCCCACCGCTGGCATCGACGTGGTGGCGAAGGCAGAGTTGATGGAACTGGTGCGCCAGGCGGTCGCCGCCGGCGGCTCGGCCCTCGTGGTGAGCTCCGAGCTCGACGAGCTGAGCGGATATTGCGACCGGATCTACATCCTTCGCGACGGCCAGCTGCGCCACGAGGTCGCGGGTACTGCATCAGTCTCCGATCTGGCCAGGCTGTGCGGAGAAGAGCACGCGTCGGTCTAGGCCGTCGAGCATCGACACACAGAGGAGACGCCATGAGCATGAGGGACGACATAGAGTTCGTGATCGCCAACTGGACGGTGGGATACGACGAGCGCGAGTTGGAACGGATGACCGCGACCTTCACCGAGGACGCATCGATGGAGATCGACATCGCTGGCTTCGAGACCAAGGGTCCCTTTGTGGGCAGGGCCGCCGTCATCGGGGACATGACTGATCACTGGGAGCTCGAGAGGTACAAGACTCGGCACGTGACGACCAACCTTGTCATCGAGCCAGTGAGCCCCGAGGAAGCTCAGGTCAGCTCGTACCTGACCTTGTTCGTCATCGACGGCCCCGACACGAAGCTGCAGGCCACGGGCATCTACCGGGACCGCTTCGTCCTGACCGAGCAGGGCTGGCGGATCGCGTACCGGCACTTGACGCTCGATGCTCACTACCTGCCGCAGGCCTACCTTGAGGCGGAGCGGTCCGGATGAGAGTGCCCGACGCCGCACCGCTGCTCGACGCGGAGAATGACGACGACCACCCGCAGGAGGTTGCCGCAGAGTACGGCGACGTGCGAGTCGTGCTCATCGACTCCGCCCGGTACTGCGACTCCCGCAACACCCGTGACGTGGTGGTGGCTGCCTCCTACTGCGGCACGCTGCCGGCTCGCCTGATCGCACCGCATCAACCTGTCGGAGTCATTGCCCACGACGTCGGTATCGCGGCCGATGGGTCAGGCATCAGCGGGCTTGCCTACTTCGAGGCTCTCGGCATCCCAGCTGCTGCAGTCGAAGGTGCCTCCGCAGAACTCGGCAACGCACGAGACATGTACGACGCAGGCACCATCTCTCGGACCAACATTCTCGCGGAGCGTTGTGGCGTGACCCAAGGGATGACCGTCGGCGCGGCAGCGGAACTGCTGGCCACGAAGGACCCGGGCGATCGGCTCGCAGCGACCAAGGTGCGTCGCGAGGTCATGCAGACCGAGGGGCACCGATCCATCGTGGTCACCGACTCGATCGTCTTCGCCCAACCCGGGGACGGCGCCAACGTCCTGGTCACGGCGGGGCACACGGGAAAGACCGGCGCCCGGTTCATCGAGCTGGTGTCGCCGCACGGGTTCATCTGCGCGGATGGCGGGACGGCCCGCAACGGCTCTGGCACCGCGGGACTGGTCCGCCTGGATGAAGTCGGTCTTGCTGGAGCGTGCTACGACGTCATGACCGCGGCCATGGGCGACGCCTTCGATGCGTGGCGTCGAGGCTCCATCTCTGCGGTCAACGCGTGCGCCGAACGTCGCGGCGTGAGGATCGGCCAGACGGTCCAGGTCGCCGCACGGCTCCTGCTCGGTGCAGAGGCCACCAACCGGAGCGGGCAGGCGTGACCCTCGACTGGCTCGAGCAGGAGGCGGCCGTTCGCCGACGCGACGGCCTGACCAGTGACTTCTGGGCGGCGGCCGCCCGTCACGAGCTGGTGCGCCCCGTGTGCGACGAGTGCGGCACCAGTTTCTTCTCGCCCAGATGGGCTTGCCCCGAGTGTCTCGGGGAACGTTGGACCTACGTCCGCAGTACGGGTCTCGGAACCATCTACTCCCATACCGTCGTGTTTCGGGGGCCCGACGCCTCCTGGGCCGTTCCCTACGTCTTGGTCATCGTCGACCTGGAAGAGGGATGGTCCATGCTGAGCCGACTGGTCGGGGAGGTCGAAGCCGGTCTGGTCGACGTACGTCTGGGCGGTCGTGCCGTCGAGGTGGCGTTCGTCGACGAGGATCGCCCTCCGCACCGCGTGCTCCCTGTCTTCAGACTCACCGAGTCGGCCCGATGAGTGTCGGGACCGCCGTTGCGCGTTGGGCCCTGCGCCGGCCAACTGAGGTCTCCGTCTTTGATGAGCACCGCAGCCGCACCTGGCGCGAGCTCGACGAACGCACCACGCGTCTAGCCAACTCGCTGGTCGAGGAGCTTGGGGTGCGGCCGGGTGACCGGGTCGCAATCTTGGCCGAGAACCGGCTCGAGGTGGCCGAGGTGCTCGCCGCCACGCACAAGGCCGGAGCTGTGTACGTCGGGCTGAACTTCCGATTCGAGTCAAACGAACTGACCGGGGCTCTGGACAACGCCGAGCCTCGGGTGCTGCTGGTCTCCGAGGGCCTGGCCGCCCAGGCAACCGCAGCGGCCGCCGGGCGCGACACAGCCTTGGTCGGACTCGACGACGAGGGACCCGAGGGCTACGAGGCGCTGATTCTCCGCGGGTCGAATCGTCGTCCGTCGGCGATGGCCGGCGTGCGCCCGGACCAGGCCGCCTGCATCGTCTACACGTCGGGCTCCACTGGTCAGCCGAAGGGAGTGCTCTTCGACCATGCCGCCATGATCCAGCACTCCACCGTCGTGTGCCTCGAGTACGCGATCGACGTCGACACGAGGTACCTACTCCAGATCCCACACAACTCCAGCGTCAACATCACGATCTTCCCGTGCCTCGCCGCGGGGGCGACGCTGGGCTTCTCCGACAGTCGCGGGTTCGAGCCCGAACGCTTCGCCGCGGCGGTGGCGCACCACCGGATCAGCCACACATTCCTCGTACCAACGCAGCTGATGCGCCTCCTTGATCTCCTCGATCCTGAGGACGACCGGCTGGCCTCGTTGTCCACGGTGGGCTACGGCTCGTCGCCGATCGCGCCAGGCCGACTCGGAGAGCTTGTGAGTCGGCTGGGCCCCATCTTCATCCAGCTCTACGGCATGGCGGAGATTGCCTCGGTGGGCACGCTCCTGCGCAAGGAGGACCACGTCCGTGCACTCAGCGGGGAGAGCCACTTGTTGGCGTCGTGTGGACGGCCCTCGTTCGCGATGGACGTGTCCGTCGTCGCACCGGACGGATCCGAGGTTGAGCCGGGCGTCCGAGGAGAGGTGGTCTTCACCGGTCCGCACATGATGCGCGGCTACCACCGAGACCCTGTCCGCACCGCAGAGGCGATCATCGATGGGCGGATGCACTCCGGGGACATCGCAGAGGTCGACACAGAGGGTTTCGTCTACATCGTCGACCGGTTGAAGAACCTGATCATCCGCGGGGGCCAGAACATCGTCCCCACCGAGATCGAGAACGTTCTCTACGGTCACCCCGCTGTCCTGGAGGTCGCAGTCGTGGGCGCCCCCGACCCCTCATGGGGTGAACGCGTGGTGGCACTCGTGTCCCTGCGCCGTGACATGACGGTCACCGAGGACGAGTTGATGGCCCTGGTGGAAACATCTGGGCTCGCCCGCTTCAAGCGTCCCGAACAGATCACCGTCGTCGACTCCGTCCCCAAGAACGCGGTGGGCAAGATCGACAAGCGCGCCGTACGCCGCTTGTTCTGGGATGGAGAGCGTCAGGTATGAAGAGGCTGGATCCGTTCCGCGACGTGGCCATCGTGGGCGTCGGGGCTACCCCGATGGCGCGACGTCTTCCGACCACGACCCTCTCCGCCTGTCTCTCGGCCGCGCGAGCCGCGCTCGCAGACGCGGGGCTCTCGGTCCGCGACGTCGACGGGGTGTCCGCCCGATGGCCGGGCCCGGGAGGAACTGTCTTCATCCCAGGCTCGGCGGACTGGGCGAACCTGCTCGGCACGCCTCTGCGATGGATCAGCGACACCTATCCGCAAGGTGTGCCGGCTGCTGTTGAGGCCGCCTGCGCCATCGCTGCAGGACAGTGCGAGGTGGCGGTGATCATCGGTGGGCAGGCCGGGGTCCTGGGTGGTGGGAGCGTTGCCTCCTACACCCGACCCGAGAACGAGTTCGTCGCGGCGTGGGGGTCCATCACCCAGGCTCAGTTCGCCTTGGTCGCAAAGGTCTACCTCGACCGGTACGGCCCGGACCGCAGCAAGCTTGCTGGTCTGGCTGCGACCATCCGCAACAGCGGCTCGGCGAACCCGGAGGCAGTGATGTTCGGGCGGGGTCCCTACACGGCTGCCGACGTCTTGGCATCGCCCCTGATCGCGTCCCCCTTCCACCTGCTGGAGGTCTGCATGGCGACAGAGGGCGCCGCCGCGATCGTGCTGACCTCGACCGATCGGGCCAGGGACCTGAATGCTCGGCCCGTCCGGATCCTGGGCGGTGCGGCCGAGTGGTACCGGCAGCAGTACGTCGATCCGCCGAGGTTCGACGAGGTCGGTCGCATCGGAGCGGACGCTGCTGGCCGCGCCTTCGCAATGGCCGACCTGGAGCCAGCGGATATCGACGTCCTGGAGCTCTATGACATCAACGTCTTCGAAGTGGTGCGGCAGCTCGAGGCTCTGGGTTTCTGCGAACCCGGTGAGGGCACGGACTTCGCGCACGATCGGGGAATCGACTCCGACGGCGCGCTGCCCGTCAACACGGACGGTGGTCTCCTGTCCCACGCCCACATCGGGTGGGGTGGACCGACCCTCAAGATCATCGAGGCCGTTCACCAGCTCCGTGGCACTGCCCGGTCGGGGCAGGTGAAGGGAGCTCGTACCGCCCTGGTCACGGGAGCCGGCTCTGGAGCGCAGTACCACAACGCGATGATTCTCACCGCGGACTAGGGGTCACGATGACCACGACTCACGATGGGTTGCGCGCCAAGCTTGAGCGTGCCGGAGTGATGCGTCCCGCCCGCACAATCAGCGACCTGCGCCGGATGGCGCGGCGACGACTCCCGCTCCCCGTCTTCGACTTCATCGACGGGGGCGCAGAGGACGAGGTGACGCTGCGGCGCAACACCGACGACTTCAAGTCGCTCGCTCTACGGCCGCGCGCCCTGGTCGACGTGAGCACCCGCCGGTTGGCAACAACCGTCCTGGGAACATCGATCTCTTCGCCGGTGCTGTTCGCACCCTGCGGTCTCGCGCGGCTCGCCCATCGTGACGGCGAGCTGGCGGCGGCGCGGGCAGCTGCTGCAGCCGAGACGATCTTCACGTTGAGCACGTCGTCCAGCTACAGCATCGAGGAGGTCGGAGCTGCATCGGCGGGACCCCAGTGGTTCCAGCTGTACGTGTGGCAGGACCGAGACGTCACCCTCCGACTCGTGCAGCGCGCGCAGGAGGCGGGTTATCAGGCGCTGTGCTTCACGGTGGACGTGCCCCTTTCCGGTCAACGGGAACGCGACCTGCGCAACGGGATGACCATCCCGCCGAAGCCCGGGCCGCTCAGCTCGATGCACTACGCGCGGCACCCCCTATGGCTGTACCACGCCCTGCTCGGAGAGCCGATCACCTTCCGCAACTTCCTCGGTCAGGCGTCGGGGAACAGTGCGGTCTCGTTGGGAACCTACGTCAACTCCATGCTGAATCCGTCGATGTGCTGGGACGACCTGCGTTGGTTGCGCGGCGTCTGGGACGGGCCGCTGGTGGTCAAGGGTCTGATGCGGGTCGAGGACGCCAGGTCGGCCGTACAACTCGGGGCGGACGCACTCGTGGTGAGCAACCACGGGGGTCGCCAGCTGGATGGTCTGCCATCGACGATCTCGGTCCTGGGCGAGATCGTCGACGCCGTGGGCGACAGGGCCGAGGTGCTGCTCGACGGCGGTGTACGCCGAGGCAGCGATGTCGCGAAGGCTCTAGCCCTCGGGGCGCGGGCCTGCATGGTGGGGCGCCCCTGGTTGTTCGGTCTGGCGGCCGCGGGCGAGCTCGGAGCGGCTCGGTCGGTGGAGATCCTGACCAGTGAGCTCGACCGCACGTTGGCACTCCTCGGAGTTCGCGACGTCGCGGATCTCGACCGCAGCCACGTGCGCACCCAGCTGTGAACCGGCGCTGCGCTCCTAGCGCCGGAAGGCCTCTTCGAGCCACGCAGCCCGCACTGCCTGCGAGATGGCGCAGTCCACGACAGTCACGCCCCGGGAGTGGGCGAGGTCGCCGAGTTTGTCGGGCAGTGCCTCAAGGTCGGCGGAACCGCGGACGCTGAGCACACGCGCCCCGAGCGACGCGGCGACGACCGCGAAGTCCGTGAGCGGAAACACGGAAAGCTCCTCCGGCAGCTCCCACATGCGCAGGATTTGCAGCTCGGACCCGTAGGCCGCGTCGTTGAGGACGAAGACGGTCAACGGCAGGCCGTAGCGGACCGCGGTCTCGAGGTCCCCGAGACTCATCAGCAAGCCTCCGTCGCCGATGAACAGCACGGTGGGTCGCTCCGGTCGCGCCACCGCAGCGCCCATCGCGTGCCCGATGCCAAGTCCGATGGAACCGAAGTCGATGCCACAGACGAAGGACCGGCCATCAGGAATCCCGATGTACGCGACGGGGTAGCCGAAGAAGTGCCCGGCGTCCGTCACGACCGTCTTGTCCCGGGGAAGCATGCGGTCGATGGCGATGACGAGTGAGCGCGGGTCGAGAGCGTCCTCCTCGATGACGGCGGCGAACTCGTCCTCTGGCCGGTAGTCGGCCAGCCACTGCCCCGCTCGGGGACGGAACCCCTGCCGCTTGACCTCCCGCCGGGCGAGCTCGGCGTCCAGGGCCTCCATTGCCAGCGAGGCGTCGGATACGACCGTCATGCGCTCTGGCCCTCCTTGGTGAATGGCGCCCGGGTCGTCGTCACACCGAATCACCCGCGCGCTCTCCGAGAGGAGGCTTCCCCGCATCATGGTGAAGTCGTTCATGCTCGCACCCACGACGAGAACGACGTCGGCCTCACCCATCACCTGGGCCGCGACGTTGCTTCCCAGACCTCCGGCCACACCGACACTGAACTCGTGCTCACCGAAGGCCCCCTTGGCCCGCAGGGACGTGGCGAAGACCGCGCCGATTCGCTCACCGATAGCCAGCAGCAGGTCGGTGCACCCGGATTCCACAGCACCACGACCAGCCAGGATCGCCGGCTTCTCGGACGATGCGAGCAGGTCGGCCATCTTGCCGATCTCCTCTGGTGAGGCTGCTGCCAAGATCCTGGGCTCCGTGGCCACATCGGTCTCGTCCTCCCAGGCGTTCCACTCAAGTTCCTGGGTGTCGGTCGGCATATTGATCCCCACCGGCCCGCGAGTGCTCTGGGCCATCCGGAGGGCTTTGACGACGTCTGAGTAGGCGCTGTCCGGGTCGTCGAGGGTCACCAGTGGCACTCCCGCTGCGTCGAACACTGCATCGTGGTCGATGTCCTGCGGCCAGCCGCCCTGGAAGGTTGCGACGTCACCCACGAGCAGGATCAGGGGAGTGTGGGCTTTGCGTGCCGTGACCAGGGCAGTGAGTGCGTTGGTCACTCCGGGGCCCTGGGTCACCGTGCACACACCGAGCTCGCCCGAAACCCGTGCGTAGCCGTCGGCCATTCCCACCGCGGCTGACTCGTGCCGGGTGCCGTAGTAGTCCTTGCCGAGGCCGGACGTCCAGTAGTTCAGCAACCGGAGGTTCCCGTCGCCCATCAAACCGAAGACGATCTCCACGCCCTCTTCCTGGAGCGCATGGGCCACGGTTTCGTAGATCTTCATGTGGCTTCTCCTCGAGTGGTGAAAGGACGCCGCCCAGGCAGTGGGGCCTGGGCGGCGTCCTCGCGAGGCGGTGACCAGGTGCGCTGGCCGACTACGGTCAACTCACCTTGACACCCTCGTCTGCCCAACGCTTCTCGAACCACGGTCCGAACGGCTCGTACGGGTAGACATCCTCCGCGGGCACGTTCTCGTGAGTCACCAGGACGTAGGGCAGCTCGTGCACGCTCGTCGGGGTGATCCAGTCCGTCTTGTTGAGCGCGAACTTGTTCACGAGCGAGTCCAGCGCGTACCAGGCCACAAAGCGCAGCGGCGAGTCGGCGATCGCTGTCGGGAGCTTGCCCGCGCGCAGAATCGGGAAGGCCTGCGGGCTGAGGTACACCGAGTAGACGCCTGCGTTGTCGCCCAGCTTCTGGTTCAGGATGGTCTGTACGGCCGGGGCGTATTGGAAGTCCTGCGAGGCCCAGACCGCCTTGATCTGCGGCTTGGCCCTCAGGGTGCTCGAAATAGTTGCTTGGGTGTCCTGAACACCGTTGGCAAGGTCGGTCTCGTGCGTGGCTACGACTGTGACCCCGGTGCCCTCGAGGACCTTGGCGAGCGCCGCGGACCGGGCTTCGATCGCCGGCTGGCCGGACGCATCGAACTCGAGGATGTCCCCGCTTCCGATGTCCTTCACCATCTGCTCAGCGGCCATTGTCGCGAGCTTGGCGTCGTCGGGCGCGTAGCTGACGTCGTAGAGGCTCTGGGGATCGATGGCAGGCGCGCCCAGGATGATCGTGGGGATGCCCTTCGCCTTTGCCGCGGCCAAGCCCTGCGCGGCCTGCGCTGGCTGGATCGCCAGCGTGATCAGGGCGTCGACGCCCTGGTTCACCATGGCTGAAACGCCAGCTGCCATCTGTGCCGGGTCACCGTTGGCATTGACCGTCTTCACCTGCCAGCCCAAGGCCGTTGCCCCGGCGATGAGCTCCTTCTGGACCTCGAGGACGACCGGTGCGGCCTCGGTGATCTCTACGAATCCGATGGTGATCTGCGTGCTCTTCGCTTCCCCGCTGCTTGACGAACTACTGCTGCTTGACGAGCTACCGCTGCTCGCGCAGGAGGTGATCGTGAGCATCGCGCCCATTGCGAGAGCGATGAAGGCCCCGCCTCGTGTTCTCATGCCGTTCTCCTTGCTGGTAGTCCGGCCCGGTCCCTGGTCCGCGCCTGAAGGGTTGGAGTCGCCTGCAAACCCCGGTTTCCCCCCGCCGAGAGTCAAGTACATGCTCGGGCGACAGTAACGCATTCATGACAACTATGCACCTTAATTCTCCGACAAGCCGAGACCTCCGCCGAGACCAGATCAGCGCCCCGTCCCTTCCCTTGCGCCGCTGAGGGGATTCTGGCCGAGGAGAAGCCGACCCCCCAGATGCCGCCTGCCCTCTCCAGATTCGCCCGCTCCCAGGCCTGATCCAGCGGCCGTGATCCTGGGGCGTCGGGTCGCAGAACTCGGAGCGATCGCTGCCGGTAGGCAGGCGGCCCGGTGGCGTGCTTGTTGAGGTTGTTCCATACCTTGGCCCGGGGCCAGGAGTCTGGTCGGCGCAGGGCGAACCCCTCGACCGCAAGACGCGGAACTCGTGCCTCGAACTCGCCAGCGCGATCTTCGACTTCCTCGAGATCCGGCACAACGGGAGGAGTTGCCAGGGCCAGATCGACTGGCTCTCAGCGTTAGAGTTCGAACGCAACCGCACCATCACCGTGGCATGAGAATCCAGGGAATCTCGACTGTGCGGGACCCGGGCCGCACCAGAGCCTCCACGTAGCCCGGGGTGAATCCACAATCCAGACCTCGCGCGGGGCGGCCGACGCCGGAGACCAGTTCGTTGTGATCCGTCGTACGGGTGCTCCCCGGGAGCAACGAGAATCGACCAGAGGAATCCACGTGAAGAGCGATGCCATCAATGATCCGGTCTTGCTTTCAGTTGCTGGGGGGGTCGCTTGGATCGAGCTGAACCAGCCTGGGAGCTACAACGCCCTCGACTTGCCTCTTGCAGAGGCGCTCACAGACGCGATCCGCTCGGTGGCCGCTGACCCAGCCGTGCGGTCGGTTCTGCTCACGGGCCGGGGCCGGGCATTTTGTGCCGGGGGGGACATCGCCGCGATGGCGGCGGCGCCGGATCGCCGGGCCATGATCTCCGAGTTGGCCGGTGCGGCGCACCAGGCAGTGTTGGCGCTGTCGGCCCTTGATGTCCCCGTGGTGGCGGCCGTTCAGGGGTCCGCCGCCGGTGCGGGCTTCGCCTTCACTCTTCTAGCCGATCTTGTTGTGGTCGGAGAGTCCGCAGTGCTTCTGTCCGCCTATGCGGGGATCGGAGTGACTCCGGACTGCGGCACGTCGTGGCTGCTGCCACGGGTGGTAGGCCTGCGGCGTGCCATGGAACTGACCTTGCTCAACCGACAACTGTCCGCCGCTGAGGCGCTCGACTGGGGACTGGTCACGAGCGTGCACCCCGATGGTGAAGTGTTGGATGCCGGGCGGGGCCTGGCAGAACGGTTGGCCTCCGGGCCCAGTCCCGCTCTGGGTGTCACCCGCCGGTTGCTCCGCGAAGGCTCGGGCCGTGGGTTCGCTGAGCACCTGGAGCAGGAAGCGAGAGAGATAGCTGCCGCTGCCGCCAGTCCTGATGCGGTGCGCCTGGTGGACGCATTCGCCAAGCGCTGAGTTCCATCCAGGCGCGAGGACCAGCACTGTTGGTCCTCTGCAGCAGCGGTCGATCAGGGAGGGACTTCCGCCCCTGTGACGCTGGGGCGGCGTCGCCCAGTCTTGGGGCGTGGAACTGGTCGAACTGCGTCATCAGGCGCGCGAGATCGTGGACGATCCGGCGCTCACCTCTCGGCAGCGGATGCAGCAGCTCGCGATCCTTGCCGAGAACTCGCTGGACCCGCCGCCGGTGTCGGCGGCGTGCGCGGAGGCGCTGGAGAAGCGGGTCATCTGCGATCTTTACGAGGGCAACGCGCCCTATCGCCCGCGGTACAACCTGCCCGACTACGCCAAGCTGCTGCGCGACGGCTCTGACTTTCTCGAGCTGGGTCCAGCCGGCAGCCTCGATGAGGCGCTCGCACACCTGTTGATCACCTACACCCATGTGCCGTCCATCACCGGCTACCCGGTGTGGCTCGGCGACCTCGACGAGCTGCTGGAGCCCTACGTCGCAGAGGTTGACGACGACGCCCTGCACCACAAGCTTCGCCTGTTCTGGCTCTCGCTCGATCGGATGCTGCCCGACGCGTTCACTCACGCGAATCTGGGCCCTCGCGACACCCGCGTGGGCCGGATGGCTCTGCGCCTCGAGCGCGAGCTGCTGCAGGTCGTGCCGAACCTCAGCCTCAAGGTCCACCCTGACCTCACCCCGGACGACCTGATCCGGGATGCGGTGGAGACGGTCTTCGCCTGCGGTCAGCCGCACTTCGTCAACGACCCGATGATGGTCGGCGGCCTTGGACCGGCGTACGGAGTGGCCTCGTGCTACAACTCGCTGCGCGTCGGCGGTGGCTCGCACACGCTGGTGCGGCTCAACCTGCGCGAAGTCGCACTGGGACACCGCGGGTCCCGGGAGTCCTACCTGGAGGAGCTGCTGCCGCGCTACGTCGAGCTGACCGCGGAGCTCATGGAGGCGCGGATCCGGCACCTCGTCGAGGGAGCTCGCTTCTTCGAGCACTCGTGGCTGGTCAGTGAGGGCTTGCTGCACCTGGATCGCTACTCGGCGATGTTCGGGGTGTACGGGCTCGCTGAGGCTGTGTCGCTCGTGCTCGAGCACGAAGGGTCCGCCGGGCGCTACGGATACGACGAAGCGGCCAACGAGCTTGCCGAGCAGATTCTGCAACGGGTGGCGGATCTGGTCCAGGCGCGACCGCTCCCGTACTGCGCCGGGAACGACGGCCGAGCTCTTCTGCACAGCCAGTCGGGCATCGACTCCGACCTGGACGTCACCGCCGGCTGCCGGATCCCAGTGGGCGAGGAGCCGACGCTGCTCGAGCACCTACGGACCGTGAGCCCACACCACGCCCTGTTCGCCTCCGGCATCAGCGATGTGCTGGCGTTCGACGAGACGTCACGGCGCAACCCCCAGGCCGTGGTCGACGTGATCCGTGGCGCCTTCCGCACGGGAATGCGCGACTTCACGTTCAACCTGGACAGCAACGACTTCATCCGTATCACCGGCTATCTGGTTCGGAAGTCAGATCTGGCCAAGATCGAGAATGGGGCTCGGCACGCCAGTACGTTCCTGGGCGCGGGCTCGGTAGCGCAAAGCCATGTGGACCGTCGTCGACCGAAGCGGGTAGTGGCCCATGAGCTCAACGCCGGCCCGGATCGCTGACGTCATTCCGTTCTCCTGGGTGGACGGGCCGGGCAACCGTTTCGTGGTCTTCACCCAAGGCTGTCCGTTCGACTGTCTGGCCTGCCACAACCCTGAGACGATCCCACCTCACCGAGCCGATGCCGAAGAGACGACCGTCGAGTCCTTGGTGCAGCGGATCCGCTTGGTTGAGCCCTATCTCTCCGGAGTGACCGTCTCGGGTGGCGAGGCGACGTCCCAGTGGCGGATGGTGCGCGACCTCTTCACCGAGGTGCGGGCCGACTCTCAGCTGGCCCGTCTGACGACGTTCGTGGACACCAACGGTCATGCCCTTCCCCGGGTCTGGGACGAGCTCGTGCCCGTCACGGACGGGTTCATGGTCGACCTCAAGGCGCTCGACGCGGAGGTGCATCGCCGTCTCACGGGTCATGGCAACGAGCTCGTTCTCGACGCCATTCGCTACCTGCATGAGCGCGGCAAGCTCTACGAGGTCCGCCTGCCCCTGGTGCCCGGGTTCAACGACACCGTCGAACAACTGGACGCCGCCGCAGCCTGGTTGGCCGGCCTCGATCCGGGGCTCCGGGTAGTCGTCCTCGGTTACCGCCCCCACGGAGTGAGACCGGAGAGCGCCTACATCCCCGCGGCTGCGCCGGAACTGCTCGAGCGAGCGCGGCGTTCGCTGCTCGACGCCGGGCTTCGCGAAGTCGTCACGGTCTGAACCGCAGGTCAACGCCGCCCAGCTCCCGGAGCAGGTCCGGTTCCTGGCCGCCTTCCGCGCGCGGGTTCGCCCGCTGACATACGGTGGAGGGAATCTTCGGAGGCTGGTCAACGTTGGCGCCGTTGAAGATTCAACCCAAGGAGAGTCCATGCCGGCTGTAACCGTCGACGACCTGACCGCGCTCCCTCGCCTGCACCCGGCGGGCCCGGGCGACGTGGTCCGTCCCGTGGCCTCGGTGACCACCGCGCCCAGCTCCTTCGAGGGTGAGGGCTTCCCGGTTCGCCGGGCCTTCCACGGTGTGCCGATCCAGGCGCTGGACCCCTTCATCATGATGGACCAGATGGGCGAGGTCGACTACGCGCCGGGGGAGCCCAAGGGGACTCCGTGGCACCCGCACCGTGGCTTCGAGACCGTCACCTACATCATCGACGGAGTCTTCGATCACCAGGACAGCCAGGGTGGCGGAGGCACGATCACCAACGGCGACACCCAATGGATGACCGCCGGATCGGGCCTGCTTCACATCGAGGCGCCCCCGGAGTGGCTGGTGCAGCAGGGCGGCCTCTTCCACGGCCTGCAGCTGTGGGTGAACCTGCCGCGTGACCAGAAGTGGGCGGCTCCTCGCTACCAGGACCTCCGCTCGTCCACCCTCGGGCTCACCACGACCCACGACGCAGGAGCCCTGGTCCGGGTCATCGCCGGTGACGTCGGCGGCCAGACCGGGCCGGGGATGACCTACACGCCGATCTCGTTTGTGCACGCCACGCTGGCGCCTGGTGCCCAGATGGACCTGCCGTGGGAGCCAGGCTTCAACGCGCTGGTCTATGTCCTCAACGGTGCCGGGCGCGTCGGCCCGGAGGGCCACCCGATCCGTACCGGACAGCTTGCCGTCCTGGGTGCCGGCGACCTGGTGCGGGTGGCCGCGGACGAGAAGCAGGAGTCTCGCCACCACGCGCTCGACCTGGTCGTCCTCGGTGGGCGGCCGATCCGGGAGCCGGTCGCCTGGGCGGGCCCGTTCGTGATGAACACCCGCGCCGAGGTGATGCAGGCGTACGAGGACTTCCAGAAGGGCAAGATGGGTCAGATCCCGCCGGTGCACGGCGCCCCGACCGAGGTCGTCGAGGGCTGACCGCCTCAACCTCCGGCAGTAGGTAGCCAGGCGGCCATCCGCTGGAGAGCCTCGGTCATCTGCTCGGGCCTACCCGCGAAGGAGAAGCGGATGGACCGGTTGCCATTGGCTGTGTCGAAGTCCACCCCGGACGACGTGGCCACCCCTGTCTCGGCCAGCATCCGTCGGCAGAACGCCATCGAATCGTCGGTGAGGTGGGAGGCGTCGGCGTAGATGTAGAAGGCGCCGTCGGCCGGAGCCAGCTTGTCGATTCCGAGCTTCGGCAGGCCATCGAGCAGGATGCGGCGGTTCTCGGCGTACCGGGCGACATGGGAGTCGCACTCGGCGTAGGACTCCTCGCTGAACGCGGCGATCGCGGCGTGCTGCGAGAGCGTCGGTGGGCAGATGGTGAAGTTGCCCGTGAGCACGTCCACGGCACGGCGGAGCCGCTCGGGCACGAGCATCCAGCCCAGTCGCCATCCGGTCATCGAGAAGTACTTCGAGAACGAGTTGAAGACGATGGCCTCGTGCGAGGTCTTCCAGGCTGAGGAGTGCTGCATCGGCGAGGCGTACTCGATCCCGTGATAGATCTCGTCGCTGATCAGCTGGACGCCGTGCTCCTCACACCACCGGGCCAGTCCGGCGAGCTCCTCGGGCGTCAGCATCGTGCCGGTCGGGTTGGCGGGTGAGGCGACGACCAGTCCCTGCACCGGAGGATCGAGCGCTTCCATCATCGCCACCGTCGGCTGGAAGCGGGTCTCGGGACCGGCCTCGAGCTCGACCACCTCGCAGCCGAGTGACGTCAGTACGTTGCGGTAGCAGGGGTAGCCGGGGCGGGCGATGGCCACCCGGTCTCCGGGCTCGAACGACGCGAGGAAGGCGAGCAGGAACCCTCCGGAGGATCCGGTCGTCACCACCACGTCATCGGGAGTCAGCTGCAGCCCGTGGAACCGCGCGTGGTGGTCGCAGATCGCCGAGCGCAGCTCGGGGATCCCCGTTGCCTCGGTGTAGCCGAGCACGTCCTGATCCAAGGCTCGAGCGGCAGCCCGGCGGACCGGTTGCGGCGCCGGTGTGGACGGCTGGCCCGCGGTGAGGTTCAACAGGTCGCCGTGGGTGCGCATCCGCTCGTTGGCCAGGGCGAGCAGGTCCATGACGTGGAACGGCGGAACGTTGGCCCGGCTGGCCACGGCGTAGCGCTGGGCGGCTTGCTCGGCGTTCTTCACCATCTCACCGTAGCGAGGACCCGCTGTGCCCGGTTCGTCGGCCGCCAACCCGGTCCGGCCGGCCGAGATCCGTAGGCCGAGATCCGTAGGATGGGGGCACCGCCAACTGACGGGGTGCCGAGTGACGTTCGACATCGAGACGCTGGACACGCTGCTCCTGGTGGGCGCTGCCATCACGCTGGTCTCCGTCCTGGCAGTGCGTCTCTCGGCCCGCGCTGGTCTGCCCAGTCTGCTGATCTATCTCGCGATCGGCGTCGGCCTTGGTCAGCTCGGCCTCCACTTCGACAACGCCGCCGCAGCGCACGCGCTCGGCTTCGCTGCGCTCGTGGTGATCCTGGCCGAAGGTGGACTTACCACCGATTGGAAGGAGCTCCGACCGGCGGCTCCGCTCGGATCGGCCCTGGCCACGCTCGGCATCGCGGTGAGTGTCTCGGCCATGGCCCTGGTCGCCCACTACGGACTGGGCATGGACTGGCAGTTCGCTGTCCTCCTCGGCGCAGTGGTCTCGCCCACCGACTCCGCTGCGGTCTTTGCGGTACTGCGCCATGTCCCGGTGCCCCGGAAACTCACCGCGGTGCTGGAAGCCGAGTCCGGGCTCAACGACGCTCCGACGGTCCTGCTGGTCACCCTGGTCAGCCAGGGGCACGTGCTCGACTACGGGATCGGTGGCTTCCTCGCCCTGATCATCGTGGAACTGGTGGGCGGCGTGGTGGTGGGCTTCCTCGTCGGGAGGGCCGGCGCCTTCCTGATGCGGCGAGTGGCCCTGCCGGTGTCCGGCCTCTACCCCTTGGCGGTGCTCGCCCTGGCTGTGCTGGCCTACGGCGGGGCCGCGGTGATCCACCTGTCCGGTTTCGCCGCCGTCTACACGGCGGGGGTCATCCTGGGGAACTCCGACCTGCCCCACCGTTCGGTCACCCGCTCCTTCTCGCAAGGCTCGGCCTGGTTGGCTCAGATCGGACTCTTCATCATGCTGGGCCTGTTGGTGCAGCCCTCCACCCTGACCTTGCTCGACGTCGTCGACGCGGTCGTCATCGGCATCGTCGTGACGCTCGTTGCCCGTCCGCTGTCGGTGCTTGCCTGCGCGGTGGTTGACCCCATGAAGGTCCGCGAGGGGGGATTCTTGTCGTGGGCCGGGCTGCGCGGCGCGGTACCCATCGTGCTGAGCACGATCCCACTGGCGGAAGGGGTCCCCGAGTCCGGGCGGCTCTTCGACATCGTCTTTGTCTTCGTCGTGGTGTTCACGCTCCTGACCGGGCCGACGCTGCCCGCCGCGGCCCGCCGACTCGGGGTGTTGCTCCCCGAGGAGCCGCGTGACGTCGACATCGAGGCGGCACCGTTGGACCGGGTCGCCGCTGACCTGCTGATCGTGACCGTGACCAAGCGGTCACTCCTGCATGGCGTCGAGATCAGCGAGCTCCGACTGCCGGTCGGGGCAAGCGTCGCGCTGGTGATCCGGGACGAGGCGATGACGGTGCCGGAGGCCAGGATGGTGCTCCGGCACGGGGACGACCTGCTCGTCGTGACCCCGCGTGCCAAGCGCGAGGAGACCGAGGACCGGCTGCGGTCCCTGTCCCGGCTGGGCCGGCTCGCCCAATGGCTGTCAGGACGATGAGCAGATCTGTTGCTGCTGCGTGTAGGTGATCTGCTTGGGTGCCTTGGCGACCAGGCCCTTGAACTTGTTGCCCAACACGACGTCGACTCCCGGGCCGAGGTCGACTTCAGACACGACCGGCTCGACCTTGCTGCCGAACTGTTTTGCCACCAGGCGTGCCGCGACGGAGTTGGGATCACTGGTGCGGACCAGCACGGTCCTGACGTTCTCCTGCGTGTTGCCGAGCTGGCCCTGGCGGAAGCCCCGCTTTGCCAGCTTCGTCATCGTCTCGCCGGCGAGTCCGGCTCGGTTTCCCGCGTTGTAGACACTGACGATCACGTCATTGGGGGTCAGCTTGCTCTGCACCGACTTGGTGGTGCACGTGGTCGCAGGGCGGAGTCCGGGCATCGCTTCCGTGGTGTGCTGCCAGCCCCAGTAGCCGGCTCCGCCGACGACACCGATCAGGACCAGCAGCGTGAGTCCGCTGCGGATGTACCGCGCCTTCATACGTCCTCCTTCACGACCAGGACGCGAGCGTGGAGGACGTTGCGCTGCTGCAGGGCCGCTCGGAGTGCCCGGTGCAGGCCGTCCTCCAAGAAGAACTCGTCGCGCCACAGCACCACGTGGGCGAAGAGGTCGCCGAAGAACGTGGAGTCTTCATCCAGAAGAGCGCTGAGCTGCAGGGTGTCCTTCGTGGTCACCAGCTCGTCCAGGTGGATCTGGCGCGGGGGCAGGGCAGCCCAGTCAGCGGCGCTCAGGCCGTGCTCTGGATAGGGGCGCCCCTCTCCCACGCGCTTGAAGATCACCCGAACAGCATAGGTGCGTCCGCTGACGGAGCGCTGAGGTGTCCGCAGGGACGGCTGCTCAGGAGGGGCTCGAGACCCTCACGCGCACCAGCGGGTGAACTCCTCGACGAGGTCGGCCGGGGCGTACACACCGCGCAGCTCATCGCGGCCGCGGAAGAGCTCCGTCACGCCGTAGACATGCCGGGCCTGTCGCTTGGTTCGTGAGGACGCCGCGGGCTTCGCGGCGACGCTCGGCACGATGGTCACTTCGGTCGTGGTCTCGAGACTGAACACGGTGGTGTTCTGCGTCTGGTCGAAGCTCACGGCGGACTCCTCCCTGTAGGGCCGTCCACGGTCCTCCCCGTGGGTTGCAGCTCACCCTGGCATCGGTTGTGCACCGAAATGTGCCGAGGGTGTTTCAGGAGAGAAAAATACTTGGATCGATCAAATCCGGCACACCGGCAGGGGTTCCAGCGCCTACGCCGCAGGTTGTGCGGAAGCGGCGAAGGTTCGGCAACGGCCCGGCGCGTCCGGCGGCCGGTTCGGCCATTGATGGCACTCTTGTCTGCGTTCTACTGGGAATCAGCGTCAAGGGGAGCACAACATGTCAGGCACCATGCGCCCGTCCAAGCCCGGCTCCGGTCTGCCCGGCGGCTCGCTGGCCTTCATCGTGGGCAGCCTGGTCATCGCAGTGGTGGTCCTCGTCGTGGCCCTGAGGGGTGGCTCCCAGAACGGGGCCACCGCCACCGACTACCTGGCCTCAGCGGTCTCCTCGCATGATGCCGGGACGGCGATGCCGCCGTGGCCGGTGGCGGCCGATCCCTCCGCCGCGATCCGCGCGGCGGGTCTGACCCCCTTGGCGTCAGAAGGCACGGCCGACCACTTCCATGCGCACCTCGACGTCCTGGTCAACGGATCACCGGTCCAGGTCCCGGCCGACATCGGGATCGATGAGGCCAACAAGCTGATCAGCTCACTGCATACCCACGACCCCTCTGGGGTCATCCACATCGAGGCT
This sequence comes from uncultured Actinomycetota bacterium, assembly GCA_963824105.1. Classification (GTDB taxonomy): domain Bacteria; phylum Actinomycetota; class Actinomycetes; order Propionibacteriales; family Nocardioidaceae; genus CAWDVB01. The sequence continues at coordinate 80,419 of CAWGNN010000008.1, forward strand.
CCGGTGGCCGGCAGCGCCTACTACCTCGGACAGTTGTTCACCGAGTGGAACGTCGCGCTGTCGTCGGACACCCTCGGAGGGCTGAAGGCCGACGGCACCGCGACGACGTTGACCGCCTACGTGGACGGCAAGCCGTTCTCCGGGGATCCTGCGACCATCAAGCTCGAGGAACACGAGGAGATCGCGCTCGTGTACGGGCCCGCGGGGGACAGCGTGGCCATTCCGAGCACCTACGACTTCGGCAACCTCTGACCACGCCGCACCCGACAGGTCGGGGGCGGGAAGCACTCGTCTTCCGATGCGCTTGACCACGCCGGGAATGGGATGAGTTCAGCACCCGCGTCGCAGCATCCACGCCGGAAGCCGCCATCTCGCCGGGCAGCGCGAGGATCCTCATCGGCGGTAGCGTAGTCGGCTGTGGGCGCCATTCCTGACGGTCAATCGATCGCTGGTGTGATTGAGACGATGCGGCGCCGGTCCGAGGCGCTGCCCATGGGACAAACGCATCGTCGTGAGTTCCTGGACACGTACCGGCGCACGACCGTCGCCGTGGGCGCCGCGATACGCAACGACGTGTTCGAGGACGGCGCCTGGGTGGAGGCGTGGGACGTGGCTTTCGCTGGTCTCTACCTGGACGCACTCGATGCAGACCTGAGCGGCGGATCGGTGCCGCGTCCCTGGCGGCTAGCCTTCGACGCCCCATCGGACCTGCCGTTGCTGCGGCACGTGCTGCTGGGCATCAATGCGCACATCAACTACGACCTGCCGCAGGCTCTGCTCGCCGTGATAGACGACGCCGAGTTCGAGGACCCCGCCGTCGTGGACCGCCGACGACGGGATCACGAGCGCATCGACGGGGTGCTCTCCGGACGGGTGAGCGCGGAGGACCACGAGTTGGCGGCACGCTCCGCGCGCAACCTTGTCGACCGAGCCCTGAGGCCGCTCAACCAGCGGGCGTCCAAGAAGTTCCTGCGCGAGGCTCGGCAGAAGGTGTGGCACAACACCGTCGAAATGCACCGCGCCCGCGTCGCTGGGCCCGATGCGTATGCCGAACGGCTCGGTGAGCTCGAGGTGCTCAGCGCTGCCAAGATCGCCGACCTACTGGCGCCGGGTCAGGTCCTGCTGCGGCTGGCGGTGGCCGGTTTCGGCGTGGTGCTGCCACCGCCCGGGTGACCCTCAGCTCGGGCGCGCGCGGAAGTCTTCGCGATGAGCGAGCCGTAGGTAGATGGATCCACACAACACGGCCAGCAGACCCACCAGCAGGGACCAGGTCAGGGGTCGGTCGGTGAAGAACTCACCGCGGGCGCGGACCACGGCCACCAGCATGAGCCCGATCATGATGATGGCCACCTCGAGCATGAGCCCGAGTGAGGACCACCTCGGGTCTCGTACGACCACAAGTCCCGCGCCACCCAGGCAGAAGATGGCCGCCACGACCCGGCAGGTGAGCGGTGTCAGCAGCCACGGCCAGTGCGGGATCCAACTGCCTGGCGAGACGAACATCGCGACCCCTGCGGCAAGCGCGGACGCGCCAGCCAGCCCGATCGCGATTCGAGTCGCTGCCCCGAGGCGCTCTGCCGCAGGGTCGACCACCGCGGCGGAGCGCTGGTTGGCGACCCACGCCGCGATCACAAGGAACGGTGCCACGAAGTAGAGCGCGGCCCAGATCCAGAACGCCACCTTGGCATGGCTGAACTTGTCCCAGTACACCACGGTCGCTACCCCCAGCAGCGTGGCGAAAAGGGCGACCGCCGGGAATCCCGCCCTCATGGCGTGCCACCGGCGCTCGCCCTGAACGCGGAGGAAGAACCACGATCCACCGAGATACGCCGAGGCCAATACCATCGGGGACATGGTGGGCTTCATCGGCCACGACCACAGCCGCGCTGTGTCATCGGGGAAGAGGTAGAGCAGCACGAAAGCCACCACCAAGAACGGCGCGATGAACAGGGAGAGCGCCCGCGTGTATGACAGAACTCGATCGTCACGCTCCATCGCCACCTCCGCGGCCCTGCCCGTGCAGGGCGCAAAGGTTACGCCATTGCCAGTGGGCCCTCGGAGGCATCATCCCTCAGGAGCCTCAGCCGATACATCCCCCGCGACGCTCGTGGAACCGGCACCAGAAGGTGCAGTCGTGGCGAGTCGGCACCTTCCGTGCAGCGGGCAGGCCAGTGCGCCGCCCGTCGGCATGCTGGGGACGGAGAGGTGACAATTTTCGCGACGAGCCGAGCCGAGAACGGCCGGAGACGCGCCGCGGGCCCTGCGGCGCATCTGAGACTACGAGCCACAGAGCAGACAAACACCGCCATGCGTCACAACGGACCGCGATCGGCGTGCTCGCAGGTCGGCGGTGCAAAATTTGGCGGAGGATAGGGGATTCGAACCCCTGAGGGCTGTTAACCCAACCCGCTTTCCAAGCGAGCGCCATAGGCCACTAGGCGAATCCTCCGCCGGAGAGGCTACCCGTCGGGGAGCCAGAGCGGGAAATCGTTCCGGTTTCGTACCCGCCAAAGCCCTGCCTTAGACTCGGGGCAACCCCCCGCGTGGCGTCATCTCGCCCAACTCCCCCAGGGCCGGAAGGCAGCAAGGGTAAGTGAGCTCTGGCGGGTGCGCGGGGGGCCTCTTGCTGCTCGGGGCCCGGTTTGTGCCTTCCGGGGCGTGGCCGCCTCTCACCGGCTGGTGCCGCCCCTATCGGGTGTCGGGGCCGGTGGTTAGGGTTCAGGCGTGGATGCACCACTTGCGCTCTACCGTCGCTACCGCCCCGAGACCTTCGACGAGGTCATCGGTCAGGAGCACGTGACCGAGCCGCTCAAGGCGGCGTTGCGGCACAACCGGGTGCACCACGCGTACTTGTTCTCGGGCCCCCGCGGCTGCGGCAAGACCTCGAGCGCCCGGATCCTGGCCCGGGCTTTGAACTGCGAGCAGGGTCCCACCGACACCCCGTGCGGCGTCTGTCAGTCGTGCATCGACCTGTCCCGCTCGGGCGGCGGTTCGATGGACGTGATCGAGATTGACGCCGCCAGCCACGGCGGCGTGGAGGACACTCGGGATCTGCGCGAGCGAGCATTCTTCGCCCCGGTGTCGAGCCGCTTCAAGATCTACATCATCGATGAGGCGCACATGGTCTCCCCGCAGGGCTTCAACGCCCTGCTCAAGCTGGTCGAGGAGCCGCCGCCGCACTTGAAGTTCATCTTCGCCACCACCGAGCCGGAGAAGGTCATCGGCACGATCAAGTCGCGGACCCACCACTACCCGTTTCGGCTGATCCCGCCGCGCACCCTGTCGAGCTACCTGGCCGTGATCTGCGACCAGGAGGGCGTCAAGATCGACCCCGCGGCGTTGCCGCTGGTAGTCCGGGCCGGCGGCGGGTCTGCTCGGGACACCCTGTCGGTGCTCGACCAGCTGATCGGCGGATCCGACGACGACGGCGTCACCTACCAGCTCACGACGTCCCTGCTCGGCTTCACCCCAGACACTCTGCTCGACGAGATTATCGACGCCTTCGCGGCGCAGGACGGTAGGTCCGTCTTCGGCGTCGTCGACAAGGTGATCGAGTCTGGCCAGGATCCTCGGAGGTTCACCGAGGACCTGCTGCGGCGGCTTCGCGACCTGGTCGTCATTGCCTCCGTGCCCGACGCGTCCGCGAGTGGACTGATCGACGTTCCGGAGGATCAGGCGGCCCGGTTGACCGCCCAGGCAGCGCGTTTCGGTCGGGCGGATCTGGTCCGTTCCGCGGACACGGTTGCCGAGGCCCTGACCGAGCTCAAGGGAGCGACGGCGCCGCGGCTCCTGCTGGAGCTGCTCTGCGCCAGGGTGCTGCTGCCTGGGGCCGACCACACCACCGAGGGCGTCCTGGCGCGTCTGGACCGGATTGAGCGGCGGCTCGACTTCGCTGGATCCTCAGCCCCCGAGCCTCAGCCTGTGTCCGCCGCGCCTGCCCCCGCTCATCCTCGGCCGACTGCGACCCCTGACCCTCCGAAGGAGCCAGCTCCCGTCCCGGAGGCCCCCGCCGCGGAGGCCCCCGCCGCGGGGACTCCTGATCCCGAGACTCCTGCCGCGAGCGCGGCGGCCGGTCCGGCTGCTCCGGCCGGGGACGTGCCAGCGCCAGACCAGCCCGGAGGGCTCTCCGTCACCGACCTCCGCAGGTTGTGGCCCGACGTCATCGCCTTGGCCAAGGAGCGCAAGCGCGTCACCTGGATGCTGTTGAGTCACGGATCCCAGGTGGTCTCGGTCGACGACACCGTGCTGACCCTCGGTTTCCACGAGAGAGGCGCACGCGACATGTTCCTCAGCAGTGGGCACGACGAAGTCGTGCGCCAGTTGTTGATCGATCGGATCGGTCGCGACTACGCCGTTGAGGCGGTTGTCGCTCCGGGCCAGGCGGCCGACGCACCACCTGCCCCTGCAGTGCAAGCGCCGGCTCCTGCGACCAGGCAGGCTCCGTCGGCTGCGGTTGCAGAGGCCAGAGAGGCGATGACTGCGTCGGCAGACCCTGGTGAGGCAGAGACCGGCGACCCCGACGCCGACGTCTCGCCTGACGACCCCGAGGAGGAGTCCTTGGGCGGGGCCGAGCTCATCCAGCAGACTCTCGGTGGCACCGTGATCGAAGAGATCAGCCACGACTGAGCAGAACCTGAGCAGAGAAGGACGACATGACAGAGAACCCGTTCGGCGACGGAGGTTTCGACCTCGGTGGTCTGCTGGAGCAGGCCCAGGCCATGCAGCAGCAGATGATGGCCGCCCAGGCTGAGCTCAGCGAGGCGACCGTCGATGGCACCGTCGCCGGTGGCCTGGTGACGGTGACCGTCTCGGGCATCGGCGACCTCGTCGGGGTTCGGATCAGCAGAGGATCCTTCGACCCCGAGGACACCGAGGACCTCGAGGACATGATCGTGGCCGCCTACCGCGACGCCCGAACCAGGGCCGACTCTCTGGCAACCGAGAAGCTTGGGCCGTTGGCCCAGGGGATGTCCGGGCAGGGCGGGCCCGCCCTGCCGACGGGCTTCTGACGGTCCGCCGTGTACGAAGGCATCGTCCAGGACCTCATCGACGAGCTGGGACGTCTTCCCGGCGTCGGGCCTAAGGGAGCGCAACGGATCGCGTTCTACCTGCTGCAGTCCGACCCGGCAGATGTCCGTCGGCTCGCTCAGGTGCTCGTCGAGGTGAAGGAGAAGGTCCGTTTCTGCTCGGTCTGCGGCAACGTCTCCGAGGAGGAGACCTGCCGCATCTGTCGCGACCCGCGGCGTGACCCGTCGGTGTTGTGCGTGGTCGAAGAGTCCAAGGACGTCGTCGCCGTCGAGCGGACCCGCGAGTACCGCGGGCGGTACCACGTCCTGGGGGGCGCAATCTCGCCCATCGAGGGGATCGGCCCCGACCAGCTGAGGATCAAGGAGCTGCTGGGTCGACTTGCCGATGGACAAGTCACCGAGGTGATCTTGGCGACCGACCCGAACCTTGAGGGCGAGGCGACCGCGACATATCTCACCAGGATGTTGAAGCCGTTGGGCTTGCGTGTGACCCGCCTAGCGAGTGGACTTCCCGTAGGAGGGGACCTCGAGTACGCCGACGAGGTGACCCTCGGCAGGGCTTTCGAAGGGAGACGAGCCGTCGATGACTGACCCGGCAGTATCCAGCGAGCTGGAGGACTTCGCCCAGCAGATCGCCGATCACGTCGAGTCGTTCCTGCTCGCGTTGCAGGCCATCTCGCGTGGTGAGGGCGAGCAGAGCACGGTCAGCCTGTTGCTTCTCGAGGTCAGCCAGCTGCTCCTCGCTGGAGGGCGGCTCGGCGTGAGCGCCGACTTCCGTCCGACCGAGGAGTTCGAGCCGGACCCCGGACCCGACCCCGATCTGGACCGGATGCGGCTGCGCCTCGCCGAGCTGCTGGAGGGTGTGGATGCCTACAGCGAGGTGTTCGACCCGTACGAGCACCCTGCCGAGGTGATCTCCCAGCTCCTGTCCGACGAGCTGACCAGTATCGCCAGCGCTCTGGCGCACGGTCTACGCCACTACCGCGACGGGCGGGTCGAGGAGGCGCTGTGGTGGTGGCAGTTCTCCTACATCTCGTCGTGGGGTCCTGAGGCGAGCAGCGCGCTCAGGGCGCTGCAGTCGATCGTGGCGCACGACCGACTCGATGCCGACTACGGCTTCGAGATCGACCAGGTTGCCGAGGCAAACAGAATGCTCGGATCGCCGGGATCAGCCTGACTCCCGCGTACCGCAGCGCGGTACCAAGCAGCGCGCCCGGGTCAGCGCCGATAGAATTCCGCGAACCACCTCCGAGAACCGCGGGAGCATCGTGGGAAGAGTCGTACAGAAGTACGGCGGGTCGTCCGTCGCCGACGCGGCGGGCGTCAAACGTGTCGCCCAGCGCATCGTCGACGCCAAGCGGGCCGGCAACGACGTCGTGGTGGTGGTCTCCGCCATGGGTGACACCACCGACGAGCTGATCGACCTTGCCAAGGAGGTGTCCCCGCTCCCTGCGCCACGCGAGCTCGACATGCTCCTGACTGCAGGCGAGCGGATCTCGATGGCCCTGCTCGCCATGGCCGTGGGCAACCTCGGACACGAGGCGAGGTCGTTCACCGGCAGCCAGGCGGGTGTGATCACCGACAGTGTCCACGGCAAGGCCAAGATCATCGACGTCACGCCCGGGCGGATCGAGCGTGCCCTGGACGAGGGCGCGATCGCGATCGTCGCGGGATTCCAGGGCGTCAGCCAGGACACCAAGGACATCACCACCCTGGGTCGTGGAGGCTCTGATACGACCGCGGTCGCTCTTGCCGCGGCGCTCAACGCCGACGTCTGCGAGATCTACACCGACGTCGACGGCGTCTTCACCGCCGATCCCCGCATCGTGGCGACCGCGCGTCGCCGCGACCAGATCTCCTACGAGGAGATGCTCGAGATGGCGGCCTGCGGCGCCAAGATCCTGCACCTGCGCTGCGTCGAGTACGCCCGCCGGTACAACATGCCGATCCACGTCCGGTCGTCCTTCAGCCATCTGGAGGGCACCTGGATCGTCGAATCCAAGACTGAGGAAGAGACCATGGAACAGGCCATCATCGCCGGCGTCGCACACGACCGCAGCGAAGCCAAGATCACCGTCGTCGGAGTGCCGGACAAGGTCGGTGAGGCGGCCCGCATCTTCGAGGCGCTCGCCGAGTCCCAGATCAACATCGACATGATCGTGCAGAACATCTCGGCTGCGTCGACCAACCTGACCGACATCTCGTTCACGCTGCCACGCGCCGACGGTCAAACGGCGATGACCGCCCTGGCCCGGATCAAGGACGAGGTCGGCTACGACTCGTTGCTCTACGACGACCGGATCGGCAAGGTGTCCCTCATCGGTGCCGGCATGCGCTCCCACCCAGGGATCACCGCCAAGTTCTTCTCCGCCCTCGCCTCGGCGGGCGTCAACATGCAGATGATCTCGACTTCGGAGATCCGGATCTCCGTCATCGTCGACGAGGGCCAGGTGGACGCTGCCGTCGTGGCTGCCCACTCCGCGTTCGATCTGGACAGCGAGCAGGTTGAAGCCGTTATCTACGGTGGGACCGGCCGCTGATGGGTGGCTTCCGCGTCGGGGTCGTCGGCGCCACTGGTCAGGTGGGCTCGGTGATGCGGGCGATCCTGGCCGAGCGCGACTTCCCGATCGCAGAGATCCGCTTCTTCGCTTCGGCCCGTTCCGCCGGCAGCACGCTCTCCTTCGACGGCCATGAGGTCGTGGTGGAGGACGCCGCGACCGCCGACCCGTCGGGGCTGCAGATCGCCCTCTTCTCCGCGGGCGGCTCGGCTTCGAAGGCGATCGCTCCGAGGTTCGCGGCCGCGGGAGCAGTCGTCATCGACAACTCGTCGGCCTGGCGGATGGATCCGGATGTGCCTCTGGTTGTCAGCGAGGTCAACCCGGCGGCCATCGCCGACGCCCGCAAGGGGATCATCGCCAACCCGAACTGCACCACCATGGCAGCGATGCCGGTGCTCAAGCCGTTGCACGACGAGGCCGGACTGGTCCGGCTCATCGTCAGCACCTACCAGGCTGTCTCCGGATCCGGCGCCGAGGGAGTGCTTGAGCTGGCTTCGCAGTCCTCGGCCGTAGGGGATGCCTCCGGGCTGGCTTTCGACGGCTCCGCGGTGGACTTTCCTGAGCCGCAGAAGTACGTCCGGCCGATCGCCTACAACGTCGTTCCACTCGCCGGCAACCTTGTCGACGACGGGTCGTTCGAGACCGACGAGGAGCAGAAGCTCCGCAACGAGAGTCGCAAGATCCTCGACATCCCCGACCTTCGCGTCTCTGGCACGTGCGTTCGGGTCCCGGTCTTCACTGGCCATTCGCTGTCGATCAACGCCGAGTTCGCCCGACCACTCTCGGTCAAGCGGGCCGAGGAGCTCCTGTCCGAGGCCCCGGGCGTGGCGCTCTCCGATGTTCCCAACCCGCTCCAGGCGGCGGGCAAGGACCCGTCCTACGTCGGCCGCATCCGTCAGGACCTCGGCGTCGACGATGGGCGTGGCATCGCCCTCTTCCTGAGCAACGACAACCTGCGCAAGGGGGCGGCGCTGAACGCCGTGCAGATCGCCGAGCTGATCGCCGCGAGTCTCTGAGTCGTCAGCGGTTCCGCAGCGCCTCCCGCAGCCCGATGCGGGCCCCGGTGCGCACGACGGCGTTGCGGTAGATCCGTCCGGCGAGCAGGGCGAGCAGCGGGATGGAGGCGATCATCAGCGCCAGCGAGACGATCGTGTCGATGAGAGGCACCGAGCCGATCGCTTGCCGGATCGGCATCAGAGTCGGCGCGAACGGCGGCAGCAGCGACATGACGCGCACCAGGGAGCTGCCCGGATTTTGCGGGACCACGGTGACGCCAAGGATGTAGCCGACGATGAGGAACGACAGCACTGGCATCATCACACCGCCAACATCCTCCTGGCGAGACACCAGAGCCGCCGCGGCTGCCAGGGCGAACGCGTAGGCAAAGAATCCGAGAACGAACCAGACGATCACCCAGACGACCGCTCCCACCGCGGTGGGGACCGCGAGGGTGAGCGAGCCCAGGGCGATCGACACCCCCAGCCCTGCCCCGGCGATGACGACCAACTGGGCCAGCCCCAGCAGACCGATGCCGAGAACCTTGCCGCTCATCAGCTGCCATGGCTTGACCGTCGCCAGCAGCAGCTCGACCACCCGCGTCGACTTCTCCTCCACCACGCCTTGGGCGATGAACTGCCCGTTCACCTGCAGAACGATGAAGATCAGGACTCCGGCGAGAATGCCGAGGAAGACGCGCTGCGGGTCATAGGTCGGGGGAGGGGTAAGCGAAACGACGGTGACCTTTGCCTGGGCGAGCGCTGCCTGGAAGGCTGCCGGATCTCCGCCGAGCTTCTGGATCTCCGCCGCGGTCGTCAGGTTGCCCGTGAGCACGTTGAGTGTCCTCGCCAGCCCCGAGTTGAGCGAGCTCTTCACAATCACGGTCAAGGGCGGGCTCGCCCCGATCAGCAGAGCGTCGAGGGTCCCGTCGGAGACCTCTGCCCTCCCGGCAGCTTCGTCGGAGACCGGCCGCACGGTGATCGACATGCCCAAGGCGTCCCCGACGCTGGTCAGCGACGTGGCCAGCGAGCCGGCCTCGGGGGTGACCCCGACGGTGACCTTGGTGCCGATCCCGCCGGCGAACTTGGCGACCACAGCCATGACGATGATGACCGCGATCAGCAGGAGTGAGGTGTAGCGCCAGGCCTTGGACTGCCAGCGGGAGAGGATCTCACGTCGGGCCACCAGGCCGATCGTCTGCGTCGAGCTGCCCTTGCCCGGCGATCCGAATCCGGGACGACCATCTCTCTGGCTCATCGCTCTTCCTCCGGCACCAGGACCACATCACGGTAAAGCTCGTTCAAGGTCGGTCTCTCCAGCCTGAACTCATGCACCGGCCCGAGGGAGAGAGCGGCGCGGAGCAACGGCTGCTCGTCGCCGTCTTCGCCAAGCTCGACCATGCTGTGCCCGTCTTCGTACCGGGCACCGAGGACGCCCTCGACCTGGTCGGCCCAGCCCGCCGGGGCTCCGGAGACCACGACGTAGCGTCGCGTCTCGGTCTGACGCAGCTCCTCGACGCTGCCAACCGCCACCATGTGTCCGCTCTGGATGATCCCTACTCGGTCGCACAGCCGCTCGACCAGGTCGAGCTGGTGGCTTGAGAAGACCACGGGGATGCCCTCGTCGGCTTTGTCGCGAAGCACTCGGCTCATCACGTCGACGGCGATCGGGTCGAGCCCGGAGAAGGGCTCGTCGAGCACCAGCGCCTGAGGGTGGTGGGAGAGCGCCGCGGCGAGTTGGACCCGCTGCTGGTTGCCCAGGCTCAGCTTCTGCACCTCGTCGTGAGCTCGCGCAGAAACTCCCAACCGTTCGGTCCATTCGTCGACGGAGCGCTCGGCATCCCGCACCTCCAGCCCGTGGAGGCGCGCCAGGTAGACGAGCTGCTCGCGGACCTTCATCTTCGGGTAGAGGCCGCGTTCCTCGGGCATATAGCCAATCTGCCGGCGGCTCTCCGCCGTCACGGGCTCGCCGCGCCACCTGACCTGACCCTCGTCGGCCTCGGAGACGCCAAGGACGATCCGCATCGTGGTGGTCTTGCCGGCACCGTTGCTGCCGACGAACCCGAAGATCTCGCCCTCGCGGACGTCGAACGTGGTGTCACGCAGCGCGACCACGCTACCGAACCGTTTGGTCAGACCGTCGATCTCGAGCGTCCCGACACCCACGTAGAACCTCCTCGCTCCCGCTCGACGGCCCAGCCCAAGGGGAGGGCCGCGACGTGCTGCACGGTGTTGGCGGACTCATCTTCCTGGAACATACTGCGCCGTCGCGATGGGCGGGCACCGGGCCACACTGGTCACCTCAAGGGTGTGCCATTGCCCATGGTGCCCGGGCCTGTAGTGGGTGACGGCGAAGGCGGGGGGAGCAAGACGAGCGACTCTTGGGTGGGGAGGTCCCGGCGGATGGCTCACTCGTCTGGGTGAGCCATCCGCACCTTCGCCCTCGGTCGGGATCGGCGCGCCGCCGCTTCGGGGGGCTCACGTGATGCCTCCTGGGCTGCGTGGTAGAGGCGTGCCACCACCTGACGCGCGTTCCCCGAGTGCTCAGCGATCTCGGTGAGAGACCAGCCCTCGTCGTCGACGAGTCGCCGGACGGTCTCGGCGCGGTAGTCGTGGAGCAGGTCGATCAGTTCCTGAGCGGAAAAGGTGACGGCGCCTCGGGCGGCGGGGCAGTGGCTGCGCTCGAGGGCCTGGGACAGCGGCACATCCTGCTCCAGGAGCGCGCGGGTCTCATTGATGGCCAGACGGAGCGCGACCAACCGGTCCTCAAGATCGAGAGAGGCACTCTCCAGCCGATCGAGGAACGTATTCAGCGGCGCGTCAGCGTCCACCCCACCATCCTCACTCGCGGCGGGCCTTGCCGACATGGGCAGACGGCCCTCACGGGCAGGACCTAGGGTGCGGCTCGCTTACCCAAGGATGGGATTCGGAACCCGAGGGGACCTCGGTCCCTCATCGCACCGTAACGGTGCACCGCCAATGTGGATGCAGAAGCCCAGGTGGGGGCGAAGGGCTTTGGGGGGGCAAGAGAACGGGGATGGCAGCGCCCGTCCCGCTCACGCGGGACGGGCGCTCGACGTGCGCGACGCCTGACCGTCCTGCCGTCAGGCGCACCGGACTGGTGGAGCGGTCGGCCTTCGTCTCTGCTGAGAAGCACCGGGCACGGAGAGGTCCTGGAGGTGGTCCGGACGAAAGACAATCGGACCTGCAAAATGCAGGTCCGATTGTCGCCTATGTCTTGAGACATCACAGAGTCGGGCTGACAGTGTGTTGGTTCAGGACATCCCGGACCGATGTCTCAAGACATCCCGGACATCTCGGTGATGCTCCGTGAATGTCGAAAGCCCGTCTGGTCATCACCGCTGTCGTCGCTGAGGGCCGCGACGCCGCCGAAGTCGCCGCCGCCTACGGCATCTCCAAGTCATGGCTCTACGAACTCCTGGCCCGCTACAAGGCCGAGGGCGACGCCGCGTTCGAACCCAGGTCCAGACGACCCAAGACGACCCCGAACTCCACACCGGCACCCACGGTCGAGCTGATCCTCAAGCTCCGCCGACAACTCTCGACCGCGGGACTCGATGCCGGCCCCGACACCATCCGGTGGCACCTCGAGCGACACCACCAGGTCATCGTCTCCAGAGCCACAGTCGCGCGACACCTGGTCAAGGCAGGCCTGGTGACCCCGGCGCCGAAGAAGAAACCCAAGTCCTCCTACATCCGCTTCGCCGCAACGATGCCGAACCAGACCTGGCAGTCCGACTTCACCCACTACCGCCTCGCCGACGGCACCGACGTCGAGATCCTGACCTGGCTCGACGACTGCACCCGCATGGCGATCCGGGTCACTGCCCACCGCCGGGTCACCACCCCCATCGTCTTGGCCGAGTTCCGGGCAGCGATCAAAACTGCCGGAATCCCAGCCTCCACCTTGACCGACAACGGCATGGTGTTCACCGTCCGTCTCGCCGGCATCGGACGCCAAGGCGGACGCAACAGCTTCGAGGCCGAGCTCCGCCGCCTCCACATCACCCAGAAGAACGGCAGACCCAACCACCCGGCCACCCAGGGCAAGGTCGAGCGATTCCAGCAGACGTTCAAGAAGTGGCTCCGCGCCCAACCCGACCAACCATCCACAATCGACGAACTGCAGACGATCCTGGACACCTTCGTCGACGAGTACAACCACCGCCGACCCCACCGCTCGCTGCCCCACCGAGCCACACCAGCAGCCCTATTCGACACCATGCCCAAAGCACTACCAGGCAACAGCCGAGACCCCGACACCCACGACCGGATCCGTCACGACCGCATCGACAAGACCGGGGCCGTCACGCTCCGCGTCAACGGCAGACTCCACCACATCGGCGTCGGCCGAACCCACACCCGAACCCACGTCATCCTGCTCATCCAGGACCTACACGTCCGCATCGTCAACGCCATCACCGGCGAACTCCTCCGCGAACTGACCATCGACCCAGAACGGGACTACCAGCCCAAGAAATGAAGAACGGCCGAACCCCTCCACAGGTTCGACCGTCCGGGATGTCCTGAGACATCACAGAGTCGGGCTGACAGGATTTGAACCTGCGGCCTCTTCGTCCCGAACGAAGCGCGCTACCAAACTGCGCCACAGCCCGTGGAGCGACGCGAGTCTACCGGAGCCGTCGGCGGGCTCAGAAATCGGGCCGAGGGACCAGGGTCAGCAGGGTGACCTCGGGTCGGCAGAAGAGCCTCACGGGCGCGAATGGCGAGGTACCGACGCCCGCGGACACATGGAGCCAGGAGGCTCCGGGAGCACCGACAGGTGCTTCGGCGGGGTGGCGGGACAGCCCTTTGGCTCGGCCGGTGTCCAGGTCGCAGTTGGTGACCAAGGCCCGTCCGCCCGGAAGGCAGACCTGGCCGCCGTGTGTGTGGCCGGCAAGGATCAGGTCGTGCCCCTCCCCAGCGAACTGGTCGAGCACCCGCAAGTAGGGAGCGTGGGCGACCCCGAGCCTGACGTCGGTTGCGGGGTCGGCCCCGCCACGGACCGAATCGAGATCGTCGTACTCCAGGTGCGGGTCGTCCACCCCCACGAAGCCGAAGGTCAGCCCCTTGATCTGCAGGGTCCCCATGGCGTTGTCGAGGTCCAGCCACCCGGCGTTGGCGAAGCGGTCGCTCATCTCCAACGTGGGCAGGGGAGCTCCGTGGATGTGGCGCGTCCCGTCATCGGCCTTGAGATACCAGAGGGGGTTGCGGAGTGTCGGGCCGAAGTAGTCGTTCGAGCCACGCACGAAGACTCCGGGAACTTCGAGCAAGCCACTGAAGGCGTCCATCACCGCGGGGATCGAGCCTGGGTCGGCGAGGTTATCGCCGGTGTTGACCACCAGATCGGGACGCAGGTCCGCCAGACCCTTCAGCCAGTCGCGCTTCACCCGCTGGGCCGGAGTCAGGTGGACATCCGAGACGTGGAGCAAGCGGATCGGCGGAGCGCCCGCCGGGAGGATAGGCACTTCCGCCTCGCGTACCTCGAACCGTCGTGTCTCAGCGAACGCGTACGCCGTGATTGCGGCGCCGGTCAGCGCCGCAGTGCCCCCCAACCGCCAAAGCATCATCGTCACCTCCCGTCCGGACGCTCGGAGTCCAAGGCTGCCACAATGACCACGTGGCTGAACTCAAGGACCGACTCCGCAGCGATCTGACCACCGCGATGAAGGCCAGGGATGGGCTCCGCTCGTCAACCCTCCGGATGGCACTGACCGCGGTGACCAACGCCGAGGTCGCCGGCAAGGAAGCCAGGGAGCTCACCGACGAAGATGTGATCTTCGTGCTCTCCGCCGAGGCCAAGAAGCGCCGGGAGGCCGCAGCCGCCTTCGCCGATGCGGGCCGGGAGGAGTCTGCCGCCAAGGAGCGCGCCGAGGCGGAGATCCTTGCCGAGTACCTCCCCACCCAGCTGAGCGAGCGGGAGGTCGCCGACCTGGTCACGGCGGCCATCGTCGAGCTCGGTGTTGCCGGGGAGGGCCCCAAGGCCATGGGCCGGGTGATGGGCGCGCTGCAACCGAAGGTCAAGGGCAGGGCGGACGGCGCCGTCGTCGCCGCCGAGGTCAAGCGCCAGCTCGCCGACTGACCCCCAGCTCTCAGGGCGTCGTTGGGGGTGTGGTCGGCGGCGTGGCCGGCGCCGTGGTCGGCGCCGTGGTCGGTGGTGGTGGCGGCGGCACCTGTCCGGTCGACGGATGGATGATGATGGTCGTCCCCTTGGCCACCTCTGAGCCTGGGCCCGGACTCGTCGACGCAATCAGACCGGCAGCGACCGCGGAGTTGACCGACTTGCCGAGCACCGGGTTGAGGCCGGCGGCCTTGATCGCCCGCTTGGCCGCGGTCTGGCCCATACCGGTGACGTCGGGCACCGCGATGGGATCGCCGGCCAGTGTCTTGGCGGTCGGCGACACGAAGTCGAGGTTCTTGAGGTACTTCTCGACGGCGTGCATGGCGTCACCCCAGATCGGCCCGGCGTACGTCGAGCCGAACGCCTGGGAGACATAACGCCCGTGGATCTTCTGGCCGTTGAGGCTGACCCAGTGCCCCTGCTTGTTTGCCCCGGCGAGCATTGAAGCGGTGGCAAGATTCGGGGTGTAGCCGATGAACCAGACGGCCTTGTTGTAGTCGGTGGTTCCGGTCTTGCCGGCCGAAGGCTGATGCAGGTTCAGCCCGGCGTAGTAGCCGAACCCACCCGGTTCCTGCACGCCGCGGAGGATGTCGTTGACCTCGTCGGCTGTGGTCGCCGGCATGACTTGGTTGCAGTCGGGGCGGAACCGCTGGACCAGGGTTCCTTGGCTGTCGGTGATCTTCAGGACCGGCATCGGCTTGCAGTAGAGGCCGCGCGCCGGGAACGTGGCGTACGCCGCCGCCATGGTCAGCGGGTTGGTGTCGGGCGTCCCCAGGGTGAAGGTCGGGGCGATCTGGTTCTTCGTGAGGGTGACCCCCATCTGGCGTGCCAACGTGATCGGCTCGCAGAGCCCGGTCCGCTGCTCCAGCTGGGCGAAGAAGGTGTTCACCGATTCCCGAGTGCCGGTGTAGAGATTGAACGCGGGGATGCCGAACCCGGTCGAGTTGGCCACGTTCCAGAACTGGGTGCTCTGGAGAGGCCCGTCGCAATAGGAGTAGGAGCTGATCGGGATGCTCATCCTTGACGGTGCCGAGATATACGCGTTCGCCGGAAAGCCTTGGTTGATCGCCGAGGAGAGCACGAACACCTTGAAGGTCGATCCGGCCTGGAAGCCGTTGGCGTCGCCGTACGTCTTCGGGACGGTGTAGTTGAGGTACGTCTGACCCTTCTTGACGTTCGCCCCCATGGGCCGCGACTGGGACAGCGCCCGCACCTGACCGGTGCCGGGCACGACCATGGCCAGGCCCCCGATCGCGTTGTCGGTCGGGTAGACGTGCCTGCGGACCGCCTTGTCGGAGGCCTTCTGGAAGCGTGGGTCGAGCGTGGTCTTGATCGTCAGCCCGCCCGAGTTCAGCAGGTTCTGACGGGCTTCCACAGTGTCGCCCAGCGCGGGGTCGAGCAACAGGTAGCGCCGCACGTAGTCGCAGAAGAAAGGCGCGATCGATGAGACACAACCATTGGGGTTGTTCGACACGTGGAGGCCAAGGGGGGCAGCCTCGGCCTTGGTCGCTTGGGCGGGGGTGATCACGCTGAGGTCGGCCATCCGGCCCAGCACCTCGTTGCGGCGCGTGGTGGCGTTCTCCGGGTTGGTCGTGGGGTCGTAGGCCGTCGGGTTCTGTACCAGTCCGGCGAGGAGCGCCGCCTCCCTGATGGTGAGCTTGGAGGCGTCCTTGGAGAAGTAGTGGCGTGCCGCGGCTTGAATGCCGTATGCACCGTCACCGAAGTAGGCGATGTTCAAGTAGCGCTGAAGGATCCAGTCCTTGGAGTAGTTCTGCTCGAACGCCATCGCGTACCGAAGCTCGGTGAGCTTGCGCTCGTAGGTGTCGGCCGTGACCGCACGGCGCTCCGCCTCCGTCGTGGCCTGCTCGAGCAGGGTCATCTTCACCATCTGCTGGGTGATGGACGAGCCACCCTGGACGACGCCACCACTGATCTGGTTGGTGATGAAGGCACGCAGAGTGCCCTTAAGGTCCAGCGCGCCGTGCTGGTAGAAGCGATAGTCCTCGGTCGACAGCAGCGCCTCGCGCATGATCGGGGCGACCTGATCCAAGGTCACGTCGACGCGGTTCTGGTCGTACCAGAGGGCAAGCACGGTGCCGTCCCGCGCGAGCACCTTCGTCGTCTGGGGGAGTGCTGCCGCGGTGAGCGACGTCGGCAGCTCCTGCATGACCTTGGCGACCTTCTTACTGGCCAGGCCGAGGCCGCCCGCGAACGGCAGGACGAGGCCGGCGGACAGCAGCCCCATCACCATCGCGACGACGACGAAGCCCGCGAGGCGCGAGACCGCCTTGCTGAAGGACAGGCGCGACGACATGGCGACAGGGTACGCGATTCTTGGTAACCGATTTCACTGCATAGCCGACGCTAAATCACAAGCATGTAATTTGCTCGGCGTGTCGCATTGGACTAGTGACATGATAGTCCGTTCTAGCCATAACCCGTCGTCGAAGTCTCGACAAGGGGGTGTCACTGCTGTTACATTGAAATCGAGAATCACCTTGGTCACTCAAATCCCAGAGACGAACCATGACAAATCGGAATCACAAAAGTGTGACTAGTCTGATGTGATCATTTCAAAATAGTTCCGATTCGTCCTGGTTGCGTCCGCGGTACTTCTTTACCTTCGTTGGTGGGAGATAACTCCTTCGGCCTTTGGGAGAAGAGCCGCGACGGAGGGGATACGGAACTATGAACTGGAATCACGATTGGGCGTCAGACGGCCGGTGCCGGCGTACCGGGCCGGACGCGTTGTTCGTGCGGGGCGCTGCTCAGAATCGCGCCAAGCAGTTGTGCAGTGGGTGCCCGGTGCGCACCGAGTGCCTCTCAGAGGCCTTGGACAACGAGATCGAGTGGGGCGTCTGGGGCGGCATGACCGAGCGGGAGCGTCGAGCTCTGCTGAGGCGTCGGCCGAACGTCACGTCGTGGCGCGTCCTTCTGGAGGCCGCGCGCGAGGAGCACGTGGCCCGTCAGACCGCCGCGTCAGCGATCGCCTGATTCACTGACCGGTGCCTGGAGGAGGTCTCCGATCTCCTGCAGGCCCGCAAGGTCGTGGACGTCGGAGGCCAGCGCCGGGACTGTCACCCAGGGCACATGTGGGTGTGCCGCGTGGAAGCGACGCTTCAGCCGCCCCTCTCGTGATGCGGTCCTCATGCGGTCCGCATGCAGCCGCAGCAGCCCCGCAGCGAGCGGGTCGTCCTTCGCATCGAGCCGGTCCGCGGCTGCGATGGTCTCCTCGAGCGTCGGTGATGCCGCGACCCGTCGGCCCGCTCGGTTGATCACCAAACCCCCCAGCGGCATGTGATCCCCGTCGAGACGCTCGACGAAGTAAGCGGCCTCTCGCAGCGCATCCGGCTCCGGTGAGGCCACCACCAGGAAGGTCGTGCCCGGGGACTGCAGAAGGTTGAACGTCTGCTGGGCCCGTTGACGAAATCCCCCGAAGAGTGTGTCGAACGCCGCCACGAACGTCTGCATATCGCGCAGGACCTGCGCACCGATCACCTTGGTGAGGGCGTTGGTGACCGCCGACAGCCCGGCCGTCATCAGCCGAGCCGGCCCGAACGCGGGTGCGATCAGCATCCGGATGAAGCGTCCGTCAAGGAAGCTGGACAGCCGTTCCGGGGCGTCCAGGAAGTCCAGGGCCGAGCGCGACGGCGGGGTGTCGACGACGATCAGGTCCCAACGTCCCGTCGCCTGGGCATCGCGATGTAGTTGCCCCAGCTTCTCCATCGCCATGTACTCCTGAGTGCCGGCGAAGCTGCTCGAGAGCGCCTGGTAGAACGGGTTTGCCAGGATCTGCTCCGCCTTCTCCGGAGTGGCCTGGCTCTCCACGACCTCGTCGAAGGTGCGCTTCATGTCCAGCATCATCGCGTCGAGGCTCCCGTCGCCCTCGACCTTCACCTTCGGTACCGGGCGCGGAGTGTTGTCCAGTTGTTCGATACCCAGGGACTGGGCAAGGCGGCGGGCCGGGTCGATGGTGAGGACGACGACCCGTCGACCGCGCTGCGCCGCCCTCAGCGCCAGCGCCGCCGCCGTCGTGGTCTTGCCTACACCCCCCGACCCGCAGCAGACGATGATGCGTGTCTCCGGATCGTCGATCAGGGCGTCGACGTCGAGGTCGGGCTGTTCCGCGGACCCGGTCCGGGGAGCGATGTTGCGCTCACTCATGCCAGCCCCTGCGCGGTGAGCTCAGCCGCCAGCTCGAACAGCCCGCCCATGTCGACGCCATCGGGTAGCCGATTGAGCTCGTACGTCGGCAGTCCCAGCTCCCCTACCCTGGCTCGCTGCGCACCCTCCAAGAGCAGTCGGGCGGCATGGTCGGAGGCCTCCGACTCCAGCTGGGCGATGAACTCCTTGGTTGGCGTGATGCCCGCGCCCGACAGGCGGCCCGAGACGGAGTCCCACGGGATGCCTTCTCGTCTGGCGAGATCGACCGCCTGGTCGTCCAGCGAGGGCACCCGAGCCATGTTCACCACGATGCCCCCCATTGGCAGGCCCGCGTCGGCCAGCTGGCTGGTGGCGTCGATCGTCTCCTGCACCGGCATGTCCTCCAGCAGCGTCACGACGTGGATCGCCGTGGTCTCCGAGCGCAGCAGCTGCATGACGCTGTCGGCCTGGGACTTTATCGGGCCCATGCGGGCCAGGTCCCCCAGCTCTGAGTTGACGTTGAGGAAGTTAGCGATCCTTCCGGTGGGCGGGGCGTCCAGCACGACTGCGGCGTACTGACGCGCCTTCTTGTTGCGCGAGCTGCGTTTGGTGGCCTCGTAGACCTTCCCGGTGAGGAGGATGTCCCGCACGCCTGGCGCGAGAGTCGTGGCGAAGTCGATCACTCCGAACCGGTCGAGCGCGCGCACCGCTCGACCGAGGTGGTAGTAGAGCGCGAAGTACTCCATCAGGGCCGCTTCCGGGTCGACCGCCAGGGCGTACACGTCGCCGCCGTCCTGCGGTCCCGAGGCGATCCGGCGCTCCTCGTACGGCAGCGGCGCGACGTCGAAGATCTGCGCAATGCCCTGGCGACTCTCCACCTCGCACAGGAGCACGTCGCCGCCGCGGGAGGCCAGCGCAAGAGCCAGAGCGGCCGCGACCGTCGTCTTGCCCGTGCCGCCCTTCCCGGTGACGATATGCAACCGCACATCTGGCCAGTCACCCGATTCGCTCACGACTGCGAGCGTACTAAGACCGGGTCCGGCAGGCAGGTGTCGGAGGTCACTGCCGACCAGCCTCCATCAGTGGTTAGATCGCGGCGAGAGCAAATTTCGGGAGGTTCAATGGACAAGGTGATGGCATCGGCGGCCGAAGCGGTCGCCGACATCACGAGCGGCTCTTCCTTGGCAGTCGGAGGATTCGGCCTGTGCGGCATACCGTCGGTCCTGATCGAGGCACTGCTCGACGCGGGGGTCTCGGACCTGGAGACGGTGAGCAACAACTGCGGAGTAGACGGCTGGGGTCTCGGGCGCCTGCTCGACGCGGGCCGACTTCGGCGCACCGTGTCGTCCTACGTCGGGGAGAACGCGGAGTTCGCTCGCCAGTTCCTCCACGGTGAGCTCGAGGTGGAGCTCACTCCGCAGGGCACGCTTGCGGAGCGGATGCGTGCCGGTGGATCCGGCATCCCGGCCTTCTACACCGCAACCGGAGTGGGGACGCAGGTGGCCGATGGCGGCCTGCCTTGGCGCTACGACGCCGAGGGCAACGTCGTGAAGTCGTCACCCGCCAAGGAGACGCGCTCGTTCGGGGACCGTGAGTTCGTCATGGAGGAGGCGATCGCCACCGACTTCGGCCTGGTGCGGGCCTGGAAGGGCGACCGTCACGGGAATCTCGTCTACCGGGAGTCCGCACGAAACTTCAACCCGTTGGCGGCGATGTGCGGTCGCGTCACGATCGCCGAGGTCGAAGAGCTGGTCGAGCCCGGCGAGCTGGATCCGGACTCGATCCACACGCCCGGCGTGTTCGTCCAGCGGGTTGTCCCGCTGACGCCGGAGCAGGCGGCCGACAAGCGGATCGAGAAGCGCACCGTGCGAGAGGGAGTGGCCTGAGATGCCGTGGAGCAGGGAGCAGATGGCCGCCCGCGCGGCCGCGGAGCTCAGCGACGGGTCCTACGTCAACCTCGGTATCGGGCTGCCGACCCTGGTGCCCAACTACGTCGCTGACGACGTCGAGCTCGTGCTGCAGTCGGAGAACGGCATTCTCGGCGTCGGTGCCTACCCGACCGAGGATGCCGTGGACGCGGACCTGATCAATGCCGGCAAGGAGACCGTCACCTTGCGACGGGGAGCCTCGTTCTTCGACTCCGCGACCAGCTTCGGGATGATCCGGGGCGGCAAGATCGACGCGGCCATCCTTGGGGCAATGCAGGTCTCGGCGTCCGGTGACCTCGCCAACTGGATGATCCCGGGGAAGATGGTCAAGGGGATGGGCGGCGCGATGGACCTGGTGCACGGGGCCAAGCGCGTCATCGTCCTGATGGAGCACGTCGCCAAGGATGGCTCCTACAAGATCGTCAATGAGTGCTCGCTGCCGTACACCGGCAGGGGCGTCGTACAGCGGATCATCACTGACCTCTGCGTCCTGGACATCACCCCTGACGGGCTGAAGCTCGTTGAGCTGGCTCCGGATGTGAACCGCGAACAGGTCGAGAAGCAGACCGAGCCGCCGATCCTTCCCTGAGGACGGGCGTCCGTCTCGCCGCGCCCGCCTTCAGCTGCTCAGTGCCTCCACGACGGCGGCCCAGGCCGCTGAAGCCGGGTCGATGAGAGCGAAGTGGTCGAGGCCGGTCAGCTCGACCAGCTGGGACCCCGGATGCGCTTGGGCGTAGCCGCGGGACAGCTCGATCGGGACCTGACGATCTGCGGTGCCGTGCAGGATCGTCACCGGCACCTCGGCCGTTGACCGGCGCATCGGATCGGCTGCGGCGTAGCGCTCCGGGTAGTCGCTCGGCCCGCCGCCCATCAACGCGTCGGTAGCTCCGCCGTCGAGGTTGAGCAGGTGGGCTCGCCCCAGGTCGGCTACCGGCGCCAGGGCGACGCAACGATCCAGCGTCACCGGTTGGGACGCCAGCCAGAGCGCGAGGTGTCCGCCCGCCGAGTGGCCGACCACGCGCGGCGGCGTGTACGTCAGATCGACCCGGCCCATCAAGTCGGGGAGCCGCTCGGCAACCGTGCGGATGTCGTCGAAGGTCGCCGGCCACCCGCCGCCCGCTCCGGTGCGACGGTATTCGGGTGTGGCCACGATGAAGCCCTGCTCGGTGAGGGCCTCCGCCATCGGACGGGTGTGCTTGCGATCCCACTGGCTCCGCCAGAACCCCCCGTGCAGCAGGAGAACGACGCGACTCCGGGACGGATCGGCGGGCAGATGGAGATCCAGCAGGGCGTCGGCATGGTCGCCGTAGCGCACCACGGCGTCGGGCCAACGCGCCTCGCGGTCGAGCACGCTTCGATCTGTCATCGAGGTCAGACTACGAGTTGGCGGCGGGCCGCGCTGCCCCGGAGGAGACGCGGCGGGGCTAGGCTCGGCCCATGACCAAGTGGGAATACGCCACGGCTCCGGTCCTGGTGCACTCGACCAAGCAGATCCTCGACAACTGGGGTGCCGACGGCTGGGAGCTCGTCCAGATCGTCCCGGGGATGAACCCCGAGAACCTCGTCGCCTACTTCAAGCGTCCGGCCGAGTCATGAGCTCTCCGGAGGAGCGGCTTGCGGAGCTGGGCCTGACCGTGCCAGAGGTCGCCAAGCCGGTGGCGGCCTACATCCCGGCGATCCGCAGCGGGAGCCTCGTCCTGACCAGCGGACAGCTCCCCATGCGCGATGGGAAGCTCATCATGACCGGCAAGGTCGGCGGAGAGGTCTCCGTCGAGGAGGCCGTCGAGTGTGCGCGGCAGTGCGCGCTGAACGCGCTGGCCGCCGTGCGGGCCGAGGTCGGTGACTTGTCGGCCATCAAGCGCATCGTCAAGGTCGTGGCGTTCGTCGCCAGCACGCCGGACTTCACCAGCCAGCCGCTCGTGGCCAACGGCGCCTCCGAGCTCTTCGGTGACGTGTTCGGCCCGATCGGTCGGCATACGCGTTCTGCGGTTGGTGTCCCGGTCCTCCCGCTCGACGCTCCGGTCGAGATCGAGATCATCGTCGAGGTCTGACTGGGTGGACCCACTGCTGAGTTTGCCCGACCGGAACGCCGCGCATGCGCGGGAGTTCATGCGCAGCGGCCAGGAGCCTGCGCCGGTACGCGACGCGTCGACCGTGGTGCTGCTGCGGCGGCGCGAGACCCTCGAGGTGTACCTGCTTCGACGGCATCTCGGTATGGAGTTCGCCGGCGGTTTCTATGTCTTCCCCGGTGGGGGCGTCGATCAGCGTGACTACGAGGACGACGTGCCCTGGGTCGGCCCGTCGCCTGCGGAGTGGGCCGAGCTCATCGGGACCGATGAGGGGCTGGCGCGAGCGCTGTTGTGTGCCGCGGTCCGGGAGACCTTCGAGGAGTCGGGGATTCTGCTGGCCGGGCCGGATGGAGAGTCCGTGGTCGCCGACACGACGTCGGACGACTGGGAGCGCGATCGGCAACGCCTGGAGTCTCGTGATGTCTCGCTCGGCGACCTCCTGGTGGAACGGGGGCTGTTGCTGCGCAGCGATCTCCTGCGGGCCTGGGGTTCCTGGGTGACCCCGGCCTTCGAGCCGAAGCGCTTCCATGCCCGATTCTTCGTCGCGTCGCTCCCGGTGGGTCAGGTGACCCGCGACGTCTCCACCGAGAGCGACGAGGTGGCCTGGGTGCCCATCCGCGACGCCGTTCGCGCTGTCGATGCGCGGCAGATGCACATGCTGCCGCCGACCTACGCCACCTGCCTGGAGCTTTTCGGGTACGACCAGGCAGATGCCGCGCTTGCCGCCGCGGCCGAGCACGACCAGACCCCGATCGAGCCCGTTCCGGTGCCGGACGGCGACGCCGTTGTCCTGCGCGTCCCCGAACGCCTGACGAAGTTGCGCCGCAGCATTCGAGCGGAGCTGGGCCAGGTGGGGGGCGAATGACCTGGGAGGGTGGTGTCTTCGGCGAGCGGGCGACGTGCGTCTTGGCAACCAACCCCTCACCGATGACGCTGGACGGCACCAACACCTGGGTGCTCCGCGAGCCGGGCGCGCGGCGCAGCGTGGTGGTGGACCCCGGACCGGCGCTCACCGAACACCTGGACCGTACGGCAGCTGCGGCCGGTGAGGTGGGGGTCGTTCTGCTCACCCACGGCCACATCGATCACTCTGAGGCCGCCCGCGAGTTCGCCGGCCGGATGGGCTGTGGGGTCCGTGCCCTCGATCCGGCTCAGCGGTACGGCGGCGAGGGGCTCTCCGACGGCGACGTCGTGGAGGTCGACGGCCTCGAGATCCGCGTCGTGGGCACACCGGGACACACGTCGGACTCGTTGAGCTTCCTGCTCCCGGCAGAGCGCGCGGTGCTCACTGGGGACACCGTTCTCGGCCGAGGGACCACGATGGTCGCTCACCCGGACGGCCGGCTCGGGGCGTACCTCGAGTCGCTCGACCGTCTGCACCGTCTGGCTGAGGCACACGAAGTCACGGCGGTCTGGCCCGGGCACGGCCCCGTCATCACCGATGCGCTCGCGGCGCTCGACTACTACATCGCCCACCGCCATGAGCGGCTCGAGCAGGTCAGGCAGGCGTTGACGGACCTGGGCGACGAGGCGACGGCTCGTGCGATCGTGGAGCAGGTGTACACCGATGTGGACCCCGTGCTGTGGGGAGCGGCCGAGCTGTCGGTGCGGGCGCAGTTGGACTACCTGCGAGGACGAGGCTAGGTCAGCGAGCCCGGTGAGCCAGCCGGTCCAGGTCCATGATCACGACCGACCGAGGCTCCAGACGCAGCCACCCGCGGGAAGCGAAGTCCGCGAGCGCCTTGTTCACCGTCTCTCGCGAAGCCCCGACGAGCTGAGCGAGCTCCTCCTGGGTGAGGTCATGGTGGACGTGCACCCCGTCATCGGCGGTCCGGCCGAATCGGTTGGCCAGGTCGATCAGTGCCTTCGCGACTCGTCCAGGGACGTCGGAGAAGACCAGGTCCGCGACCACGTCATTGGCCCGGCGGAGCCGGCTGGCGAGCTGGGCGAGCAGCCCGCGCGCGACGGCGGGACGCCCTTCCAGCCATTGCTGCAGATCGTCGTGCGACAGCGAGAGGAACTCGCAGTCGGTGACAGCGGTGACGGTGGCCGATCGCGGCCCCGGGTCGAACAGAGTGAGCTCGCCGAACATCTGGCCCGGACCGAGCACAGCCAGCAGGTTCTCACGCCCGTCGCTCGAGGTGCGCCCGAGCTTCACCTTGCCCTCGGTGACCAGGTAGAGCTTGTCGCCGGAGTCCCCTTCACGGAAGAGCACCTCACCGCGGCGCAGCTTCTGGGTCGACATCGAGGCGATCAGGGCGGTCGCTGCTTCTTCGTCGAGCGCGCTGAAAAGCGGTGCCTTCCGCAACACTTCGCTCTCCACCGGTCTCCTCCTCAGTCGTCCGGGCCTGTGGCCCAGGGCACAGTCTGTCTCATTGACGTGTCAAGCACGAGGTCAGGGGCCCCGACGACCAGGTAGTGGATCGCGGCTCAGGTCAGGTAGCGCAACCACAGGTACGGCAGCGTCAGCAGGATCAGGAGTGCCGTCGACCCCAGGCCGTACTTGGTGAACTCCCAGAACGAGATCCGCTGGCCGGCACGTTCGGCGATCCCGAGCGCCACCACGTTGGCCGATGCCCCGATTGCCGTGGCGTTGCCGCCCAGATCGGCTCCGAGGGCGAGCGCCCACCAGAGAACGTGTCCGCTGGCACCGTGCGAGGCGGCCAGGTCGGAGACGATGGGCGACATGGTGGCGACATAGGGGATGTTGTCGACGATCGCCGACAGGACGGCGGAGCCTCCCAGCAACAGGCCCGTGGCCAGGCCCAGCTTGCCAGCCGTCAGGTCGACCGCGGCCCGGCTGATCTGGTCGATCACTCCGGTGGAGACCAGCCCGCCGACCATGATGAACAGTCCGGCGAAGAACACCAAGGTCGGCCACTCGACTTCGGCGAGCGCCTGCTCGGTGGTGACCCTGGTGAAGAGCACAAGGGCGCCGGCGCCCAGGATGGCCACGATCGCCGGTTCGTAGTGCAGGACCGGGTGCAGCACGAATCCGACGAGGACGAGCGTCAGCACGACCAGGCTCTGCAGCAGGAGTCTGGGGTCGGTGATCGCCTCGCGACCGTTCAGCCGCATCAGGGACGCGGCTCGGTCGGGGTCGTACACGAACTCCTTGCGGAACATGAAGCGCAGGAGAAGTACGAAGACTCCCAGGAGGACCACGATGATCGGCGCCATGTTGACCAGGAAGTCGTTGAACGTGAGCCCGGCCCGGCTGGCGATGATGATGTTGGGCGGGTCGCCGACCAGGGTCGCGGCGCCGCCGATGTTGGACGCCATCACCTCGGCGATGAGGTACGGAGCCGCCCTCAGCCCGAGCCGCTCGGTGACCAGGAAGGTGACCGGTGCGATCAGGAGGATCGTGGTCACGTTGTCCAGCAGCGCCGAGGCGAACGCCGTGATGAGCGCCAGCATGACCATGAGGGGATAGGGACGCCCTCGGGTCGCCTTGGCGGAGACGATGGCGATGTACTCGAAGACACCGGTCTGACGGAGCACCGAGACGATTGTCATCATCCCGAAGAGCAGGAAGATGACGTTCCAGTCGATTCCCGTCGATTCGCTGAAGAAGATCGAGTGCGAGTCCCCGATGCGCAGGAGCAGCATCAGCCCGGCCCCGCCGAGGGCGACCTTGGTCCGGTGCACCTTCTCGGTCGCGAGCAGGATGTACGCCACGACGAAGATCAGTACGGCGACGTACGCCACTGGTGCTCCTCGGTGGTCGACGGTATGACTGCCGACCAGACTTCCCGGCACTCCGCGTCTCTACCCTAACGGGAACCCCGCCCTTTCGGAGTAGGGTCACTGACGTGCAGGCCAAAGAGCTCGCTGAGCCCTACCCCACGATCCGGCTCGACTCGACTGTCCTGGATGCCGCTCGCACCCTGGCGGAACGGCGGCTCCCCGGCCTCATCGTTGTGGATGAGAACAACCACCCTCGAGCCGTGCTGCCGGCCTCCCAGGTGCTTCGCCTGCTGATCCCCCAGTACGTCCAGGACGACCCCACCCTGGCTCGGGTGCTCGACGACTCCGGGGCCGAGCTGCCCATTCACGAACTCGAGGGCAAGACGGTCGAGGAGCTGCTGCGCGCCGACCACGTCAAGCCGCCGATTGCGGTGCCCGATGACACCGTGATGGAGGTTGCTGCCGTGATGACGAGCAGCCGCAGCCCGCTGCTCGCCGTGGTGGAAAGCGATGCCAAGGACTCGCCCCTGATCGGGGTCATCACCGTGACCCGCCTTCTCGCCCACATCCTCTCGGCGAACGATCCCGCCTGATCCCAGCCTTGGCCCCAGCCGTAGGCTCATGGCCCATGAGCACCAGTCCGGACCTGGCTGCCGAGTCACTGCTTGCGCTCAAGCGACGGGCCCGCCGCATTGACAAGGTCCTGGGTGAGACCTATCCGGACGCCAAGGCCGAGTTGGACTTCGAGTCCCCCTTCCAGCTGCTCGTGGTGACCGTTCTCTCGGCCCAGACCACCGATAAGCGGGTGAACTCGGTCAGCCCGGCACTGTTCGCCCGCTACCCCGATGCTGCCGCGCTGGCCGGTGCCGACCGCGGGGACCTGGAGGCGATCGTCCAGCCGACCGGCTTCTTCCGTGCGAAGTCCGAGTCGCTGCTGAAGCTGGCCCACGCGCTCGTCGAGCGGTTCGGCGGAGAGGTCCCTGGACGGCTCGACGACCTGGTCACCCTTCCCGGAGTCGGACGGAAGACGGCCAACGTGGTGCTTGGGAACGCGTTCGGTGTGCCAGGCATCACGGTGGACACCCACTTCGGTCGTCTGGCACGTCGCTTCGGCTGGACCCAGGAGACCGATCCGGTGAAGGTCGAGCACGAGGTCGGGGCACTCTTCGTCAAGCGTGACTGGACGATGCTGAGCCACCATCTGATCTGGCACGGCCGACGGATCTGTCACGCGCGCAAGCCCGCCTGCGGTGCCTGTCCGGTCGCTCACTGGTGCCCGTCGTACGGCGAGGGCCCGACCGACCCCGACGAGGCCGCCAAGCTCGTGCGCACCGAAGGCCGGGCATGAGGGTGCGGCGTCGCGCACGCCAGGTGGGGGCGGTCCCGGCGATGGCGATGGTGATGGTCCTGGCGGCGTGCTCCGGCGCAGCGACCACGGCTCCGACCGCGACTTCGGCGCCGCCCAGCTCGCGTGTCGTCGTCGACAACCCGGAGCTGGCCGCGCTTCGCGCCCAGGCGGGCCTCGCCCCGTGCGTCGCCGGCAAAGCAGCGCCGGTGAGCGGCGGCCTGCCGTCGATCACATTGCCCTGCCTGGGCGGCGGCACCTCAGTCGATCTGTCCTCGCTCCGGGGGCCGATGGTCATCAGCATGTTCGCGTCCTGGTGCACCTACTGTCCGGGCGAGATGCCGTACTTCGAACGACTGAAGAAGGAGTACTCCGGTCGACTGACCGTGTCCGCGATCGACTTCGAGGACTCGGACCCCGCCGGGGCACTCCGCATGCTGCAGCAGCAGGGGGCGGACTACGCGGCGCTGGCAGATCCCGGTGGCGACCTCCACGTGCCGTTGCGGGTCCGGGGCCTTCCCGGTCTGATCCTGGTGCATCGCGACGGGACCTACACGGTTGGCTACTTCGTGCTCAAGGACTACGCCCAGTTGAAGCAGAAGGTGGAGGCCGAGCTCGGATCCGAGCTCTAGCCAGTCGTGACGTCAGCCGGACTCCCGTTCCCCTCCTCGGTACCCTCGGACACATGAGCGACGAGGCAGGGGAGCAGCCGGCTGATCCGAACCTGCCTGCGTGGCTCGAGCCGGTGCGGCAGAGCCTGGGCGGGATCGGGTTGGGAGATCTGACGCGAATGCTTCCGCCCCCGGACCTCGAGATGAGGAAGAGCGCGGTTCTGATCCTCTTCGGTGACGGTACGGACGGACCGGATGTGCTGCTCACCGAACGGGCCCACGACATGCGGTCGCATCCGGGTCAGGTGTCGTTCCCGGGCGGTTCGGCAGATCCCGGTGAGACCCCGGAACAGACGGCGCTGCGCGAAGCGGAGGAGGAGACCGGGCTCGACCAGAGCGGCGTGGACCTGTTCGGCCGGCTTCCTGAGCTGTGGCTCCCGCCGAGCAATCATGCGGTGACCCCGGTGCTGGGGTACTGGAGGGTCGCCACCCCGGTCCATGCGGTCGATCCGCGGGAGGTGCACTCCATCCACCGGGTGACCATCGAGCATCTCCTCGAGCCCGATCATCGAGCGTCGGTGCACCACCCGTCGGGCTTCGTCGGCCCCGGGTTCCTCATCGGTCCCGACCGGGACCTGATCCTGTGGGGCTTCACGGCGGGTATCCTCTCCCGCCTGTTCGACTACGTCGGCTGGACACGTCCGTGGGACGAGTCCCGCACGGCGGAGCTGCCCGAGTACATGACCCAGTGGCCCCTGACAGCGGCGGAGGAACGGCGTTGAACCTCTTGGACTGGATCCTGGTCTTCGTCGTCCTGGCCTACGGGCTCTCGGGCTACTGGCAGGGCTTCATCACCGGCGCCTTCTCCACTCTCGGCCTCTTGGGTGGAGGTCTGTTGGGGATCTGGCTGGTCCCCATGTTCTTCGGCAGCGGGCAGCCGTCGCTGATGACGTCCGTTGGCGCGATCGGTGTCGTCCTGGTCGCTGCATCGGTGGGGCAGGCCTTGCTGCAGTTCGCGGGAACGCGTATCCGGAACAGGATCCACTGGCGTCCGGTGCGGGCAATCGACGCCGTGGGTGGCGCGGCACTGAGCGTCGCGGCCGTGCTGACCATCACCTGGGCGCTGGGTGTGGCTGTGTCCAGCGCTGGTATCCCCTGGCTGAGCGTGAACGTCCGCTCCTCAACCGTCTTGAGCACGGTCAACCGCTTCATGCCCAGTACTGCGGCTCAGTCTCTCAACACCTTCGCCGACACCATCGGCACCAACATCTTCCCCCGCTTCCTCGAGCCCTTCGCTCAGGAGCAGATCACCAACGTCTCCCCGCCTCCGGCCAATGCCGTGAAGGACAAGGATGTGATCGCTGCCGCCGCGAGTGTGGTCAAGGTGCGCGGCGACAATGTATGTGGCCGAGGCGTCGAGGGCAGTGGTTTCGTCTTTGCCCCTCGGCACGTGATGACCAACGCCCACGTTGTGGCTGGGGTGAGGAAGCCCGATGTCCTGATCGGCGGCAAAGAGCTGCCCGCCACGGTCGTCTACTTCGATCCTGAGGTCGACGTGGCCGTGTTATGGGTTCCGCATCTGAGGGCGCCGACTCTCGCCTTCGAGCCGACAGGTCAAAGCGGTGAGGGGGGCGCGGTGCTCGGCTACCCCAACGACGGTCCCTACACGGTGGAGCCGGCCCGGATTCGAGACCAGCAGAACCTCCGTAGCCCTGACATCTACGGCGATGGCACCGTCATCCGGGAGGTCTTCTCGGTCCGTTCCCTCGTCCGCCCCGGTAACTCCGGGGGACCGCTGCTCGCCCTGAACGGCAAGGTTCTGGGAGTGGTCTTCGCAGCCTCGCTCACCGACAAGCAGACCGGCTACGTCCTCACCGCCCACGAGGTGGCTGCCGCAGCCGTGGCGGGTCAGCAGGCGACCCAGCAGGTCGGCACGCAGGGCTGCACCTAGTCGGCGCGGCGCCGGGTCAACGCGTGAAGAGCTCCTTGGTCTTCTGAGCCTGGTCGATCGACTTCTCGGGGATCTGCACCTTCTTGGTGAGGCGGAACCCCACGAAGCCCGCGACAGCGGCGATGACCAGCAGCCCTGCAACGACGATGAGGAACGACCACGCGAGGCCGAGGCCGGTGAGGTTGATCAGGTAGACGACGCCGAACAGCAGGAGGATCAGTGCCTGGAGGACCAGGAACCCTGCGAGCAGGAACAGGGCGACCGCCGTGCCGCCGAGGCGGACGCTGATCCGGAGCTCCTCCTTGGCAAGGGCGATCTCGTTCTGAACCAGCGTCGAGATGTCTCGCGTGGCGTTCGACACCAGCTCGCCGATGCTCAGCTGGTAGCGCGGGTCGGTCTTGCTCATCGCAACTCCCTTCGCGGCCCGACTCTAGAGGGTGTCTGGTTCCTGGTCACCTGCCGGATGGCCCTTTCGGTCCAGGCGGAACATGACTGCCGCCAGAAGCCCGGCCCCCAGCGACCCGATGAGGATCGCACTCTTGGCAAGGTCCGCGGTCTCTCCGGAGAAGGAGAGCTCGGCCACCAGCAGGGCGACGGTGAACCCGATTCCGGCGACGGCTGCGACCCCGGCGATGCTCCGCCAGGTGAGCCCTTCGCCGAGCTCGGCCCGGGTCAGCTTGGTCGCCAGCCAGGCACCGCCGAGGACTCCGGCCGGCTTGCCCACGAGGAGCCCGAGCACCACACCGAGCACGACCGGGTTGGTGATGAACCCACCCCCCAGGTGGAGTTCCACCCCGGCGGCGGTGAAGGCGAAGATGGGTACGGCGAGGCCGGCGGACCAGGGTCCGAGGGTGTGCTCGAGGTGCTCTGCCGGGGAGGAGGTCTCACCCTCGTCGGGCCGGACGCGCGTCGCCAGGCCCATGGCCACCCCGGCGATGGTGGCGTGGACCCCGCCCTCGTGAGTCGCCCACCAGATGCCGAGAGCGAGCGGCACGTACAGGATCCACGGCTCGCCGCGGAAGCGCTGCAGGAAGACGAAGACCGCCAGCCCACCCAGGGCCGCCAGCAGCCAGAAGACGTGGATCTCCTCGGTGTAGAAGAGCGCGATGACCGCGATCACGATGAGGTCGTCCACGATGGCCAGCGAGAGCAGGAACGCCCGAAGCTGAGACGGCAGATTCGGAGCCACCACGGCGAGCACGGCCAGGGCGAAGGCGATGTCAGTGGCGGCGGGGATGGCCCAGCCTGCGGGCCTGCCCTCCGACCCGAGGTTGGCCACGGCGTAGATCAGCGCGGGGATGGCGACACCGCACGCAGCCGCGACGACCGGGACAACCGCGTCGGAGAGGTTGCGCAGAGAGCCCAGGAGCAGCTCACGCTTGAGCTCCAACCCCGCGAGGTAGAAGAAGATCGCCAGCAGCCCGTCGGCCGCCCAGACGGCAACGTCCATCGGCCCGAGCTCGAGATGGATCAATGACTGGTAGCTGTCTCGCCAGGGGGAGTTCGCCCAGATCAAGGCGATGACCGAGGCCGCCAGAACGACCGCGCCGCCCACGGTCTCCTGGCGGAGGAGCTCGGCCACGACTCGCCCTTCTCCGAGCTCCAGTGCCGGGAGGAAGCGCAGGCGACGGGTCATCGGTCTCCTCGGGAAGCGGGGCGATCCCGTCATCGTAGCCAGCACGGCGCCTGCCTGCTCGAGTCTGTGACCCCCCGGGCACCGGGTCGCAGCGGCTAGAGCTCGCGGCGGCGGGACAGGGCCAGCGCTGTCCACCAGCACAGGGCGCCCAGCAGCGCCGTGACCACCAGGGCGGGCCAGAGCTCGATGACTGACGTGCCCGTGCTGAGCTCGGCCAACGAGCCCAGGAGCCGGGTCGGGAGCCAGCGGCCGATCGCGGGAACCACGCCGAAGATCGGGATCACCAGCAGCGTCGCCAAGGACGCCATGACGACTGCCAGCGTGCCGCGGAGGGCCTGGGCGAAAGCGGTCACGAGCAGGACGACGAACCCGGTCGCGACCAATCCGATGAGGACGGACTCCGCCAGAGCTGCCCAGGGGAGCGGCCCGAGCAGGATCGCCGTCTCGTAGGCGGCTGCCACGGTGCCGAGCAGCTGGGCGAGGCCGGCGGCAACGCCCACCACGACGACTCGGGGCAGCAGAAGCCGGCTCAGCTCCGGCACTCGCGTGCGCAGGAAGACGCCCATCTCGGCCGGCCTGTCCAACGCAACCGACCCGGCCGCCACGATCACGACGACGAGGGTGCCGATCTGGGCGGCATCGCCGGAGTACTGCGTCAAGGCGGCGCCCACCGTTGGGGTCGGCAGGGTGAGGCTCGCACCCTGCATCGAGCTTTGGAACCACGACAGGATCTTCTCGAGGTACCGCGTGGTGATCGGGTCGGTGAGCCCGAAGAACAGATACACGCCGACCAGGGCGACGATCCGACGGGTCCGGATCAGGCGGGCGATCTCGAGCTTCCAGAGGGTCATCGGGTCAGCTCCAAGAACACGTCCTCCAGTGTTGCCTCGTCCGAGGTGAGCGACACCAGGCCGACACCGCACTCCGCCACCAGCGGGGCGATCCGCGTCCTCGCCGCGGAGATGTCGTGGGTGGTGATGCGCAAGACGCGACTGCCCCGCTCCGCGACGCCGTCGACCCACTCCTCGCGTTCCAGAGCCGTCCTCAAGGCATCGGTGGCAGCGGTGAGCTCAACTCTCAGGGCGCGGGAGCCGCGGCCGAGCAGATCCTCTAGGGGCCCTTGGAAGAGCAGGCGGCCCCGATCGAGGATCGCGACCCGATCGCACACCGACTCGACGTCGGTGAGCAGGTGGCTGGAGAAGAGCACCGTGGCGTCGGCGCGCATCGAGCCGATCAGGTCCAGGACCTCACGGCGGCCGAGCGGGTCCAGGGCCGATGCCGGCTCGTCGAGCATCAGCAGGCGTGGCCGTGCCACCACCGCCGTGGCCAGGCCGAGCCGTTGCAGCATCCCTCGGGAGTATCCGCCGGACTGAAGCCCGGCGGCGTCCGAGAGGCCGGCTTGGGCCAGCACCTCATCGACGCGTTCCTCGTCCACCGACCCGGTGGTCAGCCGGAGGGCGAGCTGGACCACCTCCCGCCCGGTGAGCCAGGGATCGAAGCGCGGGGTGTCCGGCAGCAACGCGACCTGATCGCGGGCCACGTCGACGTGAACGGTCCCCTCGGTGGGTCGCCGCAGCGCGGCGAGCAGGCCGAGCAACGTTGACTTGCCGGCGCCGTTCGGGCCGACGAGCCCGGTGACGCTGCCGGTTGGCACCTCGAAGTCGACACTGTCGAGAGCGCGGGTCGGGCCGTACTGCTTGGACAGGGAAGCCGTGCGGATCACGCGGCCCCCTCGCTCTTCGGCGTGCCACGCCCGACGAGGAGATAGATGATCCCGCCGGTGGGGACCGACAGCAGAGTGATCGCCATCCAGGCCCATCGGGGCAGGTAGCGGACGTCGCGCTTCACGATGTCGATCAGGCACCAGACCTCGAAGACCAGGAGCACCAGGATCACCGGGGCCAGGGCTGCGACGATTGATCCGTGCACTCAACCTCCTTGTGTGGGGCTTGCGTGCGGGGGATATGTCCCGCGAGGACCGCGGAGCACACTACAGGGGCAGACGCTCCGTGCTGAGCGCCTGCCCCTGTAGTGAGGGATGGCCTCGCGCCGGGTCAGTCCTCGGCGGAGGTCTTCAGACCCTCCGAGATCATGCTCATCACCGATGAGTCCGCCAAGGTGGTGACGTCGCCGATGTCGCGCTTCTCGGCGACGTCGCGAAGCAAGCGGCGCATGATCTTGCCGGACCGCGTCTTGGGCAGCTCCGGCACGACCATGACGGTCCGCGGCTTGGCGATGGGGCCGATCTCGTGTGCGACGTGGTCGCGCAGCTCCTTGACGACCTCGGCACCGCCGTCGCCGGCCGACGCGCGCAGGATGACGAAGGCAACCGGTGCCTGCCCGGTCATCGCGTCGGTGGCGCCGACCACGGCCGCCTCGGCGACCTTCGGGTGCGACACCAGGGCCGACTCGATCTCGGTGGTCGACAAACGGTGACCCGACACGTTCATGACGTCATCGACCCGGCCGAGCAGCCAGATGTCGCCGTCCTCGTCCTTCTTGGCGCCGTCACCGGCGAAGTAGCGTCCGGGGAAGCGCGACCAGTAGGTGTCCTTGTAGCGCTGGTCGTCGCCCCACAGGGTGCGGAGCATTGCGGGCCAGGGCTCGGTCAGGATGAGGTAGCCACCGGAGCCGTTGGGCACCGAGTTGCCTGCGTCGTCGACGACGTCGGCGCTGACCCCGGGGATCGGGGTCATGGCGGAACCGGGCTTGCCGGCGGTCACACCGGGAAGCGGGCTGATCATGATCATTCCGGTCTCGGTCTGCCACCAAGTGTCCACGACCGGGCAGCGATCACCGCCGATGTGCTCGCGGTACCACATGTAGGCCTCGGGGTTGATCGGCTCGCCGACCGACCCGAGGATGCGCAGCGTCGACATGTCGAACTTCGCGGGGATTTCGTCCCCCCACTTCATGAAGGTGCGGATCGCAGTGGGCGCGGTGTACAGGATCGTCACGCCGTACTGCTGGATGATCTCCCACAGCCGACCCTTGTGCGGGGTGTCCGGGGTGCCTTCGTACATCACCTCGGTCACGCCGTTGGCGAGCGGCCCGTAGACGATGTAGGAGTGCCCGGTCACCCAGCCGATATCGGCCGCGCACCAGTAGACGTCCTTGTCCGGTTTGAGGTCGAAGATCGCGTTGTGGGTGTACGACGTACCGACCATGTAGCCGCCGGTCGTGTGGAGGATGCCCTTGGGCTTGCCGGTCGTGCCCGACGTGTACATGACGTACAGCGGGTGCTCGGCATCGAACGCCTCAGGGGTGTGCTGGTCGGACTGCTTGTCGACCACGTCGTGCCACCAGACGTCGCGTCCGTCGACCCAGCTGCCCTCGGGCAGGTCCTGGCCCGTCCGGCGGATGACGATGACGTTGCGGACACCCGGGGTCGAGGGAAGGGCCTCGTCCACGGCCGGCTTCAGCGCGGCTGGTGCGCCGCGTCGGTAGCCGCCGTCGGCGGTGATGACGAGCTTGGCGTCACAGTCCTGGATCCGGTCGATCAGCGCCTGCGCGGAGAAGCCGCCGAAGACCACGGTGTGCGGAGCGCCGATCCGCGCGCACGCGAGCATGGCGATGACGGTCTCGGGAATCATCGGCGTGTAGATCGCGATGCGATCCCCGGCCTTGATCCCCAGCTCGGTCAGTGCGTTTGCGGCCTTGGATACCTCCGACAGGAGGTCGGAGTAGGTCAGGTCTCGGGTGTCACCGGGCTCACCCACCCAGTGGATGGCGACCTTGTCGCCCTTGCCGGCCTCCACGTGACGGTCGAGGCAGTTGTATGAGGCGTTGAGCTTGCCCCCGACGAACCACTTGGCGAACGGAGCGTCGCTCCAGTCGAGGACCTGGGTGAATGGCTCCGCCCAAGTGATGCGCTCGGCGGCCTTGCCCCAGAACGCCAACCGGTCGGCCTTCGCCTCGTCATACGCGGCGGCAGTCACATTGGCGTTTGCGGCGAGCTCCGCTGGGGGCGGGAAACTGCGGGTTTCGTGAAGAAGGTTGGACAGCGTCTCTTCGGACATGCTGGCTCCTGCCTGGAGGGAGTGTGTTCTCCCCTTTGAGACTATGCGGAAGGGTGTGACCGCCGTCCCACCCTGCCCCGGAGGACATGGTGGGACGACGGCCGTTGTACTGCGATGCTGAGCCGGATCAGCTTGGAACGACCGACTTGCCGTGCGTGAACGCGGTTACGCCGGCGAGCGAGGCGTACCACGCTGCGAACGCGGTCGCGAGGCCGAGGTAGCCACCGATGTGGTGGATCGTCGTGCTGCCGCTACCGAAGTCGCCCCATGCCAGGACGAAGAACGTGATCGTCAGGAGGATGAACACGACGAAGACCGGCGTGCTGACCTTCGCTGCGCCGATGGTCATGTAGGCGGTGAAGATGCCCCATGCGAGCAGGTACACAGCGACGGCACCGGAACCGGCCGGAAGCCCGCCTGCATCATGCTCGATGAGCCACCAGAACGAGATCCAGAAGGCGCCGTACGACGAGAACGCGGTTGCACCGAAGACGTTGCCCTTGGTGAACTCCCACATTCCGGCGAGGAGCTGAGCCAGACCGCCGTAGGCGAGAGCCAGGCCGAGAACGACGCCCGTGCCGCCCGCGTCCAGAAGACCCGAGTTGAAGCAGCTCAGGACGAAGGTCGTCAGGGCGAAGCCGGCAAGACCCAGCGGAGCCGGGTTAGCGATATGCGACCCCGGGGCGGGGGCTTGTGTTGCTGACATGAACTCTCCCTCATTGGTGAGTGATCGGACGTTTGACGCTAGGAGCAGATGTGACGAGCGCAACAGAGGGGCGGGACCAACGGTCTGTGAACGCGGCAACTGTTTCGGTGTGCGCCCCGTCACACTGCGACGAGCGGTCGTCCCAGGGCGACGAACGGCACCCGGACCGATGAATCGGCCCCTCGACTCGATCAGCGGCGGGTGCGTTCGGGATGGAATGTGCCCCGGTCCAGTGGGATCGCCTCCGGGGTGTGCAGTCTGACCATGGTGCTGGCCAGGTGCGGAGGACGCGCTCGCCGGTCAGCCAAAGAGGCCAGCACCATCACGGTGAATGCCAGGGGGACCGTCACCAGGGCGGGCTGGGCCATCAGTGCCCCGGTCCACCCAGCGGGCGAGATGCCGACCATGGCCCCGGCGACGGCGAAGCCCGCGGAGCCGCCCCCGGCCACCATGCCGAGGACCGCTCCCCGCGCAGTCAGGCCACGCCACCAGATACCGAGGAG
This sequence comes from uncultured Actinomycetota bacterium, assembly GCA_963824105.1. Classification (GTDB taxonomy): domain Bacteria; phylum Actinomycetota; class Actinomycetes; order Propionibacteriales; family Nocardioidaceae; genus CAWDVB01. Next base: position 117,739 of record CAWGNN010000008.1, read on the forward strand.
CAGCAGAGGGCAGAAGGTGGACGCGGCAACGGCGAAGGCCAGCTCAACGGCGTGCGCCACGGCCAGGCCGGCCGATACCGCGGTGAGCGCGAGGGCCCCGGAGACCACGACGACGCCGGCGATGCGGAACGCGGTCACCCCCTCCTGCCATCGGCTGATCAGGTCTTGGGAGACGACCCCGGCCACGGACACCACCAGGCCGGAGGACGTCGAGAGGAAGGCGGCGAATGCGCCGGCGCCCACGAGCGCGGAAAGGATCTCTCCTGTGGTGCCACCGAAGACTCGCTGCGGCAGCTCGAGCACCACCGAGTCGGCCTTCCCGGCCGACACGAGGTCAGGTACGTAGATGTGCCCAAGCACCCCGTACATGGTGGGGAGCAAGTAGAAGAGGCTCAGCAGAGCGAGGACGAGGAGCGTCGTGCGCCGGGCCGCCCGTCCGTCCGGGTTGGTGTAGAAGCGAACGACTACGTGCGGCAGCCCCATTGTGCCGAGGAAGGTGGCGAGGATCAGCGAGTACGTCAGGTAGAGCGAGTGCGATCCGCTCATCGGCTCCACCCAGTCGGAGGTGCGCAGCGGGGCCGCCGGGGATCCGTGGAAGACCCAGAACCTAAGCAGCAGGACCAAGGGGAAGAGCAGGGCGAGGAGCTTGACCCAGTACTGGAACGCCTGGGCGATCGTGATGCTGCGCATCCCGCCGACGACGACGTTCGCGAGCACGATGATCCCGACCAAGGCGCCCCCGACCCAGCGTGGAGCCCCGGCCAGGGCTCCGAGGGTCAGGCCCGCTCCCTGGAACTGCGGCACCAGGTAGAGCACGCCGATCACCACGACCAGTGTGCTGGCCGTGCGTCGAGCGAGAAGCGACTCGACCCGGAACTCCGCGAAGTCCGGCAGCGTGTAGGCGCCCGACCGGCGCAGGGGAGCGGCGACAAAAACCAGGAGGAGCAGGTAGCCCGCGGTCCATCCCACCGGGTACCAGAGCATGTCCACCCCGTGCGCGAGCACCAGCCCGGCGATCCCGAGGAAGGAGGCCGCCGACAGGTACTCCCCACTGATCGCCGAGGCGTTGAGGCCGGGTCGGACGGCGCGGGACGCGACGTAGAAGTCACTCGTCGTCCGGGACCACCGCAGTCCGAGACCTCCGACGAAGAGGGTGGCCAGGGAGACGCTGAGAACAGCCGTGACGGCCACCCAGGAGCTCATCGGCGGCCCTGGGGACCGTGGACGAGATCGTCGAACGCCGCCTCGTTGCGTTCAGCGCGGCGGAGGTAGCCCCAAGCGAGCAGTAGCAGGATCGGATAGACCCCTGCTCCCAGCAGGATCCAGGCCACCGGAACGCCGAATACGGGGTAGTCGGCGACACTGCGCAGCAGGAGGAAGATCAGAGGGAGGCTGCCGACGGTCAGGACCAGGATCGCCGCGGTTCCCAGCGCCAGCCTGAGCTGGCTTCGGACAAGAGTGCGCACGTAGAGCTCGCCGATCTCGGTCTGGGCGTTGATGTGCGAGGTGACCGACATCGGTCGTGAGCGCCCGCCGCGCGGCCCGGTCACCCGCTCCCGCGGGGGGTGCTCCTTGTCGTTCATGACTCCGCCTCGCTCGTCCCCTGGCGGCGCTTGCGCAACATCTCGCGAAGCATCGGCGACTGACGCCGGCTGGCTCGCAGTTCACGTCCGGCGACCACCACCGTGCAGTGCCCGTCGTCGACCCGGACCTCGTCGACCTGGGCCAGCGACACCAGAAGGGAGCGGTGGATGCGGATGAAGCCAGCGTCCGCCCAGCGCTCCTCGAGGGCACTCAGCGGGAGTCTCACCAGGTGGCTCCCGGTCGCGGTGTGCAGTCGCGCGTAGTCTCCCTGCGCCTCGACGTAGGCGATCTCGGAACGATTCACGAACCGGGTGACCCCGCCCAGCGCCACGGGAATGGTGTCGTCGGTGGATGCTCCCGCGCCTCGTGCGGTCGTGATCCTCCGTACGGCTTCGCGGAGACGCTCCTCTCGGACCGGCTTGAGCACGTAGTCCACGGCGTTGAGGTCGAACGCCTCCACGGCATGCTCCTCGTGAGCGGTGACGAAGACCGTGGCTGGGGCGTTGGCGAATCGCGAGATGATCGTCCCCAGCTCAACTCCGTTCAGTCCGGGCATCTTCACATCGAGGAACACGGCATCGATCTCGAACTGTTGGAGCAGTTTCAGTGCATCGGTGGGTGAGTCGGTCGCGTGAACCTCAGTGACTCGATGGTCCCGGCGCAGGAGCCAGGCGAGCTCGTCGAGTGCGGGCGTCTCGTCGTCGACAACGAGGACTCGAAGGCCTTCGGTCATGGCTGCACTCCCGGGGCGAACTTGGGGATGCGGACGGTGACCTTGGTGCCCGCCGCAGGAGCGGTCTCGACGACCAGCCCGAAGTCGTCGCCGAAGGTCGCGCGGAGGCGCTCATCAACGTTGCCGAGCCCGACCGAGTCGCTCGCGGGCTCCCCGGAGAGCACGTTGCGGATCTGCTCCGGCTCCACCCCGATCCCGTCGTCCTCGATCGTGATCACGCACTCCTGGCCCGCATCGCGGGCGATCAGCTGGATGGTTCCGCCTTCAGGGCGGCCCTCCAGGCCATGTCGTACGGCGTTCTCCACCAGAGGCTGCAGACACAGGAAGGGGATCGGCACCGACAGCACCTCGGGCGCGACCTGGAGCACCACCTGAAGTCGATCACCGAAACGAGCCTGCTCCAAGACGACGTAGCGCTCGATGGAGCGCAGCTCTTCAGCGAGGGTCGTTGAGGGCCCGTAGCGGCGGAATGAGTAGCGGGTGAAGTCGGCGAAGTCGAGGAGCAGCTCACGGGCGCGGTCGGGATCGGTCCGGGTGAACGACGCAATGGTGGTGAGTGAGTTATAGATGAAGTGCGGGCTGATCTGCGCGCGCAGCGCCCGCACCTCGGCCTCCATCAGTCGGCTACGGGACACGTCCAGCTCGGCGAGCTCCAGCTGCGATGAGACCCACGCGGCGACCTCCTCGGTGGCTCGCACCAGCCCCGCGTCCGTGAAGCCGGTGAAGGCCTGCAGCGTGCCGACGACCTTCTCGTCGACGACGAGCGGGGCGACAGCTCCGGACCGAATGGGGCAGGCGGCCTTGGGACAGGGCAGGTCCTTCCTGCTCACGACGAACGTCGCGCCTTCCTCGACCGCTCGAGTCGCAAGAAGCGTGGTCTGGTCGGCGTGATGGTCCCCATAGCCGTCCCACGCGAGCGAGGCCACCGTGCTGGTGAGAGCCAGCGCGGGCGTGCCGAGCAGCGCCCGGAGGTACCCCGACGACTTCTGGGCGGAGGTCGCCGTCAGGCCGGCGCGCAGTGCGGGCGCGGCCTGCGACGCGGTGTGGAGCGTGCGGAAGGTGGCTCGGTCAGCCTCGCTACCGAGTGCCCTGTTGCGCGGCCACCACGACCACCGCGACCACCGGGACCAATCGCTCATGGGCAGCACAGTATTGCCTCTGGACTGCCTTCGGACTGCCTTCGTCCCGTCTTTGGACCGTGCTCGAGGCGGGTTCGGCTCGACGGCCGGCGGCCCCGGCGACCGCCGGGGGCTGAGTGGAGGTCAGCGGAAGTCGATGAGGATGTGCCCGTCGTCGGTGTCCTGAACGCGGGGGCGTGAGAAGGGCGGTGCGCTCATCGCGACGGTGTCCTCACCCACGTCCCGCTCGGCGCTCTCGTCGGCCGGTGCGGGCAGCGGCCGCGGTGGCGGTGCCGCGACCACGGCGGCGCGGTAGCACTCGCAGAGATAGGGCAGCAGCATGCCGTCCGGGCCCCGGCCGTACTCCTCGTAGAGCGCGTCGGCCTCGGCGAGCTTCTGCTCCTGGGCCTCGGCGGGCAGCACCGAGACCGAAGACCGGGAGAGGACCAGATCGTGCAGGTCCGGACGACGCAGCGGCTGCCAGATCCGGAACGTCTCGGTCTCGATGGTGCCGAAGTACTCGCAAGCATCGAGTGCGTCCAAGGCGAGGGGGACCCGGTCCTGGCGACCGTCGATGATCCGGCTCAGCCGACGCACCCACGGGATCCGTTCGTCGCGCATGTTCCACACCAGGGCCAAGGTTCCGCCGGGTCGCAGCACCCGAGCGATCTCGGGCAGGGCCGACTCATGGTCGAACCAGTGGAACGCCTGCGCGCTCACGACCACGTCCACGCTGGCGTCCGCGATGGGGAGCTCTTCGGCGCGGGCGAGCGCGACGCGGGCGCGCGGAGCCCGGGCGGGTATCCGCTTGGCCATCGCCGCGGACGGCTCGGTGGCGATCACGTTGTGTCCGAGGGCAGCCAACGGCTCGGTGAGCTTGCCGGTGCCAGCGCCCAGCTCCAGAACCCGGGCGCGACCCTCGCCGGTCAACCAGCGGGCGGCCTCGGGCGGATAGGACGGACGCCCTCGGTCGTAGATCTCAGCGACCTTTCCGAACGACAGTGCGGGGTCGGCCGTCGGGGCGCTCCCCGCCGCCGCGGGGGCGGTGAAGGCCGCGGTGTCGGTCTGCTGGGGGAAGGACGGGTCCATCGATCGAGACGCTAGCAACCGGAAGCGGGTCGGTTTCGGAGGCGCACCGTCGCGCATCCGTCCTGCACCTGTCCTGGGCACTATCCTTGGCGACCGTGCCGACCGATCCGCTGAGCCAGTTGACCGCCCTTGAGGGGGTCGCGTCGGCGATGGCGGCGGCCCGCGACGGCATCGATGCGCTCCTGCGGGATCGGGGCCTGCGCCGTACGACACCGGAGATCACCACCGAGAGCCTGTTCCGCGGAGCCTTCGCCTCCGCCCGCCTGAGCGGCTCGACAGTCACCTTGGACCAGTTGCGGGCCGGGTCAATCGACGGACCGAGCACGTCGGCCTTGCGGGTGTCCACTGAGCTGATGTCGTTGGCGCCGCTGCTCTCGAGGACCCCGGCGCAGGCCTTCGCCCGACTGCATCTGTTGGCCGCGGGCACCGAGGAGGCTGGGAGGCCGACGGACGCCGAGCGCGCCCAGCGGCTCCGCTCCCTCGGAGAGGTGCTCACCGCGCCGTTGCAGGCACCTGCGCTGGTTGTTGCGGCAGTGGTGCATGCCGAGCTGGCGACCGTCCGGCCCTTCGGCTCGCTCGACTCGGTGGTGGCCCGCGCCGCTGAGCGGATGGTGCTGGTCGAACGTGGGGTCGACCCGACCTCGTTGACCGTGCCTGAGGCAGCGCACCTGCGGCTTCAGGCGGAGTACGAGTCGAACCTGCGCGGGTACGCCGAGGGCGGACCCGACGGGGTCCGGTCGTGGCTGCTCTACGCGAGCGAGGCCTATGCGCTGGCCGCCGAACTCAGTCCGCTCAACGACTGAGCTCAACCCTGGCGCCGACCGCACAGGGCGGGACAGGGCGAACGGCATCAGACCGTTTCCGGTTGATGCCGTTCGCAGACACACGGAGCCGAGTTACCAGGCGTGCACCGTTATCTGTCGCCCCGGGGTGCACCCGAGGCCAACGCCCTGATGAGAAGGGAGGTCGCCGCGTGGGTGCCCGGTCCGTGTGCTGACTGTGGAGTTGTTCTTCACCACAGTTCTATCCCTCGGCACCATCGGCGGGCAAGGGGCCTTGGACTCTGTTGCCGGGGCGCGGCGAGGTCTCCCCGAGGTCTACCCGAGCTTCTGGCGTGCTCGGTGCTTGACGGCGAAGTACCCCGCTGCCGCGGCGGTCGCTGCCGCACCTGTGGCGACCGCCGCCCACGTCTGCTTGCTCGGGTTGAGCGGCACGTTGGAGCGCAGTGCGATCGGCTTCTCGAACGTCAGGATCTCCCAGCCGCGTTCCTCGGCTGCCTTCCGCAAGTCCTTGTCCGGGTTGACGACGTAGGGGTGTCCAACCGCCTCCAACATCGCCAGGTCGGTGATCGAGTCGCTGTAGGCGTAGGAGATCGAGAGGTCGTATCCGAGCTCCTCGGCGAGCTTGCGCATCGCTTCGGCCTTGTTGTCGCCGTACAGATAGTTCTCGATCTCGCCGGTGTAGCGACCGTGCTCCACCACCATCGACGTTGCCAGCACGGTGTCCACACCCAGCAGGTCGCCGATCGGCTCCACGATCTCCTGGCCTGAGGCAGAGACGATGATGACGTCGCGGCCGGCCATGTGGTGATCGCTCATCAGTCGCACGGCCTCGTCGTAGACGGCCGGCACGATCACGTTGTGCAGGGCCTCCGCGACGATCTCTCGCACACTGTCGACCGGCCAGCCGCGGACCATCGAGGTGAGGAAGCTGCGCATCCGCTCCATCTGGTCGGCGTCGGCTCCACTGGAGACGAAGACGAACTGGGCATACGCCCCGCGCAGAACCGCTCGACGGGTCATCAAGCCCCCCCGGAAGAACGGTCTGCTGAACGCGAGTGTGCTCGAGGTGGCGATGATGGTCTTGTCCAGGTCGAAGAAGGCAGCAGGACGTCCAGCGCGCTTCGGGGACCGCTTCGTTGCCACTGCTTCTCCTCCTCGCACCGATCCTGCCAGTAATCGTCCCCAGGCGTCAGGTCGGTAACCGTATTCACAACCTGACGATGCCATCGGGCAGGTGCGGGGTGTGTGCGGGGAGCCTGCCGACATGCCTGTTGACCCCTCGCCGACCACTCTTCTTGCCAGCCATGACGACCGCCTCGTCGACGTCGTCCTCCGCCTCGCGGCGGCGGCCGGTGTTGACGTCGAGCGGACGTCCGACCCGGGTGCCGCTGTCGTTCGATGGGGTTCTCCGGGGTCGGTCATCGTTGGAGCCGACGCGCTCGCTGAGATCGCTCGTCTGCGACCACACCGCAGGGCCGGCGTGATCGTGGCGGTCCCCGGGCCCGCCGACGAGGCCGTGTTGCGCGAGGCCTTGGCTATTGGGGCCGATCATGTTGCCGAGCTGCCTGCGGCTGAGCCGTGGCTGCTGGACCGGTTGACCGAGGCTGCAGATGTCGGGACCGACGCCGGACACGTCTGGGGATTCGTGGGCGCTTCCGGTGGCGTCGGGACCAGCTCCCTGGCCGCGGCTGTGGCCGTCGTCATGGCCGGGGCGGGACCGACCGCGTTGCTCGACCTCGACCCGGTAGGCGCCGGGGTGGAAGGGGTGCTCGGCTCGGAGGTGGAGGAAGGCATCCGCTGGTCCGACCTCCATGCGGCCCCTGGCCGGCTAACCGCATCCGCCCTCCGTGACGCCTTGCCGCGCACGAGCGGCCCGGCGGTCCTGGGGTTCGGGTCTCGCCCCGATGCCGTCGACCCGGGGGTGGCGCGTGAGGTGCTCACGGCAGCACGTCGTGGCCATGACGTGGTGGTCGTTGACCTTCCGCGCTGGGGCGATGACGCTGCTACTTCGGTGCTTGCGACCTGCGACCGGGTCGTCGTGGTCTGCGCGGCGCATGTCCGAGGGGTCCGCGGCGCCCGCCGGATCCTGGAGCGACTGCCTTCACGGGACGCGGTCGAGCTTGTCGTTCGGACGACCTCTCGGTCCGCGGACGCGAACGATGTCGCAGCCGCGCTGGGGGTCCAACAACACGTGGTCCTGGGGGAGGACCGGGGTTTGGAGGAGCGTCTCGATCTGGGGCTGGGGCCTTGCCATCGGCGACGGTCCCCGATGACGCGTGCAGCCGAGGCGTTGGCGCGTCGACTGGCGGGAGCGTCATGAGCACGTCGGCGGACGGCCTGGTCGACCAGGTCCGCGCGCAGCTCGCGCGAACGGGGGAGGGGTTGTCCGCGTCCGCCGTCGCTCGCATTCTGCGCAGCGAGTCGCGCCCCGTCGGCTCGGAGACGGTGCTCGCGGTCGTGGACCGGCTCGAGCGCGATGTGCACGGTGCCGGGCGACTCGAGCCGCTCCTGCGCCTGCCGGGGGTGACCGACGTGCTGGTCAACGGTGCTGGTGCGGTGTATCTCGACCGCGGCGACGGACTGGAGCTCACCGAGATCAGGTTCGACGACGACGGGGAGGTCAGGAGGCTCGCCCAACGACTGGCCGCCTCGGGGGGTCGCCGACTCGACGACGCTTGCCCCTACGTCGACGTACGCCTGCCGGACGGCACTCGCTTCCACGCGCTCCTCGCCCCGTTGGCCCGCCCTGGCACGGCTCTCTCGCTCCGCGTCCCGCGCAGGGTCGCCTTCTCCCTCGACGAACTTCACGAGCGCGGCGCCGTCAATGACGACGGGCGAAGCATCCTCGCGGCAGTGGTGCGCAGCAGGGTCGCCTTCCTGGTCTCGGGCGGCACCGGATCGGGGAAAACCACACTGCTCAACGCTCTTCTGTCGCTGGTCGACCCGCGGGAGCGGATCGTGATCGTGGAGGACTCCAGCGAGCTGCGGCCGGAGCATCCGCACGTCCTCGGGCTGGAGGCGCGGCCGGCGAACGTCGAGGGAGCAGGTCAGGTCGACCTGCAAGCCCTGGTCCGTCAGGCGCTACGAATGCGGCCGGACCGTCTGGTCGTCGGGGAAGTGCGCGGTGGCGAGGTCACCGACCTCCTGGCCGCCATGAACACCGGACACGAGGGGGGCTGCGGCACCCTGCATGCCAACTCGGCCGGCGATGTGCCCGCGCGGCTCGAGGCACTCGCCTCTGCCGCGGGGCTCGCTCTCGATGCCGTCCACAGCCAGGTGTCCGCCGCACTCGACGTCGTGGTGCACGTGGGGCGGGCTCGTTCCGGTCGGCGCCTGGTCCGGGAGGTCGGTCTCTTCGACCGCGAGGCCGGCGGGCAAGCGGTGGTTCGCCCGGCGGTGCGGTTCACCGACGATGGGAGCACCACCGCTCTGACCGATCTGGTACCGCTGTTCGAACGGATCGGGCTGCGATGAGCGCGGTCGCGCTAGCGGCTGCGGTCATCGCAGCGTCGGCGACCTGGCTCCTGGTGTCTCGACCCGCGGTCGTCCGCGCTCCAGCTACTGGACGCAGGAGCTGGCGAGTTCTTCTCGCGCTGGTGCCGGTGGCACTGCTGACGTTGGCCGCGCTCGGGCCGAGAGCCTTGGCCTTGTTCGGCGTGGCGGCTGTGGCTGCGGCCGGCATCGCTGATCTGGTCCGGCGAGACCGGGCACGCGGCGCGGCGTCGGAGCTCCGGCGCAGCACGGTGGAGATGGGGGAGGCGCTCGCGGGCGAGGTCCGGGCAGGACGAGCTCCGGCTGATGCCCTGGCGCGGGTCGCCGAGCAGTACCCCTTGTTGCGTGAGCCTGCTGAGACGGCGCGCCTGGGCGGGGACGTACCCGGGGCTCTTCGGGTGCTGAGTCAGACGCCGGGTGCGGACTCTCTGCTCCCCGTCGCCGCCTCGTGGCAGCTGAGCACGGAAGCGGGAGCCAGCCTCGCCGAGGCTCTGGCCAGGTCCGCCGACCAGGCACGCGCAGATCTGGGCCTGGCCACACTCGTCTCGGGGGAGCTCGCGTCGGCCCGGGCCACGGCTCGGCTTCTGGCGGCCCTTCCCTTCCTCCTGCTTGCTCTGGGCCGTGGCCTGGGATTCGATCCGTGGGGGTTCCTGCTGCGCAGCTGGCCCGGCATCGGTTGTCTCACACTCGGGGTGTTGCTGGCCCTGGCCGGGTTGCGTTGGGTGGATCAGCTCGGTGACCAGGGGGCCGGACCGTGATGGCGGCCGGTCTTCTGGCCGCCTTGGCTGCGGGGGTTGCAGCCTCTTTGTGGGTCCCGGTTCGACCTCGCGGTCTGGGTCGGGTGGGAGACCGGCGTCCTGGTGACGGGAACCTCCTTGCCGTCGTCGGGGTCTCCGGGGTGGTCATGGTCAGCTACGTGATGCTCGGAGGGGCCCTCGGGCTTGCGGTCGGTGTGCTGGGCGGGCTGTTGGCCTGGAAGTCGTTGGGCCGGTTGGAGAGCCGCCCGGAGAAGGCGCGCCGGGCCGCCCTCCAGCGGCTTGCCCCTCTTCTCGCTGACCTGGTGGCCGGTGCTCTCGCCGCCGGTCGTGACCCGGGCTCTGCGCTCCGGCTCGCGGCTCAGTCCGCAGGGCCGCTGGCGGAGGCAGAGCTGGCGATCTTCACCGCGAGTCTGGATCTGGGGGCCGAGCCCGTCTCGGTCTGGCGGGCGCTGGGTGAGCATCCACAGTTCGGCGGCGTGGGGCGGGCCTTTCTGAGAGCCACCGAGACCGGCAGCTCAGTCACGGAGGCGATGCGGCGCGGCGCAGAGGATCTGCGCACCATCGATCGCGCCGTCCGGGAGTCGTCAGCGCGCACGGTCTCCGCCAAGGCAGCTGCTCCGCTCGGCGTGTGTCTGCTCCCGGCGTTCGTGGTCGTCGGGATCGTCCCGCTGATCGCGGGTGCTGTGCAGCAGTTCCTCGTCTAGGTCTAGGCCACAAGTTGTCCCCAACTGTCGCGTCTTGGATGTCCCTCCCCAGAGACCCGAACGTCCGTCGCGACAGGGCAACGAGCCGACGACAGTCACCCCCAACATCCACGCGCCGAACGGCGCTCTCGTCTGGAGGTCAACATGTCGAAGTTCCTGCTTCAGGTCCGCTCCACGGCCCTGTCAGTCCCGTCCCTGGGACGAATGCTCGCGCGTTCTGAGCGCGGGGCCATCACGGCCGAGTACGCCGCGGTCACGGCAGCCGGCGTCGGATTCGTGGGAGTCCTGATCAGCATTCTCACCAGCGACTGGGGCAAGCAGTTGCTGATGGCCCTGTTCAAGTGGGCACTGAACCTCGTGGGGATCAGCATCTGATGGTCTCCCAAGGACGAAGCGAGGGTGGGGCGCGCAGCAAGCGCGTCCCACCCTCGCGTTCTGAACGGGGCGCGGTGACCGCGGAGTTCGCCATGGCGATGCCGGTGCTGATGGCCGTTGCCCTCGCCATGGTCTGGCTGGTTTCCCTCGGGGTCACCCAGCTCCGTGTCCAAGAGGCTGCGCGTGAGACCGCCCGGGCCGCCGCGCGTGGCGATGCCGACCCCGAGGCGCTCGCCCGTCGCGTTGCTCCGGACGGCGCAACGGTCTCGGTGAGCAACGACGGCCGGATAGTGACCGTCACTGTGGGCGCCGGAGTGCCCGGGCCCGGCGGCATCTTCTCCTTCGTCCCCTCTCCGCGGGTCGAGGCGACGAGCGTGGCGGCCCGCGAGTGAGCGACGACTTGAGGGGGGAGCGGGGAAGTGGCTCGATGCTGGCGCTGCTGGGGATCGCCATCGTGGTTCCGTGCACCATTGCTGCGCTGTCGGTGAGCTCCCTGTGGCTCGCCCGTGAACGCGCGGCGAGCGCGGCGGACCTCGGGGCCCTTGCCGGCGCCTCCGCGATGGTGGCCGGCGGGGAGCCGTGCGCGGCGGTCGAGCGCATCGTCGCCGCCAACGGGGCATCGTTGCGTTCCTGCCGGGTGGACGGCGCAGCGGTCCTCGTGGAGGCTGAGGTGCGCGTTGCCGAGCCCTTCGGCATCGAGTTGTCGCTGCCGGCTGTCGCCCGAGCCGGCCGCTAACTGGTTTCGAGGACGGTCCTCGAGCGTGGCCCGGCAAACATGAGAGCGACGGCCAAGATGGTCACGAGCGACTGCCCGGCCGCGATGTTTCTGAGGTCGGGATCGGAGTTGACGAAGAACGCCGGCAGGGCGGTCAGCATGTTGATGATCAGGAGCCCGGCGGAGATGCGTAGCGCCAGAAGGTTGCGCTTGGCCCACGCCATGATCACGCCGACGACCGTGACCGCCGACAGAACGATGTCGAAGGCGAGAACGAGGGGCGGCGGAGTGGCAGTCCCCTCCGGAAACGTCACAAAGAAGAGCGGCATAGTGCCGAGGATGTTGGCGACGCTCAGGAGGATGGCGAGGCCGAAGCCCCATTTCTGTGCCGCGCTGAAGCGCTTCATGGTTGCTCCTTGGCTGGATGGAAGGACGATCTCACTCTCCAGAGACGAACGCCGCCGTCGACAGGGCCGTGGCTCCTGTCCCCCTCCCTGCCTTTCCCGAGGCCCCGGGAGGATCTTCCCGTTCTCGTGCGGGCGTTTCGTCGCCATGATGGACCAGTGACGCCGACTCGCATCTTGCTCGCTGATGACCACCCGGTCTTCCGGGGTGGCCTGCGCGCGCTCATCTCCACCCTGGATGGGTATGAGGTCGCCGGGGAGGCGTCCGACGGACTCCAGGCGGTGAAGGAGGCACAACTGCTGCGCCCCGACGTCGTGCTGATGGACGTCAATATGCCCGGGATCGACGGGCTCGAAGCCACCCGTCGGATCCGAGATGTCGCCCCCGACGTCTCGGTGCTGATCCTGACCATGTTCGTCGACGACGCCGCTGTGTTCTCCGCCCTGCAGGCCGGCGCCAAGGGCTATCTGCTCAAGGCGGCAGAGCAGGACGAAGTCGTGACCGCTCTCAACGCGGTCTCGGCCGGCCAGGTCACCTTCGGCCCCGGTGTTGCCTCGCGCCTGCTGGACTTCTTCGGTCGCGAGCCGGCGTCGAAGGTCGAGCCGTTCCCTGAGCTCACCGAGCGGGAACGGGAGGTGCTGGATCTGTTGGCGTCGGGGCACGGGACCGCCACCATCGCCGCGCGGCTCTTCCTCTCACCGAAGACGGTGAGCAACAACCTCACCGCGATCTTCTCGAAGCTCCAAGTGGCCGACCGGGCGCAGGCGATCGTGCGGGCCCGGCAGGAGGGGCTGGGCGGGAGTCCATGATCCCGACCGCCGTCCTGCTCTCGCTCCTCGTTCTGGCTGCGACCCTCCTGGGGTCCGGAGTCGCCATGGCGATGGGGCCGCGAGCGCGGTTCTCCGGAGTCCTTCTGGCTCTGGCGGCTGTGGCTGGGTTCGTGGGGATCTGGCTCATCGGGGACGGCCACAGGGCTGCTTCCTACGTCCCCTTCGCCGCCGGCGGCCTTCTCCTGGTGCCCCTGGCGCTTGTTGCCTATCCACGCTTGCTGTGGCGGGCACCGGTGTTCCTGGTGTCGATGGCCGGTGTCGCGGTGACCGGCACGCTGTCGCTGTTCTTCACCGGCCGAAGCAATGTCTTGGGGTGGTTCATCAGCGCGGTCCTCGCCCTCGTCGTCGTGGTCGTGTGGTGGCGCCTGGAGACCAGCGGCGAAGAGGACCGCCGGGCCCTGCTGTGGCTCGTCTTCGCCGGCTCCGCCGCGATGCTTCTCTTCGGCGTCGTCGTCTTCAGCCTCGCGGGCGACATCGCGGGTGTGACCGGCGTCGTCGTCTGGGTGGCGATCGGACCCTTGCTGTGGCTCGGGGCTCGGTCGCCGACCCGGGTCGATGGGCGGGCTTTGGCTGTTAGCGGCGTCGTCTGGGTCCTGACCGGACTGGCATACCTCGCCAGCTTCTCGGCGATTGCCAGTTGGCTCGGCACGCTCGAGCAGGCGGACGGAGCATCGCTGTTGAACGTGGCCGGCGGTGGGGCGGCGAACACCGGACTCCTCGGTCTGATGGGCGCTGTGCTTGCCGCAGGGTTCGAGCCGGTGCGACGGGCACTGAGAGGTGTCGTCGACCGACTGCTCTTCGGGGACCGTCCGGATCCGATCGGGGCCGCTACGTACGTCGCGGGACGGGCCGAGCTCGGGCCGCTGGCGGTGGTGGAGGCGGTGCGGGAGTCGATGGCCCTGCCGTACGTGGGGCTCTTCCAGGGCGACGAGCCGCTTGCCGAGAGTGGCGAGGTCACAGACAACACCAGGACCCTCCCAGTAGCAGGAGATGCCGTCCTGGTGGTCGGCGTGCGCTCGGGAGACGTCAGGTTCGGTGCGCAGGACCGGCATGCGCTCGGCGTGGTGGTCCCGCTGATCGCGCAGGTGCTGCGCACCGAGGCTCTCGCCGACGACCTCCAGAAGTCACGCCGCGAGACGGTGGCGCTCCTCGAGGACGAGCGACGGAGACTGCGCCGGGATCTGCACGACGGGCTCGGGCCGCGGCTTTCCGGGATGGCCTACCTCGCGGATGCAGCGCGCAACAGCCTGCGTGGCAACGTGGAGGTGAGCGAGGACCTGCTCCGTCAGATCCGGGCAGAGGCGACGGAGACGGTCGCAGAGATCCGGCGGATCGTGTACGGGATGCGACCCCCGGCCCTCGACCAGCTCGGGCTGGTGCCCGCGCTCACGCAGGCCGGCGAGGGCCTGCGCCACCGGGACGGTCGCCAGATCCGGGTGTCGGTGGTCGCCGAGGGCGGCCTGCCGGATCTCGGCGCGGCTGTCGAGGTGGCGGCGTACCGGATCGGTGTCGAGGCCATGGTCAACGCGGCGCGGCACAGCGGCGCCACCCGGGTGAGGGCGACGCTGCGGGGTTCCGGGAGCTCGCTCGAGGTCGAGGTCGAGGACGACGGTGAGGCGAGCGCGCCGTGGCGGCCGGGCGTGGGGCTGTCGTCGATGGCCGAGCGGGCCGGCCTGGTCGGGGGCACGCTGGAGGCGGGTCCGACACCGTCGGGCGGGCGGGTCGTCGCCGTCCTTCCCCTCGCTGCGGCGGATCAGGGCTGAGGTGGACTCTCCGGGGTGGAGTGGACGTGCGACTCATCGGTGCGCGTCGGGGCGTGCTCGGACTTGGAGGCCTTCTCCTTGGCCAGCTCCGCGGCACGGGCTGCCTCCTCGGCGGCGCGGGTGGCGGTCTCCGCCTTCTGCTTGAGGTCACGCGTCTGGCGCATCCGCTTGACGTCGCGCCTGATGCCGTTCAGAAGCGACCTCATGCCGACGAGAATCAGCGTGGCCGCCACCGCTCCGATCACGAAGACCACCAGTGAGTTGGTGTCCGCGCGCAGACCCAAGATGTTGATGGTCGCCGGGTCATTGGCGCCCCACACGATGAAGGCGACGAAGGTCGCCCCTCCCACCAGGATCAGCACGATGCCCAGAGCCACTGCGGCCCTCCTTCCTCGCCGAACACCACGACTCTATCCGGACGAGTGAGCCAGGAGGAGATCGAGGAGTGCGATTGCCCCGGCCCTGTCCAGTGGCTGGTTGCCGTTCCCGCACTTCGGGGACTGCACGCACGACGGGCATCCGCTCTCACACTCGCAGGCAGCCACCGCGTCCCTGGTGGCCTCCAGCCACTCGCGGGCGTCGCGGAAGCCGCGCTCCGCGAAACCGGCGCCCCCGGGGTGGCCGTCGTGGACGAAGACGGTGAGCTCACCGGTGTCGGGATGATGCGCGGTGGAGACGCCCCCGATGTCCCAGCGGTCGCAGGTGGCGAACAGGGGGAGCAGCCCGATGGCGGCATGCTCAGCTGCGTGGGCGCTGCCGGGAAGGTCCCGCTCAGAAAGGCCACTCGAGGAGAGCAACGTCGACGGGACGATCCACCAGACTGCCCGCGTCTCCAGCACCTGCGCGGGGAGGTCGAGCGGGGTCTCGCCGAGCACCTCCCCGCTGGGAAGCCGCTTCTTGAGGTACGACACGACCCGGGTGGTGACCCTCACGTCACCGAGCACGATCCGGCAGTCCCCCCAGCTCTCCGACTCCTCGGTCCGCAAGATCTCGATGTCGGTGACATCACGGGCGGTGGTCGAGTAGTCCACGACCGCCGGTGCGACGAGCGCGACCGACTCCTCCAGATCGAGATCGGCGATCAGGTACGTCTCGCCGCGATGGAGGTAGACGGCTCCGGCGTGGATGGTGTGCGGAGCCGACGCCCGGTCCACCGTCCCGAGCAGCCGACCTGTCTCCGGGTCCACCAGTCGCACCGGTTCACCGCCCGTGCCGCGGATATCGGTGAGGTCCGTGGCGCGACGGCGGTCGGTCCAGTACCACCCGTTGTGTCTCCTGCGCAGCAGGCCTGCTTCGGAGAGGGATCGCACCGCCTCTTCGGACCGAGGACCGAACAGGTTGAAGTCCGACTCGGTCAGCGGAGCCTCGGCCGCGGCGGCGCACAGATGCGGTCCGAGGACGTAGGGGTTGTCGGGGTCGAAGACGAAGGACTCCAGCGGGGCTCCGAACAGAGCTTCCGGGTGATGGACGAGGTAGGTGTCGAGAGGGTCGTCGCGGGCCACCATGATCCCGAGCGCCTCGCCGCCGGCGCGTCCCGCGCGCCCGATCTGCTGCCACAGGGCGGACCGGGTTCCCGGGAAACCCGCCAACAGCACCGCATCGAGGCCGGAGACATCGATACCCAACTCGAGGGCGTTGGTCGTCGCGAGTCCGGTCAGCGCTCCCGACCGCAGATCGGCCTCCAGCGCCCGTCGCTCCTCTGGCAGGTAGCCGCCGCGGTAGGCCGCGACTCGTCCGCCGAGGCCGGGGGCCACCTCCTCGAGGTGGGCCGCCGCCGTCAGGGCGACCGACTCCGCGGCGCGGCGCGATCTCACGAAGGCGAGAGTGCGCACGTCTTCCACCACCAGATCGGCCAGCAGATCCGCGACCTCGGCCGTGGCGCTGCGCCGGACCGGGGCGCCGTTCTCCCCGAGCAGCGAGGAGAGCGGAGGCTCCCAGAGCATCACGGTGACGGGGCCCCGCGCGGAGCCGTCCTTGGTGACGGCTGTGGTGGGCAGCCCGGTCAGCCGCGTTGCCGTGGTGGCCGGGTCGGCCGCCGTCGCGGACGCCAGGATGAACGTCGGGTCCGCGCCGTGCAGCGCACAGACACGCCTGAGTCGCCGCAGCACCGACGCGACGTGGGCTCCGAAGACGCCCCGATAGTGATGGCACTCGTCGACGACGACGTACTGCAGTTGCCCCAGGAATCGCGACCAGCGTCGATGGCCCGGCAGGAGTGCGTGGTGGAGCATGTCGGGGTTGGTCAGGACGTACTCGGCGTGGTCGCGCGCCCAGGCACGGCTGTCCCCGTCGCTGTCCCCGTCATAGGTGGTGGCGCGCAGCCGCCCGAGGTCCAGGGAATAGAGCGCGGTGAGCTGATCGTTGGCCAACGCCTTTGTCGGCGAGAGATAGAGGGCAGTGGCGCCGGGCCGGTTGTTGGTCCGACGGCGCTCCTCGACGACGGTCAGCGCCGGCATCAGGTACGCCGCCGACTTGCCCGATGCGGTGCCGGTCGCAAGGACGACGTGGCTGCCGGAGTGCGCCAGATCGGCGGCGGCGACCTGGTGGGCCCAGGGCTGTTCGATCCCCTGCCCCTGGAGGGCAGCGACCACCTGAGGTGCCACCCAGTCCGGCCAGGGGACGCGTTCACCGGGTCGAGCGTCGAGACGCTCGACATGGGTGAGCCGGTCGCGCCGCCCCGCGGCGAGGCGGCCTGCAGCGCCTGCGACCGGATGGGCGTTCGTCCCTGACACGAGCAGCAGTCTGGCAAAGCCGGCGGCAAGCACTCGGGTGCGATATCGCGCTGAGACAGCGGGGAATCGCAAAATTGGATCGTTCCGTGTGAGGGATTGCACTAGCCGAGGTCCCCAGGCGCCGAGCGTCATGGCTAGACTCCGAGCGTTCGTGAGGACGGTCACACCCGCCCGGCGCGGACCTTCGCTCTGCAGTCAATAGTGAATGGCCGATAGGCCCCGATGAGGAGGACGCATTGTCCGGCACCAACGTGACCCTGGTTGTCGTTGTGGGCGCCATCGCCGTGATCGGTCTGATCATGGCTGCGGTGTTCCGCGCCCAGGTGCTCGCCGAAGGCGACGGCACCGACAACATGAAGGCCATCGGCCTGGCGGTTCAGGAAGGCGCTTCCGCCTACCTCACCCGTCAGTTCAAGACGCTAGCCGTCTTTGCCGTGGTGGCCTTCTTGCTGCTTCTGGTCCTGCCTGCCGACACCACGGCGCTGCGCCTCAGCCGATCCGTGTTCTTCCTGGTCGGCGCGGGCTTCTCGGCCTCCGTCGGCTACCTGGGTATGTGGCTGGCGGTCCGCGCGAACGTGCGTGTCGCCGCTGCTGCCCGTGAGCAGGGCGGTCGTGACACGGCCATGCGGATCGCCTTCCGTACCGGTGGCGTGGTCGGCATGGCGACAGTGGGCCTCGGTCTGCTGGGGGCCTCGGTCGTGGTGCTGGTCTACAAGGACAACGCGCCCACGGTCCTGGAGGGCTTCGGCTTCGGTGCCGCGCTCCTCGCGATGTTCATGAGGGTCGGCGGTGGCATCTTCACCAAGGCCGCTGACGTCGGCGCGGACCTGGTCGGCAAGGTGGAGCAGAACATCCCCGAGGACGACCCGCGCAACGCGGCGACCATCGCCGACAACGTCGGCGACAACGTCGGCGACTGCGCCGGCATGGCCGCCGATCTCTTCGAGTCCTACGCGGTGACCCTCGTCGCCGCGCTCATCCTGGGCAGCGCAGCCTTCGGCTCCTATGGCCTGGTCTTCCCCCTGATCGTTCCGGCCATCGGCGCGCTCACCGCGATCCTGGGCGTCTACATCACCCGGCCCCGCGCCGGTGAGGGCGGCCTGCGCACGATCAACCGGTCGTTCTACATCTCGGCCCTGGTGTCGGCCATCGGCTCGGCGATCGCCGCCTACGTCTACCTCCCGAGCTCGTTCGCCGATCTGGGCGTATCGAGCCTGGCCAGTCACAACGGCGACCCGCGGCTCTTCGCCACCCTGGCCGTGCTCATCGGCATCGTCCTGGCCGCGGTGATCCTGTCGCTCACCGGCTACTTCACCGGCACCGAGCACCGTCCGGTCAAGGACGTCGGCAAGACTTCGCTGACGGGTGCGGCGACGGTGATCCTGTCCGGCATCTCGGTCGGCTTCGAGTCCGCGGTCTACACGGCCGTCGTCATCGCGGCTGCGCTGTTCGGAGCGTTCCTGCTCGGCAGCGGCAGCGTGACGCTGGCTCTCTTCGCGGTTGCTCTCGGAGGCTGTGGCCTGCTGACGACCGTCGGCGTGATCGTCGCGATGGACACCTTCGGCCCGGTCTCGGACAACGCGCAGGGCATCGCCGAGATGTCCGGTGACGTCCACGGCGAGGGCGTCGCGATCCTGACCGAGCTCGACGCGGTCGGCAACACGACCAAGGCGATCACCAAGGGCATCGCGATCGCGACGGCAGTCCTGGCCGCGACAGCGCTGTTCGGCTCCTTCAGCGACGCGATTACCGGCGCCGCGTCGAGCCTCGACATGGCGAATCTCTCCGACTACGCCAAGGAGAGCCTGCAGGGGATTCTGAACGTCGGCAACCCGGCGAACCTGGTCGGTCTGCTGCTCGGCGGCGCGGTGGTCTTCCTCTTCTCCGGGCTCGCAATCAACGCAGTCGGGCGCGCTGCCGGCGCGGTCGTCTTCGAGGTGCGTCGTCAGTTCCGTGAGATCCCCGGGATCATGGAAGGAACTGGTCGGCCCGAGTACGGCAAGGTCGTCGACATCTGCACGCGCGACTCGCTTCGCGAGCTGGCCACACCGGGTCTGCTTGCCGTGATGGCGCCGGTCGCGGTCGGATTCGGCCTCGGAGTGGGTGCGCTGGGCTCTTACCTGGCCGGCGCAATCGTGACCGGTGTCTTGATGGCGATCTTCCTTGCCAACTCCGGTGGTGCTTGGGACAACGCCAAGAAGCTCGTCGAGGATGGAAACCACGGGGGCAAGGGCTCGCCCGCCCACGAGGCCACGATCATCGGCGACACGGTCGGCGACCCGTTCAAGGACACCGCCGGCCCGGCGATCAACCCACTGCTCAAGGTGATGAACCTGGTCTCGTTGCTGATCGCCGCTGCGGTGGTGAACATGACCTACGGCACGAGCATGAACACGCCGGCGCGGATTTCGATCGCGCTCGCGGCCACACTGGTCATCGTGGTCTCGGTGTACATCTCCAAGCGGCGTCCGGTCGCGATCGGGGACGCCGACACCGAGAAGGCTGCAGCCTAGGGCGAAGGCGTATCAGGATCAGGGGCTCGTGCGAACGGGCCCCTGATCCAATTCCAGGCCCAATTCCGGGCCAAATTTCAGGCGCTGGGGGAAGTGCCTCCGTCTGTGGCCCGGCCGCGGCAACCGCTTAGGGTGACGCCCATGCTTGGTGACCGAACCGTGGCGCGGCTGCGGGCAGCCCTGGACTCCGCCGAGTTCCGCGTCAGCCAGGTCGAGGAGCTTCTCGGAACCCCTGCCCACCAGGCGCTGGCCCGCAACGAGACGGTGCCCGCGCTCCTCGCCACTGGCGGCGGAACCACACTGGAGACGCTGACCCGGCTGTGGCTGCTGCAGACGCCGGTCTCCCGAGGTGCCCTCGACGCGGCACTGCCCGGACTCGTCGACGAGCTCGTCGACAACAGGATGCTCGAGGCGTCGGGCGACCAGGTGCGTGCGCTGGTGGACGTGCGGCCCTACGGAGTGGACTCCGATGACTGGTGGGTGGTGAGCGACCTGACTCCCGGGCTGGACGGGCGCCCGGTCACGCTGGCCGAGGACCACGTTCTCGGCGTTTCATCGGCGTCCACCACCCTGGCCCAGCTCACCGTCCGCCGGAGCGTTGGGAGCGCCCTCGACCTGGGCACCGGGGCGGGCATCCAGGCCCTTCACCTGGCCTCGCATGCGGCGCACGTCGTGGCGACCGACGTCAACGAGCGCGCGCTCACGCTCGCCGATCTGACCTGGCGGCTGAATGGCGCGGCGCGGGTCGACCGTCGCCTGGGCAGTCTTTTCGAGCCGGTCCAGGGTGAATCCTTCGACCTCATCGTGAGCAATCCGCCGTTCGTCGTCTCTCCTGGCGACGGCCGACTGCTCACCTACCGTGACTCGGGCCTTCCCGGCGACGAGATGGTGCGACGGGTGGTCACCGGCGGGCGGGATCACCTGGCTGACGATGGCGTGCTGCAGGTCCTCGCCAACTGGGTCCAGATCGACGGCGAGCCGTGGGAGGAGCGACTGCGATCCTGGCTCGGCGACTGCGACGCCTGGGTCATCCAGCGGGAGGCGCTCGATCCTGCTGAGTATGTCGAGCTCTGGCTCAAGGACGCCGGCCTGCACCCATCGGTGGGCGGTGACGTGATGGCCTACCGGGAGCGGTACGACGCATGGCTGCAGTGGTTCGACGCGCACCGGGTTCGCGGGGTCGGGCTCGGCTGGATCACGCTCCGGCGCACCGGGCGGGCCACGCCGGACGTCCGGCTCGAGGAGTGGCCCTACGAGGTCGAGCAACCGCTCGGGCCCGAAGTGGCGGCCTGGACGGAGCGGGCGGACCTTCTCGGCGCGATGAGCGACGATGAGATGCTGGACCACCCCTGGATGCGACGTTCCGACGTACGTCAGGAGACCGTCGGGGTGCCTGGAGAGGCGGACCCCGAGACGATCGTCCTGCGGCAGCAGCGGGGCATGCGGAGGGCTGTTCAGGTCGATACCGTCGACGCCGGTCTGGTCGGCGCCAGTGACGGCGAGCTCACTGCCCGTCAGCTGCTCCATGCGCTTGCCGAGCTCCTCGGCGCGGAGGCCGAACAGCTGGTGTCCGGGCGGGCCGCTAGGCTGCGAAGCCTTGTCGCGGACGGTTTCCTGGAGGAGAGGCCGCGCTAGTCGTCCCATGGATGGGCCGCTACCGTTCACCGGCAGATGCGGAAGACAGGAGTTGATGTGGCAGCGAAAGACAGCGGTGGTGGGCCGAAGCTCGTCATCGTGGAGTCGCCTGCGAAGGCCAAGACCATCGCCGGCTACCTCGGCGACGGCTTCGTCGTGGAGTCCTCCATCGGCCATATCCGTGACCTGCCCAACGGCGCCGCCGACGTGCCCGCTGAGATCAAGGGCAAGCCCTGGGCGCGTATCGCCGTTGACGTCGATCAGGACTTCAAGCCCTACTACGTCGTTCCTGCCGACAAGAAGGCGCACATCAGGAAGCTCAAGAGCCTGGTCAAGGATGCCTCCGAGGTCTTCCTCGCCACGGACGAGGACCGCGAGGGAGAGGCCATCGCCTGGCACCTGAAGGACGAGCTCAAGCCCAAGGTTCCGGTCCGCCGGATGGTCTTCCACGAGATCACCAAGCAGGCCATCCTCGAAGCGGTCGAGCATCCGCGAGACATCGACCTCGACCTGGTCGAGGCGCAGGAGGCCCGACGGATCCTGGACCGCCTCTACGGCTACGAGGTCTCGCCGGTCCTCTGGAAGAAGGTGATGAGCGGGCTGTCCGCCGGGCGCGTGCAGTCGGTGGCCACCAGGCTGGTCGTCGACCGGGAGCGCGAGCGCATCGCGTTCCGCGCGGCCTCCTACTGGGACATCGAGGGGAGCTTCGACGCCGGCCCCGACCACTCCGACCGGATCTTCACCGCCAAGCTCTACTCCGTCGACGACGCCCGAGTCGCCCGTGGGTCCGACTTCACGAGCATCGGTGAGCTGAAGTCCACGGCAACCAGGGACGTGGTCCACCTGGACCGGTCCCGGGCCGAGGCGCTGGCCGAGGCGTTGCGCGACTCGACCTTCACGGTGAGGTCGGTCGAGTCCAAGCCGTACCGGCGCCAGCCGTATGCCCCGTTCCGTACCACCACCCTGCAGCAGGAGGCCTCCCGCAAGCTCGGCTTCGGGGCATCGCGCACCATGTCGATCGCGCAGCGTCTCTACGAGAACGGCTTCATCACCTATATGCGTACCGACTCGGTCACCCTGTCGGAGTCCGCGGTCGGTGCTGCTCGGCAGCAGGTGCGCGAGCTCTTCGGCGACGAGTACCTCCCGGCACAGCCGCGGGTCTTCAAGTCGAAGGTCAAGAACGCCCAGGAGGCACACGAGGCGATCCGCCCAGCGGGCGAGCACTTCCGGACTCCGGCCGCCACCGGGTTGAGCGGGGACGAGTTCCGGTTGTACGAGTTGATCTGGATGCGGACCGTCGCGTCGCAGATGAAGGACGCCGAGGGGCGCACCGTCTCGATCCGACTCGGCGGGCCGGCTGCGACCGGTGAGGACGTCGTCTTCGGCGCGTCCGGTCGCGTCATCACGTTCTACGGCTTCCTCAAGGCATACGTGGAGGGATCGGACGACCCGGAGTCCGACTCCGACGACACCCAGAGGCGGCTTCCCGACCTACGCGAGCAAGACCCAGTGGTGCCGGCGTCGATGTCACCTGCCGGGCACGAGACCAAGCCTCCGGCGCGCTACACCGAGGCAACCCTGGTCCGAGAGCTGGAGGAGCGTGAGATCGGGCGGCCGTCGACCTACGCGTCGATCATCGCCACGATCCTGAACCGCGGTTACGTCTACAAGAAGGGGACCGCGCTCGTCCCTGCCTGGGTGGCGTTCTCGGCCACCCGGCTGCTCGAGGAGCATTTCGGGCG
Source organism: uncultured Actinomycetota bacterium (assembly GCA_963824105.1). Taxonomy (GTDB): domain Bacteria; phylum Actinomycetota; class Actinomycetes; order Propionibacteriales; family Nocardioidaceae; genus CAWDVB01. Next base: position 140,709 of record CAWGNN010000008.1, read on the forward strand.
CCTGGTGTCCTACGAGTTCACCGCCCGGATGGAGGATGTTCTCGACGAGATCGCTGCGGGTCGCCGCGACCGGGTGAGCGAGCTTGCCGAGTTCTACTTCGGCAGGGGGGACATCGAGGGGCTCAAGGACCTGGTCACCGAGCTCGGCGATATCGACGCCCGCGAGCTGGCCACCTTCCCCGTTACTGACGGCATCAGTCTGCGGGTCGGCCGGTACGGTCCGTACGTCGAGGACGCCGACGGCAACCGGGGCAACGTGCCGACCGACCTCCCTCCCGACGAGCTGACCGAGGAGAAGGCCCGCGAGCTGCTCGCCACCCCGGCGGGAGCCGAGCGTGAGCTCGGTGTCGACCCGGCGACCGGGTTGACGATCGTAGCGAAGAACGGTCGCTACGGGCCCTACGTCACCGAGGTCCTGCCCGAGCCCGCAGAGAGCGAGGCCGAGGCCGCAGAGAAGCCGAAGAAGGCCAAGAAGGCCAAGGCTCCCAAGCCCCGCACCGCGTCGCTCTTCAAGTCGATGAGTCCCGACACCGTCGACCTGGCTCAGGCGCTGGAGCTGCTGACCCTGCCGCGCGTGGTGGGAGCCGACCCGGAGAGCGGTGAGGAGATCACCGCGCAGAACGGCCGCTACGGCCCCTACCTCAAGAAGGGCACCGACTCCCGCTCGATCGACTCCGAGGAGAAGCTGCTGACGCTCACCCTCGAGGAGGCCCTGGCGATCTACGCCCAGCCGAAGGCGCGTGGCCGGGCCGCGGCGAACCCGGGCCGTGAGCTCGGTCCGGACCCGGCGAGCGGGGCCACCATCGTGGTCAAGTCGGGTCGTTTCGGCCCCTACGTCACCGACGGTGAGTACAACGCGACCCTGAGGGTCGCCGACGACGAGGCCACGATCACCGTGGAGCGTGCCGCGGAGCTGTTGGCCGAAAAGCGGGCGAAGGGACCGGCTCCCAAGAAGCGCGTGGCCAAGAAGACAGCCAAGAAGACGGCCAAGAAGACGACTGCGAAGAGAGCCACCGCCAAGAAGGCCGGTGCGTCGGGATCAGTGAAGAAGGCCTCCGGCACCCCGTCAGGCAGCGGTGACGGAGCCTGACCGTTATAGGTTGACTCGCGTGGAGCCAGCCGAGTCGTTGGAGTTGAGCCACGCCCCGAGCCATTCGCTGAGGGCTGTGCTCCAGATCCGCGACTTCCGTCGGCTCTGGGTCGGGCAGCTCTTCTCCGGACTCGGCGACTGGATGGGCTTCCTGGCGCTTACCGCGATGGCGGCCACCTTCTTCACCTCCTACAGCGGACAGAGCTACGCGATCGCAAGCGTCCTGCTGATGCGGGTGCTCCCCGCCCTGATCCTGAGCCCACTCGCCGGCTACGTCGCCGACCGCGTCGACCGTCGTCAAACGATGATCTATGGCGACATCGCCCGCGGTCTGCTCTTCATCACGATCCCGTTCGTCGGGACTCTGTGGTGGGTCATGGTCGTCACCATCCTGACCGAGTCGGTCAGTCTGATCTGGGGGCCGGCCAAGGACGCCACCGTGCCCAACCTGGTGCCTGCCCACCGCCTCATGGCGGCCAACCAGATCGGCCTGGCGACGTCGTACGGTTCCGCGCTCCCCGGTGCCGTGCTGTTCATCATCCTCACCGCCATCGGCCGCGGCTTCCCTGGCGTCTTCGCCTGGACACCGCGTGGTGCCGTCGACGTCTCGATCTACTTCGACGGACTGAGCTACCTCATCTCCGCGGTCGCGATCTGGAAGCTGACCTCGATCCCCAAGGGGCCGGCCGCCGCTGGAGACGGCAACTCCAATGTGATCCGGGTCATCGTGGACGGATGGAAGTACGTCGCCACGACCCCGCTGGTGCGCGGGCTCGTCCTCGGTGTGGTCGGCGCGTTCGGGGCGGGCGGTGTGGTCATGGGGCTGGCCCGCATCTACGTCTCCGACCTCGGGGGCGGCGATCCGGCATACGGTGCCCTGTTCGGCGCGGTCTTCCTGGGTCTGGCGGTCGGCATGTGGGGAGGACCGACCGTTCTTCGCGGCATCCCGCGGCGCCGACTCTTCGGGCTGTCGCTCACCCTGGCCGGCGCGATGCTGATCCCGCTCGCGCTCATCCCGTCCTTCATCTCGGCCGGGTTCTTCGCGATAGTTGTGGGCTTCTTCTCGGGAGCAGCGTGGATCACCGGCAACACCATGCTGGGGCTCGAGGTGCCCGACGTCATCCGCGGAAGGACACTCGCCTTCGTGGCGTCGATGATCCGGATGACGCTGTCGCTCGTGCTGGTGATCGGACCCTCGACGGCAGCTCTCATCGGGCATGTGGAGTTCGGCCCGGTGAGCACGTCGGGGCGAGCCATGATCTCCTACGACGGGGCGGCCGTGGCGATGTTCATCGCGGGCGTCATCCTGACGGTTGTCGGTGTGATCTCCTACCGTCAGATGGACGACCGGAAGGGGATCTCGTTGTGGCAGGACCTCAAGCACTCGTTCTCCGGATGGCCGGGCATCTACTCCTCCCGCGGGGTCTTCATCGCGCTCGAGGGCGGTGAGGGTGCCGGGAAGTCCACCCAGGCGAAGCTGCTCTCCAACTGGCTGGTCTCGGAGGGTTACGACGTGGTGCTCACCCGCGAGCCCGGCGACACCGAGATCGGCAAGCGGCTGCGCGAGATGGTGCTCGACCCGAGCACCGGCACGATGAGCGCACGCACCGAGGCGCTGCTCTACGCGGCCGACAAGGCCGAGCACGTCGACCAAGTGGTAGCGCCGGCACTGCGCCGAGGGGCGGTGGTCATCACCGACCGCTACGTCGACTCGACACTGGCCTATCAGGGCGCCGGGCGTGAGCTCGACCGGCAGGTCGAGACCGTGGCCCGGTGGTCGACCCAGGACCTGAGGCCGCAACTGACCGTGCTGCTCGACCTGGCGCCTCGTAGTGGCCTGGATCGGTTCACGGGACGCGACCGGATCGAGGCCGAGAGCCTGGAGTTCCACGAGAAGGTGCGCGAGCGCTTCCTCGAGCTGGCCGGCGGGGAGCCCGAGCACTACCTCGTCCTTGACGCCGGGGACGAGGTCGAGGAGATCGCAGGCAAGATCCGCAAGCGGGTCGAGTCGCTGCTGGGGCAGGCGACCCGCCGTGGCTGAGCTGGCCCCGATCTGGTCGACGCTCGTCGGCCAACGGCACGCCGCGGAGACCCTTCAGCGTGCCATCGGTGGGCACGGGATGACCCACGCCTGGCTCTTCACCGGCCCTCCGGGGTCCGGGCGCTCCAACGCCGCCCTGGCCTTCGCCGCGGGTCTGCAGTGTGAGCGGGGCGGCTGTGGGGAGTGTGCCGAGTGCCGGGACTCGCTCTCCGGCGCACACACCGACGTCAGTGTGACCCGTGCCGAGCGCGCGACGATCCCCGTGGGGCTGATGCGCGACCTCGTCCTGCGAGCCGCTCTGCTGCCAGGGCGCGGGCAGTGGCAGCTGATGGTGATCGAAGATGCGGACCGGCTGACTTCCGAGGCTGCCAACGCTCTGCTGAAGGCGATCGAGGAGCCGACGCCACGCACCGTGTGGCTGCTCTGTGCCCCGAGCGTGGAAGACGTGCTGCCCACGATCCGCAGCCGCTGCCGGAGCATGGTGCTGACAACGCCGAGCGTGGAGGAGATCACCCGGTTCCTGACCGAGCACGTCGGTGCTCCCGCCGAGGTCGCCTCGTACGCCGCTCGGGCCAGCCAGGGGCACATCGGCCGGGCCCGTGCCCTCGCGCTCGACGAGGCCGCCCGGCGGCGTCGCGGCGAGGTGGTCCGGCTGCCGCCGCGGTTGGTCGACATCGGCTCATGCATGAATGCTGCCGATCAGCTGATGGGCATCGCCAAGGAAGAGACCGAGGCGCTCACCGGCGAGGTCAACACCGCGGAGCTCCACGACCTGCAGCACGTGTTCGGCTCGGATTCGGCCGCGACCAGCTCACGGTCCTACAAGGCGGCCCTGAAGCGGCTCGAGGAGGACCAGACCCAACGGGCGAAGCGGCGGGTCATGGACGTGATCGACCGCTGCTTGATGGATCTGTTGTCGGTCTACCGCGATGCGATCGCCCTGGCGTCGGCGCCGGATGCGGAGCTGATCAACGAGGAGATGCGTCAGGACCTGGTCGGCTTCATCCGCCGCTCGACCCGTGAGGAGAACGTGCGGCGCATCGGCAGCGTCTTCGAGGCGCGGCAGCGGATGTTGGAGCACAACGCGGCGCCGCTGCTGGCGCTGGAGTCGATGATGGTCTCCCTCCGGACGCGGTGATCCGGGAGCCACCCCTACGCTATGGCTGTGAACCGCCGAATGGTCGCCCTTGCGTCGATAGCTGCCCTGGTGCTGGCTGCTTGTTCGGTGCCGCCCGGTGGGGTCACCACTCCGGACCTTTCCCCGACTCCCGTCCCCACCGCCACAACACTGCCGAATGTGCCCAAGGACCTCGTTTCCTTCTACACCCAGCAGATCGACTGGACACCCTGCCGTGGCGGCGACGAGTGCGGCAAGCTCACCGTCCCTCTGGACTACGCGGACCCCCAGGGGCAGAGCATTCAGATCGCTGTTCTGAGGGTGCCTGCAACCGGCACTTCGATCGGCTCGCTGGTCGTCAACCCCGGGGGCCCCGGGGGCTCCGGGATCGACTACGCGGCCAACGCGGAGACCTACTTCGGCAGCAACATTCGTGAGTCCTACGACATCGTCGGCTTCGACCCACGCGGAGTGGGTCAGAGCGATCCACTGGCGTGCGAGAGCGAGCAGAAGCTGGACGCTCTCATTGCCTCTGACCCGGACCCCGACACCGCCCTGGAGGTTGCGACCGGCGACCGGCTGGTCAGCCAGCTCGGCACCGGATGCCTGGTCGAGTCCGGCGCCCTCGCCCAGCACATGTCCACCGTCGAAGTGGCCAAGGACATGGACATCCTGCGGGCGGCCCTCGACGAGGAGAAGCTCACCTATTTCGGAGCGTCCTACGGCACCTACATCGGCGCGACCTACGCAGACCTGTTCCCCGACAACGTCGGCCGGATGGTCCTCGACGGTGCGCTCGACCCGTCGCTGTCCACGCTGCAGATGAGCCTGGCGCAGGCCCAAGGATTCGAGGTGGCGCTGCGCGCCTACGTTGCGAACTGCACTGAGAAACCCAAGTGCTTCCTGGGCACCACCCTGGACGCGGGGGTCGCCCGTATCCAGGGCTTCCTCGCTCAGGTGGACGCCAAGCCGCTCCCGGGGAATGGGACCCGTCAACTGGAGATCGGGAACGCGGTCCTCGGCATCTGGCTCCCGCTGTACGTCAAGGACTACTGGCCGCTCCTCGACAACGCTCTTCAGAGCGCGTTCCAGGGCGACGGCCGTCAGCTTCTCGCACTCTCCGATGCCTACGTCGGTCGCGGTCCCAGTGGCTATGTCGACAACTCCATCGAGGCCCTGTACGCGGTGAACTGCCTGGACCACGACGACGGGATCCCCTCCTCGAAGGTCGCCAAGTACCTCCCCCAGTTCGAGAAGGTCTCTCCGACGTTCGGGCGGATCTTCGACTACGGGCTCAGCGCCTGCGCAAACTGGCCCGTGCACTCCGGCGTTGTCGGGCACCCACTGCACGCCAAGGGCGCTCCGCCGATCGTGGTCATCGGCACGACGCGGGATCCGGCCACTCCGCTGGCCTGGGCCCAGGCGCTCGCCTCGATGCTCGACTCCGGCACCCTCATCACTCGAGACGGGGACGGCCACACCGGCTACGACCGCGGGAACCCCTGCGTGGACACCGCGGTCGAGTCCTACCTGGTGTCGGGCATCGTGCCTCCGGCCGACCTCTACTGCCCCGACCCCACGGCGAGCAGCTGACTGGCCGGAGCGCTGCCAGCGTCCGTAGGGCTCAGTCTTCGCTGAGCTCCAGGTCGACCATGAGCTCGTCGGCGACCGCCTCCAGCGCGTCCCGTAGGGCCTTATGGTCGGATCCGACCGGGGCGGCGAGCAGCGCATTGGCGCGGAAGATCAAGCCCCCCGACATGGGGGCATCCTCGGTGGAGGTCTCCAGCTCCTCGACGCTCACCCCTCTGTCGGCGAGCAACGACGAGATCTCCGCGACGATCCCGGGACGGTCGGCTCCGACCAGGTCCAGGTGGAGTGCCTCCGAGTACGTCGGAGCCGGCTCGTCGGTGTGCTCGAGTTTGACGTGGATCCCGTCTGCCTCGAGCGGCTGCAGCTGGGTAGTCAGTAGATCGGCTTCTTCATCGCCGATCTGGACCAGGAGGACGCCGGCGAACTTCCCTCCCCGGTGGGAGAAGTGACCGGACTCCCACAGGCCCCCGGCCCGCTTGATCGCGGTCGAGACAGCGGCGACAATCCCCTGCCGATCGTCTCCGGTCACGGTCAGCACGAGAGAGGCCATGCCGCCAGCCTAGGGCCGGGCGAACTGATTCGTCGCCCGCCTCAGGGGTCGGCTATTCTTCTCCGGCACGCCCGGGGTTCCGGGCTCCGCCGCCTTAGCTCAGTCGGTAGAGCGATTCACTCGTAATGAATAGGTCGTCGGTTCGACTCCGACAGGCGGCTCCAGATGGCCCTTCTCGGACTCTCCCCAGGGGCCTCAGGCGCACTCGGGGACAAGACCATCAGGGACGCCTATCCGATGCAGGCGACGGCACGGAGCTGGATCCCCGGAGATCCACGCTTTGGCGACGTCCCAGCTCCCTCCCGACTTCTTCCAGACCGACATGTTGATGCCGCAGGCGTCGAAGGCCCCGTAGGCCCAGCCCGAGAGGTGGACCAGGTCCACGCGGTACCAGTCGCCGCACATGCCGGCCGCGAGGTCTTGCTTCACCCGATGGTCGATGTAGTCCTGGAAGGACTTGGGTGCACCCGGCAACTTCCGATAGGCCTGTCCGACCTTGGTGATCACTACGCCCTTGCCTTTGGCGTTGCGGAAGTCGATGAGTCGGCTCTGGGACGGTGAGTTCGACGTAGGGGCGGTGAGTTGTGTGCTGGTGACGCTGGTCGTCAGGGCGGTAGAGCCCGGAAGTCCGCCGCTGCAGGCCGACAGAAGCCCGGCCGCGGCGACTACCACGGCGATCACGGGCGTCAGTCGGTTTCTCCAGATTCCCATAGGGGATGTGTACCGGAGTCTGGGCCGGGAGTCACCCCCTCACGGGCCCGAGTCTCAGTCGGCGGCTGCCGGCACGTTTGACACTGTCGGTCCGCGATGCCAGCGTCGCTTGGCCGGAGGGCGGCGGCGCCGATGGCGGCCAGCGAGCAGATCGAGTACGTGCGCCTCGCGGTGTACGGGGTGCTCAGCGAGACCGGACGCGCGCCCACCACGTCGGAGCTCGGTTCGGCCCTCGACCGCTCGGAGGCGTCCGTGGGTGAGGCACTCCGGGCGCTGCATGAGCACCTCGATGTCGTCCTCGACGGTGAGAGCCGCATTCTGATGGCTCACCCTTTCGCAACAATTCCACTCGGGTTCAGCGTGATGGGGACTCGGACGCTCTGGTGGGGCGGATGCGCCTGGGACCCCATCGCCGTTCCGCACCTGGTGGGCTCCGAGCCCACGGTCCTGGTGGCAACCACGTGCCCAGGCTGTGGGCCAGCGCATGCCTTGACGGTCACCCGGGAGCAGCCGCCGGACGGCACACAGCTGGCGCACTTCCTGACTCCGACCTCACAGATCTGGGACGACGTCGTGCACGCGTGTGCCCACCAGCGGATCTTCTGTGGTCGCGACGGTGTGGACCGCTGGCTCTCCGCCGAGTCCCAGGAACTGGGTTACGTCGTGGACCTGGCGACGCTGTGGCGTCTGGCCCGTCACTGGTAACGCGGCCGACTTGAGCGGGGCTATCAGCGGCGTGAGCCCGTCGAGGCAGCCGCGTACTTCCGTGAGGTCGGGCTCAAGGGCGCGTTCTGAGGCTTGGCTGAGTCGCGCACGAGATGAGGGCCGGCCCCCCACGGGAAACCGGCCCTCATCGGCTGACGGCGGGTGCAGGCCGCCAGGTCCATACTCAGGTTTCGTCGGACTCGGCGAGGATCTCCTCCTCGAGCGAGCCACCGTAACCTTCCGCCATCGGGTCGCCGTGCTCGCCACGGGTCACCGCGTACTCCTCCTCCGGCGACAGGACCAGCCGGTGCCGGCCGAAGACGCCGAAGAGGATGAGCCCGATCGCGTACAGGACGGCGATTGCCTCGACCGCGAGGCGATAGTCCGCGACGACGAGCAAGCCGATGAACGTGATCAGGGCGATGATTCCGGCCACAACCGCGCCGGCGATGCCGACCGGACTGCGGTAGGGGCGGTGGACGTTCGGCAGCTTGATCCGCAGGATCACGAACGACACCATCTGCAGCATGTAGGCGAGCACCGCACCCCAGACCGCGACGTTCAGCACGATCGCGCCTGCATCGGCACCAAGCTTGTCGCTGATCCGGCCCAACACGTCCAACAGCACGAGGACCACGAAGCCGAAGACAGCGCCGAAGAGCAGCGCAGCCCAGGGCGTCTTGCGCTTCCCGGTGAGCGACAGCACCTTCGGGTAGTAGCCGGCCCGGGACAGCGAGTACATGTTGCGCCCGTAGGCGAACATGATGCCCTGCAGGCTGGCCAACAGGCCGATCAGCGCGAAGGCCGCGAGCAGGGCCGCGAACTTGTCCGGAAGGAAGGCGCGGAAGCCGTCCAACAGCGGCTCATCGGCGCTGCCCAGCGCGTCGCTACCGGTGACGGCCGGGTTCAGGAAGAGGACGATCGCGGCGGTGGCGACCAGGGTCAGCAGACCCCAGATGCCGCCCTTGGGGATGTCCCGGGACGGCTGGTGGGTTTCCTCCGCGGCCAGCGGAAGCTCCTCGATGCCGAGGAAGAACCAGATCGCGAACGGCAGTGCGTACCAGACGCCGGTCCATCCGTGCGGGAGGAAGGAGGACTGGCCCGGGTCAGGGGTGATGTTGTTCAGCGTGCCGAAGTGCACCGCACCATTGGCGATCGCCAGGATCGCGAAGAGCACGAGGATGCCGATCGAGAGGATCGACACGATGATCGCGAACTTGAACGAGACCTCGGCCCCGGCCGCGTTCAGCAGCACGAAGATGGCGTAGAGGATGATCCACCACACCCACATCGCGCTACTGAGGTCGAGACCGACGAGTGACTTGCTGACCTCGTTGGCATAGCTCGCGGAGAAGAACACGATCACGCCGGTGGTGAAGACGTACTCGATCGTCTCGGCGAATCCGGTGACGAAGCCGCCCCACGGGCCCATGGCCGCACGGCCGAAGGAGTAGGCGCCACCGGTGTGTGGCATCGCGGCCGACATCTCGCCGATCGAGAAGATCATCCCGAAGTACATGACGATGATGGCGATCGTCGCGACGAGAAGACCACCCCAGCCGGCAGCACCGATACCGAAGTTCCAGCCGGAGAAGTCACCGGAGATGACGGCGGCGACGCCGATTCCCCAGATGCCCCAGAAGCCAGCCGTTCGCTTGAGTTGTCGCTTCTCGAAGTAACCCGCCTCCGCGTGGTGATAGGTCACCCCGGAGACGTTGAGTGTTTCCTTGCTCATGGGTTCGTCCTCCATGGCCGGGTCGCGGTGCCGCAGGCCGAGCGGCACCTGGGTCACGGGACGAGCGTCTCTAGGTCGACGGGCTTCCCGTTTCGCCGCAGCCTAGGGGGAGGCATTGGTCGGTGGCTATACCTTTGGAAGATCAAAATGAAGGTTCTTTTGGGGTGTCGCTTAGATTTCCTGCGAAGAATTGGGCTGCCATCTTTTCGAGTTGGGGTCCTAATGGTTGACTGTGGCTGGATTGAACCGTGAAGGAACACCTGTTGCGCGGGGGAGGGCCCCGCCGGGGACGGAGGCTGGCATGGTGACGTCGGGCAACTTGAGTCTTGAGTCCCTTGCGGACCTCGTCTCCCGAGGCGAGATCGACACGGTGATCCTCGGGTTCGCCGACATGCAGGGTCGGCTCATGGGCAAGCGGGTCTCGGCCCGGCTGTTCATGGAGGACGTCGCGAAGCACGGCGCCGAGTGCTGCAACTACCTGCTCGCGGTCGACGTGGAGATGAACACCGTCGACGGCTACGCGATGACCGGGTGGGACAAGGGCTACGGCGACATGGTGATGAAGCCCGACTTCGACACCATGCGGCTGATCCCGTGGCTCCCCGGCACCGCGCTCGTTCTCGCCGACCTGGCCTGGTTCGACGATGCCCCGGTCGTGGCGGCGCCTCGTTCGATCCTGGCCACGCAGGTCGCCAGGCTCGCCGACCGGGGCCTGGTGCCCTACGTCGGGACCGAGCTTGAGTTCTTCACCTTCGACGACACCTACCGCGAGGCGTGGGCCAAGGGCTACCGGGACCTCACGCCGTCCAGTGACTACAACATCGACTACGCCATGCTCGCCTCGACCCGGATGGAGCCGCTGCTCCGCGACATCCGGCTCGGCATGGAGGGCGCGGGGATGTACTGCGAGGGCTCGAAGGGCGAGTGCAACTTCGGCCAGCAGGAGATCGCGTTCCGCTACGCGCATGCGATGGTGACCTGCGACAACCACACCATCTACAAGAACGGTGCCAAGGAGATCGCCGACCAGCACGGCAAGAGCATCAGTTTCATGGCGAAGTACAACGAGCGCGAGGGCAACAGCTGTCACATCCACATCTCGTTCCGGGGCGAGGACGGCTCCTTCGTCTTCGCCGACGAGGCCGGCGACCACGGGATGTCGACGATGTTCGAGCACTTCATCGCCGGACAACTGGCCGCGCTGCGCGAGCTGACCCTCTTCTACGCCCCCCACATCAACTCCTACAAGCGCTTCGCCGAGGGCAGCTTCGCGCCGACCGCCGTGGCTTGGGGCATGGACAACCGCACCTGTGCGCTGCGGGTGGTCGGGCACGGAGGAGGGATGCGGATGGAGAACCGCACGCCCGGTGGGGACGTCAACCCCTATCTCGCGGTCTCCGCGTTGATCGCCGCCGGCCTGCACGGCATCGAGAACGAGCTCCCGCTCGATCCGGCCTACGTGGGCAACGCCTACGAGAGCGGCCTGAGCCATGTCCCGCCGAACCTGCGCGAGGCGCGCGATCTCTTCGCCTCCTCAGCGCTGGCCCGGGAGGCTTTCGGCGACGAGGTCGTGGCTCACTATGTCAACAATGCCGACGTCGAGCTCAGGGCCTTCGACGGGGCCGTCACCGACTGGGAGCGGGTCCGTGGTTTCGAGCGCTTCTGACACTCCCGTCATCGGGCTGACGACGTACGTCGAGACCGCCCAGCAGGGAGTCTGGAACGTCCCCGCGGCGTACTTGCAGCAGGACTACCTGCACGCCGTGGAGCACGCGGGAGGGCTCGCAGTCCTGCTCCCGCAGCAGCCGCTGTCGGAGGGCGTTGCCGAGCGGGTGATCTCCCGGGTCGACGCGCTGGTGCTCACCGGGGGCAAGGACGTCGAGTCGGTCCACTACGGCGAGGAGCGGCACGAGACCGCTGACGACCCACGCCCCGAGCGGGACGCCTGGGAGTTCGCGCTCTTCCGCGCCGCACTCGACCGGGGCGTGCCGGTGCTCGGCATCTGCCGGGGAGCGCAGGTGATCAACGTGGCCCTCGGCGGCTCGCTGGTCCAGCACCTTCCCGACGCGCTCGGCGAGGACACCCACCGGGGCGATCCGGGGGTCTTCGTTCCCAACGACGTACGCGCCGAACCCGGGTCCTTGCTGGCGTCCATCTTCGGCGACCACGTCGTCGCCACGTGCTACCACCACCAGGCGATCGGCCGGCTGGCCGCCGATCTTCGGGTCTCCGGCCGTACTGCGGACGAGGTGATCGAGGCCGTGGAGATGCCCGGCCGCCCCTTCGTGCTGGCCGTGCAATGGCATCCGGAGGCGACCTACGAGGACGCCCGCCTGATGTCGGCGCTCGTCGACGCAGCGCGGCGCTACGCCGCATCCACCACCCCCCAGATGCAGGAGTTCACCTGATGCACATCGATCTGATCAACCCGGCTACCGAGCTCGTCATCCAGGGCCTCGACCAGGTGGACGCTCAGGGCGTCGACGACGCGGTCGCCCGCGCCAAGGTGGCGCAGAGGCGCTGGGCCGCGCTCCCGCCCGCGGGGCGGGCCGAAACGCTGCGCTCGTTCGCCGCAACGGTCGGAAGCCACATCCGAGAGCTCGCCGAGCTGGAGGTCGCGAACTCCGGGCACCCGATCACCCAGGCGGAGTGGGAGGCCGGCCACGTCCGCGACGTGCTCACCTACTACTCGGCCGCGCCCGAGCGGCTGTTCGGCAAACAGATCCCTGTCGCCGGCGGCATCGACATCACCTTCCAGGAGCCGATGGGCGTCGTCGGGATCATCACGCCGTGGAACTTCCCGATGACCATCGCCTCGTGGGGCTTCGCCCCCGCACTGGCGGCGGGCAACGCGGTCGTGCTCAAGCCGGCCGAGTGGACGCCGCTCACCTCGATGCGGCTGGCAGAGCTGGGGGTCGAGAGCGGACTGCCCGAGGATCTGTTCCAGGTGCTGCCCGGCAAGGGGTCGATCATCGGCGAGCGGATGCTGACCCACCCCGACATCCGCAAGATCTGCTTCACCGGGTCGACCGAGGTCGGCAAGCGGGTGATGGCAGTCGCCTCGGACGGCATCAAGCGGGTCACCCTCGAGCTCGGCGGCAAGAGCGCGAACATCGTCTTCGACGACTGCGACCTGGAGAGGGCCGCGGCCGCCGCGCCGTACGGCGTGTTCGAGAACGCCGGCCAGGACTGCTGCGCGCGCAGCCGGATCCTGGTCCAGCGGTCGGTCTTCGACCGGTTCATGGAGCTCCTCGAGCCCGCCGTCAAGGGCGTCAAGGTGGGCGACCCCAGCGACCCGGCCACCGAGATGGGCCCACTCGTGGCGAAGTCGCACTGGGAGAAGGTCGCTTCGTACGTACCCGATGACGCCCCGGTGGCGTTCCGCGGCAGCGCACCGGATGGTCCCGGCTTCTGGTTCCCGCCGACGGTGCTCACCCCGGAGCGCGGGGACCGCACCATGCGCGAGGAGATCTTCGGCCCGGTCGTCTCGGTGGTCCCGTTCGAGGACGAGGCGGACGCCATCGCGCTGGCCAACGACACCGAGTTCGGGCTGTCCGGCTCGCTGTGGACCCGCGACCTCGGGCGCGCAGTGCGGGTCTCCCGGGCCGTCGAGACCGGCAACCTCTCGGTGAACTCGCACTCCTCGGTCCGCTACAACACCCCCTTCGGGGGTTTCAAGCAGTCCGGTCTGGGACGTGAGCTGGGGCCGGATGCGCCGCTGCACTTCACCGAGACCAAGAACGTCTTCTTCGCCATCGACCCCGCGACCACAACGGAGGAAATGTGACCACCATCGACCTCACTCAACGACTCGCCGGACGAGTCGCTGTCGTCACCGGCGGGGGGAGCGGCATCGGTCTGGCGACCGCCCGCCGTCTCGCCGCCGAGGGCGCCCGCGTCGTGGTCGCCGACATGGACGCGGTCTCCGGACAGGCAGCTGCCGACGAGGTTGGCGGCACCTTCGTCCAGGTCGACGTCAGCAACGCCGAGCAGGTGGACGCCCTGTTCGACGGCGTGGTCGAGAGCCATGGCCGGGTGGACATCGCGTTCAACAACGCCGGCATCTCGCCGCCGGACGACGACCTCATCGAGCTGACGTCGATCGAGGCGTGGGACAGGGTGCAGCAGGTCAACCTGACCTCGGTCTTCTTGTGCTGCAAGGCCGCCCTGCGGCACATGGTCCCGCAAGGCAGTGGCTCGATCATCAACACCGCGTCGTTCGTCGCGATCATGGGATCGGCCACGTCCCAGATCTCCTACACGGCGTCCAAGGGCGGTGTGCTGGCCATGTCGCGTGAGCTCGGAGTCCAGTACGCACGGCAGGGCATCCGGGTCAACGCACTCTGCCCGGGTCCGGTGAACACCCCGCTCCTCATCGAGCTGTTCGCGAAGGACCCGGAGCGGGCTGCGCGGCGGTTGGTGCACGTCCCGATGGGCCGCTTCGGGGAGCCCGACGAGATGGCGTCGGCGGTCGCGTTCCTCGCCAGCGACGACGCTTCGTTCGTCACCGCGTCGTCCTTCGTCGTCGACGGGGGGATCGGAGCGGCGTACGTTACGCCGCTCTGATCCGACGGCGACGGGGGAGGATGTGACCATGACCGCTCGACGTCCCTCAGTGAATACGTTTTTCCGGCCGGTGCGGCCGGGGAACGCGTTCGAGGACACCGTGGAGCGGCTACTGCAGACGATCCGGTTGGGAGTGGTCCTCCCCGGAGAGCGGCTCCCTTCCGAGCGCGAGCTCGCGCTGCTGCTGTCGGTGAGCCGGGACACCGTGCGGGAAGCGATCCGCGTCCTGGCCGATTCCGGGTACGTCGAGTCACGGCGGGGCCGCTACGGCGGCACCTTCGTTGTCGGGGAGCTGCCGCCGGCCGAGCAACCGGTCGGTCGCGCGGGAGCCGATGAGGTCGCGCAGCCGCCTCTGACCGCTGAGGAGATCGAGGACGTGCTGGCCATGCGCCAGATCCTCGAGATCGGTGCGGTCCGCCTCGTGGCGGAGCGCACGCTGAGCGCGAGCGAGCGCGACACGGTGTGGTCGGCCCTGCGTGAGCTGGAGGAGTGCGCGCCCGAGGAGTACCGCATCCTCGACTCGCGCCTCCACCTGGCGATCGCCGGCCTCGTCCCCGGCACGTCACTGGTGCCGCTGGTGGCGGAGAACCGGATGCACATCAACCGCTTCCTCGACGGCATCCCTGTGCTGGAGCGCAACATCGCGCACTCCAACGAGCAGCACCGTGCGATCGTGCTCGCCGTGCTGGCCGGCCAACCCGACGATGCGGCCGCCGCGATGGAGGAGCACATCGCCGGCTCGGCGGCGCTCCTGCGAGGTTTCCTGGGCTGACGCGGCTCTGGGGACGCCGTGGGTGAGGAGCCTGCGCCGCGAGTGTCTTGAAGTCACTGCCAGTGCACTGACCGCCTGAACCCGCAGCCATGAGCGGATGTGGCCCGTCCGTGGGGACTACTGCCGCCAGAGCAACTGCCAGCGGAACCCTCCGGTATTGGCCGGTGGTTTCGCGACGGACACGGTGCTCACCTTCCCGGTGAGGCTGTAGCGGAACAGCAAGAACGGGTCCTTGTCCCAGAAGTCTTGGAACACCACGTGCGTGTCGTCCTCCCACACCACGTCAGGGATGCACAAGCGCATGCACGGTCCCTGGGCGAACTTCACCAGCACATCGCCGGTCGCCGCATCGAGCAAGGCGGGTTTGCCCTTGGACTCCACGGCGATGAGCTTCCCGTCTGGGCTGATGCCTTCTCCGCCGATGTAGAAGCGGTCATAGCCGCAGTCGACCCACAGAGGCTCCTGTGTCTGAGCATCGAAGGCGGCAGTGTTGTTCTTGCAGGCGTCAGTGCGCAACCAGTTGACCACGTTGCCGTTGACCGGGTTGACGCCCGAAGCGTTCTTGAGGAGGGAGGGGAGCTTCGTGACGCTGCCGTCGGGAAGCAGGAGACGATCCGTCTGCCCGCCCTTGATGTACCCGGTGACCAGCACCGAGCCGTCCGGGAGCACCTCGTACGGGCCGGCGATCTGGTAGCGGTTGGGCAACGTCCAGGTCTGCAGCTTCTTCGCGGTCGTCGCGTTGAACAGGGCCACTTGGTGGCGCGCGACCGTGACGGCCACCTTGCCGACGCCCGTGCTGAACGGGTGCTCGCCGGAGTTCTTGCCCAGCGTCTTGTAGGTGCCGTCGGTTGCGTAGCTGCGCAGGTCCGAACTCGTGCAGTCGGTGACCGCGAGTAGGTATCGGGTGCCGAGCTTGGTGAAGGCTGTCACCTTCTCGATCGGGCCGAGCCGGACGGGGATCCGTGGACCGGCGCCGCGTCCCGGGTAGATGTGGGTGGTGACCGGGGTGGTCGGCACGGCCGGGTGGAAGCCGATGTCACCCGTGCCTGGGCAGCTGTAGGTCCGGCCCTCGTAGTAGGCGACTCCCAGGTCAGGTCCAGCCGGAAGCTTGCGCGGGACCGTCACCGTCCTCTGCGGGGTGGGGTGCTCGGGGGTCACCGTAGGTGCCGCGGTCGGTGTCGTGGACGACGTGGCGGGAGCCGTTGTCGTGGGGGCAACGGGTGTCGTCGCAGGTGTGCTGGTTCCGCCGGCCTGGGGGGCCACCGAGGAGGAGCTGCCCACCAACAGGGAGGCGACCCATGCGATGACGATGACAGCCGCCACCGCCGTCACCACGAGCCCCAACCGCGAACGGACTGACCCAATACCCATGCCCATCACCCCCGTCCCCCAGCAGGCTACCAGCCACCTGGTCGCCCGACTTCGCGACCAATTGGCCCGCAGCCGATGGCTGACTCGGCGGCGCTCCTGCGCGGTCTCCCCGGCTGTGGGTGCTGGGGCGTCTACGCGGGAGAGCCCACTCTGTGGCGCCGATCGGCAACCGCGATGACGATGGCGGCGACCATCACCAGGGTCGAGGTGATCGCGGCAGCGGACCCCTCGCTCGCGGTAGTCGCACCCGAGACGAAGTTGAAGACGGTGTGCCAGACGGCGACCAGCAGAATGCTGCTGGACGAGCCTCGGTAGAGCCAGGTCAACAGGAACGAACCGGCGGTGAGCCCGAGCAGCCACCCGACGAGCTCGACCGAACTGAACCCTTGATACGAGCCGACCAGGAAGAACAGCGGCGCGTGCCAGGGAGCCCACACCAGAGCGACCAGCAGCGACGTCGTGGTGAGGCTGTGCCGGGC
Organism: uncultured Actinomycetota bacterium; assembly: GCA_963824105.1. GTDB lineage: Bacteria > Actinomycetota > Actinomycetes > Propionibacteriales > Nocardioidaceae > CAWDVB01. Next base: position 157,436 of record CAWGNN010000008.1, read on the forward strand.
GAGAAGGCGGTCGACGAGGAAGCCGCGCCACCCCGCTTCCTCACCGACGCCGTTGAGGATGAAGACGATGAGCACCGTGGCCAGCGGCCCGATCGAGACGCTCAGGCCATTGAACTGACTGAGGTCGGAGGTTCGGTCGACCCCGGTCATCGCGATCCCCACGGCTCCCGCGAGGACGGTGAGGAGGACCGGTAGCCACCACCAGCCGATGCGCCAGCGGACGAGACGCAGCCCGAAGTCTCGCAGTCCGCGCCGTCCTTCGGTGAGGGCGATCACGATGACAGCGGCCAGGGCGGGGCCGAGGAGGCCAGGGAGGTGAGTTGGCCACCCGATCCCGGGCTCGGTCGTGCGGCTGCCGATCGCCAGCGGCAGCCAGTACGCCCACGACAGGGTGATGGCGAGCAGAACGAAGACCGCGATGGCGTGGTCGGTCACCCAGGCTCGCGCCAACCCCGCCCGCGTATCACTGCGTCGCTTCAACGGTTGAGTTCCCACGGTTGACCGCCCTGGATGCGCGACTCGTTGCTGGGTTGCCCAACCACCGGTGGATGCACCGAAACGCTTCCGCGCTAGATCACCCGGTGATGCCGGCTTCCCTTCCGGTGTTGTCCTCGATGTCGATGATCGTCGCTTCGAACAGGTCCTGCGCCAGGCCGGTCAGTGCGCGGCACGTAGCCAACTCTTCGCCGATCTCGGGGACGTCACGGTCCCCGGAGTTCCGGCGAGCGGTCGCGTGGTGACGCAGCACGTTCCCGTTCGTGGTGTGCAGGACTGCCTCGGCGCCTGTAGTGCCGTCGTCGTGGTCGGAGATGAAGATCTCGACGCTCCATGTCTTGGTGTGCATGACACCTCCTATGCGGCGGGGCTGACACATCAGGACTCCAGCCCCTGGCTCCAGCATCCCTCTCGGCGAGGATGGGGGGGAGTGCCGAAAGTCTCAGTCAGGGGGATGAGGGCGATGACGGACCAGATGCGGGCCTGGGTCGTGTCGGGCCGGTTCGGGTCGGCGGATCGGTTGCAGCCGGGACGCCGACCGGTGCCCGAGCCCGGCCCCGGTGAGGTGCTGGTGCGGGTCGATGTCTGCGGGGTTTGCCGGACCGACCTCCACCTCGCCGACGGCGATCTCGCTCCGAAGGCCGCCCGGGTCACTCCCGGTCACGAGGTGGTCGGACGGGTCGAGGCGCTCGGCGTCGGAGCGGACCGATTCGCGGTCGGTGACCGGGTGGGCATCGCCTGGCTTCGCCACACCTGCGGGGTGTGCTCGGCATGCCGGTCGGGCTCGGAGAATCTCTGTCGAAGGGCGGAGTTCACCGGTTGGGACGCGCACGGCGGTTTCGCGGACTTCGCGACCGTCCCCGAGGGCTTCGCCTACCGGCTGCCCGACTCCTTCGACGACGTCACCGCGGCGCCGCTGCTCTGCTCGGGGATCATCGGCTATCGCGCGCTCCGGAGGGCCAACGTGCCTCCGGGAGGCCGGCTCGGCATCTACGGCTTCGGCGCGAGTGCCCACCTCACCGCTCAGCTGGCGATCGGCCTGGGCATGGAGGTTCACGTTCTGACCCGGGGGGAGTCCGCGGCGCGGTTGGCCCTGGAGCTGGGAGCGGCCTCGGTCGGACCGGCGGACGGGATGCCTCCGGTGCCGCTCGACGGGTCGATCATGTTCGCGCCCGTCGGTCACTTGGTGCCGCCTGCGATGGCCGCACTCGACCAGGGCGGGACCCTCGCCGTGGCGGGGATCCACCTGACCGACGTACCGCAGATGAACTACCAGGAGCACCTGTTCCGCGAGAAGACCCTCACCACCGTGACCGCGAACACGAGGACCGACGGCGAGGAGTTCCTTCGGTTGGCCGCTCGGCTCGGGGTGCGGCCGCAGACCCGGGTGTACCGGTTCGACGAGGCCGCGAAGGCGCTCGACGACGTCGACCAGGGCAGGATCGACGGCGCCGGCGTCCTGCAGGTATCCGACGGATGACCTGCCTGGTCCGCCTCAGCCCAGGTGCTTGAGGAACCAGTCCCGAGCCAGCCCCGCCGCCTCCGTGAGCGTGCCTGGCTCCTCGAAGAGATGCGTTGCACCGGGGACGATCTCGAGCTCCGCACCGGCGATCCGTTCCTGGGCCCATCGGTTCAGCTCGATCACCGTGGTGTCGGCTCCCCCCACGATGAGCAGGGTCGGGGTCGTCACCTCCCGCAGCCGTTCGCCGACCAGGTCGGGTCGCCCACCCCGCGATACCACCGCCGCCACCCGCAGACCCGGAGTGAGTGAGGCGGTCAGCGCGGCGGCTGCGCCGGTGGAAGCGCCGAAGAGACCGAGGGGCAGCTCGTCCAGGCCGCGATGTGTCCGGAGCCAGGCCGCGACGTCGGCGAGCCTCCCGCCGAGCAGCCCGATGTCGAAGACGTTTCCCCGGTCCTGGGCTTCGGACTCGGTGAGCAGGTCGAAGAGGAACGTCGCGAGCCCGGCCCCGTTGAGGACGCGGGCGACGTACTCGTTGCGCGGACTGAGCCGGCTGCTGCCGCTGCCATGGGCGAATACGACCAGCCCGATCGGCCTCTCGGGGATGGTGAGCCGGCCCTCGAGGGTGATCTCCCCCAGTGCGACGGCCAGCTCGGTGGATCCGTGGCCGGCTGAGGCCGGAGCCGCATCCAACAGGGCGACCACCTCGTCGTCGGACACCTGCCGGAAGTCGCCGTAGGCCTGGCCCACCGCATAGAAGGCGTCGGGGATCTCCAGGCACACCACCTCGTCGGCGACCGTCCTCAACTGCTCCAGCCGGTCGCGCGCTCCGACCGGGACGGCCAGGACCACCCGACTCGCACCCCGCGCCCGGGCGATCTCGCAGGCGGCGCGGGCGGTCGCGCCCGTCGCGATCCCGTCATCGACCACGATCACGGTGCGCGCATCCAGCCGGACAGGTGGCCGCCCCCGCCGGAACGCCCGCACCCGGTGCTCCAACATCTGGCGCTCCTCCTGCTCGACCGCGTCGACGACGTCGGGGCCGGCCCCGGAGTGCCGGAGCACCTCGTCGTTCAGCACCCGTGCTCCGTCCTCCCCGATCGCCCCCATCGCCAGCTCGGGCTGGCGAGGCAGGCCCAGCTTGCGCACCACGGCGACGTCAAGGGGGGCTCCGAGTGCCCGGGCCACCTCGGCGGCGACGGGTACGCCCCCGCGCGGGAGCCCGAGGACGACAGGATCGGAGTCGGCCAGGGGCATGAGGGCGCGGGCCAAGCGGCGGCCGGCCTCCACGCGGTTGCGGAACATCGCGGCCGCACCCTGCTAGGTCGCGGAGAGGAACTCGATGCACGAGGCCTTCGTGCTCAAGGCGTCGTAGTCGGCCTCCTCGATCCGCCTCCCCGACGTCTTGCTGAGCTGCTCGACGAAGGAAAGGAAATCGAGCGAGTCCAGCTCGAGCTCCGCTCGGAGCGGGACGTCGTCGGGAAGCTCGTCGACATCGACGTCGGGAGCGATCCGGCGCAGCACCTGGGTGATGGTCTCGAGTGCTTCGGTGGTGTTCATAGCAGCTCCGGTTTGGTCAGGTGGTCTGCGAGGCGGGCCAAGAATCGTGATCCGGTGAACCCGTCGCTGGCCCGGTGGTCCGCGGCCAGGGTCGCTTCGGTCAGCGTGCGGGAGACGATCTCCCCGTCGAGGACCCACGGCCGAACCGCCGGTCGCCCGAAGCCGACGAGTGCGACCTGGGGTGGGTAGATCACGCCATGGACCAGGTCGACGCCCTGCTCTCCGAGGTTGGTCACCGTGATGGTGCCGTCGGTCAGCTCGCTGCCACGCAGCCGACCGGCCCGGGCGCGGAGGGTCAGATCCTTGATCGCGGCCATGAGGTCGGTCAGGCCCAGGCTCGCCGCGTCGTGGATGCACGGGGTCACCAGGCCGCCTCCGCGAAGCGAGATGGCCATCCCGAGGTTCACCGAGCTGTGGGCCTCGAAGGCATCGTCGACCCAGTAGCCGTTGAGCTCCGGGGTCTCGGCTGTTGCGAGCGCGGTCGCGCGCAACAGCAGCGCTGCCGGCAGGAGCCGCTCCTCGACGGGGAGCTCCTTGTTGCGGTCGTGCATCCAGGCGAGTGCGGGCTCCAGGTCCAGCGTCAGCGAGAGGTAGTAGTGCGGGATCTCCCGCTTCGACCGACTCATCAGCCTCGCGATGGCGGCGCGCATCTGCTCGGCACGCGCCTCCGCAGACACCGGCGAGGTGGCAGTCGGCTTCTGCGAAGTCGGCATCTTGGCGGCGGCAGCACGGACGTCGGCCTCGTGGATCGGCCTGCCGAGCTCGCGCCACAGTGGCTCGATGTCGACGCCGAGCTCGGCGGCGAGGGTGCGCGCGAACGGGCTGATCCGCACCCCGCCCCCGGTTGGTTCGAGGGGAGCGGGGAGGGGTTCCTCGGTCGACGAAGCAGCGGTCGCCGGCTCCGTCGCCGAGACCGGTTCGGTCTCCTCCGGGGAGCCGGTCGGCCCGACCGCTTCAGTCTGATCGTCGAGGTCCATGGTCGCGATGGGCGTCCCCACGGGAACGGTGGCGCCCGGCTCGATGAGCAGGGCAGTGACCGTCCCCGCGTGGAACGTCTCGATGTCCACCGCGCTCTTGGCGGTGTCCACCACCGCGACGATGTCTCCCTTCTTGACCACGTCGCCGGGTTTGATCAGCCACTCCAGCAGCGTCCCCTCGTCCATGTCTGCGCCGAGGGACGGCATCGTGAAGTCGGCCATGGTCAGCTCCGGGTGCGGTGAACGGCAGCGACGATGTCGGCGACCTGGGGAAGAGCCGCCTCCTCCAGGTGCTGCGCATACGGGATCGGCACCTCCGCGGTGCAGACCCGCTCGATCGGCGCGTCCAGGACGTACATCGCCTGCTCGCCGATCCGGGCGGCGATCTCGGCGGACAACCCGCCGCTGCGCCACCCCTCGTCGACGATCACGGCGCGGTGGGTCTTGCGGACCGACCCGACGAAGCATGCGTCGTCGAGCGGCCGGAGCGTGCGCAGGTCGATGACCTCGGCGGAGATGCCCTCCGCAGCGAGCTCATCGGCCGCCTCCATCGCCTTGGCCAGGGTGCCTCCGTAGGCGATCACCGTGACGTCGTCGCCGGATCGCCGGATCGCCGCCGTGTCGATGTCGACCGGCCCGGCGTCGGAGGGGAGTGTCCCCTTGAGGTTGTACAGCGAGGAGTGCTCGAAGATCAGCACCGGGTCCGGGGTGGCCAACGCCGTGGCAAGCATGCCTCGGGCGTCCTCCAGGGTCGCGGGCGTCACCACCCGGATGCCGGGGATGTGGGCGTACCAGCCCTCCAGGCTGTGCGAGTGCTGCGCGGCAAGCTGGCGGCCTGCCCCGGTAGTCATCCGGATCACCAGGGGCACGTTGTACTGCCCTCCCGACATGTGCAGCAGCGATGCCGCGGTGTTCATGATCTGGTCGAGCGCGAGCAGGCTGAAGTTGACCGTCATCACCTCGACGATCGGGAGCATGCCGTTCACCGCGGCCCCGATGCCGGCGCCGACGAAGGTGGACTCCGAGAGCGGGGTGTCACGGATCCGATCGGGCCCGAACTCCTCGACCAGGCCGAGGCTGACCCCGAAGCAACCGCCGTAGCTGCCGACGTCCTCGCCCATCAAGAACACCCGGGGGTCGTCCGCCATCGCTTCACGGATGGCTTCGCGGAGCGCCTCCCGGTAGGTGGTCTCCATGACTCGTTCCTCGGTGAGTGTCATGACGACACCTCCTGCGACGTGACGAAGCGGGTCAGTTGGTCGACCGGCTCCAGAGGGGCCGCCTCAGCGAAGGCCACCGCCCGCTTGATGATCTCGGCGATCTCGGCCTCGAACTCGGGCAGGTCGTCCTCGGCGAGCTGTCCGGACTGCCGCAGCCGTTCCTCAAGGGTGCGGATCGGGCCACGCTTGCGCCATCCCTGGACCTCCTCCTTGGTGCGGTAGCGGTCCGGGTCGTACATCGAGTGGGCGCGGAACCGGTAGGTGCGCATCTCCAGGAACTGTGGACCGTCGCCCCGCCGGGCGGCGGTGACAGCTTCCGCTGCGGCCTCCTCCACGGCCTCCACGTCCATCCCGTCGACCGCGTGTGAGGGCAGCCCGTACGACGCGGTCCGGCCAGCCAGGTCGGTGGCGCCGTGCTCCTTGGTCAGTGCCGTCCCCATCGCGTAACCGTTGTTCTCACAGACGAAGACGATCGGCAGGTGCCACAGCACGGCCAGGTTCACCGACTCGTGGAACTCGCCCTCGGCGGCCGCCCCTTCGCCGAAGAAGCAGGCTGTCACGCGGGCCTTCCCCAGCAGCTTGTCGGCCAGGGCGATCCCCACCGCGAGGGGGAGACCGCCACCGACGATCGCGTTGCCGCCCAGCAGACGGTGTTCCTTGTCGAACAGGTGCATCGAGCCGCCCCGGCCGCGGCTGCAGCCGCTCTGGCGGCCGAACATCTCGGCCATGATGAGGTCGGGTGACACACCTCGTGCGAGTGCGTGCCCGTGCTCACGGTAGGTCGCCACGACGGTGTCGTCGGGCGTCAAGGCTTCCATCACCCCGGTGGCAACAGCCTCCTCGCCGACGTACAGGTGGAGGAAGCCCCGGATCTTGGTCGCGCTGTACAGCTCCGCGCAGGCCTCTTCGAAGCGCCGGATGAGCAGCATGGTGCGCAGCAGGTCGAGCCGGTGCGTCCGGTCCGTCGTGTGCTGGTCAGGTGTCAGAACTGGTGTGGTCATGTCGGGTTCTCCAATGTCGACACGTCGCCCTCGGGCAGGCCGAGCTCTCTGGCCTTGAGCAGCCGGCGCATCACCTTGCCGCTGCTGGTGTGGGGCAGGTGCTGGTCGAAGGCGATCTCCTTGGGAGCCATCGCCCCCAGCCGGCGACGCCCGAAGGCGAGCAGCTCCAGCTGCAGGTCCTCGGTCGGCTCGTATCCGACGCGCAGGGTGACGAAGGCCTTGACCACAGCTCCGGCGATCGGGTCGGGCTTGCCGATGACACCGACCTCGACAACGGCCGGGTGCTCCATCAGCGCGGTCTCGACCTCGAACGGGCCGATCAGGTGCCCGGCGGACTTGATGACATCGTCGGCACGGCCGACGAACCAGAAGTAGCCGTCCTCGTCGACCCGCGCGATGTCGCCGCTGAGGTACCAGCCGCCCCGGAAGCACTTCTGGTACCGCTCCTCCTGGCCGAGGTAGCCGCGGAACATCGACGGCCAGCCGGGACGGAGGGCGATCTCGCCGATCTCGCCCGGAGCCGCAGCCGTGGCCTGGCCGTCGTCGTCGATGGCGGCCCGGCCCTCCTCGCCGCGGACCAGCACAGCAGCCTCGATGCCCGGCATCGGCCGGCCCATCGACCCTGGGCGGACCTCCATGCCGGGGTAGTTGCTGATCATGATCGCGCCGGTTTCGGTCTGCCACCAGTTGTCGTGGATGTCGAGCCCGAAGGCTTCCCGCCCCCAGACCACCACCTCGGGGTTGAGGGCCTCGCCGACGCTCGCGATGTGCCGCAGCGAGGAGAGGTCGTACTCCTTGGCCAACTCGGCGCCGGACTTCATCAGCATGCGCAGCGCGGTGGGCGCGGTGTACCAGACCTCGACCTTCTGCTCGGCGAGGATCCGGTACCAGGCCCTGGAGTCGAACTCTCCGGCGTAGGTCACGAGAGTGGAGGCGTGGGTCAGCGGCGCGACGATCCCATATGAGGTGCCGGTCACCCAACCGGGGTCCGCGGTGCACCAGAAGATCGTGCCCGGGCCCAGGTCGAGGGCAAGCCGGGAGGTCGCGTGGTGTGCGACGACTGCCTGGTGGACGTGGATGGCTCCCTTGGGCTTCCCGGTGGTCCCGCTGGTGAAGTGCAGCAGCGCCATGTCCTCCGGATCGGTGTGCTCGATGGTGAAGTAGATCGAGGCGCCCTTCAGAGCGGCATCGAGGTCGATCGTGTTGTCGGTGGTGCCTCCCTCGGTGAGCAGGACGTGCTCCAACGAGGTCAGCTCGGTGCGCATCTTGGCGATCTTGCGGCGGTAGAGGTCGGGGGTGGTCACCAGAACGCGAGCCTGGCTGATCTCCAGCCGGTCTCGGATCGGCTCCGGCCCGAACGACGAGAACAACGGTGAGAGGACGGCCCCTCGTTTGAGGGTGCCCATCGCGGCGACGTACTGGTCGGGCGTGCGGCCCAGCAGCGTCATCACGCGGTCCCCGCGACTGATGCCGAGGTCGGTGAGGACGTTGGCGAACCGGTTGGACGCCTCGGCCAGCTGGGCGTACGTCGTGTCCGTGACCGTGCCGTCGACGGCGATACTGCGCAGGGCGACCCGGTCGCCCTGGCCTCGGGCGACGTGGCGATCCACCGCCTCCCACGCGATGTTCAGGCCGCCCTCGGGCAGCCCATCGATGTCCCGGCGGGCCTCAGACCAGGTGAATCGGTCGCGGACCGACTCGTAGTCGAAGTCGCGTGTACCCGGGCGTGGACGAGTAATGACGTCGGGCATGGTCACCAGCCCCTTCTTGACGTTCCGTCCACCTCAGTCTCGGCCGAATCGCGAGGTCGGGCAGGAGGAGAAAGTCTCCGGTGGGGGGAGCAAGGGCCCTAGCCCAGGCAGGGCCCAGGCAGGGCCCAGGCAGGGCCCAGGCAGGGCGCGGCGAGGCGACAGAAGGACGACGCGGGCGGAGAATGGCCGCCCGGCCGGTCACCCCTCGCCGGTGGCCTGGGGGGATCGCAGGGTGAGGTCGAACCGTGCACCGCCGTCGGAGGGGTTGCTGGCCCAGATCGAGCCGCCGTGACGCTCGACGACGCGGCGGCAGATGGCAAGTCCGATCCCCGAGCCCGCGGAGTCATGTGTGTTCGCGCCGCGGTGGAACATGTCGAACACGCGCGGCAGGTCGCCGTCGGGAATTCCGTCTCCGTTGTCGCGGATGGTGATGTGGGTTCCGCCGTCGGGGAGGGCCAGCCCGCTGATGGTCACCACCGGCTCTCGATCCTCGGGAACGTACTTGAAGGAGTTGGCAATCAGGTTGTGAAAGAGCTGGCGGATCAGAATCTCGTCACCGCTGATGTCGGGCAGAGTTCCCACCTCGACAGTCCCTGGCCGCGATCCGCGGACAGCCACCTCCTCGGCGATCTCCCGCGCCAGTGGTTCCAGGTGCACCGTGGCGGCTCGCCGTTGGGAGCTGGAGACCTGGGAGAGCGCGATGAGCTCGTCGATCAGCTCGCTTCCTCGCCGGGTCGCCTCGAGAATCCGGTGGGCCCACTCGACGGTGGCGTCGGAGTGGCTCTCGGCCTCCTGCTGCGCGATCATCTCCGCGGTCAGAGTGATCGCGACGAGTGGTGAGCGCAGGTCGTGCGCCGCGACGGCGGCGAACTCCTCCAGCTCACGGTTGGCGCGCAGCAGCTCGGCCTGGTTCCGCCTGCGCTCGGTGATGTCACGGATGAAGGCGTGGAGATGGGTCCCGCCACTCTCGCGGGTCGGCCAGACCCGGATCTCGACCTCCACAGTGCTCTTGTCCTTGCGCATCGCGACAAGCTCAGTGGGATGGTCGGACACCGCGTCCTGCCCCGCCTCCAGGAAGCGGGTGATCGCAGCGCGGTGCCCCTCGCGCTGATCCTCGGGAACGACGAGCCTGTCCAGCGGCGTGTTTACCGCCTCGGAGTACGTCCAGCCGAACATGCGCGTGGCTGCGAGGTTCCACTCGGTCACCAGCCCCGACCCGTCCACCGAGACATAGGCGTCTATCGAGGTGTCCAGGACGTGCTGCAAGCGCTGCTGGCTGGCACCCAGGCGCTGGGCCATGGTGTCGCGCTCGGCCAGCGCTCGGCGGGAACGGGCCATCACGTTCTCTGCCCCCTGACGACGCATGTCGAGCTTGTGGAAGCGCGAGGTTTGGGCCCAGACGACGATTCCGCCGATGAAGATGATCAGGCCGGTGCCGAGCCCGAAGGCCAGGCCGCGTGAGGTGAACCCCACCTCGTAGGTTGCGAGCCCGAGGAACATCGACGCCTCGAGGGCGATCAGCCCGAGTGGCAGGTTCCGGCGCAGGGTGCGACTGCTGTCGTCGTTGGCCATGCCGAGGGCGACGAAGCCCTCCGAGGATGTCTGCATCAGGACGGAGAGCGACAAGGCGGCGAGGGTCGGCGGGCCCAGGACCGACATCTGCCCGGACAGCGTGATCTCGGAGAGAGCTCGCGGGTCGAAGAGCAGCGCGTTCGACAGCACGATCCCGACCGCGAGCGGAACCAGAGCGAGCCACTGTGCGGGGCCGGTGTGATGAGCCAGGATCGACAAGGCGGCAAGGGCCAGGAGGGACATGCAGATCAGCAGGAGCAACGGCACGCCTTCGGCCGCTGGTCCGGCCAGGTCGCGGTAGCCGGTGATCCGCCCCGGGCTGACCAGCGCCTCCATCACGGCGAAGACGGTGAGGAGGAGGACACCCGACGCGAGCACCAAGCGTGACCAGACCATCAGCGGCCGGGTGTCGGTGGCTCGGATGACCAGGATGACTCCAAGCAGAGCCAGACCCAGCGAGGTGGCAAGAGGGAACGGTCCGAGGACGAGTGGAAGCCGACCGCTCATCCGCCCGCGCAGCAGCGCGTCCACCGTCCCCGCAGCCCAGAGCAGCGCGATTGCTCCGGCGATTACACGGCCCCAGCGTGCTGCACGCAGGACCCGTCGGGGGTCCGGTGTGCTCAGAAGCTCGCTCTGCTCGATAGCCGCGCTGAGCTCCGGGTCTCGCCCTGGCTCGCTCATGGGTCTGCGTCGGCTCCCCTCACGCCGGTGGATTGACGATGAAGCATGTCGATCCTAGGGATATTCCGGGGACCAGCCGTGTCTGGACGACCTGATCCGCAGCACCTGGTCCGCTCCCCGGGTGGCGGGCAGCATCAGGTCGCGTTGATCGAGACCGTGAGATCGCCTGTGTTGTCGTTGTAGTTGTTCGGGTCCCAGACCCGCAGATTCAACTGGCCGTTGTGGGTGGCGGTGAAGGTGGTCGTGTAGGTGTGGTTGTTCACGTTGCACGTCCCCTTCGCCTTGTTCGGCGGATGCAGGCCGAGCTTGGTGCCGTCGAGGTAGAGGTTGAGGTGGTCATCCGCCGGGGCGGTCAGGTTCTGGGTGTGGGTGTACTCCCAGGTGTTGTCCCAGTTCACGCAGACCGCGTCGAACGGCGTGGTGCCGTCCTGAGCCGTCCCCGAGACATTGACGGTGTACTTGTGACCGGCCACGAACCCCCCGGCGGTGAGGACTCCGTCGGCTGCGTCCGCCGGGACGGTGACGGTCTCACTGGTCAGCGGTGCGGCGTTGGGCCCATCGGTTGTCGGGGGGACCGGCTCCGGGTTGACCACCGGCGTGGGCGTCTGGTTGATCTCGGGGATCAGCTGCTCCTGGACGATGTGCACCGAGATGGGGCTCGCGCCGAACTGCGGCACCGACCCGAGGAAGCTCATCGTGAGGGGAGTGTTCCGCGCCGGGGTGAACGTCAGGGTGAACGAGTGCGTCACCGGATCACAGGACCAGCTCGAGGTGGTCGAGGTGTGGGTGTACCAGTCGTAGGTGGTGGTGGGGGTGAACCACGAGGTGGCGAGCTGTCCGTTGAGGAGCAGGCCGTAGCCGTCGTCGGTCGTGATCGGTACCCAGGTCTGGTCGGTGTCCTCCCACCGGCACACCGGGTCGGCGACGTTGCTTCCCGCTCCGGTCCGGTAGAGACCCTGCATGTAGATCGTGTAGGTCTCGTTCTTGCTGAGCTTGAAGGGGGAGGTGACGGTGGTCCCGTCCAGCGGCACGTCGAACCCGTAGTAGGCGGTGTCGTTGGGGTCGAGCTGGTTGGTGCCCGGGATCATCACCGGCAGTGCCTTGACGTGGCGCGAGCGGTACCAGCTGGACTGGCCCCATCCGCCTTCCCTGGTCAATGAGATGTGCATGTGGTTCTTGTGCCGGTTGGTCCGTGAGCACGTCGCCAGCGAGGAGCAGGCGCTGTTCAGGTAGTCGCGGGGCTTGAAGTCGAAGTACGACGAGTAGATCTTGTCGTTCCAGATGACATACATGATCCCCATCCGCCGGGCGAGGGCGTCGGCGTTCCCCTGGGCGTCTGTAGCGAAGATCCGGTGCAGGAAGTTGTAGGCGGCTTGCCGCTGCTTCTTGTGGCGGACGTCGACACCCCAGTCGAAGGCGCGACCTTCCTTGTGCTCGCTGACTCCGGGGCCGCACGGCACGCTGATCGTGATGAAGTGCGAGACGGGGTACTGGTGCAGCAGCCAGTGAGCGAGCTTCTTCATCCCGGGCTTCGGCTTGGGCATGCAGGTCGACTGCGGCTCGTAGGAGCCGAGGCTTTCCATGGCCATTTGGTTCAGGCGCATGGCGGATGCGGGTGTGGCGGACAGGCTGAGCATCCCGGCGACCATCGCGATGGTGACCAGGATTTGAAGGAGGGCGCGGGGGGACGCTTGCGGATTCATTTTGTTCCCAAAGTGGTCGGCTGCAGTTCCGATCGGCGGGGGTGGCTCTCATTCGAGGGTAGAAACAATTCCGCCGCCGCACAGGCGAATGGCCGGACTGCTCCGACCACCCCGGCGGCGTTCCCGGACTCGCGCTGTGGGGGCGCTCGTTGCATGATGTCCGGGGAGGTGGCCATGACCACGGATCTCGACGAGCACGACGCGCGCTCGGCGATCGAGGCGTTACTCAGTGACTTCGAGAGCACCATCGAGCACAACCACCGCATCGAGCCGCGGGACTGGATGCCCGAGGACTACCGGGCCACGCTGGTCCGGCAGATCGCGCAGCACGCGCACTCGGAGATCATCGGGATGCAGCCTGAGGGGAACTGGATCACCCGCGCCCCGTCGCTGCGCCGCAAGGCGATCCTGCTGGCGAAGGTTCAGGACGAGGCCGGCCACGGTCTCTACCTCTACTCGGCCTGCGAGACCCTCGGCGTCAGCCGTGGAGAGCTCACCGAGATGTTGCTGTCCGGCAAGCAGAAGTACTCCTCGATCTTCAACTACCCGACCCTGACCTACGCCGACGTCGGCACCATCGGCTGGCTGGTCGACGGTGCCGCGATCACCAACCAGGTGCCGCTCTGCCGGGCCTCCTTCGGCCCGTACGGCCGGGCGATGATCCGGGTCTGCAAGGAGGAGTCGTTCCACCAGCGGCAGGGCTTCGAGCTGCTGATGACGATGATGAGCGGGACTCCCGAGCAGCGGCAGATGGTGCAGGAGTCGGTCGACCGGTTCTGGTGGCCCTCGCTGATGATGTTCGGCCCACCCGACGCCGACTCCCCGCACACCGAGCGCTCGATGCGCTGGGGGATCAAGCGGCACACCAACGACGAGCTGCGACAGAAGTTCGTCGACATGACCGTGCCCCAGGCCGAGAAGCTGCGGGTGACGCTGCCCGACCCGGAGATCCGGTGGAACGAGGAGCGTGGCCACTACGACTTCGGCACCCCGGACTGGGCGGAGTTCAAAGCTGTCATCAGGGGCAACGGCCCGTGCAACGCCCAGCGGCTGGCCCACCGGCAGAAGGCGCACGATGACGGTGCTTGGGTGCGTGAGGCGGCGACGGCATTCGCCGCCCGGCAGCGGAGCAGCGAGCAGGTGAGCGCATGAGCGAGCAGGCGGACAGCGTGAAGGGCGTCGAGAGCACACAGAAGAGGGACTGGCCGCTCTACGAGGTCTTCATCCGCGGCAAGCGCGGGCTCAACCACGTCCATGTCGGATCACTTCACGCCCCCGACGACGACATGGCGCTGCTGCACGCCCGCGACGTCTACACCCGGCGCAACGAGGGTGTGAGCATCTGGGTGGTGCGCAGTGACGTGATCACCGCGTCGAGCCCGGACGAGAAGGACCCCTTCTTCGCGCCGTCCGGCGACAAGGTCTACCGGCACCCGACCTTCTACGACATCCCCGACGACGTCCCGCACATCTGAGAGCACGGAGGCGGACAGGCATGGGTGATGAGGGAATCTTCGACGCGCTGCTCTCGGCGGAGGACGAGCACTGGGCGTTCGGCACCGGTTTCGAAGACCCGCTGGCCGGGCTGGACCTCACCGTGCCCGAGGGCGTCGACGGCGCGGACCTCGCGGCCTACTGCCTGATGCTCGCCGACGACGCGCTGGTCTGGGGCCATCGGCTGTCGGAGTGGTGCAGCAACGCCCCCGACCTCGAGGACGACATCGCGCTCTCCAACGTCTCGCTCGACCTGATCGGGCAGGCGAGGCTGCTTCTCATGCGGGCCGCCGCGGCCGACCCCACCGTCGTGCCGACGCTGCCCGACGGGTCCCCGGCGCCACCGGAGGATCGGCTGACCTTCTTCCGCGACGCGGCGGAGTTCCGCAACGTCCGCCTCGTCGAGCTGCCCAACGGCGACTTCGGTCAGACCGTGGCGCTGATGCTGCTGATGGCGACCTGGCGGGCGGCGATCCTGCGGAGGCTCAAGGCGAGTGCGGATCCGGTCCTCGCTGCGATCGCGGCGAAGGGACTCAAGGAGGCCCGCTACCACCAGGAGTACGCCGCGCAGTGGTTCGTCACCCTCGGGCTCGGCACCGACGAGTCCCGGAGGCGCCTCGCCAACGGTTACGCCGTCCTGCTGCCCTTCGCCGGGGAGCTGTTCAGCACCCACCCGGTCGAGACACGCCTTCCGGGCATCGCGGTCGAGGTTGCCGAAGTCCGCGACGAGGTCAGCATCGTGCTCGACGCCGTCTTCGCCGATGGCACGCTGGACCGGCCGGAGTGGCAACGGACCACGGGAGGAGTCGGTCGCGACGGCACCCACACCGAGGCGCTGAGCCGGATGCTCGCCGAAATGCAGTCGGTCGCGCGCGCCCACCCGATGGGGGTCTGGTGAGCAGCGTCCTGGTCAGCAGCTCTCGAGCTCACGAGGTCGCGGCGGCCGTCGTCGACCCCGAGATGCCGTTCCTCACCCTCGAGGATCTCGGCGTGCTCCGCGGCGTCGAGGTCGGCGAGGACGAGAGCGACAGGTGGGTCCGCGTCACGATCACCCCCACCTACACCGGCTGTCCGGCGCTCACCGCGATGCGCGACGACCTGGTGCGCAGGCTCAGCGAGGCAGGCTTCGACCCGGTCGACGTCGTCGTGACACTCGACCCGCCCTGGTCCAGCGATGACATCACCGAGCGCGGGCGCGAGGCCCTGCGCGAGCACGGCTTCTCTCCGCCGGGTCCGGCCGAGCGGGCCATCCCCCTGACTCTGATCAGGAGACCGCGCGAGCTGACCTGCCCGCGCTGCGGTGCGGGCCCGGCGCAGCTGGTGTCGGAGTTCGGCTCCACCTCCTGCAAGGCCCTCTATCGTTGCCCGTCGTGTCTCGAGCCCTTCGAGCACGTCAAGGAGCTGTGATGACGACGGAGTTCCACCCGCTGGAGGTGGCCCGGATCGACCGACTCTGTGACGACGCGGTCGCGGTCGCCTTCGCCGTCCCCGACGACCTCGCCGAGCACTATCGGTTCCACGCCGGTCAGGCCGTCCTGCTTCGCCGCATCGTCGACGGCGAGGAACACCGCCGCCACTACTCGATCTGCGCCGCCCCGGGTGACCCGATCCGAGTGGGTGTGCGCGCCATCCCTGACGGTGTCGTCTCGGACTGGCTGGTCGACGAGATCGTGCCCGGCGACACGGTCGAGGTGCAGGTGCCGACCGGGAAGTTCGGCATGGAGGGGTTCACCCCCGAACGCCACCTGGCGATCGTCGCCGGGTCGGGGATCACGCCGGTGCTGTCGATCATGCAGGCCGCCCTCGCCGTTCCCGGGAGCACGTTCACCCTCCTCTACGGCAATCGCACCCACAACAGCGTGATGTTCGTGGACGAGCTCGCTGACCTGAAGGACCGCTACGGCCCGCGGCTCGAGATCGTCCACGTCCTCTCTCGGGAGCCCCGCGACGTCGAGCTCTTCTCCGGCCGCCTCGACCCCGATCGGCTGCGTCGGATCTTCACCGGCCTGGTCGACCTCGATGACACGGACCATGTGTGGCTCTGCGGGCCGTTCGACCTGATCCAGGGAGCGCGTGAGGTCCTCGACGAGGTCGACTTCCCCGAGGACCTGGTGCACTTCGAGCTCTTCTACGTCGACGAGCCGCCGCCGCTGATCGAGCGCAGGGTGCCCGAGTCAGGCGAGACCAGCGCGGTCACCATCACCCTCGACGGACGCTCGGCCACCCTCCAGGTTCCCTACGACGAGCCGCTGCTCGACGCCATGCAGCACCAGCGCGCCGACCTGCCCTTCGCCTGCAAGGGCGGCGTCTGCGGCACCTGCCGGGCCAAGGTCGTCGACGGCAAGGTCGACATGACCCGCAACTACGCCCTGGACCCTGCCGAGGTCGAGCAGGGCTTCGTCCTCACCTGCCAGTCCTACCCGGTCACCGCCGAGATCACCCTCGACTACGACGCCTGACATCTCGGTTCCGGACGCCCCGGGACGTCGGGCCGGAGCTGCCCTGAGCTGCGGTGGGTGTGCCGGCAGGGCCCCCCGCAACCGGACTTCGAACCGGCCGGATCGGGCATCGACAGCAGCCTTCCCGCGGCGCTACTCTCCAAAGCAGACAGGCCCGAGAACCAGACCCAGGTGTCCAGGCGCGAACGGAGATCCGCCGTTCGCGACGTCCGGGCAGAGACCGGCACCTCGGCTGGACCATCCGGGGGAGGACATATGACCAAACTCGTCGGAGTTGCAGCGTCGGCCGCCTTGTGTCTGGTGCTGGCCGCGTGCGGCGGAGGGACCTCGTCGAACACCAACACTGCCGGCGACGCCGGGTCGAGCCAACCGCCCGCCACGATGAGCGACACGAGCAGCGCTCCGGGCGCAGTCGGTGTGTGGACCTCCACCCAATGCGCAGAAGTGGCGGCCTCCATGGCCGCAGCCATGGGGGGCGTGGGTCCGCAGACCGGTGCGACCGACCCGAGCAACATGAGTGACTTCCTGCGCAAGGTCTCGGCTGGCGCGCCGGCCGATCTGCAGGGTGACTTCACCACGGTCGCCGACGGCCTGCAGAAGTTCTACGCCACGCTCGCGGCAGCCGGGATCGACCTCACAGACCCGAGCACGTACTCCTCGCAGTCGGCCGCCGCGAAGGTAGCCACAGCCGGCCAGCAGCTTCAGGTGGACATCGGTGATGCTGCCAAGCACATCGAGAGCCGGCTCAACGAGATCTGCGGTGGTTCCAACTAGCCGTACGCGGTCATGACGTGGGCGGCAGACACGGCGGGATCAACGACGGTTGGCCGCTGCTAGGGGAGCGCCTCTTAGCTCAGAGAGTCTTCAGCGCCTGTTCCGTCCTATCCCGTCGCCCCCGGGTCGCCGGCCACGACGGAGTCGAGGAGGATGTCGACGCCGGTCAGGAAGACGTCTCGGTCGGACAGGGCCAGCAACTCCGGGAGTACCGCTGCCAAGGCCGGCAGGCGGGCTACTTCGACGGCGCGAACCTCCCCGATCCAGGCGGCTCGGGCTTCCCCTTCGCCGCTCAGCCGATGCCGGGACAGCGCGGCGGCGGCGCCCAGCACGAAGCTGGAGTAGGCCGCGTAGAAGCGCACCGCCTGCCGCTTATCCAGCCCGGCTCGCTCCAGCTGGGTGAGGATCCAGTCGATGGCGCCCAGCTCACCGGGGCCCCCGGTGGCGATGGTGGTGGCCTCCACACCTGCCCATGGGTGGGCGGCGAGCACGTCGATGATGACTTCCGCGCCTTGACGCAGTTGGTCCCGCCACGGCGCCTTGCGGTCGATCCTGGCCTGGGCCATGGTGATGAGCCGATCCAGAACCGCCCGCATCAGCTCTTCCCTGTCGCGGAAGTGCCGGTAGACCGCCGTCGGGTCGGTGCCCAGAGCAGTGCCCAGGCTCCGGAAGGTGATCGCTTTCCCGCTGGCGGACAGCTCTATCGCGGCGGTGACGATGACCTCTCGGTCCAAGGGAAGGCGTCGGCGGTTGCTCCGGACCTTCGCACCACTCATGCGACTTCGACCTCCGGCTCTGGCATGGTTCGCTCCTCCTGTGGCTAGTGGGACTCTAGCCAGCAATCAACGCCGTTGACAACAACGTTTGTCCCGTCGTAGCGTCGCTGGACGCTTGGTCCGAGGCCTTCCGCCCCTCGCCAGGCCCCTTCGACCAGACGGGACATATCATCATGCTCGCAGACCTGGTGTTCTCCGGGGGACCGGTGTTCCTGGGAAGCCCCGCACGTAGCCGTGCCACCGCAGTCGCTGTTGCCGGCGAGCGCATCATCGCCGTCGGGCACGCAGAGATCGCCGACCTCATCGGCCCGGACACCGAGGTGGTCGACCTTGGCGGTCGGCTCCTCGTTCCCGGGTTCCAGGACGCCCACATCCACCCGGTCGGCGGCGGGGTGGAGATGGGCACCTGCGACCTGACCTCCGCAGGCACGCAGCAGGACTGCCTCGACCGGATCGCCAGGTATGCCGAGGAGCACCCCGAAGCGGAGTGGATCACCGGCGGCGGCTGGGCGATGGACAACTTCCCCGGCGGGACCCCCGACCGTGCCCTCCTTGACCGGATCGTGCCCGACCGTCCGGTCTTCCTGCCCAACCGCGACCACCACGGTGCCTGGGTGAACACCCGAGCCCTGGAGCTCGCCGGGGTCGACTCGTTGACCCCGGACCCGGTGGACGGCCGGATCGAGCGCGACGCCGACGGCAACCCGACAGGGATGCTCCAGGAAGGCGCGATGGCGCTGGTCGGGGCCCACGTCCCGCCGGCGACCGAGGCCGACTTGGTCGCCGGGTTGTTGCGCGCGCAAGAGCTGTTGCACTCCCTGGGCATCACCGCCTGGCAGGACGCCATGCTCGGCTCGCACGGCCCGCTGGGTGACGTGGTCGTGGCCTATCGGGGGGCGCAGAACGAGGGCCGCCTTACCGCCCGCGTGGTCGGTGCCCTGTGGTGGGAGCGCGACGAGGGCCTCGAGCAGGTCGACCGGCTGCTCTCCCTTCGGGCCGAGCTCACCGGCGGACGCCTCTCTGCGACCAGCGTGAAGATCATGCAGGACGGGGTCGCGGAGAACCACACCGCCGCCATGCTCAGCCCCTACCTGCGCGGATGCGGGTGCGCCGCGGGCGGCCGGCACGACGGGCTGTCCTTCATCGACCCGGAGGCGCTGAAGCAGTACGTCACCGTGCTCGACGGTCACGGCTTCCAGGTGCACTTCCACGCCCTCGGGGATCGCGCGGTCAGAGAGGCGCTCGACGCTGTCGAGGCCGCCCGCATCGCCCACGGCAGTAACGACACCCGGCCGCACCTCGCCCATCTGCAAGTGGTCCACCCCGACGACATCGCCCGGTTCCGGACCCTGGGGGTCACCGCCAACATCCAGCCGCTGTGGGCCGCCCACGAGCCCCAGATGGACGAGCTGACGATCCCGTTCCTCGGACCGGAGCGCTCGGCCTGGCAGTACCCGTTCGGTGACCTGCTCCGGGCCGGAGCGACGCTGGCCGGAGGCAGCGACTGGCCGGTGACCAGCGCGGACCCCATCCTCGGCATCCACGTGGCAGTGAACCGGGTCAGCGTCGAGCACCCCGCGGCGACGTTCTACCCCGAACAGCGTCTCGACCTGGGCAGCGCGCTGACCGCGTACACGGCCGGCTCGGCGTACGTGAATCATCTCGACGACACCGGGACGATCGCGGTCGGCAACCTGGCCGACCTCGTCGTCCTCGACCGGGACCCGTTCGACGGACCCTCCGAGGAGATCCGCCACACCCGGGTGGAGCAGACGTTCGTCGGTGGGCAGCGGGTCTACGCCGGATCCACCGCCTGACAGGTCCGCGCCTGGCCGATCTCGTCGGCCGCGCTTCTGCGAAAGCCATGTCAACACCATTGACAACGGCGTGGTTCCGAGTTTAGTTTCGCTCCTAATCGTCGAGCGGGAGGAACCCTCGTGACCGATCTGCACTACCTCAGCGCAACCGAGGTCCTGCGCGCCTTCCGAGCTCGCGAGCTCTCCCCCGTGGAGGTGTTCGACGCCGTCGTCGCCCGTGCTGACGCGGTCGAGCCCACGATCAACTGCCTTCTCGAGCGCGACCACGAGGACTTCCGGGCTGCCGCGCAGGCCGCCGAGCGGCGCTACGCCGGCGCCGGTGAGCCGCCGCGGCCTCTTGAAGGCCTTCCGGTGGCGCTCAAGGAGGAGCAGCCGATTGCCGGCCGCAGCCTGCGGTTCGGCTCGCTGCTCACCGAAGGCCTGGTCTCCGAGGAGACCCACCCGGTTGCGGAGCGGGTCTACGCCTCCGGTGCCATCGTGCACGCCCGGACGACGACCCCTGAGTTCTCCTGCGCCGGGTTCACCCACAGCAAGCTGTGGGGCATCACTCGTAACCCGTGGAACCCCGACTACACCCCCGGCGGCTCCTCGGGCGGCTCCGGCGCCGCGCTTGCCTCGGGGACCGCGTACCTGGCCAGCGGTTCCGACATCGGCGGGTCGATCCGCATCCCGGCATCCTTCTGCGGCGTCGTCGGCTTCAAGGCCCCCTACGGTCGGGTGCCGGCCCTGCCGCCGTTCAACCTCGACACCTACTGCCACGACGGCGCGATGGGCCGCACCGTCGCGGACACCGCGCTGTTGCACAACGTGCTTCAAGGGCAGCACCCCGCTGACCACGTCTCGTTGCCGGCCCTTCCGATCCCCTCCGACCTCGGGGACGTCCGCGGGATGCGCATCGCCCTGGCCGTCACCCTCGGCGACTTCCCGGTCGATCCGGAGGTGGCGGCCAACACTCGCGCCTTCGGGCAGGCCCTGCGCCAGGCCGGAGCGGTGGTCGAGGAGGTCACCGTGGACCTGTCGCTCGACCGCCTCACCGAGGCAGCCCTGGTGCACTACGGCTCGATCATGGGGCCGTCGATGAACGAGGAGGCCGACCCGCAGGACCCACGGTTCATGCCCTACACCCGGCAGTTCATGTCGCTGTCCAGTGAGGCGTTCAACCGCACGAGCGTCTATGCCGGGATGACGATCGAGGCCGAGGTCCAGGCCGCGGTAGCCCAGGTCTTCGCCGACCATGAGGCGCTGGTCTGCCCGACCTTCGGTGGGCTCGGGCTGCGCGCCGGCGAGGAGTACAGCGACGGGATCGAAGTCGCCGGGCGTCATCTGGACCTGTACATCTTCGCCGCGCTCACCCCGGTGTTCAACGTTGCCAGTCGCCACCCGGTGCTGGCCGTCCCATCGGGTGTGGCATCCAACGGCGTGCCCACCGGCGTCCAAGTGGTGGCGCGTCCCTATGACGACGTCACTGCCTTTCACGTCGGCGCCGCAGCGGAGCGCGAGCTCGGCTTGTGGAATGACGCAGCCCGGCGGCCACGACTCTGAATCGCTCCACTGACATGCACCGCCAAACCGGAAGGAATCTCATGTTGTCCCTCACTCCGTCCCGTCGCTGGGCGATTCTGGGCGCTGGCGCCGTGGTCTGCTCTGTGGCGCTCTCCGCGTGTGGAGCTCCGCCGCCGTCCGCGAGCTCGGCGAGCCCCACGGCCGCCACCTCTGACTACACCGTGCTCACCCCCAAACCGACCACGTCGGCCGGTGACGTCGTGTGGGCGGCATACCGGGAGGTTCAGACCCTGGACCCGATCCAGGCGTTCGACTACCCGGAGAACACGGTCGACCCGCTGCTGTGCGATTCGCTGCTGCGGCAGGGGCCGGACATGACGATCGGCCCCGGTCTGGCCTCGTACACCAACCCTTCCCCGACCGAGTTCGACTTCACGATCAACCCCGATGCCACGTTCTGGGACGGCTCCCCGGTCACCGCGCAGGACGCGGTGTTCAGCCTCGAGCGGGCAGCCGACCCCAAGGGCGCCGGCTACTACGCGGCGGTCTTCTCCCGGGTCAAGTCCATCACGGCGACCGGGACCAAGACCTTCACGATCAGCCTGAGCCAGCCGGACTACTGGCTGCTCGGCGAGCTGTCCGCCACACCCGGTGAGGTGCTCGAGCAGAAGTACGTCAAGGCCCAGGGCTCGGCCTTCGGCACCGTCTCAGGGGGCACGATGTGCTCGGGTCCCTACAAGCTGGACTCGTGGAAGACCGGCCAGGGCGTCAAGATGGTTCCCAACGCCAACTACTGGGACAGCAGCCTGCCCACACCCCAGGTCAAGAGCCTGACCGTGATCGGGGTGCCGGACGACGCGACGCTGACCGCGGGCCTGAAGTCCGGCTCGATCGACGGCAACTACGGAGTCGGGCTGAGCACTCTCGGACAGCTCGAGAAGGACCCGTCTGTGAAGGTCTACCAGGGCGCGCCCTACGCGACCGTGGCTCTCGTCGTCAGCGCGACGAAGGGCCCATTGGCCACCGCCCAGGGGCGCCAGGCGCTGTCGTACGCCATCGACCGCGCGGGCCTGATCAACACCGTCTACCAGGGCGCCGGCAGCATCCCGCACGCCCTGGCAGCCAACGGCACCTGGGGTTACGAGAAGGACCAGTTCAAGGCCGCGTATGACGCCCTTCCGGCGCTGGACCAGGACCTGGCCAAGGCCAAGAGCCTCGCCGCCGAGGCTGGGATCGTGGGGCAGACCATCACCATCGGGACTTCCTCGGGCATTCCGACCCTCAACACCGAGGCGTTGGCGATCAGCCAGGCCGGGCAGGCGATCGGGCTGAAGGTCAAGCTGCACAACGTCAGCCCGTCGAACTACATCAACTTCTTCATCGACCCGAAGGCGTGGGGTTCGGTCGACGGCTTCGTGACGGTCAACTACGGAGACTTCGCCGACCCGGCTGCGCTGTACGACAGTCTGGCGATGGCTGACGGTTCGCAGAACTTCTCCGGCTGGACCAACGCGGAGGTCACCAAGGACATGGATGCCGCGCGCAGCGAGAGCGACCCGGCCAAGCGCGCCGCGGACGTCATCGCTGCCCAGAAGATCATCGCCGACCAGATGCCATGGATCCCGCTCGTGGCGCCCAACAATGTCCTGGTCATGAACAATGCCGTCACCGGTCCGCCCGCGACCTTCTCGTACATGTTCGGCCCGTGGGCGAGCTACCTGGGCGGCACCGGTAACTGACCGGCATTGGAACCCTGACCGAGGAGCTCGCAGTGCTCGCATTCCTGGCCAAACGCCTCATGATGCTTGTGGCCACACTGCTCGTAGCGAGCTTCGCTGTCTACGGGGCGCTGTACCTGGCCCCGGGGAGCCCGATCGCCACCTTGACCGGCGGTCGGGCTCCCTCCCCCCAGGTCATCGCGCAACTGAACAAGACGTACCACCTCGACGAGCCGTTCCTGGTCCGCTACTGGCACTGGCTGCTGGCGGCGATGCACGGCGACCTGGGACAGTCGATCCCGCTCCACGAGAACGTTTCGACGCTCGTCTCGCAACGCATCCAGGTGACGGCATCCCTGGTTCTGCTCACCTCGATCATCATCATCCTGGTCGGGGTGGGGTTGGGGCTGCTGGGAGCGCTCACCCGCGGCTGGATCGATGCCGGAGTGCTGCTCTCCTCGACCATCTCGGCGGCGATGCCCAGTTTCGCCGCGGCGGTGGTGCTGCAGTTCGTCTTCGCGGTGGAACTGCCCTGGTTCCCCGCGCTGGGCGACGGCTCGGGGTTGCTCGACTCGCTGCGACACCTCATCTTGCCCTCCCTCGCCCTCGCCGCCTCGTCGGTGGCCCTGGTGACCCGTGTGACCCGCACGGCGGTGCGAGAGGAGTTGGAGCGTGAGCATGTGCAGACCGCGGTGAGCCGGGGGCTGCCCTGGCCGACGGTCCTGCGCCGTCATGTGCTGCGCAACGCGTCGATCCCGATCACGACCGTGGTCGGGCTGACCATCGCCAGCCTCATCGCACTCTCCGCGGTGGTCGAGACGGCCTTCGGCCTCAACGGGCTGGGCTCCTACCTGGTGCAGGCGGCCCAGAACAAGGACTTCGCCGTCGTTCAGGGAATCAGCCTCGTCCTCGTCGTCGCATTCGTCCTCACCAATACCCTCGTCGACATCGCCTATGCGCTGCTGGATCCGCGCGTCGCCTTCGGGAGCAGGGCGCAGTGAACGCGCAAACCAACCAGGTCGTCCCGACCTCACCGACCCGGTCCTGGCACCTTCCTCGACTCGGTGTGACTGGCTGGGCCAGTCTTGCGGTCCTGGGGATCGCGCTGTTGCTGGCGGTCCTCGGCCCGCTGGTGCGGCCGTTCGATCCGGACGCGGCGAACCTGACCTACGCCAACGTCGGGCCGTACGGCGCCCACCTCCTGGGCTTCGACGGCGCCGGCCGCGACCTGCTCAGCAGGCTCATGGTGGGCGCACGCACCACGGTGCTGGGAGCCGCGTTCGTCTCGATCATCGCGGTGGGCGTGGGCTCCACGCTCGCGGTGGCGACCGCCTGGTTCGGAGGAAGGGTCGACACCGTGGTCTCCGCGGTCCTCGACGTCCTGTTCGCTTTTCCGGGCATCCTCCTGGCCGTCCTCTCGGCAGCGGTGTTCGGCCCCGGGCTGATGTCCGCCGGACTGGCCCTGGCGGTGGCCTACTCTCCCTACCTGGCGCGGGTGTTGCGCGGCGCGGCCCTGAAGGAGCGGGCGATGGCCTACATCGCAGCCGGCGAGGTGCAGGGATTCGGCGCCTGGCGATTGTGCATCCGTCACCTGCTGCCGAACATCTCCGGACTCATCGTGGCCCAAGGAACGATCTTCTTCGGATTCGCGATGGTGGACCTGGCCGCGATCTCGTTCCTCGGCCTGGGCATCCAACCCCCGCGGGCCGACTGGGGCGTCATGGTGTCGGAAGGCAAGACCTCGCTGCTGCAGGGCTATCCGCTGGAGTCGCTGTCAGCGGTGGTCTGCATCATCGGCGTGGTCTCGGCGGTGAGCTTCCTCGGCGAGCGGCTGCAGGAGCGCTCCATGGAGGGCCGCCGATGAGCGCCCTGCTGGAGGTCCGCGACCTGACGGTCCGGCTGCGCCTGGGCGCCGAGCTGCTCGAGGTGATCACCGGGACGACCTTGGACATCGACTCCGGCGAGTCCGTCGGGTTGGTCGGCGAGTCAGGCTCGGGCAAGTCGATGACCGCCAAGGCCATCGCCCGGCTGCTTCCGGCCGGGGCCGAGGTCACCGGCCAGGTCACGTTCGGCGGCGCAGACGTCCTCGCGCTCTCCGACTCCCAGCTCCGCCGGCACCGCTCCCAGGTCGCCGTGGTCTTCCAGGACCCCCGCGCGCACATCAATCCGGTGCGCCGGATCGAGGACTTCATGACCGAGTCTCTGCGCACGCTGGAGCACGTGCCGCGGGCCGAGGCCCGCCGCCGGGCCGCCCAGTCGCTGGAGGAGGTCGGCATCGACGACACCGCGAGGCGGTTGCGGCAGTTCCCCCACGAGCTCTCCGGCGGAATGCTGCAGCGGGTCATGATCGCCACCGCGTTGCTGTCCGATCCTCGCCTGCTGCTGGCCGACGAGTGCACCACCGCCCTTGATGTCACCACGCAGTCCGAGGTCATGGCCATCCTCGACGGCCTGCGCCGCGACCGAGGGCTGTCGATGCTCTTCATCACACACGACCTCGAGCTTGCCGGCGCGGTCTGCGACAGGACCTGCGTGATGTACGCCGGCCAGGTCGTCGAGACCCGCGCGGCCGACCGCCTGCACGCCGACCCGCTGCACCCCTATAGCGCCGCCCTCGTCGAGGCCCGGCCGGACATCAACTCCGCCGCGGAGCGACTCGTGGCGATCCCGGGCCGGCCCGTCTCGGCGTTCGAGGCCCCGGATGGCTGCCGGTTCGCCCCGCGGTGCCCGCATGCCGCGGACTCCTGCCGTCAGCACGAGCAGGAGACGACCGAGCTGGACTCCGGTCGGGTGCGCTGTGAGTTGGCCACCCAGCTGCGTGGAACCCTGCTGACGGGAGGGACCCATGGCTGAACCGTCGACATCGCCCGAGCCCGTCCTGTCGGTGCGGGGCCTGCGCAAGGAGTTCGGGGCCCAGGTGGCTGTTGCCGACATGGCCTTCGACCTCATGCCGGGCCGGTCACTGGCCATCGTCGGCGAGTCCGGCAGCGGGAAGACCACCGTGGCACGGATGATCGTCGGCCTGGAGCGACCCACGGCCGGGCAGATCACAGCCTGCGGCCGGGACCGGTCGCAGCCGGCCCGCACCGGACGGGAACGCAAGCTGCGCGGCCGTGAGGTGCAGATCGTCTTCCAGGACCCCTACTCGAGCCTGGACCCTCGTCAGTCCGGGGAGGCTCTCGTCGACGAAGTGCTCCGCCTGCACCACCACCAGGACGTGTCGACCCGACGGCGGATCATCACCGAGCTGGCCGACCTCGTCGGGCTGGACCAGCGGCAGATGACCGCGCTCCCGAGGGCCCTGTCGGGCGGCCAGCGTCAGCGGGTTGCGATCGCCCGGGCTCTGGCCGCGGAACCTCGGGTGCTCATCCTGGACGAGTCGGTGGCAGCCCTCGACGTGTCGATCCAGGCCCAAGTTCTCAACGTGCTCGCCGACGTCCGCGACGAGCGGGGGATCAGCTACATCCTCATCTCCCACGACCTCGCCGTCGTGCGCCAGCTCACCGAAGAGACCGTTGTGATGCAGCGCGGTGTGGTCGTCGAACGCGGTGCGACCGGCGAGGTCCTCGACTCCCCGAAGCATCCCTACACACGGTTGCTGAGGTCCAGCGTCCCGGGCCCGGGCTGGAAGCCGGTTCGGGCGCTGCGCGAGTCGTCCCCGACCTGATGTTCGCCCGGTTCTCCGCGCTCGGAAGTTGAGAGACCCCCCGTTCCGGGGAGGCGCCGGGGTTGGGATGTTCTTGCACCCTCCGGTGCGAGGATCCGTTGTGAAACGTTGGCTGTGAGCGTCCAGTTGTTCCTCGACTACAACTATTGGAGCGGCTACTTTCGAGGGCACGGAGGTGATCCCGTGCACGATCTCGTCGCGGAACGATCGACAGTACGCGTGGTGGCAGGGGAGGGGGCGTCGCGTCCCGAGCCGCTCGCCGTCGAGGAGCCGCTGGAGCTCCGGGTCTCGGGGGAGCCGCTGACCATCACGATGCGGACGCCTGGTCACGACCTCGACCTGGCAGCCGGTTTCCTGGTGTCGGAGGGCGCTGTGCGGTCACCGGCGGACATCGTGTCGATGAGGCATCTGGCAGATGCTCCGGAGTCCAACGTCTTGGACGTCTCGCTGTCCGTGCCCGCACCGCGGGCGCGGGCCTTCGGGACGACGTCCGCGTGTGGGATGTGTGGCGCGATCTCGATCACCGACGTCGAACGGCGCTCGCCGTACTCCGTATCGTCCTCTGCCCTGCGGGTGCCTTCGTCGGTGATCGCGTCGCTGCCGTTCACGCTGCGAGCCTCCCAGGAGGTCTTCGAGCTGACCGGGGGCCTGCACGCGGCCGGGCTCTTCACGTCGTCGGGTGAGCTGGTCTGCATCCGCGAGGACGTCGGCCGGCACAACGCCGTCGACAAGGTGGTCGGGTGGGCACTTCGGGAGGGGATGCTGCCGTTGTCGGACTTCGTCCTGGTGGTGAGCGGCAGGGCGTCGTTCGAGCTGGTGCAGAAGGCCTGGCTCGCCGGGATCCCGATGCTCGCCGCCGTCTCCGCCCCTTCGTCTCTTGCGGTCGACCTCGCCAACCGGGCGGGGATGACCCTCATCGGGTTCCTGCGGGGCGACTCGATGAACGTCTACTCGTCCTCGCATCGGGTGATCTCATGAGCGACCCCAAAGCCGACCTGATCGTTACTCCTCCCGCCGACCACGCTGCCGGACCGAAGGCCGCCTGGCGATCGGCACAGCATCTGCGTGAGCAGGCGGGTCTGGTCCGTGGGGGTCGTCTGCTGCTGCAGGTGAACCAGGCGGACGGGTTCGACTGCCCCGGCTGCGCCTGGCCGGAGAGCGACCACCGCCGGCACCTGGAGTTCTGCGAGAACGGCGTGAAGGCGATCGCGGAGGAGGCGACCGAGCGGCGCATCGAGCCGGAGTTCTGGCGCGAGCACCCGGTCACGGATCTGCTCCGCAGGGACGGGTACTGGCTCGGCCAGCAGGGCCGGCTCACCGAGCCGGTGATCAAGCGCGAGGGCAGCGACTACTACGAGCCGATCGACTGGGAGGCCGCCCTCGAGATGGTGGCCGACGCGCTCAAGGCGATGCCGGACCCGAACCGCGCCGTCTTCTACACCAGCGGACGGACCAGCAACGAGGCCGCGTATCTCTATCAATTGATGGCGCGTGCGGTCGGCACCAACAACCTGCCGGACTGCTCCAACATGTGTCATGAGTCGTCGGGGACCGCGCTGTCCCAGACGATCGGCATCGGCAAGGGAAGCGTCCACCTCGAGGACCTGCCGCAGGCCGACCTGATCCTGGTCGTGGGGCAGAACCCGGGCACCAACCACCCGCGGATGCTCACCGCGCTCGCCAACGCCAAGCGGGCCGGTGCTCGCATCGTCACGGTCAACCCGCTGCCGGAGGCCGGGCTGGTGCGGTTCAAGGACCCGCAGACCGTTCGTGGTGTCGTCGGCAAGGGCGACGTGCTCACCGACCAGTTCCTGCAGATCCGGGTCAATGGAGACCTCGCCCTCTTCCAGGCGCTCGGCAAGCGGCTGCTCGGCGCCGAGGCCGCGGCTCCAGGGACCGTGCTGGACCGATCGTTCATCGACACCAAGTGCACCGGGTTCGACGAGTACGCCGAGTCGCTGGAGAAGCTCGACGAGGACGTCGTCGCGCGGGCCACAGGGTTGAAGGCCTCGGATATCGACTCGCTGGCCGCTGAGCTGATCAAGAGCAAGAAGACGATCGTCTGCTGGGCGATGGGGCTGACCCAGCACAAGAACTCCGTGCCCACCATCCGCGAGATCGTCAACGTCCTGCTGATGCAGGGCAACATCGGCCGCCCGGGTGCCGGGGTCTGCCCGGTCCGCGGTCACAGCAACGTCCAGGGCGACCGCAGCATGGGCATCTGGGAGAAGCCGCCGGCCGCGCTGTTGGAGGGGATCGACCGCGAGTACGGGTTCACCCCGCCGTCGGAGCACGGGTATGCCACCGTCGATGCGATCCGCGCGATGCGCGACGGCAAGGTCGACGTGATGGTGGCGATGGGTGGCAACTTCGTGTCGGCCACCCCGGACAGCGCGGTCACCGAGGAGGCGGTCGCCCGCACCAAGCTCACCGTCTCGGTGTCGACGAAGCTGAACCGCTCCCACGCCGTCGTCGGGGCCACGTCGCTGATCCTGCCGACGCTCGGCCGGACCGAGAGCGACGTACAGGCAACCGGAGCGCAGCAGGTCACCGTCGAGGACTCGATGAGCCGGGTGCACCTGTCTCACGGCCGACTCGAGCCCGCCTCGCCGTCCCTGCGCAGTGAGGTTGCGATCGTCTGCGGGCTCGGCAAGCGGCTGACGCCCGACATCCCGTGGTCGACCTATCAAGGTGACTACCGCACGATCCGCGAGGCGATCGGCCGCGTGGTGCCCGGCTGCTCCGCTTACGCCGAGAAGGTGGAGCAGCCCGGTGGGTTCACCATGCCGCACCCGCCGCGCGACACCCGCACCTTCGCGACGCCGGACGCCAAGGCCCACTTCACGGTCAACCAGCTCGACGTACTGGAGGTCCCCGAGGGTCGGCTGCTGCTACAGACCCTGCGGTCGCACGACCAGTACAACACCACGATCTACGGGCTGGATGACAACTACCGCGGTATCAAGAACGGCCGGAAGGTGATCTTCATCCACCCCGACGACATCGCGGCTCTCGGCCATCGCGACGGCGAGATCGTCGACCTGGTCAGCGAGTGGGTCGACGGTGAGCGCCGGGCCGAGTCGTTCCGGATCGTCTCCTACCCAACGGCGCGTGGCTGTGCGGCGGCGTACTTCCCGGAGACCAACGTGCTGGTCCCGCTCGACAGCACCGCCGAGGGGAGCAATACCCCGACGAGCAAGTCGATCGTGGTCCGCCTCGAGCCGGCGTCGGCCGGCTAGCTCGCCCGGCTACTCCGGAGGAGCGGTCTCCCAGAGGCCGACCAGGTTGCCCTCGGTGTCGAGAACATAGGCGGTGAAGCCCATCTCGCCGACGGCCTGTCGCCCCATGACCTCTGTGCCGCCGGCCGCCGTCGCGGCCTCCAGCGACTGCTCGAGGTCCGCCACGTCGATGACGATGTTGGGTGCGCCGAAGCCCTCGCTCCGCTTGCGCATGCCGCCGTTGATGAAGCCGGCCTCGGTCGCTCCCTGCTCGCCGGTCGGGCCGGTGGTGACGAGGGTGTACTCCATGTCCGGCAGCGGCATCGGCTCCCAGCCGAAGACGCTGGAGTAGAAGGCGCGGGCTCTCTCCGCGTCGTCGTAGGGAATCTCGAAGTGCACGACCTTGCCGCCCATGGTGGGCTCCTTTCGCCGACCCCTTGTCAGCAGGCTACGACTTGCCGCCCCGTTGGGGAACTGCTCTGATTCCCGCCGTTTCCCCGCGGGTCTTGTGGCTCAGATCACGTCGATTTGGCAATTGGAACGGTCAAGAGGAAAACCTCCGCAGAATGCGGTGGAATGTCGAAAACCCGTGAGCCGCAAGGCCGGTCGGCGTGGATCGGAGCTCACGTGTCAACGAAGGTGAGACGGTTGTGCTCGACGTCGACAGGATCCTGGATGAAGCCGGCCTGACAAACCCCCATGTGCACGAGTACGTGCGCCATTGGGCCGCCCACACCGAGCCCGCCCGCATCGAGGTCGTCAGCGCGGCCGACGATGCGCGGCTGGTCGAGGAGGGGCTCGCCGAGGGCGAGATCCTGCCCGCCGGTGACGGGCTCTACTACTCGCGCAGCTACTTCAAGGACACCGCCCGCTCCGAGGAGCGGACCATCGTGGCCACCAGCCGCCCCACCGACAAGGGCGTCTACAACAACTGGCGGCTCACCTCCGAGATCCGCCCGGTGGTCGAAGGCCATATGAAGGGCGCGATGGCGGGCAAGACGATGTACGTCATCCCGTATCTCATGGCCCCTCCGGGATCGCCGCTCGAGGCGTACGCCGCGGGTGTCCAGCTGACCGATCACCGCACCGTGGTCATGCACATGATCCGGATGTCCCGGGTGGGCGTGGACTTCATCGAGAACCTCGCCGACCCGACGATGTTCGTCCGATCGGTCCACGTGACCGGTGACCTGGAGAACCTCGGCCAGGGGACTCCCGACGACAAGCGCTACTTCGTCACCGTCGCCGACGAGCGCACCATCTTGCACTTCGGATCGTCCTACGGCGGCAACGCCCTGCTCGGCAAGATCGCCCACGGTCTGCGCCAGGCGTCCTACGACGGGTGGGCGTCGGGCAAGTTCCTCGGCGAGCAGTTCATGCTGCTCGGCATCACCGACAAGCAGACCGGGAAGAAGTACCACATCTGCGGCGGCTTCCCGAGCGCCTCGGGCAAGACCAACCTGGCCATGACGCTGGCGCCCGATGCCCTGGGCGACCGGTACCACGTCTCCTTCTACGGCGACGACATCGCCTGGCTGTGGATCGGTCCGGACGGGCGCCTCTACGGGATGAACCCTGAGTTCGGCGTCTTCGGCGTCGCCAAGGACACCAACGAGAAGACCAATCCGACCGCGTTGGACTCGATCGCGCCGGGAACCCGCGCGCTGTTCACCAACGTCGCCTACAACGAGATCACCCACGAGGTCTGGTGGGAGGGGCGCACCAAGGAGACGCCGGCCGACGTCACGGGATGGCGGGACTGGAAGGGCCAGCTGATCTCCGAGCGCTCGCCGGAGGACGCCGACGCGCCGTGGTCGCACCCCAACAGCCGGTTCACCACCACGCTGGACAACGTGCCCAACGTCGCCGCGGACTTCGAGGAGCCGGCCGGTGTGCCGATCGACGGCATCATCTTCGGCGGCCGCACCCGCGACCGTGAGCCGCTGATCCGGGCGATCAACGATCTGGCCGAGGGTGTCTACGACGGCCTGACGCTGGGTGCCGAGGCGACCTTCGCCGCTGAGGGCGTCGAGGGCCAGCTGCGCTACGACCCCATGTCGATGCGGCCCTTCATGTCGTACGCCGTGGGCGACTACGCCCGGCACTGGCTGGAGATCGTCGGTGCCGCATCGGAGCAGCCGATCTTCGCGCACGTGAACTGGTTCCAGCGCGACGTGGAGGACGGTCACTTCCTGTGGCCCGGGTACCGGGAGAACCTCCGTGCCCTGCTCTGGCTGATGCAGCTGAAGAACGGTGAGGTGACCGGTCGCCAGACCCCGGTCGGGATCCTCCCGACCCGTGAGGAGCTGGACCTCTCCGGTCTCGACATCCCCGAGGAGGATCTGGAGCGGCTGCTCACGATCGACGTGTCCCGGTGGCGCCAGGAGATGGACCACCGCCAGACCCACCTTGAGCAGTTCGAGACTCTGCCAGAGGAGATCTGGACAGCGCACAAGCGCGTCGCCGCCGCTCTCGACGAGGACTGACCCGGCTGCCGCACCCGGCCGGTGTGGAAGACTGCCGGGACCGCTGGAGAGGGGAGCCGTGTGTCCGAGCCAGCAGCCACGCCGAGTGTGATCCCGCGCGGCGTCCTGGTCCTTGTCGGCCTGGCCGCGGCGATCGTCGCCGTGATGGGGATCCGCTCGGCCTCGGGCTTCCTGGGGCCCATCATCCTGGCGCTGGTGCTGGTCATCGTCGTGTCGCCGATCACCGGCTGGCTACAGCGCAAGGGGGTGCCAGGGTGGCTGGCCGCCACCGTTTCGATCGTGACCGTCTATCTGGTCCTGATCGGGATGATCCTCTCGCTGGTCGTCTCGGTGGCTCGGCTCGCCGATCTGATCCCGGCCTACGTGCCGCAGATGAACCATCTCATCACCGTGGGCACCCAGCGGCTCTCCGACTTCGGAGTCGACAACGCTCAGATCGCCCGCATCACCTCGTCACTGAACGTGGGCAGGATCGTGGACATCATCACGAGCATCCTGTCCGGACTGGTGTCGGTGTTCTCCGGTCTCTTCCTCGTCGCGTTGCTCGCGCTCTTCATGGCCTTCGACGCCGCGGCCTTCCCCCGGCTGCTGGACCGGGTGGCCGAGGATCGGCCCGAGGTGGTGGCCGCGATGCGCTCGTTCGCCCGTGGCACGCGTCGCTACTTCGTGGTCTCGGCGGCCTTCGGCCTTGTTGTGGCGGTCTTCGACACGATCGCGCTGCAGTGGATCGGAATCGCTGGTGCGGTGGTCTGGGGCATCCTCTCCTTCGTCACCAACTTCATCCCGAACGTCGGCTTCATCATCGGTCTGGTGCCGCCGGCGCTTCTGGGCCTGCTGGACAAGGGGTGGGGTGGCCTGATCGCGGTCGTCGTGGTCTACACGGTGATCAACACCCTGATCCAGACCCTGATCCAGCCCAAGATCGTCGGTGACACGATCGGACTCAGCGCCACCTTGACCTTCATCTCGCTGCTCTTCTGGGCCTGGGCGCTGGGTGCGTTGGGTGCTCTGCTGGCGATTCCGATGACCCTTTTGGTCAAGGCGATATTCATCGATGTGGATCCACAGAATCGCTGGATGATTCCACTTCTTTCCGGCAAATCGTCGTAATTCCGCTAGATGTTCCGTCCGCGCCTCGGTCTATTCCGGCGCGCCGTGACTTCGATTCGGTCCCGATGCTGCTAAACCTGCCGGTGGGGTAGGGACAGTTGTTAACTATTGGGGCGGGTGGTTTTAATGGGACGTTTTGTCGTGCGCACAGGGACTCTTCTCGGTGTCATCGGGTTGGTCGTGGGTGTGTTGGTGGCGAGTCCGGCGGCCGCCGCTCGGAAGGTCAAACCGGGTCAGGTGACCGGGCTCGCGCTGAGCTTCTGGCGCCCTGCGGACCACTACGTGGTCACCTCGCACTGGGACGCCTATCCGAACGCCACCAAGTACGTCGTGAAGATGACCGACAGCTCGGGTTTGCCGATCTCCCCCGCGACGACGACGCAGACGACCTGGACCCACGACTCCTACGCCGCGCCGGGGACCACCGTCACCGTCACCGTCACCGCCTACATCGGCAAGGTTCGGGGAAGGGCCGCTCACACCTCGGCGCTGCTGCCCGACCTGACCGCGCCGATCGGCGCCTACCGGGTGGTCCGTGAGGTGGCGGACCCGACCAGCGGCAACGTGACGGTGCAGCAGGACGTGCTCTCCGACAACCTCGACCCGATCGCCGATCTCACCCAGACCATCGACTGGGGTGATGGGACCCCCGTCGAGTCGTGGAGTCCACTCGCCACCACGATCACGCACTCCTACCCGGGTGCCGAGGCGGTGTACTACCCGGTGGTCAGCGTCTCCGACCTCGCCGGCAACACCTCCACCTACCAGTTGGTGGTCGCGGTCGCCGACACGCTCCCCCCGACCGGCACCTTCACCACGGGTCCCAGCACCGGGTATGCCGGTTGGAACACGATCTCCATCGTCCAGGACGCCTTGAGCGATGACCTCAGCGCAGCGGACAACATCGCCCGGGTGGTCGACTGGGGTGACGGGACCGCGCCGGAGCTGTGGACTGCCGGTGACACGCTGGACCACGTGTACGCCGTGGGGGGGGACTACACCCCGAAGGTGACGCTCACCGATGAGGCGGGGAACAGCGCCGTCGTCGACTCCTCGCCGGTGACGGTGTCCATCGACACCGACGCGCCGAAACTGCGCGTGGCCGAGCCGAAGCGCCGTCACATGGTGCGAGCCTGGCGTCGCGTTCACGGTATCGCCGTGGACTCCGGAGTCGGCGTCGCGTTCGCCAGGATCAAGTTGATCGAGAAGCGTCACGGAGACTGGTTCGTCTACCGCTTCAAGGCTCACGCGTGGAAGCAGGTGGGGCCGGCCAAGCGCGCGGCGCTACACGAGGCTCGGGCGAAGCTGCTGCGGATCAACCACCTCAACCACTGGAGTGTGAAGGTGCGGGGGCTGCGCAAGGGAGTCCTTGTCGTCCGCGCAATCTCGGCGGACCACGTCGGGAACGCCGACGCGAAGGTCGTGAGGCAGCGGCTCATCCGGCGCTGACCGGGGGAAGTGCAAAGGTCGTCGTTCGACGTCGAGGCCGGGCGGCCCGGCGGGTGCTCGTCAGCGCCTGGTTCGCACGGTTGGGCCAGGCGCTGGAGGGCCTCGGCAGAGCCAGGAGTGCGGCCGGTCAGGCGACCTGAAGGGGGACGGTCCGGGTGAGACCGTCGGGCGCCAGGAACTGACCGTCGTCGAAGAGGATGACGCCGTTGCAGAGCCGGGACCAGCCCTGCTCGGAGTGGTCGGCGACGACGTGGGCACTGCAGCAGAGGGCGTCGTCAGCGGGCGGGCACTGCGGGTGATGAGAGCACATCGTTGTGGCCTCCGAGGGCTGGTGCGTGATCCGAGGGGGTATTGCGGACTCTTCGGTTGTCATCGGGACCTTGGCCCCGGTCTTGAGATTCGCCGGACTCCCTGTTGGTGCGACCGGCGAAACCCTGGAGGACACTACCCCCCCGCCGGTCACCCCAGCCGGTCACCCGTGGTGGTGCCCTTCGGCGGCGTGTTCGTGGGCGTGCACGACGGCCTGTCCACCGTCCACGTGAGTGTGCGGATGGGTGTGCACCAGGTTGGTGGCCGCCAGCAGATCATGGTCGGCCAGGATCGATCCGGGGGCTCCTGAGGCGACGATCCGGTGGTCCTCGGAGAAGACCAGGCACCGGGTCGCGATCCTGCTCAGCGCCTCCAGATCGTGGGTGGCGTGAACGATCGTCTTCCCGCTCGCGCTGAGCTCGACGAGGAGATTCTCCAACCAGTGCTGTGTGCGTGGGTCGAGGCCGGCCGTGGGCTCGTCGAAGAGAAGGACGTCGGGATTCATCACCAGGACCGAGGCGATGGCGACCCGCTTCTTCTGCCCGCCGGAGAGCTGGTAAGGCGCCCGCTCGGCCAGGTCGGCGATGTCGAGCATCTCCAGCACGTCGGCGACCCGCTGGCGGGTCTCGTCCTCGGGCAGGCCGAGCTGGAGGCATCCGAAGGCGATCTCCTCCTCGACGGTGGCCGAGAAGACCTGAGCGTCGGAGTTCTGGAAGACGAAGCCGACCTGAGACCGGAAGGACCGGGAGAACTCCTCGTCCTCGAGCGCCTCCTCAGTCACCGGGGCGCCGAATGCCGTGAAGGTGCCGCTCGACGAGAAGACCAGGCCGTCGAGCACCTTGAGCAGGGTGGACTTGCCGCAGCCGTTGGCGCCGAGCAGGGCCACCATCTCTCCGGAGCGGACCTCGAAGGAGACACCGTCGAGAGCGGGGAAGCGGTCGAGGTAGGAGTAGGTCACATCGACGCAGGAGAAGACCGTCCGCCCCCCGAGGTCGCCGCTCCCGCCGTACGTCGCGGTCGTCGTCTCAGCCGACAAGGAACCGGTCTCCTCCCACGAGCAGGACGGCGGCTGCCACCGCCGCAGCGAGGGCCAGGCCATCGGCCACCCGCAGCCGGGACGTGGTGTAGCCGTGGACGTCGCCGCGATAGCCGCGCGCCACCATCGCCTGGTGCACCTCGTCGGCGAGGTGGCCGGCCTTCCCCAGGAGCGCCCCGGCCGATGCTCCCACCATGGCTCGAGCACTGCGGTCGTGGCGGATCCGGCCCAAGGTGCGCGCCCGGCGTGACTGGAACATGTCGGTGACGGTGTCGAGCAGCAGGAAGATGTACCGGTAGGCCATGTTCACCACGAGCACGAACATCCGCGGCACCCCGAGACCGCGCAGGCCCCCGAGCAGTCGGGCCCACGGAGTGGTGAGCGTGACCAGCACGGCGAGCGAGACCGAGACGGCGACACGGGCCACGATCAGCGCGGCGGCCTGAAGGCCCTGGGCGGTGAGGCCCTGCTGGGTGCCGTGCCAGGTCCACATCCCGAGCACGACGTCACCGGGCGTCACGACCGAGAGAGTTGCCGGAAGGACGACGACCAGCGTGAAGAGCGGGATGAACATCCAGACGCGCTTGACGAAGAAGCCCAGTGGCACCGCGGAGAGCGCGGCGAGGACCAGTACCGCCAGATACGCGACGGCCAGGGAAGCCAGGTGATGGACCAGTCCGACGCCGACGAGCACCGTGACGAGCCCCGCGAGCTTGACTCGGGCGTCGAGTCCCTGCAGGAGCCCGTGGGTTCGGGCCACGTCCTCGCTGAACAGCGCCTGGCGCACCAGTCCGGAGAAGCCGGTGAGCGTCTTCTCGACGAACGGCGTCCGGCGCGAGTGGCCGCCACTCTCACATGTGCACAGGCTCGCTGGACGGGCGGTGAGCCACGCGGGAGTCTCAGTGGCGCTCATGGCGCGTCCGCCGGCTCTTGGTCGGGAGCTCGCCGGCCGCGGGGACGTGCCAGCAAGGCGGTCAGCGCGAGGATCGCCAGGCCGACGACGGCGATGCCGACCAGGGCCGACAACAGATAGGCGAGCGTGCGGTGGTCGCCGCCCTGGAAGCCGTAGCCGCCGAGCAGCGTGTGGCTCCAGAAGGAGTTGTACTTCTCGAGGCCGGCAGGGACGGCCTGCAGACCGAGTGAGCGCAGGTCGAGGTTCTGGGGAGTGGCCTCGCCGAAGGCGCCACCGGGAGCGAGCAGGCCGAGCGGAGTCAGCAGCACCATCGCCCCGATGAATCCGAGCGCGACCTTGACCGGGCTCACTCGACGCCGGAGCGGCGGTGGAGCGTCGCCCAGGGTCATCGGCACCTTGCGATGGCTTGTGGCCAATCGGCCGACATCGGTGCGCTGCAGGTACACCAGCACGCCGGCGGTGAGAATCGCCTCGGCCAGCCCGGCAAAGGTCAGGTGGGCGAGCATCAGCGCGGGGACGCTCTGGCTGAGGTGGTACGGCGAGTACAGCGGCACCCCCGCCGCGGTGTGGAACAGGTCCGGTTGGATGCCCAGCTCGATCGCGGTCGCGAGAGCCGACGCGTTGATGCCGGCGTAGCCTCCGATCGCGGCCGCCACGACCCGGCGGCGCGAGGTGAGGGGGGACCTGCCCGCGATCAACCGGTAGAACCCGTACCCGACGAAGGTCATGATGACCGCCATGTTGAGGGCGTTGGCTCCGAAGGCGAGGACTCCGCCGTCCCCGAAGAGCAGTGCCTGGATGAGCAGCGCGACCGAGATGGCGATGACCGCCGCCCACGGCCCCAGCACGATGGCGATGAGCACCGCGCCGACCGCGTGGGCCGTGGTGCCGTCGGGAATGGGGACGTTGAACATCATCACCAGGAAGCTGAGCGCGGCGAACATCGCCAGCATCGGCACGTTCCGCGAGGTGACCACGCGCTTGACCCGGCGGCTCGCGGTCACCCAGAACGGCGACACAACGGCATATGCCGCCGCGCAGGTCGCCGGGCTCAGGTACCCGTCGGGGATGTGCATGGAACCTCCTGGCGCAGGGTCGCGCTCCGGCAACCTTATTGCACATGATTTGCAATAACGAACCGAGGTGCGCCTGCTCTGCCGGGGCGTAGGCGCAGAAGCCCCATCCGGTCGCACAGCCAAGGCACAGGTTGGTGGCAGGTTCTCCCCAAGTTGAGCCGTCAACCTCAGGTCAGATGACATGGGAGGTGAGCAGGATGAGCGAGAGCGGTAACCGCTGGGAGCCGGATTCCCCGGACGGGGCAGTGACCCCTGAACCGGCGCCCGGGCAGCCAGTCGACGCTTCGGCGCAGGCTGCGTCCGCGACGGTGGAGACTGGCCCAGCGACTGGCCCAGCGGCTGGCCCAGCGACTGGCCCAGGGTCGGCAGCGGTGCCTGCTGTGTCACGCGGGCGGGGGATCGTCTCGGGGATCCGTTCGGGGACCACCTTCAAGCTGACCGCCGCAGGGCTGGTGCTCTTCTTGGGAGGCGGGGCAGGCGGCTACGCCTTGGCCCTGTCGCGCACGCCGTCGACCCAGATCGTGCCCGCCTACTTCCGCATCCAGGGCAACCTGCACGGCTTCGGTGACGGAGACGGCGGCCCCGGACAGAGCAACCCCTTCGGGAGCCCGTTCGGCCAGACCAGCCCGTTCGGCCAGACCAGCCCGTTCGGCCAGACCAGCCCGTTCGGGTCCGGTGGCACCAACCAGGGCGCCACGACATGACGGCATACGCGACGACTTCACGGCAGACCGCCACCGTGCACGGCCACCGTGCGCGCTGGGACGCCGCCGTCCGCACCGGCACGGCCTCCCTTCTCTGGATCGGGATTCTGCTGGTCACCTACTGGTGGGCTTCCGACGGGGGCATCGGACAGCTCGGCGGCATCGCGGCAGGCATGCTCTCCCTCGGGCGGATCACCGGACTGGTCGCCTCTGTCCTCTTGCTGGCCCAGGTCATCTTGATGGCCCGGATCCCGGTGCTCGAGCAGGCCTACGGCCAGCATCGCCTGGCGCACCTGCATCGCCTGGTGGGCTTCACCTCGATCAACCTGATGCTGGCCCACATCGTGCTGATCACGTGGGGGTACGCCGGCGGCGCGCTCGGCGGCTTCCTCTCGATGCTGTGGACCTTGACCCTCACCTACCCCGGAATGCTCCTGGCGGTGGGGGGCACGATCGCCCTGATCATGGTTGCCGTGACCAGTGTGAAGGTCGCCCGCCGCAAGGTTCGCTACGAGTCGTGGCACCTCCTGCACCTCTACGCCTACCTCGGCGTGGGGCTGGCGCTGCCCCACCAGCTCTGGAGCGGCATCGACTTCATCTCCTCGCCCGGGAGGACCGTCTTCTGGTGGAGTGCGTGGGGCGTGTCCATCGCCGCACTGGTGATCTACCGGATCGGCGGCCCGGTCTGGTTGAACCTGCGCCACCGGCTCCACGTCACCTCGGTGGTCGATGAGGCTCCCGGGATCTGGTCGGTCTACGTCGCCGGAAAGCACATGGACGAGCTCCGGGTCGAGGCCGGCCAGTTCTTCACCTGGCGGTTCCTCTCGGGCCCCGGCTGGACCAGGGCAAACCCCTTCTCGATCTCTGCCGCCCCCGACGGCCGGAGCCTGCGCATCACCGTCCAAGGTGTCGGTGACGGGACGCACTCCGTCCGACGACTCCGCAAGGGCACGCCGGTGCTCGTCGAAGGACCGTTCGGTCGGCTGAGCCCCCGCGCGAGGACCCGGCACAAGGTCGCCTTCATCGGGGCCGGCGTCGGGGTCACCCCGCTCAGGGCCCTGGCCGAGGCGATGCCGTACCGCCGCGGCGAGGCGGTCTATCTCGAGCGCTACTCGGACTCCCCGTTGTTCGCCAAGGAGGTCGACAAGCTCGCTCGAGACAGGGGGCTGACCGTCTTGCGGCTCAAGGGCCCACGTCGTTCGGCGAACTCCTGGTTGCCCGCCTCGGCAGGGACCGCCGGAGACTCCTACACCCTGAAGTACTGGGTCCCCGACATCGCCGAACGCGATGTCTACGTGTGCGGCCCCGAGGGCTGGAACGTCTCGGTCTGCCGCACTCTGGCCCGCTTGGGCGTGCCCGACGAGAACATCCATACCGAGACATTCGCGTGGTGAGCCGATGAAGCGCATCAGCCTCTGGGTCCTCAGCACCGTGTCCGTGGTGGTGCTGCTGTTCAGCTACCACACCTCGACCGCGGGGACGCTCAACATCGCCTCCTCACTCGTGGGGAGCTTGTCGGCCGGCACCCCGACGAGCAATACGGCTGCCGGCGGCCCACCCGCGGGCTCGCCGGGGAGATCGACCGGCAACGCCAGCTCGGGGAAGAGCACGTCGGGGAACGGTACGTCCGGGAAGAGCACGTCGGGGAACGGCTCGAGCAGCAGCCCGGGCAAGTCCTCGGCATCGACGGCCAGCCAGGCGCCGTCGGTGAACGGCAAGTTCACCGGGAACACCGTGTACACCAGGTACGGCGCGGTCCAGCTTGAGATCACCGTCTCAAAGAGCACGATCACCGACGTCACCATGCTCCAGGAACCCAACACGAACAGCTACGACCTGCAGATCGACCACTACGTGGTGCCGATCCTGATCAGGGAGAGCATCAGCGCCCAGTCGGCGCACATCCAGATGATCAGCGGTGCGACGTACACCAGCACCGGCTACGTCCAGTCCCTGCAGAGCGCGATCGACAAGGCAGGAATCTGAACCCATGACCGTCTCGGCGCCTCCGCTCTTCCGGCGCGTGGTGCATCTGATGGGGATGCCCGTAAGCCTGGCCGTCAAGCCGGGGGAGCTCTCCGTGGAGGCAGTCGAGGCGGCATGGGGGAGGGTCATCGAGGAGCTGACCTGGGTCGACAAGACTTTCAGCACCTACCGGTCCGACTCGTATGTGTGCCGTCTGGGACGTGGCGAGATCTCCGTGGCGGACTGCCCACCGGAGGTGAGTGAGGTCCTCGATCTCGGTGAGCAGGCTCGGGTCGCCTCTCGAGGTGCCTTCGACGTCCGTCGACCTGGCCCGGACGGCGCCCCCGTCCTCGACCCGGCCGGCGTGGTGAAGGGGTGGGCCGTGGAGCGGGCCGCTCGCCACCTGGAGGAGTCGGGGGTCCCCGGCTACTGCCTCTCGGCCGGCGGGGACATGGTCTGCCGCACTCGCCTCCCACAGGAGCCCGAGTGGACGGTCGGCATCGAGGATCCGCACGACCCGAAACAGGTGGTCGCGAAGGTGCCGGTCCGCAACGGCGCGGTCGCGACGTCCGGGCTCGCACACCGCGGCGCCCACCTCACCGACGCACGGACCGGCGCCACTCCGGATGCGCTCGCCTCGGTGACGGTGGTCGACGACAGCCTGACCTGGGCCGACATCGACGCGACGGCGGCTTTCGCGCTCGGGGTAGACGGGCCCGGGTGGCTGCGGGAGCGGGGTCGGACCGCGGTCATCGTCTGGGCCGACGGCCGCTCCGAGGTGCTCGCGCCGGCCCGGCCGACGTCGCATCCGTAGTGCCGCGGCCACAGGTCGGTACGTGAACACCGGCCCGTGACCGCCTCCCGCGCCGTACGCTGCTGCCTCGTGAAACCGTTCCTGTTCCTCGCCACCCGCGCAGAGGCAGAGGCCGCCGACGACGAGTACGCGGCCTTCCTGCGTTGTGGGGGACTGGGTGCCCACGAGCTGGAACGGATCCGGATGGAGCAGCGACCGCTCGGAGCGGTCGACCTGGATCGCTACAGCGGGATCATCCTGGGCGGCAGCCCGTTCACCGTGACCGACCCGGTGGAGGAGAAGTCCGCGACGCAGCTCCGCGTCGAGGCGGAGCTGGCCGACCTCCTCGACCAGGTCGTGGCCGCGGACTTCCCCTTCCTGGGGGCCTGCTACGGCGTCGGAGTCGTCGGCCGCCACCAATCCGGGGTGGTCGACCGCACCTATGCCGAGCCGGTGGGGGCGACGACGGTCAGTCTCACCGACGCCGGGCGCCGGGACCCGCTGCTGGGAGTGCTGCCGGAGGCCTTCGACGCGTTCGTGGGCCACAAGGACTCGATTGCCCACCTCCCCGACGGGCTGGTGAACCTCGCGGGGTCCGCCGAGTGCCCGGTCCAGGCCTTCCGGGTCGGCAGCAATGTGTACGTCACGCAGTTCCACCCCGAGCTCGACGTAGCGGGGATCGTGACGCGCATCGACACCTACCGCCACCACGGCTACTTCGAGCCCCACCGGGCCGAGGAGCTGATGGAGATGGTCCGGGCCAGCAAGGTCGAGCACCCCGAGATCGTGCTCCGCCGCTTCGTCGAGCTCTACGCCACCTGACGGTGGGGAAGATTTTCACGTTAACCTGAAAATCTGGTCGTTTGCACGAGGAACTCCTCGTGCAAACGACCAGATTTTCGTGCCCACCGGACCGGTGACCGCAGCCTCGTGACGTGAGGCCGCGAAGCACCGATTGCTCCCTGCTCTACGGTGTGGCCCATGAGCGACCTCGAGATCACCACCCCGGACGGCCCCGTCGAGGCCTACCTGAGCAGGCCCCCGCAGGGCGAGGGCCCCGGCGTGCTCTTCTTCATGGACGCCATCGGTCTGCGGCCACAGATCCGGTCGATGATGGACCGGATCGCCTCCTGGGGCTATGTGGTCGTCGCGCCGAACCTCTTCCATCGCGAGGGGCCGGCCGGCGAGATGGCGCCCTCCGGGGACCTCCGAACGCCGGAGGATCGCGAAGCCTTCTTCCAGGTGGCGATGCCACGGGTCGGGCGGCTCACCTCCGACCTGGTCGCCTCGGACCTCGACGCGTACGTCGACGCGCTCCAGGGGCTCGAGGGTGTGCGGACCGGCTCGATCGGAGTCACCGGCTACTGCATGGGCGCTCGTGTCTCGGTGCGCGCCGCCTCCCTCCACCCCGACGCGGTCGCCGCCGCGGGCGGATTCCACGGAGGGGGTCTGGTCACCGAGGCCGACGACAGCCCGCACCGAGGGCTGCCGGACGCCCGAGCAGCGTTCGTCTTCGGCCATGCCGACCAGGACGGCTCAATGCCTCCGGAGGCGATCGCGGCGCTCGAGCACACCATGGACGCGGCGGGCCTGGAGTACTCCAGCGCGATCTACCCGGGAGCACCCCACGGCTACTCCATGGCCGACACTCCGATGTATCAGGAGGAAGCCGCCGAGCGGCACTTCACCGAGCTGCGCGCGCTGCTCGACGCGCACCTCCTAGCAGCTTCCTAGGGCCTGCCGCGCCCCGACACAGCGGAGCGGGCCTGCGCGGCAGTATGGTTCCAGGCATGGAGATCTTCCTGATCGTGCTGGTCATCATCGTCGTCCTTGTCGTCCTCTTCGTGGTCGGGTTCAACCGGCTGCGCACGATGAACATCCGGGTGGACGAGGCCGAGTCCGGGATCGACGTCGCCCTGAAGCGGCGCTTCGACCTGATCCCGAACCTCGTCGAGACCGTCAAGGGGTATGCCGCACACGAGAAGTCGGTCTTCGAGAATGTCACCCAGGCTCGCTCTGCGGGCCAGGCCGCCACCACGATCGGCGAGAAGGCCGCCGCCGACGCGCAGCTGACGCAAGCGCTGGTGAACCTCCGTGCGGTCGCCGAGGCCTACCCGCAGCTGCAGGCGGCGTCGAACTTCGCCAAGCTGCAGGAGGAGCTGACCTCGACGGAGAATCGGATCGCGTTCTCCCGACAGAACTACAACGCCGTGGTGCAGCAGCTGAACACCGCGGTGAAGACGATCCCGTGGATGTTGTTCGCCGGGGTTGCCGGGGTCAAGGAGCGGGAGTTCTACGAGATCCCTGACGACTCGCAGCGGCAGGCACCCAAGGTCGAGTTCTGACGAGGAAGCCTCCGGTGTCCGACTCCCAGCGTCCGTCGACGTCGTACCACCAGCTCGAGTCCCGCAACGTCATGCGGTCGATCCTGCTGCTCACCGCAATGATGTTCCTGCTGGTCGGGTTGGTCTATGCCGGCGGTCTCTACTTCGGCCTGGGCGGTCCGGTGATCGCCGCGATCGCCGCGATCGTGGTCGTGTTCTCGACGTTCATGTCGTGGTTCCAGTCCGACCGGCTCGTGATCGCGATGACTCGGGCCCACGAGGCGGACCCGGTCCAGTACGCCCAACTGCACAACGTCGTCGAGGAGATCGCAATCGCGGCCGGGCTGCCCAAGCCTCGCGTCTACATCGTCGATGACCCGGCGCCGAACGCCTTCGCGACCGGCCGGGACCCCAACCACGGGGTGATTGCCTTCACGACCGGCATCCTGGGTGAGATGAACCGTGCGGAGCTCGAGGGTGTCACCGCCCACGAGATGGCTCACATCCGCAACCGCGACACCCTCGTCTCGGCCGTCGCCGCAGCGACCGCGGGTGCGCTGGCCGTCATCTCCGACATCCTCTTGCGGATGATGATCTTCGGCGGGGGACGCGGACGTCGTGGCGGGAACAACAACGCCGCAGGGGCAATCGGCCTCATTGCCGTGGTGGTGGGCGCGATTCTGGCCCCCATCGCCGCGGTGCTGCTTCAGGCAGCGATCTCTCGCAAGAGGGAGGCGCTGGCTGATGCCACCTCGGTCGAGTTCACGCGCAACCCCAGTGGCCTGCGGTCGGCGTTGCAGAAGCTCCAGCAGGACACCACCGTCGTGAAGGCACGGGCCAGCTCGGTCGCGCACGTGTGGATCGAGTCCCCTCTGGACGAGAGCAACATGAGCAAGCTGTTCTCGACCCACCCTCCGTTGAGCGAGCGCATCGACGCCCTCGAGCGCCTCGAGGGAA
Source organism: uncultured Actinomycetota bacterium (assembly GCA_963824105.1). Lineage (GTDB taxonomy): Bacteria > Actinomycetota > Actinomycetes > Propionibacteriales > Nocardioidaceae > CAWDVB01. The sequence continues at coordinate 202,403 of CAWGNN010000008.1, forward strand.
TGGCCTAGGTCTTCACTTCAGCGCACGAGCGGAGCATCGCCGAACCACTCCCGGGCGCTGCTGGCCACCCAGAGCGGACCGACCATGGCGGCCAGCAAGGTGAGCGAGAAGAGGAACATCACTCCGCCGCCCCCTGCGACCAACCCGCCGAGCAGGGTCACGCCGGCCGCACCGGTCATCAAGACGCGGGCCTGCCGGTCGGGACCGTGACGCAGGCCCCGCCAGGCGAGGAACGCCAGGACAGTGGCGACGCCGACGGTGATGGTGAAGAACACCGCCCTACCGCCGACCAGGTTGAACCACGCGAGCGTGGGGAGGCTGATGAGGGTGATCAGGCCGTTCAACGTCCAGTAGGGCACTGCGAGGGTGTCGAAGAGGATCACCGACCCGGGCCGGTCCCCGCGCTGGGGAGACTCGGCGAAGGCACGCCGGGCCCACGGTGACAAGAAGAGCACCGCGGTGGAGAGACCCGACACCAGCATGACCAGGAACAGAGTCCCGCTCTGCAGCCCGGTGAAGATCTCGAGCAGGGCGAGCAGGGCGAACAGCGTGGCGGCGAGGCCACGGCCGACCGGGTCGGTCCGCCAGAGCGTGTAGGCGATGTAGAGGAACGCCGCCACCACGTAGAGCAGGTAGAGGGCGACGATCGTCGCCAGCCAGGCCAGCGCGAAGAGGATCGCGTTGCCGGACAACAGACCACGCAGCATCTCGGGGAGCACGTTGACCAAGCCCCTGGACTCCCACAGGAAGATGAGCCCGACGAGGGCGTAGACCCCCGCCACGCCTGCGATCTCGAGGGGGACCGTCCGACCTGCCACGTCTACCGTGCGGTCGGGAACGGGCCAGGTGAAGTCGGCGCCTCCCAGGCTGACCTTCGCCGGGTCCTGTTCAGGGCCGCCCGCGCCCCCACCATTGGACTCGAACTCATCGGAGCTCACGGGGACCCCCTCATCTGTGCGCCGCAGTGAGTCAAGCAGGCGTCAGTCAGGCAAGGCAACGATGCGAGCGGCAGGTGTCGCCAAGCCCCGCCGCAACACGCCGTTCCAGGACACGCTCAGATGCTGTGCGACGGGGCCGGCTCCTGGCCCACGACCTCGAAGACGAGCTCGTCGGGGTAGCACCACCACCAGTCCTCGCCCGGCTCGAACGACCGGACGATCGGGTGCTCGGGATGGGAGTTCCAGTGCGCCGTGGCGTGCCGGTTGGGGGAGTTGTCGCAGCATCCGACGTGACCGCAGGTCATGCACATGCGCAGATGGAACCAGGTGTCACCGGTGCGGAGGCAGTCCTCGCAGCCATCGGCTGATGGCACTACTTCGCGTACCAGGTCCAGGTGATCACAGGTGTCGCTCATCGGGTCTCCTCCCCGCGGTTCCTGGTGCGACCTTAACCGCTGGCCGGGCGAGGTGTGGGTCAGTGATGCGCCGTGACGAGGCCGGGCCGGGCCCGATTGCCCCGATTACTGGGCGCTGTCGTCGGTCTGCTTGGCCCAGAGGTTGATCCCGGACTCGGTCGCATCCTGATCGATGGCAGCCAGCTCCTCATCGGTCAGCGGCGGCCCGTCGAGTGAGTCCAGATTGACGTCCAGCTGCTCCACCGAGGAGGCGCCGATCACGGCCGACGTCACCCGCGGGTCGCGCAGCGCCCACTGCAGGGCGAGCTGGGCAAGCTTCTGGCCGCGTTGCTGCGCGATCTCGTTCAGCCTGCGCACGTGACGCATCACCGGCTCGTCGAGGTGGTCGGCCGGGATGGTCGAGTCGCTGCGAGCGGCGCGGGAGTCAGCGGGCAGTCCGTCGAGGTAGCGGTCGGTCAGGAGCCCCTGGGCGAGCGCGGTGAAGACGATGCACCCCATCCCCTGGGCCTCGATCTCGTCGAGGAGCTCCGCCTCGATCCAGCGATTGAGCATGCTGTACGACGGCTGGTGGATGAGCAACGGCGTTCCGAGGCTCCGGGCGATCTCGGCGGCCTCCTTGGTCTTCGCCGCCGAGTACGACGAGATGCCGATGTAGAGCGCCTTCCCGGACCGCACCGCATGGTCGAGGGCCATCATCGTCTCCTCGACCGGAGTGTCGGGATCGAACCGATGGCTGTAGAAGATGTCGACATACTCCAGGCCCATGCGCTCAAGCGACTGGTCCAGGCTGGCCAGGACGTACTTCCGCGATCCGCCGCCCTGTCCGTAGGGGCCGGGCCACATGTCCCAGCCGGCCTTGGTCGAGATGATCAGCTCGTCGCGATACGGAGCGAGGTCGTCGCGGAGATAACGGCCGAAGTTGATCTCGGCCTGCCCGTAGGGAGGCCCGTAGTTGTTGGCCAGGTCGAAGTGGGTCACCCCACGGTCGAAGGCTCGCCGCAGGATCGCTCGCTGAGTCTCCTCGGGCCGATCGTCCCCGAAGTTCTGCCACAGGCCGAGCGAGATCGGGGGCAGCTGGAGCCCACTGCGCCCGGTGAACCGGTAGCTCGTGACGTCGTATCGATCCGGTGCGGCGGCGTACTCGGTGGTGCGGTCGGGTTGCTCGGGATTGGTTCCTGGCACTGACATGGCCTCCTTCACCACTCGTCCGGATGATCGTTGCACGGGGCCTGGCAGCTAGCCGTCCCGGTGGCCCGCGTGCGTGCCCCCGCGCCCCCGGGACCGGATCAGGTCGTAGCTCCCGACGATGAGGGAGAGCGAGGCGAACCCGACGACGGCCAGCATGGCGAACATGAGCCCGTGGGCGTAGCGGCTGGAGGTGCCGCCACCGACCTGCAGGGCGGCGAAGAACACGGCTCCGACGAATGCCTGCCCCAGCGCCAGGCCGATCCGCTGTGCGGTCTGCAGGGCCCCACCGGCCGTGCTGCCCATCACCGGATCGACCTCGTGCAGGGTGAGCGTCTGGTTGGGCGTGATGATCGTCCCGGCGGCCAGCCCCATGACGAGGAGCGGCGGTGCCAGGAAGAGAGCCGTGGACGACATGGGTGCGTGCAGGACCGCGACCGCGAGCAGCAACGCGCCGACACCGTAGGCCAGCGAGGCGCCGACGATCATCACCCTGCCGACGCGGACCACGTAGCGGCCGGCGATCGGCGCGGCGATGGCATTGCCGATCGCGAACGGCGTCACCCCGAGTCCGGATTGCAGCGCCGAGTAGCCCAGCCCCTGCTGGTAGTACAGAGCCATCACCAGCGGCACGCCGGCGATGACCGGGAAGAACGCCAGGGCGAACACGACGCCCGAGGTGAACGTCGGGTTGCGGAACAGCCGGAGGTCGATCAACGGGTCCCTGTCGAGGGCGGTGAGGCGCCGTTCGCGGCGGAGGAACGCGAGCAGGAAGAGGGCCGCGGGAACGACGAGCCAGATCAGCCGCAGGTCCTTCAGCCGGTCGTACTCGACCGCGGCCATCAGGACCGACAGGGTCGCAGCCCCGAGCAGCAGGGCTCCCACCACGTCGAGGCGGTGGCTGCCTCGCTTCACCGACACGGGCAGGTAGCGCCGGGACAGCAGCAGGACGGCCAGTCCGATCGGCACGTTGATGAAGAAGACCAGGCGCCAGCCGTGCTCGGGGCCTCCCAGGGCGATCAGGGCTCCGCCCACGAGAGGACCCAACGCGGTCCCGAGCCCGACGGTGGTTCCGATCACGCCGAAGGCGCGTCCGCGGTCCCGGCCGTGGAACATCTGCTGGATCAGGCCGGAGACCTGGGGGTTGATGAGTCCGCCCGACAGACCCTGCAGCACCCGCGCGACGATGAGCCACGAGGGAGTGGGCGAGAGCCCCGCGAGCACACTCGTCGCCACAAAGCCGGAAATGCCGATCTGGAAGAGCAACCGCCTTCCGTGGTCGTCGCCCAGCCGCCCGGCCAGCACGGGAACCAGACCGAACGACAGCGTGTAGCCGCTGAGGATCCACTGCAGCTGGGAGGGGCCGGCGCCGGTGGCCCGAGAGATCGAAGGCAACGCGACGTTGGTGACGCTGACGTCGAGAAGGGTCATGAACAGTGCGCTGCTGCACACGATCAGGGCGGCCCACTTGCGGATGTCGGGCTGCGCTTCGGTCACCCGGTCAACCTACCGAGGGCGGCTCTCGCCTTCGGCGGCGACGGGGCTGGTCCCTGTGCGCGCAGGCAGTGACATCGCGAAGTGCCGCGGCGCGACGCCGTAGGATCGCGGCGATCCGGAGATGGAGGGGGTCGGAGTGTCCGACGTGATCAGGGGCCTGTCGTCCATGGCGACGCGGCTGATTCTCGCCGACCTTGCTGGGGAGATCGGCCGGCGGCACCACATCGAGGTGAGCTTCACCTCGGAAGGGGGCGTCGAGGTCGCTCGGAAGGTCCGTGCGGGGGTTCAGGCCGACCTACTCGTCCTCGGGGCAACCGCGATGAGGGCCCTCGCGGAAGAGGGCCTGCTGGTGGCGGCGACCGTGCGTCCGCTCCTGGTGTCCCAGGTCGTTGCGGCAGTGCCCGCGGCCTCGTCCGCTGGGCCGTTGTCCGCGGAGACAGAGCTTCGCGAGCTGCTCGTTGCCGCCGACCGGATTGCCTACTCCACCGGCCCCAGCGGGACGGGTCTGCTGGTGCTGCTGGAGCGCTGGGGGCTCGTAGAGACGCTGCGCGGTCGGCTCGTCCAGGCTCCTCCTGGAGTCCCGGTGGGCTCCTTGCTGGCGAACGGCGAGGCGGATCTCGGCTTCCAGCAGCGCAGTGAGCTGATGGACGTGGCCGGAATCCGGCTGCTCGGCCCGTTGCCTGGCGAGGCAGCCCTCTCGACGACGTTCGTCGGGGCGGTGCTCGCTGGCTCCGCCCAGCCGGAGCTGGCGAGGACGGTGGTAGGGCTCCTCGCGGATCCCGCCAACGCAGCGGTCGTGGAGTCACGTGGCATGTCGCCTGCACCGCCCTCAGCCTGAGCACCTGCCCAGCCGTCCGGAACGGGACGCCTCGAGCAGCTCAGGTCATCCCGTGCTCGTCGAGCTCACTGGGGCGGCGTGCTGCCGGTGAGTAGCCAGTCGAGTCGGTCCTTGTCGCGGAACAGGTCGCGGGCAAGCTCGTCGAGTCTTGACGCGAGCCGAGCATCGTGGATGTCGGCCCAGCTCCCCAGCCGTGCCTCCAGCCGGGCACGTCGGGCGGCGACGAGTCGCTCGATGGCGGCGTGCCCCGACGGGGTCACCCGCGCGGTCGATCCCACCAGGGCCAGGAAGCCGGCTCGGACGAGAGGCTCCGCGAGCGCGCGGAGCTGATCGGCATCGACATGGAGGGTGGTCGCCATCGCGCCCAGATCGATCTCCGGTCGGCCGTCCAAGCGATAGAGCAACCAGGTCGTGCGGGGATCCAGGTCGATCCCGGCCTCGGCTGCGAGCTCTGCATAGATGCGCTGCCGGTCCTCGTGGCGGACGAGGAGTGAGAGCGCACGGGCGACCTCGTCGGCGGGCTCCTCGACGGCCGGCATCGAGGTGGGTGCGAGAGCCTGACCCTGATCGGGCGCCTTCGCCGTCTCGCGCAGTGGCACCTCCTTGAGCAACCAGGCCAGCAGGAACGCGACGCCCGTGATCGGCACCGCGGCGAGGAAGACGGTGTGCAGCGAAGCGGCGTATGCCTGGATGAACCCTTCGTGCACCGCCGGAGGCAACTGCGCAAGAGCTGCCGGGCTGGCGCCCGCCTCAGCGTCGAACCCGGCCGGCACGGGTGTCCCGGCCAGGTACTTCGCAAGGTTGCCGGTGAGGGTGTTGGCGAAGATCGCGCCGAAGACGGCGGTCCCGAAGGAGCCGCCGATCGAGCGGAAGAAGGTGACCCCGGACGTGGCCACGCCGAGGTCCCGATAGGGAACGACGTTCTGCACCGCGATGATCAGCACCTGCATGACGCCACCGATGCCGACTCCGAGCACGAACATGTAGGTCGTGTAGTGCAGCGCCGGCGTGTCCACGGCCAGCAACGAGAGCAGCCACATGCCCAGAGTCATCGCGGCAGTTCCGAGGATGGGGAAGATCTTGTAGCGGCCGTAGCGGCTGATCAGGAAGCCCGAGCCCATCGACGTGATCAGCAGACCGGCCATCAGCGGCAGCAGCTGCAGGCCGGAGTCGGTCGGGGACTGTCCGCGGACCACCTGCATGTACTGCGGCAGGTAGGTGATCGCTCCGAACATCGCGAACCCGACGACGAAGCCGATCAAGCCGGACACAGTGAACACGCTCGTTCGGAACAACCGCAGCGGCAGCACCGGCTCGACCGCCCGGCGCTCGACAAGGATGAAGATCGCGATCAACACGACGCCCAGGACAGCGAGGCCGTAGATGGGTGCCGACGACCACGCGTACGTCGTCCCGCCCAGCGTGGTCAGCAGCACCAACGAGGTGGCCGCGCCGGCCAGCAGCACGGTGCCGAGGTAGTCGATCACGTGACGGATCCGCTGCGGCGCGCTGGGCAGCACTGCCGCGGTCACGACGAGCGCCACCACCCCGACCGGCAGGTTGACGTAGAAGACCCAGCGCCAGGTCAGGTGGTCGACGAAGAAGCCGCCCAGCAACGGACCGATCACGCTGGTCACGCCGAACACGGCTCCGAAGATGCCCTGGTAGCGACCCCGGTCTCGCGGCGACACGATGTCGCCCACGATCGCCTGGGCGCCGATCATGAGCCCGCCTCCGCCGATGCCCTGCACAGCGCGGAAGACGATCAGCTCCGCCATCGAGTTGCTGATCCCGGACAGGATCGAGCCGACGAGGAAGATCACGATCGCGGCCTGGAAGAACGACTTGCGGCCGTAGAGGTCGCCCAGCTTCCCCCACAGCGGCGTTGATGCGGTCGACGCCAGGATGTAGGAGGTGACTACCCAGGACAGCTCGGACAGTCCGTGCAGGTCCCCGGCGATCGTGGGCAGCGCGGTCGCGACGATCGTCTGGTCCAACGCCGCCAGAAACATGCCCAGCAGCAGCGCCCCGATGATCACCAGGATGCGGCGCTGGCTGAGCTCGGGCATGGCGGGAGCCGTGTGATCAGAGGCTGTGCTCACCCAGGCGTCCTGTCTCTCGGGCAACGACACGCTGGACGATACGCCCGCGACGCCGGCTCGGACTCAGCTCGGCGGAACTGCGCGAACTCCCCGTCACTCGGGCCCGGTCGCGGTCGACGACCCGCGCAGCCGGCGGCGGCTGCGGCGGCCTTCCTCGCCCGCGGCACCGCCCGGTCCGGAGTTGTGAGGCACCGGGGGGACATAGGGCAGGGCCCAGGTCGCGGCGAGCCCAAGCGCGATGACAGCAGCGGCAGCCCCGGTGGTCACCTTGCTCGCGCGGACCAGGGCCGTGGCCGCAGCGTTGCCCACTGCCGACGTGGAGGGGTTGGCCTGCAGACCCGGGATCGCCGAGCCGGCCGAGCTCGTCACCGAGTGGACCAGCGGCGAACGCTGGGCCTCGGGTACTCCCGTGTCAGCCAAGTTCGCGTTCATCGACGATCCGAGCGAGGTGAAGAGCATCGTCCCCAAGATGGCGACTCCGAGGGCGGACCCGACCTGTCGGAACGTGCTCTGCAGCCCGGAGGCCTGCCCGGACTCCGCCACGGGGATCTCGGCGAGGATCACGCTGGTCAGCTGGGCCGTCGCCATCCCGACCCCTGCGCCGTAGCCGAACAACCAGGCAGCGATCACCCAGCCGCTGATGCCTTGGGTCAAGGTGATCGCCAGGCCGCCGACCGCGATGGCCTCGAGCGCGAGACCGACACGCACCACGGCACGCCCACCGAATCGCGCGGTCAGCTGGGGGGTGGCGCCCGAGATCAGGAAGGTTCCGATGGCCAGGCTCACGATCAGCCATCCGGTGCCCAGAGCTGAGTAGCCGAGTGCGTTCTGCAGCAGCAGCGGCAGCGTGAAGATCAAGCCGAACTCGCCCAGCGCCACGATGAGGGCGGCGATCGACCCGAACCGGAATGAGCGCACGCTGAGCAGCGACAGGTCGACGAGGACGACCTTCCCTGACTTCTTGCGCGAGCGCTGCATGGCGACGAAGGCAGCCATCAGGACGACTCCGACGACCAGTGCGATCGGGATCGGGGAGAGGGAGCCGGAGTCCTGGAGCCACCATCCGTAGGTCCGGCTCTCGATGAGGGCGAAAGCGATGGAGCCCATGCCGAGGGACGAGAGGAGCACCCCGGTCCAGTCCAGGCCCGGGGGAGTGGTCTCGTCCTTCGTCTCCGGTACGGCGGCGAAGACTGCGGCCAGTACCGCCAGGCCGACCGGGACGCTCAGCCAGAAGGCCCAGCGCCATGACACGTCGGTGGTCAGCCACCCACCGACCAGCGGTCCGACGGCTGCCATCCCGCCGATCGTCGAGCCCCACACGGCGAAGGCGATGGCTCGCTGTCGTCCGGTGAAGACGGCATTGAGGGTGGACAGGGTGGCCGGCAGGATCATTGCTGCCCCGACTCCCTGCACGATGCGTGCGCCGATCAGCACCGCGGCCGACCCGGCCGCACCCGCGGCCACGCTCGCGAGCACGAAGACCGCCATCCCCGCGCCGAACAGCCGTCTGCGTCCATACAGGTCCCCGACCCGACCGAGGGTGAGCAGCAACGCAGCGAAGGCCAGCGAGTAGACGGCGTTCATCCACTCCGCCTGTGCCGCGGTCAGCTTGAGGTCCTCGATCACCACCGGCAGCGCGACGTTGACCACGGTGGCGTCCATGATGATCAGGGAGACACCGAGCGCAACTGCCACGAGCGTCCACCAGCGATGAGTGGTGGTGGGGGAGAGGTCGTCGGAGGTGGTTTTATCGACGTTCACGTCGGTATCATACCGACGAACGCGTTGGGAACAACTCCGAGCAATGGCAGCCGCCGCGAAGGGAGGACAGGTGCCGAAGATCGACGCACCGACCGTGGTCGAGCATCACGCCCGGCAGCGCGCCGCCCTGCTCCGCGCGGCGGAGGAGATCTTGGCCGACGGTGGGATCGAGGCGCTCACGCTCGCCGCGGTCGGCCGTGCTGCGGGACTGGCTCGGTCCAGCGTCTACCAGTACTTCGACTCCGCACCTGCGTTGATCGCCGCGCTCGTGGAGGACCTCCTGCCGCGTTCGGTCGAGCATCTGACTGCGGTATCGGCTCAGGCCGGTGGTCCTCGAGCACAGGTCGAAGCATTCGTGGTTGCCGCGCTCCGGACCGCGACCGCCCCGACCCACCGGGCCCTGGCAGTCCTCGCCACCGCCGCACTCCCCGCTGAGTGTTCGGCACGCCTCGCCGAGCTTCACGGCGACCAACTGGCCCCGCTACGAGCGGCGCTCTCCGACCTGGCCGTCCCCGACCCGGGTCTCACCGCCACGCTGCTCATGGGCGTCGTGCAGGCGGCAGCAGTCGCCGTGGAGGCCGGTCAGCCCCTCGACGCCGTGGTGCGACGCACCCTGGCGATCGTCCGTGGGGCCGTCGATGCGGCAACCGACTGATGGGCTGCCGGCGGCCCGGGCGGGAGTGATCCAGGTCATTCCGCAACTCCGTGGCGCGGCGTTACGGTGCGATAGCAGGCCATCCCAGACAACTCCGACGACCCAGGGGGTAGATGTGGACAGCTTCGAATTCGTATCTGAGGCCGACGGTCTGGTTCTCCGCGGATATCACTGGCCCGCCGAGCCATCGATCGGCACCGTTCAGATCGCCCACGGCCTGGCCGAGCATGCGCCGCGCTACGACCGCCTCGCCACCGCACTGTCGGCGGCCGGATTCGACGTGTGGGCCCACGACCACCGCGGCCACGGCGCGTCCATCGACGCTGCCACGCCACACGGCAGCTTCGGCGAGGCAGGATGGGGCGGGCTGGTCGCCGACATCGTCCAACTCAGCGCGCGCATCGAGATGGACACCGGCGAACTACCGCACTTCCTGCTCGGCCACTCGATGGGGTCGATGGCTGCCCAGGTGGTGATGCTGGACAACTCCGAGCGCTACACCGGCGTCGTGCTCAGCGGTTCCACCGCCATCGACGTCTTCGCCAGCGCGCTGCCTGAGCCCGCCGGCGAGGACGAGCCCGCCGACCTGTCGGCGTTCAACGCGGGCTTCGAGCCGCGGACCGGATTCGAGTGGCTCAGTCGCGACGAGGCTGAAGTCGACAAGTACGTCGCCGACCCGCTGTGCGGCTTCGCCGCCTCCCCGGACGTGCTACCCGGCATGCTCAGTGCCGGCGCCCGCGCCGGCGACCCCGATCAGCTCAGCGCAGTGAGTTCCTCACTGCCAGTTCTCATCGTCAGCGGAGAGGACGACCCGTTGTCCGGCAAGGGTGAGCTCGTGCGCCTCCTGGCCACCCGCTACCGCTCCGCTGGGCTCTCCGACGTCGAGCTCGAGGTCTACCCCGGCGCCCGTCATGAGGTCTTCAACGAGATCAACCGGGACGAGATCACAGCCCGGGTCGTCGACTGGTTGCGGCGGCACGCCCAGAGGGCCTGACGCCGGGCCAATGGGCAGGGGATCAGTGATCGCCTGGGTCGCGGACGTCGATGACAGCCTTGCCGCGGATGCGTCCAGCCTCGAGATCGGCGATCGCCTGGGGGGCCTCGCCTAGCGGGTAGTGCTGACCGATCGCCGGCACGACACTGCCGTCGGCCATCAAGGCGGCGAGTCGCTCGAGATCCTCGGTGCGCTCACCGCTGAGGAAGAACGCCAGGCGCTGCCTCAAGAACGGCGAGATCGCGGCGGCCCAGAGCTGGCGTCCCATGCCGCCGAGGAGTCGGTCCCCACCCTCACCGCCGACGATGACCAGGGTGCCGCCCGGCGTAAGCGCTTTGCGCAGTCTCCTGATCGAGTTGCGCCCTCCGGTGTCGATCACCAGGTCGTAGCGCCTCGATCCGTCGAGGTAGTCCTCGCGCGTGTAGTCGACGACCTCGGAGACCCCCATCGAGCGCACGAAGTCGACCTTGGCCGGACTGCACACTCCGGTGACGGTCGCACCCAGAGCGCGGGCGATCTGCGCCGCGTAGCTGCCGACGCCACCGGACGCGCCGATGACGAGAACCGACTGTCCCGGCTCGAGCTTGCCGACGCTGGTGAGCGCCTGGAGCGCCGTGATCCCCGAGATGGCGGCGGCCCCCGTCTGACCGAGGGACAGTCCGGCAGGCTGGAGTGAGAGCTTGGTCTCCTTCGCGACTGCGAACTCGGCGAACGTCCCACGCCCGATCCCGAAGACCTCGTCGCCGACGGAGAACCGGGTGACGTCCCCGCCGACGGCGACGACGCGACCCGCGACATCCATGCCGGGCACCCGGCTCTTCGGGCGACGGAAGCCGAAGCCCATCAGCCGGATCGCATAGGGCGTGCCCGTGACGAGGTGCCAGACACCCTGGTCCAGACCAGCGGTGTGTACCTCGATGAGCACTTCGTCGGCCTGCGGTGCGGGCCGGTCGACTCGCTCCATCCGCAGCACCTCGTTCGACCCGTACTCGTCCTGGACCACCGCATCCATTCGGCTGTCGGTCTCGGGCGCGTGCTGCCCAGTGGAGTGGCTCGTGGAGTGAGTCGTGCGGGGCTGCTGCTGTGTAGTCATCAGGTCTCCGTAAGACGGTGAGTCGTACTTAGTACGATCGAGATGCAAACGGTAGTCGTACTTAGTACGATGAGTCAAGCCGAGCGGAAGGAACGCCAATGGAGCAGGGTGGGACGACGGGGGACAAGGCGAGCCCACGCGGGTCCTTGTCCCGTGAACGCGTCCTGGACGGGGCGATGACGCAGGCCGACGAGATCGGCATCGAGGCGTTCACCATGCGCCGGCTTGCGGCGGCGCTCGGCGTCAAACCGATGACGATCTATCACCACGTACCCGGCAAGGAAGAGATCATCGACGGGATCGTCGACCGGGTGTTCGCCGAGATCGAGCTGCCCCCGGAGGACGAGTCCTGGGTCGAGTCGATGCGGGTTCGGTGCCTGTCGATGCGCACGGTGCTCAACCGCCACCCGTGGGCCACCCCGCTGATGGAGTCGCGAGCGACTCCCGGGCCGGCAACGCTGCACCACCACGACGCGGTCATCGGCTGCCTCCGCCGCGGTGGTCTGTCGATGGAGCTGACCGCGCACGCCTACGCGATCATCGACAGCTACGTCTACGGATTCGCCCTGGAGGAGTCAGCGCTTCCGGTGGTCGACGAGGCTCAGCTGCCGGTGTTGGCCGGACAGATCATGAGCGCCTTCCCGGAAGGGGCCTATCCGAACTTCGTCGAGTTCGCCGTTGGCCATGTCCTGAAGCCCGGGTACGGGTTCGGCAAGTCCTTCGAGATCGGGCTGAACCTCATCCTGGACGGGATCGTCAGGATGTCGGCCGAGGATGGGGATCGCGATTCGGCGGCCCAGGGGGACACGCGTCAGGCCGGTTTGCCCTTGCCGGACAATGGTGGGGATGTCTCTTCCTGATGAAGTCCTGGTCGACCTGCCCGAGGGGTGGTCGGCGAGGGTCCCGACGACCTCTGACATTCCCGCGTTGGTGGGACTGGTTGCCGCCCACCAGAGCATCGCTCGGGGCTGGGCGGACGTGGACGAGGAGTCGGTGGCCTCGCTCGTGACGGGCACCGGCTCCTGGATGCGGCGCCAGCTGGTCGTCGAGTCGGCGACACATGAGGTGGTGGCCTGGGCGTCGGTTCACGATCGCGCGGCCGGCCACACGATGCTCGACCTGACCGTGGCGCCGGACCTCGGGGACGCCGATGCCCTGGTCGCCGTACTCCTGGGTTGGATCGAGTCGAACGCCGCAGACATCGCCCGGCAGCGCGGCGTGGCGTCCACCCAGCTCGACGCGACGCTCTACGTCGGCGACGCCCGGCAGCGTCGCTGGCTCACCGCGGCCGGCTACGACCGCACTCGAACCTGGCTGCATATGACCCGGCCGGTCGACGACGCCGGAACGCTTCCCGGACCACGCAGCGGTGTCACGGTGCGACGCGTGGCCAAGCACGAGGACGGCATGCCGCAGGCGCAGGACCTGCGGGTGGTGCACCAGATGCTGGAGGAGTCGTTCGAGGATCACTTCAACTCCTACCGGGAGAGCTTCCCGGAGTTCGTCCAGCGACTCCAGGAGGATCCCGGACACCGCTGGGACCACTGGTGGATCGCCGAGATAGACCAGGACGGCGAGCAGGTCCCCGGGGGCGCGTTGGTCAGCTCGGTGCTGTCGCCAGATGAGAGCGGAGCCGAGGGCAGCTACATCGACTACATCGGTGTTCACCGCCGTGCCCGCGGCCGGGGAGTGGCCAAGTCCCTGCTGCACACGGTGATCCGTGACGCCCACGACCGAGGCCGCAACCGCATCGACCTGGAGGTCGACGGGGACTCCCCGACGGGAGCCGACCAGCTCTACGCCTCCATGGGCTGGACCACGAAGTACCGAACCGAGTCCTGGCACGCCGACTGTTCCACGTGAGCTGCAGCCAACCTGTCTGGCGGAGTTTCGGCAGAGAGAGCGGCATGGATGAAGCACTGATCGAGTCGAGGTGGCGCAACCTCTCAGATCAGAGTGGTTCCTGGCCGCACACCAGGGAGACGCCGGCGGCTTTCTGAGGACTGGCCGGGGTTCGAGCGGGTCCTGCAGACGGCATTCCACGTGACAGCGACAGGAGAGCCCCTCACCCCGGAGTTGTTCGCCCCGATCGGATGCGTCACCTTGGCCGCCATGCTGACCGATCCGGATACCGAGCCCCCAGGTTGAAGGGGAGTCTTGAACGATGGTGGCGGACCAACACGGTCGAGATACGTCAGCTGATCGGCGAAGGCTGACTGCCCAAGCGACCCACCAGTGGAGTGAGCTCGCTGTGGGCGGCCATCTGCGCGATCGCTCCGGCCCGCTTCGTCGGGGACGGCTTCAGTCGATTCGACAAGGGGTGTGTGCCGACGGCCTCGAGTTGACCCGGGTGTCGGCGCAGGATCAGGTGACGTGCACGTACAGATACCGCGACCAGCCGGTCACATTCCCCTGCCCTGAGTGCACCTGGACAAAGAGCTTCTTCCAGCCGGCCTTCTTGAACCGGTAGGTGATGCGGAAGCTGCCGTCCGAGCGGGTGAAGCCGGCCTTGAGCCGGGTCGCGTGGACCCGGGGCCCGTAGCCGCCGCGGTTGGTCTCTCCGCGCCAGAGCGAGAGCCTGAAGTCGCTCTTGACCGGGCGGGTGGCTCCCCGGAACACCACCCGGTGCCCGCGGGTCACCTCGATCTTGCGGGGCTTGGCTCGGACTCGCGTGCTGTAGTAGCGGATGCTCGTGTCCGACTGTGACGGCTGGTAGGCAGCCGCGCCCTCGTAGCGCCACTGGAATCGGACGTTGCGCCAAGACTTGAGTGGGATGACCACTCCGCCGTCGGATCCGGTGAGGGCGCTGTCGTAAAGAACGAACGCGTCGGTCCCGTACCGCTTGACCCACAACTCCAGCGTCTCGCCCTCCACTGGTGAGCCGTTCGACTTGAGGTACGCGTGCTCGTTCCTCGTCTCACCGGCGACAGGCAGCGGCGCGTCGACCACTACCTCCACCACGATGTTGGTTGGTGCGGGCGCTGGAGCCATGGCGCTCGCCGCTCCCACCTGCCCAGCAATCGCAATCGCCATGCCAACTCCGGCTGCAACAAGACGTCTCATCAGTCCTCCTTGGGCCGATCCCCGGAACCCGGCCTCAGCGTCCGGTTCGCTGGATGTGGTGAAGCGCTCCCTGGGCGATGAGCCGTCCGCTGCTGAAGCGGCGGGCGTACCAGTCGACTCGGCGCGACTTGAAGATGTGGAATCGCATGCAGTCCCCGGCGCCGATTCGGACCACGACTGAGCCCCCGTCCGGGTTCTTCGCGATGTAGGTGAACCGGATGCGCACACCTCCCCGTGCTCTGCTGGGTTCGCAGGCGCGGATCCTGCCGGGCTTGTAGAGCTTCTTCACGTGCGGTGGCGCTGGGCTGGCGACCATTGCCGCCGATGTCTGCCGAGCGGTCGCCATCACCCTCGCGGCGCCGACGCCGGATGCGTCCGCTGGGACAGAGAACGCAGTCGCGGACGCGAGTGTCCCCACTAGCAACGCGACAGACTGCAGCGTGCGGTAGCGCATTGAACCCCCTTGGCCGTCAGCAGCCTCGGACCCCTACCGAGACGGCCACGCCCTTGGCATCCTGCCACTCGATCGGGCTGTCGGCACCCCTGTCTAGCGGCAGATCTCTCGCCTCGCGCCGGAGGGTCGCCGGTGGGTTCATCACCCATCTGTGCTCTGGATGGTCGAGTGTTAGCTGAATTCGGGGGTCAACGACGAAAGCGAACTGCTCGCGACGAGAGCGTGGCGGGGGCTGACCCGTCGGTTTGTGGGCCCCGTGGGACTCGAACCCACAACCCGCGGATTAAAAGTCCGCTGCTCTGCCCATTGAGCTAGAGGCCCGGGACATGGGGAATGTAGTCGGGACTTTGATCCGCAAGACCCTAGGGACTTCTCCCATGCCTGGCCGAGTATCCCAGACGCCAGCAGCACGGCCCGCCCCCGGGAGAGCCCTTCCGTGCCACGTGGATGACGCAACGCTGTTCATGAGAACCTACTGTCTGGCTACACGACAGGTGCGCAACTGCTTGCCGGTGCGTTTCGCATCGCTCGCCCCGACAGCGAGCTGGCGACCGGCTAGGAGGCCAGACTCTTCGAGCGCGAGCCCGACGGTTTCGCCCGGTGTGGGCCGGGGTTCGGATCAGCCCAAGCGCGCGTCGCGGCTGGCCGCTCGCATGCCGATGGTTTGAGCAGACGCCGCGGAAAGGGAGCGTCCTGTCGCCCAGTTGGACCCATACCACCGGTTGTCGATAGTATCGACATGCGATAGTATTTGAGCGTGGCCATCCAGTCCTTCGCTGACGCGACCACGGAGAAGGTCTGGCGTCGCCAACGCACGGCCCGGTTGGGCGCGGACATCCAGCGGGCAGCGCAGAAGAAGCTCCGACTCCTCAACGCGGCCGGCGCACTGGGTGATCTGCGCGTCCCGCCGGGCAACCGCCTGGAGAAGCTAACCGGAAACCGTGTCGGTCAACACTCGATCCGAGTCAACGACCAGTTCCGGATCTGCTTCACCTGGACTGCGGCCGGGCCAACCGACGTCGAGATCGTCGACTACCACTAGGAAGGAGGGCCGAGATGACCAAGGCACACGATCCGATCACTCCGGGTGAGATCCTGCGCACCGAGTTCCTCGAGCCGCTGGGGATCAGCCAGTACCGACTGGCGCAGGCAACCGGCCTGAGTCAGACCCGTATCGGAGAAATCGTCCGAGGCAGGCGGCGGATCACCACCGAGACCGGCCTGCGCCTGTCCCGTGCGTTCGGGACCAGCGAGCGCTTCTGGATCAACATTCAGGCCGACTACGACATCGAAGTCGAGCACGACACCCACGAGGACGACCTGAACCGCGTCGAGCCCCTGGTCAGTTAGGGCCTCCCACAGGCGCGTCGCTTCGCCGCATGCCGGACGCACGGATCTGCTGAGCGCGCGTGCTTGCCGACGCCCGGCGTCGCGATGCGGCTGCCTTGCCGCTTCCCGGGTCGGACGTCGAGCCGAACGGCCGGGTGCGCAGGTAGCGTCGGTGTGATGAATCCTCTGGCCGGCGTACGGGCGCGTGCCTACCTCGTCGACGGTGTGCTCTACCTCGGCCTCGCCTCCCTGGAGGTCCCGCTGGGACTCGCGGCGATCCGCTTCGGCTGGTCCGGCAACCACGCGTTCGTCTACGCGGCGAGCACGGTGGCGCCAGTGGTGGCCGCCGTTCTGGCCGCACGCGCCGAGTCCGGTCCGCACCAGGCAACCGTGGGCAAGAAGCGTGAGCACCTGAAGGTCGTCCCGGCGTCGACATCGCCGGGCGACCGCGACGCGCGGATCTCCTTCTCGAGGGCCCTGGTCCGCAACGTCATCAAGATCACCGTGCCGTGGCAGCTGGGACACACGGTGGCGCTGGGGGCGTCATGGGGCGGCTTCGAGGAGCGCGATCCGCTGACCCTGGCCTCGACGATCCTCGTCTACCCGCTGCTCGGCGCCATGGTGTGGCTAGTGTTGCGCGCAGACGGTCGCGCGCTTCATGACCGGGCGGCCGGAACCCGCGTCGTCAGCACACGGGACTAGTTGGAGCGACCAGTCGCTCGCCCGCACATCGTCCCCGAGTGCCCACCCGGGCCCGCCACCTTTGCTTTGGCGAGGTCGTCGACGAGGGTGCGGAACACGACGTCGGAGAGCCTGCGTTTCAGGCAGCGCATCGCCTCCATCGATGACTTCCCGGATTGCTTCTTCCTGTCGTAGTAGGCGCGGCCTTCGGTCGGGTTGCGCAGTTGAACGGTCGCCATGATGTGCAGGACCTGGTTGATCTGGCGGTTCCCTCCCCGGGAGAGCCGGTGGCGGACGTGGTCGCCGGAGGATGCGTCGATGGGTGCGGTTCCGGTCCAGGACGCGAAGTGGTTCCGGTCGGGGAACCGGGTGACGTCACCGACCTCGACCAGCAGCCTGGCTGCCCCTGAGGGACCGATGCCGTGCAGGTCGAGCAGGCCGGTGCCGGTCGCGGCGACCAGTTCGGTCAGTTCCTTGTTCGCGGCCTTCTTCCGGGCATAGATCACCTCGAGATCCTTGACCAGTTCGGCGGCGACCCTCTTGCGGGTCCTCCCAACAACATCGCGAGGACGGACGGTCGCGAGCAGCTTCTTGGCTTGGGCCGCCGAGAGGTCCTTCTTCGCCCCACCAGGAAGGAGTTCCAGCAGCAGGGCATGGAGTTGGGAGACCTTGCGGGTGTGTTCCTCACCCAACGACCGGCGGCGATCGACCAGCAGTCGCAGCACTTCGAGTTGTTCGTCGGCGACGACCGGACGCAACCCCGTCATCCGGGTCCCGACCAGCGCCACAGAGTGGGCGTCGGTGGCGTCGGTCTTGCGGCCCTGACCGGTCGCGAACACCCGCGTCCGAGCCGACAACTTCGGGGGAACATCGACGACCTCCTCGCCGCCGGCCAGCAACCGGCGGGCGACATGCCGGCCGATCCCGTTGCAGCCCTCGACCGCCCAGACCCGATCCGGCCACGCCTTCACCGACGAAACCATTTGGGCGAACCCGGTCTTGTCGGTCGCGAACCTGCCCCCGCCGACGATCGTCTCGTCGCCGGTCATCACCTCGATCGTGACCGACCGCTTATGCGGATCCATCCCGATCACCACACGCTGATGCATCACCAAACCTCCTGATCGAACCGATGTGTGTTCGGGTCAGGAGGGCAACGCTGCTTCGAGCTGGGCAATCCCTTCTTGAGCCACTCCCGCCCTGGCGGTGGCCGGGGAAACGCAGGCCATGTGAGAGCCACACGCGAAGCGTGGGCAGCCGATGTGAGAGCGACAACCCCAGCCACCTCGACCGAGCCTCGTCAGCACCCAGCCGTGGCGTCAATGAAACAAGCAGCCGATGAGCGTTCGACGCTACGCGGCCACCCGCATAACAAGCATTTCCGGATGCCCCTAGCCCACGGACTCCACGTGGAAGTAGCCGACTGTGGTCGGGCCCTCAGTCACAACGATCACATCACCGGCAGCGACGTCATGCGGGTAGTGATAATCGCCGACAAGCCACCCCGCGTCCGCTGAGGACGTCCACGCACCAGGCTGGGTCGGCCGAACGACGAGCGACGCGAGCCCGGTATTCACGGTCAAGGGGGGAACGAACCCGTTTGCGGCATAGTCCCTGTCTGCCGAAGGGGCCGGGGGACCGGTTCGCCTTCCACCCTGTTCCGGGGTCAGCCAGACGACTTTGCTGTGGAAGCGAAGCGGATCGTATGGATGCACGACCAGAGCCTCTCACGCACTTTCCGCTCTTCGGCAGGTTCGCGCACCCTCCGCGGCTTGAGCGGGCGTCAAGAACTTCTTGACACCTTTCAGAATGTCAAGGCATCATTGACAGATGGAGGTCGAGGGCTCGGCTCGGAAGCACGGAGTCGACGCCGTCGACATCGCCCACGCCTGGACCAACGCCATCCGACTGGTCGAGTACGAGTATGAGGGCGAGGAACGCCTGCTGATCATCGGACCCGACCGCCACGGACGCATGCTGGAACTGGTTGCCGTCCCTGCCGGCGAACCAACGCGGATCATTCACGCCGACCGCCTCCGACCGAAGTTCTACGACTATCTGAGATGAGGTGATGATCATGACGAAGACCAAGGCGGACTACGCACACACGGGACTCGATGAGCTCGACACGAGCACCCATCCGGCTCGCGACGCTGCGCACTTCCGACGCATCATCGCTGCCCGGGAGAGCCTGGCCTCGGCTGAGCAAGAGCTCCGCGACGCCGTGAAGGCTGCACGCGAGGCGGGGGACTCATGGACCGTGATCGGGGCAGCCCTCGACACGACACGACAGGCCGCTCAGCAGCGATTCGGTGGTTAGCGCTCAGCGGCACGTGCGGGCGCTTTCCCCTAGGCTCAGGGCATGTTTGCCCTGAGCCTCGGGGGAACGGCCATCGGCTGGGTCGACCAAGGTTCCTTCCCAGTTTCGGTCGAGGTGACCCTGACCGATGTGCACGGCAATGTGCACCACATCATCGAGAAGGAACCGGTCCTGGTCTCGATCCCGATGGCTCTCGACACGGAGTTTCCTGTCCGGCTGGGCGTGGCTGGCACTTGCGTGCGGGCTGGCGCGGAGACCGTCGAGTTGCGTCTCGCATACGACGTTGTCACAACCGAGGGCGTCGCCGCGCTGACCGTCAACGCCGACGATGTCCACTGGATGTAGCGCCCGCACATCGGTGCGGGTTCAGGCGGTTAACGCAACACCTCTGCCAGTGCTTGTGATGGTGCTTTGAATCCGAGGGTCTGTCGAGGGCGTCCGTTGAGCTCGTCGGCGGGGTCGACGACCGGGGGAGCGAGGAATGAGCCGCTTCTGGACGCTCAAGCCGAACCTGCGGGTAACTCGCGAAGGGCCGGGGCAGAACCGAACACACGACTTGGGTTTCCGGCTGGGGTCCTCAGGTGATCGACAAGCCGGCTGCGTCCCAGGGGGGCCATCTTGACGTTCCAACTCGACGTGGGACCCATCCCAAGATGAAGCCACCCCTCAGAAGGGGGACAGACTGAAGTCGCAGGTGGGAGCTAAATTCCCCATGTCCCAGAGGCCCGGGGGTTGGTCGAGTCCACGGTCGTGGTGGATGAAGGGGCCACCGCGTGATCCGGTGGTTGCACTCTATGCAGTGAGTGCGGCGGGTGTCAGGTCCTCCTGTTCGGTGGTGGTCTCGTTGGTGTTGATCAGGGCGATCCGGGAGCGGGCCAGGACGTCGAGTCCGAGGTAGCGGCGGCCTTCGATCCAGTCGTCGTGCTGTTCGGCGAGGACGGCTCCGATGAGGCGGATTGCGGAGGTTCTGTCGGGGAAGATCCCGACGACGTCGGTGCGGCGGCGGATCTCGCGGTTGAGACGTTCGTTGGGGTTGTTGGACCAGATCTGGCGCCAGATCTCCTTCGGGAACGCGGTGAAGGCGAGGATGTCTGGGCGGGCCTCGTCGAGGTGGTCGTGGACCTCGGGGAGCTTGTCGGCGACGGTGTCCAGCAGCTTGTCGAACTGGGCGTGCACGGCCTTGGCGTCGGGCTGGTCGTAGACGCTGTGCAGCAGCGCTTTCACTCCCGGCCAGGCGTGCTTGGGACAGATCGCCATCAGGTTGGCGGCGTAGTGGGTGCGGCACCGTTGCCATGAGGCGCCGCCCATCGTGGCCCCGAGCGCGGCGACGAGGCCGGCGTGGGCGTCCGAGGTAACGAGCTTGACCCCGGTCAGGCCACGGGCGTTCAGGCCACGGAACAGGGTCAGCCACCCGGCTTCGGACTCCGCGGAGCAGATGTCGAGTCCGAGGATCTCGCGGTGCCCATCGGCGTTGACACCGGTCGCGACCAGGACGTGGGTGTTGACCACTCGGCCGCCCTCACGCACTTTCATCGTCAATGCGTCTGCGGCCACGAACGTGTACGGGCCTTGGTCGAGTGGGCGGGTGCGGAAGTCCTCGACGTGGGCGTCGAGCTCCTTGGCCATCACGCTGACTTGTGACTTGCTCAACCTGGTGATGCCCAACGTTTCGACGAGCTTCTCCATCCGCCGCGTCGACACGCCCAGGAGGTAGCAGGTCGCGACCACGGTGGTCAGTGCCCGCTCGGCACGGCGGCGTCGCTCGAGGAGCCAGTCGGGGAAGTAGGACCCCTCACGCAGCTTCGGGATCGCGACCTCCATCGTCCCGGTGCGGGTGTCGAAGTCTCGGGTCCGGTAGCCGTTGCGGGAGTTGGTCCGCTCGGGCGACCGCTCGCCGTACGGGGCGCCGCAGATCGCGTCGGCCTCGGCCGACATCAACGCCTGAACGAACGTCGACAACATGCTGCGGAGCAAGTCTGGCTCGGCGCGCTGCAGGTGGTCAGTCATGAACGTGGTCAGGTCAATAGAGTTGGGGTCGACGGTCATCGTTTGGTTCTCCTTCAGTCGTGCTTTCGCAGGTCTTCTGAAGGATCACGCGGTGGCCGTCGCTATGTCAGGACGCCACGCTCAGGACGGGCCCGTCGTACACCACGCCCGTGGACTCAACTCGC